>NZ_BPKZ01000028.1 GCF_019656075.1 Leuconostoc palmae | reverse complement strand
AAAAAATGTCTCTAACACAAATGGATTTGGCTAATAAATTGTTGGTCTCTAATAAAACCATATCTAATTGGGAGACAGGTAAAACGTTACCCGATATTGAAAATATTATTTTAATATCTAAGTACTTAAACTTGTCGTTAGATGATCTATTTTTGGGAGATGAAACTATGGTTGCAAAATTAAGAGAAAATCAACAAGAACGTAAATTTTATCGTGTGGTTACGATAAGCTTAGTCAGTGCAATGGTAGTTGGAACTATCGGTTATTTATTTTTAAAATTGTTCTATTCAACTAATGTGACTACCGTTGAATCAAACTTGTCTGACTATTTAGCTATTCCAATGCTTGTGTTAATCATATACATTCTAACAAAAATTAACTGGCATTCACTGATTAGTATCTTAAATAAAAAACTGATTATTGCCATAGGCCTGCTGATATTTTTGTATGCAGTTACACCAGTAATGGAAGTTATAGACGGTTTGATAAGAGGGTTTGTCGGATC
>NZ_BPKZ01000027.1 GCF_019656075.1 Leuconostoc palmae | reverse complement strand
CTATCGTCGTATTGCTGCTTATAGTCAACTAAACAATGACTGTCCAAAAATATCTGAATATATGACACTCAAATTAATGCGTGAATTAGGGATTAGATCACGCATGCAAAAACGTTATCGAAAGCCCAAAACTGTTGTGACAGTTGCAAAAACCCAATTTGATTAGACACTTGCATGATTTGAGCAGTGTTTGGCAAACAGATATCACTTATATTCAGTTGACTAACCACAGATGGCGTTAGATAAGCATCGAAAGCCACTCATTATTCATTCAGATATGGGGTCACAATACACGAGTGCTGAATTTAATATTAAATGCCAAAATTATGGCTTGAAACATTCATATTCACTCAAAGGCCATCCGTACGATAATGGCGCCGTATGGAAGCGTTTCATTCAATATTGAAGCGTGAAGAGGTGTATCTGAAAGCATACCAAACATTAACTGAAGTCCAAGCAGCCATTGGTTGGTATATCAATTTTTATAATCGCAATCGTATCTCAAA
>NZ_BPKZ01000026.1 GCF_019656075.1 Leuconostoc palmae | reverse complement strand
AAATTGGTCTTCTTGAAACTAATTATACTAATCATCAAAATAATCCATCAGCAAAATGATTGAAATAAGTTTAATACAGATTATTAAATCAGGAATAGTTCATTAGAAATAACAAAAAAGAGCTGGTGTTCCTACGCACTAGCCCTTTTTACTAGAGAGGTTAGTCTCCATGTACTTTCTTCTATTAACATTATAACATTATATTATTGGTATTTCAAAACATGATATACTTAAAAAGCTGTTGTTTCCTACTATACTGCAACGGCAAGGAGGTTTAGACTCCATGATTTACTTTTTTCAAGAACTCACACAATTGTTTAACGCAATCTGTGTTGCTGTTGTGACGTTCGCAATTAAACGTTATTTTGATGATCTTAATGATCGTTAAAATAATGTGGGTACCTTAAGGGTGCCTTTTTGTTTGTCTTTATTTACATAACCCGTAGTAATTTAATTATCTTTATCCCATGGTGTACTTATTTGCTCAGAAGTCAATAAATTGGACTATTTTTATTCAGTTAATTAGGCGACATTTGAGATACGATTGCGATTATAAA
>NZ_BPKZ01000025.1 GCF_019656075.1 Leuconostoc palmae | reverse complement strand
GGGTCGTGGATCAGCACGATTGACCATGAGTGCCCACGACTGGCACAGGCTGTTAAAATTTAGGCACTAAAAAAATTGGCCCCCGAATTACTAACAGGGGGGTCAAATCGGTAAAAACGCTGAAAGCGTCAGCCCAATTTTGGGAACAAACGCCGGTGTAAAAACATTTATACTAAAAATAAAAATGTTACATCTAAACCCCAAAATGTAACATTTTTACCAACGAATACTGATATAAAGCGGTTTATGAAATAATCAAGGTAGCAAACAAAAATTTTGTTTATTTCACAAACCAAAAACTTGATTAAACCAAGGTTTAGCAAGCTAGACCAATTAAAAAAAGCGAAATTCACAAAGTTACTACTAACAAAAAAAGCGCTATCCCCACAGCGAGTTGGGATAGCGCTTTTCACTTTGTATAAGATGGAGTATGTTTGTTGAGTTTCTAGTACTATTCCCCCAGATACTTAATTAATACTGGATCCGACAAACCCTCTTATCAAACCGTCTATAACTTCCATTACTGGTGTAACTGCATACAAAAATATCAGCAGGCC
>NZ_BPKZ01000024.1 GCF_019656075.1 Leuconostoc palmae | reverse complement strand
TATTTGCTGTTAGTCATCCCCGCCCATAGTTTAAACAGGGAAGCGTACCACAGAGTCGGCTCCCTTGTTAAAATAAGCAGTTATGTTTTTGTTTTAATTCATTTGCTGATAGTAGGTGACTTTTTATTTATAGACAAAGTAAGTTATTAAGCTAATTGCACAGGCTAATAACATAAAATATCCTGCTATACTATATAAATTACTTTTCTCATCTTTCGCCGTTCCTAAAAAAGATATACCACAAGTGAAAAAAATAAAAGTTATTAATAAGTCCATAAAATTTCCCTAAATTATATATTTTTTAAGACACTGCTCTCGAGCGACATAGGTATACCAAAGTAATCCATAAAGTCGTAGAGTTTACTGTATCTGTCTGTATTCTCATCAAAGTAAAAGTTAGCTAACTTTTTAAAAGCGTAAGCATTAGCACTAATTTCAGCGTCATTTTTAGCTAAAGGGGAGAACGCATAAGTTTTGTGCTGCTCACCGTTTAGAACGTGTTGTAGTTCGTGAAACTTCCTAAAGGGCAGTGAGAACTTAGTCTTAAAGTTTGGGTTGATGATGATTGTACTGTCAAAAGGGGATGCAACGTCTGGATCATATTCATGGCCATGAACTTCAACGACATTTATTCGGTTATGAGTTGAACGTTTAACATTGTATTTCACAATGACATCATCAAAGTATTCGAGTGGCGAACTGTAGTCTAGGTATTCATACATTTATTGTTTGCCCTCTCGCATAGTTTTTAACATTGCGATAATGGCTTGCTTATAGTCTTCTGATAACTCCTTACCCTCAAAAGACATGATTAACTCATCATCTGATAGTTCAACGTGTTTTTTATTTTCATCCCCAGTATTCACGTTACTATCAATAGTTTTGGTAGGGGTATCTGTCTTACCTTGTAAGTAGTCCACTGTGGTATCCAATGCGTCAGCAATTAATGAAAGCATTGCAAAAGAAGGAGTATTACGGTCGGTCTCATAGTTAGCAATCGCCATACGAGAGGCGTTAATTTTTTCGGCAAGTTCACTTTGAGTGAGCTTTTGTTCCATGAATTTAATACCTTATTAATTGTTTATAGTTGGTGTTTAGTTTAACTTTTTAACGTGAATGCTTGGCACGTATGTACGCACTCAGTGAGTGCTTTTTTATTTGTATAGTATTAGAGCAGAATAGAAAAAAATAGGGTACGTGTACTGTACTTCAATAATTTGATGTCCCTTTGTTTCAAGTTCCGCTAAAGCAGCGTTTAATCTGTCCGTAAAACTTGTAGCTGTCCAATAACCATTTATAAGTTGCGTCTTCATATTCCATCCCCAATAATGCTTTTAACGTGGTTCCGCACGTAGTATGTACGCACTCTGTGAGTGC
>NZ_BPKZ01000023.1 GCF_019656075.1 Leuconostoc palmae | reverse complement strand
AACAAGTGCAAGTCACGCGTCAATACACTGACAGTAAGGGTGTGAGCTGGAACTTAATTACCTTTGCTGGTGGTGATTTACAAGGACAAAAGCTTTGGGTGGACAGTCGTGCGTTAACTATGACACCATTTAAAACAATGAACCAAATAAGCTTCATTAGTTATGCTAACCGCAATGATGGGTTGTTCTTGAATGCGCCATACCAAGTCAAGGGGTATCAATTAGCTGGGATGTCCAACCAATACAAGGGCCAACAAGTGACCGTTGCCGGGGTGGCGAACGTTTCTGGAAAAGACTGGAGTCTGATTAGTTTTAATGGGACACAGTACTGGATTGATAGTCAGGCATTGAATACCAATTTCACACATGACATGAACCAAAAGGTTTTTGTCAATACAACTAGTAATCTTGATGGGTTATTCTTAAATGCGCCATACCGTCAACCGGGTTATAAGTTAGCCGGTTTGGCTAAAAATTACAACAACCAAACAGTTACCATTAGTAAACAGTACTTTGATGATCAAGGCACGGTTTGGAGTCAGGTTGTCCTTGGGGGCCAGACGGTCTGGGTTGATAACCATGCATTGGCACAGATGCAAGTTAGTGATACAGACCAACAGCTCTATGTGAATAGCAATGGTCGGAATGATGGGTTATTCTTGAATGCGCCATATCGTGGTCAAGGGTCACAACTCATAGGCATGACGGCAGATTATAATGGGCAATATGTACAAGTGACCAAGCAAGGGCAAGATGCCTACGGTGCACAATGGCGTCTTATTACGCTAAATAATCAACAGGTCTGGGTTGATAGTCGCGCTTTGAGCACAACAATCATGCAAGCCATGAATGATGATATGTATGTAAATAGCAGCCAACGGACAGATGGTTTGTGGTTAAACGCACCTTATAAGATGAGTGGGGCTCAATGGGCTGGTGATACGCTTTCAGCTAATGGACGCTATGTCCATATTTCAAAAGCTTATTCAAACGAAGTCGGCAACACATATTACTTGACGAATTTGAATGGTCAAAGCACATGGATTGACAAGCGGGCGTTTACTGCGACCTTTGATCAGGTGGTGGCATTAAATGCAACAATTGTGGCACGCCAACGACCAGATGGGATGTTTAAGACAGCACCATATGGTGAAGCGGGGGCTCAGTTTGTCGATTATGTGACAAACTATAACCAGCAAACAGTGTCAGTAACAAAGCAACATTCAGATGCTCAGGGTAATCAATGGTACTTAGCGACAGTGAATGGGACACAATACTGGATTGATCAACGGTCATTTTCACCAGTAGTAACGAAGGTGGTTGATTATCAAGCTAAGATTGTGCCACGGACAACACGTGATGGCGTGTTTAGTGGCACACCTTATGGGGAAGTGAATGCTAAGCTAGTTAACATGGCAACTGCGTATCAAAATCAAGCTGTCCATGTGACAGGAGAATATACGAATGCTTCAGGAATCACATGGAGTCAGTTC
>NZ_BPKZ01000022.1 GCF_019656075.1 Leuconostoc palmae | reverse complement strand
GAGTCAACAACAGCTCCTGTTAAAACGACTGATGTACCAAGCAAGTCAGTCGTACCAGAGACCAAAACTAGTATTAATAGTGGACAATATGTAGAAAAAGATGGCCAATTTGTTTATATTGATCAATCTGGTAAGCAGGTAAGTGGATTACAAAATATTGAAGGTCATACGCAATATTTTGATCCGAAAACAGGTTATCAAGCGAAAGGGGAATTAAAGAATATTGATGATAATGCTTATTATTTTGATAAAAATAGTGGCAATGGTCGTACATTTACAAAAATTAGTAATGGTAGTTATTCTCAAAAAGATGGCATGTGGCAGTATGTTGATATCCATGACAAGCAACCAGTAAAGGGTCTATATGATGTTGAAGGGAATTTACAGTATTTTGACCTGTCAACAGGTCATCAGGCTAAACATCAAATACGTTCAGTTGATGGTGTCACTTATTATTTCGACGCAGACAGTGGTAACGCTACGGCATTTAAAGCGGTTACCAATGGACATTATGCCGAGCAGACATCAAAAAATAATGAGGGTCAAGAGAAAAAATATTGGGCTTATGTTGATAATCAAGGTCATACTATCAAAGGTCTAAATGACGTTAATGGCGAAATACAATATTTTGATGAACATACTGGAGAACAACTAAAAGGCCACACAGCTACGGTTGATGGGACAACGTACTATTTTGAAGGCAATAAAGGTAATCTCGTCAGTGTTGTTAACACAGCACCAACAGGTCAATATAAAATTAGCGGAGACAATGTTTATTATCTTGACAACAATAATGAAGCAATAAAGGGATTATATGGCATCAATGGCAATCTGAATTACTTTGATTTAGCAACGGGTATACAACTCAAGGGCCAAGCAAAAAATATTGATGGTATTGGCTATTATTTTGACAAAGATACTGGGAATGGGTCATATCAATATACTTTAGTGGCGCCATCGAATAAAAATGATTATACGCAACACAATGTTGTAAATA
Source organism: Leuconostoc palmae (assembly GCF_019656075.1). Classification (GTDB taxonomy): domain Bacteria; phylum Bacillota; class Bacilli; order Lactobacillales; family Lactobacillaceae; genus Leuconostoc; species Leuconostoc palmae. Next base: position 2,789 of record NZ_BPKZ01000022.1, on the reverse strand, counting down.
ATTTAAGTGAAAGCAATTTTAAGAATCTTGTAGATGGCTTCTTAACAGCAGAAACTTGGTATCGTCCAGCACAAATTTTGTCTCATGGTACAGACTGGAGAGCTTCAACTGATAAAGATTTCAGACCACTTATTACAGTTTGGTGGCCAAATAAAGATATTCAAGTTAATTATTTGAGATTGATGCAGAATGAAGGTGTACTCAATCAGTCTGCTGTCTATGATCTTAATACTGACCAACTTCTGTTAAACGAAGCGGCACAACAAGCTCAAATTGGTATCGAAAAAAAGATTAGCCAAACAGGCAATACAGATTGGTTAAATAATGTATTGTTTACTGCCCATGACGGGCAGCCATCATTTATCAACCAACAATATATTTGGAATAGTGACTCTGAATACCATACTGGTCCATTTCAGGGGGGGTATTTAAAGTATCAGAATAGTGATTTGACTCCCAATGTCAACTCTAAGTATCGTAATGCAGATAATTCTTTGGATTTTCTATTAGCCAACGATGTTGACAACTCTAATCCTATTGTTCAAGCTGAAGATTTGAACTGGTTATATTATCTTTTGAACTTTGGTAGTATTACAACACAGGGAAAAGAGAATAATTCAAATTTTGATAGTATCAGAATAGATGCCGTTGACTTTGTTAGTAATGATTTAATTCAGAGAACCTATGATTATTTAAGAGCAGCTTACGGTGTCGACAAAAATGATAAGGAAGCTAATGCTCACTTGTCATTGGTGGAAGCGGGACTGGAAGCTGGTACTACAACAATACATCAAGATGCATTGATTGAGTCCGATATAAGAGAAGCTATGAAAAAGTCTTTGACTAATGGTCCTAGCAGTAATATATCATTATCAAACTTAATTCAGGATAAAGAAGGTGACAAGCTCATAGCCGATCGTGCTAATAATTCTACGGAAAATGTTGCTATTCCAAACTATTCGATTATTCATGCGCATGATAAAGATATCCAAGATAAAGTTGGTGCGGCTATTACTGATGCTACTGGCGCTGATTGGACTAATTTTACACCTGAACAGTTACAAAAGGGCTTGTCTTTGTATTATAAAGATCAAAGAAAAATCGAGAAAAAGTATAATCAATATAATATTCCTAGTGCTTATGCCTTGTTGTTAACTAATAAGGATACAGTTCCACGTGTTTATTATGGTGACATGTATCAAGATGATGGGCAATATATGCAAAAACAGTCATTATATTTTGATACCATTACGGCCCTTATGGAAGCACGTAAACAATTTGTTGCTGGTGGACAAACAATAAATGTCGATGATAATGGCGTGTTAACGAGTGTTCGTTTTGGAAAAGGTGCAATGACCGCTAATGATATTGGAACTAATGAAACGCGGACACAAGGGATTGGTGTTGTTATAGCAAATGACCCTTCATTAAAGTTGAGTAAGGACAGTAAAGTAACTTTACATATGGGTGCTGCCCATAGAAATCAAAATTATCGAGCCTTGTTATTAACTACGGATAACGGTATTGATTCTTATTCATCCAGCAAAAATGCGCCCGTGATCAAAACTGATGACAACGGTGATTTAGTGTTTAGCAATCAAGACATCAATGGCCAACTTAATACAAAAGTTCATGGATTCTTAAATTCTGAAGTCTCTGGTTATTTGAGCGCTTGGGTACCTTTAGATGCGACAGAACAGCAAGATGCTCGCACATTACCAAGTGAGAAATCAGTGAATGATGGCAAAGTATTGCATTCGAATGCTGCATTGGATTCAAATTTAATTTATGAAGCATTTTCAAATTTTCAACCAATGCCTACAAATAGGAATGAGTACACTAACGTTGTCATAGCTGATAAAGCAGATACTTTTAAATCATGGGGCATCACAAGCTTCGAAATGGCACCACAATATCGATCATCACAAGACAAAACATTTTTAGATTCTACTATCGATAATGGTTATGCGTTTACGGATAGATACGACCTAGGATTTGAGAAACCAACGAAATATGGAAACGATGAAGATTTACGACAAGCTATAAAACAGCTTCACTTATCAGGTATGCAAGTAATGGCAGATGTTGTGGCTAATCAGATTTACAATTTACCTGGTAAGGAGGTTGCTTCTACTAACCGTGTTGATTGGAATGGGAATAATTTGTCAACACCTTTTGGTACACAAATGTACGTTGTTAATACAGTAGGTGGAGGTAAGTATCAGAATAAGTACGGTGGTGAGTTTTTAGATAAATTAAAAGCAGCTTATCCTGATATATTTAGGTCAAAAAGTTATGAATATGATGTAAAAAATTATGGTGGCAACGGTACCGGATCTGTATATTACACAGTTGATAGTAAAACTAGAGCGGAATTAGATACGGATACTAAAATAAAAGAGTGGTCTGCTAAATATATGAACGGAACGAATGTTCTAGGCTTAGGTATGGGGTATGTTTTGAAAGACTGGCAAACAGGTCAATATTTTAACGTGTCCAATCAAAATATGAAGTTCTTATTACCATCAGATTTGATTTCTAATGATATTGCAGTCCAACTTGGTGTACCTGTAACTGATAAAAAAATTATTTTTGACCCGGCTTCAGCATATAATATGTATTCTAATTTGCCAGAAGATATGCAAGTCATGGACTATCAAGATGATAAAAAATTTACTCCGTCTATAAAGCCACTATCAAGCTATAACAATAAACAAGTGCAAGTCACGCGTCAATACACTGACAGTAAGGGTGTGAGCTGGAACTTAATTACCTTTGCTGGTGGTGAT
>NZ_BPKZ01000021.1 GCF_019656075.1 Leuconostoc palmae | reverse complement strand
GAGTCAACAACAGCTCCTGTTAAAACGACTGATGTACCAAGCAAGTCAGTCGTACCAGAGACCAAAACTAGTATTAACGCTTCAGATGCAATCAGTAAATTACAAGAAAAACAGTTTGAAAAAGCCCCTGATTCGGTTCCCGAAACTATAACTGGTGGGCGTTATATTTTGAAAGATGGCTATTACGTTTATCTGGACAAGAAAGGGAAGCAAGTTGTTGGCCCTAAAAACATTGATAATCATCTCCAATATTTTGATGAAACAACGGGCAAACAAGTTAAAGGAGATTTTCGTAGTGTTAACGGTAAACGTATTTATTTCAATGCTAACTTAGGTTACGCAGATGATTATACGACCGATGTTGCTGGTAAGTTAGTTGGTTACGATTCTAATGGTAATCGGGTAAAAGAAGGCTATGTTACTAACAGTCAAGGAAAAACATACTACTTTAATAACCAAGGCGAGGCGATTATTGGTTTAAAAACTGATAACAACAAGACGCAATATTTTGGTCCCGATGGTGCGCAAGTTAAAGGTGCTTTTCAACAAGTTAATGGAAAAAACATTTATTTTGATGCTCAAACTGGATACGCTAGACAAAATGTAGAATTTTTGGATGGTACAGCAAAAGGATTTGATGAGCAAGGAAATCAGATTAAAAGTGGTATAGCCACTGATTTGTCAGGTAATGTTTACTATTTTGATGCTAGTGGAAAGATGTTAACGGGCGTTCAAAATATTGATGGTAAGCAATATTACTTTGATGAACAGGGACACCGCAGAAGAAACTATGCAGGTGTATTTAACAACGAATTTATTTACTTTGGTTTAGATGGCGTTGGGCAAAGTGTCATTGAATACCAGTTTGAGAAAGGATTAACTTCACAAAACAGTGATGCTACAAGTCATAATGCTGCAAAGTCTTATGATACCAAAAGTTTTACTAACGTGGATGGTTTTTTAACTGCTAATTCATGGTATCGACCTACCGACATTTTAAGAAATGGCACAAAGTGGGAGCCTTCGACAGAAACTGATTTTAGGCCACTGCTCATGACTTGGTGGCCTGATAAAGAAGTGCAGGCGAATTATTTGAACTATATGTCTGCGCTAGGACTGGGTGATCAAAAAATATATACGGGGGCCTCGAGTCAATTAGACTTAAATAATGCTGCTTTGATGGTTCAAAAAGCCATTGAAAAAAAGATTAGTCTTGAAAAAAGCACAAAATGGTTAGACGATTCCATTAAAAGCTTTATTAAAAGCAAACACCAAGATATTCAGGGAAACTTGGTAGATACCAACCCACGGTGGATGATTGATAGTGAAACAGGCTCTACTAACCATTTGCAAAATGGGGCGTTTATCTTTACAAATAGTCCCTTAGTTCCTGAAGCAAATGCAGCAGAAGGTAACCGATTAATTAACAGGACACCTAGTCAACAGACGGGAAATCATATATCATATGCAAGCCAACCGTACAGCGGAGACGATTGGGGATATGAACTATTATTAGGCAATGATGTCGATAATTCTAATCCTATCGTACAAGCTGAACAACTAAACTGGATACATTATTTGATGAATTTTGGGACGATAACGGCGCCTCAGGATCCAGAAGCACATTTAGCTAATTTTGATAGCATTCGAATTGACGCAGTAGATAATGTTGATGCTGACTTATTACAGATTGCCGGCGATTATTTTAAAGCTGCTTATCAGGTAGGAGAAAACGATAAAAATGCGAATCAACACATTCACATTTTAGAAGATTGGTCTCCTAATGACGTTTGGTATAACCAACAAGTTAATGGTAATAGCCAATTAACTATGGATGCCACGATGCAAAACCAATTGTTAGCATCATTAACGAGACCCATTACTAGTAGAGATCCTATGAAGAGTTTTACTAGAGATGCTCTGCTAGTTCATCGAACTGCTGATAATTCTTACAATCAGGCCGTACCCAATTACAGCTTTATTCGAGCTCATGATAGTGAGGTTCAGACAATAATTGCCCAAATTATTTCTGATAAGCATCCTGATTTATATCCCACTGTTGATAAGGCTTTACTGGCTAAGGATAGTGCCCTCTACGACGAAGCTTTTAAAGAGTATAATGCTGACATGAACAAGATTTCTTCAGAAAAGCAGTATACGCATAATAACATGCCCAGTGCTTATGCCATTTTGTTAACTAATAAAGATACTGTGCCAAGAGTCTATTATGGTGATTTATTTACAGATAATGGTAAGTATATGGCTCATGAAACGCCTTATTACAATGCCATCACGAGTTTGCTTACCGCACGTACCAAATTTGTATCAGGTGGACAATCGCTTTCCGTAGATAAGAATGATGTGTTAACTAGTGTCAGATACGGAAAAGGTGCGATGTCTGCAACGGATAACGGTAGTTCTGACACACGTAATCAAGGCATTGGTGTTATTGTCAGTAATAATCCTAATTTGGATTTAAATAACGATAAAGTGACTTTGAGCATGGGGATTAGTCATGCACATCAAGCATACCGGCCTTTATTATTAACTAACAGTCAGGGAATAGTAGCATATGCAACAGACAGTAAAGTACCACAGAATCTTTATAAAACAACTAATGATAAAGGTGAATTGACGTTTGATGCATCAGAGATAAAAGGTTATGATACTGTTCAGACATCTGGTTACTTAGCTGTATGGGTACCGGTAGGCGCTTCTGATGAACAAGATGCTAGAACCATAGCCAGTACTGAAAAAAATAATGATAATTCTGTTTATCATTCTAACGCTGCATTGGATTCTCAACTTATCTATGAAGGATTTTCTAATTTTCAAACTGTCCCATCCAAAAATGCTTCGGCAGATGAATATGCCAACGTTATTATTGCAAAACATGCTGCAGACTTTAATAAATGGGGTGTTACAAGTTTCCAAATGGCGCCACAATATCGATCAAGTACTGACGGCTCATTTTTGGACGCAGTAGATACTGTTCAAAATGGTTATGCGTTTACTGACCGCTATGATTTAGGATTTAATGCAGCAGATGGTTCTAAAAATCCTACAAAATACGGAACAGATGAGGACTTAAGAAATGCCATTAAATCTCTTCATGCTCAGAAAACATATGATGGTTCAAGTATACAAGTAATGGCTGATTTTATTCCTGATCAACTTTATAATATGCCTTTGGAACAAGCAGTTTCTGTCATTAGAACAGATAAATACGGTGTTAATTCAGAAAATCCAGATATTCAAAATATTATTTATGCTGCGAATATAAAAAGCAGTGGCACTGATTATCAATCAATATATGGTGGAAAGTATTTAGCTGAGCTACAAAAAAATCCATTATTTAAATCATTGTTTGATCGAATACAAATTTCTACTAAAAAAACGATTGATCCGAATACTAGAATTACACAATGGTCCGCTAAATATTTTAATGGTTCTAACATTCAGGGAAAAGGGATCAACTACGTCTTAAAAGACTGGGCATCTAATAAGTATTTTAATGTTTCTAGCAACGATGATATGTATTCTCGTCTGCCCAAGCAGCTTATGAATCAAGAGTCAAATACTGGGTTTATTGTTGATGATATCGGTATAAAGTACTATTCAATTAGTGGCTATCAAGCAAAAAACACATTTGTTGAGGATGGGAACGGAGAGTGGTACTATTTTGATAATGACGGGTATATGGTGAAATCCACTGAAGAGAGTGGCCCTTTAAAAACTGTGAACGCATCTTCTAAGAAATATTATATTCTGCCAAATGGTGTTGAAATAAGGAACAGCTTTGGTCAAGATGTTCAGGGAAATACCTACTATTTCGATGCACGTGGTGAAATGGTAACCAGTCAGTATATTTCAGATGACACACAAAATATTTACTATTTCAATAACGATGGTACGATGGCAAAAGGTTTAATACAATTAAACACGAATTTGCAGTATTTTGGCACAAATGGTGCCCAACTTAAAGGCGCCTACGTGCACGATATATATTCTGATAAATGGTACCAGTTTGACGCCGGATCAGGTAATGGACGTCAATTAACACAACGACCTGATGATGTTAATGTTAACAACTTTATTAGTATTGATTCGTCGTCGAATATTGGAGTTAACACAGACTACACTGCCTACATCACTAGCTCATTACGAGAAGATGGCTTATTTGCTAACGCACCTTACGGTGTTGTAACAAAAGACCAGAATGGTAATGATCTCAAGTGGCAGTATATTGACCATACTAAACAGTACGAAGGGCAACAAGTGCAAGTCACGCGTCAATACACTGACAGTAAGGGTGTGAGCTGGAACTTAATTACCTTTGCTGGTGGTGAT
>NZ_BPKZ01000020.1 GCF_019656075.1 Leuconostoc palmae | reverse complement strand
ACTTCCTATGTACGGCACCGCATCTTCCTATCCTCGCAGCCAGCGATCCGGCAACTACTTTCGGCGTGATAGAGCTTAACTTCTGTGTTCGGAATGGGAACAGGTGTGTCCTCTATGCTATCGACACGACACCTTTGAGTTATTCACTCAAAACTAAATAGTATCAAATTCTTCTCTTAATTGAACCACTCATAAGTGTTTCTTGAACTTTCGTTCTTGACTTTGGTTAAGTCCTCGACCGATTAGTACTAGTCCGCTACATGCCTCACAGCACTTCCACTTCTAGCCTATCTACCTCATCATCTCTAAGGGGTCTTACTTCATTAAGAATGGGAAATCTCATCTCGAGGCGAGTTTCACACTTAGATGCTTTCAGCGTTTATCTCATCCAAACATAGCTACCCAGCAATGCTCCTGGCGGAACAACTGGTACACCAGCGGTTTGTTCACCCCGGTCCTCTCGTACTAAGGGCAACTCCTCTCAAATTTCCTGCGCCCGCGACGGATAGGGACCGAACTGTCTCACGACGTTCTGAACCCAGCTCGCGTACCGCTTTAATGGGCGAACAGCCCAACCCTTGGGACCGACTACAGCCCCAGGATGCGATGAGCCGACATCGAGGTGCCAAACCTCCCCGTCGATGTGGACTCTTGGGGGAGATGAGCCTGTTATCCCCAGGGTAGCTTTTATCCGTTGAGCGATGGCCCTTCCATGCGGAACCACCGGATCACTAAGTCCTACTTTCGTACCTGCTCGAGTTGTAGCTCTCGCAGTCAAGCTTGCTTATGCCTTTACACGCTACGAATGATTTCCAACCATTCTGAGCAAACCTTTGAGCGCCTCCGTTACCTTTTAGGAGGCGACCGCCCCAGTCAAACTGCCCGCCAGACACTGTCCACGATCGCGATCAGCGACCAGTGTTAGAATGTTCATACAACGAGGGTAGTATCCCACCGTGCGACTCCGTCTAGACTGGCGTCCAAACTTCTACGTCTCCTACCTATGCTGTACAAGCAGCACAAACATTCAATATCAAGCTACAGTAAAGCTCCATGGGGTCTTTCCGTCCTGTCGCGGGTAACCCGCATCTTCACGGGTATTTAAATTTCACCGAGTCCCTCGTTGAGACAGTGCCCAGATCGTTACGCCTTTCGTGCGGGTCGGAACTTACCCGACAAGGAATTTCGCTACCTTAGGACCGTTATAGTTACGGCCGCCGTTTACTGGGGCTTCAATTCGTACCTTCGCCGAAGCTAAGCACTCCTTTTAACCTTCCAGCACCGGGCAGGCGTCAGCCCCTATACTTCATCTTACGATTTTGCAGAAACCTGTGTTTTTGATAAACAGTCGCCTGGGCCTATTCACTGCGGCTCATCTTTTACAATGAGCACCCCTTCTCCCGAAGTTACGGGGTCATTTTGCCGAGTTCCTTAACGAGGGTTCTCTCGCTCACCTTAGTGTTCTCCACTCGACTACCTGTGTCGGTTTGCGGTACGGGCAGTGTAATACTTCCTAGAAGCTTTTCTCGGCAGTGTGACATCTCAGACTTCTCTACTTTATTTCGATCCGCATCACAGCTTGTCCTTATAGTAGAAAGCATTTCACTCTCTACAAGACTTACTGCTTGCACGCACATATCCATCAGTGCGCATCTGGTAGCCTCCTGCGTCCCTCCATTGGTCAAACGCATTACTACTGGTACAGGAATCTCAACCTGTTAGCCATCGACTACGCTTCTCAGCCTCGCCTTAGGTCCCGACTAACCCTGGGTGGACGAGCCTTCCCCAGGAAACCTTAGTCATTCGGTGGACAGGATTCTCACCTGTCTTTCGCTACTCATACCGGCATTCTCACTTGTAAGCGCTCCAGCAGTCCTTACGGTCTACCTTCATTGCCCTTACAACGCTCTCCTATCGCGCCACTTTGTGGCACCCGCAGTTTCGGTAATATGTTTAGCCCCGGTACATTTTCCGCGCAATGGCACTCGACTAGTGAGCTATTACGCACTCTTTAAATGGTGGCTGCTTCTAAGCCAACATCCTAGTTGTCTATGCACTATCACATCGTTTTCCACTTAACATATATTTAGGGACCTTAACTGGCGATCTGGGCTGTTCCCCTTTCGACGGTGGATCTTATCACTCATCGTCTGACTCCCATTCATACATATCTGGCATTCGGAGTTTATCAAACTTTGGTAACCCGAGGTGGGCCCCTAGGCTTAACAGTGCTCTACCTCCAGTATGCTAATAATGAGGCTAGCCCTAAAGCTATTTCGGAGAGAACCAGCTATCTCCAAGTTCGTTTGGAATTTCACCGCTACCCACAGTTCATCCGAGCATTTTTTAACATGCACCGGTTCGGACCTCCAGTAAGTTTTACCTCACCTTCATCCTGACCATGGGTAGGTCACCTGGTTTCGGGTCTACAGCATCGTACTATTCGCGCTATTCACACTCGCTTTCGCTGCGGCTCCGGTCTTTCCACCTTAACCTCGCACGATACCGTAACTCGCCGGTTCATTCTACAAAAGGCACGCCATCACCCATTAACGGGCTCTGACTTCTTGTAGGCGTCGTGGTTTCAGGAACTATTTCACTCCCCTTCCGGGGTGCTTTTCACCTTTCCCTCACGGTACTGGTTCACTATCGGTCACTAGGGAGTATTTAGCCTTACGGGATGGTCCCCGCAGATTCCGACCGGATTTCACGTGTCCGGCCGTACTCAGGATCCTGAAAGGAGTGTGCTTCATTTCGCGTACGGGGCTATCACCCTCTCTAGCCAAGTTTCCCAACTTGTTCTGCTATAAAACACTTTTGTAACTCCTATATATCAGTCCTACAACCCCAGAATGCAAGCACTCTGGTTTGGGCTCTTCCCCTTTCGCTCGCCGCTACTTAGGGAATCGATTTTTCTTTCTTCTCCTGCTGCTAATGAGATGTTTCAGTTCACAGCGTGTTCCGTCATTATCCTATGTATTCAAATAATGACAACTCTTTTCGAGTTAGGTTTCCCCATTCGGAAATCTCTGGGTCATAGCGTACTTACCGCTCACCAAAGCTTATCGTAGTTAGTCACGTCCTTCATCGGCTCCTAGTGCCAAGGCATCCACCACGCGCCCTTATTAACTTAACCTATACAACCGTAGTTGTGGTTTAGTTTATGAGTTGGTCTTCTTTCAGACCTGCGATTAAACCGTTCTTTTTAAAGAACTTTTTGTGTTGTTTCTCGGTTCAATTTAGAATAATGTTTCCATTACTTTAAAAGAATTTGTTACTATTCAGTTTTCAATGTACAACCTCGACAATCTCGCGATTGTCTATGGAGAATAGCGGGATCGAACCGCTGACCCCCTGCTTGCAAAGCAGGTGCTCTCCCAGCTGAGCTAATTCCCCATAGGATCATCTTTGACCATGATACCTATTACAGTACCACACTCAAAACTAAACAAAACTTTGAACGCACTTATTTGCAATTAAATGCACTGTTACCTTCCGTTTATCCTTAGAAAGGAGGTGATCCAGCCGCAGGTTCTCCTACGGCTACCTTGTTACGACTTCACCCCAGTCATCTGTCCTGCCTTAGACGGCTCCCTCCCGAAGGTTAGGCCACCGGCTTTGGGCATTACAAACTCCCATGGTGTGACGGGCGGTGTGTACAAGACCCGGGAACGTATTCACCGCGGCGTGCTGATCCGCGATTACTAGCGATTCCGACTTCGTGCAGTCGAGTTGCAGACTGCAGTCCGAACTGAGACGTACTTTAAGAGATTAGCTCACCTTCGCAGGTTGGCAACTCGTTGTATACGCCATTGTAGCACGTGTGTAGCCCAGGTCATAAGGGGCATGATGATCTGACGTCGTCCCCGCCTTCCTCCGGTTTGTCACCGGCAGTCTCGCTAGAGTGCCCATCTGAATGCTGGCAACTAACAATAAGGGTTGCGCTCGTTGCGGGACTTAACCCAACATCTCACGACACGAGCTGACGACGACCATGCACCACCTGTCACTTTGTCTCCGAAGAGAACACTTCTATCTCTAAAAGCTTCAAAGGATGTCAAGACCTGGTAAGGTTCTTCGCGTTGCTTCGAATTAAACCACATGCTCCACCGCTTGTGCGGGTCCCCGTCAATTCCTTTGAGTTTCAACCTTGCGGTCGTACTCCCCAGGCGGAACACTTAATGCGTTAGCTTCGGCACTAAGAGGCGGAAACCTCCTAACACCTAGTGTTCATCGTTTACGGTGTGGACTACCAGGGTATCTAATCCTGTTTGCTACCCACACTTTCGAGCCTCAACGTCAGTTGTTGTCCAGTAAGCCGCCTTCGCCACTGGTGTTCTTCCATATATCTACGCATTCCACCGCTACACATGGAGTTCCACTTACCTCTACAACACTCAAGTTAACCAGTTTCCAATGCCATTCCGGAGTTGAGCTCCGGGCTTTCACATCAGACTTAATCAACCGTCTGCGCTCGCTTTACGCCCAATAAATCCGGATAACGCTCGGGACATACGTATTACCGCGGCTGCTGGCACGTATTTAGCCGTCCCTTTCTGGTATGGTACCGTCAAACTAAGATCATTCCCTACCTTAGCATTTCTTCCCATACAACAGTGCTTTACGACCCGAAAGCCTTCATCACACACGCGGCGTTGCTCCATCAGGCTTTCGCCCATTGTGGAAGATTCCCTACTGCAGCCTCCCGTAGGAGTTTGGGCCGTGTCTCAGTCCCAATGTGGCCGATCAGTCTCTCAACTCGGCTATGCATCATCGTCTTGGTAAGCCTTTACCTCACCAACTAACTAATGCACCGCGGATCCATCTCTAGGTGACGCCGTAGCGCCTTTTAACTCCTTATCATGCGACATGAAGTTTTATTCGGTATTAGCATCTGTTTCCAAATGTTATCCCCAGCCTTGAGGCAGGTTATCCACGTGTTACTCACCCGTTCGCCACTCGCTTGAAAGGTGCAAGCACCTTTCGCTGCGCGTTCGACTTGCATGTATTAGGCACGCCGCCAGCGTTCATCCTGAGCCAGGATCAAACTCTCAATTTAAAATGAATTTTAAATTCATCGCTTGAAGATGTACTCTTCGATTAAACTGACTAATTGCTATATCTCTATAACGACTATCCGTTTATTGTTTGTTACGAATTGACTTCGCAAATTTGTTTTAGTTATTACTTCGTAATAACTGGCAACAGATTCGTTTGTTCAAAGTTTTGTTCAGTTTTCAATGTGCTACTCGTTGTCGCTGAGACAACTATATTATATTAACAACTTATCTCGCGTTTGTCAACACCTTTTTTAAAATGTTTTTCTCTCTCGCGCTTTCCGCTCTTAACACAACTTTATTACTATACTATCTCTTCTCAAAGTTGTCAACCCT
>NZ_BPKZ01000019.1 GCF_019656075.1 Leuconostoc palmae | reverse complement strand
AGTGAACGGCCTTCTTGGTGAAGTTTAACCAATGAATCTTTGAAATCTTGCGAATAACGAATTGACATAAAAATACTCCTATACTTTAATTTTACGGACTGAATAAAATAGTCCATTTTTTTAGTATAAGAGCAGTATTATATCGACTTTGACTATTGCTATAATAGAAGTTAAGATATTGTTTTCTACAAGATACATAGATGATAAATTGAGAGGTACCATATGACATTACATATCATCCCAGATTGGCAAGCGTCCGCTGATACGATACCAGAATTTAATGACACTATTCATCAGACGCAATTATTTTTGTCACAAGGACAGGAAGTTGCGCTTATTTTAGTTGATTACTTACCTCGGTTACGTCAGTTATTATCTCGTAAACATATTGAAAGTGCGAAGATATGGTCTGCCTATGATGCCATTCAATCTATTCGATTAGTAGATGAAAAGCCATTATCATTGTCGGATTTCACTTGGCCATCCACTGCACAATTTGTTAATGTGGATGATACAGTGATGGTTATGGTTAATGGGAGTCATTTTGCTACAGTATGGCTAGACAAAATTTCTCATGCTCGTTATGAACGTATTGATGTATTTCATCATGGTCAACATATACAAACACTAGTCATCGACGATCGGGGGTTTATTTCACAGGCAACCGTTTTTAATGATGCAGGGCAACCGATTCAGCGGGACTATTTGACTCCAAGTGGTATGCTTGCTGTAAGAGAAGATTGTGTAACTGGTCAGGTCATAACTAAACAATCATGGACATCAAAAACAGTTTTTAAAAATATGCGGGAGTTACTTGCAGAAGCGGTATCCAACCATCTTAAACAAGTCGATGATGAAGAGATGTTAATAGTCGCGCAAAGTCAACTATCAACTTTTTTAATTAATAAGATAGCACCAAAGCAACCTGTTATATTGAGTTATCAAACAAAAAGAACAAACGAGCAGTTGGCTCAACAATTGTTATTACCAATTTCTAGTACAGTAGATTTTGCTGTAATTGATACAAACTGGCAGTTAGCTAAAATAAAAGATCAAGTAACGGATAATTTTGATGCAACCATCATTCCAACCTTTCCAACAATCAAATTAGTTAAACCAGAGTCTGTTTCGATTCCCATTATCTATTGGTATGCACCAGCATTAGATGATGAGATCTTTATGGTTATTCGTGAAATCATGATGGCGCATCCTACGGCAATTACTTTAATTGAAACCAGTGAGGATTACGCTAGATACAGAGATGCTATTATTATTGATAGTCAACAAGCACGCAATGAACATGGTATGGTTGATCAAGATAGTCAACAAGCCTATCAAGCACGTTTTCAATTCGTGTCACCACAAAGTGAAGCTAATCAAGTAGCCTATATAAAAAATACCAGTGTTTTATTAGATCTTAATAATGAACCAAATCAGTTTTTACAAACAATAGCTCTGAGTTGTGAAGTGCCACAAATTAATCGCGTAGAGAGTATCTATGTCGCTAAAAATGAAAATGGGAATGTTATTGATACAATAGTTGGCCTGAAAGTAGAATTGGAACAATACTTATTTAAAAATAGCAATCATCAAAGAGTACGAGAGGCTAGCCATCGTTTAATGTCAAAGTATAATCAAGAAATGATATGGATTAAATGGCAACAAGTATTCAATAAAATTAAGCAGAACAGGATTTGAAGGTATTAAATATGGCAGATATTTCGGTTTTACAAATCGGGGAACAGGACTGGACTCCTAATATTAATCAAAATCATATTGAATGGCATTATACATCTGTTCTTGATTTGCCAGTCTATTTAGCACGTCAAAAAGATCCTTACATTCTGGAACAAACTTATGTTGTGTTGACTGATCATGTGCTGAACAGTACCTTACTGTCCGGACAAATTAGTGACTGGCCGGCTTTTCGGACTATCTATTTTACTGATAACGTTACACCGGATTTTCAAACGGTGTTAGACGAACGACGTGCTTTTAAGCTACTTGACAACACACCAGAGAAGGTCAGTCGCAGAATACTAGATGATTTACACTTTTATCAAATTGGTTTTTCAACGCGTTTCAATGAATCGCAATTTGAACCTTACGTTCCTGAGAATGTCACTTTTAAACGAGAAGGTAGATTTTCTGCACAATTTGATGGTGATTTTGGCAATGAGTGGCAACAAATAGGCCAGTTAAACACGGTAAAAAATGATTTTTCTACGGAAAAAGAAAACGTTGTTTGGCTCGATTATGATCATTCAGACAATGTAGAAGTGCAAGTACAATTTGTATTTTTTAAAGACAAAAAAATACAATTAATTCAAACTATAAGTGGAGAATCATTGACCCAGTTAACTGCGGTGGGCGGATTATCTGATTATTCGGATTATAAAATTCTTATTTTTGGCCGTGGTCATGGTCAAATAGACTTACATGTATTGCATCAACGATATAATCGCCATGGATTGGGATTGCTCATTCCGGGAGACAATTGGGATCTAACACCGGAAAGGGAAGAAATTTTAAGTTACTTCAATCCTGGCGATCGAAAAGGACCTTTGATTGTTAATTTTTCTGGGTTGCGTTTGCATGTTGACGGATTTGAAATGTTAGGGCCATTACGAGATATTGGGACACCTTATTTGCTATTTACAGATGCTAGAATGCAAGGAGGCGCTTTTAATATTGGATCTGAAAATTACGAAAGCAAAATAATTGAGATTATTCATCAGGCGATGGATGAATTAAATTTGTCACCTAAGGATGTTATTTTAACAGGGTATTCAATGGGAAGTTTTCCAGCAATGTACTATGCAGCTGATATAAAACCTGGGGCAATAGTTGTGGCGAAACCAATTGTCAATATTGGAACATTAACAGAAAATACAGAATTCCCACGAGCATTTAATCAAGATTGGACTTTGGATCTTCGTCGATATTTAGCAGGACGGATGGACCCTGAAGACTCTGAAGGGTTGAACCAAATATTTTGGGAACATATCGGAAAGAGTGACTTTTCTGATACTAATTTATCGTTATTTACTATGGCACAAGACGAATATGATGGACAAAGTTTGCCACAGTTGATATCATTTTTTAAATCTCGACATGCAACACTGACACATCACATAGAGGAGGGGAGCCATACCGAAAAAATTCCTGAGATGATTGCTTTCATTGTTAGTGAGTTAGTTAGATATCGAGACAATATAAGACAGGAGGCCAACTGATTTTATGCAGTATCAAGTTTATTGGACACCTCAAACGCAACTTCTTGAACTACAAGGTGCGAAAGTAGAATTCCTAGCATTAAATAATGTCTATTATGAAAATTATTTTTTACCTAGTGGACAAGTTATTGCTAGGTGGCATTCACAACATGCCTCACAAAGCCAAAGACTTGCAGACTTGCCACAGCTACGTCAAGGTGAAATATACAATATTATTAGAAACGTTGAAAATAGTGAACGCATGTTTTCCTATCTAGCTATTACATTTTTTGATGCGCAACAGCAAATCATTACAACCGTGAGCCAAAACAAAGACATGCTAACTGTGAAAGTGCCTGACACCTATGAGTTTTACACCATAGATTTATTATCTGCAGGAACAGGATCTTTTAGATTCTTTAATTTTAGTATTCGTCCTCAAAAAAAGGGGGTGTTGCGTGATCAAGATAGTGAAATAGCAGCTGGTCTATATGCCTATCTTTCAATGCCTGATAAAATTGCTTCTAAAACACTACGTGTTATTTTTTCTGAACCAGAAGATAGCAGTGTAGATTACCCGACGGCTTATATTAAAGAGACACAACAAGCTGTTCAGTTTATTACTAGTAGTGATCTGAATGCTAAATACTATCGTCAAAACGAATCTGCAATTATTTTAGCAATTAAACAAGCTAGAAAGAAGGCACATGCTAAGCGATTAGAATTTGTTGGGTACGGACCTATATCTAGTTATGCGGCTTTGTATTATCAGATTCAATTTAAGACTAGTTTCGTTAGTATTAGTGAGGATGTTTTATTGTCGCCATCAGATGAAAGTTTAAAAATTAGTAAACCTGAAGATAGGGTGAGTTATTTAACTAATCCATTTATATCGAATAATGATCCTATAGTTTATGTTAAACGGCCACAATATGAGCGACTAGATACATTGACTTACGATACACCGACCCTAGAAGAAGTGAGGCTGCAAGCAATATATGATGCTAAGCATCCTCAAAAAAATGGATTGTCAAGATTTTTATCCAAAAGAAAAACCAATTAACATATGTTAATTAGTTTTTCTGTGCATGTTTCTTTACGGTGACTGTACTAGTACTAGTTAATTGTTGAGATTGATATTCACAGATTGTTACTGACCATACTTGTAATGTATTACCAATATTGATGGGCACTGCAGTTGCAATAAGTTGACCAGCAGAGACAGACTTTAAGTGATGTGTCTGAATGTCAACACCGATGGGAACAAACCCCAGGGGTAAATTCGCTTTAGCAGCTAGAGATGCTGCTGTTTCAGCTAGAAGAGCATTGATACCACCATGAACAATACCATACGGCTGCATAAGTTTTTCACTAACTTTGACAGAGATAACAGTTTTTTCTGGTGTTAATAATTCGGTTTTGATGCCCAAAAGTTCTATAATATTCATAGTGAGACAAAAATCCCCTTTCTGAAATGGAGTATAACATATGACAACTTGGAACGCCGTAAAAAATTACGACGAAATTTTATTTGAAGTAAATGCTGATGGTAATAACCCAGGCAAAATTGCAAAGATTACAATGAACGATGTTGCTACACACAATGCTTTTACACCCGGTATGGTTGCTGAGATGATTGAAGCTTTTACGATTGCCCGAGATGATGATCGTATTGGTGTCATTATCATGACTGGTGCTGGAGATAATGCCTTTTCATCAGGTGGTAATCAAAAAGTTCGTGGTAATGGTGGGTACGTCGGATCAGATGGTATCCCTAGGCTAAATGTATTAGATTTGCAGAGGCTTATGCGTATTATTCCTAAACCAATTATTGCCATGGTTAAAGGATGGTCAATTGGTGGGGGTAATGTTTTGCAATTGGTTGCGGATCTAACAATTGCTGCTGATAATGCTAAGTTTGGGCAAACAGGACCAATGGTGGGTTCATTTGACGCAGGGTATGGATCTGGATATTTAGCTAGAGTCATTGGTCATAAGCGAGCTAAAGAAGTGTGGTTTTTAAATCACTTTTATAGTGCACAAGAAGCCTATGAAATGAATTGGATTAATAAGGTTGTCCCTCTGGCGGAAGTGGAGAATTCTACGATTGAGTGGGCTGATGAATTGCTCACAAAATCGCCAACAGCCCTAAGATTTATTAAGGCTGCCATGAATGCTGATACTGATGGATTAGCTGGATTACAACAATTTGCTGGTGATGCAACGATGCTTTACTATACTTCTGACGAAGCAAAAGAAGGTCGTGACTCATTTAAAGAAAAAAGGCAACCAGACTTCGATCAATTTCCAAAGTTTCCATAAAAACGCCAGTAGGCGTTTTTTATTTTAAATGAGTTTTTAATGAAAATATATTGACAAAAAAATTAATATATTGCACAATTGCCATTAAGGAACTTAGATATGAAATTAACCATTGCGATTGCACAAATTAACATTGTGTTAGGCGAACCTCGTATTAACGAAGAAAAAATTAGTGATTTTACTGAAAAAGCAGCAGTAGCTGGTGCAGATGTCATTGTATATCCTGAAATGTGGAATACAGGATATGCGTTGGATAAATTACAGACATTAGCAGATAAGGAAGGGGTGATGTCAAAAGATTTATTAAGTCGTTTGGCCACTAAATATCATATTAATATTGTTGGTGGTTCAGTAGCGATTAAGCAACATACGGATTTTTATAACACGATGTATATCTACAATCGATTGGGACAAAAAATTTCTCAATATAGCAAGGTTCACTTATTTGGACTAATGTCGGAAGGGCAGTACCTTACGTCAGGGTCACAAAAAACAAGTTTTATGGTAGATGATATACCTTCAACTGGTGTGATTTGTTATGATATTCGTTTTCCAGAATGGATTCGAACACTAATGTCGGACGGACCGAAACAACTCTTATTTGTTGCATCAGAATGGCCGGTGCAACGTATACAACAGTGGCAGATTTTATTACAGGCTCGAGCAGTCGAAAATCAAACATTTGTCATTGCGGCAAACCGTGTTGGCAAAGATCAGCAGAACACCTTTGGAGGATCTTCTATGATTATAGATCCTTTGGGAAATATTATTGCTAGAGGGTCTTCGCAAAACGAGGAACTGGTCTTAGCGATAGTTGATACAGCAGATGAGCAAGCAGTTCGAGGTGAAATACCAGTATTTAATGATCGACGAATAGAATTATATTGATAGGAGCATACTATGCATTTTTCAGAATCAGAAATACTTAAAAAATTACCCCGACAATTTTTTGCAACACTAGTTGCCAAAGTGAATGATAAAATACAGGCTGGGGAAGACGTTATCAATTTAGGACAAGGTAATCCAGACATGCCAACACCTGAATATATTGTCGAGGCCATGCAACGGGCGACTGAAAAATCTGTTGATCATAAATACTCACTATTTCGTGGCGAAAATCGTTTTAAAGAGGCAATTGCTGAGTTTTATTTGCAAGAGTATGGCGTCAAAATTGATCCACAATCGGAAGTAGCCGTTTTGGCCGGCAGTAAAATCGGACTGGTAGAATTTCCGTTAGCACTAATGAACCCTGGAGAAACATTGCTTTTACCTAATCCAGGCTATCCCGATTATTTTTCAGGTGCCGCTTTGGGACAAGTTAATGTTGAGACGCTGAAGTTAAAGCGTGAAAATGATTTCTTAATTGATTATGCCAATATTGCAGATAATATTGCAGACGAAGCTAAATTTCTATATATGAATTATCCCAACAATCCAACAGGTGCGATTGCAACTTCGGAATTTTACGAAGATACAGTGGCCTTTGCCAAGAAACATAGTGTAGGGGTTGTTTCAGATTTTGCATATGGAGCCATCGGATTTCAGGAACAAAAACCTTTATCATTTTTACAAACACCAGATGCTAAGTCAGTAGGGATTGAAACATACACTTTTTCTAAAACATTTAATATGGCTGGTTGGCGCGTAGGTTTTGCTGTGGGAAATGCTGAAATGATTGAGGCCCTTAATCTCATTCAGGATCACTTATTTGTATCAATTTTCCCGGCGATTCAAGATGCTGCTATAACAGCCTTGCTTGATGTGAAGAATCGAGAAAGCGCAGTTCAAAAATTAAATCAAGTCTATTTAGAACGTCGAGATGTTTTCATTAAAGCAGTGAGAGCATTTGGATGGGAACCATACGTGCCAAAAGGAGCATTTTATGTGTTAATGCCTGTGCCAGATGGCTATTCATCAGCACAGTTTGCAGATATCCTTTTAGACGAAGCTAATGTTGCTGTTGCTGATGCATCAGGTTTTGGGGATGGTGGAGAAGGTTTCATACGAGTTGGTTTAACGATAGATAAGGCAAGATTAAAAGAGGCTGCAGAACGTATTGCAAAACTAGATATTTTCAAAAGTGGATTTTTAAAAAACGAACGATAAAAAGAAATATGGACATATAGCGAATAAAAAGCGAACGTGAGAGGGAAAGAAAGAAGGAAGTAAAAGGAAAGTAAAAAAAGTAAAGAAGAGG
>NZ_BPKZ01000018.1 GCF_019656075.1 Leuconostoc palmae | reverse complement strand
TGTCTCCCAATTAGATATGGTTTTATTAGAGACCAACAATTTATTAGCCAAATCCATTTGTGTTAGAGACATTTTTTGCCTCTTTTCCTTTATCAAATTATGGAATATCACGACTATCCTCCCTGTACTTGTTATGCCATTAAACATATCCCCAAGACGTCATTTTGGCAATAGAAAGTCCTTACCAATCCTTATATAAAGTGTTTTATCGTGTTATTTAAGCTTGACCAACATTTATTTTATGTGCTCTGATAAAGTTTCACCACAGTTAACACTCATTATGGTGACTATATATGCAAGAGTGTTTTTAATTTTCTTTGCCAAGTGTATTTAAATCCCATAGTGTTAGATACATCAAATTTGCTTAACATATCAAATGCACGAACACTCAGCACAAATACACCCCAAATTGTTCAGCCAAGCCATCCTCCTAATTTAATGACACTAAACAAATCTAGCAATTCTATTACTAATAAGATCATAGAAATTAATAGTAAACTACGATAGACCGGCCTTAAATCATGCTTAACATCTTGTTTATCCAAAAATAAGCGCATTTTCTTGTCCTCCCGTAATATTTCATCCATCGAAAATCCAAAATAATCACTTAGTTTAAGTAATGTCATAATATCTGGATAACTATTGCCGTTCTCCCAACTAGATACTGTTTGCCTAGTAATAAAGAAATCATCAGCGATTTTTTGTTGCGTTAAGTTCATATTGATACGTGCTGTTTGCAATTTTTGTCCAAAATTCATAGTTTTCTCCTAAACACATTATTGCAATTGTGCTTAAATAGATAAAGCAAATCATATTTGCCACTGTCTAACGGCCACTATTCTAGCCGAAATTAATTTGATCTAATATTGTTTCTCGGCTCGCTTGATCCAAGCCTAAATAAGTTAAGGTCATCGCTTCACTAGAATGGTTTAACAATTGCATGACCAATCCAATATTATAGTTGGACTGCATGTAAACGCGATAAGCACCTGTTTTACGCATGGTATGGGTGCCTAGATAGTTAATCCCTAAGAGTTCGCCAACCTTAGCCATAACCTTGTAGAACTGTTTCTCAGTAATATGACGCTCTGGGTGCTGAATTGAAGGGAAAAGCCACTCAGAAATCAAATTTTGTTGCTGAAGCCAATCATAGTAAGCCAGTAAATCAGCGTGAACAGGTTTGAGGTAGAGAGTGTTGGCTTTACCTGTTTTTTGATCGTGGATGAATGTATTTTGCTTAATCGTCCCATCTGGGTTAAAGACATCAGCTTTTTTCAGCTGCATGACATCACTAACCCGTAGTAAGGTAGCTTTACCCAGTTGAAAGATGGTGTAATTACGTCGGCCAGCGCGAAAACTATCCAAAAGCGTCTCCTGGACACTTTTTAAAACGTTGGAATCTTTAATTGGTAAAACAAGTTGTTGCACCATAACTAGTACCTCTTTTTTAAGCGTTAGAATCAAGCCATTACAGGTGTTATTTTAATTATAAGCTAAAAAACAACCCCTAATAAATAAACTTGGTTTGTTAGGGGTTGTTTTAATAGGATTTTTAAGGGGTTATTATGTAATTATGGACCCTAATATTAATTTAAATGTTTCTGAAGTCGTATAAAAGGTCAAATAGTGTCTGGTTTTTTTGTATGAAATTTAGTAAATACTTTCTAGTTATTATAAATTGTTCACCGGAACCTTTAACTTTAGTTGCTAATAGTTGCTCTTGATCAGGATTTGGTTCTGGACCTGTTATTTGAAAACTATGGATTATTCGGTCACGCTGCTCTACAAGTTCTGAAAACAGACTAATTATATTTTCTGGAATAACATCGGAATATTGTTCTTTCATAACTTTATGCAGAATATTCCCTGAAGTTCGATCAATTAATTCCCACCAGTTGTGTTGATCACCACTGATTTTAAGTATATTTTCTATAATAAAAGCATTGTTGGAGTTAAAAACACTTATAGCAGAACCAAGAAGCTCCCTATAATCATCATTCGGTAATGACTGTCTTGTATATTTTTCGTACATTATGTTTCACATCTTTTAACATCTAATATAGAAACGTAAATGATATAATGATTAATTCGTTCGTCACCCTTGTCATGCGGAGAGGGGGTGAAAGCCATGTACGATTTAATCGACAACATATCTCTAAGATTATTATATCATGCTTTAGATTAATTACTACTATTGGGTCTATTTATAATTATAGCCCCTAATATATAGACATACATATTATAAATTTGTTTGAATTAAGATAAACAGTATCATGCTATTACTTATTTTTCGTTTTAAAGTCAACCCAAAATAGCAAACCGGCGCAAATGAATGACCACCATGGATTACCCTTATTCAAATATAAGCAAAGTATGCCAAATAAACATGAAACTATAGGTAATATTAGTGTGTACTTGTATCCCATATCACCAGAAACATACTTTTGCCATTTATATTTTATTCCGAGAGAACTCGCTATATTAAATTCTGAAATATTATCCATAGCCAATCCGATAAAAATGAACACAAATAAAATCGGTATATAAAATACACCTAAATGCACTATATCTAGCACATTAGCGATAAATAAAAATAGTAAAATAAAAAAACATACTTGTAATTTCCCATATACCTTCTTCATATTTACTGATACATATTTCTTTTCTAACTCTTCTCGCATACCTGTATCTTCCTTGAGTAAAATATCTAAAGAAATATGATAGTAATTGCTTAGTTTAATTAAGCTCGAAATATCCGGATATGTTTTTTCATTTTCCCAGCTCGAAATCGTTTGCCTAGTGATAAACAGTTCATTCGCAACATCTGCTTGAGTTAAATTCATATCTAATCGTGCATTTTTTAAGCGCTCACCAAATTTCATAATGAGTCCTCCCAAGTTTATAAATATAGTTTGACCATAAAATAAAAATAAGACAAGCAATGATTTATTGCTCGTCTTATTTTTCGGTTAAATAAAGCATAGTTAAGTTTATTTAGCATGTATAACATTTTTTCTAAATGGGTCTTGTAATAATTATGATTATGTTAATTAGCAAACTAAAACATAAAACATCCGAAATTCCGTTATAATCAATAAATATACATTAGGTTCCTGGGAGACATTTATGGATAAAAAAGATAATTTTTCTGAAAACTATGCTTTAGGACTTACAGCAATTGCCATTGCACTCACAATATTCTTAATTCCGAATGAATATAAATTTTCATGGTCAAATAGCCTTTCCCTGTTTTTTCTTATGATTGCTTCCGTTGGATTTGCCTTTTCAATTCAAAAAACAATGGAAAGGGCAAAAGAAACTTGGGATAATTTAGGAACTAGTCTTTTGTTATTTTATATTATATATGGAATTATTATTTTTTTCATAAAGTATAAATTATTAAATCCTTACACAACATTATTATTACTAGCTATATCTATTTTACCTTTTTTTGGCTTTTTTAAAGGAATAATTAATTTAATTATTTATCTATTTAAAAATTTCAAAAATAATAAAACTAGTTTTTTTGATGTTTTGATCAAACTGATTCCTATTTTTTTACCTGTTATTAGTTTAATGTTGAAAATTTTGAAAATAATTTGACTATTCGCCTTCCAAAATAGTCAAACTAATTTTTTATTGACCATTTTGATTTAATGTAATACACTTTATAAAAACATAAATATGTTTTTATAAAGTGTATTACGTGATTATTTCTTTATAAAGAAATAATCACGTGTTTTTTCAACATTATACTACCAATTATAAGGATGTCAATATTATTATGGAAAAAAAATATTATGCTGGAATAGCCATTGATATAAAAAGCAGTAAATCACTAACTTTTAATATTGGTTATGGAACATATGACATATTAAATTACTTTTCGGAACACATTAATCAAAAATATGGAGCGGAAATATCTAATTCAGAAGAGATATATGATTCGGGCAAATTATTTTCGATAAAAGAGGGCGATATGTTAATGGGACTAATTCGTGAATACAATTATGATTTAACGAGAAAAATTTATCATTACTTGAATAGCATATATTATTCAAGCGATTTCCAATATAATATTAAAAGGTGGATCTCTACAGAAAATAGTACTGAATTAATTTTCAATATGTCCATTGTTTTCAATGGAACTGTCCAACAGGAACAACAGAACATAAACACACTAAGCTGGGATATTATTAACGGAACAGCTATTTCTGGGACAAAATATTTGCTGAATTCATACCACGATGATGTTCCAGAAACAAAAAAAATAGGTGGTAAATTTAATAACATAGAAAATTTACCATTTAAATTAAGAACCGTCGTACTAAAAAATGATCCTTCAGAAAAATTATTGATAAATGAATATTACAGTGACTTAATACAATTATTATTTTACTCTGGTTATAGCGTACCATTCAAATCAAATAGTATACTTAGCATCAGAAAAATTATATTTTTTACTTTGTTTAATGCAGAAAACAAGAGAAATATGGAATATCAAAATCTATTTTTAGTAGCAGCAACCTTAGATGAAATATATGGCATAAAAAGCTATCAGAATGCAGCTAGTAATATAGGAATTCAGTTTAATGAATTAGGTCAAAAAATTCAAACAAAGACTTTACAAACTAAAGAAAAAATGAAACATAAACAAAAATACTCAAGCAGAATTAGTAAAATTATTGGCGATATGGATATTCTATCTGTACAAAAAAATATTGACACGCTTGAAAATACTATTAATCGGATATCAAACCAATGAAAAACATAGAATTATTAACAATATCACTAATCTTAATCAATTACATTTGCCACTTATCAATCGACTTTATATTTCAAACAAATAATATTGTGGAACAGAAAAAAACATCATATACATTTATGTTAAAAAAACATATTATTCCTGGATTTTTATTTAATATAGCATATTTAGTCATTTTCAATATTTTAATACAGTGGGAAAAACAAGATGATCTTTTACAAACAATTGTAGTAGTTTGTTTAGGGTCCGCAATAATATGGCTATTACATATCGGTTTAGATATAACTAAAGTTAAAATAATCAAGTCTAAAATGTCCAACTATATACATGTAGATTGGATTAGTTATATTTTAGATCAAGGGATTCACTTTTTGATTATATATATAATTTCATACTACGAATCGAATTTAGTAAGAAATAATAATGTACTTTCAATAACAAATTACAATAAAAACTTATTATCGTTGAGCGTACTTATCTGTACTATTATATTAATTACAAGATTTACACAATTTTTAATACAAAAAATTTTACAAAAACACTTTAACGATAATACTGATAATGATAATAAAACATTAGCAAGTGGGACAAGTATTGGCGTAATAGAAAGATTATTAATATTATTTGCAGTAATTGAACAATCGCTTTTTACACCAATAATAGCAGGCATAATAGCTTTAAAATCAGTAACAAGATTCGAAAAAATAAATAAAGATAGTAAATACGCAGAATACTATTTACTAGGATCATTAATAAGTATGCTTTCAGCTCTAGTATTTTCAACAATAGGAATATATATAATAAAAATGATTTTAAAAATAGAAAAATAACCATAACAAGGGCAATCAGTTTGATTTGAGCAGAGAAAGCCCTAAGTATTTAGGACTTTTTAAAATTGTTCAAGGTATAATTCAGAATCATATCGCTTGTATCAACCACGTACATCGTTCTAGTTACTCTTCTATCGTCCGCCCAATAGAAAGCCTTATTTTTCCCATAAGCCAATAAGGTTAGAACACGTCAGACACCGCTTAAATCGCTTTATATGCAATTTAAACCATATAGTGTGCTAATTCTATATGCCACTTCTTTGCCAATCACTTGCGGGCGAGCCTACCCTTAATCGAATTGTTCATTCCCCACAATACCGCTTAGCATTGCTTTGGACGTGGTTTAGACGACCTTTCAGCCCTCTTGACGGATACACGCCTGTTCCGTATTAGTTGTTAGGATAACGTCCGACAACGACTTAACAGACGTAAAAAGCGTATCCTCGTGCTTAGTTAGGCTGGAGGATACGCTTTCATAGTAGTTTATAGTTCTTTTTTGAGTAAAGATGTTTACTCTGAGTCTATAAGTTTGTATAATAGTAAGTAATCTAAAGCCAACACAGATTGCCTTCTGTGTTGGCAAAAACCTGATACTGATAATATCGTAAGGTCACCAAGTCCTAACCCTTGCAGGGGTTGAGGTCTTTTTATTTGTATTTAAATATTGATATGAGTATAACATTAAGAACTATACATGACAATAAACAAACACATAATCTTATCTTTTAATAATTAACTGGTTCACTTAAAACGTCAACAATATAGTAAACTTAAAACGTAAACGTTACATCACTTAATTCTACGTTTGGAGAAACTGATGAAACACGAATTTGATACCATTATCGCGATAGCAGACGAACTAGAGATATCGCGCCAAGCCTTAAATAGAAAGGCTAAGCGCCTTGATATAGATTTATCTAAAAAATCATTCACAGATAAAGAATGGAAACTTTTAGCGTCAACTAAACGTAAACCAAAAACGTCAACTTCAAGTAACTATGTTGACACTTTTACAGCGCAACAGTTAGCTGAAAAAGATGATTTAATTAATTATTTAAAATCGCAAATCAAAGAAAAAGATAAACAAATTGATCATGCGCAACAATTACAATTAATTGCTGAACAACGGTTAACAGAGACAAAGGATAGTTTAATTGAATACCAAGAAAAAGAAAATCAGCCAAAGAAAGGATTCTGGCATAGATTATTTAAATAGTTTTTCAAAAGTAATTTTATAGCGTCCGTTTTGTTTGTTAGTCTTTGTCGTTCATCAACCTTCCGCTTATCAAAAATTGATGTGTTTTTATCTTAAGTGGGTACCCACTTAGTATGCTCGCAACAAGAATTTTTTTGATTTTTAAGTTGTCGCTAAAAGCGACTTCTGACACACTTCTTTCTAGCAATTCCTCAACAAGTTTCTTGGTGGAGTGTAAGTGCGCATTAAACTCATTTTATTTCGTTTTACTGACGGATTATTTTGCTTATTAGTATAATTAGGCTAGAGACACATTTAAATGCAATTAAGGAGCTTAAATTATGGCTGATAAAAATATTTTTGAAAAGTTGTTTTTGGAAGCTGAGAAAACAAACTTACAAGTATTAATGGATAATGCTTTAAATGAAAAAGATCCCGACAAGAAAAAAGTCTTAATGGAAATTTACACCTACGCCATTGGTAAGAAACAAAAAGAATTACTTAAAAACAAAAAATTTGTGATTTGAAACGAAAGGTAGTTTATGTTTTCAATGCTAGTCGATTTAATCAGTTTAATAACAGATACACTTTCAAACTATCTATGGTATTCTGATGAACGAAAAAATAAATAATAGCTACATCGTTATTTAGCCTAGATTTAATCTAGCTATTTTATACTTAACACATAGTCAATTACATGACTATTCTCTTCTCTCCCAAAAATATTTTTTTCATAACCAAATATTCTCTCTCAAAAAAACCGCTTACTCCCAAAGCGGTTTTTTGATTATTAAAAAATAGCGAATGATGTACGTATTCAATGATAAATCTATGATTGAATTAATTTGAAGTTTTGGGAACTTGCTGATAGACTTGAGTTATTGATTCGAACATTGAACGTGTGAATTTTAACAGTGGCTCGACCAAACAGGGAGAGACAGTGCCACACAGACACCCTAAGCGAAGCGTTAAAAGGGGGTCTGTGCTGGGTCGTGGATCAGCACGATTGACCATGAGTGCCCACGACTGGCACAGGCTGTTAAAATTTAGGCACTAAAAAAATTTGACCCCCGTATTACTAACAGGGGGGGCAAAACGGTAAAAACGCTGGAAGCGTCAGCCCAATTTGGGGAACAAACGCCGGTTTAACAACATTTATACTAAAAATAAAAATGTTACATCTAAACCCCCAAATGTAACATTTTTACCAACGAATACTGATATAAAGTGGTTTGTAAAATAAACAAAATATCCGATTGCTACCTTGCTTATTTCACAAACCCAAAACGTGATTAAACCAAGGTTTAGAGAGCTAGACCAATTCAAAAAAGCAAAATTCACAATGTTACTACTGACAAAAAAAGCGCTAACCCAACTCGCTGTAGGGATAGCGCTTTTCACTTGGCATAAGATGGATTATGTTTGTTGAGTTTCTATTATTCCCCCAATTACTTAATTAATACTAGATCCGACAAACCCTCTTATCAAACCGTCTATAACTTCCATTACTGGTGTAACTGCATACAAAAATATCAGCAGGCC
>NZ_BPKZ01000017.1 GCF_019656075.1 Leuconostoc palmae | reverse complement strand
GTCGTGGATCAGCACGATTGACCATGAGTGCCCACGACTGGCACAGGCTGTTAAAATTTAGGCACTAAAAAAATTTGCCCCCCGTATTACTAACAGGAGGGCAAATCGGTAAAAACGCTGAAAGCGTCAACCCAATATGGGGAACAAACGCCGATATGAAGCCATTTAGAACAAAAAACAAAAATTGCGGGTTGAAACCACCAAAATCGCAATTTTGATAAATAAACAAAATAGCAAACAAAAATTTTGTTTATTTCACAAACCAAAAACGTGATTAAACCAAGTTTTAGCAAGCTAGACCAATTAAAAAAAGCGAAATTCACAAAGTTACTACTAACAAAAAAAGCGCTATCCCTACAGCGAGTTGGGATAGCGCTTTTCACTTTGTATAAGATGGATTCTGTCAATCCAATAATTTTTAAATACCTTTTATGTCTAATTACTACGTATTTTATTTTGAATAAAAACTTTTATATTTTGATTCATACAAGAAGCCATAATAGCAGACATTATCAAACCAAAGAAAACTGCAAGCCCAAGGCTGATTATAATATTCCAAATTATACTTTTATTTGTATCTAAGTTAATATTCAAAAGAAACCACAGCATTGTCATATTAAAAAAATACATTTCAAATAGCTTCAGTTTAGAAAAAAATAGGGTATTAGTTGCAGCTAATGGTTTAAAAAATAAATACATAGAATAGATTGTCCATAAAGCCATCAATCCAACTAATACCATTCTTAAAATATTCAATACAATCAAATTAATATCAAAATTAATTAAAAAGCTAAGCAACGGCAAAATAGTACAGAACCATAACCACTTACGTAAGTATTCTCCAAAACTAGCTGTTTTTAAAAATAACATTTGTTTATTGAATCTATCTTGATTTACTGCATCCAAAATACCCCTCCCAATTAGTAAATTATTTTGAAACATAGTTAGCATATCAAACTATTGGCGCTGATGTCAAGATTATGGACAGGTTTTCTCGGCACCGCGAGGTGCCGGTACCCCGAAATTTTTTCAACACCCGGATTTCAGCCTAAAACGGCATGATTTCTGGGTGTTTTGGTTGATGGAACAGGGCTCAGCCCTGCCGGTGAGAGAAAACGAGTGGTATAGATTGTGAACCGGCCGGATTTCACAAGTTGTATCGTGCAACAAATAAGCCTTCACAAGGCGAATTTTTGAAATTCACAAGTGACGGCGTATAAACGTTGGTGCATCAGCTAGTGCTGATAACCCAGATTAAGTAAAGCAGACATTGGTCTGGGCGGCTTGAACTCCATTGGTGCGTGAATTAATACGTTCGTTGTTGTACCAGTTCACATACCATTCGACAGATGCCCTGACATCATCAATGGTTCTGTATTCTTCGTGATAAATCAGCTCACGCTTGATGAGCGAATGAAAACTCTCGATACGTGCGTTGTCGTAAGGATGCCCATTACGCGAGTAAGAATGATCTATCCCAGCATTTTGCAACGTTCCTTCGAACAGACTTGAAGTGTACTGGCTTCCCATGTCGCTGTGAATCATCTTTGGTTTACCGTTGGCTCTTAGAGCCTTCACGACAACAGATGTTGCGAATTCTTTGGTCATCTCTGAACTCAGTACATATGAGACAACACGGCGTTTTTCTGGGTCATAGACCGTCGCCAGGTAAACCCAGTCTCTATTCATCAGCTGGATGTACGTGATGTCAGTCGTTAGAACGCCACTCAAATCATCCAAATTCTTCATGAGATTGGGCTTTTGTGGTGTGTCAGTGGTCGTTGTCGGTTTTTTATATGACTTCTTAACCATGCGAGATTTGAGATTCAGCTCATTCATGAGCTCCCAAACCAAACGATCACCAACTTCAGTGTTCAAAATGAACCGTAAAAATGCGGCAATGCGTCGGTAGCCATAGATCCCACGATTGGTGTTGTAGACAGCTTTGATTGCCGTTTTTAGAGCGTTGCGACGCGTTTCTTGTTGACTAGGTTGCCAGTTTTTCCATTGATAATAAGTGCTTCGAGCTATGTTCAAAGCTGATAAAACGCTTGTTATGCGGTGTCCCATTGCGAGCGAACGGTCAATGATTTCCAGTCCTAACTCGCGATTTTGCGTTAGTTGTACTTCGAAAGCAACACCGCGGCTCGTTTTAAAATCTCAAGTTCTTCGCGAAGTTTGTCGTTTTCCTTTTGTAATGCGTTTATATCAGCTTGCGTCCATTTTTCGCCGTCCACTTCGTGGACCGTATACAGCTTGACCCAGTTACGGATTGAGTCGACCGACGGTCCGTATTCAGCCGATAACTCAGTATATGAACGGCCTTGGTTGTGCATCTCAACCAAAGACTGCTTAAATTCTTTTTTATATCGAATCATATTAAAAATACTCCTATGCTATTAGTTTACAGGGCAGAAAAAAATCTGTCCGTAAATCTAGCATAAGAGCAATTACTCAATAGGTTTGTATTCCTGTATAAAATCTAATATATTAATGCCATCTTTTTTTAGTCACAATAGAAATTAAAACAATTAAACCGGCCAGAACTATTGGCCCGCCTACTAGCATACCCTTTAGTACGTATATAATTAATCCTGACAATATAATAAAAGTTGGTAATACAAGTGCATATTTTAATCCCTTATATCCTGATAGATATTTCTGCCATTCATACGTTAGATCAAGCGAACTTGAAGAATCAAAAGATTTTAATCGATTTAAAGCATAGACCGTAAATAATACCAGGAATAACGTAGGAATAAATAAAATTCCCAGTTTGATAAAGTCCATAATATTACTAATAAGCAACACTATTAATAATAAGTCAGTAAACATCAGCATATTATATACTGGCCTTAAACTTTTTGTAACCTCTTTTTTTTCCAGATATTCACGCATACCTCTATCCTCCTTAAGAAGCGTATCTAACGAAACTTGATAATAATCACTCAACTTAATCAAATTTATAATATCTGGATAAGAAATTTCATTTTCCCAACTAGAAATAGTTTGACGAGTCACATAAAATTTTTGTGCAACTTGTTCTTGAGTTAATCCTTTCTCCAGACGAGATTTTTTCAAGCGATCACCAAATTTCATTTTTTTACTTCCTTTCTTGATGCCTTTACTATCCTAAAAAGCACTAAAAATAGCAAGCAGTTTTCTCTTGCGTAGTTGATACAAAGCTTTTTTATCCAAAATTGATCTGGTCTAAGAGCATTTCACGGCTCGCTTGATCTAAACCTAAATAAGTTAAGGTCATCGCTTCACTAGAATGATTTAATAATTGCATGACCAATCCAATATTATAGTTGGACTGCATGTAGACGCGATAAGCACCTGTTTTACGCATGGTATGGGTGCCTAGATAGTTAATCCCTAAGAGTTCGCCAACCTTAGCCATAACCTTGTAGAACTGTTTCTCGGTAATATGACGCTCTGAGTGCTGAATTGAAGGGAAAAGCCACTCAGAAATCAGATTGTGTTGCTGAAGCCAATCATAGTAAGCCAGTAAATCAGCGTGAACAGGTTTGAGGTAGAGAGTGTTGGCTTTACCTGTTTTTTGATCGTGGATGAATGTATTTTGCTTAATCGTTCCATCTGCGGTGAATACATCAGACTTTTTCAGCTGCATGACATCACTAACCCTTAGTAAAGTCGCTTTACCCAGTTGAAAAATGGTGTAATTACGTCGGCCAGCGCGAAAACTATCCAAAAGCGTCTCTTGGACACTTGTTAACACGTTAGAATCTTTAATCGGTAAAACAACTTGTTGCACCATCACCTAGTCACCTCTTTTTTAAGCATTATAATCAAACCGTTACAGGCGTTATTTTAATTATAAGCTAAAAAGCAGCCCCTAACAAACCAAGTTGATTTGTTAGGGGCTGTTTTATTAGGTTTTTTAAGGGGTTATTTGTTAAAAGTCATACCTTTTTTTGTATAAATCTTTGATATGCAAAAATCATTGTAAGAGATTATGTACTAAATTTAATGTCTCTTTATTATGTGAAAAAACGGAAACATGTCTAATGAATTCATTGCCTAATTGTTTCATTGTAAGTTTATTAATATTTTGAGTTACTTTATTAATGGCTAGGGATTTAGGAAGAATAGTAACAAATTCAGATTTAGAAACCATTGCTATAGTTGATTCGCTATAATCAATTTCTACAATTTCTGGTAATGAAATGTTTAGTTGCTCATATATTTCAATTATTCTTTGATGAATAGGACAGTATTTAGGATACATAATTATTCTCAACTGATTTAGTTGAGTAGCCTTGATAATAGCAAATTCAGATAATTTTTCCATACTTTTATTACATTGTGAATAAACTAAGTAATATGGCTCTTCAAATAGTTGTATTTTACTTATCTTTCCAATAATTTTGTTTTCAAATTCAGAATCTATTAAAATTAAATCTAATTTTTTCTCGTTAAAAGGATAAATCAAATCAAAAATATTATTTGTAATAGTAATTGTTTTTAGTTCGGATAAAAAGTCAACAAAAAATGAAGAATATGTATGGGATGAAATACTATCTAAAGATCCTAATTTAATATCGGAGATCTTTATTTTATTCTCAAATATATCAACATTCATTTTTTCAAATTCAGCAATAAAGTGTTTAGATTTTTTATAGAGATTATAACCTACTGGCGTAAGTTCCATACCTTGTGGTGTTCGGATAAAAAGTTCTTTATCATAATAATTTTCTAATTGTTTAATTTTTTTACTTATGGCAGGTTGTGTCATCGACAAATGAATACTACTTTTGTTTATACTTTTTAATTCACAAACTTTAGCAAAAACATATAGTAATTCAACGTTAAATGAATTATTAATCATTTTAATATTCCCCCCCATACATTGATACGTATTCAAATAATTTATACCCCATATTATAAACTGCATATTCCTTATCATAATGTAGTCATGTTAATATTTTAACATTAGTTTGTCTGGCAAGGTCAAATATACTGAACTTCTCAGCGAAGTTTAAAGGAGAAAAAATGTCTAAAAAGTATTTAGGTGGTTTAATTTTATGTTTAATTTCTGTATTATCGTGGGGTGGAATGTTTCCTATAATGGCGCCAGCTCTTAAAATTATGGATCCATTTTACTTCACGTTATTAAGGTATGGAAGTGTTGCCGTTATTTTTGCTATTATTTTATTTTTTGTGGAAGGCATTAAAGCATTCAAAACCGAAGGGCATATCATACGCTTATGGTTATTTGGTACTTCTGCCTTTGCAGGATTTAGTTTTCTAGTTTTTCTTGGTCAGCAAATTGCAGGGCAGTCTGGATCAATAATTGCTTCTGTTATGATGGCTATTCAGCCATTACTCGGTGTCCTAGTAGGCTGGATTTATCGTGGGAAAAAGCCCACAATGGTATCCTTATTTTCTATGATTATTGCTGCAGTAGGTGTCTTTATGGTGGTAACAAAAGGTCATATTAGTATTTTACTTTCAGGGCACAATACCATTTTAGCAGTAATATTCATTTTACTTGGTGCACTATGTTGGGTAATTTATACAGCCGGAGGTGCTGACTTCCCAGAATGGTCAATTTTACGCTACTCAACCTTAACATCAATTTTAGGTGTATGTTCAGTTATTATTGTATTAGTAATATCTACAATGTTCGGATGGTTAAAAGTGCCCACATTTTCACAAGTATCCGGTGTTCAAAATGCACTTGTTTATATGATTACGCTAGCTGGCGTTATTGCAGTGTTTGCTTGGAACATGGGTAACCGTATTATTGGTCCAATAAATGGTATATTGTTTATGAATTTAGTTCCCATCACTTCCTTTATTATAACAATAATAAATGGTTATAAGGTTTCTGCTTTTGAAATTTTAGGATGTCTAATTACCATTAGTGCTCTAGTGGGAAATAATATTTATAATCGTTACGCTACTAAATTAGCAAGAGAAAAATAATATGTAATAAAAAGCGCAAGATACTTATAAGTATTTTGCGCTTTTTATACTCCTTGGTATAATAGCCTTTATACTATGCAATTTAATGAGGTGAAAAATGACAGTCTATGGTTACGCACGAGTATCAACAGCAGGACAATCTTTAAATGAACAAAAAGATACTTTAAAAAAAGCTGGTGCTGATATTATTATAAGTGAAAAATATTCAGGAACCACGACCACTCGTCCACAATTTGAGAAGTTAGTTCATTTAGTTGAACCAAATGATACTTTGATTGTCACAAAATTAGACCGTTTTGCCCGTAACACGCGAGAAGCGCTAAATTTAATTGACTCCCTATTAAAAGAAAAAATCGTTATCAAAGTTTTAAACTTAGGAACAATTGATAACACCCCTATGGGTCGTATGATTGTTAGAACCTTATTGTCGGTTGCGGAGATGGAACGTGACATGATCATTGAGCGTACACAGGCAGGAAAGGTATTTGCTAAGCAACATAATCCTAACTACAAGGAAGGCAGACCTAAAAGAAAAAAAGATAGCCGTAATCAAGCTATCTTTGATTATTCAAAAACACATACTGTTAAAGTGACTGCTGAAGCATTTAACCTATCACCCCGAACCATACAGTATGTTAAACATTTGTTTGATTAATAATACTTTTCGAATATAGAAAGTATTTCAACATATAAAATACTTTTAGCTAGCAAATTTTAATTTTTTCGTGAGGCTATCCCTAGCCATAAAATTGAAATAATAATAAGCGAACCTCCCAATATAAAACTTGGTGTCATTGGCACCTTAAAGAAAGGAAATGAGAAAATAAAAACAAAAATTGGGTTCAGTGCTCTTATTAAATTTGCATTCCTGAAAGAAATATATTTTAGACCTTCATAAAATAAATACAGACCAAGAAACCCACTGGCAAACGCAGAACCAAATATTGATATTACACCCGAATTAAAGTTGAAAATAATCTGGTTTGCGAACAGTAGTATTATTCCTATTATTATTGCAGAAATCGCTTGATTATATAAAAGTAAAATATTAGTTTCAACGTTTTCAATGTTCTTCTTAGCTAACATATTTGTTAAAGCAAAGAAAAATGTATAGGAAATGGCCGATAAAATACCAAAGTAACTATTAATAGATCCGTGAAAATTTGTAATTAAAATAGTACCAAAAAGCGTTAGAATTATGGGCATAATATCTGATTTTGCCAACTTTTCATGCATTATAATAATAGATAACAATAATGCAAATACAATATAAAATCTACCAAATAGTCCAACACTTACTGGATCTAATAATGAGACACTGACATATTGAAGCAAAATACCAATCGCGTTTGTTAATCCTAAAAGCATAACCAATTTATTTTTAAATAAGTTGGGAATTGTCTGTCGTTTAAACTTAATGACTGCATAAGTTATAATAACAGAGAAAATAGCATTTAAAAAACCAGCCTGTAAGGGCGTCAAAGTAGACATAGATATTTTGTTCAACACAGGAGTCAATGACATAACTGCAACAGAACTAAGATTAAACCAGATTCCTTTATTTATGTTTGCTTCGCCGACGTTATTTTTTGGTTTACTCATAAATTCCCCAGTTTAATTTTTTAAAAATATCTGAATATACATTATCTTGCCAAGACAGCATTTCTGGAGACAAAGGTTTGTCTGAAACAATTCTTTCTACAGTCTCTGATGATTCTGGAATATCAGTAAATTCAAGTACATCAACAGTTGAAATTAATGTTGTATGTCCTGAAGATAGTCGATAGTAACCAATTATTTTAAGCGAAGAAGGATCTATCTTAGCTCCAGATTCTTCATAGGATTCACGTATCACAGTTTCTAAAGCTGTTTCTCCAGGCTCCTTTTTCCCGCCTGTTAGTTCCCATTTTCTTTTTTTATTACGAACAAATACCAATTTATTCTCTACGAATTGTAGAATTAGTATTGAATCAAACTGTTTTGGAATTGTGTTAAAAATCACTGGTGTAGTATTCATATTATTTCTCCTCTATTTTAGTAATTAAAACGTAGCTGTAAAATCCCACATTTTTGAAGAAGATATTAAAAAATTGATCTACTCTAGAAATAATTTTAAATGAAATAGAATCGTTAGGTTTTGAACGGCGTAATGAAACAAAAGATTTTACGATACTAAATCCAGTCTTTTGAGACAAACTTTTTAACTGTTGTGTCGTATATTCCGTTTGATAGCCAAATTTCCATTTTTTTAATGTTTCTTTAAAGAGACGATCAATGCGCCCAAAAGAATTTCGATTTGGAGTCATTAAAATAACTACACCATTGGGTTTCAACACATGATGCATTTCTTTCATAATTACTTGATTATCGTGAAAATGCTCAATTACACCTAAAGATATAACTTTGTCGAAAGAATTATCCTTATACGGTAATTTGTGTACATCGCCCAGATTATATTGAAAAATTTTATTACAATTAGCCATTCTTTTCAGCGTACTTTTTTGAGCTACCTCAGAAAAATCAATTCCAACACATTTAATATTAAAATGGGATAATAATTCAAAAATAATTGATCCATCACCACAACCAGCCTCAAGAACATGTTCATCATTTTCGAACGTAATTCCCTGATCAATAAATGTACTTATTTTATCTCTAGCCCTTTCCATACGTGAGTCAAAATAATTATATGATTCCTTAGTATCATGCTTTTGCCAAACGTTATCCCAATTTTCCTTGGTAGATAATTTATATCTCATAATTCCCCCCCCCATTATTTTTATACCTTCATTGATATTAAAATCACAATAAAAATATTATACCATTTCATATTATTAACGTACTTATTTTTAAAAATATGATTATTTAATATAAATCATTATAGTTCGTATTTTACTAATTCTATATTTAAATTTACATTATGTAACCACCAATATATTTATCTATTTCGTTCGTAAGTTATTAAGTTAATTAAAAATAATCTCCTTTCTTTACCAATACAATTTATACTTTGAATTATCGCCAGAATAGCGAATATCATATTCCTATCACAAAATATACTCTTACCTCAAAATATTTTATTAAGATGATAAGTTGTATCACTTTTTATGCCTCTACAAATATGGTTAACAAAAAAGCGACATAACTGTTAAGTTATGCCTTTTTATTGTTTATCAAGCGTATAATTATTTTTAAACTAATAAAGAAAAGAAATTGATTTTATGGCATTACAAATGAGTTTTGGTAACCGAATTAAAATTTTGAATAGTCAAACGTATGGCAGTATTGCTAAAGTCAAACGAAAAAATATAAGCTCAACGCCCAATAGTGCTATAAGTAAATTAATCAATAAGAATCACTCATTTATGGAATTACAATCTAAAAAACAAATGGAGGCAATAAAAAAAACCTCTTCTTTTTACAATGGTCAACTGACGCCTAGTAAAATGGGATTGCAATCGTCATTAGACATGAGAAATAGTATTTTGAAAAATTTTCAGACATCAGTTTTTCAAAAATATTTTGAGAATGATTATTATAGCAAATTAAGAGAATTAGCTGAACAAAGCAAAAAACGACAAGCAAAACTGAAAGAAGTACTTGTTAGGCTTAATCAAAAATTTGAGTATTTTCACGAAAATGGGTGGTTAGTACCTGACCAATTAGATATAGATAACTTAGATAACATTAATAGTCCAGAAGATGCTAATAAATACATGGAGAATAACTTAACTGGTGGTAGTGGCTTGTTGTTATTGACATTAAATACTTGTTTGTATCAAGAAAACTTACCTGATAACGCACGTGAATTATTGGAAAATATTATTGACTCTCTAAAAAAAGATTACTCCAATTACAAAGTTATGTTACCAACCATTTTTTCAATTATAGACTGCATTATTAAAGAACGCCTTAGCGGATATATAAAAAATTTTAATTTTGTAAATAGAAAAACAGTTGGCGATTTGAAAGAAAAAACAGATCAACAAAAGAGTCATACGCAAAAAGATTTATTGTATTTATATCAATCATCAATGGCGATAAATATATTAAGTACCAAATATTATCCCCTAGAAAATTCAAAAGAAGATACATCATTAACAAGAAATTCAGTAGCGCACGGCTCTTTTGACTATACAAAATATACGGTTTCTGACTTTGCTAAAGTAGTACTTTTAATTGAACATATATTAGGATTAAGAGAATTTCTTGAAGAACAGCATTAAAAATATATAAAGTATACAATATTTTTAAAAATTTGATTATAAGAACAAATGTTCGTGTAATTAAATAATATAAAAATGAAAAGAGAAATGCTATGGATCAAGATTTTAGCACTTTAATTAATAATTACTTCCAACATGATTATGGACATCAGCGCCAATTTACATTCTGATTTATCTACTATTTTTCCAAATACTTCACCATACATTTTAAAGACAATAATAGTTTGCTCTTATACTAAAAAAATGGACTATTTTTATGTCAATTCGTTATTCACAAGATTTTAAAGATTCACTGGTTAAACTTCACCAAGAAGGCCGTTCACTCAAATCATTAGCAGAAGAATTTGGACCTTCAAAAGATTCTATTGCTATTTGGGTCAAGCAAGCTACCCCAGTCATGATTCATGGTCAGTCAAAGACGTTAAAAGATGTCAAGCGATTAGAAAAGCGTAGAGAATCCCTGAAACCTTATATTTTAGACGTTTGGAAAACCTTTAAATTTTATGGCTATCGTCGTATTGCTGC
>NZ_BPKZ01000016.1 GCF_019656075.1 Leuconostoc palmae | reverse complement strand
ACGGCCTTCTTGGTGAAGTTTAACCAATGAATCTTTGAAATCTTGCGAATAACGAATTGATATAAAAATACTCCTATACTTTCATTTTACGGACTGAATAAAAATAGTCCATTTTTTTAGTATAAGAGCAGTTTCTAGTGCTAAAGACATTGTAGATGGTAAAGGAACTTGTTTTTTTATTAATCCATACAAGCAAAATGAAGCAGCCATAATAATCGTAGTTATGGGGATAGAGCCGGTATTAATTGTAAGAACAGTTACACCAATAATGACAAAAATTAAAGCAAGCGTACTATATTTAGTTAATTTTTCATGTAAAAATAGGATAGCAACTACGACGTTCATTATAGGCATGATATAATAACCTAAACTTGCTTCTGTGGCTTGATGATGGGTTACCATATAGATATAAATAAACCAATTCAAGGAAATAAATAGAGAGCTCATTGCAATATAGTAGATGCGTTTGTTTTTAATTAGATTTATAACTGTTAATAACATATTGTGCCAATCTTTTTGAATGGTAATAACGAAGAGAATGGTAACGAGCGACCATATAACTCGATAAGAGAGTGTGGCTAATGGTGGGACAGTGTGTAATAATTCCCAGAAAAGACCAAGTATACCCCATAAAGTATAGGCAATAAAGTATAGGCAATAAAGTATAGGCAAATAACGCAGAACTAATACCTAATCGTTTATTTTTCATAGTAATCTCCTAAAATTAGTATAATTAGTATGTTAGCATGAAATTTAACGCATAAAGTAGGATTGTGTGATTTTTAATCAAAGAACGTTAAAAAGTTGAGAAATTATGAAAGAGTTAACACAGCTATCAAACCAATTAATAGAAAATACTAAAGCGTTTCAAGTCTTTAACGCTTTGATGTTATCAAAGCATATTGAAGAAGCCGAAATTAAAATTTATTGGGATATTATACTTTTACAATCAAGTTGTGACCCAAAATTACGAAAAGCATTACTTATTTTAGATAATAAAACGAAAGAGAAATATAATAGTGTTTTTTTTCAGGACCTCAGCTTGTTACAATATTTTACTCAAGCAATACAGCGTATTGTAGACGAGATTATTTCACTGAAGAAAGGCATACGATTTGATTTAGAAGATCTATCATTAATAACCAGTTTGTCTCAGTCGGGCATCAAAAAAAATCAAACAATTGGTATTATTGGAGATAGTGTTTCATTTGGGTTGAAGTCTGACTTTAATTATGGGCAGTATATCCAAAAAGCAACAGGTGCAATGATAAAAAATTTGGCAATATCTGGAGCCCATCTTTGTGATAATGGCTATAATAGTATTTATCAACAATCTGTTAGGCTAGATACATCAGACTTATGCATATTCCAAACAACAGATGATGATTGGCTAGCTAATGTGCCAATTGGCTCAAAACAAGATTTACCGCATGAATCTTATATAGGTGCTTTTTATCATACTATTGAACAACTTAAGAGAAAACAGAAAAAAATAATGATTCTAACACCTACGTTACAGTCACCAGTAAAAGGTGATAGAGTACGGAGAACTGATAAAAGTAAGAATAAACTAGGCTACGATTTACATGATTATGTCACAGCAGTAAGGGCAGCATGCCAAGATTTAACGTTGCCATTAGTTGAATTGATGACTGCCAAGCTGTTTAATCCAGCGGATCAAACATTTAGAAAAAATGTCATGCCTGACGGGTTACATCCCAATAGTAAAGGACACAAAATTATTGCTAAAGAAATTGCAAAAGTTTATCAAACTGATTTACAAAAAAAAAGCAGTGACTAGGACTGCTTTTTTTTATTCAAATAAAACACGAACGCCTTCTGGAATTACGAAGTCTTTTTGTAGAAGGGTTAACTCCCCAGAACTAGAGTTACGTTGATACAATGAAACGTTATCAGTATCTTGATTGGCAACAACTAAGAACTTTTGATCTTTGTCCCAATTCATATCACGAGGGAATTCACCCTCAGTACTAATTAATTGAGTTCTTTCTATTTCGGCGCCTTCATTAATAACTTTGAAAACAGCCACAGAATTATGACCACGATTTGATGCGTAAATGTAGCGACCGTCGTTACTTACTCGAAGTGCAGCAGCACCATTATGTGCATCCCAGTCAGAAGGAATAGTTGAAGCAGTCACGACATGTTCAAAAGAACCATCTTCTTGATTATATTTTAGAACGCTCAAGAGGCTTGATAATTCTCCTAGTAAATAGGCGTATTGACCGTCTGGCGAAAAACGAATATGTCGTGGACCAAATCCATCTTCAGTTTTGAAGCGTTTTGCTTCAGTAAAGCTACCATTTTGTTCAACATTGAATGTTATGACTTCATCTGTTCCTAAATCAACCGCTACAAGTCGATTATCTGGGGTTAAGTTGGCAAAATGAATATGGGGTGATTGTTGTTCTGGACGAGGACCTGACCCACTATTTTGCCAAGTTGTTACTTTTAATAGTTTACCATCAGGCTTAATCTGATAAGATTCAACTGTGCCACGATGGTAATATCCAGCAAAGACAAGTTGTCTTGCTTCATCAACACCAATATACGCTGGAGCAGAACCTTCACTTAAGTTAGCTTCTATTTCTTTAAGTGGGCGTTGCTTCTGATCTAAGACCACAACACCACCATTACCATTACGATTTTCAACTGCATATACTTTATCTTGTTTAGAAGTTGCTAAATAAGTAGGGTTTGTTAGTTCACCAACAAATTTGGCATTTTTCAGTTGTTTAGCATCCGTATCTAATTCCGCTTCATATAATCCTTTAGAAATACGTTTGGTATATGTCCCAAATAATATTTTATAGATTGCCATATTAAAATCTCCTTATAAATTTACCTCTATAATAGCATACATGTAAGGGGTTTCACAAGTTGTGAAAGCATTTTTATTTCAGTA
Source organism: Leuconostoc palmae (assembly GCF_019656075.1). Taxonomy (GTDB): domain Bacteria; phylum Bacillota; class Bacilli; order Lactobacillales; family Lactobacillaceae; genus Leuconostoc; species Leuconostoc palmae. The sequence continues at coordinate 11,371 of NZ_BPKZ01000016.1, read as the reverse complement.
TAATGGAAGAAGCGAACAAATGTTCAAAGGGGTTAATATGAAATTCATTCATGCAGCTGATGTGCATTTAGGCAACACTTTTAAAGGATTAAGTAAGCAAATGCCGGCAAATTTGAAAAAGTTAGTTGAAGAATCAACAATTATGGCCTTCCAAAATATGATACGTAATGCCATTGAAGAACAAATAGATTTTATTTTGTTACCTGGTGATTTTTATAATGTTACCAAAAGCGGACCAGCCATACAAAATATTGTGACAGAATCTTTTTCATTACTCAAGAAAAATCAAATTGGGGTTTTTTTAAGTTTTGGGAATCATGATTTTGAAGTAGATAAACAAAAGCATTTACCATGGCCAGATAATGTACAGATTTTTGAACAAAATGTGGAGACGAAGGAAATAATACTGAATTCGGGCGAAAAAATTGCGATTACAGGTTTTAGTTACCAAACACCGCGTCAGAATAATAGTGTAATTGATAAATTTCCAAAAAAAAGGTTAAATGTTGATTATCATATTGGTATGTACCATGGTAGCATTGGTAATTCAGGTGAACCTTATGCAGCCTTCAAAATTAGAGATATGTTGGATAAGAATTATGATTACTGGGCCTTAGGACACATCCATGCTAGACAGACTTTAAATGAAGTACCATTCATAGGATATTCTGGTGATTTGCAAGGATTAAATAGAAAAGAGGTCGGAGAGAAAGGGTATTATTTGGTAAGTCCAGACAAAAGCCAAAACTTAGTACCCCATTTTTGTAAAACAACTATTATACTTTGGCAAACATTATCTATTAACTCTTTGAATGATGAAAGTGACATTACAGAAAAAATAAAGTCCATTAAATATGATAATAAACCCGTTTTCATGACAATTTTGGTAGATGAGGTTCACAATTCGGTTATTAAAGAACGCATAGAAAATGGTATTACATTGGAAACATTACGCAAATGCACACCAGAATATATATGGATCGTTAAAATAATTGTTAAAAACACACTATTATTGGTTAATCATATAGATGAAAAATACTGGAATCAAGCGTTAGAGAATGTGATGAGTGAGTTTAATATCAATGATTATTTATCTGAACAAGTGCCAATAACAATAAGAGAATTTTTTATGACAGAATCTGGGCAACAAAATTTAAGAGAAAGTATGCAGCAGTTGCTGAGCCATCACAAAGAGGAGTAATTGAGTGATGAAAATTAAACAAATTTATATTAACGGATTTGGTAAATGGGCACATCAAGAATTCGATTTTTCTACTAATTTTCAAGCAATTATTGGTCAAAACGAATCAGGCAAAACAACTATACGTGAATTTATTGTGTCAATGTTATTTGGTTTTCCAACTAAAAAAGGGCAAGCTAATGTTTATGACCCCAAGAATGGTAGTAAATATGGTGGCAGTATAATTGTTGATTTTCCTGAAAGTCAGGTAAAAATAACAAGAACAGGGCGCGTTCAATCAAGTTTAAATATAATTGATATTCTAACGGGAGAAGAAATAAGTAGCCCTGAAGAATGGTTAAACAAACAATTAGAGCCGCTTAATCGAGAAATGTTTGATGCTATTTTTAATTTTAGTCAGATGGATTTATCCAAGATTTCGAAATTAAAGGTTAATGATCTTAAAAGGATAATTTTAAGCATTGGTGCAATTAATAGTCAACAATGGTTAAAACTATCCGAAATATTAGAAAAGGAATCAGCGAATCAATATACACAACGTAAGAATAGTCAACGAGTGTTAAATGTATTAACTAATCAATATGAGACACATCAATTACTCATAAATAAAAGTCAAGTTGATGTTCAAAACTATTTAGATTTAGAGAATCAAACAAAGCAGGTTGACAGTAAAATAAAACAAAACCAAGAAACATTAGTTTCTTATAAACAAAAATCAGAGCAACTCAGAGCAATGATTTATCACTATGGATTAGTTAATCAAGCTAATAAAATAAAAGAAAAAATTAAAGACTCGATTGTATCAATTTCAGAAATGGATATACTTCAGTATCGACAATCAAAAGTAAGTCAGAATTTGATCGAAAATAAATTGAATACTTTAAAAAAAGGGATGAAAGAAAAGTTAACTAATGATTTTTTAATCGATGTTGCTCAATTTAAAAAATCATTAGTTAATTTAAAACTAATTCATAATCGTTTAGATATGCTATCTAGTAGTCTTAAAAAATTACAACAAAAGAAACAGGCTATTAACAATTTATTTGAAATAGAAGTCCCTCAAGCACTTTCTAAAGAGGAAGGCGCATTAATATCTAAAAATATGATATTTTTTCATATTGCATCGGTAGTATCATTAGCTTTGATCATAGCTTCTTATTCCATTTTTAAACCAGGTATCTTAGTTGGCCTAATGACAGGAGGATATAGCACCTATAAGTTGATGTTTCACTATAAAAAAATTATAGACATCAAAAATAGGTACGGTGGTATTTCGATAAAAAATATACAAAGATTACAACCTAAAATTCGTGAATTGCCCGAAATTAATCAGCAAATAAAACAAATTAGTAACGGCATATCTAAGCAATTACATCAAGTTGAATATGATTTGAATAGAGATGTAGGAACCATTGACCGATATTTTTCAATTAAAAAAATAGAAGATCTCACTTTAGCAATATCAAAGCTTGAATCACAAATTAAACAATCCGAACTAGAACATCAGAATCAAAATCAATTGGTCGTCATTAAACAACAACAAATTCTTTCTGAGTTAAAAACCTACGAGTTACAATTTGAACATGAACATCAGATTCAGCAAATTTTACTAGATAAATATCATTTTAATAATGATGCTGATTTTGAAAAAGGTTATTTTGATAGTGTGGAGCAACAAAAAAATATTAATCGATATCATGATTTAATCAAACAAATACCAGATGATCAGTATAATAAGTTAATAACAATAGATAACATGTCAATTTTAGAACAGAAGTTATCAGAGAATAATAAGCAAAGTGAACTCATTGAAAATAATATTGCTAATTTAAAGACAGAAGTGACCAAGTATAAAATTAAGCAAGAACAATTGATGAGTAATGATCAATATTTATCTCAGCAACAAGATTTAGCTAATGAAGAAACCGAGTTAATTGATTATTTTGAGCAGTATTTAGCAAAAAAATTAACTATCCGTTGGATTAATGAATCATTATCATTATCGTCAGAAAATAGGTTTCCGAAAATGAAGACAGCAGCATTACATTATTTTTCAAGACTAACATTTGGAAAATATGTTGACATGCATTTTCAAAAAAATAATATTAGAGTTGTGACAAATAATTATCAGATATTTGATATTAATGAGTTATCTACGGGAACAAAAGAACAATTGTTTGTTGCCTTAAAATTCGCATTGGCTCAAGTTATTTCCGATGTTATAGCGTTACCACTATTTATTGACGATGGATTTGTAAATTTTGATGCCAAAAGGCGAACTGAAATAATAATGATTTTAAAGGAAATATCAAAAAGACAACAGGTGTTTTATTTTTCGACAGCTTTAACGAATAAAGAAGGTATCAATGTGTTAGACTTGTGAAAAAGGAGTTTTTATTATTTTGAAATTATTAACTGAATATCAAGAAAACGATCAAGTAGATACTTTTGCGTTAATAAAAAACGCAGATGTTCGCTTAACAAAAACAGGAAAGACCTATTTGAGTTTAATTTTTTCTGATAGATCAGGAGATCTACCAGGTAACTTATGGGACGTTTCTAATGAACAAATAAAGTCATTTATTCCGGGTGCCATTGTTAAAATACAAGGTGTACGAGGTTCGTTTCAGGATAAACCGCAGATTCAAATTACAGAAATACGGTTAACCAATGGTGGAGAGCCTAATAATTCATCAGATTTTATGCTACATGCACCAATAAAAGAAGATGATATGCGTAGTGAGCTTAATGATTATATTTTAATGATAACAAATCCTGTATGGAATAGATTAGTTAGAAAGTTATTTGCTGCATCACAGGAACAATTTTTGCAATTTCCTGCTGCAAAAAGTAATCATCACGCATTTGCGGGTGGATTAGCATTTCATTCACTGTCGATTGCTCGACTTGCAGTACAAGTTGCCAATCAATATCCACAAGTTAATAAAGAACTTTTATTAGCAGGTGCACTATTGCATGATTTAGGCAAAGTGATTGAACTTTCTGGTCCAGTTGCAACACAATATACTTTAGAAGGCAATTTAATTGGACACATTGTTTTGATTGACGAACAAATTGTCTTAGCTGCAAATGAATTACATTTCGATATTCACTCAGAAGATCTGGTTTTATTACGTCATGTTATATTATCTCATCATGGATTAATGGAATATGGATCACCGATTAGACCAGCGACTATGGTAGCTGAAGTATTACATCATTTGGATGAGTTAGATGCTAATATACAAATGATGACTTCAGCTTTGGAAAAAACTGATAATAACGAATTTTCTGAGCGTATATTTGGATTAGATAAGCGTCGATTCTATAAAAGTGATTTAGAGCAAAGCGCAGAAATAAATTAAAAAAGATCCCTGTTAACAGGAATCTTTTTTAATTTATTTCTTTGTTGATAGACCAGCTGTTAAATAAGCATTTAATGCATTTTTTAACTGAGAATCCTTAACACTGACATTTTCTTTTCGTAAAATTTGTCCAATAATTGCTTGTATTTTAGAAGAGTTTTGCTGATCATTTAAGAATTTGTTAACAACTTGATCCGCTAATTTAGTACGAATACTATTTAAGCTGGGTTTTGTAGTAGTTTTATTCAGTTGAATGACGTAAATGCCACCATTTGAACCAGCTACTGGTGATGATGTGTAATCACCAGTTTTTTCTAATTTAAATGCTGCATCTTGAATTGCCGAATCAACATTACGACTTGTTGAATCAAAAGCAGGTAACTGGCCGTTTTGTTTTGAATATGTTGTGTCTGTTGAATATTTTTTGTAAACATTGTTCCAGCTATCACCAGACTTCAATGCATTGATGGCATCTTTAGCAGCATTATCATCCTTAGCCGTAATTAATGAGATAGTTGTATTTGAATGATAGTCTTTATAGGCGTCACTGATCTGTTTATCAGTGACTTTGTAATTTGCTTTTACAGCAGCATTCATTATCAAATTATTTTTGATGTTTGTTTTAAATTGTGATTCGTTAGTGTTATTTGATGATAATACTTTTTCAAAAGAGTCACCATATTGTGCTTTTTGTGTATCGAATGCATCTTGTACATCCGATTGGGACACATTACCACCATATTTTTTTGCTAAAACTTTGTTAATAACCAAATTAGCGAATTCTTGTTGTCCAGCTGGTGACTTTTTGAGATCTGAAACAAATTCTTGTTCAGTAATTTTGCCTGAATCTGATGTCATTAGAGTTTTTGATGAATTTAAACCAAGATATATCAAGCCTGCGCCGAAGATAACGACAATCAGACCCCAAATAAATTTACGCATGATATGCTTCCTTTTCTGATTAGTATTTTGTATATTTTAACATAAAAAAAGGACTTACGCCCGATACTTTGATAACTCAGCATTGATACGATTTGAAGCTTCTTGAATGCGATCAATATGTGGCTTGTTTTTAAATTTCATTTTGTTAATATCGTCTTGAATGTCGTCGCTCACAGTTTGTATATAGTTAAGTTTATCAGATAGATTTTTTTGTTGAGTTGTTAATTTTTTACTTAATAGTGTCAGTATTTTTATTTGATGTGCTAAGGATTTGATTTGATTAATTAGTTTCATTGGTTGACCGCCTTGTCTATTCAAATTGAGATGCAATAGCAGTTGCAATCTTTTGATATTGATCGGGTGAAAAATTTTCACTATTATCAATAGTTGGGGCTAAAACGCTGGATAAATTATCATTATCAAAACGTGGAATCAAGTGCCAGTGTGAGTGGAAAACTGTCTGACCAGCTGATTGTCCGTTATTAGATTGAATATTCATACCAGTAATAGCAGGATTGCTTTTTTTGATTGCCTTTGCGATAAGAGGCAATTTAAGTAAAATTTTTTGCGCTAAATCATCATCATATGCAAAAATATCGGAAACGTGCTGCTTAGGAACAACCAATGTATGGCCTGGAGTAACTTGGGAAATATCTAGAAAGGCAAATACATCATTATCCTCATAGACTTTATAGCTAGGAATTTCACCTGAAATAATTTTGTCGAATATGTCCATTACTAATCTCCAATCAATTGTTTAATCATGTCTATTATACCAAATAAGCTCCAGTCCCTGTTATAATAATGATATGGGATTAAATGTAAACAATTTAACGGGTGGCTACTCCGGAACTACTGTGCTAAACGGTGTTAACTTCAAAGTTGAAAATGGCGAAATCGTGGCGCTTATTGGTCTTAATGGTGCGGGAAAGTCCACAACTATTAATCACATAATTGGTGAATTACAACCAACTAGTGGTGAAATATCATTAAATGGCGCGCGATTAGCAGACAATCCAACTATTTTTAAAAAACAAATTGCTTACATTCCTGAGCAGCCAATGTTATATGATGAACTCACATTATCTGAACATCTTCATTTAATGCTTGCTACTCATGAAATTGATAATGTGCAGTCTTGGAAACGTGTCGAAGAATTGCTAAACATGTTTAGATTATCAGATAAGCAACATTGGTTACCAACGCATTTTTCAAAAGGAATGAAACAAAAAGTTATGCTGGTTGCAGCATTCATGCTAGAGTCACCGTTATTAATTGTTGATGAACCTTTTTTAGGCTTAGATACTGTGGCTCAAAAAGATGTGATTCAACTGTTAAAGCAACATGCCTCGTTAGGAAATTCTGTCTTGATGACAACACATTTATTATCATCAGCTGCAAAGTTTGTTGATCGTTTTGTTGTATTAAAAGATGGGCAAGTTTACTTTACTGGATCAGCGGCACAATTAGGGGACAGGTTTAATTTAAAATTTAATCAGTTAGACGATTTCTTTGATGTATTTCAGCAGGTATCTTCTTATGAACATGCGTAAAGTTTTTAAGGAGCGATTCATTAATGCCCAAAAACGTAACCTTAGATATCTTCGATTATTATTCAACGATCATTTTGTTTTATTTCTACTCATTGCTTTTGGTGGATTAGTATTAGGTTATCGTGAAATATTTAAACAAGCAGAATTTAATTGGGTTTGGCATTCGCCTGTGACACCTTTTTTAATTGCGTTTTTCTTAACTTTGGTATTTCAAATTGGCAAACTTGTTACGTATTTCGAACCAGCTGATCGTCTGTTTTTTCTTGGTACAGATTATTTTATAGCAACAGATTATTTATGTTATGCGCTGTGGTCTAGTTTTTGTTTTTCAATGCTTTGGCAGTGTTTAGCGATAGTATCAATCTTACCAATAATCATAAAACTTGGAGAATTATCTATAATTAAGTTAATAACGTTAATTGCTTTTTATTTAATATATAAATTGGTTATTTTACTACTCGAAAAAGAACAGTTGTTTCAAAGTTCGAGACTGAAAATGAATCACATGTATTATTTAATCGTTTATTACCTGATACCATTTTTATTACTAGGATTCATTTTGAGTCTGTCAAGTTCTTTTTTCCTTGTTTTAATTAATTTCTTTACGGTAGTGTTCTTACTGATTATTTTGATGAATTTTAGAAATAATCACAAAGTTTCTATTAATTGGAAAATGGCTATTGAGCAGGCTGTAAAGCACAAACAACTGGTTTATCAATTTTATGCAACTTTTGCTGAAATACCACAGCAAGTCAAAACAATCAAACGACGTCGATATCTTGATCTATTTTTAAAATTGATCACAAGAAATCAAAAAGCACTTTATCGCTTATATGTGGTGCGATTAGCACGCGATAGAGATATTTTACCGTTATTAGTAAACATACTGTTAGTGGGCGCTATTTTAATTTTATTAATACCTCGTACAACAATATTTTTGACTATGGGCATAGGATTAATTATTTTATATCTCGTTACTTTTCAACTCATACCATTATTCAAAGATACAGAAAACACACTGTGGACAAGAATAATACCGATAGATATTAGTCAGCGAGAACGAATATTTATGTCACTTGTTTATCGCATGAATTTATTAGTGAGTGCAATACTAGTGAGTTGTAACTTTAAAAATGGCTTACATCAATCGATAACATTTGTTATTATATTAATTGCTGGTAATCTTTTGCTTTCCAAAATATATGTGCCACATCAACTGCAAAAAATAAAAAAAGGATATTTGTAATTTTTTAAATTACTTTGGTAAATTTATGCATCTCCGAGCAAAACCTTGGGCAGCTAACTGGTTAAGTGCCCATTCAGACATTGTGATTACGCAAGAAAAAGCGACACAACAGATTGGCAAATGGCAAGATTTGTTTAACAACCGACAACCCATCCATGTTGAAATTGGATCAGGTAAGGGGCAATTCATATTAGGTATGGCATTAGCACATCCTGATATTAATTATATTGGTATGGAAATACAAGAGACAGCAGTTGCCATTGCTGCACGTAAAAGTTTTGATCAGGTAGGTAAACTTCCTAATTTGAGATATATTTATGGCAACGGTAATGGGGTAGAAACTTATTTTAAAAAAGCAGAAGTTGAGAAAATATACCTTAATTTTTCAGATCCTTGGCCAAAAACACGTCATGAGTCACGTCGATTGACATATAAGACTTTTTTAAAGTCTTACGAAGCAGTCTTGCCTGACAGCGGTGAAATAGAATTCAAAACAGACAATCGTCACTTATTTGAATATTCTATTGTTAGTTTTATGGATTATGGTATGCGATGGACACCTGAAGACTATACTTTGGATCTACATGAAGATGAAGAAAAAGTTGCCGGTAATATAGAAACTGAGTACGAACAAAAGTTTTTAGCAAAGGGACAACCAATTTATAAAATTAAAGCTCATTTTTGAATTTAAGGAAAATAGTAACAATGATTGTTACTATTTTTTATGATGATAACATTTTGGCATTACCAAGACTGCTAAGTTGTATTTATAATTAGGTTAACAATTAAAAGGGGTTATGATTAATGAGGGCTTTAGAAGTTAGAGAAATACTAGCGTCACAAATTTTCAATGGAAATATAGATACAACAGCAAAGATTGCAATCTCAAGATTAACAAATGATGGAGTCGATATTGATAATATGATATAAACATGAGAAAATTGTGGCGTTTTCAGATAAAAATTTTGATTTTAAAACACCAACAAATGATGGGGAAATTTACAACGAACTTAACAGCTATGAAATCTTTGATGCTGAAAAGTTATAAAGCGAAAGCCAATTTTGTTAGACAGAGTTGGCTTTTTTATTTTCATATTTATATCATATTTTTGGATGTTACTCATATAAATTAGCCTATTTTATGTGATTGGTATTTTACTTGTATTTTGTAAGTGAAAATGATAGGCTTATCTCAAATGGAGGAACTATATCATGAAGATAGCAGTAATCGCAGCGAATGGAAAATCTGGTCAACGTATTGTTGAAGAAGCGCTGAGCAATGGATTGGATGTAACAGCCATCGTTCGTAAGGAAAATAGAAGCAAAGCAAATCAGGCAATTATAAAAGATATTTTTGATCTGACAGCTGAAGATTTATCATCATTTGATGCCGTTGTCGACGCTTTTGGCATGTTTGACCCCAATCACTTGGATCAGCATTATACATCAATTAAACATCTAATTGAAATTTTGAGCGGAAGCAAAACAAGACTATACGTTGTGGGTGGCGCTGGCAGTTTATATGTTGATAATAATATGAGTGTTCAGCTAAAAGATACTCCAGATTTTCCTGACGCATTTAAACCATTAGCTGAGAGCATGAGTCGAGGATTAGAGTTACTTAAAAGTTCAAAAAATATTCATTGGGTTTACATTAGTCCAGCAGCTGATTTTGATAGTGAAGGGCCAAAGACAAATGATTATGCTTTTGCAGGTGAACAGTTAATGATAAATGCAGAAGGTAAGAGTTATATTAGTTATGCAGATTATGCCTCGGCTTTGGTAGAGCAAATCAAAAGTTCTAGTATAGATAAAAAACGTATTTCTGTATATAAAAAATAAAAACGTTTTTTCATTTAATTTTAAATAAACACGGAATTAATCTATGAGAAGCGCTTAATGCAGAACAAGTTAATTCAAATATGTTTAATATGAAAACTTAGTAAAGTAAAAAAATATAAATATTACAAATAATATAGCTAGCTTAGCGGATCCTATATGACTAAACTCTCCCAATAAATTATGATATTATCTCATTTAACCGCTGAGCTATTCGATATCGGCATCATATGTCGATATTTTTTTGAGAAATTTTAGTGATGATATTATTTGAATACCGTAAAATTGGATCGCAGTCTATTTTTTAAAAAATGATTATATAATTTAAAGTTATTTATCCAAATTCAGCAATTTAATTTTGCTGAAGAGATTGCATTTTTGCATGTTACATCTTTGTTCTAAATAAACACATAAAAGCCCTCGATAATCGGAGGGCTTTTTTATATGTTTATTCATATGTTGAGTAGCAGACAATGGTTATAGAACCTATAAATTGTGGTAGCTAAAAGTTTTAACTCAGCAGCATAGAGTGATAACACAAGTACATTCTGACGAAAGAAAGTAATTAATGCTAATTAAATCATCTTTTGGAGAAAATTGGATCAGTTTTAATGATGTCTACTTCAGAAGTACAACTAACTGATCACAATTAGCACAGAACCGAATAGTCAACAAAATGTGATTATTGAGATTATCAAAATAAATGAGATAATCAATACACGAGAGAGTCATATACATTAATTGTTTGATAGACGTTTATCAAAAATAGTGTTATAGTTGAAAACACTTAGCGGAGTTTAATTTTATCACCCCCGCATATTATGAAGTTTATCTAACGACTACCGCTAAGTTATCAAACATCGATTAATTCGATGTTTTTTATTGTAAATAATTAATCAGAAAGTTAGATGGAAACAAGAAAAAGATATGTTTAATTAGTATATCTGATCAAATGTGTAACCCAAAATTCAAAAGGAAGAACAGTTTATCTGATGTTTAGTTATTTTAAATCGGTTGGAATTAACCTTTATTTTTACGAAAAACCGCTCTATCAGTCATTTTGATAAAACGGTCAATATAGGTGTTTAGGGGGATTGTAAGGAGTTCACACAGTAGTTATATAAGCATTTTTTGAAGCCCTAATTAGATGCTCTTATACTAAAAAAATGGACTATTTTTATTCAGTCCGTAAAATGAAAGTATAGGAGTATTTTTATGTCAATTC
>NZ_BPKZ01000015.1 GCF_019656075.1 Leuconostoc palmae | reverse complement strand
GGGTCACAGGTTCGAGTCCTGTCAGGCCCATAAGGGAAGCAAGTTCAGTAGAGCTTGCTTTTTTCTTGCCTTTTTTTTATGAAAATAGTAATGTAAATTTATGAAAGTTCTTACAAATAGTGGTAACATTTTGCAAAGTATAGTTGCTACGCTGTCAATTTATTTAAGAATTATAGGATATTATCAAATTTCTTTGCGAAGCTTGTGAAAAAGTGGTATCCTAAAAATAACTGATCCAGTTTACAAACTTTTCATGCAAGCTTGCAGTGTAAAAATGAATGGAGTTTTCTGAAAAATGGACAGCGTCAAGACTGTTCTTCTACAATCTCCTTCCCCGACATAGTAAAACATATTACAGGGTTTTTTTGTGGGTTTGAAGGATAGGTTAATGGAAGAAAAATTATTTAATAAAGGCTTTATTACAATTACGCTAATCAATTTTATTGTTTATTTAGTTTATTACCTTATGATGGTTATTATTGCGGTCATGGCAACTGACCAATTGCACGCCTCTTTTGGGCAAGCTGGATTAGCTTCAGGAATTTATATTATAGGTACTTTAATTGCTAGACTTATTATGGGTAAGGAGTTAGAAATTATTGGTCGTAAACGCGTTGCTAGATGGGGAGCAGTGATTTATTTAATTACGACTGCTGCGTATTTAACAGTTCCCACCATTGGCTTTTTGGACATTGTTCGACTACTTAATGGTTTTGCGTATGGAATGACCTCAACAGCTCTAAACGCTATTGTAACGGAATTTATACCCGAAAAGCGTAAGGGTGAAGGGATTAACTACTACGGCTTAAGTACGAGTTTAGCGGCCGCTATAGGACCGTTTATCGGCTTACTATTATTGAATGCAACTAGTTTTCATTTCATTGTTATTTTGTCAATTGTATTAATTGCTCTATCAATGGTCGCTTTGTTTGCAGTTAAAATTAATAATGTTGTTTTGACACCAGAGCATTTGGCAGAATTAAAATCGTGGAAAGTTTCTAGTTTTATTGAATATAAAGTATTACTGATTACTATTATTGGATTTTTGATGGGACTATCGTACTCAAGTGTGCTAGCATTCTTAGCTTCTTATGCTGAGACGTTGAATTTAGTAGCTATTAGTTCTTTCTTCTTTGTGGTTTATGCGGGTATTGTTACTTTGACAAGACCTATGTCTGGACGTCTTTTTGATCGTTATGGTGAGAACATGGTGATGTATCCTAGTTATATTTTCCTCACACTTGGGTTAATTGTACTTGGATTTACAACTAATGGTGTTATGCTATTAGTTTCCGGCGCTTTCATTGGATTAGGATATGGTACATTCATGTCTAATGGACAAGCAGTTTCACTAAAATTAGTAACTAGCCATCGTGTAGGAATTGCTTTATCAACCTACTTTATAGGGCTAGACTTAGGATTAGGTGTCGGACCGTATGTATTCGGTGCGCTACATGCACAACTTCCATTCAGAGATTTGTACTTTGTGGCAGCCGTGATTCCAGTGATTTCAGCAGTACTATATTTGCTGTTTTATAGGTCACCTAAAAAAATAGTTTCTAATGATCAAGAAATTGCATAAATAAAAGGACTGTTTCACGTGAAACAGTCCTTTTATATTGACCAATCATCTAGCGAATTTATTTCATAGGTTGGCTTTTTATCTAATTTGCTAATTTGATCAGGTGTTGAGACACCTGAGTAAACAAGAAGTGTGTCAATATTGTTGTTAATTCCTGCAAGTATATCGGTTTGATAATTATCTCCAACCATAATAACGTCTGCTTTATTAACGTTCATAACTGATAATGCTCCTTCCATAATAGGAGATTCAGGTTTAGCAATTACAGTTGGTTTAGTATGTGTGGATACCTCAAGTGCTGATATTAGTGCACCTGCACCAGGCATCATACCACTTTCAGTAGGCAGATTTGTATCAGTATTAGTGGCAATAAATTTAGCACCAGACTGAATAGCAAGTGTAGCAGTAGCTAATTTATCGTAGGTTATTTGACGGTCTAAACCGACAACAACGGCATCTACATGACTGTTATTTTCGATTTGGAAACCGGATGCTAACAATGCGTTTTTTAGTCCTACTTCACCAATCATATAAATCTTAGAATTAACGGGGAGTATTGTGCTAAGATAATCAGCTGTAGCCATAGCACTCGTATACACTTGATTAGCATTGGTTTGAATATCATGGTTGTTTGTAAGGTTTTCTGCAACTTCATCTGGTGTCTTAGTTGAATTATTAGTGACAAATAAATACGGGATATTTGCTTTTTGTAAACGTTGAATAAAACGTTTTCCTGAAGGATATTTAATTTTACCTTGATAAATAGTGCCATCGAGGTCGATAAAGTATGTGTTATATTTTTTCATGATTTAATCTCCATTTAATTTCTAACCGTTATATTATATACATCAACAAATGTTGATATCAAACAACGAATCAACGGACTCTCTCCAATCTCAATCTCCCTAAAAATAAACTCTCCTATAAATATTTATAAAATGTCCGCCCGCAAAAATTTGCGGGTTTTCGTTTATATTGAGATAGTTTTGCAGTAAGAAACACTTACTGATAAAATAATTTAAGAGTCAAATAAAAATGTTAGGAAAAAAATTATGGTCAAGAAGTATCGGACGCCACCATTCTTAACAGCATCAGCCATTGTTTCTTTAATTGTTGCAATTAGCGCAGCAAATTTAGCAGTTAATGTTGCAACAGGAACAAGTGAAGGTGGGCAAGTAGCACCAAAACAAAGTACAAATATTAGCGTGCCAAATTCAGGTTCTATGGATAGCTCAAGTACGTCTGAAAAAGAGTCAGAAGTAACTAATAGCAATAATGAATCTTCTCAAAAAAGTAGCGAAAATATACCGTCGAGTTCGAGTAGCCAGGCTACTGAAAATAATGGTGTTTCATCATCATCTAGTAGTACCAATAGTAGTTTATCTAGTAGTACCAATAGTAGTTTACCAGAAAAAAACCAGCCTAAATCTAACAGTTCCCAAAGTGCAGTAACTCCATCGACAAAAAATAACGCTGATAAGGTAACAGGAGGGAATGAATAGTGTTTACAATACTAGATTTAATTAATCACTATTTAGGTTATTTTACGACTAATTCCCGTACAAAAGGTCGTATATATACTGTTGTTAGTGCAATTGGCATATGGTACTTACTCTATTTGGCTTATCGTTTTTTTGAAAATGGTCGTTGGCTAAGAGGAAGCTTGATTGCTGCTGTGTTTATCTTATTGTTATATTTCGTTGTATTAAACATCATTTATTATTTCACCAATCGATCTGTAAAATGGGATGTTTCGCCACATATTGAAAAAATATTAGGTGGGCCACATATTGAAGAGGAAACGAAACAAGCTACAATTATTCCGATGAACGGACTATATGAGCGTCAAAATATTATGACAGGTGTTGTTGAAATCAATAATGAACAGCAGCATAATATAGATCAATTGGCTCACGTTTTGTCAGAACTTGGTTTTATAAAAAATAATTTTGGACATCTGAGTGAAGAAGCACAGCGTCAGATTATTGCTCAGCATGGTGTTGTATTTGCTAGCCATCCAGGGACGTTGTTACCATATTTTGATATGGTAACTACTAATACTGGTACTAAAATTATTGGTGGTGTGAATCAGTTGCAAGCATACGATATTGGCAATCTTATCGTGGTGGGTATGACCCCCACAGAACAAGCCTTATCACACTATAGATTGGCTTTGTCATCGGTAGTCTTAATAGGTGGTGTAGGACGTGTGGCAACGAGACGATCTCTGGATTCAATTGAGCAACCGTATCATTTAAGCGTTGAAGTTGCGTATGAAAAAAAGAATTGAAACTAATTCAATTCTTTTTTCATATTAATATGCATGATTCCAGCTTCTAGAAACGATGAACCATAAGGCGTAAAATCTAATTGTCGGTAAAAATTTTCGGCTTGAAGCTGTGCGCCTAAACGTAAAGTATGTATATGATAAGTAGGAGACAATTCCTCAATATAGCGCATCATCTGACGACCTAAGCTACGATGACGCATTTCAGGTAATGTGGCGACGCGTTGTATATGCCAAACACCGGATTCTTCTTCTATCACTCTGGCAGTTGTAGCAGGTTTATTATTGATGTAAGCGACTAAATATTGAAATTGCATTGCGTTCCCTAAGTCATCTAATTCTTCACTTAAAGGGACACCTTGTTCTTCTACAAAAACGGTTTTGCGAATATATAAGGCGTCGTCATGGACACTACCTGACCCAGTTTGATGTTTAATTAATATTGTCATGCTGTTATTGTAACAAGATTTAATACGGTTTGTATGGCTTATTGGTATAATAGGATTTATGAAAAAACGAGTAAAAAATTGGTTAAAACATATATGGCAAGAAGTAATATTGCCACATAATTGGTTACGTCAACTAAATACTAGAGCTGGCTTTTTTTCTTGGATTGTATTGTTTTTAGTTCTGAAAACAGTTTTAGCTTATGGTGCGGACTTTGAATGGCTACATGTACAAGATCCCATTCAAGTTTTGCTGCTATTTGTTAATCCAATTGGTTTTACAATGATATTACTGAGTAGTACATTACTTATTAAACCAAAACAAATATATTATG
The DNA here is from genome assembly GCF_019656075.1 of Leuconostoc palmae. GTDB lineage: Bacteria > Bacillota > Bacilli > Lactobacillales > Lactobacillaceae > Leuconostoc > Leuconostoc palmae. Next base: position 13,015 of record NZ_BPKZ01000015.1, on the reverse strand, counting down.
GTGCGTTATTGATATTAGATACTGTACTATCATTGCTTTTGTATCTAAATGTAATATATTTTCGAGAATTCTCAGACTTTTTATCTATTAACACAATTTTAGGATATAATACGGTTAATCAAGGTGGTAAAGCTGCGGGTGCAATCGCTTTTGGTGTTCACGATATCTTTTTTTGGATAGACATCGTTGCCATGATTGCTTTAATTATTACTCGAAAAATTAAATTTGATCCACGACCATTAGCACGTTTTCAACCTTTTAAAATATTTACAATCGGCTTCTTTATACTAACTGTAAATCTACTAGTAGCTGATATTGATAGACCACAGTTATTGACAAGACAGTTTGACAGAGAATATATGGTTAAATATCTTGGTTTGGGACCTTTTACGATATATGATGCTTTCAATACTTATCAAACTGGTCAAGTACGCAAGAGCGCAACGCCAGAAGAATTCACAAAAGTTAAAAACTACGTGTCGGAGCACTACGCAGCGATTAATCCTCAGTTTTATGGTAAAGCAAAGGGTAAAAATGTTATTGTTATACATTTGGAAAGCTTCCAACAGATGTCTATTGACGCCAAAATTAATGGGCAGGAAGTGACACCATTTTTAAATAGTCTTTATCATAACCAAAGCACAATTGCCTTTGATAATTTTTTTAATCAGGTTGGGCAAGGGAAAACATCAGATGCCGAAAATATGTTGGAAACGTCAACATTTGGTTTGCCACAAGGATCATTATTTTCTAAGTTAGGTAATGATCAAACGTTTCAAGCAATGCCTGCTATACTCAATCAACATGGGGATTATTCTAGTGCTGTTTTCCATGGCAATACTGGAACTTTTTGGAACAGAAACAATGTTTATAAGCACATGGGTTATCAAAATTGGATATCAGGGGATTACTTTGATGTTACTGGGCAAAAAGCAACTACGTGGGGCTTGAAAGATAAATTATTATTTAAAGATTCTGTCCCTTATCTAGAAAATCTACAGCAGCCATTTTATGCTAAGTATTTAACTGTAACGAATCACACACCTTATACACTAGATAGAGATGATCGAGACCCCAATTTTGCAACAACCAATAGTGGTTCTAAGATAGTTGATAATTATTTTGTGACAAATCATTACTTAGACCAAGCAGTTAAAGAATTTTTTGATTATCTTAATAAGTCAGGATTAGCCAAGAATACAATGGTTGTTTTATATGGCGATCATTACGGTATTTCTAATACAGATGCTAAGTATCTAGCTCCCATTTTAGGTAAAGACGAATCACAGTGGAATGATCTCGATAATGCTAATTTACAAAGGGTACCTTTCATGATATATATGCCCGGAATGAAAAACGGATATATCAATCATACATATGGTGGTGAAATTGATGTTGCGCCTACTATTGAGCATTTATTGGGTGTAAATAGTAAATCATATATTCAATTCGGACAAGATCTGCTTAGTCAGCAGCATTCACAAATTGTAGCGTTCAGAAACAAAGACTGGATTACACCCGATTATGCCAGCTTATCAGGTAGGTATTGGGAAGTGAAAACAAACACCATGATTGAGAATCCTACAGCAGATCAAGAAAAAATGTTTGATCAAATCCAGTCTGAAGTGACTACTAAATTGAATATGTCTGACAGTTTAAATCAGAAAAATCTACTACGTTTTTACACACCAAAAGGATTCAAACCAGTAGAAGAAAAGGATTTTGATTATAGTAAACGTGCAACAATTGCACGTTTGAAATCTGAAAATAACAAACTTGGCAAGAACTCAAAAAGTTTATTTGGTAAAAATAATAATCAATCGACAATTAGTCAGTATGTGACCGATGCGCCAGAGGCAAAGGATCAACAAACTGACACAACACGTGTTTTACCTAGAAATGCCGATGATTGGAGTCAAAGCGAATAACAATGAGAAACATCATCTACAGTAACGATTAGAGCTACTATACATGGTGTTTTTTGATACAATAAGTGCGACAATACATGGAGGCGCAAAAGATGAAAATTCTAATGGCTCTGGAAAATATCAGTTTGGGTGGCATGAAACGCGCAACAACTGTAGTTGGTAATGCGATGGCCACGAAACATGAGTTACATTATTATAGTTTTTCAAATATTGAACCATTTTATGAGCTTAAGGCACCGTTAATTTATAGTAAAGTTCCTGTTGAATTGAATAGTGATAAAAAACCGTTTGAGCGTTTTGAAAAAGCAATCAAGGCATTTGAAGATGTAGCAAAACAGTTTGATGTTTTGATTTTAGCTGGTGGTTTATTATCTAGTTTTGCTGCCAAATTGAAGTTGCCAAATACTAAAATAATTGGTTGGATGCATAACAATGTAAATACCTATCAGAAACAATACTATGCTGATATGCAAGAAGAATTTAATGCAGGGTTACGAGCATTAGATATGATTGTGGCGCTAACAGAGTCAGATTTAGTTGGTTTTTCACATTACAATAAGACTGTTAAAATTTGGAATCCGTTAACAATTGTGCCAGACGGCAGAGCTGATTTGAATCAGCATACTATTGCCTTTACATCGCGTATTGCTATTGAACATAAAGGCATTGACTTTGCCTTAGCATTAGCTTCTAAATTACCCGATAATTGGCAATTAGCGATTGCCGGAAATGGTACTGCATCAGAGATGAAACGTTTTGAGTCACTGATTATTCAGAATAATGTTTCAGATAAAATTATTTATCGTGGGGCATTGAAAGATGATGATTTGCGTAAACATTATAGAGCAGCGAGCTTATTTTTACAAACATCAAGGTGGGAAGGACTACCCCTGGTGTTAGCTGAAGCAATGAGTTTTGGTTTGCCAATTGCAGCGATGCGCAATACGGGATCAGCTGAAGTACTTGACGAAGGAAATTATGGTATTTTAACTCCTGCGCAAGATGTTGATGCTTTGTATGAGGCTGTTGAGCCATTATTGAAAGATATTACGCTGAGACAAGAATATGCTATCAGGAGTTTACAACGTGTTGAAGAGTTCAAAATGGCACCAATTCTGACACGTTAGGACGATATCCTAGAATAAAGCTTTGCAAACTAAGTTGACAAGAATATAATATGTTAGAGGCTTATAAAATGAATTCTAAAGTATCCCCGATAAAATTAAAAAAATTAAAAAAGGCGTCTTTTGATAACTTACAATTTCGTATTGGCGAATTGGCACGTATGACCGAGGTGTCAACCCGACAGTTACGTTACTGGGAAAAACAAGGGTACGTTACATCAATCGAACGAGATGGTGATAAAGACTCTAGAGTCTATGGCTTTCGTGCATATGTTAAAGTAACGATGATCAAACAATTTTTGGATGAAGGTCAAGCACTACACGATGCGGTTTCTGCAGCAGAAGAACAAATTGAAGGTGTAACAATCGTTCAAAAAATTATGAAAAAGGCATTTCAAGGGTTGGACATATATGATGACCATAATGTTGTCAATCTTGGCTTTTTTGATGAAGCAGAAACACAATTACTTTATGTCAGTATGGAAAATAATAAAGTAAGATATCATGTAGTCGACATTGAATCAGAATCAGCAAAACATTTTCAAGCGGACTGATTATGACAACGTGGACTTATAAAATAACGATTGCTGATAAAAGAGTTGGGCAGACAGTGAAAGAAATTTTAATCGATTGGCTAGTGCCGCAGAGAATTCGTGGCGCATTACGGATAAAAAGAGCTATTCGGATTAATGATTGTGTAGTGTCGACTAATTATCGCGTTAACTTATTAGATGAATTGACTCTTATACTGGAAGAAGATGATTTTCGAACGGGTATATCTAGCTACCAGCCTAATACTGCAAAAGATATGTCAGTTATTTATGAAACAGATGATTTAGTGATAGTTGATAAGCCAGCAGGTATGAAAATGCACCCACATTCTCCTAATGAAAATGATACGTTGCTGAACTATTTAGCTGGATATTTTGTACAACATCATACTAAAAGTGCCGGATCAGATGCGAAACCTTACATGGTGCATCGTATTGATAGAGAAACATCTGGTGCGGTGATTGTTGCCAAGAATCCATTAGTTGTGCCTATCTTAAATCAAATGTTAAAACAAAAAGCTATTAAACGTACTTATTTGACTTGGGTTACTGGTACAATGAAAAGGAGTAGTGGTTATATTACTAAACCAATAGGCATTGATCCAAAAAATCCCTATTGTCGTTGTGTTGAGGGCCTAAATGCTCAAAGTGCAAAAACATATTGGCAAACAACAACTAATAGCAATACAGTATCACAGAACTCACTATTGCGTGTTCAGTTGGATACTGGCAGAATGCATCAAATTAGAGTACATTTGGCCAGTATTGGGCACCCAATTGTCGGGGATACTTTGTACAATAATATTAGGACTGATAATAGAATGATGTTACATTCAGAATCCGTGAAAATATCACTTCCTTTTGATGGACCAACGAAGATAATTACCGGTGCAATACCTACGGATTTTCCAAAACTTAATAACAGCAAATAAAAAACACTGTTTTTGAAAACAGTGTTTTTTATTTGCTGTTATTAAGCAGCGTCCTTCACCTCTTGGTTAAAGAACATTGCAGCAAATGCTGCCAGAACACCACCAAGTAGGTCAGCTACAATATAGACCCATACATGACCCAAAGCAGATCCTTGTACGAACAAAGCAGGGGCTAGTGCACGTGCAGGGTTGAAGGCACCACCAGTGATTGGCAAAGCGACAATAATCAAAATTGCAAAGAAAAGACCAATTACAATAGGTGCTGGGACATTTGACAACTTAGTAACAATTGAAATGACCAAAACAAACAAGAAAGTCAAAACTAGTTCAAAGATGAAAGCTGAAAGTGTTTCACCATCTGAAAAATTTGTTTGACCTAAACCAGCTAAGTTGACAAATTGGTTCATTGTCATTTTTTGTCCTGACAATGCTTGTGTCACTGTTGGTGACTTTAAGTAAGCAGCAACACCACCAAAAACAGCTAGTGAAGCAATAATGGCACCAATAAGTTGAGCAATAACATAACCAACAAAGTCAATCCATGACAGACGCTTTTGAATTGCCATTGATAATGAAACTGCCGGGTTAAAGTGACCACCTGAAATATGACCAAAGGCATAAATACCAACTAATAGAGCTAGACCAAACGCCAAACCAACAGTTAATGGTGAAGGAGTTGTGGCAGCTGAATAGACGACACTACCAGTTCCCAAAAAGACGAGTAAAAATGTTCCTAGAAATTCTGCGATATATTTACGCATGAAATATTCTCCTTAAATGTAGTATAAAATTTTACCTTTACCAATAGTTACTATTATACACTTTTAGATTAACTCACGTTTAAAAAATGAAACAGTTATGGTCATTGATAAAATATTACAGTTATCTTTTTTAATAAAGCATGTTAAAATTTAATGGATGAAAACGCTTACAGGTTTTTAATTGGTAGAAAGGTTATATAATCTGTGCGTGGAAAACTGAAGTTATAATTTGGATTGGAGAATTTATTATGATGTCATTTGTCGTTTTGGCAATAGGAATACTGTTTTTATTGCTACTCATCATTAGATTTAAAATTAACACGTTTATTGCTTTAATTTTCACAGCATCTCTGGTTGGTGTCGGATTGGGGATGAAGCTAGAACAAATTCCAACATCGATTCAAAATGGTATTGGGTCTTCTTTAGGTGAGTTAGCGATCGTTTTTGGTTTTGGTGCGATTCTTGGTAGATTAGTTGCTGATGCGGGAGGAGCTTATCGTATTGCGCATACGTTAATTGAAAAGTTTGGTAAGAAACGTGTGCAATTAGCAATCATGGTTGCAGCCTTTATTATAGGTATCGCACTATTTTTTGAGGTTGGGATGGTACTATTGATTCCGATTGTCTTTGCTATTGCATTAGAAGCGTCGGTGCCACTACTGTATCTTGGTATTCCAATGGCTGCTGCGTTGTCTGTTACACATGGCTTCTTACCACCACACCCAGCACCGACTGCTATATCGGGTGCCTTGGGTGCTAATCCTGGAACAGTGTTAGTCTATGGGTTAATTATTGCCATACCAGCAGCTATTATTGCTGGACCAATGTTTACCGTATTGGCTAGAAAATTTGCACCAGATGCTTTTGTCATCAAGCATGAATTGACAGCCTTTGGTGAGCAGAAACAATTTACTTTATCAGAAACCTCAAGTTTTGGTATTTCAGTATTGACATCGCTATTTCCAGTATTAATGATGGGAATTACCACGATTTATACAATTATTTTCAATGATGGGCAACCTTTTAAAAAGCCTACTGGTATAGATGCTTTTATTACTATGATTGGCAATCCTGTTGCGGCAATGATTATTTCCTTAGTCTTTGCTATGTGGGCTATGGGTTGGCATCAAGGACGTAACACAAAAGATATGATGGTGACTGTAGAAGAAGCAATTAAATCAATTGCTATGTTACTACTTATTATTGGTGGTGGGGCAGCTTTCAAACAAATTTTGATTGACGGTGGTATTTCGGGTCAAATTTCAGCCTTATTTATCCATTCAGCGATTTCACCATTGTTGCTTGCTTGGATAATAACAGTTGTCTTACGTGTTGCGCTTGGTTCTGCTACTGTTGCCGCATTAACAGCAGCAGGATTAGTACAGCCATTAATGGTTGCTTCTAATGTTAATCCTGCGTTAATGGTCTTAGTTATTGGGGCAGGATCATTAGCTGCCTCTCACGTCAATGATGCAGGATTTTGGATGTTTAAAGAATATTTTGATTTAGATGTTAAGCAGACTTTATTGATTTGGACAGTCTTGGAGACAATTATTGCTGTTGTTGGTCTTGTAATGGTGCTAATAATGAGCTTGTTTGTTTAGAGATGTAAAAAGGGGTACAGCGATGTACTCTTTTTTATTTTGTTTTGAGTTGTGAGTGCTATAATAAAAACGAATAAGGGAAAAGGAATGATTAGGATGGACGAATACCACACACTCAATTGTCTAGTTGATCATAGTGAAAAAAGTCTTGTAGAAGGTATTTTATTAAAAGAGTTAGATAACACATTGAAACACACTATTCAACGCGATTTTCCTGAGGCTGTGGCAGAATATTTTATTTGTTTTGAGCATTTATTGACGTATCGTTTATCGTTTATCTGAAATTGATAATATGATGGCTAAAAATACTCGATCGCGACAACATATCAAACATAAGCTATCACATATTTTGTCGAATAAAAGTTTTAAAGTCATTAATGTTAAGAAATATCAAAAAGAATCCTATACGTTTGGACAACGTATTGCCGATAAGGTAGCACGATTTGGTGGGAGCTGGCGTTTCATCATCATATCTGTTGTCACTATGATGATTTGGATTGTTTTGAATGGTCTCCATCTATTTCACATTAATTTTGATCCATATCCATTTATTTTACTTAACCTTTTCTTAAGTATGACCGCGGCACTGCAAGCACCATTAATTATGATGAGTCAGAATAGATCATCAGACTATGATAGACTGCATGCTGACAACGATTTTCATGTCAATTTAAAAACTGAAGAAGAGATGCGATTGTTACATGCTAAAATAGATCGCTTAATACAAAAAGATAATCCTGATTTACTTGCAGTACAAAAATTGCAGACTAAAATGTTAGGGGAGTTACAGCAACAACTGATCATATTAGATAAAAAAACAATCAAAAATAAAAGCTAGACTTTGTGTCTAGCTTTTATTTTTGATTGTCAGAGCATTTAGCGCAACGATGATTGTTGATAGAGACATAACTACAGCTCCAATCATGGGATTTAGCACGAACCCATATGTGAATAGAATACCAGCGGCTAATGGTATTGCAAAAATATTATATCCTGCTCCCCATAAAAGATTTTCTTTTTGTTTGATATTTGCTTGCTGTATTAACGATAAGAAAGCGATTATTTTCAATAAGTTATTTGTAATGAGGATAGTATCAGCAGATGCTTGTGCTACTTTGGTTCCTGTACCAATAGCAATTGATAAATCAGCCTGAGCCAATGCAGGTGCATCATTTATACCGTCACCAATCATTATTACCGGTCCATGTGTCTGATAGAATTGTACTAATTCAATTTTATTTTGTGGTGATACTTCAGCATGAACTTTTTGTATGCCTAACTGATTAGCAACTTTGGTAGCCACCCTTTTATTGTCACCTGTAACCATAATAGGAATGATGTCATGACTTTTTAAGTCACTGATAAATTCAATTGCACTAGGCTTGAGTTGATCACCTTGCGTGATAGCTGCTAAAACCATATTTTGAGATATCAGGTAAGAATTTGTTCCCTCTGAGTTGAGTGGCTCGAAATTGATATCATGATCGATTAAGTAGCGTTCAGAAACTAGAGCGTAAGGTAATTGATTAATGACACCAGATACACCATAACCCGGTAAATTTGTAAAAGAATGAGTTGTTAATTGAGCGGCATTGTTTTCATTGGCATAGGCAATAATTGATTCTGCTAAAGGATGGGTCGATTGTCTATTTAAGCTAGCCATTAAACTTAGATTTTCTTCGTCACTACCAATAAAAGAAATAAAATTAATCACATTAAATTTTCCTGTAGTTAGTGTTCCTGTCTTATCCATTAATGCAAACTTTAAGTGTGGACTAACACCAATCACCTGACGATTATTAATTAAAATACCTTGAGCTGCACCAATTGACTTTGTGCGTTGAATGACTAAAGGAACAGCTAATCCTAATGCATGAGGGCATGCAATTACCAAAACGGTTATGGCTATGTTAAGCGCAAAGGCAAATCCGTGTAATGGAGTCCATATAGCTAGTGAAATAATGGCGGTAATGAAAGCAAACCAGAATAAATATGATGCAACCCGATTGGCTAGAGTTTCAACCCGTGATTTAACATCTTGTGAGTGGTTAAGTGAGGTTTGTAGTTGACCAATAAAAGCCTGTTCGCCAGTATCAGTGACCTGAATCGTTAATGTACTGCCGCCGTTGATCGTGCCACTAACTACTCGACAGGATTCATATTTTTCTACCAGTTGGCTTTCACCAGTGACTAAGGACTCGTCAACTTGACTGCGTCCACCAACAACAATCCCATCAGCTGGGAATGCTTCACCTACTAAAACTTGAATAGTCATCCCTACTTTTAATTCGGTTATTGACATATCCATCACATGATGACCATGTTGAACATGTACGATATTTGGTAAAAGTGATTGTAGTGCGGCTGTAGCATTACCAGCTTGCATCGTAGCAGACATTTCAATACGATGACCAAGGAGCATAATCACTGTCAATGTCGCGAATTCCCAGAAAAAATCCACATGGTTGGTGTGCCATATTTGGTTTGTAACGACTGTGTAAATCGAATACCAGAATGTGACCAGTAATCCCATACTGACCAGTGTCATCATAGCGGGTTTTTTGGACTTTAATTCCTGTTTTGCACCAGTGAAGAAAGGTGTTGTGCCAATAGTGTATAAAATGACTGATAATAAAGTAACAATCCATATGCTATAAGGGAACGTTAATGTAAATGGTAAACGCATACCCATGAAAGGGGTCATGATAATAATTGGTATCATTAAACCTAATGACCACCAGAAACGTTTTTTCATGTCCGACATATTCATATGTACCATGCCAGAATTATCAGGCATGTGCATATGATGTTGGCTAAGTGAATGACTAGTATGATCATGATTAATGATTGTCTGGTTTGACTCATGAATATGATTTTTCATAATGACAAATCCTCCTGATTTTTAGGCATGCAGTTACAAGCGATTGACGTGGATGCAGTGATTTTTTTGTTTTCTAACATGCTGATTAATTTAGTGATATCTCTTTTGGTCAGGGTTGTCTCATTAATAACATTGACCAGTGCGGGACCAACACATTTAGTACACATCATTTGGACTGTTTGTGATAATGTTTGAGATGTTGCATCATGTTCACTAATAGTGGGTGAATAGAGTCGATCACGAACTGCCCCATTATGTATTAAAAAGCCTTTTTTTTGCAATCGGCTAAGCAATGTCTTAATTGTTGACGGTGTCCACAGCTGCTTTTTTGACATAATATGAATTAGTTGGTGGCTAGTCACCTCGCCTAGTGTCCATACGATACGCATAATTTCCCATTCACTTATTGTCATTGTTGATTCTTTTTTTATCATATCTATAGTTTACATTTGTAGACTTAAAAGTGCAAGAGATAAAAGTGTTAAGAATGGTATGATAAAATAGTGATTAAAGAGGATTTAAAACATGGAAAATTGGCTCATAAAACGAGCAAGAATAACACCTAATCGTGTTGCTGTAGCTTATGGAAAAGAACAATTGACGTTTGCTGAAGTAGCAAGTGCAGCGCAAGATATGGCGGGGAAAATTGACCAGATACAGGATGGCAACCAACGTGTTGCGTTAATCATGACTAATTCGATGACTGGTTACCTAATCATTATGGCATTGCAACAACTTGGCAAAACAATTGTGTTTATTAACCGTAGACTAGCACCAGAAGAGATAAATTATCAGTTAAAAGATTCCGGAGTCACTCTGGTATTAACAGATGATGATTACCATGACGAGTTACTAATTAAGCAGCAAGTTAAATTTTCTGAATTACCCGAAAATACCGTTAATATCAAATCAGTAACAGCGTTTTCTGACTCATTTGTCACAAGTATTATGTACACTTCTGGTACCACCAGTCGGCCTAAAGGTGTTATGCAAACCTATCAAAATCATTTTTATTCTGCTATGGGGAGTGCTATTAATCTAGGAATAACCAGTCAAGATAGTTGGCTTGCAGCAGTACCTATTTTTCATATCAGTGGGTTTTCTATTGTCATGCGGGGGTTAATCTATGGTATGCGGGTTGTGTTGGTTAACAAGTTTGATCCCAAAAAGATTAACGCAATGCTGATACATGAAACAATTACGGCAATGTCAGTTGTCCCCGTCATGTTAAAACAACTTCTGGCAGAATTACCAGAAGGTACAGACTATAACTCATCTTTTCGTGCTATGTTATTGGGAGGTGGGCCTACTGATCAAGAGACCTTGGTAAAGGTTAAACAGCATCATCTACCAGTTATTCAATCATACGGAATGACGGAGACTGCATCACAAATTGTGGCGTTAGCGCCATCAGATATTGAAACAAAACTTGATTCAGTTGGTAAACCATTATTTCCGGTTTCAGTGGCAATTAGAGATAGGCAGGGGCAGCCAGCAAAATTCGGAAATATTTGGATACAAACACCAACGTTAACAGTTGGCTATTTAAATCAACCAGATAAACTAGCTAATAATATGATGAATGGTTGGTTTAACACAGAAGACTTTGGTTTTTTTGACGATGAAGGATTTTTGTATATTCAGGGTCGAGAAGGCGATATGATTAGTTCGGGTGGTGAAAATATTTTTCCAGATGAGATCGAATCAGTATACAGCAACATGCCGGGGTTAAATGATATAGTTGTTATTGGTATTAAAGATGAGACGTGGGGACAGATCCCAGTAGCAGTTGTTACTGGAAACTCATTGACCAGTGAGGCACTAATTAATTTTGGGAAAAGTAAATTAGCACATTACAAGGTACCTAAGCATTTTTATGAAGCCAGAACATGGCATCGTACAGCAAGTGGCAAGCTTCAGAGGCGACAGTTTGCTAACGAATTATCAGAACTAACCGAATTAAATTAATTGAGGGAGTAAAAAGTGTCAGCGTAAATTAGATTGGCACGAAAAAATTATGACACAATCACCTAAGAATACGGATGTTCAAGCGCTATTTAATAAAATTGCACCTGAATATGACAAAATGAATAATATTATTTCTTTTGGCACGCACAAACTTTGGCGACAAAAAGTCATGTCCAAAATGACTTTTCCAACAGGTGCAAATATTATTGACTTGGCGACAGGGACAGCTGATTGGGCACTTGCTTTGGCTGAAAAAAGTGATCAAACTTCTAAAATCACCGGATTAGATTTTAGTGAAGAAATGTTAACAGTAGGTCAAAAAAAAGTTGACGTTAGTGACTTTGCTGATAAAATTAAGTTAGTACAAGGGGATGCCATGGCGTTGCCTTTTGAAGACGCGACTTTTGACATTGTGACGATTGGCTTTGGACTACGAAATTTGCCTGATCCAATTAAAGGTTTAACTGAAATGTATCGCGTATTAAAACCAGGGGGACAATTAGTTATTTTGGAGACATCACAACCTGATAATCCTCTTGTAAAACCTTTCTGGCAACTTTATTTTGGTAAGGTTATGCCGACTTTTGGTAGAATTTTTGCGAAAGGTAAATATCAAGAGTACAAGTATTTAGATGAAACAACAGAGCAGTTCATGGACTATATGACACTTGGTCAAGCGTTACTTAAAGTTGGGTTCGCGAAAGTGACTATTTCTCGTTTTAATTTAGGTGCAGCAGCTGCGCATTATGCTAGTAAATAATTTAAACAGTTAATCTGCGATATTCGCAAGTAGTAATAGTTACATTAAAAAGGCTTCTATACTGAATAGTATAGAAGCCTTTTTTACTGCTCCACCTGGATTCGAACCAGGGACCTGCGCATTAACAGTGCGTTATTCTACCACTGAACTATGGAGCAATTAGTTGATTAATCAACTATTTAAGTATATCAACATTAAATTTAGATGTCAATGCTCTCATTTAGATAAATAAATTTTTATTTTTTCTAAAGTATCTAACAATTGGCTAGTGGGGATAGTTAGTGGAGGCAGTAACCTAAGTGTATTTTTTCCAGCAGATAGGACAATGATATGTTCATCTAGTAAAAGATTTGACACAACATCATTTACAGGTTTTGTTAAAGTCAAACCAGCCATTATACCTAAACCTCTAATATCTTCAACAGCGGGATAAGAATGTTTCAAGCCATAATTTTGGCATTTAATATTAAACTCAGCACTCGTGTATTGTGACCCCATATCTGAAT
>NZ_BPKZ01000014.1 GCF_019656075.1 Leuconostoc palmae | reverse complement strand
GAATTGACATAAAAATACGCCTATACTTTCATTTTACGGACTGAATAAAAATAGTCCATTTTTTTAGTATAAGAGCAATGACCTGTTGAATTGATTTATAGCATTATACTATAAAGTGACAACTTTTAGTGCTGACTTGATTTAAACGCCTCCCTTTGTTACAATTGTGTTTCAAAGGAGATTGATTTAATGTTAAATAATAAAGAAATTAAGGCGATAGCTTGGAAACAAGTAACCACCCATTTTAAAAAATCTTTTCTACTATCATTGATTCCTATTGTTTTTATGGTAATTGGTGTGGGTGCCAATCGTCCAAACAATATTAATATATCTACTACAGATTCGTCGTTTGACGCATCAATTAATATGGATACGAGTCATTTTTTCCAAAATAATTGGTTAATTATTTTGATTGCCGTATTCATTGGTATCTTAATTGCTATTGTCGTGAGTTCTGCTCTATCAGCAATTCAAGACATGTTCACCGAAAGCTCAGTTAGTGGGTTTATGGATTGGCAAGAAAGCAATTCTGAACCCGAATCACCTATCAAAGCCGGTTTTAAATTACTGACAAGCATGAATTTCAAGATTTCATTCTTACGAAGTATCTATACATTATTATGGTCATTACTATTTTTCGTTCCAGGTATTGTCAAAAGTTTTTCATACTCACAGGCTGTTTACATTTATCGTGATGACTTACGTGCTGGAAGAGATATCAAGTCAGCCAACGACTACATTACCGCTTCTAGAAAATTAATGAATAATAATAAAGGTCAGCTCTTTGTTTTGTATCTAAGTTTGATTGGCTGGTTTTTACTCAGCTTCATTACACTTGGCATTGCGGGACTGTTCGTACTTCCCTACACACTATCTATCAGTGCATCATTTTATATTGCACTACGTGATGCTCCCAACTCTCTAAATGAAAAGTCAGTATTATAAAAAAAACGAGCTTATGGCTCGTTTTTTTTATGTTTCAAACTATTATACCCTTAAATATACTTGACTAATTCTACTAATTTTTGACCACTTAAAACATTGCATATACGTAAAAGCTGGTAAGGAAAATAGTGTAGCTTCAAGCCTCTATTTAAACGTTCTTGAGCCTTTTGTCTTCCTAGTTCATAATCATCTAGATCTTCCATGTGATAGTTCTGATGATCATATTCGCCTAACTCATAGTGTCGTTTCAAATAATTGTGTAAAGTTGTCATGATATCTTACCCACGATAACTACTTGTTTAATTTTATTCCGTTTTAACACCATCAACAACACAATAGGTACCAGAATAAGTAGGCAGCTTGAAAAGAATTGTACCATGGCTACTAGAACTGATTCGTGTTTCACCAACTTGTTGATGATATCAAATAAATAATAACCCGGGAATATTTTTTGAATGACAGATACACTTGTCATTAAAATACCTTGTATCGGCAAAATCGTATTCCAGCGAATCATTAATACCCCAAAAATCATACTTAAAGGCATACTTAATGCAGCAATCGTTTTTCCATCAACTAAAACACCGATTAAAAACCCAATTATACTAAGGTATACGCCCATTAAAAGTAATAATAGGACTATGAAAAGTGTTTTTCCATTGAGTGCGATTGTATGCATGATAATTCCAGACAACAACACCGTTAAACAGATGCTTAAATTCAAGATTAACTGCACCAATAATTGACTAATTAGCCAACGTGACAAACTGTAATGTGATGTTTTCGCTTGCAGTTGGTAAAAGCGATATGTTCCACTAATTTTCTTAGCAAATGTTACAACTGAATTGCCTGATATTCCAATAATACATGCAATTACCAACCATAGGTAGCTTTGCTTCAAATCAAATGTAACAGACACGTGCCTAACATTTACCATCATAATATACCAAAACAATGGGAAAATAATCGTAAACATTATAAAACGTTTGTTGCGATAAGTATCAACTATATCAATCCATGTGATCATTTAATAGTCACCCTTTCTTGGTTATTTGAACGATACCATTGTTCAATAGTTTGGTTATTTGAATGAATTTTTGCCACAGATTCGTCAGCCGCAATAACACCATTTTTTAGTAATACAACACGACTAAAGAATTGATCAATTTGATTGAAGTCATGGGTTATAGTTAACACACTCCCCCCAATATGATCGAGATAGTTCCAAAAAAAATCGATTGATTCAAGGTCCATACCAACTGTTGGTTCATCCAAAATTAATAATTTAGACGGCTTTAGTAAACTAATTAACAGCGCAAGCCGCCTTTTTTGTCCACCAGAAAGCTGACTGACAGCTGATTTTTCATGATGCTTTAGTTGAAAAATTTCTAACATATCATTAACATGTTGTGGTATATACTGATCTTGAATTCTAGCCGATAAACGAACATGTTCTTTTACACGAAGTGATTCAATCAATATATTTTCCTGAGGCATAACACTCAGATCATCTTTAGGATTTAGAATACTGCTAATTTCCCCGCTATCAGGTTTAACTAAACCCATGATTGTTTTAACAATGGTCGTCTTACCCGATCCATTAGCTCCTAATAATGCAATACGATCACGCCCATAAATTGATAAATTAATATCTTTTAACACCGGTTTCTTAAAACTTTTTGCAATATTTTTCAGACTCAATATACACTCTTCTGAAGTATTTTTGCCAGCCAACAAGAAATCTAAATTCACCGCAAATATTTCTGACAGTAAAATTAATTTATCAATATCTGGTTCAGCATCCCCATTTTCCCATTTAGAAATTGATTGTCTAGAGATAAATAACTTTTGCGCCAATGCTTCTTGTGATAATTTCTTTTTTTGCCTCAAAACGCTTAACTGAGATTTAAAGACATTTTCCATTCTCTGAAACTCCTTTTTATAACTGAAGTGATCACTTCTAAATTAGATTATACAGAGTTTCAAATTTTTGAAACGTTTTTAATTAAAATCCTTGTAACCTTTTATTTGACAAGGTCGCAACCAATAGTTGCACTACAAAAATAGCTTTTTAATCAACTTTATGTGGCATTTTTTAACAATAAAAAAAATCCCATACCTAACATTAATTTCTATAATTGACTAAACAACTATAGACAGCAATGTTAGATATGGGAACCCCTAGTTTAGAACTCTGCTTCAATTAATAACAGCCTCTTTATCCATAGTAGCAAATTAATAAACTAAAAAATTCAATTATTTTTCATAAATTAGCAAAATTTATTAGTGACTTTTTATAATTTTTGTGATAAACGTTCCACTTTATGAGCAATTAAATTGTATAATAATAAATAACATAGACTATTTTTGGAGAATCGCATGAATATTGGTGAAAAAATTAAACAACTCAGAAAATCCCACCATTTAACACAGCAAGAGTTCGCTGATAAACTGTTTATTTCTTACCAGTCTATTTCTAATTGGGAACGTCAAAAGGGGCATCCCAGTGCTGAAATGATGCTCACAATTATTGATACTTTTGATTTACCTCTTGATTATTTTTTAAACCATCGCAATGATCATCATAGTAGTACTGATGAGGCAGTTATTTTATCAGCATTTTTTAAAAGTATGGCTAATAGTTTAGATGAAAAGCCAACATTTGAAAGTATTTCAAAACTATCTCACATTTCAGTATCAAAACTTAAAACTTATTTTCCTTCAATTGAAGACTTAATGTATGCCTCTATTAATGAAGTCGATAAAAGTATTAAAGCTCAAGTCATGTCTAGTCTCAGTAACAGCAATAATATCTTAGATGTGTTTATTAATGATATGTCACCACTACTATATAATAAAAGAGACATGCTTCATATTCTTTATACACGCATATATGTCAAAGGATTGTGGATACAATTCATTAAAACAAAATATAAGTCCATAATTATCTCAAGTAGTGAAATTGCATCCAGCGATCCTTTAAAAACAGAATATCTTATCGAAACACTCATGGGATTTATATCTGTTTGGATGAGCCAAAAAGAACCTGAGTCCCTCGAACAATTTAGAAATCGTATAGACCATTTTGCCCAAACGCCATTAATCAATTGGTACGATAAATAGAAAAAGACATCTTAGTAGATGTCTTTTTCTATTTGAAAATATCAATTAAATTATGTTAATTAAATTACTTTTACAAACACAGTAATTTGGTCTATGATGTAATAAATATAAGTATGGGGACTATTTTATGGCAATTTCTAAAGATCTAATTAGGGGTCATATTGACACCATTATTTTAAATATCCTTAATCAACATGATTCATATGGCTACCGAGTAGCTAAATCTGTTCGTATACTTAGTCATAATCAGTATGAACTCAATGAAGCAACTCTTTATACTGCATTTAGACGTCTAGAGAAAAGTGGTGCTATTAGTAGTTATTGGGGTAATGAAAGCCAAGGCGCACGTCGAAAATATTACAAAATAACAAAAATCGGACAATCTCATCTAAATGTTGCTGTTACTGAATGGCAAATTGCTCAAAATATTATTAATCAACTGATTTTAGATAAAATTATTGAAGGAGATTCGACAGATGAACGCAATTGAAAAATCGATCAGAACAAGACTCGATACTATATTTTCAAACTATCAACCAAATGATCAATTAACAGAATTTAAAGAAGAATTAGTAGCTGATTTAATGGATGTCTATCAAGATTTTACAAAATCAGATAGATCACATGAAGAAGCCTTAGATGATGCTTTTTCACAGTTAGGTGATATAGACAGTGTTTTAAGAGACATGAGTAACACAAATAATCAGTTTGATTATAAAAAACAGACTGACGAATCAACCTCAAATAGCAACAAAAAAAGCTTTTTTGAGTTTTCAGATAATGGTGTTCATCTCGGCAATCTGCACATTGATGGTGATGGTATACGCTTAGGCGATGATATTGTTATTGATGGTAAAAATAATCACGTAAAGTTGGGTGATTGGTTACATTTAGATAAATCTGGTGCGCGTTTTGGTAGTAACTATTATAAATTTGATAAATCATCACACTATCATGACGACGACTTTAAAGAGACCACTCCAAACGCACCTACTTGGGCCGTTGCTCATCACAATATTCAATTACCAATCAGTGATAAAAAAATAACATTTAATTATGCTAACGCCACACTGAATTTTTATACGAATGATAAGTCTGATTTAATTACTTTGGATGAATATTTCAGCAGAGATAATCAACGTTATTTTGCTAACATCACTGAAACCGATTCTGAAGTAACTATTAGTAAAGGTGATAATCCTCTAATTTTCCATGTCCGTACGATGGTTAATGTCGGGCTTCCAAAATATTATCCAAAAAGTCATATTTCAGTCATTAATCGCTCAGGTCAAATTACTGCTCACGATTTAAATTTAGATCAATTTGATCTTTACATGAATTCTGGTTCTTTCAAAGGAAACAACATAACAGCCAAACAAGCTATTTGGTCACTGGATTCCGGAAAATTATCAGCTAAGAATATAGATTCAAATGGGCTTAATATTTCGAACAATTTTGGTAAAGTACTACTGGATAATACCACAAGCAAACATGCTCAAATAACGGTTCAATCTGGTATAATTGATGCTAATAATTTCAATGGTGGTGGTAATTTTAGTGCAACATCTGGAGAAATTCGCCTGCGTATTAACTCCTTAACTAGTAATCTAAAAATTAAAGCCAATACAAGTTCAATTCGTGTCACTAAACCCGGATTACAGTCTTTTTATTTCGACCTACTAGCCAACATCGGACTTGTTTCGTTGACTGAATCCTCGAACACACATTTTGATAAAAATACTTCCAGTTATAAACGCGGATTTTACGGAGATAACCCAGAGTATACAATTGATGCTAGTGTTGAATCTGGCACAATCAAGATATATTAATCTATCATTAATTAATAATTAAAGGACATAATTTATGAAAGAACATTATCATCACACTCACAGCCTTCCTGCATATAGCATCGGCTTCTTTTTAGCAGCTGGCATTGAATTTGCAACTTCTCATGATTGGTTTTCAACACTGTGGCCTGCATTACTCAGCTGGGCATCCGTAGGATACTATATTGCTGAAACTATTCAACATTTTATGAAATAGAGAGGATTTTATTATGACAAACCACAAAAAATTAAGAAGATCTCAACAAAACCGATTAATTGGTGGTGTACTCGGTGGTATTGCAGATTATTTCGGATGGAATGTTACGCTTACTAGAATTATTTTTATTCTAATTACACTATCCCCATTCCCAGGAATTTTATTCTATATTCTGGCATGGATTTTAATTCCCGATGCACAAGATAGCAAAATTTCAAAAGATAATTATTATAAAGATATAACACCTGACGATTAATTAATTTTATGATATCAACTCTGCTCACTAACGTATTATTTACTAGTGAATGAGAAGGAGTTATCATAAATTGAATTTATATAATATAACCATGCTTTTTCGTAAATTTGGGATGATGTAAATAAAAAACAGATGAATTGATCATCTGTTTTTTTATTTATGCATCATCATGTTTAGAAGCATGATTTAATAGGTCTGACACTTGCGAGAGTTGTTTGTTATCAAGAACTGTTTCACGTGAAACAGCATCATTATCTTCAACTATTTCCTCTTCAACATGTTCAATTTTGGCTAGCGTAGCCACTTTAGTACCATCTTCAAGACGCATCAGTCTAACCCCTAGTGTTGCACGTCCTGTTTGACTAACAGCACTAGAATCAAATCGAATCATAACTCCCTGCGTTGTTGTTACCATGATATCTTCATTACCACGTATAATCATCATGCCAGCAAGTAATCCATTCTTTTCAGTAATGTTGGCTGTTTTAATTCCTTTTCCACCACGACCTTTGATTGGATATTCTGTTGCAAGCGTTTGTTTCCCATATCCTTTTTCAGTAATTACTAAAACACTATCCTTTTCAGTAACAACATCAGCACCGATAACAGCGTCGTTATCTCTTAATCGTATACCACGAACACCGGCTGCTGCACGTCCCATCACACGAATACTGTCTTCAGCAAAACGAACAGAATAACCTTCTTGAGTAGCAATTAAGATACTTTGGGTCCCATCTGTGATTTGAACAGAGAGTACTTCATCTTCCTCACGTAATGTAAGTGCTTTTAGTCCATTGGTTCTAATATTTGAGAATTCGCTAACTGCTGTGCGTTTAACAACACCTAATCGCGTTACAAAAAACAAATAAGCTTCTTTTTCACTGGCGTTCCCACTAACATTAATAACTGTTTGTATTTTTTCATCATTATTAATGTTCAATAAATTAACTACTGGAATTCCTTTAGCCTGCCGACCATATTCAGGAACTTCATAGCCTTTCATTCGATAAACTTTACCAGTATTTGTGAAAAATAGTAACGTATCATGTGTTGATGTTGCCACCATTTGATCGACAAAATCTTCATCATTAACGTTCATACCTTGCACACCACGACCACCACGATTTTGTGCCTTAAATTCTTTTTGTGGTACTCGCTTAATATAGCCATTTCGTGTTAATGTTACGATAACTGACTCTTCTTCAATTAAATCTTCATCTTCAAGAGTAGTAACATCTCCAACCTGTAGTTCTGTCCGTCTTGCATCCCCAAACTTAGTTTGAATTTCTAACAATTCATTATAAATAATTTGATCTACACGTTCTTGATGAGCCAAAATATCTTTCAAATCAGCAATCAATTCAACCAACTTTTGATATTCATCTTCAATTTTATCACGTTCTAGACCTGTTAGACGTACCAGGCGCATATCTAATATAGCTTGGGCCTGCTTATCTGACAATGCATAACCATCAATTAATCGTGTCTTGGCCTCTTCTGAAGTTGTTGATGACCGAATAATACTAATAATCTCATCAATATGATCTAATGCAATTCTTAATCCTTCAAGGATGTGAGCACGAGCCTGAGCTTTTTGTAAATCAAACGCTGTCCTTCGACGAATAACCTCACGTTGATGTGTCAAATACGCAATTAAAATTGCCTTAAGACTCATAGTTTGTGGCTTGCCACCATTAATAGCCAACATATTAAAACTAAAGTTCGTTTGTAAAAGTGTTTCTTTATATAAATTATTTAAAATGACACTGGCCGAAGTATCACGCCGAACATCAATTGATATACGAAGCCCTTCACGATCAGATTCATCCCTAATCCCAGTAATACCTTCGATACGCTTTTCTCTGGCTAACTCAGATATTCTCTCAATTAGTCGTGCTTTGTTCACAGCGTATGGTAATTCAGTAACAACAATCTGTTCCTTACCAGTTTTTGTTTGCTCAATATCAACTTTAGCTCGAACTGTAACACGCCCACGACCAGTTTCATAAGCACGTCTAATACCAGACTTTCCCATAACAATACCGCCAGTTGGAAAATCTGGTCCTGGCAAGGCTTCCATTAAATCAGCCGTCGTTGCTTCAGGATTATTCATTAAAATATGTAATGCAGAAATTACCTCACCTAGATTGTGTGTCGGAATATTTGTCGCCATACCAACAGCAATCCCCGTTGCCCCATTCACTAGTAAGTTTGGAAAACGGGCTGGTAAAACTTCAGGTTCTCGTTCTTCGCCATCATAGTTGGGAACAAAATTAACTGTATCTTTATTTAAATCACGTACCATTTCCATGGCAACTTTTGACAAACGCGCCTCTGTATAACGCATTGCCGCTGCGCCATCACCATCAACAGAACCAAAGTTTCCATGCCCATCAACTAACATATGACGATATGAAAATGGTTGGGCCATTCTAACCATTGATTCATAAATTGCTGAATCACCGTGAGGATGATATTTACCCATAACATCACCAACAATACGCGCTGACTTCTTATGTGGCTTATCTGGTGTATTACCTTGCTCAATCATCGAATAAAGAATACGACGATGAACAGGTTTCATGCCGTCACGTACATCCGGTAAAGCACGTGCCACAATAACTGACATTGCGTACGACAAAAATGACGTTTTCATTTGTTCTGATAGGTTCGCATTGCGAATACGCGTGTCATTTTGTTCAGACATTGATTACTCCTTAAAAATTATGTTGTCTTTAATAAAACAAGACTGGTTTAATTTAACCCTGTAATTAAAAAACTTATATATCCAAATTTTCAACGAAAACAGCATTTTCCTCGATAAATTCTCGACGTGGTGCCACATCATCTCCCATTAGCATATCAAAAATGCTATCAGCAGCTTCTGCATCGTCTGGATCGACACGTAACAAACGTCGATTCAAAGGATCCATAGTTGTATCAGCAAGCTGATCGAAATCCATTTCTCCCAATCCCTTATAACGCTGTACTTTAGGTTTAATCGTTGATGGTAGCTGTGACAGGTAATCTTCCAATTCTTCATCAGAATCTAGATACTCTCGATTTTTTGAATTACCAAGAGCAACACCGTAGAGAGGTGGTTGGGCAATATAAATATATCCTGCATCAACAAGTGGCCGCATATAGCGATAAAACAATGTTAATAGCAACGTTCGAATATGCGCACCATCAACATCAGCATCAGTCATGATAATGACTTTATGATAATTTGCTTTTTCAACATTAAAATCGTCTCCAAAACCAGTTCCCATCGCAGTAAATAATGAACGAATTTCTTCGTTAGCAAGTATTTTGTCTAGTGTAGCCTTTTCAACGTTTAAAATTTTACCTCTGATTGGCAAAATTGCTTGCGTCAATCGATTACGCCCTTGCTTAGCAGAACCGCCGGCTGAATCACCCTCAACAATAAATAATTCAGATATTGTAGGATCATTTGATGTATTGTCAGCCAATTTACCAGGTAAATTACCGATTTCTAGCCCAGATTGTTTTCTTGTCATTTCGCGAGCACGTTTAGCAGCAAGACGTGCCTTTTGCGCTAAAATACCCTTTTCAACAATTTGTTTAGCAGTTGTTGGGTTTTCCATCATGAATCGACTAAATGTTTCTGAAAACATACGATCGGTTGCTTGACGCGCATCAGAATTGCCAAGTTTTGTTTTTGTTTGCCCTTCAAATTGTGGATCAGGATGTTTGATTGAAACAATAGCTGTCATCCCCTCACGCACATCTTCTCCGGTTAAACTTTCCGCATTTTCTTTTAACTGACCATTTTTACGTGCATAGTCGTTGATAACACGTGTGAGCGCTGTTTTAAATCCAGTCTCATGTGTCCCACCTTCGTATGTATTGATGTTATTAGTAAAAGTTTTTAAGCTATCTTTCACATCAGTTGTATACTGTAACGCTGCTTCAACTACAATGCCGTTTTCTTCGCCTTCTACATATACTGGCTCATTAAAAATTACTGTTTTTTCAGTATTTAAGTACTTAACATACTCTTTTATACCACCTTCAAAATGAAAGCTCTCTGTGACAGATTCATCTCCACGCTTATCAGTAATTGAAATACGTAAGCCTTTATTCAAAAAGGCTAACTCTCTCACACGCGTTAGCAAAGTATTGTAATTATAATTAGTTGTTTCTCTAAAGATGTCAGCATCTGGTTGGAAATGAACAATTGTTCCACGTTCAATCATTGGCTTTTCATCAAGTTTGATCATTTTAGTATTAACACGACCAACTTTAAAATCCATGTAATATACTTGACCGTCGCGCACAACTTTAACATCTAAGTTTGTAGACAAAGCATTAACAACAGATGCTCCCACACCATGAAGACCACCGGAAACTTTATAGCCACCACCACCAAACTTACCACCAGCATGCAAAACAGTAAACACTGTTTCAAGAGCTGGCTTACCCGTTTTAGTTTGAATATCAACTGGTATGCCTCGTCCATCATCAGTAACGGTAATCGAATTATCTGCTTCAATTGTCACCGTGATATGTGAAGCAAAACCTGCTAAAGCTTCATCAATACCGTTATCAACAATTTCCCAAACTAAGTGATGCAAACCTTGTGCTGTTGTTGTTCCAATATACATACCTGGACGTTTTCTAACAGCTTCAAGTCCTTCTAATACTTGAATTTGATCAGCATTGTAATCATTTGCATTTGCATCAACGGTACTAGCACTTCTTATTTCTTCATCATCAGTTACAATGCCATCGATATTTTCAATTTCGTTGTTATCTTGTTCAGACATATCTCATCCTCTATGTACTTCATACTATTGTCATTAATCAGTTCATTCTAAATTAATTTTGCCATGTTTCACGTGAAACACTCTTGGTTCATGAATTAACTGACGTGTTACATCACTTAACGTTGGTGATGTAATAAAGGTTTGTACCTTATCTTGAATAGTCATCAATAAGTGCGTTTGTCGACTAGCATCTAATTCACTTAAGACATCATCCAGAAGTAATACCGGATATTCACCCGTTTCTTCTGCCATTAACTCAATTTCCGCTAATTTAATTGCTAATGCCGTTGTTCGTTGTTGTCCTTGTGAACCAAACACTGCAACATCGTTATCATTAACATTAAATTGTATATCATCACGATGTGGCCCCACTAGTGTTGTCCCTTGAAGTATTTCACGTTTTTGTTGATGACTTAATGTATCATAATAGGCTTTTTTAATATCATTAACATCAAAATTATCCCCTACATCAATACTTGTTTGGTACGTTAAAGACAGCATTTCACGCTGATCTGATATTTCAAAATGAACTGGTTGAGCCGCTTTTTCTAAACGTTTTACAAAAAGCTTTCTAGCGAGTAAAATTTGTGAACCAAACTCGACTAATTGTTCAGTTAAAACATCAAGAAAAATTGTGTCATTTGTTTGTTTTAACTGTAATCTTTTAAGATACGCATTCCGCTCTTTTAAGATACGTTTAAATTGGGTCATATTATATAAATACAAAGGATTCATTTGCCCAAATTCCATATCAATAAAGCGCCTTCTAACAGTTGGTGCTCCTTTAACCAATTCAAGATCTTCAGGTGCAAATAAAATAACATTTAATTGTCCAACATATTGCGACAACTTGGGTTGCTCTAAATGATTAACGCGCGCATTTTTCCCCTTATTAGAAAAATGCAATGTTAGTGGTGTTTCGCTAACTCTTTTTTTTACACGTCCGCTAATTGTCGCTTCTTTTTCGTGCCACTGAATTAAATCCTTATCACTGCTCGTACGGTGTGACCGCGTTAAAGCTAAGACATAAATACTTTCAAGTAAATTTGTCTTGCCTTGTGCGTTTTCTCCTAAAAAAACATTTACGCCACTACTAAATGACAATTCTAAATTATCGTAATTACGATAATTTACAAGTTTTAATGATTCGAGTTCCAAGAACCTGGTCCTTTAGGTCGGTGGGCAGAACGACCACTTGATCTAGGTCTTCCAAAACCACCGGAACGCGTGCCATTTTGCTTCCGTAATTCAGCAAATCTTGCCTCTTTACGTGCTTTAGCCGCTGCGGCTTTTTGTGCTTTAATACGGTCATCTCGAACTGTCTTTTTAGCGGCATCAGCACGTTGATTTCTCTGCTCTTCAGCTTCCGCAATTAATTGTTCTGCATTTTCTGCTAGTTCGATAATGTATGTTTCATCTTCAATAATGATTTCATCATGATCGTATAATTTTTTTCCACGACGGTTTTCTTTTTCGCCATTCAGCTGAACTGGAAAGTCCATCAAATAGTATTTTGCTTGACCGCCAGATGAAATAATATTTTCTTCTTTTAATAGTTGCGTGAGCGTGATATATTCAGTTGTTATTTTTACAGTTTTCGTCATATTCGTTACCTTCGTATTATACCATTTTTTACGACTATATCCTAAAAAAACGCTCTAAAATCGTTTTTAAGCGTTTTTAGAGCGTTTTAAACATAAAAGCTTAACATCATTAAGCTTTATTTAAAACGGCTATGAATAATTAAAATGTTCTAACTGGTGTAATTAGT
Organism: Leuconostoc palmae; assembly: GCF_019656075.1. Taxonomy (GTDB): domain Bacteria; phylum Bacillota; class Bacilli; order Lactobacillales; family Lactobacillaceae; genus Leuconostoc; species Leuconostoc palmae. The sequence goes on along the minus strand of NZ_BPKZ01000014.1, from coordinate 10,760 downwards.
TGTAGCTGTTTATTATCAGTCTCACCCGATGGTGTCAAAGTAAACGGTCTTAAATTAGTGGTGAACTTAATATCAATAGACTTGCCACTAAATATACGTAAAGCATCACGAACATAATCAGGATTAAACGAAATTTCTAAATTTTCGCCTTCAACTGTTTTAGTCAACAGATTTTCTTGAACTTGTCCTACTTCTTGAGAAGTACCAGTTAGCGTCACTAACCCATCTTTGATTGCTAACTGCACAACATTATTACGGCTTTCATGACTTAATAAGCTAGCACGATTAATAGCACCCAACAAATCACTAGCATCAATCGTTAATTGTGTTGTACTTTCAGTAGGAATTAAGCGATCCGTTTCAGGATAGTTCCCTTCTAGTAGTCTAGAGTAGAACGTTGTATGCCCTAAATCAAATACGGCTTGATTAGATGACAATTTAATTTCAACACGATCTTGTCCTTCTAACAAACTTTGAAGCTCATTAAAAGATTTAGCTGGAATAATAACATCCGCCTTAATATGAGCATCCGTTCCGGTTAATGTGACAATACGTTGTGATAGACGATGAGAGTCTGTCGTCACTGCTTTAACATCTAACCCATCTAATGCCAAATGAATCCCCGTTAAAATTGGTCGACTCTCTTGTGTTGATGCTGAAATTTTTGTTTGAGAAATAATGTCTACTAATTGGGCTGCTGAAACACTCAAACTTTGAACATCATCCATTTCTGGTAGTTGAGGATAATTACGAATATCTTGTCCATTAATTGTAAAAGCAGATGCCCCAGACGTAATGCTGGCACGCAAACCATCAACAGAAAGTATTAATTCATCAGCAGGAAGATTTTTAACAATACTTGAAAAAAATGTTGCTGGTAATGTAATACCACCTTTTTCTTTAATGACTAGCTGAGCAGTTGTATCTGATTCAGGGAGACGTGTTTCGATTGAAATGTCACTATTGGATCCTGTCAAAATTAACTCATCATCAGATACAACAATTTTAATGTTAGTTAAAATCGGAATAGTCGTTCTTGATGAAATAGCTCTAGACACATCATTTAAAGATTTAATAAAAGCATGACGATTAATTGAAAATTGCATAAATATGCTCCTTTTTATGAATTTAAGGGACCCACTTTTTAAAATAATTAAATTAATAAATCTAATAGTAATAATAAGGGGTGTTAATGTTGTGGATAAGTAGCTGTGAATAATAACTGACTTTATTTTAGTTGTTCACAACCTTGTTTGTAAAACAGATGGGTTATTCATTGTTATCCACATTGATTTATTTCCCATTTTTTATTTCATCACTTAAGGCATCTAACATTTCTTTGGTTCGAGAGTCAGACTCAGCCTTTTCAGTAATCTTAGTTGTTGCATGAAGAACTGATGAATGATCTCGACCACCAAACGAACGACCAATATCAGGTAAACTTTCATTGGTTAATGTTCTGGTTAAGTACATTGCAACATGTCTTGCAGTTACTAAATCTTTCTTTCGGCTTGTACTTTTAAGATCATCAATTGTTTGCATGTAATAATCAGCAACAACTTGTTGAATTCTTTCGACTGTGATTTTAAACCCTTGATTAATATTCAAATCACCTAGAATCTGCTGAGCAGTCTCTTTAGTGGCAGGTTTATTTCTGAATCGTAACATCGCTTCAAAACGGTGAAAAGTTCCTTCCAAAGTACGGATATTCGAATCAATTTTATCTGCAATGAGTTCTAAAACATCGTTTGGGATAGTTAAACCATCAGTTTCAGCTAGATTTTTAAGAATCGCAACACGCGTTGGTAAATCAGGTTTTTGGATATCCATTGAAATTCCAGCTTCAAAACGTGAAGTTAGTCTAGATTGTAAATCGACAATTTCTGTTGGTAATTTATCAGATGTCATAATAATCTGCTTACCAGTTTTAGTTAATACATTAAATGTATTGAAAAACTCTTCTTGAACCTTTTCTTTTCCAGACCAAAATTGAATATCGTCTATTAATAGTAGGTCAACCGTACGATATTCTTTTTTAAAGGCGGCTGTCGCCCCTTCACCAGCACGTAATGATTCAGTAAAATCATTTAAAAAATCTTCTGCAGTTGCATATTTAATTCTTGCAGATGGTGTTGTGGTTGAATAAGCATTACCAATTGCTTGCATTAAATGGGTTTTTCCAAGACCAACACCGCCATATATGAGATAAGGATTATAAACACGACCTGGATCTTCAGCTACAGCACGTGCGATAGCATAGGCATTTTCGTTCCCAGCGCCAACAACGAATTTTTCAAAAGTAAAGTTATCGTTTAGGTCTGATTCACGCGTGAATGTTAAATTTTCAGTGGATAACGGTATTGATTTCGGCATAGCTTCAGCAACACGCAATTCAGGTTTAATGAAACCTTCTGCAATCTCCATTGCGTACTGTACAAAGCTCATAGCGTAAGATTTATTCCAGTTATCAATAATATCTGTGCTTTCTTCAGCAGGTACTTCTAAAATAATACTTGATTCAGTTAAAGTAATTGGTGATAGTGGTTCTATATAGGTATCAAATGAAACTGGTCCAATTTCTTGATAGAATTTGGCTTTGACTTGATTCCATAGCTCCTCTTTTGTAATTGGTTTTGTCACGAATATCTCTCCTATAAAATCAGGCACATAAAATCAGCTATCCAAAAGCTTAATGCGCGATTCAAACTTCTCTATTAATAATGTTTCAGAGTAAGTAGCAAAGACAATTATAACAGTAAGAAAATAAGTTTTCCACAGGATAATTTTAAATTAAGTAAATATCAACAACTGTGGACATTAAAATCAACAAGATGTGAAAACAAAGACGAACAAATGTACGGGTTATCCACAAAGAAACAATGTTATACACATTTAAAAGTTTGTAAGGACACTATTTGAGGTTCGTTATTAACATTATCCACAGTTTACAAACCACAACTTGTGGATATGTGGATAACTACATATTAAAGGTGTTTGTAATTGTATTATAAAGCGTTACCATCCACAGGGGTGTGGCTATTTTTTAATAAGATTGTGAATTATAAAGAAAATCTAAAGGTCATGTAATATTAAAGAGAATAACGTTTTAATTTTTGCTATAATTAAGCTTATGATCGTACTATTTAACAAACCATATAATGTTCTGACTAAATTTACGGATAGTGAAGGACGTCAAACTTTAGCTGATTATATAGATATTCCTAAAGTGTATGCTGCTGGTCGTCTAGACATGGATAGTGAAGGTTTATTGTTACTCACTAATAATGGGAAGTTAAATCATGAGTTAACAGATCCAGAAAACAAAGCATATAAAACCTATGTTGTCCAAGTTGAAGGAATACCAACTAAAGCTCAGTTAAAACAACTTGCGGAAGGTGTTGAGTTAAAAGATGGCATGACATTGCCTGCTAAAGTGAAACGTATGTCATATCCTAAGTGGCTTTGGCAAAGGGAAAAACCTATTCGAATTAGATTGAATCAGCCGACGAGTTTTATACAATTAAAGATTAAAGAGGGGCGTAACAGACAAGTTAGACGCATGACTGCGGCAGTTGGTTTGCCGACATTACGTTTAATTCGTACCCATATCGGCGATTATCATATAGCTGATTTAAAACCAGGACAATATCGAGTGATTAAACCTTAATATTGTTTGATAAAAATGATTAGCAAAAATATAGCTTTTTTTGGTGCAAAAATCAGAATAACTATTATAATAAACAAGATAAATAAATTTAATGAGGTGGACCATGGGACGTAAATGGGAAAATATTAAAATGAAAAAGGCGCAGACTGATGGTGCTGCTGCTAAAGTTAATAGTAAATATGGTATTGAAATATATGCTGCAGCTAAACAGGGTGGTAGTGTAGATCCTGAAGCTAATTCAACGTTACGATTCGTGATTGAACGTGCAAAACAAGCTCAAGTACCCAAGCATGTCATTGAACGTGCTTTGGAAAAAGCTAGTGGTTCAGGAGATGAAACGTTTATAGAAGGGCGCTATGAAGGTTTCGGACCAAATGGTTCATTAATAATTGTTGATACATTGACTTCAAATGTTAATCGTACAGCGACTAATGTTCGAACAGCATTTAATAAAAATGGTGGTACTTATGGCGCTGCCGGTTCAGTGAGCTACCTATTTGATGAGACAGGGGTTATCGTATTTGAAGGGGATGATGCTGATTCTGTCTTGGAAACACTTTTGGATGCTGAAGTTGATGTCCGTGATGCTGAACAACAAGATGATCAAATTGTTGTTTATACGGAGCCTAGCGATCTACATAAGGCAATTGGTGCACTTAAACAAAGTGGTGTATCCGAGTTTTCAACAACAGAAATTACAATGTTGCCACAAGCAGAAGTCACACTGTCTGATGAAGATTTAGCCATTTTTACTAAACTTGTTGATGTGCTTGAATCTGATGATGATGTACAGACAGTACATCATAATGTGTCATTATAATTTTTTAAAAGTTAGACATAAATTATCTAACTTTTTTTCTTGTGTTAATGATTAAAATCAGGTACACTCGTATTATTGGATTATTTAAGGTCAATATCAGTATTTTTTAGTGTAAAATTACTTGCTTATGCAGATAATACATGGTATGATTAAAATTGAATTGCAAAGTTTTTGCAGGTAAAAAATCGCGAATGGAGGTGAACACACATGAAGCGTACATATCAACCAAAGAAACGCCATCGTGAACGCGTACACGGATTCCGTAAGCGTATGAGCACGAGCAACGGTCGTAAAGTTTTGGCTCGCCGTCGTGCAAAGGGCCGCAAGGTTCTATCAGCCTAACAAGCAAGGTCGCTGCTAAGCAGTGGCTTTTTTATTTCGATAATAATCAACGCTACTCAAGACAGTTGTTATCTTCCATGCGGCTTGAAACCGCGTACATATCCCTCAAGAGAGACCAGAACTAATGAGAAAAACTTTTCGAATTAAAAAACCAGCTGAGTTTCAGAATGTTTTTAATAAGCATCAGTCGGTCGCAAACAAATATTTTGTTGTATATCATATTGAAAAATGCGAACAGAAACACTTTAGATTAGGATTATCAGTTAGTAAAAAAGTTGGGAAAGCCCATGATCGTGTATGGGTAAAAAGAAGAATTAGACAAAGTATTCTTGAATTAAAACCCGAATTACCAACAGATATTGATTTACTTATTATTGCAAGGCCAGCTGTTGCAAAGCAGAGTCAAAAATTTGTTAAAGAACAAATAATTCACGTGCTGAAGCTAGCCGGTATATTGAAAGTAGAAGACTGATGAAAAGATTTGAAAATATTTTAAAGAAAATTGGCCCCTTACCAATCATTTTAGCTGTTGTTGCTCTAGCTATTATTGTTATTGCTGGTATGACTTATCATGGACATGTTGAGTCACACAGTTTCTGGGGAGCTTTCGTAGGTGTATTTACAGCATCAATTTTAGGCACATCATCTTGGTTTAACCATAATTATGGTATGGGAATTATTATTTTCACGATTTTAATTCGTTTTCTGATTTTGCCATTAATGGTCTATCAAGTGCAATCTATGATGAAAATGCAAGTTGTTCAACCTGCGTTAAAAGCTATTCAAGCGAAATATCCTGGTAAAGATAGTGACAGTCGTCAATTAATGATGGCAGAACAACAAGCACTTTACAAAAAAGAAGGGGTTAACCCATTTGCATCTATGCTACCTTTGGTTGTACAAATGCCAGTCTTGATTGCTTTGTATCAATCAATTTTTAACTCACCAGTTTTGAAATCAGGGAAGTTTTTATGGTTACAACTGGGGAGTCATGATCCCTACTATGTATTACCAATTTTGGCAGCAATATTTACGTTTGCATCATCATGGCTTTCAATGCAGTCAAATCCTGAACAAAATGGTATGACAAAAGCTATGCCATATATTTTTCCAGTTGTTATTTTCTTTTCAGCAATGGCTGTACCAAGCGCATTGTCATTGTACTGGGTTGTTGGAAATTTGTTCCAAACAATTCAAACATTCTTCTTGCAAAATCCGTTTAAAATACGTCGTGATAGAGAACAAGCTATCAGAAAAGAACGCGATCTACAACGTAAAATTAAAAAAGCAAAACGAAGCGCAAAGCGTTAAATTTAAAGCTATGATACATTCCTGTATCATAGCTTTTTTAATGGTTTACTAATTAAAGCTAATAAATGGTATTCTATAAACAATATCTTATACACTACATATTAATGGAGAAGAGAAGCTGTTTAAAACACAAATGCGTCGTAGCAAACTTGCTAGCATTACAATTTTATTAGTATTCTTTGCTAATTTTTCTATGTCTAAACTTATTGATTATGTTCAGTCAAATCAACCGTCAGCATATGATATTTTAACAGGTAGTGTCAATCAGTTAGTTGATTTTATCAAACAATATTGGATAAGTTATGCCATAACAGTGTTGTTTTATCTTTTTGTGTGGTTTTTGTTGGTTATGTTAGTCACAACTATCATGTGTTTAGCTTGGCATCTTATCTCATACAAAAAGTATCTGAAAGCATTAAAATCTTGGCAAATACACTTGAGTGTGTTTGCTATGTTAGTTTTGTCAATTCCCCTTAACCAAATTGGTTTTAAATTCCCAATAGCTTACTATTTAACCATACCAAAAACATTTATCGATATGATTAAAAATCCAATGATTTTGGTAGCGATTGGTGTTATTTATTTAATTTTTGCGTGGCTGGTTTTTAGATTACGTATGGTAGCTTATTTGGCATTGACAACTTCAGAAAATTTCCGAAGCAATGTCAAAAAAAGTTGGCAAACTACTAAAAAACAAGAGTTTAAATTATTAAGTTTTATTTTACAACTGGTTGTTTTAACAATCTTAGTGATGGGTGGGTTGTTTTTAGTACAAAGGCTATTTGATCAACTACTTACAGGCAATGTCAAATTTTGGGAGGCTAACCTATTAGTGGCGATTGGTGTAGGTTATTTCTATTTTATGACTAGTCAACTGATGTTACTTTATACTGTTGATTCTAATGAATCAACAGCACAATATGATGACAAAATAACAATTAAGTTGGCAGTATACTCTGTCCTAACACTTTTAGTTGTTGGTGGCGCTAGTACTTATTTTTCGGGTAAATCTATTAAGTTTAATCACAATAATCAGTTCCTTGTCATTGCACATAAAGGTGTCACCTCAGAAAATAAGACCGGAAATACAATTGAACAGCTACAGCAAACGGTAAAAGCAAAACCTGATTATATTGAAATGGATATTCAACCAACAAAAGATGGCGTTTTTGTACTGAGCCATGATGGCAAAATTAAAGCTGAAAATGGCAAAGAATATCAAATTGATCAAACTTCTTGGCAGGAATTAAAAAGAATTCGTTATAAAGAAAAGGGGCAATCACTTAGTTTGACATCGTTTGATGATTACATTAAACGAGCTAATCAATTACATCAAAAGCTACTAGTTGAATTAAAGATTAATGGGACGATTTCGAATGATCAGTTGCAAGATTTTGAGGCGCATTATGGGAAGGCACTTCAAGAAAACAAATCTCAATTGCAATCTTTAAACCAGAATATCATGAAAAGATTATCACGTTATTCTAAGAACAAATTGGGGATACTGTCACCTGTTTTAAACAGTGTTGATGATGCAAAATTTAGTCAATTTTATGCGATAGAGTATTCCAATGCTAATGCTATTATTGCCAGAAAAATTGTTGGTGAGCACAAATCGCTATATGTTTGGACAGTGAATCACACATCTGAAATCGCCAGCGCTCATGCTTTGGGAGCTAAAGGCTATATAACAGACTATCCTAAACAGACGCGGAACACTTTACAAAAGCTTTCCAAAAAAGCCGCTTATGCGGATGCCATTTGGAATATTGTTATGTTACAGAAGACAAACATATAAATTTTAAAGCGATAGGGTAAACCTGATATAATGATTACTAATGTCAACGAAGCAATACAATGAATAATGAGAACTTAACACAATGGGTGTAGAAAACAACTTACAAGTTAATACACATGACATAAAATTACGTGCTATGCAATCAGAAGATCAAGCAGAGCTAGCACAACTTTATTTAACAACTCGGAAAAATCATTTTTCTTGGGTGGATAATCCTAAACTTAGTGATTTTGATTATGCTACTACTGGTGAACATGTGCAGGTGGCAGTGATTCAAAATGAAATAGTGGGATTTGCCTCATTGTCAGAGTGGGATAGTTTTTTGCATTTATTGTTTGTTAAAACAAATTGGCAAAATAATGGCGTTGGGAAGGCATTACTCAATTGGGCGCGTACCAGTAGTCATTTACCACTCGAACTTAAAGTTGTTCAAGCTAATCAAGCAGCCCGCCGTTTTTATGATAGAGAAGGTTTTAAAGTAATCGCATATGCAAATTATGCTAATCCAACGAATGTGACATATAGAGATGATCGAAAAAGTTAAGCAATTTAAAAATTTTACATGGTATCATATTTCAAATATGACACCACAAGACAATCAAACATTAATTAAGGATCATCATTTGACAAATGAAATTATTGGATATGCGGTAGATAATAATGAATCTGTCCGAATGGAATATGATACTGATGCTGATGAGTCATTAATGGTAATCGATGTTATATCTTATCATCAAGATAGTGTTGAGACTAGGCCGGTAGGTATTTTAATAGCGCATAATAAGTTATATACTTTTTCACAAAATGTGACAGATTATATTCAAGCGGTGTTACTGTCGCCTAAAAACAGGCAAAAACGTGTTAGTGATGATGAGATTACAATAGCAGATTTTTTGATGACAGGTTTGTATTCGCTGATGACAAGGTATGTTGAACAAATTACCGAAATTAATCGTAGACGTCGTATTATTCAGGCACAGTTCGGTCATCAAAAGCGTACAACAAAACAGATGAATGATTTGTTGCGCTTGCAAACACAAATGATTTATATACAAAACTCTCTGGCGAACAATCACATTATGTTAGATGCTTTTAAACAAGATTTCAAGTCTGGTATGACTAAAAATGAATTAGAACATATTGACGATGTACGCGTTGAAGTTGATCAAGCTGAACACATGGCAGAATTAGCTATGGCTGTTATCAATTCTGTTTCAGAAGCTTACGGCAACTTAAGTAATCGTGATTTGAACTGGACGATGAAGATATTGACAGTTTATTCAATCGTCTTAACTATTCCGACTATAGTCAGTGGGTTTTATGGTGAAAACGTCAAGTGGTTGCCACTTGCTGATATGCAAGCAGGTTGGTGGTTATCAATTGTTATTACATTGATCTTGATGGGACTAGTCAGTCTCTTATTTGGATTGAGTGGATTTTTTAAGAAATAATTTTTGTTGTTGAATTGAAAAGAGGGAATATGAAGGCACTAGAGGAACGTATTAAACAAGATGGTCGCATAATAGGAAAAGATGTTCTAAAAGTTGACTCATTTTTGAATCATCAAATTGACCCAAAGTTAATGCAGGAAATGGGTATGACATTTGCAGAACTATTCCAAAATGAAGGGATTGATAAAATTTTAACAGTGGAATCTTCAGGTATTGCGCCTGCGATTATGACAGGTCTAGCGTTAGATGTTCCGGTAGTATTTGCAAGAAAAAATAAGTCACTTACTTTACCAGATAATGTTTGGACAGCAGATGTTTATTCTTTTACAAAACAGACTACTAACCATATTATGATTGATAAGCGATTTTTAAAAAGTAATGATCGAGTGCTGATTATTGATGACTTTTTAGCAAATGGGCAAGCTGTTTTAGGGTTAGTATCTATTGTAAATCAAGCGCAAGCTACAGTAATTGGAGCAGGTATTGTTATTGAGAAAACTTTCCAGAATGGGAGAAGGCAGCTAGATGAACAAGGTATTCGAGTAGAGAGTTTAGCTCGAATTAAAAATTTCAACGATGGAGAAGTTGAGTTCATTTAAAAACGATGTTCCACGTGGAACATCGTTTTTTAATAGCATTTAGTTTAGAAAGTGAGATCATGATTTTTGCTCAGAAGTCAATAAATTGGACTATTTTTATTCAGTTACTTAGGCAACATTTGAGATACGATTGCGATTATAAAAATTGATATACCAACCAATGGCTGCTTGGACTTCAGTTAATGTTTGGTATGCCTTCAAATAAACCTCTTCACGCTTCAATATTGAATGAAACGCTTCCATACGGCCATTATCGTACGGATGGCCTTTGAGTGAATAAGAATGTTTCAAGCCATAATTTTGGCATTTAATATTAAACTCAGCACTCGTGTATTGTGACCCCATATCTGAATGAATAATGAGTAGCTTTCGATGCTTATCTAACGCTATCTGTAAGGCACTTGTGGCTAGCTCGGCTGTCATTGTATCGCCAATTTTATAGCCCAATACTTTTCTCTTCTCAGGATCCAAAATGGTCGCTAAATAGACCCATTTGTGGTTAGTCAACTGAATATAAGTGATATCTGTTTGCCAAACACCGCTCCAATCATGCAAGTGTCTAATCAGATTGGTTTTTTGAGCAACCGTCACAACAGTTTTGGGTTTGCGATAACGTTTTTGCATGCGGGATTTAATCCCTAATTCACGCATCAATTTGAGTGTCATATACTCAGATACTTTCGGACCGTCGGTTTGTTGACTATAAGCAGCAATACGACGATAGCCATAAAATTTAAAGGTTTTCCAAACGTCTAAAATATAAGGTTTCAGG
>NZ_BPKZ01000013.1 GCF_019656075.1 Leuconostoc palmae | reverse complement strand
GTTGCGTCTTCATATTCCATCCCCAATAATGCTTTTAACGTGGTTCCGCACGTAGTATGTACGCACTCTGTGAGTGCTTATGCTATCAATAATAAAATAGCCACGATAATTGCTAGTCCAGCTTGTTTCAAAACAATTAATTTATCACCTGATGAGAAACTACCATACAAACCAACAAGAATGATGTATACCATGATAGCGAGTAAGTTGTTGTTATGATTAGATGTGAAAAATAGGGTATATAAGATAGCTACGGCAATTAGTCCGTTATAAATTCCCTGATTTTTAAATAAAGTTTGGACATTCTTGTTTTGTAATTCATCTGATGTCATATTGAAGACTCTGCCGGTGTTAGATGATGTTGTGGCGAATGTCTCTAAATACATAATGTAGAAAAATTCTATGGCTACAAGAATACTTAGAATTGTGATTATTAAATTCATTGTTTTCTCCCTAATGCTTTTAACGTGGTTCTGCACGTGGTATTTGCTGTTAGTCATCCCCGCCCCATAGTTTAAACAGGGAAGCGTACCACAGAGTCGGATCCCTTGTTAAAATAAGCAGTTATGTTTTTGTTTTAAGTCACTTACTGATAGTAGGTGGCTTAATTAATGTGATAACATGTAAAAACGATAGATGTTCTGAGCTAGAGTTAATATAGTGATCACGGTTAGTACAGTAGAAAATGCAAACAGCCACCACTTCTTATCTTGGTAACTCTCAATAGCAAGAGGAGCTATAATAAGTGGAAGTATAACGCCTTGAACGAGTCCGACTATTTGTTGATTTAATTGCATTGTGTTTTCAGCAATTAGCAACGCAAAAACAGCAATAATTACTGCTATCCGTAACTTCCAAAATCTTTTATTTATTTTCATATTTAATCAACCTCCCATGCATACCCTTGTTTATATGTTTTTCAGTACAGCGTTCTCGAGCGACATAGGTATACCAAAGTACGCCATGAAATCATAAAGCTTACTGTATCTGTCTGTGTTCTCATCAAAGTAAAAGTTAGCTAACATTTTAAACGCATAAGCATTGGCGCTAATTTAAGCATGATTTCTGGCCAAAGGCGAGAACGCATAAGTTTTGTGTTGTTCGCCATTCAAAATGTGTTGTAGTTCGTGAAACTTCCTAAAAGGCAGTGAGAACTTGGTCTTAAAGTTGGGGTTAATGATGATTGTATTGTCAAAAGGGGATGCAACGTCTGGATCATATTCATGCCCATGAACTTCAACGACATTTATTCGGTTATAAGTTGAACGTTTAATGTTGTATTTCACAATGACATCATCAAAGTATTCGAGAGGCGAACTGTAGTCTAGGTATTCATACATTTATTGTTTGCCCTCTCGCATAGTTTTTAACATTGCGATAATGGCTTGCTTATAGTCTTCTGATAGCTCTTTACCCTCAAAAGACACGATTAACTCAACATGCTTTTTGTCATCCCTCTTATACTTAGCAAAAGTACCACGTAAAGAATTTATATATTGCTTAACCCTTGATCGATTAAATTTTTTGTGTACATAATTCTTTTATACGGTTATAAGTGATAGATGCCTTTAAGAAGGTATTAAGAGTGAGAAAATCGCCATAAATTAATCATACCAGACAAGCAAGGTCGTTTAAAGGCCCGCTTATGCTAAAAAGGACTATTTTATTCAGTTTTGCGAATAAAAACATAGGAGTATTTTTATGTCAATTAGATATTCACAAAATTTTATCGTTATTTAAGTTAAATAAGTTCCCCCTGCTATGATTAATGGTTAAGTTCAAGACAATAAAAATGGATTAGAAACGGTATTAAAATTTCAAATTTTAGATGTTATACTATTATTAAAGGAGATATAATATGGTCGCATTACACGTACTTTTTGGTTTAATGATTTTGGTTGGAACAATCATGACTGGTGTTTCTTTCCAAGGAGATACTCAAAAACTGACTAAGTTACAAAAATTTTCACTTATATTCACAACATCAGCCATTGGCTTGACAGTTGTGGCTGTTATTACAATATCAAGTTCAGTATTTATCGGATTAGCTTTGTTGGTAATTCTTGCAGTATATGAATATTATTCATTTTTACGCGCAACAAATTAACGCATAATTCTAAAACAGGCATTATCTTAGCAATAAGATAATGCCTGTTTTAATTTAAAAATTATGATTGACAATACGTACGCATCATATAAAATAAAGTAATATTCATTTTATGAAGGAGATGTTAGCAATTCGCTGACCGATGATGATATGGCGTTAACTTTCATGAGGCAGGCACGACCTAAGGATTTAGACAGTGTACTTACCATTATTAACAATGGTAAGCAATTTTTAAAATTGCAACAGATTAATCAATGGCAAGCAGGGTACCCAAATGAAAATACCATTAGCAAAGACATTGATGATGGGGTGGGTTTTGTACTTACTATTGACAAAAAAGTAGCTGGATATGTGGCATTAGTTTATGGTGAAGATAGTGGCTATACTCATATTGTTGAAGGCAACTGGGATAATCCAGACTTTAATTACTTTGCCATACATCGTATTGCAATATCAGATGAGTATAGAGGACAGAATCTGTCGGGTAAATTTTTAACTGCAATTATTACCTACATTTTTAGCCAAAATGGTCGAGATATCCGTATAGATACACATCCTAAAAATAAGGTGATGCAGTCAGTCATTAAAAGTAATGGTTTCGTCAAAAAAGGTATTGTTCACGTTGATGAAAGTAACGACGAAACTGAACGGTATGCCTACCAATTATCTTTATAAATAAAAACAGCGCATAGTAATATGGGCTGTTTTTAATATTAAACATTAAATAGCAGTTATGAATGTTATTAATCCAAAAACAATTCCTGGGAGATTTGCCGCAGCCAATGGCCAATCACGGTGTTCTTTAATCAAGCCATAGGTTACCCATAAACCACAATTAATTGAGGCAACTAAAGGTTGGATGGGATTGCCTTTTACTCCGGATAAGTTATCAGCAATTTGAGGAATATAGGATACATACATAAGAATAGACATAATAGTTGCAGTCCAACTTAAATAAATGATAAATTTTTGAGTTTTCATGATTACCTCTCTGACTAATATCATACACTTCATTTTCATCTTCATCAAAGATCAAATCTACGTCAGAACATGTGAGACGAATAAATTATTCACGATTTTCTATTAGTTTTCGTAACATATGTAACTCTTTTTGGATATCGACTAATTCTTGTTTGAGTTCAAGCGTTTCTCGACTATTTTTTTCTTCGAGAAAGAAAGCAGTTACGGTACTGGTCACACTACCAATTAATCCGATACCTAAGATCATTAGAATAACTGCAATTAAGTTACCGACAGCTGTATGAGGTGAAATATCACCATAGAGAATCTAAATAATGGCTATTTTCTGCCACTGAATATATTTCTGCCCCAGTTAATATCAAAACAACTGTCGCAATCACAAGATAGATGAAACCATTGGTATTAAAAAAACGTTTAATTATTTTTTGTACTTTGCCTGTAAAACCAACAACTCTGATTAATCTTAATAATTTTAATAGTCTAATAACACGGAATGTTCTAAACAAATAAAACATAGCGTCAAACGGAATAATTGCCAGTAAATCAAATAGATTAGTAACAAAAAATTTTTTCTTGTTTTTAGATTGTATTAAACGTGTGAGATAATCAATCCAAAAGAATACTAAAATGCCTTTATCGATGTAGAAATAGGGCGTTTTGTTAAGATTAATAATATTAGAGATATCCAGCAAAGCTAATGTTATAGAAATAAAAGATAGTATCATTATTGTGACATAATAAATTTTTTTCATGAAGAATAGTTCCTTAGAATGTGACATTCACAATATATTTTACGCTTTCTTTTCAAAAAACGTCGCATGAGTAAAAATGATATACTTTTGCTTAGGAGAATAATCATGTATTTAAAACGGTTCATACAATTATTTATTATGTTTTTAGTTGCTATCTTTTTATCGTTGTTCATTGTCAGTTTGTTCAATATTCGTGGTTTTATTGCTCAAGCCGCTGCACTCACAATCATAGGCTATGTTTTCTTAACGATACCTTTAACAGTATTAACTATTTTAAAACAAAGAAAGAAATTTAAGCGGAACATAGTAGATACAACTGATTTATTTCAGAATGCCTGGGCAAACTTAGAAAATATTATTGTTCTGTCTACATATGGAAATGGAACAACTAGTATTGTCACGGTTAAACAATCACACGACAAAATAAATGGATTTTATGTTGTGACAGATTCAAAAAGTAAGCGTATTGAAGATATAAGAGAGCATGCAAATGTTTGTTTTTCAACATGGTATCACCGTGAAACGGGAATACGGATCAGCTCCAACAATGTTCATGCAGAAATAATCCTACCTTTCAATTTAAAGGCAGAAATTCAACAACATCCCGAAATAAAAGAATTATCAGATAATTTTCATGATAAAGTTGTGGTTAAACTCACTGTGTTATCTGCACTAATTGAGTCATTTCAAATCAATCCTACAGTAGTGACTTTTGATTGATACGTGAACTGTTTGTACAGAATAAGAATGCTAAACGATTTCTGGTATTAAGGTAGTCACGTGTTCTAAATGCCTTTTTAGGCATTTTTTTATTTAGGAGAAAGACTTATGTTATGTCTTAGGAATAATTATTGATGATAGGGCAACACCTATCAAATTGAGTCAGGGATTTATAAAAGTTACTTGGGCATTCATGACGATTATTGATATGACATTAACTGAGGGGAGAATAAAACGGTAATGTTTGAATTATAACTTTTAAAAGTATACTATTATCTTAACAACAAGTATCTAATAATTAGGAGGTTAACTTTATGTCTTTTATTGCATTACATGATGGTCAAAAGTTACCTAGTATTGGTTTTGGCACCTACAAATTAAATGGTTCTTCGGGTGCCCAAGCAGTCGCATCGGCTATTGAAGTGGGGTATCGCTTGCTTGATACTGCTTATAATTATCAAAACGAAGGTACAGTTGGACGTGGTATTAAAAATTCTGGTATTAACCGTCAAGAATTGTTTATTCAATCTAAATTACCTGGTAAGTATTATGCTGATACAAAAGCATCAATTGATTTAATTCAAGAATCACTGTTTAGAAGTCAATTAGACTATTTTGATTTATATCTTTTACATTGGCCAAACCCAATTGATGATCACTATGTTGAGGCGTGGGAAACGCTTATCCAAATGAAAAATTTTGGTTTAGTTAAATCTATTGGAGTATGTAACTTTTTGCCTGAACATTTAGAACGTTTGGAAAAAGAAACAGGTGTGTTACCCGTAGTAAACCAAATTGAACTTCATCCGTATTTTAATCAAAAAGACATGATTAACTATAATTCAAAACATAATATTGTAACACAAGCATGGAGTCCTTTGGGACGTGCAAGTCACTTGTTACAGGATCCTGTACTCATTGAATTGAGTAAAAAGTACAAAAAAAATGTTGGACAGATTATTCTTCGTTGGGAAGTTCAATCAGGTGTTGTACCAATTCCAAAATCCGTGAGTTATAACCGGCAAGTTGGAAACAAGGATATTTTTGATTTTTCAATATCAACTGAAGACATGTGTAAAATTGATCAATTAACTAAAGATGATGGACGATCAAATGATCAGGATCCAGCATCATATCAAGAATTTTAAAAAGTATGTCTTAGACATGCTTTTTTTCATCAACTTACTTTTGATGATTGTATCAAAACAAAGTACACCAATTACACCAATAGTCGTGCCAAGTAGAATAGCTATTATTCTTGTTAATATTAAGTTTGTCCCGAGTTCAGGACGAACCAGTTTGAACAAAATTAGAGCGATTGGTGTTGTAAATAGATTACCAATTAAATAACTGGATGGCATCGTCAAACAAATTAATCCCATCATAATAATAGATAATAGTGCCAATAAAAAGGTTAAATGAATAAAAACATAAATCACTAGTGCAAAAATACAACCAATAATTCCGGCGACGATATAATGAAATTGTCTATGTCTAGCAATTGTTATATTTTCAGATTGAAGCACTGTAATGGCAGAAACCAAAACCCAGTAGTAGTTGTTTAGGTGCAAATTATACCCAATAGCATAAGCAATTGCGCCAAATAAAGCATAATTTATAGAATAAAAGAAAGGCTTTAAATTACTTGGATGTAACTCTATACCTTTTAAAGTTAAGGGATATTTTTCAAAAATGGTATTTTCTAATATAGCTAACAATGAGGCAATGAAGATACCCATAATAGCGTAACCAACCAGTGAAAAGCGCATATTAAAGTCAAGATGAGTTAAACTGGCTAACATGCCATTAATCATTAAAATGAAAAAAGCTTGTGGTCCAATAAGAAAATTGTTAGATAGTATATACTGGACACAAAATGCTACAACGCCTATCCACAGTATGGCTAGTAAAGTGTTAGTAGCTACTAATGCACTTAACGGAAAACTCACTATACAAATTATATCAATGAGTAATAATTGCGACATTGAAACGTGTTTATTAACAGGAACGTAGTACATTAAAATTAGAGCGCCAAAGCATCCCATTACTGCTAGCCATTTATTTTGTAAGAAGCCACCAAATAAAAATGGTAAAGCCATAGAAGTCATTCCAAAGCCTGTATGTATTGCGAGCCGTTTTGTAATTTTCATATTTTTTTCCTTAAAATAAAATTTTTACATCCTAACATAAAAAAACCTACATTGTCAAAATATTAGATTTTAAGGTATATTAAAATATGATTTTCCTCATTTTAAGTTTGCTAGATTATCATTAACTATGTTAAAATTATTTATGTAACATCAAATAAAAATCAAGGAGAACATTATTATGTCATTTGAAGAAAAGTTTGATAGCGCTAAGGATAAAGTTGTCGGTAAGGCAAAAGAATTTGAAGGTAAGGTTACTGGAGACAAAAGTCGTGAAGCAGAAGGCAAAGCCCAAGGCTTTGTTGGTAAAGCCAAGGAAGTCGTTTCTGATGTCAAAGATGCTGTTAAAGACGCAGTTGAAGACTTTAAAGAAGACAATAAGAAGTAATTTAGATATATAAAAGTCAGCCAATGATTGGTTGGCTTTTTTTATCAAGTTATTGCTATCTAAAACAAGCAAAACATTGTGAAACTTTTTTTAAACTTATCGCTAGTCTCTTTAATAGTAGTTGATTATAAAATATTTTACTTGTGAAAATATTTGAATTTGAATGAATATAAGCCTATAATGAGGGTGTTGTTAGTTGTATCCCACGCTGTATTAAAAGAAAGGTCGAAATAACATGAGTTATCAAACAGTAAATCCGTTTACAGATGAAGTAATTAAGACATTCGACAGTCATGATGATGCCTATGTGGAAGAAGCATTAACTAAGGGTCATGCGCTATATAAAAAATGGCGAAACGATCCAGTAGAAAGTCGTGCTGATGCATTGAACAAAGTTGCAGATATTATGGCATCTCGTGTAGATGAGTTAGCAAAAATTTTAACAGTTGAAATGGGGAAACGTTTTTCAGAGGCACAAGGAGAAGTTGTCATTAGTATTGCAATTGCGCGATATTATGCTAAAAATGCAGCTGAATTTTTGAAGCCCAAAAACATCCAATCAGCAATTGGTCCCGCACAAACAATTTCAAGGCCAACTGGTATTTTAATGATGGTTGAACCATGGAATTTTCCTTATTATCAAATTATGCGTGTCTTTGCACCAAACTATATGGCCGGTAATCCTATGCTATTAAAGCATGCCAGTAACACACCAATGGCAGCCGATACTTTTGAAAAAATTGTCAAAGAAGCTGAATTACCAGATGGTGCGTTTACTAACTTATTTATAGATTATGATCAAGTCAGTCACATTATTGCTGACGAAAGGGTACAAGGTGTGGCGCTAACCGGATCAGAACGTGCAGGTAAATTAGTCGCTGCTGAAGCTGGTAAATATATGAAACAAAGTTCACTAGAATTGGGTGGTAGTGATCCCTTTATTATATTAGATGATGCCGATCTTTTCGAAGTTGAGAAAATTATCAGTGGTGCGCGTTTATACAATGCTGGGCAAGTATGTACATCATCAAAACGTTTTATTGTGACAGAAAAGAACTATGATAAATTGGTAGAGATGCTTAAAAAGGCATTTTCTGAGGCTCGTTTAGGGGATCCGATGTTACCAGAAACAACACTTGCACCACTAAGTACATCAAAAGCCAAGAAAAACTTAACTAAACAAGTTGCAGAAGCGGTTGATGCCGGCGCAACTTTAGCATTTGGTAGTGTTGAACAAACTAAACCAGCTGCTCTGTTTGAACCAGTTATCCTAACTAACATTAGCAAAGATAATCCGGCGTTTTATCAAGAATTCTTTGGTCCAGTTGGACAAGTTTATAAGGTACGTGATGAAGAAGAAGCAATTGCTTTAGCAAATGATTCACATTACGGCTTAAGTGGCGTTGTATTTGGTGGTTCTCCAGAACATGCGACAGAAGTTGCTTCAAAAATTGAAACTGGTGCTGTTTTTGTTAACAGTTTTGGTGGTACGTTACCAGAATTACCATTTGGTGGTGTTAAAAATTCTGGTTATGGTCGTGAATTAGGGGACTTAGGTATTGACACTTTTGTCAATAAAGAAACAATTGTGACTAAGCATGAACCTATTGATTTAAACAATGCTTTTGGTGGTTTTGTGTAAACACAATAATTTAATTATCAAAAGAACGGTAGCCTAGGGGCCACCGTTTTTTTGTGTAAAAATGTTACAATGATAATATGATAACTCATAATGATAATGTTAACCTATTGCCAGGTGTTGGGCCAAAAAGATTAGACGCACTTCATGAAATTGGTATATTTACAATTGAAGATTTGTTAACTTATTTTCCTTTTCGATATGAAGATTTAGGAGAAAGAATACCATCCGAAACACTTGACGGTGAAAAAGTAACGTTTAAAGGTGTTGTGAGTTCACCCGCAATAGTCACTCGTTTTGGTAAAAAGAATCAAACTCGATTTGGTTTATTAATTGAACACGAAAATGTGCGTGTTACATTTTTTAATCAACCATGGGTAGCACAAAATATCACAGTAGGTGAAGAAGTTGCTGTGTACGGTACTTACAATGCCGCTAAAGCATCAATGACTGGAATGAAAATGATTAACGCCTCTATTGATGCATTAGATCCAATATATCCAGCAACCAAAAAAATCACAGCAAAAACAATTCGACATTTAATTGAGTTAGCTTGGGCGGAAGTACGTGGTAACATGCCGACTTTGGTACCAAAAAAGATTCGTGAAAAGTATCGTTTACTTGACCGTAATGCGGAAATTGAAAATATGCATTTCCCTTCTGATATGTTAAGCGCAAAATTGGCTCGTCGGAGTGCAGCTTTCGAAGAGTTTTTTATTTTTCAAATGAGACTTCAACTATTGAAATTAGCTGACCAAAATTTTTCTGGTGAAGAAATTAATTATGATATAGCCGCAATTCACAAGTTTGAGATGGGGTTACCCTTTAAACTAACTGCTGCTCAAAAAAAAGTGATTGCTGAGATTTTAAAAGATCAAAAGCGCCCAATTCATATGAACCGACTACTTCAAGGAGATGTAGGGTCTGGTAAAACAGTAGTTGCTGCAACGGCTATGTATGCAGCAATTACAGCTGGTATGCAAGCAGCTATTATGGCACCAACAGAAATTTTAGCTCAACAACATGCCATTAATTTGACGCAACTCTTTGAAAATGCCGATATTAATTTGCGAATTGAATTATTAACAAGTGGATTGAAAGCATCAGCTCGTAGGCAAATAATTGAAGACCTTGAATCAGGCGAAATAGATATTCTTGTAGGGACACATGCTTTATTGCAACCTGATGTCATGTTTCATCATCTAGGTTTGGCAGTGATTGATGAGCAGCATCGCTTTGGTGTTAATCAAAGAGCAGCCCTACGAGAAAATGGTGTTAATCCAGATATTTTAGCAATGACAGCGACACCTATTCCCAGAACACTTTCTATTACTGCTTATGGCGAGATGGATATTTCAGTAATTGATCAACTGCCGAATGGTCGTAAAACAATTCAAACAAAGCGGTTAAGTCATAATCAATTAGATTCTGCGATGCACTTTGTCAAACAACAGGTCGACAGTGGCGCACAAGCCTATATTGTTACCCCTTTAATTGAAGAATCGGAAGCATTAGACGTACAAAATGCTACAGCCATGTATGAATTTATTAAGTTAACTTATCCAGAATATCGTATTGGTTTATTACACGGTAGATTATCAAACGATGAGAAAAAGCAGCTTATGGCGGATTTTAAAGCTAATGATATTCAAATATTGGTTGCAACGACTGTTATTGAAGTTGGCGTTGATGTGCCTAATGCAACTGTAATGGTTATTTTGGATGCTGATCGTTTTGGATTAGCACAGTTGCACCAGTTGCGTGGGCGTGTTGGTCGTGGGGAACGTCAGTCCTATACCATATTAGTGGCGGATCCAAAAACTGACTATGGCACAGCCCGCTTAGATGCTATGGTAGAGACAACCAATGGATTTATATTAGCGCAACGTGATCTTGAACTTCGTGGTTCGGGAGATATTTTAGGCACGAAGCAATCTGGTATACCAGAATTTGTAGTAGGTGATCCTGTTAAAGATTTAACGATGATGGAGATTGCTCAACAAGAGGCAATTACTGTTGTTAGTAAAGAGGGGTGGGACAATTTGCCTGAAAACCATGATTTAGTAGATTATCTATCTCGAACAATGGCACACTATCGCTACTTTGATTGAAAAAGAACTCGAATTAACAATGGAGAAATAACTATAATGGGTAAATCTGCTGATACACCAATGATGGTTCAATATCATGAAATAAAAGCACAATATCCTGATGCATTTGTATTTTATCGTTTAGGTGATTTTTATGAGCTATTCGAAGACGATGCTATTTTGGGAGCAAAATTACTAGAGTTGACGTTAACTGCTCGAAATAAAAATTCAGAAAATCCTGTACCAATGGCAGGTATACCGCATCATGCTGCGCAAAACTATATTGATATTTTAGTTGATCAAGGACATAAGGTAGCTATTGTTGAGCAAATGGAAGACCCTTCAGTAGCAAAAGGGATGGTTAAACGCGATGTTGTACAACTCATCACGCCTGGTACAAAAATGTCAGAAGGTGCTGGAACAGATAAGCAGAATAATTATCTTGCAGCTGTACTACCTAATAATAACGATTGGACATTATCGTATGTTGATCTATCGACCGGTGAATTACGCGTAACGACGCTAATTCATTTTGAAGATGTGATTGATGAATTGAGTTCATTAGAAGTTAAAGAAGTTGTGTTACAAAAAAGTAACCTAGCAACTCAAAATGAAAAATTAGCTTTGAAACTAGGCGAACGTGGGATTGTTATTTCGATGCAGCAATCATTTGAAAAAACGGCTGCTGTGAGTTTTTTGACACAACCCTTACACAATGAATCTGAAATAAATGTTACGGTTATGTTGTTAAGCTATATTTTTGATACACAACGCAGAAGCTTAGATCATTTGATGCCAGCTAAAAGCTATGAAAGATTAAAGTATCTGAAATTTAATCAAGATACGAGAAGTAATTTGGATTTAGTTGAAAATTTAAGAACAAAGAAAAAATCCGGATCTTTATTAGGGCTTATTGATCAGACTAACACAGCAATGGGGGGACGACTATTAAAAAATTGGATTTTAAAGCCTTTGAGAAATCAACCAGAGATTGAAAAGCGTTTAGATTTAGTTCAAGCATTCCAAGATGATTTTATGACTCGTGGAGGGCTTCAAGATCATTTGAAATCTGTTTATGATTTAGAAAGGCTAGCAGCTCGGGCCGCAATGGGAACGATGAATGCGCGTGAATTAGTACAATTAAAGCGCTCGCTGTCTGCTATCCCGGGTATAAAAGAGACGCTATCCGAAGCTGGTGGACAACTAGCCATTGCTGGACAGCATCTTGATAATATGATGGACTTGTCTGAACTTATTGATGAAGCAATTGTTGATGAACCACCAATTAGTGTTCGAGAGGGCAATATTATTAATGATGGATTCGATGAGAAAATAGATACTTATCGACAAGTACTAGCGGATAATCAACAATGGCTAACGCAATTAGAAGCTGATGAACGACAACAAACCGGTATTAATTCACTTAAAGTTGGGTATAATAAAAACTTTGGTTATTTTATTGAAGTGACTAAAACAAATATTCCACGTTTAGAAAAAGATCGTTATGAGCGGTTACAAACGTTAACTAACGCCGAAAGATTTGTCACACCTGAGTTAAAACAACATGAAAGCCTCATTGTAGAGGCGCAAGCCAAACGCACTCAACGAGAATACGAACTTTTTGTAACAGTTCGCGAACGTGTGAAAGCCAATATTTCACGAGTACAAACACTTGCCCAACAAATAGCGCGTTTAGATGTCTTATCTTCTCTTGCAGATGTCGCAGATAATCATCGATTTGTACGTCCGAAATTTACTGGGGAAAGTACAATAACAATTGTGAACGGTCGTCATCCCGTGGTTGAATCTTTACTACAAGTCGGGGATTTTGTTGCCAACGATATTAGACTAGATGACAAAACACATATGCAGTTGATCACGGGACCAAATATGGCCGGAAAATCAACTTATATGAGAGAGTTAGCTTTGATTGTCATTTTAGCTCAAATGGGTAGCTTTGTGCCTGCTGATTCAGCTGAATTACCAATTTTTGATCAAATATTTACTAGAATTGGTGCTAATGATGATATGGCTATGGGACAATCAACCTTTATGGTTGAAATGGCTGAAGCTAATCACGCACTGCAGCAAGCAACAGCGCATTCGCTCATCTTATTCGATGAACTTGGGCGAGGAACAGCAACCTATGATGGTATGGCTTTAGCACAAGCAATTATAGAATTTCTAGACAAGCATATTCATGCGAAAACACTATTTTCAACGCATTATCATGAACTAACTAATCTGGCTGAAAAACATCACAGTATTAAAAATGTTCATGTCGGGGCAGTAGAAGATGATTCTGGTCAATTACATTTCTTACATCAGATTCAAGAGGGACCAGCTGATAAATCATATGGGATCCATGTTGCAGCGTTAGCTGGATTACCCAAAGAATTGATTAGTAATGCAACAAGTATACTTGCTGATTTGGAAAACCCTCAAGATGATAACAAGACTTTGAGGCAAAAACCTACAAAAGATCAAGAAGATTACTTGACAGAACAAGTAGCGCTTTTTGAAGTCAAAGATGTATCAAAAAAAGACCTGAAAGTCCTTTCGGCACTCGATGATATTGATTTGTTACACATGACACCGCTAGATGCAATGAATGTCTTAAATCAATTAAAGAAAATGAGAAGCTAGGAGGTGTACGTTAAATCGTACAATAACCATGGGTAAAATACATGAACTTTCTAATTTATTAGCTAACCAAATTGCCGCAGGAGAAGTTATTGAACGTCCAGCAAGTGTTGTCAAGGAACTTGTTGAAAATGCTATTGATGCTGGCGCTACTCAAATCGATGTCATAGTAGAAGATGCAGGACAATCTCTTATTCGAGTTGTGGACAATGGGGATGGTATTGATCCCGAAGATGTCCCTTTAGCTTTCACACGTCATGCAACTAGCAAGATAAGTGACCGACATGATTTATTTAACATTTTATCATTAGGATTTAGAGGGGAAGCATTGCCTTCAATTGCTGCTATTGCTGATGTTACGCTCAATACCACCACAGACAATAATCCAGAAGGGTTAATGTATCATATTAAAGGTGGAAAACAAATTAGTGCTACGCCCGCTAATGGTAGGCGCGGTACCGTGATATCGGTAAGAGACTTATTTTACAATACACCTGCACGATTAAAATATTTGAAAAGACCACAAACAGAACTATCTCGATTAGTCGATATTATGAATCGATTAGCGTTGTCATATACCAATATCTCATTTAGCTTAGCTACTGAACAAAAAATGTTATTGAAAACTATTGGTAATGGTAATCAAAAACAAGTCATCGCCTCGATATATGGTCGTGAAGTGGCTCAAAAAATGTTAGCATTTGCTGGTGAAGATGATGATTTTAATATCACAGGATTCATTTCTTTACCGGAATTAACCCGTGGCTCTCGGGAATATTTAACAGTCTTAATTAATGGTAGGTTTATCAAAAATTTTGCTATTTCAAACGCAGTTATTCATGGATTTGGCTCTAAACTTATGGTTGGCCGCTTTCCAATGGGAGTTATCAACATTAATACAAATCCACTTTTAATTGATGTTAATGTGCATCCTCAAAAATCTGAAGTCCGCTTATCAAAGGAAAAAGAATTATCTGATTTAATTGCCAAAACAATCAAAGAACGTCTGTCAAATGAAAATTTAATACCTGATGCCTATGAAAACTTGTATGGAAAGCAACAAAAATCAGAACCTGTGCTAGACAGTCAACTTATAAAAGCACCCTGGGTAGAGACCATAGAAGTTGAAAAAGGCAATAAATTAGAGATCGTTGATGAAAATCCAACCATAATAGAAATTGAGGATAGTACGCAATTAGATTCCATTGAGGTTAAGGCATTTGTTGATAAATATAGTCATGAAATAGCATTACCAATCTTTGACACTAATCAAATGCAACCAAATACATTGTTTGAACCAGAAATCAACTATACAACACCAACTAACCCTGAGTATCATCAAGAAAGTTTAACAGTCGATGAATCAACAGTAAGTGGGTTCCCAAAATTAGACTATATTGGGCAAATGCATGGCACATTTTTATTTGCTCAAAGTGAAAATAGTTTATTTATTGTTGATCAACATGCTGCCCAGGAACGCATTAAATATGAGTATTATCGAAAGGCCATCGGAAATGTAGGAGATCAGCGTCAGCGACTATTAGTGCCAATTACGCTTAATTACACTACTGTGGATATGTTGAAGTTAAATGATGAAAAGAAAAGTTTAACTGATATTGGTTTAGATTTTGAAAATTTTGGGCCAACGACCATCATTTTTCGTGAGCATCCTGCGTGGTTTGAAAAAGGGCAAGAAGAATCGATAATCACAGAAATAATTGATTGGATTTTGCGAGATGGCTCGTTAACGATTGCTAAGTTTAGAGAGAAGACAGCTATTATGATGAGTTGTAAACGGTCTATTAAAGCTAATATGCATTTATCTGAATCACAGGCACGTTACTTATTAGACTCACTTTCTAAATGTGAAAATCCTTATAATTGCCCGCATGGGAGACCTGTTGTAACAGAATTTAGTTTAAATGAAATGGAAAAAATGTTTAAAAGAATTCAGGACTCACACGAAAAATGGGAAACATACGATAATCATCCATTTTAACAGTGTCAATTGAAAACAGAAGAAAATGTAGGAGAAAAAATATATGAATAACAATGATATCATTATTCGTTTAAGATATGCTTTGAACATTAAAAATGATGACATGATTAAGGTATTTTCCCTTGGTGGTATAACGTTAAATGAACAAGACTTACATAGTATTTTAACGAAGCAAAAAGATGATGAGAAACGTGATTCAAAAGTTTCAATGATTATGTTGGAATCATTCATGAATGGTTTGATTATTTCTCAACGCGGACAAAAAATTGGAGCGGATCTTAAACCGATAGCACCAACTTTTGATATGAAAAAAGAAGAAGATATTAACAATGTCGTTATGAAAAAAATAAAAATAGCGATGTCATATACAAGCGATGACTACTTAGAATTCATGAGAAAAGCTGGGATTAAAGTATCGAGTTCTGAATTAAGTGCAGTGATGAGAAGACCAGATCATCGTAATTACAAACCTGCGGGTGATCGCTATTTACGTAATATTCTTAAAGGAATGGCAATAGTGTATCGACCAGAACAAAGTACAAAAAAGTAATCGCTTTCATTGTGCTTAAATTCGCAGATGTGTACAATAAAGTTAGTAAAGTTTTAGGAGGCTATGGATATGGTTGAACAAACGTTTATAATGATAAAACCTGACGGCGTAAAGCGCGGCAAAGTAGGCGAAATCATTAATCGTATTGAAAATAAAGGTTATCGTATAATCTCATTGAAAATGATGTCTGCAACTGAAGACCTTTTAGCTAAGCATTATGAAGAACACGTTGATAAACCTTTTTATCCTGAGTTAGCCAACTATATGATGTCTGGACCTGTTATTGCGATTATAGGTGAAGGCACAAATATTATTGAAGGATGGCGCAACATGATGGGAGCAACTAATCCAACATTAGCACAACCTGGGACAATACGAGGAGATCTTGCGCGTGAGTGGGATACTGAAGCTATGATGAATGTCGTACATGGATCTGATAGTAAGACGTCTGCAGAACGTGAAATAAAACTTTGGTTTTCTTAATTTAAAAGCTTGAAATGATATTTCATATTTCAAGCTTTTTTGGTGTGATTTAGGTGGATAGGCGAAAGTTTGGTAAAATGATAGTAATCAACTTGGAGTTAATAAAATGACATTAAATCAAATTAAAATCTTAAAGAATCAATTACTAGCCCCTTACGCTCATACACAAGTAGGCGGTATGGTAGACTTTTTAGCTATTCCAAAAACACAAACGGAACTACAAGAATTATTATTATGGGCAAAATCTAATCAACAACCGATCTATATTTTTGGACGATTATCAAATTTAGTTGTACGTAATGGTGGCTTGAGGGGGCTTGCTATTTTATTACATGAATTAAACCATATTAGTATTGAAAATAATATAATCACTGCTGATGCTGGCGCTGATTTAATCATGGTTGCAGAGTCGGCTTTAGAATCAAGTTTAAGTGGATTGGAATGGAGTGCTGGCATACCAGGATCTGTTGGTGGTGCAGTCTTTATGAATGCCGGTGCCTATGGCGGTCAGACTGATATGGTTGTTGAGTCAGCGACTGCGATCATGCCAGATGGTACGATACAAACATTTTCGTCTGAAGCATTGGATTTTGGTTATCGACACTCTGTTTTTCAAGATAATGGTGGGGTAATTATTAGTGCAACATTTCGTTTAGTACCCGATGACCAGCTTCTTATACAAAGTCGAATGGATGAAAATAATTTCAAACGTGCGAATAAACAACCATTGAACTATCCTTCTAACGGTTCAGTTTTTAAGCGACCAATAGGTTATTTTGCTGGCAAATTAATTATGGATTCAAATCTGCAGGGGAAACGTGTAGGAGGGGTAGAAGTTTCAACTAAACACGCAGGGTTTATGGTAAATGTTGCCCATGGCACAGGTAATGATTATGAAGACTTAATTCATATTGTTCAAAAAACAGTAAAAGAAAAGTATGGTGTTTCACTTGAAACTGAGGTTCGGATTATGGGGGAGAGATAAAATATGATAATTATTGAATTGATTGTTATTCTTATTATTTCTGTTACCATTTCAAATGTTATTTCGCACTATATTCCTGATGTGCCGGTTAGTTTGTTTCAAATCGCTATCGGTTTAATACTAGCACTTGTATTTGGTGTATTTATTGAGGTTGATGCCCACTGGTTCATGCTTTTATTCGTTGCACCATTATTGTACAATGATGCATGGCGGTTTCCAAAAAGAGAATTATGGGAATTACGTGGTCCAATTTTAGCCAATGCGATTCTATTAGTGTTATTGACGACTTTAGTAGGTGGATTCTTCATTCATCTATTGATTCCACAGTTTCCAAAATCCGTTGCATTAGCTTTGGCTGCTGTTATCTCACCAACTGATCCTGTAGCTGTTCAAGCAATTGCCAAGCGTGTCAAGTTGCCTGATAAGGTTATGCATATTGTCTCTGGTGAAAGCTTGATCAATGATGCTAGTGGATTAGTTAGTTTTAACACAGCCATAAAGGCTACGGTTGCTGGCACTTTTTTATTAACAGAAGCTATAACTAATTTTTTATGGATGACTTTTATAGGTTTACTAGTAGGGTTGATTTTAGGGAATATTGTCAGTTGGCTACGTGACACGTTTGATAGAGTGGGAATGAATGATGTCGTATTTCATACAGTGATTACATTGTTATCACCGTTTTTGATCTATTGGGTTGCTGAAGATGTTTTTCATGCTTCAGGTGTTATCGCTGTCGTAGCAGGTGGCGTCTTAGTTAAAATTTTAAGTGATCAACACATCGACGCACGAAATCCTGAGATTTCAGTTACAGTAGTTAGAACTTGGGAAATTTTTGCTTATCTGCTAAACGGTGTTATATTTGTTTTGTTAGGCATTGAACTACCTCAAGCGGTAGATGCTGTTTTTAAAAGTTCACAAATACATACGGGTCATGCTATTTTCTATGGTTTTGCGGTTTGGTTTATCGTTTTTGCTATTCGGACAATCTGGGCATATGGCAATCAGATAATGTTATACGTTAAGAATCATGAAAACAAACCAAACTTTATGATTTCCATAACCTCTGGTCTGACAGGTGTTCGCGGAGCAGTAACAATGGCTGCAGTTATGACAACACCAGCAATCATAAAAGATGGTTCAGAATTTCCACAGCGTAATTTATTGATATTTGTCGCAGCTATCGTTGTCATTGTTAGTTTATTAGTTGCTACAGTAATGTTACCAATAGTCACTAAAGAACGTTCTGCACACGATTTCACTCAGCCTGAAATGTCAGAATCAGAAGCAACATCAGCTGAAATTAAGCCTAAATATGAAATGTCTGAAGCCGAAGCAAGAATTTTTGCTATTCAAGTAGGCATACAAGTTTTGCGCGAACAACAAAGAGATAATAATCGTGCCATTGTCTATGAATTAATTAATCGAAAACAAAGAACGATAGCACAAATTAGACAATTATTGGGTGATCAAGTCAAAACACCATTGAAAGCTGATGATTCTGAGTTAAGACGTGTTGGTATTGTTGCACAAAGAGACCAGTTACAAAAAATGTTAGTTCAAGAAGAAATTTCACCGATAACCTTTTCAATACAATCTAGAAGATTGGAAAGGTTGGAAAGTGCTATTGATGCTAGTTCACATTATCAAATTTCAACGCAGTGGTCTTGGCAACTGATTCGTAGAGCTATCGGTAACATACGTATTTGGTTATCAGATGAAACAAATGAAAAAGTTAAAAAAGAAAATTCATTAGTGATTCGAGAAACAGCAAAGGCAGCAATTAAAAAGTTATCTGAACATATGGAACAATATAATGGTGATACCGTTTCTCATCGTTTAGAAAGACAAAATGCCTATAATTTGATTGTTGCTTATCGTTATTTAATTGAAAATGAGAAACGATCGGACACACCCGAACAGCGTGTCATAGATGAAAAAATACGTGTTGATTTGGAAATTAAGGCATTAAATGCGCAACGTGAGGCTATTCAGAATTTATATGATCAAGGTCGTATCACACGACAATCAGATATTAACATCAGGAAATTTATTAACTTTTCAGAAACGGCTGCTTTAGCTGGTAAAAATGAAGAGTAATTCATGTTGACTTAAAAATAAGGGGATTTTATGTTACCACTGTTAACAAGCAACAATTTAATGCATGCTATTGACATTGCAATTATATGGTTTTTACTTTACAAAATTATCCAATTTGTTGAAGGAACACGTGCTTTACAGATTCTTTTGGGTCTTGGAACTGGTATTCTTGTTAAAGTCATTAGCTGGTATTTGGGTCTAGCAACTGTATCATGGGTTATGGATCAGTTAATTACTTGGGCGCCTATTGCCCTTGTTGTGATTTTTCAACAAGAGATACGTCGGGGACTAGAAAGTTTAGGACGACGGATTACATTGCGACGTTCTCACATAGACAATTCATTTGAACAACAGCTCATTAAGAGTTTAGATGAAGCATTACAATACATGTCAAAACGCCGAATAGGTGCATTAATCACTATCCAAAGAGATGCAAATTTGGATGAATATATCAAGACAGGTATTAAACTTGATGCCTACGTGACGGGCCAATTATTGATTAATACATTCATACCAAATACACCACTACATGATGGGGCTGTAATTATCAGTGATAAGCGTATAGCTGTTGCTTCTGCGTATCTACCCTTATCTGAAAGTACGCGTATTCCTAAAGAACTTGGTACAAGACATCGAGCAGCCGTAGGTATATCTGAGGCAAGTGATGCCATTACTGTAGTTGTTTCCGAAGAAACTGGCGAAATATCAATAACACAAAAAGGTGATTTATTAAGACATATGGATCAAAGTAGTTATTTGACGTATTTTGAAAAACAGTTTCTTGCTAATATAACAGAAGGTACACAAACTAGTAACAAAAAATGGTGGAAAGGATGGGGACGTGGATAATGAAAAAAATTGGACAATCAAAAATTTTAAATTTAGTCATTTCCTTACTTTTAACACTATTACTTTTTGCTTATGTCATTAGCACCAAGTCAGCTACTTCTAGCAGCAATGGTGGTAATAACATTACAAACATCGTGCCCGAGAAAAAAGCGGTTTTGAAAGTACCATTGAGTCTTCAATACGATAATGATGAATATGTTGCGGTAGGGGCACCAGCTTCAGTTCAGGTTACAATTGAAGGATCTGGTGCTTTGATATCAGCGGCAAGAAGTCGAAATGATATTCAAGCCAGTGCTGATCTAAGAGGTCTAAAGCCTGGAAAACATACTGTTACAGTGGCATTAAGAGGTGTAAATGCTTCATTAACTTCTACAGTTGAACCACAAAAAGTAACGGTTACAATTGCAAAAAAAGCAACGACAACATTGCCCGTAACGGTAGATTATGATAAAAATAAAATTGCTAGTGGGTATACCGTCAGTAATGCGACTTCAGATCCTAAGCGTGTGACTATTATTGGTCCACAAACAAATGTTGATTCGGTAGCATCTGTTATAGCAAGACCGACTTTACAAAGTGGGATTAAAGATTTTATTGCACAAAACACGCAACTAATAGCGCTTGATAAAGAGGGAAATGAAGTTGAGGTGGCTTTTAACCACAAGACTGTTAATGTAGAATTAACAGTAGCACCAGAAGATTCAAAAAAGCTATCGCTAAAAGCTAATATTAAAAATGGGGATGCTAATCAATATCAGGTTAGCTTTGATCCTAAAACAATCACTGCTTATGGTGCATCAGATACACTCAATTCTTTGAATGATATTAGTTTAAATATTGATCTCAATGATATTAAAGATCAAAATGGTACAATTAAAATAGATTTACCTAAAATTGATGGCATTGTACGTTATGATACGTCAACTGTGACGGCCAATATTACCAAAAATAGTACGTCAGATGCTTCAAAAGAATCGTCATCTTCAAGCTCAAACAATACAGAGTCTTCAAGTAAATCTTCTTCTAGTACTAGTGATAGTAGTTCAAGTAGTAAATAAAGAAAATAGGACAGGAATATGTCAGATATTAGTTTAAAATATTTTGGAACAGATGGTGTACGTGGCGTTGCTAATAAAACGTTAACACCTGAATTAGCATTTAGATTAGGTAGAACTGGTGGTGCTATTCTCACAAGACACAACGAATCTGATAAGAAACCAGTTGTTATTGTTGGTCGTGATACTAGAATCTCAGGTGAAATGTTACAGCAGGCGATCATTGCGGGTTTTCTATCCGTTGGTATTGATGTCTTGCGTTTAGGTGTGATTACGACACCTGCTGTGGCATTTTTAGTTCAAGATTTGGAGGCTGATGCAGGTGTTCAAATTACAGCATCTCATAATCCTGCAGCTGATAATGGGATTAAGTTTTTTGGAAATGATGGCTTTAAACTTTCCGATGAATTAGAATTTGAAATTGAACAATTACTTGATTCACAAACAGATGATTTGCCAAGACCTAGTGCTGAAGGATTAGGTAGTGTGAATAATTATCCTGAAGGTGCGTTAAAATATATTGGATTCTTACAAAAAACAATTCCTACTGATTTAGCAGGAATGAACATAGCATTAGATGGCGCTAATGGTGCAACTAGTGAGTTACTACCTCGTTTATTTGCTGATTTAAACACTGACTTTGTTACTATGGGAACTAAACCAGATGGTCTTAATATCAATGATGGTGTTGGGTCAACGCATCCTGAAGCATTATCAAAATTGGTGCAAGACAAGGAGACACAAGTAGGGCTAGCCTTTGATGGAGATGGGGACCGTTTGATTGCAGTTGATGAAAACGGTGATATTGTAGATGGTGACAAAATTATGTTTATCATTGGTCGATTCCTGAATAATCAAGGTAGATTGAAGCATAACACAATTGTCTCAACTGTGATGAGTAACATTGGTTTCTACAAAGCTTTGGCGGAAAACGGTATGACGAGTGTTAAAACTGCTGTTGGTGATCGTTACGTGATGGAAGAAATGATTAAGTCAGATTATAATGTAGGTGGAGAACAATCAGGGCACATTATTTTCAGAGACTGGGCTACTACAGGGGATGGTTTACTAACAGCATTGCAATTACTTTACGTTATGAAAGAAACTGGTAAAAAGTTATCAGAATTAGCAAATAGTGTTCAAATTTATCCCCAAAAGCTTGTGAACATTAAAGTAGCAGATAAAGTAGCTATTCAACAAAATCAAGAAGTTATTGCAAAGATTGCAGAAGTTGAATCGCAAATGGCTGGTGATGGTCGCGTCTTAGTTAGACCTTCTGGTACAGAATCTTTATTGAGAGTTATGGCAGAAGCACCCACTCAAGAATTAGTTGAAAAGTACGTTGATGCGATTGCTAGTGTTGTTAGAGAACATGCCGATCAAGTTTAAATGGAAAAGTACTAAGTTTATCAAAAACTAAGTACTTTTTTTGATATAATTAAATATAAAACTATATATTTTAAAGGAAGAAACCGTGTCACAAGACAGTTTTAAAAAATATTTATTGTCAGAATTTAACATTCATTTTAATGACGAATCGTTATTAACAGAAGCGTTGACCCAACGTAATTATCTAAATGAGCATCCTAATGAATCTGGCCGTGATTATCAACGCTTAGAATTTTTAGGTGATTCAGTCATGCAGGTTTCAGTGGCTGAATATTTATTTAAGCGTTATCCCAATTGGCATGAAGGTCAATTGACTGAAATGCGCATCACTATGGTGCAAACAAGATCATTTGCTCATTTTTCTAGATTAGTGCATCTTAATGAAGCAATACGCTTGGGTAAGGGTGAAGAAATGTCGGGAGCCAGAGATCGTGATTCTCTGTTAGAAGATATTTGGGAAGCATTTATAGGGGCACTTTATCTGGATCAAGGGCTTGACGCAGTCCGTTTATTTTTAGACAAAACATTATTTGCTGCTGTTGACACTGAATTTTTTGATCGGTTCATTGATTTTAAAAGTCGATTACAAGAAAAGCTACAAAAAAAGGGAACTGTAGATATTGACTATCGAACAGAAAATGAACAGCAATTATCAAATAATGAACAATTATTTGAAGCTAGTGTGTCTGTAGATGACAAGGAATTAGCACGTGGAACAGGAAAATCAATAAAAGATGCCGAAAAAGCGGCTGCACGTGTGGCATTAAAATTATTGGAAGAAAAGTAAGCCATGAAACTTAAATCACTCGAAATCAGTGGCTTTAAGTCGTTTGCTGATAAAACTGTTATTAATATTTTACCTGGTATGACAGGTATTGTAGGACCTAACGGATCTGGAAAATCAAATATTATTGAAGCAATGCGTTGGGTTATGGGTGAACAAAGTGCGAAAGATTTGCGTGGTTCAAAAATGAGCGACGTTATTTTTGGCGGCACCAACAATCGTGGTCCATTAAATCGAGCAGAAGTTTCAATGACTTTTGATAATACAGATCATTACATTAAATCTGATTTCAATGAAATTAGAATTTCCAGAAAACTCTATCGCTCGGGAGAAAGTTCGTATCAAATCAATGGTATTGAAACACGGTTACGTGATATTCATGATTTGTTTATGGATACAGGATTGGGTAGAGAAAGTTTTTCGATTATTTCTCAAGGACGTGTTGAAAGTATTTTTAATGCTAAGCCGGAAAACCGACGCGCTATTATTGAAGAAGTTGCTGGTGTACATAAATACAAGCAAAATAAAGAACGGGCTCAAAAAGAATTAGCACAGACGCATGACAATTTGACCCGTATTACGGATATTATCAGAGAAATTGAGTCTAGGATTGAACCTTTGGCCGAGCAATCGGCTAAGGCGACAGATTATCTTGCCCAACAAGAGCGATTTGAACATCTGGACAAAATACGTTTAGGGTTAACTCAGTACGAACTAGAATCTAAAATTGATAAAGTTAGATCTCAAATTGCATTGCAAGATGAGATTGTGAATCGTGATAAAACAAAATTAGATCAATTGAATACGTACCTGGTTAGTCAACGCCAAGAAAATAATAATGCTCAAATGTTGAAAGATGAGCTACAGCAATCTATTTTAAGTGCGACACGAAAAAGAGAACAATTGATTGGGTCAAAAAATCTCTCACTACAAGAGATTGGTACTTTATCTCAAGATATTAACAATAGCAAACAACAAATAAGTAGGTTGTCAGAGCAATTAACTAATATTAATGAACAAATAAATACTTTAGAAGTCGAAAAAAAACAATTATTAGATAGTCAGAAATCACTTGAATTAAAAGTTGACGTATTTAAAGAGTCTGATAACGGGCAACTAAAAGCTAGATTAGAAAAACAACTGGAACAATCACGATCTGATTACATTCAGATAATGCAAGAGATTGCGACGTTACGCAATACAATGCAAACTGACGAGGAAAATCAAATAGTGATTACTAATCATATTAATGATTTATCGCAACGTTTAAATCAGGCTAAAAATGATTTGCGTGATGTCGAAAGTCATCTAACTATAGATGAATCTGAGTCAGATCAACAGAAGTTAGCTAACTTAGAGAAAACTATTGAAAATAAACAACGTAATCTGGAACAACTAACAGCCGATTTTCATAAGAAAGAGAAATCTTGGTATCAGCTATTAAGTGACCTCAATAAGTTACGCAGTAAACGAGATGCATTGAATGCTATGGATGAATATGCAGGTTTTTATCAAGGTGTGAGGGCTTTGATGAAACCAGAAGTGCGACAGATTTATCCTGGAATTCGTGGTGTCGTTGGGGAATTAGTGGTTGTTGATCAGGCTTATACATTAGCAATAGAAACGTCATTGGGTGCCGCACTTCAACATATTGTTG
Organism: Leuconostoc palmae; assembly: GCF_019656075.1. Lineage (GTDB taxonomy): Bacteria > Bacillota > Bacilli > Lactobacillales > Lactobacillaceae > Leuconostoc > Leuconostoc palmae. Next base: position 2,144 of record NZ_BPKZ01000013.1, on the reverse strand, counting down.
TTGATTCAACCGAAACAGCAAAGCAAGTCATTCACTATTTGACTAAAAAAAGAGCTGGGCGAGTGACTATTTTGCCATTAGACACTATTAAGGCAAGGCAGATAACTGGGCATAATCAAATTAAGAGCATGACCGGGTTCATTGGTATTGCTGCTGAATTGGTCAGCATGCCCAAGGATATGGCAACGATTAAGGCTAATCTATTAGGAACAACAGTTATTGTTGATAATTTGACAAATGCAATTCAAATTGCAAAATCAATGCTACATCGTTATCGTGTTGTTACTTTAGATGGACAAATTATTAATGCTGGTGGGTCGATGACAGGTGGATCTCAGCAAAAAAAGCAAACAAATGGCATATTAGGTCGACAAGCAGAATTAACTGAATTAAATCAATCGGTTAAAAAATTACATCTTCAAACTCAAGAATCGGAAAGTTCGTTGCAAAAACAACGCCAATACATTGATCAGCTTAAGTTAGAAATTGAGTCCATTGAAAAAAATCATATTAAAGCTAAAAATCAATCAAACAAAATTGATTATTTATACCACAAGAAGCAGGATGAATTAATTCAGAAAAAAAGGAACCTAGCAACTTTAGAATATGATTTCAATGAAAAAAAATTACAAAAACAAGAATTAGACGACAAAATTGAAGACGAAAAACAGCGTATAAGGCTTGTTGAAACTAAAAAAGATAATCAAGAAAACGAAGTAAAACGTATCAGTGCTGAGTTATCTCAATTGACTGAAAAAAATCAGGCGAATAATAATGAAAAAGTAGCGGTTGAAGCTAAATATGCGGCAATTAAAACAAAAATTAATAGTGTTATTGAAAAAGTTGTATTACTAGATACACAAAAAGATGATATTCAAACACGATTAGATGATGTTAAACTGAACTTATCAACATACGAAAATCGTATGTCGTCTGCAGAAAATACATTGGCAATGACCGATCAGCTTGAACAAATAGAACAAGAGTTAAAAAATGATCAACAAAATCTTGACAAACAAACTAATCAATTAGTTGAGTTAGGACAAGCACTAGAAACATTGCAAGAACAGTTTGTAGTGCAACAAACTAACTTGAAAGAGAGCACTGCTGTACAAAGTCAAAATATTGCAAAACTAACTCGATTAGAAACGCAGTTTGATAGTCTAAAGGCACAAATCTTGATGCAATATGATGCAATTGATGTATCAGATATTATTGCCGAACACGAATTAACAGAGATTGATGATATTAATTCTCAATTATCCTTAGTTAAGCGTAGTCTAGACGAAATCGGACATGTTAATATGAATGCAATTAACGAGTATGAAGAAGTACAATCAAGATTCGATTTTTTAAATAGTCAACGTAATGATTTACAATTATCTCGTGAAACGCTTTTGACAACAATTGATGAAATGGATCAAGAGGTACAGCTTCGTTTTAAACAAACATTCGATGAAGTTGCAAAACATTTTTCAACAGTATTTTCAAAAATGTTTGGTGGTGGTCAAGCTGAGATTTGCTTGACAGATCCAAAGCACTTGTTGACTACAGGCATTGACATTATTGCCCAACCTCCTGGAAAAAAATTTCAACAAATGAGTTTACTTTCTGGTGGTGAGAAAGCACTAACTGCTATCACTTTACTATTTGCGATACTAAAGGTTAGACCGGTTCCGTTTGTGGTATTAGATGAAGCAGAGGCGGCTCTAGATGAAGCTAACGTAGATCGTTTTGCTAATTATCTATTTGATTTTGCAGGCGAAACACAGTTTATTGTCATTACACATCGTAAAGGGACAATGCTCAAAGCTAATCTCCTTTACGGTGTTACAATGCAAGAGGCTGGTGTTTCAAAAATGATTGCTGTTGATTTAGAAAAAGCAACTGAAAGTGTAGGTTAAACATGGGATTATTTGATATTTTTCGAAAGAAAAAAGAAGAAACTAAGCCAGAGTTAACAGAAGAGACTGGTCTCACAAATGACACGTTAGTATCTTCTGACGAAGTTAAAAAAAATACTGAAATACTTGACAAAACACTAACGACTTCCCAACAATCAACAGAAACAGAAACAGAAACAGAAACAGAAACAGAAACAGAAACAGAAACAGAAACAGAAACAGAAACAGAAACAGAAACAG
>NZ_BPKZ01000012.1 GCF_019656075.1 Leuconostoc palmae | reverse complement strand
AAATTGAATCAGAACAACAGGTCTATAATAAGGGTCTGGAAAAAACACGAACAGGTTTTGCTGCACGATTTAATAAGTTTTTAGCTAATTTTCGCTCAGTTGATGAGGACTTCTTTGAAGATTTGGAAGAAACCTTAGTTGGCGCTGACGTAGGATTTGATATGGCTATTAAAATTTCTGATGAATTACGTGAAGAGGTTAAATTAGAAAACGCTAAACGTAAAGAAGACGTACGTGATGTTATCATTAAGAAAATGGTTGACTTATATGAGGCTGACGGCGTTGATGAAGATGCAACAATGCACTTTAATGCGAACGGGACAACAGTTATTCTATTTGTCGGTGTCAATGGTGTGGGTAAAACCACAACTATCGGAAAGTTAGCTACAAAATATCGGCAACAAGGCCAATCGGTCTTGCTTGCTGCTGCAGATACCTTCCGTGCAGGGGCAACAAAACAGTTACAAGAATGGGGAGAGCGTGCGGGTGTACCAGTTGTTGCTGGAAAAGAAAAAGCCGATCCGGCTTCTGTAGTATTTGAAGCAATTGCTAAAGCTCGAGATGAAAAATTTGATATCTTGTTTGTTGATACAGCTGGTCGTTTGCAGAATAATGTCAACTTGATGCAAGAGTTAGAAAAAATGAAACGCATTATACAACGTGAAATCCCAAATGCACCTCATGAAGTATTACTAGTACTGGATTCTACAACTGGTCAAAATGCATTGCAACAGGCTAAATTGTTTAAAGATTCATCAGATGTTACAGGTATTGTATTGACCAAGATGGATGGGACTGCAAAAGGTGGCATTGTGTTTGCGATACGTAGTGCCATGCATTTACCTGTGAAATGGATTGGTTTTGGTGAAAAAGCGAGTGACTTACGTGTTTTCAAACCCGAAGAATTTATTTACGGATTGTTTAAGGACTTGATCGAATGAAATTCGAAGAAAAGAATCATATAAATTCACTATTTGGATTTTATGGTGTATTATTAACCACCAAACAACAAGATTATTTACGTTATTATTTTGAAGACGATTATTCAATTGTTGAAATTGCAGAGGCAGAAGTAGTTAGTAGACAAGCTGTCTCTGATAATATTAAGCGTGGTATTGAGCAACTTTTAAAATATGAACAAAAATTAAATCTGCAACGAGATTTTGAAGCACGTTCTGCTATTGAAAAAAAAGTTTTATCGTACATTGATAAAAATTATAGCGAGGATGTACAACTACAAACACTTGTTTCACAGCTCATGGCACACGAAATAGAAGACTAAAATGAGCTAAAAATCAGGAGGAAATCCACTAATTAAGAATAATTAGTGCAAGAAATATTATGGCTTTTGAAAATTTAACTGAACGTCTATCCAAGGCGATGAAAAATCTGACAGGTCGAGGACGTGTTAGTGAAGAAGACTTACGCGCAACAATGCGAGAAATTCGTTTAGCATTGCTGGAAGCCGATGTTAACTACGATACTGTTAAGAAATTTGTAGCTAATGTTCGTGAAAAAGCCAGTGGGGCTGACATATTAGAAGGCTTAAATCCTGCACAACAAGTTGTTAAAATCGTGAACGATGAATTAACAGCAACAATGGGTGAAGAAGCTGTTCCTTTGAATAAGTCACCTAAAATCCCAACAATCATTATGATGGCTGGATTACAGGGTGCTGGAAAAACCACAACAGTTGCCAAATTAGCTTACAAATTAAAGCATGAAAACAAAGCTAGACCATTATTGATTGCTGCCGATGTTTATCGTCCAGCTGCTATTGATCAATTAGAAATACTAGGACGTGATCTTGAAATTCCAGTGTTTCAACTTGGAACAGACATTGATCCAAGAGATATTGTTCGTCAAGGTTTAGCCGAAGCACAAAAAAACAAAAATGATTATGTATTTATTGATACTGCTGGTCGCTTGCAGATTGATGAAGCATTAATGCAGGAACTAAAAGATATTGCTAACATTGCTTCACCAGATGAAATTTTGTTGACAGTGGATGCGATGACAGGACAAAATGCTGCTGAGACTGCAAAAGGCTTTTCAGCATCGTTAGATTTGACAGGTATTGTTTTAACCAAATTAGATGGTGATACACGTGGTGGTGCAGCCTTATCAATTCGTGATGTTACTGGTAAACCAATTAAATTTATTGGGCAAGGCGAAAAGCCAACTGATTTAGATGTCTTTTATCCAGATCGTATGGCATCTCGAATTTTGGGTATGGGTGATGTGCTGACATTAATTGAGAAAGCACAACGCGATTTTGATCAAGAAGCTCAAGAGAAGCAACTTGAAAAAATGCGACAAAATACATTTGATTTCAATGATTTTGTTGCTCAATTACAGCAAGTTCAAAAAATGGGACCAATGGAAGATTTATTGAAAATGATTCCTGGTATGGCGAATAATCCTGCTTTAGCAAATATTAATATTGATGCGAAGCAGTTTGCTCACTTAGAAGCGATTGTCAGTTCAATGACACCTGAAGAACGAGAGAATCCTGATTTAATTAACCCATCTCGTCGTAGGCGTCTTGCAGCAGGTGCTGGACGTCCGATTGTGGAAGTTAATCGTATGATTAAACAATTTGATCAAATGCGTAAAATGATGAATCAAGCGACTAATGGCAATTTCGGTGGCATTGATAAAATGATGGGCAATGCAGGTATGGATATGTCATCTATGATGGGTGGTATGAACGGTGGCATGCCAAAAGGAAATTTTGGACAAAAAATTCAAAATTTTGCTATTAAACAAGCTGCTCGCCGATTGCAAAAGGCAAAGAAGAAGCGTGGCAAAAAATAATGCAAAAATTAGAACGAGTTTTGCCAATTTTTGTATTTATTGTTTGTTCGTGCTCTAACTTATTGAATATGAAAAATACAAGTTTTTTAACTATTATTTCAGCTTTCTTCTGGGCAGCAATAATGGGATTAATTATTTACGGCTTAATTCGATTACTAGGTTGGTGGATATTACACTAATGACTAGATAACACTTTAGGCTGTGAAGATACGTGGGAAAAGGAGATATATGTCAATTAAACTAATCGCTTCAGATCTTGATGCAACATTTTTAAAAAATGATAAAAGTTTTAACGAACCTTTATTCCAAGAAGTGCTTGATAAACTTCATGCACAAGGCGGACAGTTTGTTGTTGCTACAGGTAATCATGTCAAAAAAATAAAAGAATACTTTAGAAATTTTGACGGTCAATATCAATTGATTGCCAATAATGGTGCTGAAGTCATTTTAAATGGTGAGTTGAAGCAAGTTTGGTCTGTTCCAAATGAGTCGTTAGCAATCATAAATGACTTATCAAATAAATATCTAGCAGACTTACAATTGGGGATTTCATTTGTTGCAGCAACCCGATCTTATATGATTGTTAAAAATCATAATGATGAACAACTCTCCTTTGCTAAAACTTACTTTGAAAACCTAACATTAATCAATTCAGTTGATGAAATTAAAGAGCCTATTTTAAAAATTTCGTTAGTTATACCGGAATTAGAATATGAATTTATGAGAGAGGCTAAAACAATTTTAGGTAATAAGGTGCATGTTACGACTTCTGGATATGGTGCGATTGATATTGTGAATCCCTATGTTAATAAAGCAAATGCTCTGCGTTATATAGCTGAAACTTTAGACATTTCGGTGGATGAGATTATGGCTTTTGGTGACGGGTTAAATGATCTAGAAATGCTAGAATATGTTGGTCATCCATATGCAATGACAAATGCGGACAAAGAACTTTTCAAACATGATTTTGAGGTCAGTATTGCAGATAACGAACATGATGGTGTATTGCGAACCATTTTAGAAAAACTATAGCTGCTGATTGATTGGTATAAATATAAAATGATGCAATGAATTATTTCAATATTTTAATAAAAGCCTATGATAAACGTTTATTATAGGTTTTTATATATTACTAAACTGATTTTTTATTACAATGTTAAGCTATTATTACTTTTGTATCAACAATCGTAAAATTATAAAAAATATGCTAATATTTTTCATAAGTGTTAGTTATTTATTTTTGCATTAATGGAAATGTTAAACGTATAATAGGGAGTGATTTGATGAAAATAAAAGAAACAATTACCCGAAAAAAGCTGTATAAGTCAGGTAAGACATGGGTTGCGGCTGCTACAGCAT
>NZ_BPKZ01000011.1 GCF_019656075.1 Leuconostoc palmae | reverse complement strand
TTTTATAATCGCAATCGTATCTCAAATGTTGCCTAAGTAACTGAATAAAAATAGTCCAATTTATTGACTTCTGAGCATAATGAGCTGACCCATAATTCGTGTGTTCACTTGGTTGACATTAATTTTGCTCATCACGTGTTCTCCTTTAATGTTAAAAATTTTATCATTATTATATAATAAAAACAATATATTTATGTTTAACTATTAAATTAACATGAAATTACTGTTTTTAAAATTAAGGCAAAAGCTGAACCAGTGGTTTACACATTAAATGCAAAAATATTGGCCGAAATGCTTATGGTTTAGTTGAGATAGAAGGCATTAACCCAGTTAAAATAATCATTATTGGTGTTTTTACCATCAGATCAATTGCAAATTTTCGTTAACAGGGGAAGGTGTTAAATTGTAATTTTTAAAAAGCATCTTTCATCATCTACGTAAGTACCCGTATAAAGAATTTTTAGTATATGGCTATGATCATAGAGGATTGGTAGAGATATATCTGCAATTGCTCGAGCGTAAGAAATTCCTAATTCTGGGATGATTGTCTTGATTTCGAATATTTTGTAAAGTATATATGTTTATTTTCATGATAAGATTAATTGTTTGTCAAAAGTACAAATGACAAAATAATTGTTTTTATCATAAAATTTGAATAATTATATCTGTTTGGTATAATGTGATTATCATCAGTTGATAAAGAAACAGATTGGCACGTCAAAGAAAGTTAGTGGTTGCTGAAAACTAACCTGCTGCTGTTATCGAGTTACACAACATAAAATGTATGACGTATGCCGCGATAAGGCTGAATAAGTGAGTGGTAGGTCCGATGACTTACAATTTAGGTGGTACCACGGCAAAAGCCGTCCTATATATTTAATATATAGGGCGGCTTTTGTTTTTTATCACAAAAAGGAGAAAAAAATGAATTTTATAGAAGACCTAAAGTGGCGCGGGGCTTTGAACCAAGTCACAGATGAAACAGGATTATTAGAAGCCATGTCCAATGAAAAAATAGGGGCATACGTTGGGACGGATCCTACTGCTGACTCACTTCATTTGGGTCATTTAATTCCGTTTATGGTGCTAAAACGTTTTCAAAATGCTGGAGGAAAAGCAGTCATTATTGTTGGAGGAGCCACAGGAGCAATAGGAGATCCACGACCTACAACTGAACGTAAGTTATTAACACAAGAGCAATTGATAGAAAATGAAAAGGGCATTACAGCTCAAGTTACTCGCCTTTTTGGTGATAACAACACACGAATTGTTAATAATAATGATTGGTTAGGAAAACTGACATTAACAGATTTCTTACGTGATTACGGTAAACTTTTTTCAATTAACGTTATGTTGAAAAAGGATGTTGTTGCTTCGCGTTTAGAGACAGGTATCTCGTTTACGGAATTTACTTACCAAGTCTTACAAGGTATAGATTTCCATGAGTTATGGCGTAGAGAAGATGTTAAATTGCAAATTGGTGGGTCAGATCAATGGGGAAATATTACTTCAGGAATTGATCTGATTCATTCACTTGAAGGAAATGAAGCTAAGGCATTTGGATTGACTATTCCATTGATGACAGACTCAACTGGTAAGAAATTTGGGAAATCCGAAGGTAATGCTATTTGGTTAGATGCCAAGAAAACTTCCCCATATACTTTCTATCAATTTTGGTTAAATCAAAATGATGCTGATGTTGAAAAATATTTGAAATACTTTACATTCTTGAGCGCTGAGGAAATTGAAGCATTAGCAAAAGAAGTTGAAACAAACCCTGGTGAGAGACTAGCACAACGTCGTCTGGCACAAGAAGTCACTAAATTTGTGCATGGTGAAGACGCGGTTGCAGAAGCTGAATTATTATCAAAAGCATTATTTAGTGGTGATGTGGCTAAGTTATCTGCTTCACAGATTGCTGACGCATTTGATGGTGTACCAAGTTTTGATTGTACTTCGGAAGTTAAAAATATTGTTGATTTGTTAGTTGAAGGCGGTGTGGAAACTTCAAAACGTCAAGCCAGAGAAGATGTTACAAACGGTGCAATTACGATTAATGGGGAAAAAGTAACGAGTACTGATTTTGTAGTAGATCCATCAAAGAATTACGATGGTCAATATATATTGGTACGTCGTGGTAAGAAAAAGTATTTCTTAGGTAAAATCCAATAGAAATATGGTTTTTCATGATTGCTATTGAAAGTGTATGATGGATGTGTCATTGATATAAAGGGGTTATTTATGAAAATATTGATGTACAATACTGTTGCAGAAGAATTGCCATATGTAAAAGATTGGTCTGCTAAAACAGGACACGAGGTGGTTAATCTTTTCGACCCACTGGATACAGAAAACGTTAGTATGGCTAAAGGATATGATGCAGTATCCACCCAGCAAACGACAGTTATGCCTGCACCAATTTATAGTAAATTGGCTCAATTTGGTATTAAACAAATTGCTTTACGCCAAGTTGGATATGATGTGTTTGACTTGCCAGCTGCTTTTGAAAATAATATTAGACTGTCTAATGTGGCTGCATATTCGCCTCGTGCCATTGCTGAATATACATTGACACAACTTATGAATATTTTGAGGAATAACAAAAAATTTGACAGAGCCATGGCAACAGGTGATTATACTTGGGCAGCAGGTGGTCGTGCAAGGGAAATTTATCAAATGACCGTAGCTCTCATTGGTGTTGGTCGTATTGGTAGTTCATTTGCGCAAATGTTGCATGCGCTAGGCGCCAAGGTGCTTGCTGTAGATCCAATTTATCGTGCACAAAATGAAGCCTTTGTCGAGTACACAACACTAGATGATGCACTTTCTCGTGCAAATGTTATTAGTTTTCACACACCACTTAATAGTCAAACAAAGGGTATGGCTGATAAATCTTTTTTTGATAAAATACAACCAGGGACTATCATGTTAAATATGGCTCGGGGTGAAATTGTTGATATGGCTATCTTAGAAAAAAGTTTGTTGTCAGGTCATTTATATGGGGCAGCATTTGATGTGACACCTAATGAAAATGAATTTATGGATAAAAAGCAGTCCATTAATGAATTACCTGAGAATATACAACGCTTAGTTCAGTTAGATAATTTTTATTTGTCACCACATATTGCTTTCTACACCAATACAGCAATTAAAAATATGGTTGAAATGGCGCTTAACGATGCTGTAACTATTGTAAATGGTGGTTACACGGAAAATGAAATTCTGAGGTAAGACAATGAAAATCGGGTCTATTGGCACAGGTGTAATGGGGACAGGCATTATTAATAATTTGCTAGCAGCTGGTCACCAGGTAGTAGTATATAATCGTACTAAAAGTCATGCAGAAGAAGTCATTTCAAACGGTGCTACGTGGGCAGATTCGCCAGCAGATGTGGCACGCGAATCAGAAATGACGATGACTATGGTAGGGTATCCAAAAGACGTAGAGGATGTATGGACTAGAGCAGATGGTGTTTTTGCTGGTGCAAAAGCAGGAGATATTTTAATTGATATGACAACGTCTTCTCCTAAACTAGCACAACAATTAGCACAACAAGGTGAGGCAGCTGGGTATAGTGTTTTGGATGCGCCTGTTTCTGGTGGTGATATTGGTGCTAAAAATGGCACATTATCGATTATGGTAGGTGGCTCTAAACAAGCTTTTGCATGTGCCTTACCCATTTTTGAAGTAATTGGTAAACAGACTGTCCATGTTGGATCGGCTGGAAAAGGGCAGCACATGAAAATGAGTAATAACATTGGTGTGGCTGCGACAGTGCTTACCATGGCTGAGTCCATGGTTTATGCTAAAACAGCTGGGTTGAAACTAGAGGATGCTTACCAGATTTGGTCTGGTGGTGCCGCAAGTTCATGGTCTGTTACTCATTATATGCCGCGTGTCATGAAAAACGATTTTTTACCCGGTTTTTATGTGAAGCATTTGCTAAAAGATCTACGCATAGCTTTAGATGCTGCAGATGAAATGTCAATCGTCTTACCCGGTACAGAGTTAGCAGAAAAATTATTTGCTAAATTAAGTCAAAAATATGGAGATGAAGGTGTCCAAGCTATTGTCAAGTTATGGGCAGAATTTCAGTAAGTAGTAGAGTAAAAAACACAATCGTCGGAAATGTCGATTGTGTTTTTTTAGTTAGTAATAAAATCATTTTTTCCGTATGATTGACTATCACAAAATAAAAGGAGAATTTTATGAAAAAGGTGATAGTCAGTCTACTGACAGCAGGAGTAATTATAGGAATGGGGACGCATACTATTTCTGCTGCTGTTCATGGGGATGATTACCCAAATAATTTGAAATTAGCACATCCAGATACACTGGTTGATTCTTGGAGAATGTACAACAGAGAGTGTGTCTCATTTGTTGCATGGCGTTTACATTCGCAGAATCATTTTGAATTGCCTCAAGGGTTTGGATCAGCTTGGCAATGGCGTTCACAAGCATTAGCTAAAGGATATCAAGTTGACCAAACACCTGCTGTTGGTAGTGTTGCATGGTTTAGTGCCGGGCATGTCGGATGGGTAGCAGATGTTTTGAATAATGGACAGGTTGTCATTGAAGAATATAATTATGGTTTTAATCATACATATTATCGCAGAACAATTAACAAAACAGCCGTAACTGGGTTCATACATTTCAAAGACATTAACCAAGGGCCTATAGATCACCAAACAAGTCCAACGTTGAGTTCGCCAACAACAATTCAAGCTGGCCAAACGATTAAATTTTCGGGTGTTTACCGTGTTACTCGTGTTAATGCGCAGAAGAATACCATTGCTTGTGACCAATTATCTGGCGGTTCATCAACAGCACTTAACTATATTGATGCAGGACCATTAGATAAGACACATGCAAATGGGGTCAAACATTATAACCAAATTTTATCACCTGGAGACTACTTTAAGGTTAATGGACAGTATCGAGTATTAGCAGTTGATCGTCCATCTAATGGTATTAAGGTGAAAATAGGTGTATATAATACTTGGTTAGATATGAATCAAGTGAGTCGAATTAATTAAAGTGTTAATAAGTCAGTATACTCAGATAAGATGAAACTTTTATTATCATGACTTACTTTTAAATGGTTACCGGATTCTAATACTTCAATTGACCAACCAAGATAATGAGCTTGTATATAGGTTTCACGTAGGGTTGGTTTAAGATAAGATAAAATGTTTGATGTGTTTTGTAATTTTCGTTTTGAGTTTAGTATGGTAGCCTGCATCATACCAAATGTTATTAGTGAATTATTGTTATCAATATGTGATAAAAGTTGTCCGCTGATTGTTAATAAAGGTTGTTGTAGCATAGTGTTAATAGTATGTAGTACATTATGGTAACGATCTTTGCTTTCAATAGGCGCATCGGCGACAATTTTTTTGAGGCGTATCATTAACTGTGTTGCTAATAAGTAGTTTTCTTTAGTTAGTTGTTCTGATGGGTTTTGTAAGGCCACTACATGATTACGATCACTAGCAGATCTCAAACTATGGTTATCCCATGTTTGCGGATTGATAATGGCATCAATAATTAAAAGCTGTAACAAATCCAGAGCCAGTTGTGAAATACCATCAATTGCAAAAGGATCAATATCAAACATACGAAACTCAAGATATTTGGCACCGTTTGCGAGTAATTGGTCTAAGTTACCGGAAGATTTTAACCGTACTGGTCCATAAAATTCACTTTTGTCGTATAGTTTACCATCGGCTAAATGTTCTTTGATTTGAGTGATATGGTCTGTCAAGTTTAGGTAGTCAATGGTAATATTACTATGATTTGTGAATCCAAAATTACTAGCACGCCAAGAACGAGCAATCTTAGACTTATCATTAGGAATTTTATCATCTGGATTTTCACTAACTGGTGCGGCGCCAAACAAATAAGTTATGAACCAGCGATAGTGTACAATTTGCTGCGCAATCTGAAAAAATAGCGTATTTTGGGCCTCAATGATTGAGTTTAGTTGTTGTTGTTCTTGAAACCAGTTAACAATACTATCTGTTGGTGAAAAATTAACATGAACACCAGCCATTATGTGTTGAAAAGGGCCATAACGTTTAAGCAAAACATCGCGGTAATCTTGATACCAAGATCGTTCAAAATGTGTTTTTAAGTAATCAATGTCTGATACTGATAAATGTGGTGGCATTGAAAGGGGCCAAATTAATTCATCGTTGGCTAATACCGTTGACAGCATAAATTGTAATTCATGCAAATGAGTTAATGCTTTCTGAGTAGAAAATTGTGGTGCCGTCACTAATTCTTCCTGACTCTCAGAGAAATCAGTTTGAAAGTAAGGTTGCGTTCGACGATTACCTAATATATCGGCATGCGGATGTTGTGACAAACTTCTAGTGCTAATTTGTATGCGATGTTCTTCAATTTCAATGCCAAAAGTACCTGAAAATAGATCTGTTATGAGTTGATTTTTTTTAATGTTAGTATAAGTATCTGACATGAATTTTTCTCCCATACCAATTTGTTCTAGTGTACCTTAGATTATAAAAAATGGGGAAATTAAATTACTGAAAAATAGAATATGCCCTATACTTTTATTATAAATATGATAAAATATAATATGCGTTTTCGAGTTTTTGTGCAAAAAAGCACAAAAAACGGCGTAATATTTATAATAATGAGGAATAGGTATGTTTTTTTCATTTATGCATATACTTAATTGTCTAACATGGCCTATATTTTAAGCTTTTACAATGATGTTATGGTTTGATACATTGTGCGGGAAAAAACTGACAAAAAAGTCAATGATGATTGGTATTTTGTCATTATACTTTGTGAATATATTCAATAATGGGATTGTTTCTCTGTTAGTTAAAACTAATTTTGGATCAAGTATGAGTATTATCATTCTATGTATTTTAGGTTTTCGTCAAAGGTTTTCAGGTGAACGACGTGCAGCTATTGTACTCTATGCTATCATTAGTTCAATATTGACATTTTGGCTAACAAATTTTCAAATGGGTTTGACAGTAGATATTGATCTATCACTGCAGGAACGCTCAGTTATTGATTTTTGTGCTAATGTTTTGGCAATTAGTGCAGTTTTGGCTTTACGACATTTTAAGTTCACTTGGTTGAGCAATGATTTTTTACAGAGACATGTCACACAATTGAATATGTTATTAACTATTAGTATTATCTTTAGACTACTGGGTAATTATCAATCATACCGATTTGTGACGGGTCATTTTGTTGTTTCAGTTTGGCGGGATATTTTTTGGTTGGCGGTCGTAATCACTATTGTCCTTATCCCAATTATTAATTATCATTATGAACAATTGATCAACAGACTTCATCAAAAAGAGCATGCTTTGACAGCTTCCGAAAGTTATATGAATCACTTAGAACAAAAATTTAGTGATTATCGATTTTTTAAACATGATTATAAAAATATTTTAGCTAGTTTAGAATACGGCATTCAATCTGGTAATTTACAAGATATCAAAAAAACATACTACACAGTATTGGAACATAGCACGGCATCGTTGCCTAAAGCATCAACTCTTGAATTGAATAAGTTAACCGATATACATTTAAAAGGATTATTATTAGTTAAGTTTCAGAAAGCAAAAAAGCATGATATTGAACTGTTACTTAATATTGAAGACGGTTTTTATTTAGGGCAATTTGAAAACGACTTTGATTTTTATCGAGTCATTGGCATTTTATTAGATAATGCCATTGAAAACGCGAGTGAAGAATCTGATAAAGTTGTGCATGTGGTATTTTCGCAATCTAACCATGAAATTATAATTATCAATGCTTGCTATAGTAATCGAGATATCAGAAAATGTCAGAATATTGGGTACTCATCTAAGAAAAATCATACGGGATTAGGATTAAGTTTTGTTTCGCGCTATGTTGAAAATAATCAGCTAATCGAACAGATTGCAATTATTGAAGATAACAAATTTATTCAGAAACTAATCTTGGAGATTGCATCATGAATTGCTATTTTCTAGAAGATAATTTAATTCAGCAACGACGTGTACAAGCAATTTTCCCGACTTGTCAGGTTTTTGAAAATCCTACAATATTTCTAGACAAAGTACTAGCTGACAAACAAGACAAAGTTATTTTCTTAGATTTAGAAATTGGAAATGTTGTTCATGCAGGATTGGAAATTGCTAAAATAATTCGTCAGACAGATAAAACATCTGCCATTATTATTCTTTCGACACATACAGAATTAGTTGAAAGGAGTTTTAAATGTCACATTTATGCTCTTGATTTTATTGATAAACTGCAATCTGAACAATTGTTTCGAAAGCAATTAGTTTCTGTAATGGACTCTGCCATAGCAAATTCGGAAAAATCCCAAAAACCGGCTGAATTAGTTGCAATACCTAATGGTCGAAAGCATGAATTAGTAGATATTAATCAAATCTACGCCATTTACACTGATTTGAGCAGAAGCCATAGTATTGTGGTGTTATGTCAAAATAAACAGTTAGTACTTCGCAGCTCACTGACGTTAATTGAAAAATTACATGCTGATTTTTTGAGAGTACATTCTGGTTATATTATTAACCGGCATAAAATTGATAGAATTGCTTTTAATGAAATGACATTACTGTTAACCAATAATCGTGTCATTCCTTTTTCCAGACGCTACAAAAAAACTCTGAAATTATTATAGAAAATTCTGAAACTAACAGGCAACTTTTGAAAACCTTTTTGAAAACAACTATAATAGAAACGAGTCTATATAAAATAATGCGTCCATAGTGCACGCTTTGGAGAAAATATATGCAAGTTGCGATTATAGGTGCGGGACCTCGTGGGTTAGCAGTAGCTGAACGTTTGATTAATTTAGCAAGTGATGATTTACCGATTAATGTTCAAATATACGATCCATATGCTATTGGTGGACGTGTATGGGATCCATTCTTGCCTCAAAATCAACAATTTTTAATGAATACAGTAGTTGATCAAGTTACGCTGTTTAATGATGATTCCATTGAAAACGGTGGTAAACCATTATCAGGACCAAATATGTTTCAGTGGATAGAAAATGAAGCGAAACTTTTTTTAGACAGTCATCCTGAATTTGATGTTAGTTATCTTAACCAAGTTTCTCGTTTGAAAAGTCCTAATGATTTTGCAACTCGAGGGATGATGGGTATCTATGCAGCATGGTTTTTTGAGTGGCTGACAAAACGTGTACGTCATGAACAAACCATAAATTTTACACAACAAGCTGTTAACGATTTAAAAAAAATTGGTGATAAATTTCAATTGATACTAAATGATGGGACATTAATGTTAGCCGATTTTGTCGTTATGGCTCTAGGACATTCAGATGATGTGTTAAGTGACGAAGAACAATATTTCCAAGATTTTGCAGGTGAAAAAGGGTTAAAGTACGTTTCGCCTGGGCACCCATCAGAAGCTAATCTTACCCAATTTGATGAAACAGATACTGTTATTGTACGAGGGTTAGGATTAAGTTTTTTTGATTATTTAGATGCATTGACATCTGAAAAAGGTGGACAATATGTACGTGACGAAAATAATGAGCTAGTTTATGTTCCGTCAGGTAAGGAGCCACACGTAATTGCAGGATCTAGAGGAGGTTTTCCTTTACATGCCAGAGGTGTTAACGAAAAAGCAACGAGTGAACTTTATCAACCAAAATTTTTTACATTCCCTGCATTAGAAGCGTTAAAAGCTGCCGGAAATGGACAGATTGTTTATAAAGAATTTGAAAAACTTGTGCTCAAAGAGTTGAACTATAAATATTTAATTAATCGTATCAATCAGCCTGATAGTTCTCTCACATATGGACAATCTGAAGCATTAAAGTCAGCTTTATTAACTAGTGTTGATTTAAATATTACAGCTCAAACATTTGGACTTTCAAATTTGGCGTCATTTGATTTAGATAGTATTGTAAACCCTGCCAAAGGGATCTCAAATGATGTTGATTACACACAATGGATGCTTGCGTATTTAGATCAAGATATTAAGGATGCATTGTTAGGCAACAAAAGTGCACCATTTGCAGGGGCTTTTGATATTATGCGTGATATACGTGATAAGATACGTTATGTAGTTGAACATGACTATTTTTCAGCTGACGATTATGAAACATTTTTAAATCGGTTTAAATCATTTGATGTACTAATATCAGTTGGGCCACCATTAGAAAGAGTTGAACAACTACGTGCTTTGATTAAAATAGGCTTGTTCAAGATTACTGCTCCGGGGATCAAAGTTGATACGACATTCAATTCATTTAGAGCAACAGATTCTATGAATCATGTTTTTGAGGGAAATGCATTGATTGAAGCTCGGTTAGGGCCGACAGACATAAGTGTATCAAGAAACCCTCTTATTGTGTCATTGCGTGATAGAGGTATATTTGTAAAACCTGTTAAGCAACGTCATGATGGATCAACGTATCAATTAGGGGCTGCTAATATTGATAAGCAGACATTTGAAGTTCTGGACGAGGCTGGCGAGAAGATTGAACATTTATATCTTTACGGTATTACATTAGAGGGATTGAAATGGTTTGGGACAGTTATTCCAAGACCAGGAGTTAATACAGTTGTATTACGTGAAGGTGCTTGGATAGCACAACGTATTTTGAATTATGCGTAACTAATCATTTAAAGATTGGTGCTGGTTCTAGAAGACAATTTGGTCAATAGTTTACAATAGAGGAGAAAATCGGGATCGATATATGGCAAACATTAAGCTGATAGCGACTGATTTAGATGGTACTTTTTTGTCAGATGATAAAACATTTGACAAATCATTATTTCAAAAAGTGCTTAAAATATTGAAAGAAAAAAATATTACTTTTGCCGTTGCTACAGGTGTTCATCAGGAACGGATTAACCGCATATTGGCTAACTTTTTAGAGTATGACATCGCTTATGTTACGAATAATGGTGCACGTATTGTTAATGATCATGGACAAATACTTTATGAAAAATCATTAGATATAGAAACGTTAGGAAATATTCAAAATTTATTATCATCATTTAACCCTATTCCTGATCAAGGTGTGGTCTATTCTACTGAAGATACGGCCTACGTGCCACGTGAGTTTGCTCAGTTCATTAATGAAAAACATATGAAATATTTCAGAGACGTTATTATTGTTGATGATGTGACAGAAATATTTGATCCTATTTTTAAAGTAACAGTGAATTGGGATGATTTTGATGAAACACGTTTTTATAAAGTGGTCAAACATGAGTTAGCAAATACAGTCCATGTAACGGAAACAGGTACTGGTGCGATTGATATTGTGCCTGCTAATATTAATAAGGCTGTTGGATTAAAAATTTTGGCAGATAACTTAAATATTCAGTTAAATGATATTGTAGCTTTCGGAGATGGTGGTAATGATTTTGAGATGTTGAATAGTGTTGGGAAACCTTATATAATGCCTAATGCTAGGTTACATGGGAAATATTTACCTGTGCTGGAAGATAATAATCATGATGGCGTTTTAAAAACAATACTATCAATTTTATAAAAAGTACATGACATAATAAATGTCATGTACTTTTTTTGTACCTGTTAATGAAAGTTAATTTTTTTTCATGAATAGCATTATTGTTATAATCAGTGGGTCCATGAACTCCGTTTTCAACAAGAATGGTTTCTATTGTGTTGCCAACTGAATGTCTATAACTGTCAGCTAAATTGATACTTTGCAAGTAAGGAACAACTGGATCCATTTTACCGGCAATGAGCATTAGTGGTGGCATATCTCTAGTAAAATAGTAAGCGGGATTAGCCTGTTTCACTAAGTCAGGGCGGTCTTTAGGTGGCTGATTATTTAACATAATCCCCTCGAATGAATAAGCAGTTCCTGTTTCACTAAATTCAGGGACAATATCTAACTGTTCAAATTGTGTTGCAAATTGATCAACTTGATAAGGACCATATAGTGCAATGACGGATTCTATGTGGAAGGAGGAACTATTGGATTTTTCAAAATAGTAGGAGTCACCGAGTAGGACGCTTGCAGAAAAAGATGCTGCAGCAAGTACGGCTAATTGTGCGCCACTTGACTCGCCAATTAAAGTTATGTGTGACATATCTATACTGTAATCACGTTGATGAGTCATCAAAAAGTTTAATGCAATATGAATTTCCCCGATTTGATTTGGAAAGTTATTGATTGTAGGAGAATTTAAGCTGTAGTCCATACTGACAACAGCAAAACCATCCTCAATAAAGTTTAAACTAGGGTTAAGCTTAAAAGACGATTTATTGCCACGCAGTAGACCACCACCATATATATCTATGATAACAGGGCAGGCGTGATCTGATTTTGGTAAATAAATATCTAGACGATGTCGAGAGCCTTCAGCATACTGAACATCTCTGTATATTTTTGCAAGATTTTTTGGTAATGATGCTGGTTTAAATTTGTAGGGTTTATCTTTAAATAACATTTGGTTATACCTTAAGTCTATTTTAAAATGGATTATACAAAAAAACCAGAAACTGTTATGTTTTGAAAATTATTAATTAAGTTAGCGATTATTTCTTTAACCAGCCGATGAAAAAATGATCAGGAACTTGTTTAACTTGTATTTAATTTTTTAAAATCAAAATGGACATATTAGTAAGGATAATAAAGGCCTTACTAATTTCGAAAATAACGATGGCTTCTAACCTTATTTTCTTCCCCATACTTAGCTTTCTTTTCCAATATTATTTATACAAGGTGTTTTTTCAAATCAAATTAAAAAAGTGTTAATTAATATCGAATTTAATTAACACTTTTTTAATTTGGTTTAATTCATAGGGACTAATTTTGCACGTAACTGTTTACCTAATACAGGATAAACAATCATGACAACAAGCATGGTTGTTATGCAATTAATGACTGTAGGCATCAGTGCTGAAAGCGTTGCAACCACAGCAGGTTGAAACGTAAGGCCTTTAACTAATCCCATGACAAAATTATGAAGTGTTGTGGTAATCAGTTTAGTAATAATTGCGGATAATGTGATTAATAGCAATTTCAACGTTGTAGGGGTCTGTCGATAATGTAACCCATTAAGTACTACTGTAGCAATACCGCCAATAACAAAGATTTCAAAAAAATAATAGGGAGCATCTAAAACAAAATTGTGTGTTAAATCAAAAAGGGCTAAACCCATACCACCGGCAAATGCACCTCTTTTATAACCAAGTAGTAAAACAGATAGTAACGCAGCTGAGTTGCCTAAATGGACAAATGGTTTGTCGATTAGGGCCGGCATGGGGACTTGTATACTAGTTGCAACGTAAGTAATGGCAGCAAAAAAGGCAACAACAACAATACTTTGTGCTACTTTATCTTTAACCATAATCTACCTCTATTCCGAATATTTTTTCTATAATTAGAACAATTGATAACATTTTACCACATGATAGTCCGAACGATAAGAATATACTATGTTAATGACAAAGTAATATTGACTTTTTCGAGTGTACCACGTAACATAGTACACGTAATACACGTAATACACGTAATACACGTAATACACGTAATACACGTAATACACTTAGTACAGTTGAACTTTAAAGTATCGTTTACGTGACTACGAGTATAGCCCAACAAATATAAGTATAAAAAGGAAGTACTTAGATGGCACAAATTCAACGGAATCAACCATTATATGAAAAATTAATGTGGCGTATAAAATCACAAGTTGCCTCAGGTGCATTATCTGCTGGCGAAAAGTTACCTTCGGTTCGAGAAATGGCTTTAATTGAAGGATTAAATCCTAATACTGTGGCAAAAGCGTATAAAGGACTTGAAACACAAAATGTTATCGAAACTGTTGCGGGTAAAGGGACATTTATTAGATTAAATGACGATAACATTGTAGATGAACGTTTGATCGAAACAATTCATCAGCAAATTAGAGAGGTTGTTATTGAGGCTAAACGTGCTTCGATTTCATCTCAGCAATTGCATGATTGGATTGATTTTGCATACGGTCCTGGTGAAAAAGATGGAGAGGAGAAATTATGACACTTGTTATTGAAAATATATCAAAAAAAATTCAAGATAAGCAGGTACTCAAAAATGTTAGTTTTGAGTTGAATAAAGGCGAAATTGTTGGTTTAATCGGGCGCAATGGAGCTGGAAAAACGACACTTTTTGGTACTATATCTGGAGAGTTAATCCCAGATTTTGGTCGTATTGGTTTAGACAACTTTGATTATCTTAAGACGACCAAATTACATGATCAATTATTTTATGTGAACATGACAGAGAATTGGTTGACGTATTATTCACCTTTAAAAATAAAAGATATTTTAAAAATAGCGTATAGGAATTTTGACGAAGAGTGGTATGACTCGGAAATTAAGCGTTTTGGATTAAATAATAATAAGCGAATCAGAACATACTCAAAAGGCATGCGTGCACTGTTTATGATAATTGCAAGTTTCGCTAGCCGTGCACAGTATGTGTTACTAGATGAACCATTAGATGGGTTAGATGTTCTTATTCGTGATCAAGTAAAACAATTAATTGTTACACAAGTAACCAATCAGCAAACAACTGTATTAATTGCTTCCCATAATCTAGTAGAACTTAATACTTTAGTAGATCGTATTTTGTTAATTAAGAATAAAACTATTGACCGAACATTTACTGTTGAGGATAACAAAAATGTTAAAAAATACCAATTAGCGTTTATCGGCGAGGAGTTACCTGAGTTTTTGCGAGACAGTGGTACAATCATCGCGCAAACAGGTCATGTTGTAACCATTGTATTTAATGATTTCACAGAAGATATCGGTATCAAGTTAGCAGGTCAGGAATTTAAGTTTGTGGAAGAATTACCAACCAGTAGTGAAGATGTTTTCCGTGCCAGCTTTGCTGAAGAAGCTGCTATTTGGCAACAGGAATTGGAGGCACAAGTATGAAGCAAGCATTAACCTTATATACTAGAATAAAGAGAAAACAAATGTTTTTAGCCCTTATTCTAGGCATTCTATTAATGTTATTGCAATTGGGATCCTCTTTTTGGCAAGATAAGCTACCTGAAAGTATATATAGCGGTGTTGCCTTAACTGCGGGCTGGCTACTTCTAGGTTTTGTATCATTGCTAAATGATCAGTCACGTCGCCTAGATACTTGGTTGTATACTCAGCGTATCTCGCGAGGGCAACTCTTTCTAACACGGGTATTATTATTGGTTGTAGTACCAATAATCATCGGATTAATGGTTAATGTGGCTGTTGTGCTATGTGTACATCCTATGGATTTATGGAAGCCATTGGAAAATATTATTGAAGTATGCATAGGGTTTTATTTTTTTGCATCAATATCTGCGTTGATTTATACGGTGATTGGGCCTAGTTGGATGAAAGTGGCCGGCATCATTTTTACTTTATTTATGGCAGTAACACCTATGACTTATATTGAATCGAAACTAAATAATATTTGGTGGCTAGATTTTACTAGTACATTTATTTTAGCAACTGTTTTATTTGCATTTAGTTACTCATTGTCTAAAAAAATTAGTGCTGATACTGTGGATGAAGCTGTTAGAATAAAAGCATTTCGCTGGCCAGTTGTTCTATTTGTCTTTTTAAGCAGTTACTTGATGATACTTTCAAACAATTTTTCGACACTAAATATAAAAGTTGTGATTGGATCATTAATAATACCGTTAATTGCTTCCGGTATTACATTTACTTTTGTCTTTAAGCCAACGTTTAAAATAACGTGGGATAGATAAATTATCGTATTAGAAATTTTAAGGAGAAAACATGGCATTACTAGAAGTTAACAAAATCAATAAGAGCTACGGTTCAAAAAAAGCAATGGACGACATCAGTTTTAAGGTGGAAGCAGGTCGTATTGTTGGTTTAATCGGGCCGAATGGTGCAGGGAAATCAACTACTATGCGAGCTATTACTGGATTAATGAGTTACTCATCTGGCAATATTCAATTTGATGGGCAGCCTATTACATTTGGCAACCATAATGCATTAGACAAGATAGGCAACTTAATTGAATACCCAGCTATTTACCCTAACTTAACAGCTTTAGAACATTTAAAGCTTTATGCAATGGACACCAAGAATCCGGCAGATTTTGCAACGTTGATGAAGAAAACACAAATTGACGGTGAAAATTTTGGAAAGCGTAAAGCTAAAAATTTCTCTTTGGGAATGAAACAGCGACTAGGTATTGCTATAGCCTTGATACGGAATCCTAAGTTAGTCATTTTAGATGAGCCTATGAATGGTCTTGATCCACAGTCTGTTCATGATTTAAGACGGTTAATACGTGATTTAGCAGATGATGGTGTTGCCTTCTTGATTTCCAGTCATTTGTTAGATGAGCTTCAGAAATTAGTTGATGATATTGTGATTATCAACCATGGAAAAATCATTGAAACATCAACAATGACAGCCTTCTTCAGCCATGATAAAATACGATGGCTATTCAACACATCTGATAATCAGAAAGCTTTGACAGTGGCTTTGGAAAATCATTGGATTGCTGATATGGAAGATGGTAAATTACAAATTTCAGGCGCTGAGCAGTTACAAGATGTAATAACAGTATTAAACAATAGTGGCATTAAGATTGAGTCATTAAATACAATTACTGGGAATTTGGAAAAGTCACTGCTTGATATGCTAGCTAATGATGATAAAGGGGAATAATTCATGTTAACGTTAATGAAACAAGAGTACTACAAAGCATTTAAACAAAATAAACTTTATATTTGGTTGGCATTAAGTTTTGTTTTTCCTATTGCGATTATGGCGATTTTCAAAACACAACGTACAGCAGATGCTGTATTAAATTTTGGTCAAGGAACAATATACATTGTTATGGCAGGTATTATTTTTACTGCTATCAGCGTATCACAGGAATTTGGGTTTGGGACGATTAGGCCATTACTATCACGTCGATTTAGCAGAGGAGCAATATTTACTAGTAAACTACTATTGAATCTAACTGTATATATTGGCCTATTTATATCAGCATTTGTTGGTACGATGATTGGTCAATTACTATTTGTTAAAAAATTTAACTTTGCAGACAAAGCAGGATACGTTGGGAACGGTTGGCAGAGTATGGGAACAACTGTCCTTACGACTTTATTGGAAATGTTCTTTATTGCAGCATTAGTTTTGATTATTACAAACTTAGTTAAAAGTTCTGGTGCTGCCATTGGCCTAGGTGTTGTCATGATTGTTGGAACACCTATTTTAAGTAGTATTTCGTCAGTACTAATAAATATGGCACCGATTCTAAAGTGGAATCCCTTCAATATTTTTCTTGGAATTGGGATGTACAATCAATTGCCACATCAAGAATTTAAGCATATTGTTCACATGTCTGAAAGTAATGTAATAATGGCCTATGTTGGTTACATAATTGTCATGTATGGCATATCATATTTAATCTTCAGAAAGCGATCAGTTTAGTCACATAAAAAGCACTGTTTCACGTGAAACAGTGCTTTTTAGTTGCTTTAAAAATCGGACAAATCAGGATCTATGTGAGACCCGCCAACACCAACTAATCGATCGAGCTGTGCAATGTCGTCTGTATTGAGTTTGAAGTCAAAAACATCAGCATTAGCTTTTATATAATCTTCGTGGGTAGATTTTGGTAAAGGTAAAAAGCCTTTTTCCAAAGACCACCGAATTAATACTTGAGGAACAGATTTATTAAACTTTTTAGCTACAGAGGCCACTTGCGGTAAATTAACTAATTTTCCTGTACCTAATGGTGAATAAGCTTCAGTTAAAATGTCATGCTCATCATTATATTTGACCAAATCAGGTTGTTGATCTGAAGGATTCAAAAAGATCTGATTGACCATTGGTGGAATAGTTTGGGTTTCAGCTAACGCTTCTAGATGATGAATTTGAAAGTTAGAAACACCGATAGCTTTAGCCTTGCCAGTCTTGTAGGCATCTTCTAACGCACGCCAAGTCTCAGCATTAGTTTCTTTCCAAGTTTGATTATCCTGAGAACGAATAGCAGCAGGATTTGGCCAGTGAATTAAATAGAGATCAACCGAATCTAATCCGAGTTTTTTTAATGAATCGGTGAGTGCAGTACGCGCACCGTCATAACTGTGAGCATCATTCCATAACTTAGTAGTAACAAACAATGATTTGCGATCAACACCTGAATCTTTAATCGCACGACCTACTGACGATTCATTGCCATAAATAGCTGCTGTATCTATGTGACGATAACCAGCTTCCAAAGCCCATCTTACTGCTTGATAAGCGACATCCCCATCTTCTGATTGCCAAGTACCAAAACCCATGATTGGAATCGTAATACCGTTAGACAACGTATAAGTATCTGTGAGCGACATTGTATTCTACCTCCGTACTTTCATGTATGTTAGCCATCTATCAGAAAAATAGATTAGTTAATGATGAACGTAAGTGTCAATCATCAAACCTAGTATAACATTCTTATGGATAGAATAAATTAGTGGTTATTTTTGTGACTGTGCAATATTTTGTACTTGTTTTAGCTCATCTAATTTCCAACTAACATAGTGTTCGCCATTAGGAATGGTTTCTGTAACATTAACAATTGGGATATTGTTATCTTTTGCTAGGTTAATAATGTTTGAGACAGTCGAACTGGTTGTTTGTTTATTATTAACAATAAACGCAATTTTGTGATCTGTAATAGCTGACTTTAGTGATGAGAGTGCAGCAGGAGATGGATCGTTGCCTTCCTCAATCGCCTCTGAAAAGTCGTTGTCCATAACTTTATAACCCATTGCCGTTAGCATATATTCAAAGACAGGCTCAGTTTGGGCAACTGATTGGCCTTTAGAATTTTCTTTAAGTTCATTTACCATTGATGTCACAGGTTTTAAGCTTGAAATGTATTTTTTAGCATTAGCTTGATATTCAGACTTATGATCTGGATCTTTTTTTGATAAATCATCCGCTAGATAGTTTGCAGTTTTAATCATTGTGTCAGGATTGTTCCATAAATGAGGGTTAGTGCCAGATTTTTCGTTTAAGACATCTTCGCCGATACGAATTAATTGTGTTTGTTTTGAAGATTTCGCTAACTTATTTAGCCATGTATCATAACCTAATCCGTTTGCAAGTGCAATATCCGTACCACTGACTTTTTTAGCAACAGCAGTTGTTGGTTCATAGTCTTCAGGAGAAATATTATCCTTTGTAATAATTGCGGTAGCTTTTCCATGATTGCCAACCACTGTTTGAGCTAGTTCTGCATAAAAGTCTGTCGAAGCAACAATAGTAATTTTACCGTTTTTTGCATGTTTAGTTGATGTATTCTGTCCTTTTATTGTTGCAAAACCAACAATAATAATGACAACAATAGCCATAATAGCAATTATTTTTTTCATGAGTCATTATCCTCCAAATGATTAATTTTATTTAGGAAATTAATAATAGTATCTTGTTGATCTAGTGTAAACGAGGCAATTGTATGATCAATACTATGATGAAGATCCTGATGTGATATTTCGTGTTGTTCGGCAAGATGAATGCCTTTGGGCGTTAATATGTAATTAATACTACGTTTGTCTAATACATCTTTTGTGGCAGTAACATAACCGTGAGCAATCAAATTTTTAATCGCTTTAGTCACGGCAGGTTTAGTTAAGTGCATTTTGTCAGAAAGAAAAGTATTAGTAGCATTAGTTGATTTCAATAACATCAACATATGAGCTTGCGTTGCATTTATCTTTTGAATTGTAGTTGTCTGAATGAATTCAGAACTAGCAGCGTAAGTTTGTACGAAAGTGTTAAGTTCTTGAATAATATGATCTGATTTTGACATGAGGTACCTCATTAGTTTACTGGTTAATTAACAAGTAAACTATATCAGTGACATTATAAATTGTCAACATAGATGGTTAAAAAATTTTGAGGATATATCGATCAGTTGTGCCATAAAGTTCGTTTTAGTGGTGTTAAAAGTCTAATAAAAAGTATTGAAATTATCTAATAACGAACAATAATAAAAAAATATGAATAATCGTTCCATATATTAATCAAATTATAATCAATGAAATTATGTGAAATGATATACTATTTTTACTAATTGGAGGAATAGGATGAGAAAATATAGAACGCATCAACTGATGCGCATAATTTTGGGGAGTTTATTTGCTGGTACGATAATCTCAATAAATAATCTTGAGGCATCAGCTGATTTGCAAATTGTAAATGGTGTTGATACGTATGCTAAATCGAGTCAAGAAAAAGATTTTCAATCAGTAGATGCAGAAAATAAAAAAGACATTGCGGTTCAAGTTTTAGCAATTAACGACTTACATGGTGGTCTGGATACGACGGGTGATGTCAAAATAGGAGATAAAAATTACAGTAAAGCAGGAACAGTCAGTCGATTAGCAACGTATTTAAACCAATCACAATCACAGTTTAAGTCAGTGACTAAATCTAATAATACTTTTCGAATTGAAGCAGGCGATGCTGTCGGAGCGGCTCCTGCTAATTCAACTTTGCTAGCACATGAGTCGACCATGCATGCTTTAAAAGCAATGAAGTTTAAGATAGGAACTTTGGGGAACCATGAATTTGATCACGGATTACCTGAGTTCAATCGCATTTTAACTGGTCAAAAGCCTGATAAAATAGCTGATAAATTAATCAAAAATTATCCTCACCGTAATTCGGGTATTGAAATGATAGTTGCCAATGTTGTTAATAAGAAAGATAAAGCAATTCCATATGGTTATCAGCCATATACCATCAAAACGGTTAAACAAAATAATCAAGTAGCTAAAGTTGGTATTATCGGTATTGAAACCTCGACATTACCTAGTTTAACGCTTTATCAAAATTATAAAGATTATGATGTTTTGGACGAGGCTGAAACCATTGCCAAGTATGATAAGATATTGAGAGATAAGGGTGTCAATGCAGTTATTGTTGTAGCACACACAGGGGTTGAAACAAAGGACAACCAAACAAAGGGACCTAGTGTTGATATTTTGAATAAACTCAATCAATTAGATCCGGATAATTCTGTTGGTCTATATGTTGCGGCTCACTCACACCAGTATGCCAATGCAAAAGTGGGTAATACTCACGTTGTTCAAGCAGTTTATACAGGAAAAGCTTATGATAATAGTTGGTGTTACATCAATCCAAGTACAGGACGTTTTACAAACATTTTCTCACATGTTTATCCAGTATTATCTGCAAAGGATGATCCCAACACTAAACCTGATAAAGATGTCAGTGCTATTGTTAAAGATGCCGATAAACGTGTTAATAAAAAAGTAAATCATGTTATAGGTTATGCTAATACAAACAAGACCATAACAGGTCGGTTACACAATAGTTCGACAATGGAGAACGAGTCTGGTGAGTTAGTTGCTGATTCACAATTGTCAGCAGCAAAGTCAGCTGATTTAAAACCAGATTTTGCAATGACAAATACTGGAGGCGTACGTGCTGACTTGGTAGTAAATGATAAAAAAGCCATTACATGGGGCGCAGCAACAGCTGTTCAACCTTTTGGGAACATACTACAAGTTGTATCCATGAGCGGAGCACAAATTAGACAAGTTTTAAACCAACAATATGATGAAGACCAACATTACTATCTACAAATTTCTGGGTTGAAATATACTTATCAGAAATCTGACAATCCAAACCAACCTTATGAAGTTAAGGATATAACAGATAGCAACGGCCATTTGGTCGATGATAATAAAAATTATCGTGTTGTCATCAACGACTTTTTGTACGGTGGTGGTGATAATTTTACAGCATTTAAAGATGCAAAATTAGTTGGTGCCGCTGGGACTGATACAGATGCACTAGTTAAGTATATTCAGGACATGACTAGAACAGCTAAAAAGGTGACACCTCCAAAATTAGATCGAAAAGTTTTGGAGTGAATAAAAAAGCAACCACATTAAGTGGTTGCTTTTTTATTCACTATGATTATCCTTTAAAAATCCAAGCATCACCATTATTAGCTAATAATTTATCTGCTGCTTCAGGTCCCATAGAACCAGACTTATAAGATTCAAGAGGTGCTTTATCGGCTGTGTAGACGGCTGATATTGCATCAACGAACTTCCAGGCAATAGCCACACCATTCCAATCGGCGAAGTTAGAACCGTCACCATTCATTGTGTCGTGAATCATACGTTCATATGGTTCTGGAGTGCTCTTCTTGTCTTCTTCAGAAGCCATCCAGTCCAAATTAATCGTACGTGTATTAAAGTCGTCTTCAACTGACTTTGAGTTGATTTTGAATTCTACACCACCCTTAGGGTCAATTAATATAGACAAAACAGATTCTTGTGCTTCTTGTGTCGTGTCAAAGTTAAATGTGCCAGCTTTGAATACAATATCTACACGTGTTTGTTTAGCGGCTAAACGCTTTCCGGAACGAACGTAGAATGGCACACCTTGCCAACGAGGTAAGTCGAATTGTAATTCACCAGCAATAAAGGTATTGTTTTTTGAGTCAGCAGGAACATCCATCTCTTCGAGATAAGGCTTAAAATTAGCAGAATCTCCAGCACCATATTGAGCACGAACAAAATATTTGTTAACTTCAGATTCATCATATATTTTCAAGGCATTGAAAGCTGCATTTTTGGCAGCACGAATGTCTTTATCAGTAAATGACTCAGGTTTTTCCATAGCCAACCAACCGACAATTTGCATTGTGTGGTTTTGAATCATATCCAAAAGTGCACCGGCTGTGTCGTAATAACCTGCACGTTCTTCAACACCAAGTACTTCTGACAAAGTGACCTGAACATTTTTGATATAATCTTTGTTCCAAGCAGCATCAAAAATTGGATTACCAAAACGTAATGCAGCAATGTTTTGTACCATTTCCTTGCCAAGGTAATGATCAATACGGAATAATTGGTCATCATCGAAAGCATTTTCCAAATCATTTTGTAATTCTTCAGCAGTGGCATAAGATGTACCAAAAGGCTTTTCAATCATCAAACGGTTGAAACCGGCGTTTGCTAATAAGCCTTCGGACTTCAAATATTTTGCAATTGTACCAAAGAAACGGGGTGCGACCGACATGTAGAAAATGCGATTACCAGCAATGTCAAACTTTGTGGATGCAGCCTCGATAGCTTCTTTTAATACGCTATAAGATGCAGCATCTGTAACGTCATGTGCACGGTATGAAAAATGTTCTACAAATGAATCTGCTTGCGATTGGTCATCCGCAAATTCAGCAATTGATTCGCGAACCATCTGCTTAAACTCGTCTTCTGTAAGTTCCTGACGTGCTGTACCAACAATAGCAAAATGTTCTTGTAAATAACCTTTTTTATAAAGGTTAAATACAGAAGGATATAGCTTACGCTTAGCTAAATCACCAGTAGCACCGAAAAAAGTAACTAATGTTTTGATCTCTGAAACCATGATGTTCCCCTTATGACTAATATTGAATTCATCTACCATTATAACGCAAAAAGCCTATAAAAGTAGGTATTTTCACAAACAAATGTTTCAATTATACATTTGAAATAGGATTGTGTCATCAGTAAACATTAACCTTAGAATCGATACATGCTACAATAAAAATATTATTTCGGAGGATTTATGGAGAAAGATATAACTGATAAACCGCGGTTTCTTGATGAGAAATGGTTGCTGTTAAGTACATTATTATCCAGTACAGGAAGTTCAATGATTTGGCCGGTGACAACGCTTTATATGACAGGCGTTCTTAATCAGTCATTTACAACTGCTGGAATTGTTTTGATGATTGGTGCTCTTATGAGTATTATTGGGGCATTCATTGGCGGACGCCTTTTTGATTTTTGGAGACCATATGAGGCGATGATTATTAACACGGTAATGACTTGTTTAGCGGTACTGAGCCTTATTTTTTGGAATCATTGGCCAGTGTTTGCTGTGTTAATTTGGGTTGCTAATTTTGGGATGGGAATTGAACAAACGTTAGTTAATTCTTTTGCTACAACAGTAACCAGTAAGAAGACACGTGTGATTTTTAATAACATGTACATTGCTTTAAATATTGGAGTGGTTTTAGGGACTCTGGCAGTTGGTTATCTATTTGATTATGGCTTTAGCGTCTTAATGACAATATCTGCTAGTATATATGTTGCTCTCATTTTCATTGTTGTCACAAAGTTTCGAGTCGTTGATACGCCGATTAGCGAACCAGTAGCTGATGATGCTATCTTATTGGATAATCAGTCTACTAAATTTAAATTAACACCACTACTGATAGCTATCGGCGCACTATTGTTTATCACCTATTTATCCTACATGTTGTGGGAAACAGTTATGGCACCGCATATGAAGGCATTGGGTATGTCCACACAACGCTATGCTGATTTATGGATGATAAATGGGATAACCATTATTGTGTTACAAAAATTTGTGTCTAATTGGGCAAATAAACATGCTTATAGGGTTTCAGTTATACTAGGAAGTGTTATTTTTGCGTTTAGCTTTTTATTTTTAGTGTATGCTAACGAATTTTGGCAAATAGTTTTAGTGTTTGAACTTTTGACCATTGGTGAAATGTTACAAAGCCCACAAGTCCCTGCTTGGGTAGCACAAATTACACCAAAATCAGTTGCTGGGCAGGCGCAAGGATTTGTAGCCGTAATGATTAGCTCAGGACGAGTAGTTGGACCAATTTATTCTGGTATTATGATGGATCATGGATGGATGAATCAACTATTTTTATCAGTTTTTATTTTGATGATCTTAATCACAAGTATGTTAGCCTTTGTGAATGCTCAAAAAGTTAACAGCTAGATTCGGATAAAAAGAGCAACGCTTTTAGCGTTGCTCTTTTTATTCATTAGAATAAGAAGTGTATTAGGATCACTGCAATAAGGACTTGTAGTGCACCAGTAACTAGACCGTAAGTTAAGAAACGACCACCAGCTTTTCTAATAGTGTCAAATTTTAGATTTAATCCGATACCAGCTAGGTTAACGACACCAAAGAATCCAGAGATCTCTTTAGCACCGAAGGTAATGCTATGTGGGACGGTTATTAAACTGTTAATCACTAAAAAAATGACGAAAACAATGATAAACCAAGGGATTTTAATACCTTTTGGTGCTGTAACAGTTGAGTCACTGGCACTGTTATGTTTTTGAGCCATGCGAGAAAATGCAATAACAACAACAGTTAAGAGAATAACACGTAGCATTTTAAATAGCGTGGCATATGTGACTACTGTTGGATTAATTAATGCAGCAGTACCAACAACTTGACCTACTGATTGCACAACACCACCAACTAAGGCGCCCAAAAGAACATTATTTTGACCAACTAAATAAGGACCGATAACCGGTAACAACAGTAGTAGAATGACACCGGTAATGCTGACTGTAGCGACTGCAGTACGTCGCTGATCATCATCGGCGCCGATAGCTGGGGCAACGGATGCAATCGCGCTAGAACCACACACGGCATTTCCTGCACCCATTAACATAGATGATTTTGACGAAGCTTTAAATACTCTACCACCCAACCATAAGACGACTATAATTGTTAAAAACATTTGTAGCAGAATAAAGATAATACCATGTAGCTTCAATTGTTCAATTGTTTTTAGTGTGACAGTTAATCCCATTAAAGCAATACCAATTTCAATTGGATATTTTTCAGCCCATTTCATTCCGGGTGAAAATATTTTGGGCTTTAACACCGTATTTCCTAGCAAAATACCCAGAAGCATAGCAATACCCTCAGCTCCTAAAAATGGTAACCATTGCGCTAAAAACTTCGAAACAATTGATAAAATTAAAGTGACAAAAATACCAGAAAGCATATTTGACTTTATTTTCATGACAACTCTCCCAATAGACTTTTTTATTGTACAGATTGATAACAGGGTTAATAGTACTGCTAAGTTTGCTATTTGTAAAATAAATATTTATAATGACTTTAATTAATTTTATTAATAGGTGAGCTATGTTTAAACTACTTCAAACATTTGTTGCCGTCTATGAAACTAGATCATTTTCTAAGGCAGCCGAACAGTTATTTATTTCTCAACCAACAGTTAGTGTCCATATTAAACAATTAGAAAAAGAATTAAATGTCCAACTCTTTGATCGTAATGGCAGGACAGAGTTCACACCAACACAAAATGCGCGATTACTCTATCAAAAAGCCCTGAATTTATTAAATGAGTGGCAAACTATTACTGATAGCTTTGCTTATGATCAGAGAATCAAAATTGTGATTGGGGCCTCGCAAACTTCTGCTACAGTACTATTACCTAAAATATTAGAAAGTATTGGTCTTGAAAAACTTTGTATGGTGGATTTTAAGATAGAAATGCATAACTCAGAAGATATTCTAGCTGGTGTGTTAAATCATCAATTTGACTTTGGCATGATTGAAAAACCAATTACACATGATTATGTTGTTCGTGATGAAATTGGGCATGATCAGTTGGTTTTGGCAGGTGATTTAAAATCGGATCATTGGTTGGTTCGCGAAAAAGGATCAGGCGTTTATCATTACACGCAGCAGTATTTCAAACAAAACAATATCATTCCTAAAAATGCTATGACAATCTCTAATAATGATATTATTACGAAGTTATTGTCTAAAAACGTCGGACAATCGATTGTAAGTATTCAAAGTTTAGTTTCTGGCACAAATTTCAAAACACTTTCTGATGAATTTAATCGATCGTTTTATATGATTCGACTGGCTCATGAAAATCGCAGTGAACATATGAGATGGTATAATCAAATTGTTAATATGGCTCGGCAAAACAATTTATAAGTTTGTTAAGAAAAGAGAGTTTCTATGATTCGTGATATGGTTAGGGCAAAACCAATAAGTTGGTTACTGTTTATTTTAGGGTCAGATATATTGACAGCCTATATTATTAATATTCTACATAATCGCGCGTTTGATGTGGCACGTGATTATTGGACAATCCTGAAGTTAGTGAGTATGGATTTGATTAGTTTCGTTTTTATTATGCTGTTTTTAGATTGGATTCATGTTAAATTTTTAGCTGACCAATCAGAAAACTGGTTTGATAAAACCACACGAATTGGTGGGAATATATTGGCTGCTTATTTTGGTTGGTTTAGCATGTTATTTATTGTGTCGCAACTGATATATAGACTGTTTGATCATCGCAATGGCTTTCAAAGTCCCCAACTTTATTCCGTGATTATTATTGCAGGGCTGTTGGCACTGTTACATTATATCTTGCGCCAATGGATACCATGGTCATTTAAATTAAACCCATTTTAATGTAGAAAAAATCTTTTATTTGTACTGGGGATGTTTGGATATTTGTTTGAACTATACTTAAAGTATTGTTGCAAGTGGAGGCGTTATTATGAAAATTTATGCAGTTCGACATGGACAAACAATTTTTAATCAATTAGATAAGGTTCAAGGATGGGCAGATACGCCCCTAACTGAACAAGGACAACAAGATGGGCGGTTTGCTGGGGAACGCTTAAGCCGTGTAAAATTTGATGTAGCAATAGCATCTGATACAACTCGTGCGATGCATACAGCAGAATTTATTTTAAAAGGAAATAAATATCAGACGCCAGAGTTAATTTTGACGTCTGATTGGCGAGAATATTTTTTTGGTAGCTTTGAAGGTGGCTCTAATCATGTGATGTGGGGATCAGTTGGCCAACAATTAGGTCTGGATACAGACAATCCAAGTGAAATTGGCAAGCAGTATCGCATGACGGATATCATGAATACGATTCATCAACTTGATGAATCACATATAGGTGAAAGTGCTGCTGATTTTTGGCAGCGTATTGATCAATCATTACGGCACCTTCAAGAAAATTATCAACAGAATGCGACTATTTTGCTAGTTACACATGGTCAATTAATTGGTAATTTAGCACAACATTATGGTCATTTAGAAACAGCTCAACGACCTAGAAACGGTTCGATATCTGTTTTTGAGCTTGATAGTGAGGGTAATTTTACGGTTGATAAGTTTAACGATGTAACAACCTTTTTTTAATAACACATGAATTAAGGTAATAGATTATAATGGAATTATGCAAAATCCACGTGAAATTTTAAAAGAAGTTTTTGGATACGATGAATTTCGTTACGGTCAATTAGAGGTTATAAACAAGGTATTAAATCATGAACGTGCCTTAGCTATCATGCCAACAGGAGGAGGTAAGTCAATTACTTATCAACTACCTGCTTTGATGTTTCGAGGTATCACATTGGTCATTTCACCGCTTATTTCATTGATGAAAGACCAGGTTGATGGACTCAATGCATTAGGTATTGAAGCAACTTTTTTAAACTCAACTTTAATTGGTGCAGAGCAGGCTCAGCGCATGTCAGATATCCATTCTGGTTTGTATAAAATGGTGTATGTTTCACCTGAACGTTTGTCTATTCCAAGCTTTTTTAATTTTATCCAACAATTACCAATTGAATTAGTAGCCATTGACGAGGCTCACGTTATGTCTCAATGGGGACATGACTTCAGGCCGAGTTATCTTAATATTTTACCCTTGCTTGAAACATTGCCAACGCATCCAGCAGTTTTGGGATTAACTGCCACAGCAACTGAGCGCGTTAGAGAGAACTTACAACAACTATTAGGTATATCTTCAGAAAATACCGTTTTAACTGGTTTTGCTAGAAATAATTTGTCTTTAAAAATTGAACGCCAAGTCGATAAAAGGCAATTTGTTCAAACCTATTTACGAGCAAATCAAGGTAAGAGTGGGATTATTTATGCTGCTACGCGCAAACAAGTTGATGAATTAGCCATCTTTTTAGATAAAAAAGGTATTAAAGTTGGTAGGTATCATGCGGGGCTGTCAGAATCAGAAAGACAAAAAACACAGGAAGGTTTTTTGTATGATGAGATTGAAGTTATTGTAGCAACCAATGCTTTTGGAATGGGAATCAATAAGCCTGATGTTCGTTTTGTAATACACTATGCGGTACCAGGTAAGATAGAAGCTTATTATCAGGAAATCGGCCGTGCTGGTCGTGATGGACTACCATCAGAAGCAATTTTATTATATGCACCACAGGATATTCATTTACAAGAATTTTTTGTTCAGAAATCTGAGGGTAGTGAAGACTACAAGCAAGGTGAGTATCACAAAATTCGTGAAATGAATGCTTATGCTAATACGGAAACATGTTTACCGCGTTATCTGTTGGGTTATTTTGGTGAAGATGTGGCAATAAATTGTGGACAATGTTCAAATTGCTTAGATTCACGAGAAAGTGTAGATGTGACGGTTGATGCTCAGCGAGTATTAGCTAATGTTGTACGCATGAACCAAAGTTTTGGTAAAAACATGATTGCTAAGGTGCTTAAAGGGTCTCATGATGCCTCTGTTAAAAGGTTTGATTATCTATTAGATTTACCAACTTATGGCATTATGAAAGAACGTACAATTCGTGATATCAGTAGCTTTATTGATTATTTAACAGCTGATGGGTACCTAAGGATTGAAGGCGGAGAGTTTCCTGTTTTGAAGCTGACAGAAGATGGCGTCAAAGTACTTAAAAGTGAAAAAAGAGTCACAAAACGCGTTAATCGCCAAGCAGTGGCGCAAAGACAATCGACATCTGCTACAACTGGTTTGAAAATGTCAGAAGATGACAATCAATTATTTGCTAAACTGAAAGCAAAACGTTTAGAATTAGCACGTGATTCGGGATTACCACCATTTTTAATTTTCTCAGATAAAACATTAATGAATATGGCTATTTTGAAACCTAAGACTGATGAAGAATTTTTGGCTATTTCTGGTGTTGGAGAAAAAAAGTTTGCGATTTATCACAAAGATTTTTCAGAAGTACTGAAGCAGGCACAATCAGCGTAAAAAGCTTGCTACTATATTTAATATCTGGTATAGTAGTATCTGTTATGGAGAAGTACTCAAGCGGCTGAAGAGGCGCCCTTGCTAAGGGTGTAGACGTGTTAAAGCGTGCGAGGGTTCGAATCCCTTCTTCTCCACTAATATATTTCAAGGCGGTGCATTGGTTTCTAAAACTTTAATGTGGCGCTTTTTTTATACCCAATGTTGCATTTTATAGCATTTCACACAAAATAGGAAACGTAGTTAGTTCGGGTCTTTAATAAATATGCTGAGAAATGAATCTTAAAAAAGTAACCAACAAACTACTTGGATAATGTTTTTTGGTAGAGTGTGTTAAGCTTGTCTTTAATGGCTTATCAGTATAAAGTAACGGGGAAATTTTAAAATCATGAGTGACAATAATGATAAGTATGGAATTTTTGAGAAGCATAGTTGGAAAGATGTTCTGTGGAATATTGGGAACAGGACAGCTGGTTTTACACGTCGCTATTATTTTTATCAGGAACATGATGGGAAACGAACTTTATTGTCTAAAAACGAACTTTTAGGCTTGTTATCAACAAATGAAGAAATGAAAAATTATATTTCAAAAGATGAACGATATAAACAGTATATATATCCTGATAATATTGTGATGAGCGAGAATGGCGAATTTTTTGCTGGTCTAATTAACATGGACTATGTCAAAAAAATTGTTAGCTATTTGAACTCAAAAGTAGGAAATATATAAGTGATTATCACAGATATAAAATAATATAACTTTGAAAAAGACTAAAAAATAGCTTCTTTGTAAGCATTTTTTAGTCTTTTTATCTGGTATTTCCTATATATAATGTCAATCTATTTTTGTAGACGAGCACATCAATTATTGGGGAAAATAAAGCTATTGATTCTTTACTGAAATCTCTGATCAATGAGGATTTATAAAATAGCCATTAATTTTTATTAACCGTTGCAATAATAGAGTAGGTTGGCATCCAAGGTCCAGTCCACCAACCGATGATACCGTATGTTTTGTGTTGCTGAATACTATATCCATTAGAACGTAACACTGATAAGTATTCTTTTTTATTATGGCCTGTATCAACGATTACCAACGTTCCGTTTGGTTTCAACACACGATTAGCTTCATTCAAAGCATCTTTACGTGCTGATGCAGGTTTAATATTATGAAGCGCTAAGCTTGTGACGACAAAATCATATTGGTTGTCTTCAAAAGGTAAATCTAGCATGTTTGCTGTTTGAACATCTGCGATCTGCTCTAATTTTTTTGACTCAATAATAGCTTTTGTGTTTTCTAGGGTATTATCTGATTGATCCCTGTTACGCCATAAATCTATCCCTGTCGCATGTCCTTTTTCCGATAAGCGGTGCGCAAATTTCAGCAATACCAGACCGTGGCCGGTACCTAAATCAAGAACCTTACTGTTTTCAGGAATATTTAATTCAGAAATAATATTATCCCATATGATAGATTTTCCACGTATTGAGGTGTGTATAAATATCAAACCACCAAAAATCATTAAGATACCGTAAATAACGGTCCATAAATAACTACTATAGTATGTGTGAAATAGTAAAGCGTATAAGATCGCTAACAGGCCAACAATAATATACAGTATTGGAACTAGCGGTGCGTCTAGTCCTTGTTTTTTTAATTTGTTCATTTTTTTATTCCTTAATCATGCTTTTAACGTGATTCGGCACGTATCTGTATCTATTTGTTTTGATGACGTTGCAAATTCATTAATGTATTTTGTAACGTCTTTTGATAACAGTTTACGCAAGATGTCATTAATTGGTTATCTTTTGAATATATATTATCATGGGATCAGAGTCTCATTTATCATTTAAAGCGGTGGCTAGTGCAACAATTAAGGCATGGTAGAGGTATTGTTAGAGACACGCAAAATGCAGTACAATCGATATATACTGTTATACAGAAAGAGGGTATCATGAAAGTTATTAATGTAACACTAAATGTAAACAAAAACATGCAACAAGATTACAAAGAATTTATCGCTACTCTTGTGAAAAAATCGCGTCAAGAAAGCGGTAATATAAGTTATGATCACTATAAAAGTTTGACCGTGCCTGATGAGTACCAGATTATTGAACATTGGCAAGATGAAGAAGCAATAAACTTTCATAATGAAACGGAACATTTTAAAACATTTTTGACCGATATCAACATTTTTTTGGATCGTCCTTTAGAAATTATTGTTATGGATTACAAATAGAACCCACGCTCTAGCATCAAAATAAGATGTTTATTTTGATGTTAACATAAACAGGATACATGTGGATGTTTTGAATTCTAATTAACGTTGGATAGGTAGATAAGGATTGAATTCATCATTTAGTTAATATGAAGCCATGGATTTAATATGAACCATAAACTTAATAATAAAAATAAACTGCTTTGCCAAGTTAGCATACGCTGTTCTTTTATTTCTGGGATAGTAGACAGTCCAGTTAAAATACCGATGAACACTGATCCAATTTTTAAATAAAAAGGATTATTTGTTAATATATGCGCTGTTATTAAGACAATTATTATAAATAAAAAAGTATGGATAATAAGATTGTACGTGTGTTTGGATTCATAGTTTCTAGTCTTAATTTTATGTACGCACTCTGTCTAGGAGTGCCTATAATCAATAGTTATTGTTATTTAAAATAGTTGTTATCATAGCCCCGATAAATAAGAAATATAGGACTATAAAGGCAATTGTAAGAATAAATTGAACAAGTCCAGCTCTATTCCATGTAGCTTGAACAGCTTTAAATGTTTCTACATCTTTGTAATTACCCTTTTGCCAAGCCCATTCGTTTCCTTTAAAACCGCATACAAATGCCCATACAATATTAAAAACAGGAATTAAGCATAGCAAGGGCAAATATGTTTTATTTCCAATCCCCCAAAAAATATTGTACATAAATGCACCCCAATTCCAGCCTCTCACTTCTGCTGGTACAATAGTTCCGTTTTCATCCATAATATCTCTCCTCTATGCTTTTAACGTGATTCGGCACGTATATAGAATAAGAATATTATGCATAATGCGTCGCTATAACTAGGAATAATAAAGATGAGTCACTACTGGAATCAAATTAGACTTTGTATTTGTTTGTTAGTCATCTTTAGAATCGGCAAAAGCACTGTTAGTTACTATTTTAACAATATTATTTGCCATACAGCAAGTGATTAATTGATTTAAATTAACATGAGGTATTCACCACAATCCTTTAAAGAAGCTGCTGCGAGAAATGACCAATACAGTCACAGAATATAAACGTTTCACTCACTTTAAAACAAGAGCATTGAAAGATGCTCTTATACTAAAAAAATGGACTATTTTTATTCAGTCCGTAAAATGAAAGTATAGGCGTATTTTTATGTCAATTC
>NZ_BPKZ01000010.1 GCF_019656075.1 Leuconostoc palmae | reverse complement strand
TTGACATAAAAATACTCCTATACTTTCATTTTACGGACTGAATAAAAATAGTCCATTTTTTTAGTATAAGAGCACTGCTGTTTGCATAATATTGTTGGGATTAAAAGGCGAAAATGTTATTTTATACATTTTTTTCAAATGAGGAAACAATTGGTTGATATCATCTTGAGACTCGGAGGTGTGATGAATGGATGAGACGTTAACATTTGGATGGTTATATAATAAACGAAGTAGTTCAAGACCACCATATCCAGTAGCGCCAACTATGGCTACATTTAATTTGTTTTCAGGCATCTTTAGGCACCTCCTGATTAGTTAGACTATGTTATAAATATTAATCTCATATGTATTTAAATGTAATAAATATACATTTAAATACTGGATAAAGTAAAAAAACTGTATAAAAAACACCTAAAATAGGTGTTAAGCACGTGCTGGTAATTCTAAGATTTCCATAGCCAATATATGATTTTTACTTTTGGTTCTTAATTCGTTCAAAAAGAATCCATTTTGAAGGTCTAATACGGTATCTAATGCAAAGATAGTTAATGTGTAATCATGCGTTTTATCAGGGGGCATAGGTCCGATGTAGGCTTGATTAATTTTTGGATTAGGTAGTTCTCCACCTTTTTGAACATTGTGCCAAGTTGAATTCATACCGGAGACACCGAGGCCTGTCTCGCTCAAGTTTTCTGGAATACTATCTACGGGTAGGTTAGCTGCTAGCCAATGTATCCAAGGAAAACCAGTAACAGGAACTGCATCATAATCAATCAAACTGACGGTTAATGACTTTGTACCAGTTGGAATTTCAGAGATTGTAATAGGGAAATTGACAGTAGGCATATTACTTGTGCGATATTCTTGAGAGGCATATTTAGCGTATTTATCTGGTATAAAACCATCTTCTAATTTAACTGTCAATTTCATGTTAGTCTCCAATCAGTTTTTTCTTAGTTTGGGCTAGGTGTGCTCGAACGTCAACAGTCATCTGTTTATTATAAACTCGAACTTTGTTGATTGCTTCAATTGCTTGCTCTGCTCGTTTGTCTTTGTTTTTTTCTTTTTTTAACTTTGTTAATAATGTTTTGGCAAAGCGGTCAATAAAGGCTATTTGTAAATCAGATAGGTTACTGCTAAGTTCGATAGCTGTTTGGCTATCGTTTGTGTTAGGTGAATGAATTGCTTTCTGGTAACTATTAAAGAAAACATCTGGATCGACCGTGGTTTCCCAAATAGGAGCCTCTGAAGACATTGTTTTACCATTGTGAGATACTTTAGCAGGCTTTTTCGTTTTTAGAAAATTGAAAAATGACATGATAGATGACCTTTCATAGTTAAAGTAATTATATTTCTATTGTAACGAACATCTGTTTTATTTGGTACAATTAATTTAGAGTATTTCACCGAGGGAAAATATGTCAGCACACAAAACTGTTTTTAATGATAAGCAACGCATTTTAAGATTGTATTCTGCATTAATTAGTCGTCGAGCGTTATCGATTGAGGAAATCGAAGATATGTTTTTTATAGGGCGTAAGACTGTACAGCGCGATATATCAGAAATACGCGATTTTTTACATGATTTGCAAGTAGGAGAACCTGTACAATCTGAAATCGTGTACGATCGCAATTCAAAAAAATATAAATTAACAGAAATGGAAAATCTTTTTCGGGTTTTTGATAAAATCAATCAAATCGATGAAGATAATAATTTATAATCACTTAATGAAAAACCGCTCACACAGTAGCGGTTTTTTTGTGCCTAAACTTGACATTTATATTAATTAAGTTAATATAAATTATGTTAATATAAAAGGGGAATGGTTATGAAAAAAACGATTTTAATAAGTGTATTCGTATTGGGGATTTTTGTTTGTATGTTAGATACAACAATTATGAATGTTAGTTTACCAAGCATTGGACAATATCTAAACACTGGGCTAGATCAATTGTCATGGACATTAAGTATCTATTTGATTTTGTTCGCCTCACTAACGATACCGTTAACTCGTTTAGCAGAAATGTTTGGTATGTTTAGAGGATTTATGTTAGGAACAGCTATGTTTGGTATCGGATCTGCTATTTCGGCTGTATCTAGTAATTTGACAACGTTGCTAGTAGGCAGAGCGATCCAAAGTTGTGGTGCTGCACTAATATTTCCATTAGCCATGACATTAGCCATTCGTTTAGTAACTGGTGAAAATCGAACAAAAGTGATTAGTATTTTAGGGATAACACAAGGTTTAGCCGCGGCACTTGGACCAACTATTGGTGGCGTCATTACGCAGTTACTTGGATGGCGTTGGATTTTTGTGATTAATTTACCATTGGTAATTAGCATGCTTATATTTAGCGCCTGCTTTTTTCCTTTTAAAAACGAAAATCGACAGGTTCAAAAAATTGATATTGGCGGTGCAATATCTAGCATGATGACATTAGGTAATTTATCTATTGGTTTGATTAATGGACGCTTATGGGGGTGGACAAGTTGGGAAACCATTCTTTGTTTAACTGTTAGCGTTTTAAGTTTTATATTGTTTATTTGCATCGAGAAGAAAAGCCAAAATCCAATGGTGCCACTGAAACTATTTGCCGATAAAATGTTTTCTTTAGCTGCTATCATTATTGTGTTAAGTAATGTATTTTTAGTTGCTATTATGGTTATATTACCGAATTATTTTACGAATGTTGGCGGAATGACAACGTTACATGCTTCGTTATTGATTGCACCAATATCATTTGCTATTTTTATTTTTGCACCCATATCCGGCTTCATAAAATCAAAAATATCCGCGCCTTTATTATTAGGTGTGGGATTTATATTAATTGCTGCAGGGTATGGGTGGTTAGGATTTGGTGCATTAAAAGACAACCAGCATACGATGATTGCAGGTGTTCTGGTTGGTATTGGGTATGGTTTGATCACAGGACCTATTCTAGTCATTTCAGCTGGTCAATTAGAAGGGGCATCATTGACAGCATCTCAGAGTGTAACCGGAGTATTGAGACAGGTCGGGTCTATGCTTGCTGTAGCGATATTTATAACTGGTTTGTATAGTGGTTTAGCGCAAGCTAAAACTAACTCAATAGATTATGCTTCAAGACGTATTAATCAAACGCATCTATCTAACCGAGAAAAATTACAAACACTGGACAAAATAAATCATTCAATGACCAAAACAAAGTTCGAAGACACAAATACTACCCACTTACCACCTGAATTTAAAAACGCAGTTGAAGATATAGAAAATCTGACGAAGAATCAATTACGCTTTGCCTTTGAAAAGTTGTATCGTTACAGTGTCATATTTATTCTTATAAGTGCAGTAATTAGTTTATTTTTGAAAGAAAAACGTTTGAAACGAGGTGGTGTATAATGGTAAAAAAGTATGGTATCGGAGGTGTAATCATTGGTAATGAAAGGTAAAGAGGTCATTCTTGGTATTTTAAAGTCAGGACCTCATACAGGATACGAGATCAATGATATTTTACAGACAAGACTAAATCACTTTTTTGATGCGACGTTTGGGATGATTTATCCAACGTTAAAAAAATTAGAGTCTGAGGGACTAGTTGTGAAACAGACAATTGTGCAGACTGATAAACCAAATAAGAACATTTACCAAATTACAGAATTAGGAAGTAAAAGTTTTGATGAGGCTTTGATTGAACCAACGTCTGATGAAATATTTAAGTCTGACTTACTCATGCGCTTATATTTCAGCGCTTATTTACCTGATGAAGAAGTGATTAAATTTTTAGATGAAGAAATATTTAGGAAAACATTGCAGTTGGAATCGTTACAAGAACGTTT
Source organism: Leuconostoc palmae (assembly GCF_019656075.1). Taxonomy (GTDB): domain Bacteria; phylum Bacillota; class Bacilli; order Lactobacillales; family Lactobacillaceae; genus Leuconostoc; species Leuconostoc palmae. The sequence goes on along the minus strand of NZ_BPKZ01000010.1, from coordinate 50,399 downwards.
AGCAGAGTGGCTCAGTGACGGAATGACATCAACACAGCAAATAACCTTTGATTACGGGATTGCTACGTATACTGCAGCGTTAACTGTTTTGAAATCAGCTAAAGAAAAAATACTGACTAAAAGTATGTAGATTTGTTATAATTGAATTTGATTAGTATGGCATATAGGAGAATTTCATGGCAGAAAATGTGTTATATCGTACATAAGTAGTAAATTCGTTTGGTATTGAAGGACTAGTTAAGACTATTGATAACGATGATTTAACCATTACAACAAGTAGTCCAATAAGTGAGACTCCAGGAACTAATCCTGAGCAATTATTAGCGGCCTCTTTGGCAACGTGTCTTAATGCAACCATAGAAGTAGAAGAAAAGCGTCGGAAATTATCACATCAAAGTGTAGTGCGTGTTGTTGTCGAGATGTTACGTGATAATGAAGGCTTTCAGTTCAACGTGCAAGCGAATGTTTTGATACCACATGTTAGTCATGTAGAGGCGGAAGATATATTAGAAATTGCGCAACGACGTTGTCCAGTAGATAAACTTTTATCTGGTAATAATAATTTCAAAGTCATATTGGTAAAACAGTTTGATTAATATATGAGGAACATGGATGACGAGTAGACAAGGGAAAATATTAGTTACTACAGTGTTAATTCTTATGCTTTGTTTGGTTGGTGGCTATTATATGGTTAGTCGTATAAAAAATTATCATGAGCCATCGAACCAAACAATTATACTGTTACATGGCTATGGTAGCAGTGCAAATGCGACTAATGTTTTAGCTAAATCTATCCAAGATAAAACACATATTACAAAAAGAGAAACCATTAATATCTCAAAATCTGGGAGCTACGAGTTGAATCTTGTTAAGTCTAATAGTGGATACGGGGCAATTTACCAGTTTGATTTTTAAAATAGGGAAATTCTGCACGTCAGGAATCTGATGTTCTAGCAAAATTTTTAAAGCAATTACGTGGCAGTGGTATGAAAAAAGTGTCGTTAGTTGGGCATTCAATGGGAGCAACTGTAGCTGCTACAACAATGCTGTCACATCATCCTGACAATAAACAATATCCGAAAATTGATAATTGCTATTGCAGCCCCATTTAATTCTGGGATGATAGATGGTAAATTTAATCGAACCGCATTTGCAAAAAACGAACTTGATGGTCGCACATCAAAGCCAAAGATGCAAGACGATAACTACCATTATTTTGAACAAAACAAAAACAATATGGATATACAGACTAAAATTATGAACGTGATGGGAGATGAAGGTGACGGGTCTGATGGTGTTGTGACTAATTTTAGTTCGCAATCTTTTAAATACTTTATTAAGCACAACTAAGCATATAGTGTATTAGTGGGCGGAGAACAATCACAACATAGTCAGGTACGTGATAATCCATTTGTTGCCTCTCAAATAGCAACATTTATTAGTCAATAAAAAACACCCTAATATTAGGGTGTTTTTTTATTAAACATGATTTGTCATTTGGTCAAAATCATCAACCATATCTTTAGGTCCAACGACCGACAAAATGTCATTATGATGTATTTGATAACCTGCTTCCGGCGCAACTACAACTTCACCATCGTGTCGAACAGCAATGACATTTAAACCAAATTTTTTGCGAATATTAAGCTCAGATAATGTTTTTCCTGAAAACTCTGAGTTAACAATTTGTACTTCTGCCATGGAGTAGTCATCAGATAATTCAATAAAGTTCAACATATTCGGAGCCAGAAGTTTTCTGGCCAGACGTTCACCCATTTCTCGTTCGGGTTGAACAACAAAATCGGCTCCAATTTTAGTTAGCACGCGTAAGTGTGTGTGATTTTCTGCTTTGGCAATGACATTTTTAGCCCCTAAGTCTTTGGCATTAATGGTTGCTAATATACTTGCTTGCATATTATGACCAATAGCTACAATAACATGATCAAAACTGGCAATGTCAAGTTTGCGTAAAACATCGTCTTCTTGTGCATCAGCAATAACAACTTGTGTTGCAATGTCGCGATACTCATTAACATTTTCCTCACTGATGTCTATACCAAGCACATCTTGACCGTTAGCAACTAAAGTTTTTAATAGCGCTCCACCGAACCTACCAAGACCAATAATGGCATATGTTTGTCGCATAAATTGTTCCTTTCTTAATCTAACCGATGATAACAGATTCTTCTGGGTATTGATATGGTGCATGCTCTCCATGAACATTAAGAACTGAGAACATGACAGTGTAGACACCTACTCGACCAATAAACATAGTTAACATAATGACTAATTGACCGAAATCTGTCAAATGAGGTGTCAAACCTAGTGTTAATCCTGCAGTGGCAAAAGCACTGATGACTTCAAAAATGACGTATTCTAGACCAAATTTTGAATCTGGACTTTGCGTCAGCATTAATAGAAAGGCCAATATAGCCAAAAAAACGATAGAGACAAAAACTAGTAGTAGTGAACGGGTAATATTTTCGTTTGTTAATCGACGCCGAGCAAAGGTAACATCTTTTTTGCCCCGCAGAGCCGCGTGGGTTTTTAATAGTAAAACACCTAAAGTAGTTGTTTTAATTCCGCCAGCGGTTGATCCGGGAGTACCACCAACATACATTAGCATCATCGTTAACAGTATAGTTGCGGGTGACATATCGTTAAAGCTGAATTGTGAAAAACCGGCTGTACGATATGAAATAGACATGAATAATGTATTTGCTAATCGATCAAAGGTTGACAATTGGGTTTCTACAGCCAAATTTTTTTCTGTCAATTCAAATAATAACCAACCGCCAATAATTAAGGCCCCAGTCATAACCAAAGCGAGTTTGGAGTGGAGTGATAGTCGACGTCTGTGATGATAAAGCAGTAGATCTCTCCAAACCAAAAAACCTAGTGAACCAGCGATAATTAATGCTGCGAATATCAATAAAATCCACGGCTGATTTGCAATGGAGACATCATTTTTAGGTAATATGCTAAATCCTGCGTTTCCAAATGCGGAGATGGCATGAAAAATAGCATAAAAAGCACCACGTTTAATGCCAAAGTCATGCATAAAAAATGGGGCGAGCAGACAAGCACCTACAAGCTGTATAATAATCGATAATTTAATAACATAGCCAAAGACAACGCGTGTGTCATACAAACTTTCAAGGCTATAAACTTCTTGAACCATCATTTTGTTGCGCAGATCCATTTGTTTACGAGTAGCTGTAAATAATAGGACCGAAAAAGACATGAATCCGAGTGCACCAACTTCAATGAGACACATAATAATCAGTTGGCCAAAAGTTGTCCAGTGAGTTGCTGTATCTACGACTGTTAGCCCAGTTACAGATGCTGCTGACGTAGCAGTAAACATTGCATCCATAAAGGAATGGCTCATATTACCATGGTGACTAATTGGTAGTATTAAAAAAATAGCACCAACAGTAATAACAGATAAAAATCCTAAAGTTAAACGTTGTGGCATAGAAATATGAGACCAAAAAGTATATCGACGTGAACGATTATGGAATTTTTTCATCTCCGCAGAAGTAGGGAGTTCTATTTTTCGTGACATATCTCTATTATAGCCTAATTACTATGGTACTAACGTTAAAATCACATTCCTATTAATCTAAAAATCGCACGAGGTAAATTAATTGAAATAATTTTGTACAAATAATCATGGTATAATATTGCTTGAAGAAAATCCTACGAACAGCACTTGTCCGTGGATTTTTTTAAAATATTATCAGAAAGTGAAAACATACGTAGTACTTTACTGGGTATGCTCTGAGAAAATAAATGACCGAATCAACACCAGTCATTGAAATGCGACATATCGTTAAGAAATTCGGCGATTTTGCGGCCAATGATGACATTAATTTACAAGTCCAACAAGGTGAAATTCACGCGTTACTTGGTGAGAACGGTGCTGGGAAATCAACCCTAATGAATATTTTGACGGGATTGCTTCAGCCAACATCAGGAGAAATCTTGATTAACGGAAAAACTGTGACAGTGGATTCACCATCAAAATCAGATGCCTTGGGTATCGGGATGGTACATCAACATTTCATGCTTATTGATGCTTTCACAGTAACTGAAAATATCATGTTGGGTTCAGAAATCACTAAAGGGCTGTCGTTAGATACTAAAACAGCGGCAAAAAAAATTCAGGAATTATCTGAGAAATATGGCTTACAAGTTGACCCTTATGCGAAAATCTCTGATATATCAGTCGGTCAGCAACAACGTGTGGAGATATTAAAAACACTATATCGTGGCGCCGATATATTAATTTTTGACGAACCCACAGCAGTTCTGACACCTCAGGAAATTGGAGAATTAATTACAATTTTGCATAACTTAGCCAAGGAAGGCAAATCAATTGTCTTAATTACTCATAAACTTGATGAAATACGTGCTGCAGCTGATACTGTTACGGTGATACGTGCCGGTAAGTCTATTGAGACTTTTCCAGTGGCTGGTGTATCTTCACAAGAGTTAGCTGATATGATGGTTGGTCGAGAGGTGAGTTTTAAAACAGTAAAGTCCGACGTTAAGACAGGGGAAACCGTTTTAAACTTAAACAATATTGAAGTTCATGATGCACGTGGTGTAGCTGCTGTTAAAGACTTTTCACTCGATGTTAAATCAGGTGAAATTGTTGGGATTGCTGGTATTGATGGTAATGGGCAAACCGAGTTGATTCAAGGCATTACGGGGTTAACAAAAGTGCAAGCCGGATCGATTGTTTTACAAGGGAAAGATATTACTAACAAAAAACCTAGACAAATAACTGAGTCTGGTGTTGGTCATATCCCTGAAGATCGTCTGAGATTTGGTATGGAAGTTGATATGACATTGTCAGAAAATTTGTCCCTTCAAACATACTATAAGGCCCCACTTTCCAAAAATGGTATTCTAAAAAAAGATGAAATGGATAACTTAGCTCAAAAACTTGTCACAGAGTTTGATGTGCGTGCAGCTGGCATACAAGTAACAGCTGGTTCAATGTCAGGTGGTAACCAGCAAAAGGCTGTTATTGCCCGTGAGTTAAATCGTGAAAACGAATTAATTATTGCTTCACAACCAACAAGAGGATTAGATGTTGGTGCTATTGAGTATATTCATCAACGGCTTATAGACCAAAGGGATGCTGGAAAAGCAGTTTTGGTTGTAAGTTTTGAATTAGATGAAATACTTAACCTTTCTGATCGTATTGCAGTAATCAATGCCGGGAAAATTGTTGGGATTGTAGATGCAAAAGATACAAATAAACAAGAGTTAGGCTTATTGATGACAGGAATGAGTTTATCTGACGCCAAATCAGCACTTAAACAAGAGGTGGACGCCTAATGACAACACAAAAAAATTCGTTCTCAGTTGCGCTATTTTCAGTTATATTTGGATTGATTATAGGTGCAGTTATTATGCTAGTGTTTGGGTACAATCCAATATTAGGATATGTTGCTTTGCTTGGATCGGCGTTTGGCTCAATGCAAGACATTGGCAGTGTGCTCACACAAATGACACCACTTATTTTGACGGCATTAGGCTTCACTGTGGCTCAAACAGCCGGTTTCTTCAACATTGGTCTGTCAGGGCAAGCATTAGCTGGTTGGGTTGGATCAATCTGGTATGCGTTAACTTTTCCTAGTATGCCCGTCTACTTCATGATACCTAGTGCGATTATTTTAGGCACAGGTTTGGGAGCCCTTGCAGGTGCGATACCTGGATGGCTACGAGCGCAATTTGGTGCGAGTGAAGTGATTGTAACTATTATGATGAATTACATTCTCTTATTTTTGGGGAATAACATCTTACAAAATACAATGTCAAAAGGGATTAAAGTTTCTGCAGAGACGACTAAACAAGTTGGTGCGAATGCTTCACTGCAAATGAAGTGGCTTACTGAATTGACACAAGGTTCAAGTATTTCTTCAGGAATATTTATTTCATTAATTATGATTGTTGTTGTTTGGTTTGTCATGACTAGAACAACACTGGGTTTTGAAATCCGTGCTGTTGGTTTAAATTCGGATGCTGCTAAGTATGCCGGGATGTCTGCAAAGCGTAATGCTGTAATTGCGATGGCCATTTCAGGTGGATTGGCTGGACTAGCTGGAACTATTGAAGGGTTAGGTAATTATTTGAATTTCTTTACTCAAAACGGATCACCTTCAATTGGATTTGATGGCATGGCTGTCGCACTACTGGGTAGTAGTTCATACCTTGGTATCCTTGCTGCTGCCGCAATTTTTTCAGTTTTGAAAATTGGTGGCTTAGGTATGCCAATGTCATCTGGTGTACCATTTGAATTAGTTGATATTGTCACAGCATCTATTATTTTCTTTGTGGGAGCTAGCTACCTAATTAAACTTATCCAGGTGCGCATTAAAGCGATGGATGACAAAGCAGCAACAAATGCTGCAGCAAAAAAAGAACTTAAAGCATCACAATTAGAAGATAAAAATCAGAAAGGCGGTGAATAAATATGTCTTTGATGGCTATGTTATCACTTGTAATTTCTAGCACACTGGTTTACTCAGCGCCTTTAATTTTTACGTCTATTGGAGGTACTTTTTCTGAACGAGCTGGTGTGGTAAACGTGGGTCTTGAAGGTATTATGGGAATGGGTGCATTTGCATCGATTGTGTTTAATTTAACTTTTTCTAATACACTAGGATCAGCAACGCCATGGTTTGGGCTATTGGCAGGAGCGTTGATTGGATTGATATTCTCTCTACTACATGCCGTTGCCACAGTGACTTTACGAGCTGATCACATTATTTCTGGAACAGTGATTAATTTAATGGCACCAGCATTAGGGGTATTTTTAATCAAAGTATTGTATGGAAAGGGGCAGACAGTACCGATTTCACATGATTTTGGTTATGCATCTATTCCTGGTCTAGCAAGTATTCCTGTATTGGGGCAATTATTTTTTGCTAAAACATCTGGGCCGGCTTGGTTAGCTATATTTGTAGCTGTGTTATCTTGGTACATTATTTTCAAGACTAAGTTCGGACTAAGACTGCGTTCAGTAGGTGAAAATCCTCAAGCTGCTGATACACTTGGACTTAATGTTTCAAGACTACGCTATTCTGGTGTTATGATATCAGGATTACTTGGAGGTGTTGGAGGTGCTGTTGTTGCACAATCTATCTCTCTAAATTATTCTGCTAGTACAATTGTTGGACAAGGATTCATGGCAATGGCAGCAATGATTTTTGGTCGTTGGAATCCTATCGGAGCATTAGGTGCTTCGTTATTCTTTGGATTATCACAATCCTTAGCAGTGGTGGGTGCACAATTGCCACTATTGAAGACAGTGCCACCGATTTGGTTGCAAATTGCACCTTATGTTTTGACGATTATTGTTCTTGTCTTCTTCTTCGGAAAAACAAGGGCGCCAAAAGCTGATGGCGTTAATTATATAAAAGCTGCTTAATGGCATAAACCTCTTGGTATCAGAGTCAAGAGGTTTTTATTTTTCAATCGTTAGAAAACGCTTACAAAATTAGGTTATCATTGCTATAATAGGAATAATACAAAACTACTACAAACTTATTTAAAAAATGAGGTAATATATGTTAATCATCATTAATATTTTAAGTATCCCTATCTTTATTGGTATTGCATACTTATTTTCTAATGACAAAAAAAACGTGCAATGGCGATCAGTACTGATAGTTCTAGGATTAGAAGTGCTACTGGCATGGTTTTTTACACAATTCAAAGCAGGCCAAATAGCTGTTCAAGGGGCTTCTGATGGCTTTAACTGGCTAGTATCAGTTGCGTCAAAAGGTATAGCTTTTGCTTTGCCAGACTGGTTAACAGCCAACAATGGTGGCCCAAATTTCGTGACGACAGCATTGTTACCAATATTGTTAGTAGTGCCGTTGTTTGATATTCTGACTTATATTGGTGTGCTACCATGGTTGATTCGGTGGATAGGAAAAGGATTAGCTTTTATAACAGGGCAACCAAAATTTGAAGCTTTTTTCTCAATAGAGATGATGTTTTTGGGTAATACTGAAGTGTTAGCTGTTTCAAAAGCACAGTTGGATCATATGAGTGCACGAAGAAATCTAACGTTGGCTATGATGTCTATGAGTTGCGTGACATCGGCTATTATTGGTGCGTATACACAAATGGTGCCGGGTAAATATGTTTTGACAGCTATACCGTTAAATATTTTAGGCGCGATTGTCATTACGGCTATCTTGAACCCGACAAAAGTTTCTACAGAAGATGATGTTATCGTGAATGTTAGTGGCTTAAATGGTAAAAAAGAACCATTCTTCTCATTTTTGGGAGACTCCATTTTAGGTGCGGGAAAGTTAATCTTGATTATTACTGCTACAGTTATTGCCTTCGTTTCCTTAGCTGCCTTAATTAACCAACTATTTAGTCTGACGGGGATACATTGGTTGACATTAGAAAACATTTTTGGCGTAGTGATGTTTCCGTTTGCTTGGTTGCTAGGATTTAATAGTCATGATGCATTTCAAATTGCCCAGTATATGGGGACTAAGTTAGTGACCAATGAATTCGTAGTTATGGGCAAAGTATCAAAGTCCATTATGGGTAGCAAAGGATTATTTGCTAACGAACATGCTCGTATCGTATTAACTGTATTTTTAACTAGTTTTGCTAACTTTGGCACACTGGGAATGATTATCGGTGCGTTTAAAGGCTTGGTTGATAAAGAAAAAAATGATTACATTAGTTCACGAGTACCATATATGCTATTATCAGGGATTTTAGTATCATTAGTTTCTGCTGCAATGGCTGGATTATTTGTTTGGTAAAATAAACATAAAAAAAGGATGCGAAAACTGCATCCTTTTTTATTTGAGCTGTTGAGCTGTTTTTTCGGCAATTGTCTCAGCTGATTTTTTTAGTAATTCTGATTCGTTAGCTGTCAATGTCAGATCAAAATTGCCCACAACACCGTCTCGTCCAATAATAGCTGGGGTAGAGATATAGCCATCAAAATTTGGATCATAATGAGAAACAATGGCTTGGTTGTGAGCATCTGAGATGACTAATTGAGCGAGAGAAACTGCTGCATGGGCAATAGCAAAATTTGTATATTTTTTACCATCAAAAACTGTGAAGCCCCCTACACGTGCATCATTAGCAACTTTGTCTAAATCAAGACCGTAATTAGTGACCAAATCTTCAGCTGTTTGACCTAACACCTTAACGGTGGACCAAGCAGCAAATTGTGAATCACCATGTTCGCCAAGCATATAACCCTGAACACTATGAGGATCGATGTTTAATGCTGCACCTAATGTACGCTTCAGTCTGGCAGTATCTAAGTAAGTTCCCGTGCCAAAAACTTGATTCGTAGGTAATCCAGTTGCTTTTTGATAAATACCGGTAATCACATCAACTGGATTTGAAATTACAATCAGAACACCATTGAATCCGGCTGCTTTTAAATCTGACCCAACTTGTTGAACTTCAGGTGTATTCGCACGTAATTCAGTAAAACGGTCTCCACCTGGTTCAATCAGTTCAATATGTCCCAAAGCAGAAACAACGACCTCTACATCAGCTAAATCAGCTATAGAACCAGCTCTGACAGTGACATGATGAGCTAGTAAACTTGCGGCATCTTGCAAATCTAGCACTTCAGCGGCTAATTTGTTTTCATTTTTGTCGACCAAAATAAGTTCGTCTGCTAATCCTTGACTAACGATAATTTGTGCAACTGTTGACCCAACATGTCCAATACCAACAACACCTAATTTCCTCATATCGAAAAACCCCTTATTAGTTAAAAATGTGTTTACAATTAAATTATACACATTTTTAGAGAGAAAACGCTTTTTATTTTAAAAATGAATTGTTTCACGTGAAACAGCATAAGGACATGAATCAATTTCATCTCATAATGAAAAAGACTATTTGTATATCGAGTTAGTGATAGCCTATGATAGAACTTGTACGTCATTCGAGGAGAAAAATTATGAAACAAGATCAAAAGTTAGCGCGAACCTTATCAGGTCGACATATTAATATGATTGCACTGGGCGGAACAATTGGGACAGGACTGTTCTTAGGTGCAGGAGATTCAATACAGAAGGCTGGTCCAGCCATTTTGCTTGTTTACATCATTACTGGATTATTTATTTTTGCAATGATGCGTGCACTGGGCGAACTATTATTATCGAATCATGATCAAACGAATTTCATTGGTTTCATTAAAACTTATCTAGGTAACCGTGCTGGGTTCGTAATGGGATGGACATATTGGTTGGGTTGGATTATCATTGCCATGGCAGAGTTGACAGCAATTGGTAAGTATATGCAGTTTTGGCTGCCATCGGTACCAGTGTGGGTTTGGGAGGCGTTATTCTTACTAGTTTTGTATTCTATGAATATTATCGCTGTTAAAGCATTCGGTGAAGCTGAATTTTGGTTTGCGTTAATTAAGATTATCGCTATAGTTGCTATGATAATTACTGGTATATTGATGCTTGTTTTACATGTTAAGACTGAGGTTGGCATAACCCATCTTTCAACCTTATGGGAACATGGTTTGATTGTTGCCAATAAAAGCCAGTTACTGTCAGCTTTCCAAATGGCATTTTTTGCGTTTTTAGGTGTTGAGTTTGTGGGAATGGCAGCTTCTGAAACACAAGATCCAATTTATACAATTCCAAAATCGATTAACTCAATTATTCTTAGAATTTTGATTTTTTATGTAGGGGCATTGTTAGCGATTATGGTTATTCAGCCTTGGACAGACTATAGCGCTAATATGTCACCATTCGTGCAAGTATTTTCTGGTATAGGCATTTCATCAGCGGCAGGGATTATTAATTTCGTCATCTTAACTGCGGCTGCGTCATCATTAAATAGTGCACTCTTTACGACAGGGCGAATGATTTTTTCTTTATCACCTAAAGATAGTTATTTTGCGAAGTTAAACAAGCGCCACATTCCCATGCATGGTATAGCATTATCAGCTTGTTTGGTGGCTTCTACAATTATTCTAAATTATGTATTTCCAAAAGATGCGTTTAGCCTTGTGACTTCAACTGCATCAGCGACGTTTATTGTAATTTACATGTCATTAATGTTGACGCATATTAAATACCGTCGCTCCAAAGATTATCAAACAAGTGAAAAACACTTTAAAATGCCTTTTTCACCAATTTCAAATTACTTGACTATTTTATTCATGTTAGCTATTTTTGCTATACTGCTATTTTCATCATCAACAAGAATTACCACGATTTTAGCTATTATATGGTTTGTGGTACTCTTTATGATTAGTATAGTCAAATTTAGAAAAGCTTAAAAAACGTTTCGCATATTTGCGAAACGTTTTTTTAAGCAATGAAGTATTTCAAAATATCTCCTTCAGTAAGTGCGGATTTTGCTGTTCCGTTAACATCCAAGACAACTTTACCAGCATTTAGAATAATCAAACGATTACCATATTTTAAAGCATCTGCTAAGTTATGAGTGATCATCATAGCTGTTAAGTTATTTTGTGTAACCTGTTCGTTAGTAGCGATCATAAGATGTTCTGATGTTTTAGGATCAAGTGCCGCAGTATGCTCATCCAACAGTAATAGCTCAGGCTTGACGCGTGTTGCCATTAAAAAGCTTAAAGCTTGACGTTGTCCGCCAGACAAATTACCAGTAGCAGTCTGTAATCTTGTATTGAGATTATTACCCATCACTTTAGTAATTTTTGCGTAATCAGCTAACTTTTCCTTAGTTAAACCACGGTTTCTTAGTGATCGTTTTTTGCCACGTTTTTCAGAAAGTAATAGATTTTCAGCAACAGTCATACGCGGGGCAGTACCCATTTTTGGATCTTGAAAGACACGGGCAATATAGTTTGTTCGAGACACCGCACTAGAGTTAGTAATGTTTTTACCATGATGTTCCAGTTGACCCAATGTAATTTTTAGGTTGCCTGCAATAGTGTTAAATAGTGTTGATTTTCCAGCACCATTTGTGCCAAGTATTGTGATGAAATCGCCATCGTAAATGTCAAGATTTAAGTTATCTAATATCTTGACACCATCACCAACAGTGACAACGATATTTTTGAGAGAAAAAACCGGATTACTCATGGGTGCTAACTCCTTTTTTAATCAATGAATCGAGTTTAAGGGCATGTCGTAATCTTGGCAACATCATAGCAATGGCTAGAACAACAGCTGAAATGAGATTTAAATCATTGGTTGAAAAGCCAAGCTGTAGCACAGCAAGAAGGACAAGACGATACAAGATTGAGCCTACTATAACAGCAACGAGGCGTTCATTGAGGGATAAATCACCAAAAATAACTTCGCCTATAATAATCGATGCTAATGCGATAACAATAATACCAATACCCATGTTGATGTCAGCATAACCATTATTTTGAGCTATAATAGCACCACCAAAAGCAATTAAGCCATTTGATAACATAAGACCCATAATTGTCATACGGTCAGTTTTAATACCAATTGACTGTGCCATAGTTGCGTTATCGCCTGTTGCAATAAATGCTTGACCTAGATCAGTTTGTAAGAAAAAGATAAGCGCTAGTGTGATAAGTGTGATAATTATCAAACCAACAAAGACAGAGTCAAAATATTTTGGCAAATGTTGTAGTATATGAGCTGAAAAAACAGACTTTTGATTTAACAGTGAGATATTTGCGGATCCCATAATACGTAAGTTAATTGACAATGAAGCAGTCATGACTAAAATTCCAGCTAATAAGATAGGAATACGTCCTTTGGTGTAGAGTAATCCTGTGGCTAATCCTGCAATTGTTCCAATAACAAAAGCGATGAGGGTTGCTAAGTAAGGATTGAATCCGTGTGCTATTAGACTAACAGCAGTAGCTGCACCTAATGGAAACGAACCTTCAACTGTCATATCTGGGAAATTTAGAATTCTAAATGTTAGAAACAGCGCGACGCCTAAAACTGCCCATAAAAGTCCTTGACCAATACTTGATACAATTATACTCATTTGAAGACTTCTCCCTTGGCTTTTGCTTCGGCAATGATACTATCAGGTAATGGAATACCTAGTAGCTTTGCTTGTTTTAAATTGACAACCATCTTACCTTCAGTAATTGTTTTTACCGGATATGTTGCGGTATCTTTACCTTTTAATACTTTAGCAGCCATAACACCGGCTTGATAACCCAAGTCGTATTGACTAACTGAAACTGTGGCTAATCCACCATCTTTAACCATAGTATCCACAGCAGGAATGACAGGAATCTTATTACTATTTGTCACATTAACTAGTGTTTTCATAGAGCTGGCAACACCGTTGTCTTGAGGGGCATAAACAACGTCAACTTGATTAGCCATTGTTTCAGCAACTTGTTGCATATCGTTAGTCGAAGAAATTGTAAACATCTTAACATCGTAACCAGCTGCTTGGGCAATTTTTTCCATGTTTTTGGCATTATACTCACCACCGTGGTCTGAAGTTGTGTAAATAATGCCTAACTTTTTAGCATTTGGGACCACTTTTTTGATAACTGAAAGATGTTGTTCAAGTGGAGAATCGCCAGAAGTACCTGTTACGTTGTTACCAGGGCGTTGTGTTGTTTTGACTAAACCAGATCCTGCTGGGTCAGTAATGCCTGCTAAGATAACGGGTGAATTACCAGATGCTGTTTTTGCTAACGATAATGCTGCTGGTGTTGCAATACCAATAGTTAAATCGGCGTTTTCATTCGCAAATTTTTGTGACATTGTTTTGAGATTAGCTTGATTAGCTTGTGCATTTTGGTAATCTATCTTGATTTTATCACCAGAATATCCCTGTGACTTTAATCCGGAAATAATTCCCCGATGTATTTCATCTAATGCAGGGTGAGTCACTAGCTGTAGAATACCAACAGTTGGTACATAGTTTTTCTTGTTTTCCTGACTATTAGTTGGTTTACTGGTGAGGAAAAATGCGACACATAAGAAAGCAACAATAACTGCAATAACTGCTAAAAGGCGTTTATTCATAATAAAATTCTCCCGTTTTTCAAAAAAATTGACCTTAGACAGCCATACAGTGCTCTCCAAGGTCAAAAGAAAAGTCTGCATGGCTTATTTCCATACAGACTGAGGTGCTAGACAAAATACGTCGGTATGGATAAAACAAATGTTTTAAACATCAGCTTTATCCATCAAAATGAAAAGCTGATTACCGACGCCACCAGGCATTATTCAATTGTAATAGTGTATTTTGCATAACTTTTCTCCAAGTTGACTGTAAGATAAGAATACTAAGAATTTGATGAGTTGTCAATAGGCTAATTTTCATATAATTTAAAAAGAGAGAATTTTGTATTAAGGTACATTATTCAACGTGAAGTTAATAATTCCTGAATAATTTTCATTAGTATAAATCTCCGAAGTAAGTGCACGAATAAGCAGACCTGTATTAGGGTCATTAAATTGAACATGTCTAATATAATTAGAATTAGAAGAGATAGAGTAGTTAGAAAAAATAGTTACGGGTGCTTTTGTACTTAAAACACTCGATGTTGAATTGGCGTCTTTAAAAATAATTGGTGTAGTCAATGTGTGACCATTATTGCCTGTCATCTTATCAGAAACAAGATTGGCGCTAACAGACCAGTTACCGCCTTTACCATTATTTCGATTGTCATAAATGTCCATTCCCCAGTTGGGATCTTGGCGCGTTGCGGTAACATAGCCACCCTGACTAGTACCAAGACTAACCGTGTTAAAGGGCAAGTTAGTAGGCACATTAGCAAATTTAAGAACAGGCTTAGTAGGCGTAGTGGTTGTCGTACTTCCAGAAATAATTGAATCATTTGGATTGAGGAATTTGTCTGGTGGTTGTAAACAATGACCCCCAAAAATAAATTAATGAATATAAATTATGTTATAATTTGTGAAATAATATATAAGTTAAAAAAGGAAACAATGCAACCTTATTGGTTTTTTGTCATGGAATTGTAACATAAAAAGGAGTGGAGCCGCATGTCTAAATTTATATTTCCTACCAATAATATTGATGATATAAAATCAGCTTATGATTTTGTTGTGATTGGCTCTGGTATTGCAGGCATGACAGCAGCTATTCAAGCTCAAGAATTAGGCTTAGACGTAGCAATTGTTGAAAAGCAGAGCGTGCTGGGTGGCAATTCAAACCGTGCATCATCTGGCATGAATGCCGTAGAAACATCTGTCCAATTAGAACATGGGATTGTCGATTCTCAAGAATCTTTTTATGAAGATACTTTGAACGGTGGCGGTGGTACCAATAATAAGGCTTTATTAAGTTATTTTGTCACGCATGTAGAATCAGCGATTAATTGGCTAGATAAACATCAAATTAAATTAACAGATATCACTTCAACAGGTGGGATGTCAGAACGACGCGCACATCGACCTGGTGATAAATCAGCTGTGGGTAGTTATTTAGTAAGAGGACTGCAAAAACAACTATTGGAGAAAAATATTCCATTGTTTAATGACACACGTGTTGTTTCTCTAATTACAGATAATCATAGCGTAACTGGGATCAAGCTGACCACAAATAAGGAAATGTCATTTGAAATTTCGACTAAAGCAATTTTAATTGCAACTGGAGGGTTTTCACAAAATAAGTCGATGTTACAAGAATATAGGCCTGAACTTGTTCATCTTAAAACGACTAACCATCCAGGAGCAACTGGTGATGGCATGATGTTGGCAACTGAAGTAGGCGCAAAATTAGTTGACATGGCAAAGATTCAGGTTCATCCGACAGTTCAACAAGATACGGATCATGTTTATTTGATTGGTGAAGGCGTTAGAGGAGAGGGTGCAATACTAGTTGATCAGAAAGGGTGCCGTTTTGTCAATGAGATGACGACAAGAGATCAAGTGACGGCAGCGATAGATGCACTGGATGAAGATGGTGCAACATTGATTTTTGACCAATCGATTAGAGATGCTTTCCCAGCTATCAACTTTTACCACGCAGTCGGGTTAGTCACTGAAGCTAGTACAATTTCTGGTCTTGCAAAAGAAGCAAACCTCAATGCTGAGTCATTATCTAGAACAATAACAGACTGGAATGATTATCAAAAACAAGGATTAGATACTGCCTTTGGACGTCAAACAGGTATGCCGCGAGGCATCACGCAAGCCCCATACTATGCTATTCATATTAAGCCGGCAATTCACTACACCATGGGAGGGATTAGCATTAATTCTAAAACCGAGGTGCTAAATAAAGATAATGCACCTATAAAAGGCCTATATGCTGCCGGAGAAGTGACCGGTGGACTTCACGGTGATAATCGAATCGGGGGAAACTCATTAGCGGAAACAGTTGTTTTTGGCCGTCAGTCAGGAAAACAGGTTGCAAAATTTATTTTAAAATTATGAGGTAAAAACAGCTTGGTCTGGCAAGCTGTTTTTTATACGAATTCGATTGATAATTTTGCTAATAAATATTAAAATTGCTAAAATAATACTTATGCAAAGTGAGAGAAACAAAATAATCGAATTATATCTGGTGATGCTAGGTGGTGGTATTGGTGGAAGTTTACGATTTACTTTGGGATTAATGCCTGTTGTTGGGCACTGGCCGATAACAACGGTGGGGATTAATTTAACAGGGGCATTTTTATTAGCTTTTTTGGGTACATTTCTACCTTATACCAGTCAAAGAACCATACTGTTGAAATCATTTTTAGGAACCGGCGTTATTGGTGGTTTCACAACTTTCAGTACCATGATGCTTGAATTTTACGAGATACAATTATGTAGACCAATGAATGCGTTTCCATATCTTATGGTTACAATTATTGGTGGGATATTAGTGGTTAAGTGCGGACACAATTTGGGACGTTACTTGTATAGGAATAGGTATGCGAAATGATTATAGTCAGTGTTTTTGTGCTATCAGCTATAGCAACCCTAGTAAGATATGCCATCATCAGTTACTGGAAATTTAACAACCAATATCTGACAGCAGTCTGGTTGATTAATGTTTGTGGTTCTTTTTTAATGGGGATGCTCTTGGCTTTGCATCAGTTACATGCAATGAATGGTGTGTTTAGCATAGGGTTAATTGGTAGTTTTACGACATTTAGTACGATGATGACACAAAGCTCAGAGTATCATTTGATTAAACAGAGCATTTATTTATTAGTTCAAATTTTAAGTGGTTTTTTATTTTTCTGGATTGGCATGCAATTCGGGAATCTACTATAACCAAATTACTATAGAAATCAACGGAGACAACGAATGACAAAAATAGCAGTGATAAGTGATTCGGCATCAACCATTCCAACGACTTTACGCAATCGCTATCACATTTTTCAAGTTAATGATCCTATTATTTTTGGGGATGAAGTGTATAAAGAGTCTGTGGATATTCAAGATCTTGGGCAGCTTGTGAAAATGATGAAAGAAAACGGTATTGTTGCTTCGACTTCTCAACCAGCGCCTGGCGACTGGGAAGAAGCGCTAAATAATGCTAAAATTGCTGGTTATGATGCAGCACTTATTGTACCTATTTCGTCAGGTATATCTGGGGCTTACCAAACGGCCCAGGCCGTTGCATCCAATTATGAAGGTATGGCGGATGTCAGAGTATGGGATTCGAAATTTGCTGTTATCGGTTCAGGGATTCAGGCAGTTATGGCTGCAAAAATGAGTGAAAGTGGTAAATCACTTGATCAAATTTGGCAATCACTGGCTACGCTAAGAGATACTTTTGATGTGCGGTTTGTAGTTAATGATATTTCTCATTTACAAAGAACAGGACGTCTATCACGTGGTGCAGCACTAGTGGGTGGCCTGCTCAATATTAAACCTATCTTATCCATGGACATTCAGGGGGAAGGTAAAATTGGTGCAGTGGCGAAAGCTCGTAAAATGAGTGGTGCCCTAAAAGAAATTAAATCAGCATTAAATCAATATTTATCTCAAGTCGAATATCCAGTACGTGCCTTTGTGATTGATGGTAATAATGCCAAGTTGGGTGACAAATGGCTTAAAGATTTACAAGCGGAATATCCAACGGTGATTTTTGAACGCGGTAAAATTGGTGCTTATATTGGCGTACACACTGGTGATGGTGCCATGGGACTTTTATGGTCACGAGATTGGGAGACGTTGGTATAAAATAGCTGTCATTTCAAGTAATTGAGCTTGTTGTCAAAATGGTATAATGGGTATACCATCTAAACACGGAGACAAACCAAATGCAACGATCAAAACGTTATCATATTGTTTACGAAATATTAAATGCTGTGACTCATGGTCTGGGATTTTTTTTAGCTGTACTAGCTAGTATTGCCTTGATTATTCATATTCTACGTCAGCCAGTGACAGCCTTTGAAGTGACAGCGATTGCAATCTATGTTGGTACAGTAGGTTTCTTTCTTCTTGCTTCAACGCTGTTTCATTCGCTGATTTTCACACCAGCTGCCAAAATTTTTCAATTTTTTGACCACGCTGGTATTTATTTGGTAATTCTAGGCAGCTACACGCCTTATACGTGGTTATTATTAAAAGGATGGATTGGTTGGGCAATATGGGGAGCCATATTGGCTATGACAATTGCAGGCTTTGTTTACGATCTATTTTTTGTGGGTCGATGGCCATGGGTTGCTGTGACAATTTATCTTGTTATGGGATGGTTGATTATTTTGGCGATGCCCGTCTTATGGGGTGTCTTGTCTCATACAGCTTTCTGGCTACTCTTGGCAGGAGGCCTTACGTATTCAGCGGGAACCGTTTTTTACTTAATACCCAAAATACCGATGGGTCATGTTTATTGGCATGTGTTTGTTTTAGGCGGAGCAGGCCTTATGTTTGCTAGTATTTATATTAGTTTATAAAAAACTTGAACATTTATTGTGTTCGAGTTTTTTTATATGCAAAAAATCGTTAACTTATTTGATAAGTTAACGATTAGTGAAAGTGGACAGTCAGGGGCTCGAACCCTGGACCCACGGATTAAGAGTCCGTTGCTCTACCAACTGAGCTAACTGTCCATAGTAGTATTTGTATTGAAACAACATATAATATAGTATCATGTAGATTATTTAAAAGCAATACTTTAAAATAATTTATACGAAATAGATGTTCTGTAGTAAACCCATACAATATAGTATAGAATAAAGAAAGTTTAACTAGAAGGGAACGTGTTTTGAACACGACATAAGGCATATGTTTGATTTTATAAAGTCCATTATTATTGGTATTGTCGAAGGAATAACAGAATTTTTGCCAGTATCATCAACAGGGCACATTATTTTAGCAGAAGCGTTAATGAATATTCCGAGTGGCAGCGTCTGGACAAAAAGTTTCACGGCTGTATTTGATTATGCTATTCAATTAGGCGCAATTTTTGCCGTGATACAACTTTACTTCCATAAATTAAATCCATTTTCATCAAGAAAGACATCACGTGAACAATTTCAAACATGGCGTTTGTGGATTAAAGTCATTGTCGGTGTTTTACCAGCTGTTATCTTTGGTTTTCTACTGAATGATTTTATGGATGCACACTTGCTAAATCCTTGGGTAGTTTCCGCAACATTAATTATTTATGGTATTGTGTTTATTGTAATTGAAAATCGTCAGAAAAATATTGCGCCACGTGTGACGGATGTTAACAAGATTACATTTCAAATGGCATTGTATATTGGTTTCTTTCAACTTCTGTCACTTGTTCCAGGTACATCACGTTCAGGTGCGACTATATTAGGTGCTATTATTTTGGGTGCTTCACGTTTTGTGGCAGCTGAGTTTTCTTTCTTCTTATCTATTCCTGTTATGTTTGGTGTTACAATTCTTAAAGTCGGATCTTTCTTGGCAAAGGGTGGATCTTTCACTGGTGCACAGCTAGTTGTAATGCTTATTGGTTTTGTTGTTTCATGGGTTGTTGCATTGTTTGCCATTAAAGTGATGATGAGATATATACAAAACAATGATTTCAAGCCTTTTGGCTGGTATCGTATTGCTGTAGGTATTATTTTCTTAATTTTAGGTGTAACAGGACTCATTAACATGTAAGCCAAAATAAAAAAGCTATTCCTATATTGGCAATAGCTTTTTTATTTTGTCGATTCATTGGAAAAAATGATATCAGGTGGTAAGCACAAACCAATATCTTTCACAATAACAGTACCAGCAAGATGGCTACCAGTTCCCTGTGTTAAGCCTACCTTGTTGTAGCCAAATGTTACGGTTGTATGTGCTTTTAGGGCAGCGCCTCGCACTTCGCCGGTTGTTGCATCAATACCAGTTGGTACATCAACTGCTATAACAGTCTTTTCAATGTGATTGGCTGCTTTAATCATTTTTTGAAGTCCCTCTGGCAAAGTATTATTTAATCCCACACCAAAAATAGCATCTATAATGAGGGTCGCTTCATTAAAATCACTTTTTTCTGCGCGAACCAGACCGTAATTTTCAATAATGTTTAGCTGTTTTTGGACACTATCTTTTGCTTTTGATAAGTTCCCAACAAATTGTAATGAAACGTTAAAACCTTGAGTATATAAGAGACGAGCTATGGCAGTGCCGTCTGCACCATTGTTTCCCAGTCCAGCTAATACTAAAATATGTTCTAGATTATAATGTCCAGCACCAATAACATCAATAACGGACAGGGCAGCACGCTCAATCAAAACATTCTGAGATATGCCAATAGTTTCAATTGTATAATTATCAATTTTTTGCATTTCAGCAGCAGTTACAAGTTGCATGACAGACCACTTTTCTTTCTCAATCTTTACCCTTAATTATACAGTATAAGTAACTTAGCGGTTGCTTATTTTTTCTGTGGGTATACTTTACTCATTTTTTGATAAAATAGAAAGAAATCTTACGAGGTATGATGATGCAACATTTAGATTACAGTCAGCAAGAATCATGGCATGAGGATGGAGAAACGCCATTACAATCACCAATTGATATCAAGCAACAATACGTGGTGCATATTGACAGCAATAACGACTTATCAATTACTTTTAAGGGAACGACGACTTATGATGATAGAGTGGTTGGAGAACAGTTTTTAGCTAATGGAACGCTAGTGATAAATGACGAAATTTGGCAATTAGAACGAATTCATTTTCACGAAGGCGCTGAACATTTAATTGATGGACACAGGCATGATGCTGAGTCACATTTTGTATTCCTGAAAGAAGATCGAGTATTAGTTGTTGCAGCTTTTGCAGATGTATCAACATTAGCAAATAATCATAGCACAATAGAAGATCTCTACGAAGGGTCTATACCCACAGAACGTTTAAATGAGTTGTTACCAGATAACAGATCTTATTATCGCTATGTAGGATCTTTAACAACTCCTCCCTTGGGTCAAAACGTGACATGGATTGTCTTACAAGAACCAATTCATATAAGTATGACAGAACTTGCGTTATTACATAAAAAATATCCTAACAATTATCGAGAAGTACAAGATATTGCGGATCGTGTAGTTGATGTAATAGGTGAAAAATAACTCACTAGTCGCATCATAAAAAAAGCTAATCATATTGAGGTTAGCTTTTTTATATTGTAGATTACCGTTATATCGGGTAAACTAATCTTTATGGAAAACTTTCAAGAACAATTAAAAAATCGTCGAACATTTGCTATTATTTCACATCCGGATGCTGGTAAAACAACACTCACTGAACAATTATTACTTCATGGTGGTGTCATTCGTGAAGCAGGGACTGTCAAAGGGCGTGGCTCTAACAAATTAGCTTCTTCAGACTGGATGGCAATTGAACAGCAACGAGGTATTTCAGTAACTTCTTCTGTGCTACAGTTTGACTACGATGGTAAGCGTATTAACATACTGGACACACCAGGACACGAAGACTTTTCTGAAGACACCTATCGAACATTGATGGCTGTTGATTCAGTTGTAATGGTAGTTGATGCTGCTAAAGGGATTGAGCCACAGACTAAGAAGTTGTTCGAAATTGTGGCGCAACGAGGTATACCAGTATTCACGTTCTTTAATAAGATTGACCGAGATGCTAGACATGCATTAGATTTGGTAGATGAATTAGAGTCTATTTTGGGGATTCAAGCATATCCTATGAACTGGCCAGTTGGCTCAGGACAAATATTGCAAGGAATTTATGATTTGCAACGTGATAATATGGTCCAATTCAAAAATGCTACGGCGCATCCTGAGATTGTTGAAGAAGCAATGGATGAAATTGAATTATTACGCGATGCTGGCAATGAATTTGATCAAGAGGCCATTGCTCATGGTAAACTAACACCTGTATTTTTTGGATCAGCGTTAGTGAATTTTGGTGTCACTGAATTCTTACGTGAATATTTAACGTACGCACCCGCACCAGAGCCAGTGGTGACAGTATTGGGTGATCCCCAAGAACCTGAAAGCAACCAGTTCTCAGGATTTGTGTTTAAAATCCAAGCGAATATGGATCCACGACATCGTGATAGAATAGCGTTCGTGAGAATTGTTTCTGGTGAATTTAATCGTGGCATGGACGTTACTTTACAGCGGAATAGTAAAAAATTGAAATTGTCTAATGTTACTCAATTTATGGCTGAAGAGCGCGAAAATGTCCAAACAGCTGTACCCGGAGACATTATTGGTGTCTATGATACTGGTAATTTTCAAATTGGGGATACAATTTTTTCAGGGAAAAAGACAATTCAGTTCCCAGATTTACCAACTTTTACACCAGAATTGTTCAATCGTGTGATTGCTAAAGACGTTATGAAACAAAAATCATACCATAAAGGGATTGAACAACTGGTACAGGAAGGAACCATCCAGTTGTATAAATCTTGGCAAGGCAGTGATTATATTATTGGTGCGGTTGGTCAGCTGCAATTTGAAGTTTTCCAATTTAGAATGGAAAATGAGTACAACGTTGAAATACAATTTGAATCTATTGGATCAAAAGTTGCTCGTTGGATAGCGCCAAATCAGCTTGATGAAAAAATGGCTTCAAGTCGTAATCTATTAGTCAAGGATCGCTATGATCAGCCAGTATTTCTGTTTGAAAACAAGTTTGCAATGAACTGGTTCCATGATAAGTATCCAGACGTTATCTTAGAAGAAAAAATGTAGGCGATTACATTTTTTTATATAGTGTTGTAAGCGTTTACAAATCATGCTATAATTGGCTTAACAAATAAGAGGAGGCCATGAATGACGCAAAATAATATGAATGATATCGACATATCATGGGCTACTGTCTTATAGATACTGATTAACGTATTTAATTCAGATTCAGATTCAGAATAAGGATAACATTCGCAATTGATTTTCGCAGTTAATCAGTGTCATAAGAATACTTGATTTACACATGAGTTTACGTAAGAGCAGGCAAGTAGAGCTGCTTGGGCATCATTAACATCTGGTTAGTCGTAAAGACAAGTATTTGGCAAGGCATAAGACAATAGTAAATATGTTCGAGTCAATGAGGCGTTTGCAGCGCAATTTAAAATTCCATAGATTAAAAAACCTGACATACTTTTCGTTTATGTCAGGTTTTTTAGTTTATAATTAAGACGTTGATTTTAAGAATATCAGAGAAGGAAAATAGGAGGGAGCGTGAACTTTGTTTTACGCAACAAGACGATGGCATCCAAGACAAACAATCAAGCAATTTATGATTTATATGATAAGCCACCATTTTTGACGTGGCTGGGATTATCTTTACAGCACTTGTTCTCAATGTTTGGGGCAACAGTATTAGTACCGTTGCTTGTTGGGTTAAATCCAGGGGTTGCTTTGTTTACCTCCGGTATAGGGACTTTATTACATTTATTAATTACACGAGGTAAAGTGCCTGCCTACATGGGATCTAGTTTTGCTTTCATTATTCCAATGGCATCATTGATGAAAACAGTGGGTTATCCTGCTGTTGCGCAAGGTATTATTTCTGTTGGGTTAGTTTATTTAGTTGTGGCATTGATTGTCTCTTTTGTTGGTACTGGATGGTTAGATCGTATTTTCCCACCAGAAGTTGTTGGACCAATCATTATGGTTATTGGTTTGAGTTTGGCAGGTGCAGCAGCCACATCAGCGACAACAATAAATGGTAAATATGATTGGAAAATTTTCGTTGTTGCTTTGATCACGCTTTTAGCTACAATTGCATTTAATATGTTTCTGAAGGGATTTCTAGGGTTATTACCTGTATTATTAGGGATCATTTTTGGATATGTTGTGGCGTTGGTTTTTGGTCTAGTTGATTTATCACCTGTATCTTCTGCGCATTGGTTGCAAATGCCAAACTATGAAACATTCATAGGAAAAGAGGGGTTTAAGTTTTATCCAGCAGCTGTATTAAGTATGGCACCATTAGCTCTTGTGACTTTGTCGGAACACTTAGGTCATCTTATGGTCTTGTCAAAAATAACTGGACATGATTTTTTCATTAATCCGGGTTTAAAGAGAACATTAACTGGTGATGGAACAGCTTCTGTTGTTGCAGGATTGATTGGAGGGCCAGCTGTAACATCATACGGGGAAAATATTGGGGTCATGCAACTCAGTCGAGTATACTCTGTTTGGGTTATTGGAGGTGCCGCATTTTTTGCTATCATTTTCAGCTTTGTTGGCAAATTATCGGCGCTAATTGCTACGATTCCTGGGGCTGTCACTGGTGGTGTTGGTTTTATGTTGTATGGTGTGATCGCTGCAGCTGGGTTACAAGTGATTGTTGATAATAAAGTAGATTATAGTAAGAAACGTAATCTTATGATTGCTGCGCCAGTTTTGGTTATCGGTATTGGAAATTTTCATTTACAATTAAGTAGTCAAGTAGATTTTTCCGGCGTTGCGATTGCGACAGTATTAGGTATTATTCTGAATCTTGTTTTGCCGAAAGTGGCTGCAAGTGATGCACAGTGAACGCACGATAGATGTCGTGCGTTTTTTGTTTTTAAAATCACAAGATGTCTACTTCCTGATATGAATTTATCTAAAAAACTGAATACTGTGAACAATTGGACAGAACATAAAATTAGATTTTAACACTTAATGAAATAGCAGTTCATAACATTAAATATTTTAAAATATGCCGATTGTAAAGGATTTTTACTGTATTTATGTTGAATTTTTGAATTGTAATTTTTAATAATTAGGTGCTAAAAAGCATTTTACCAACGTTTAACAAAACGTATGGTCATTTCTTTGTGAAAAAGTGATACAAAACAGTTGTATTTCATTTTGAAAAGCGTATTATAGGTTTATATGTTATGACGAATAGCCGTTTACGACCATTTCGCCAAATTTATATGAGAAAGGAGAAGGCGCATGGATGACCCTACGGCACCGTTTGAGTTTCTAGGTCTCACATTTGATTGGGGCACGATACTTTCAACGTTGCTGGCTATGGCAATCGTTGTGATTGTATCGATTGTTCTCACGCGTAAGCCAACTTTACGACCAGGTAAACGACAAAATGTTATTGAATATTTACTTGATTTTACAAACGGCATAGTGGGTGGACAATTGCCAAAGAAGCAAGCACGACAATTTGGTTTGTATGCATTTACGTTGTTTTTCTTCATCGTTGTATCAAACGAAATGGGCTTGTTGCTTCAATTGCAGGGTGCTGATGGTGTGACTTATATTAAGTCACCAACAGCTAACCCAATCGTGACGATGACGTTGGCTATCATGTCTTTGATGGTTGCACATGGAATGGGTGTACAACAACTTGGCTTTAAGGGATACCTTAAAAATATGTTATTTACACCATATTCTTGGATGTTACCGCTTAATATCATTGAGCAGTTAGCTAACTTCTTAACGTTATCACTGCGTTTGTTTGGTAACATCTTCGCTGGTGAAATGTTACTGACACTCGTGGCTAATAGTTTAGCATGGCCAGGACATTTAAATGGTTTCTGGACAGTGCTAGCATTGCCGATTGAAATGGTCTGGCAAGGCTTTTCACTCTTCATCGGTGGTATTCAGGCTTACGTATTCGTAATTCTGACAGGTGTATTTATTGCTCAGTTATCGGGCAATGAATAAGGAGTGACTTAGTAAATGAGATTTGTGCCAAAAGTGGAAAATAAAACCGCCATTTATGACACAAGTCATTTTGCTAAAACGCGGGAGCGTTTCATCCAATCAAAATTCAAGTATGTCAAATACAATGCTATTTGACACTAAATAATAAGGAGTAATCTCATGGATTTGCACAATTTGGGTGTAATCGCAGCGGGTCTTGCAGCCGCTGGAGCCGCTGTTGGTGGTGGTATTGGAAACGGTGTCTTGATTTCACAATTCTTGGCGGGAATGAGTCGCCAACCCGAACTAGAAAGCCGTTTGTTGTCACGTATGTTCTTGGGTGTCGCGTTAGTCGAAGTTATGCCAATTTTGTCAATTGTCTTCGCCTTTATGTTGATGGGCAAGTAATCATAAATAGATAGTGGAGGAAAATCATGTTTGGTTTAACAACCTTAGCAGCAAATAAATTACCTCTAGGTAATATGCTGTTTATTATCATTTCATTCCTCGTGTTGATGGTTATTTTGAAGAAAGTGGCTTATGGGCCATTGACAAAAGTTCTTGATGAACGTGCAGAAAAGATTTCTGATGACATTGATGGTGCAGAAAATGCACGTCAAGAGGCAGAAAAATTAGCTGCACAGAGGCAAAGTGAACTTGCTGATACGCGTCAACAAGCAACTAAAGTTGTTGCTGATGCAAAAGCGAGTGCACAAAAGCAAAGTGATGCGTTGGTTACTGCTGCATCTGAACGTGCAACAACAATCAACCAACAAGCACAAGCTGATGCTCAAAAGCTCAAGGAAGACGCAATTACTCATGCAAAAGACGACGTTGCAGCGCTATCAGTAGCGATTGCTTCAAAGTTGATGCAAAAGGAATTATCGTTAAATGATCAACAAGCATTAATTGATGCTTACATTTCAGATTTAGAAACTAAATAAGGAGTATTGGGATGGCAAAAAATCTTAAAGATATCGCTGACCAATACGCCAAAGCAATTTTTGAACTATCTCATGAGCAAGATAATATAGAAGAAACGAAGTCAGATTTAGAAGCTTTAAAAATAGTTTTTAAAGAAAATCCTAGTTTTGTTATGTTTGCTACCTCAAATGATATTGACCAGAATATACGTCATGCGCTAATAAACACATTAACGGCTGATGCAACTGAATCTGTTCAGAATTTGGTCAAGTTATTGATACACAATAACCGCTTGAATATTTTAGTTAAAATTGTTGAAGCATTTGATAATCAATATAATGAGGTCAATGGTATTG
The DNA here is from genome assembly GCF_019656075.1 of Leuconostoc palmae. GTDB lineage: Bacteria > Bacillota > Bacilli > Lactobacillales > Lactobacillaceae > Leuconostoc > Leuconostoc palmae. Next base: position 23,133 of record NZ_BPKZ01000010.1, on the reverse strand, counting down.
TTGATGTTATTGCAACAACTGCAGTATCTTTAGATGAGACACGTTTAGGAAGATTAGCACAGCTTTTTGCTGATAAAACTGGTGCAAAGCATGTTAATTTAACTAATGTTGTAGATGAAAAAATTATTGGTGGTGTGATTCTAAAGTCACAATCTACTTTAATTGATGGAAGTTTACAAACGAAAATTGCCAAAATGAAGGCACAATTATTAGGTTAGTGAGGGAAAATAATGGCTATTCAAGCTGAAGAAATTTCTGCTTTAATCAAGCAACAGCTCGAAAAGTTCGACACAGCGCTAACTGTAGAAGAAGTGGGAACTGTCACTTATATTGGTGATGGTGTGGCTCGTGCAACCGGTTTAGCAAATGCTATGGCTGGTGAACTACTCGAATTTGCTAACGGCACATTCGGTATGGCCCAAAACCTCGAATCAAGCGAAGTTGGAATCATCATTTTGGGTGGTTTTGATGACATTCGTGAAGGTGATACAGTAAAGCGTACCGGCCGCATTATGGAAGTGCCAGTCGGCGAACAATTAATTGGACGTGTAGTAAATGCATTGGGACAACCAATCGATGGTTTGGGAGATATTCAAACGAATAAGTTCCGTCCTGTCGAAGTTAAAGCACCTGGTGTTATGCAACGTAAATCAGTTTTCGAACCGTTACAAACAGGTATTAAGGCAATCGATGCGCTTGTTCCAATTGGACGTGGACAGCGTGAATTAATTATTGGTGATCGTAAGACTGGAAAGACGTCTTTGGCCATTGATACAATTTTGAATCAAAAAGATCAAAACATGATTGTTATCTATGTTGCTATTGGTCAAAAGGATTCAACGGTCCGTACTCAAGTTGAAACATTACGTCAAATGGGCGCAATGGATTACACAATCGTTGTTAATGCTGGACCTTCGGAACCAGCGCCAATGTTGTATTTGGCACCTTATGTCGGAGCGGCAATGGGTGAAGAATTTATGTACAACGGTCAACACGTGTTGATTGTGTATGATGATTTGTCAAAACAAGCTACAGCTTATCGTGAGCTGTCATTGATTCTTCGTCGTCCACCAGGACGTGAAGCATACCCTGGTGATGTTTTCTATCTACATTCACGTTTGCTAGAACGAGCTGCTAAGTTGAGTGATGAATTGGGCGGTGGGTCAATGACTGCCTTGCCATTTATCGAAACACAAGCAGGAGACGTTTCAGCGTATATCCCAACGAACGTTATTTCAATAACAGATGGGCAAGTCTTCTTAGATGCTGATCAATTCTATGCTGGCGTTCGACCAGCCATTGATGCTGGAACTTCTGTTTCACGTGTTGGTGGTGATGCCCAAATTAAAGCAATGAAAAAGGTTGCTGGAACATTACGTTTAGACTTGGCATCGTTCCGTGAATTAGAAAGTTTCGCGCAATTTGGCTCAGACTTAGATGCGGCTACTCAAGCAAAATTAGCTAGAGGACGTCGTACAGTTGAAATTTTGAAGCAACCACTTCATCAGCCAATGCCAGTTCAACATCAAGTTGTTGTGCTATACGCATTAACACATGGTTATATTGATGACATTGCAATTGAAGATATTCAACGTTTCCAAGACGAACTAATTGCTTATGTTGATGCTAACGCAGCGGATTTGTTTAACACAATTGTTGAAACAAAGAATTTGCCTGAAGAATCTGCTATGAACTCAGCAATCGAAGCCTTTAAGGCCGGATTTGCTGGTTCAGAAGCTGAATAATAGGAGGACGCTGAAATGGCTTCTTTGCAAGATATTCAGCGTCGTATATCATCCACTAAAAAGACGCGTCAAATTACCAGTGCCATGCAAATGGTATCAACGGCTAAATTAAGTCAGATTCAAAAATATAGTGTAGGCTATCAAGCGTATGCTGCTCGTCTTGAAGCAGTTGTTGAACATCTCGTTTCTGCGCATTTATTTGATAATGCTGACGCCAAACATATTCCTTTGATTGCACAACGAGATATTCGTAAGACAGGAATCTTAGTTGTGACATCAGATCGTGGTTTAGTTGGTTCATATAACGCAAACGTTATTAAGCAAACTAACGTATTACTGGAACGTTTGAATTTGAATCCTACAAATACTGTTATTTTGGCAGTAGGTGGCAATGGGGCTGATTTCTATAAAAAGCGCGGATTTGAAGTTATTTTGGAACACCGTGGTGTTTCAGATGTACCATCATTTAACGAAATACGTTCAGTTGTGCAAACGGTAACAAGTTTGTATGAATCTGAAGTGTTTGATGCACTTCATGTTGTATACAATCACTTTGTTAATCGTCTAACGAGTGAATATCGTGATGTTCAATTGCTACCTTTGACAGGTGATACATTGGAACATATGGGTGGTACTGAGGCTCAAAAGGCCGAATTAAACGTGCAAAGTGCTTATGAAATAGAACCAGACACAACAGCTGTATTAAATGTTGTGTTGCCTCAGTTTGCGCAAAGTTTAGTGTATGAAGCAGTGCTTGATGCGAAAACAGCTGAACATGCAGCTTCATCGACAGCGATGAAAGCTGCGACTGATAATGCCAAAGATCTTATTGGACGTTTGGAATTACAGTTCAACCGTGCACGTCAAGCTGCAATTACGACGGAAATTACAGAAATTACAGGTGGTATGGCTGCGTTAGGATAATTAGTAGCCAACTATCATATAACAAATAAAATTGCTGTTAAGCAATGATTACAGACAATAATGTGTACCCTAACGAGTATACGTTTTTGTACGCTTTAAATTGAAAGGAAAACGACAATGAGTACTGGAAAAGTCGTACAAGTGATTGGTCCGGTCGTCGATGTTGCGTTTGAAGCAGGTGCGACAGTACCTGATATCAACAACGCACTTAAAATCGATAAAGGCAACGGTCAAACATTGACAGTTGAAGTGTCACTTGCATTAGGTGACGGTGTTGTACGTACAATTGCTATGGATTCTACCGACGGACTTCAACGCAATATGTCAGTCGTTGATACAGGTGCACCAATCGAAGTGCCTGTCGGTGAGGCGACACTGGGTCGTGTTTTCAACGTTTTGGGAGAACCCGTGGATAACAATGGCGAAATTACTGCCGATATACCACGGAGTTCTATTCATCGTGAAGCACCTCAGTATGATGAACTTGCTAATTCAACAGAGATATTGGAAACAGGTATCAAAGTTATTGATTTGTTAGCCCCTTATGTCAGAGGTGGAAAGATTGGTTTGTTTGGTGGTGCCGGTGTTGGAAAAACGGTTCTTATTCAAGAATTAATTCACAATATTGCACAAGGACATAATGGTATTTCAGTTTTCACAGGTGTTGGTGAACGTACCCGTGAAGGTAATGACATGTACCATGAAATGGAAGAATCAGGCGTTTTGAAACAAACTGCCATGGTTTACGGACAAATGAACGAACCCCCTGGCGCACGTATGCGTGTTGCGCTAACAGGTTTGACAATGGCTGAAAACTTCCGTGATAACGAAGGAAAAGATGTGTTATTGTTTATTGATAACATTTTCCGTTTCACACAAGCTGGTTCAGAAGTTTCTGCGTTGTTGGGTCGTATTCCATCTGCCGTTGGTTATCAGCCAACTTTGGCAACTGAAATGGGACAATTACAAGAACGTATTACATCAACCAAAAAGGGTTCTGTTACATCAATTCAGGCGGTTTATGTGCCAGCCGATGATTATACTGACCCTGCGCCAGCAACAACGTTTGCTCATTTGGATGCTACTACTAACCTGGAACGTGCTTTGACACAACAAGGTATCTATCCAGCTGTTGATCCACTAGCATCAACTTCTTCTGCTCTAGACCCACAAGTTGTTGGTCAAGAACATTATGAAGTGGCCACAGAAGTACAACGTACATTGCAACGTTATCGTGAATTGCAAGATATCATCTCAATTTTGGGAATGGATGAACTTTCAGACGAAGAAAAGACGACTGTTAACCGTGCACGTCGTATTCAATTCTTCTTGTCACAACCATTCTCTGTTGCCGAAACATTTACTGGTATTAACGGTGAATATGTACCGGTTGCTGAAACTGTACGTTCATTTAAGGAAATCCTTGATGGTAAGTATGATGATTTGCCAGAAGATGCTTTCCGAAATGTAGGTGCGATTGAACAAGTTGTTGAAAAAGCCAAAACAATGGCCCAATAAGGGGGTATTGACTAATGGCAGATGAAACATCTACAACAAACACAACAGGCATTACTATACAAATTGTAACGCCTGTGGGTGAAATTTATAATGCATCGAATATTGAGTTAGCCGTTGTTAATACACAAGGCGGACAAATTGGTATTATGCGCAATCATGTCCCAGTCTTGGCTGCTTTAACAATTAATGAATTACTAGTAAAAAAAGATGGCCAACATGAAATTTTGGCTGTTAACGGCGGTATTGCTGAGTTTTCTAATGATTTATTGACCATTGTTGCTGATAGTGCAGAAACATCTGGTAATATTGATGTAACACGTGCAGAAAGTGCGAAAGAACGCGCAGAAGCACGCATTGCTCATGCTCAAAATGATAATAATGATGATGAACTCAAACGCGCACGCGTTGCTCTGATGAGAGCAGTGAATAGAATTCATGTTGCTGCAATCCGTCAAGGAAAATAATAAAAAACCGAATGCTATACATTCGGTTTTTTTTGAGCATTTAAAAGTAGTCTTGAATGTTTTAATGTTCGTTTTATCTATTAATTTATGTGGTATTGTTCGTAAAGTGCCGGACGTTTCTTTTTAAAATGAGTAGTTTATAATTTTTGTATTAGTGAGGGTGCTCTTTTTTTTGATATATTAGTAATTGGGAAAAATACATTATCTTTACAGACATGCAGAACAAATTTTACTCAATGCTTCTAGAATAGATAGTGTATCATTGTTGTAGATTAAATGCCAGTTGGCACACAGGAGAAAAGTACCATGAGCAAGAATGCGAAAACACTCGCGGGTATCGTTATTGTTGTTATTATAGCTATTGCAGCATATTTTGGATTGACGCATAGTGGTTCAAAATCAACTTCAGACAAGACTATCAAAGACTTAAAAGTATATTTTGTACCATCGAAGCAACCTGATAAAATTGTCACTGCAACCGCTCCTTTGAAAGGGCTATTAAAAGATCAGCTGAAAAAAGAAGGTTACACGGTTGACAACGTTGATATTAAAGTAGGAACTAGTTATGAAGCTGCTGGTGAAGCATTGACATCTGGTACTGCAGACATTGGGTTTATTCCTGGTGGAACATATGTGATGTACGAAGATGGTGTTAAGCCTTTGTTGACAGCCACACGTGCTGGTCTTAACAAGAACTTCTCAGATGCTGCTAAGTGGAATGATGGTAAGCCAACAGAGCAAACAAGTCAACAATCATCAAAGTATCGTTCAATCTTTATTGCAGGACCATCAGCAAAAGGACAAGAATTAGCTAAGAAGGTTAATTCAGGACAAAAGTTGACTTGGGATGATTTGAATTCAGCGAAATGGGGATTGTCATCGACAACGTCATCAGCAGGTTATATTTATCCATCATTATGGTTGAATAAAAACTATAAGAAAACCGTAGCCGATTTAAAAAATACCGTTACGGTTGATTCATATGGATCAGGAATGGCTCGCCTAGCTTCTGGTCAAATCGACATCATGCCAACGTATGGGGATGCTCGTCGCGACTTTACAACACTTTGGACAACAGATTACCAACAACCTAAATCAATCTGGGAAGAAACAAATGTTATTGGTGTATCACAAGAAATCTACAATGATACAATTTCAGTTTCAAAGAAGTCAAAGGTGATGACACCGGAATTTGAAAAAGCACTTTCAAAAGCATTTATCAATTTGGCAAAAACAAAAGAAGGTAAGCAAGTTATTGCCATATATTCTCATGAGGGATATGAAACCGCAAAATCATCTAATTATGATGGTGAACGTGCTGCACAAAAAGTGTTAAAGAATTCTCAAAAATAATTTGTTACGTACAATGTGACAGATAATTTACTAAATATACCAGAAAAGCAGCGCATACAAGCGCCGCTTTTCTTGCGTTAAGGCCATTAGGCCAATACATATAAAATTAGGATGGCAATCATGATTAAATTTGAACACGTTTCAAAAACTTATCCAAACGGTGTAAAAGGTTTAAAAGATATTAACCTTGAAATTCAAGATGGTGAATTCATCGGTATTATTGGTATGTCTGGGGCGGGTAAGTCAACATTTATTCGCACAATTAATCGTTTAAATGATATTACTGAGGGTAAATTAACTGTTGATGGTATTGAAATTTCAAAGCTAAAAGGGCAAGAATTACGTCATTATCGTCGAAAAGTTGGTATGATTTTCCAGTCTTATAATTTAGTCCCTAGAATCTCAGTAATTAAAAACGTCATGAGTTCTTTAGTTCCTGACATGCCATTTGTTCGAGTACTATTTGGTTTGTTTTCAAAGGAAGAAAAAGTTCGCGCTTTAGAAGCATTGGATCGTGTTTCTATGTTAGATAAAGCATTTGTCCGTACGGATCAGCTATCAGGCGGGCAACAGCAACGTGTTTCGTTAGCACGTACGTTAACACAAAACCCTAGCGTCTTGTTAGCTGATGAGCCAGTTGCAGCTCTGGATCCTGTCACTGCGCATGAAGTGATGGATGATTTCAAAAGAATTAATGAAGAATTGGGTCAAACGGTGTTAATTAACATTCACCACGTTGACTTAGCTTTAGAATATTCAAAGCGTATTATTGGAATCCGCGCAGGGGCAGTTGTATATGATGGTCCTGCATCAGAAATTACTAGTGATATTTTAGATTTGATTTATAGTAAAGAAGAGGCTAAGTAATGAGTTGGTATGATAAATTATTTGAGGCTGAAAGTTATACTTTAACCAATGGTAAAAAAGTGAGCCAAAAGTTTACACGCTTACCTTTAATTATTATGTTATTTCTGATTGCTATTACCATTTCTGTTTGGGTGACAGGTTTTAGTGTTGTAACCTTATTCACTAATTTTACCGGTTTCTGGAAATTATTTGGCAGTATGTTTCCACCTAACTGGTCTTATTTCCCAAAAATTTGGCAACCGTTGTTAATGACGATACAAATGTCATTTATAGGATCTTTCTTTGGTGCATTAGTGGCATTGCCATTTGCAATTTTGGCAGCTAATAATGTGACTAATAATCGTGTCATTAATTTAACTATTCGATTTATTTTGACAGTTGTTCGTACAATTCCAACGCTAGTATCAGCTTTGATTGCAACCTATATTTTTGGCTTAGGTACTTTTGCTGGGACAATTGCTATTTTCTTGTTCAGTTTTTCGTTTGTAGGCAAGCAACTATTTGAATACATTGAAACTGTCAATATGGGTGCCTATGAAGCATTAGTGGCAACTGGGGCTAATCCCTCACGTGCGTTTGTGACGACTATTTTGCCACAAATTTTACCAACATACCTCTCAACATCATTATTTGCTTTTGAGGGAAATGTTAGATATGCTGCCATTTTAGGGTACGTGGGAGCCGGTGGTATTGGTATGATTTTGAATGAAAAAATTGGTTGGCGTGAGTTCCAAAGTGTAGGCATGATTTTATTAGCAATTTTTATTGCTGTTATTATTATAGAAACAGTTAGTCAACAGTTGCGTAAGTACTTAAGTTAAGGAGAGAACACGTGAATAAGAAATTAGAGGCTGTTCTCAGCAAAGAACCACATCGTGGCTTGCAGTATGGTATTACTGTCATTATTTTACTTATTCTGCTATTTTCATCAACCCCAGCACTTGGTGGTGCACATATGACGTCAAAGGGTTTTGAAATTGGTCGGAACATTTTAACAGGTATATTTACTCCTGACACAAGTCTGCTATTTGGGTTGGGAGATAGCGGAGTCATGTATTTGATATTACAGACTATCGCAATTGCCTTCTTAGGAACACTTGTTGGTGCAATTATTGCCGTACCTTTATCATTCATATCCGCTACTAATATTGTACCTAAGCCAGTAGTTGTTGTGACACGTTTTATAATCATGGCGATTAGAACGGTGCCATCACTGGTTTATGGATTAATGTTTATTCGCGTTACGGGACCTGGACCTTTTGCTGGCGTGATGACATTGGCAATTGTTTCAATAGGAATGATTTCTAAACTGTTTATTGAAACGATAGAGGATTTGGATGAAGGTATTTTAGAATCACTTGATGCTTTTGGATCGACCTTATTCCAAAAAATACGCTATGGCGTATTGCCACAATTAGGACCTGATTTCATTTCAATTTTAGTTTATCGTTTTGATATGAATCTGCGTGAAGCGACAATATTAGGTTTGGTTGGCGCTGGCGGTATTGGGGCACCAATGATTTTTGCTTTGAGTGCTTATCATTGGCATCAGGTTGGCGCAATTTTGATTGGGTTATTCGTATTAGTTTTTGTAGTGGAAATTTTGTCTGATAAATTAAGACATAAAATTTTACGTGGTTAGATTTAAGGGCGACTTTGTCGTCCTTTTTTAGGAGAGAAAATGACTGATTTTAAAATATACTATACTTCTGATGTTCATGGTTATTTGATGCCAACCGACTACATTAGTTCTGATAGTCAATCACTTGGTTTAGCAAATGTAGCAGCGAACTATCATAAAGATGAAAATACAATTGTAATTGATGGGGGTGATATGTTTCAGGGGTCACCTATGTTGCAATATTTACAACAACATGATGACTTAGATGCTGTTGCAACCGCAATGAATATAGCTGGATATGATTTTGTGACACTTGGTAACCATGATTTTAATTATGGTTACCAAGAATTAGAAAAACACTTACATAATTTAGATGCAGTAGTTGTTGCTGAAAATGTTACTGATTTAAATGGTGTATCACGTTACCCCGCTCAAATTAAAGAACTACCCAATGGCACTAAATTAGGAATTATCGGATTAGTAACTGATTATATTAATGTTTGGGAAAATCCTGAGCATCTTAGTGGTGTGAAGATTGAGTCGCCACTAAAAAAAGCCAAAACTGTGGTTGACAAATTGCGAGAGTCTGTGGATATAGTAGTAGGTGTATACCATGGTGGTTATGAGAGAGATTTAAATACAGGAGAATTATTGAGTACAACAAAAGAAAATATTGCCTATGAATTAACAGAAACGCTAGATTTAGACATTCTATTGACCGGACATCAACATGGGAATGTCATGCCACAGGTAATTAATAATGTGCTCACGTTGCAAATGCCTAATCAAGGAAAAATGTTTGCAGAAATCATTGGTAAAAAAAATAACGGTCAATGGGAGATAAGTGCAACAACAAAGCAAGCTGGTAGTGTTTCTCACAAAAAGATTTTAGAAGTGTTATCACCATTAGAGAATAAAGTTCATAAATGGTTAGATCAACCAATTGCACATTTAATCAATGCAGTCCCAATTCAATCACCACTGCATTTAGCCCAATATGGCAATGATATTCTTCAGTTAATTGCCCATGTCGAATTAGAGGCTTCGAAAGCAGATTTAGCGTTAGTTAGTTTAAATAATAATGACTCGACTTTTCCACAAAAATTAACGCTACGACACATCTTACAAAACTATCCTTTTGATAATACTTTGGTCATAAAAAAGATATTTGGCAAACAGTTAAAAGAAAGTTTAGAGCATACTGCTGAATATTTTAAACTATCTAAAGGTGAGTTAATGATTAATGACGAATGGTTAGTACCTAAAGTAGAGCACTATAACTATGATTTAGTTTATGGGTTGTCTTATACGATTGATGTTACACGACCGGTTGGTAATCGTATTACGAACTTGTTGTATAAAGGAAATAAGATAGAGGATACAGACAGTTTTTCAGTGGCTATGAATAGTTATCGTGCTGTAGGTGGCGGAGATTATCAAGCATATGCTGAGGCAGATACTATATATAGTGGTGATCAAACTGTTCAAGATATGTTGATTAACTATTTTAAAACACAAAATCAGTTACCAAAAACGCCAGAACTACAGTTAAAGGTTATTTACTAAACAAAAACGTGTAATAAGTATATTAAATAATACTACGTAACATAACTGAAACGCTTACGATGTTTACCTATTATATTTTGCGCATAGAATAATTCACATAACGTAAGACATAAAACAGAACGTAAATTGTTCAAATTAAAAGAGGTAAAACATACATGTTTAGTTTCACAAAATCAATCACAATTGCTGCTGGTGTTGCCGGAGCAATGGCATTCGGAGCATCAAATGCAAGTGCAGATACAAATACACAAAACTTACCAACAGACTATGTTGTTAAGTCAGGTGATACTCTAAATAAGCTATCAGTAGAATTTAACACTTCAGTTGAAAAGATTGCAGCAAATAACAACATCTCAGATGTTAACTTGATTGTTGTAGGACAACATTTGAGTTTAGCTGATAAAGTAGCACAAGATACACCATCTGTTGCGGCACAAGCACCAGTTGCTGCCACACAAGTACAAGCACAAGCTCCGGTGCAACAATATACTGCAGCACCTGTGCAACAAACTGTATCACCACAAGTATCATCATCTTCAGCATTAGATGCATTGATTGCTCGTGAATCTGGTGGAAACACAAGTGCAACAAACGGACAATATTATGGTATTGGTCAATTATCACCAGAAGCACGTGCAATGTATGGTGGAAACTCATCAGACTATAATGATCAATTGAATGCCATGAAGTCATACATCTCTGCTCGTTATGGTACTGCAGAAAATGCGTGGGCTCATTCACAAGCTACTGGTTGGTATTAATTCAATAATCATGAAAAAGAGCCTGTTAAACAGGTTCTTTTTTTGTATAATGAATTTATGCAGATAAATTATGATTTTTTAGAAGACTATTATTTTGAACGTAAAAATTTTAAAGTGAAAAATAGAGTAGTAATGGCACCTACAACATTGCGCGCTTCTTTTGAAGACGGTAGTGTAACAGAAGATGAGCTGCGTTACTATGTATTAAGAAGCAAAGGTGTCGGTATGGTCATTACCGAAGCTGCTTATGTTAACAAACTAGCTCGAGGGTGGGAAGGGGCTATTTCTGCTGCGGAAGATGATAAGATTGATAGTTTACGACGGTTATCATCGGCTATTCAGTCAGGCGGTGCCAAATCAATACTTCAACTATATGCTGCTGGTAGGGAAACAACATCAGAAATTTTGAGAGGACAACAACCAGTTTCGGCATCAGCTGTGCCATACCCAAAGGGAGACCATGAGGTTCCACGTGATTTGACACATCAAGAAGTTGCTGACCTAATTGATGATTTTGCTCGTGCAACCAAGCGTGCGATATTAGCGGGTTTTGATGGAGTTGAAATTCATGGTGCAAACCAATATTTAGTTCAACAATTCTTCTCGCCTGATAGTAATCAGAGAGAAGATGTTTGGGGAGGAACTAACGACAAGCGTGCGCGCTTTGGTTTGGCGTTAACAGCTAAAATAGCACAGATCATTGAGAAGTATGCTGGTAAACCATTTTTATTGGGCTATCGACAATCTCCAGAGGAGTCTATAACACCGGGCATTAGCTTAGAAGATTCACTTAATTTTGCAAAAAAGTTAAGTAAATTACCAGTAGATTATATTCACTTATCTCTAAAAGATGCCTTTCAATCTTCTTTTCGTAACAAACAAGATAAAACTGCCATAATTGAAAAGTATAAAAAAGTTTTACCTGAAAACTATCCCATAATGGTAGCTGGATTGTTGAAAAAACCAGACCAAGTAGAGTCGATATTGGATTATGGGGCAACTTTTGCCGCATTAGGTAGACAACTTATTATTGATCCTAATTGGGTTCAAAAAGTTATCGATGATGATGAAAAAAGTATTCGATATGCTATGGCACCAGCTGATTTTGAATTGTTGTGTATTCCCAAACCACTTAAGGATTGGCTATTAACACGTTTTAGAAATGGATTCCCAGTAACTACTGATGCAGAGTTCGACGATAAACATCCTTGGTTGTATTATAAGCACCAATTGATTTCAGAACCTAAGCAGATCGATCCTAAAAAATTAATGACTTTAAAACGAAAAAAAGATAATTAATAAAATTAATTTGAAAAAGTGTTGACGATAATACCAATAGTTGATATACTAATATAGTTGTCTGATACAGATCAGACATCACTGACCATGGCTCGTTGGTCAAGTGGCTAAGACGCTGCCCTTTCACGGCGGAATCGAGAGTTCGATTCTCTCACGAGCTATATCAAGTCGCAACTTCGGTTGCGGCTTTTTATATTCAAAAACAGCCTTATAAAAGTAAGGCTGTTTTTTTGTATTATAGGCGAATTAAGCGTATAATTAAAACACTTAATTTTAAGAGAGTGAGATGCATTTTGAATAATCAAATTAAAGTTGAAGAAACGCAATATCTTGATAAAACGCTAAAGGCTATGAAAAAGTCACTAAAAACGACTGAAGACGAGATTAAACGTACCAACAAAAATATCGATAGTGTATCTCAAAGTTGGGGGGATGTGCGTTTAAAAACGGATACCTACTCGGGCATTGTTGAAACAGCTGCTTCTATTCGCCAGCAACAGCAAATGCTATCAGAACGAGAGAACTCTAAGACACGTGCAGAACGTCGTTACGTGACACTTAACAATCAAATAAAAAAACCATATTTTGCTCGCATTGACTTCAGTGAATCAGTCACTGATAGTGGTGAAGCAGAGGCAATATATATAGGATTAGGTTCTTTTAGTGATGATGAAAATAAATTTTTAGTTTATGATTGGCGAGCACCTGTTGCTTCAATTTATTATGATGGCGGCATTGGAGATGTGACCTATTTAACACCTGATGGACCACAAAGTGCACATGTCACCCTAAAGCGGCAGTTTCAGATTGAAGACGGTATCATTGTCACGCTTTTTGACACAGAGGAAGCCATTGGTGATGCCATGTTGATGAATGCTCTATCTGGTGAATCATCAACTAAAATGAAGTCAATTGTGACAACTATTCAAAAAGAACAAAATAAAATCATACGAAATACTTCGGCAGATTTGTTATTTGTACAAGGAGCGGCAGGGTCAGGGAAGACAGCAGCAGTGCTACAACGTGTCGCCTATTTGTTATATCGTTATCGAGGCAAATTAACTTCGGGACAAGTTGTATTATTTAGTCCTAACCAATTATTTAACGATTATATTAATCAGGTGTTGCCAGAGTTAGGTGAGCAAAACATGGTGCAAATGACATTTTATCAATATGCCTCACGTAGATTGCCTAAGATTAGTGTGGAAACGTTACAGGAAAGATTTGAACATAATCAGACAGATTCAAAAATAAACATGGCAAAAGGTAGTTTAGCCATGTTCAATGCTGTAACTAATTATGCAAATCACTTGAACAGGTCTGACATTAAAATACGATCGTTGAAATTTCGCGGAGAACCGCTCATTACAAAAGAGCGTATAACCGATATTTACTATCAGTATAATGAGAACTATAAATTGAGTCAGCGGTTGGATGCAACACGAGATACTTTGATGCGTGTTTTGAGTTCTCGTATTGGAACTGAAATGCGTAAAGACTGGGTTGAATTGGAAATAGAGAACTTATCCAAACAGGAGTATGACGAACTAGTTGGAGCGGGGAAGGTCCGTATTGGGGATGACCAAGAAAACGATGCTGCATCGCGTACTAGACAAGCTCAGTTAGGTGAAGGACCAAAAGCAAAAGAATTTGGTAGCGAAAAAGCAGAGCGTCAATTCTTATCACGGCAAATTGTGACACGAGCCTTGCGACCTATAGCTCGGCAAATTAGACGAAACAGTTTTTTAAACATTAGTGCACAGTTTGTGGATTTTTTGAGACAAGCCCACCTTTACTTCGATTTATCATTGTTTGATATAGCAATCAATGATTGGCATCAACATGTTGAAGATGTCATACTTTCATTAAAGAATAAACAGCTGTCTTTGGCTGATACAACACTCTATTTGTATTTATACGATTTAATTTCAGGGAAGACAGGGGAACGTGATATTCGTTTCTTATTTATTGACGAAATTCAAGATTATACTCCTTTTCAGCTAGCTTTTCTGAAGTTTAGTTTCCCAAAAGCTAAGTTTACAGTGTTGGGGGATCTTAATCAGGCTATTTTTACAAAAGATAACGCGAATAATTTAGAACGTGATTTCGCATCATTATTTGATAAAGATAAAGTAGACCATGTTAAATTAACGCAAACGTATCGATCAACTCAGCAAATCACTGATTTTACAAAGTTTATCTTAAAAGATGGTCAAACAATTGATGCGTTCAATAGAGATGGTCAAAAACCTGAGATCTATATCCTTGATAATCAAGAGGCCATGTTGAATCAACTTCGTCGCCAGTTGGACATTCATAAGAGACAACAAGAGACCACTGCCATTATTACCAAAACGCGATCAGAAGCACAATACTTATCAGAAGCTTTAAAAGGAACCGCTGTGACACTGATTCAATCTGAAAATCAACGTCTAGCACAAGGGGCAATTATCGTCCCTTCATATTTAGCCAAAGGGTTGGAATTTGACGCTGTGATTATTTGGCACGCAGATAATCAATATTATGGCGATGAGTCAGACAGACGATTACTTTATACTGTGGCAAGTCGTGCAATGCATAGTTTGACATTACTAGCTGAAAATAGTTTATCGAATTTGATTGATGATGTACCAAACTCGTTATATAGGGTGAATGAATGAATGGTTTAGTAAAAGCAATAGAGTCTAGATATCATGGTGAGTTTATGACTGTTGCTATTGCAGGATCAGTAGCTGTAGGTAAAAGTACATTTGCTAACGAGCTCGCAGAAAAACTGAAAATCAATGTTGCTGTGGTTAGTACAGATGATTTTTTATTTTCCAATCAGTTCTTACAAGAGCATCAACTATTTGATAGAAAAGGATTTCCTGAAACCTATGATTTAGATGCTTTAACTAAACTGATTGCACAATTCAAATCTGGAAATCAGTTAGTTCGGATACCGCATTATGATCAAAAAATTGCAGACATTGATCATAATGTGACACGGATAGTAAATAAACCAGATATTCTAATTATTGAAGGTGTTGTTGCGCTGCAATTATCGATTATTGATTTTAAAATTTATCTCGATGCAACAATTGAAAACATTAAGCGATGGTACTTGACTAGGACATTAGAATTGACAGAAAAAGCTAAACATGATCCTAATTCGTGGCGTCATCAATACGCTCACATGCCAGTTAAGGAGTTTACTAAACTAGTTATGGCGGTTTGGGAAAATACAAACCAGGTTAACTTAGATAAGTACATTTCACCGTCAAAAAGTAATGCTGATGCTATTGTTTATTTAAATGAGAATCATCAAGTTGAAAAAATTGAATATGTTTAATAAAAATGTTGTCAACTTTGTTGACAACATTTTTGGTTAGAGGTAAGATAATGAGCATGGTCAAACAACAAAATATACGACTATGTTTAAGTATTATTATTTTAAATATAAAAATTAAAGAGGGATAAAAAACATGAGTGATGAAATACGTGACACCCATGGTAAGCCAATCAATCGCATGGCGATGATGATGGTTTTACTGGTCGGTGTCTTTTCTGTAATGTTAATGCAGACAGCTTTGGGGACAGCGTTACCTTCCTTAATGAAGGCATTTGATGTTAATGCTTCCACAGTTCAATGGTTAACCACTATCTTCTTAATGGCTAATGGAATTATGGTGCCTGTTTCCGCATTTTTAACAACTAGAATTCCTACAAAAACTCTATATTTGTCGGCAATGGCACTGTTTACAGTCGGGACTTTAGTAGCGTTTATGACACCTACAAGTGCATTTTGGTTATTAATGGTGGCACGTGTGCTACAGGCGATGGCAGTTGGCGTGTTGATGCCATTGATGCAGGTAGTATCACTCTCGTTATTCGATGCTAAATCTCGTGGAAAAGCGATGGGGTTAGGTGGGTTAGTTATAGGTATGGCACCAGCTATTGGCCCTACAATGTCAGGATGGATTTTAGAAAAAGATCACACCATTCTAGGATTCACTTTACAAAATTCGTGGCGTTCAATATTTGGTGTTGTGTTACCTGTTGTGATTATTATTATGATTGCTTCAATATTTATTTTTCATGATGTGCTGCCAACCCAAAAAGTAACGTTAAACATTCGGTCTTTGATTGAATCAACATTTGGATTTGGTTTAGTATTATATGGTTTTGCCATGGTTGCTTCAAATGGCTGGGGCAGTTCGAAAGTTATTATCCCGTTAGTCATTGGATTCTTGATTGTTATCGAGTTCATGTGGCATCAATCTAAAATGGAAAATCCTTTTCTGGATATGTCTGTATTTAAGTCAAAACAATTTACAATTACAACTATATTAGTATCATTAGCTATGATGTCTATGATTGGTGTTGAAATGGTTTTGCCAATCTATATGCAAAATATTCGTGGATTAACACCGTTGGATTCGGGATTAACTTTACTACCTGGTGCTTTAATGATGGGAATCGTATCACCAATTGCAGGTGCCTTTTATGATAAACATGGCGCTAAACGATTAGCTATTACTGGTTTTGCTGTGTTGATGATTGGTACGGTGCCGTTATTTTACTTAACAGCTACGACACCAACATTTTATATTACATCGTTATACACTTTGCGTATGTTTGGGATTGCAATGACAATGATGCCCTTAACAGCATCGGCTATGGGTGCCTTGTCTCCTAAAACTGCTGCGCAAGGAACTGCGGCCAACAACACTATGAGACAAATTGCTTCTTCTTTGGGAACAGCTGTACTTGCTTCTGTAATGCAGTCTGTGACTAAAGATAATATGCCAAAGTCGGCACTTAGAGGACAGGACCCACTAGAATTTGGTAAAAAGGCATTAGATGCAACGTTAAATGGTTTTCATGCCTCATTCATACTGGCTGCAGGATTTTCTCTTGTAGCACTTGTTGTGGCATTTACATTGCATAGTGGTAAGATTACCTTGTCTAATAAGGAGGAAGCATAATATGATTATTCTAATTATGGCATTATTTGCTGCATTTGCTTTTTTCGGTAATATGATGATTAAATCCTCTCCTTTAAGATATTTGGTTACGGTGTTGATGTTTGCGAGTTTGATTGCCAGTGTTGTTGCTATTGTAGCTAACATGCATGATCATTATGGAATGGAAACAGAAACAACAACACAAAAGACACAGATTTTTTCAGCTGGATCAGAACAACAAAGTTTTGGTTTATTACTTTATCAAACTGTAGGTACATCAGGTAAAGAAAATGCGTATATCTATAAGCAAGTCAATACTGATAAAAATGTAACGATTTCCAAGCCGGATCTAAATACAACATCAGAGCGTGAAAATATTTCGGGAAACAAAGCTTATCGTGTGGTAGAAACAACACGTTATGTTTACAAATCAGATTTGTATCGTCTAATCTTTGGTATTGCAGATAATAATCGTGAACTAAAAAGTAAACATGTGATATATCAAGTGCCTGATACCTGGGTAGCTATGACAACTAAGCAAGCCAAATCGTTACCAAGTAAATTAGCACCAAAAAATGATGACGAAAAAGCTGTTGTTGCAGTACAGCAACAACAATTAGCAGCTTTAGCGAAAACTGATCCTGACAAGGCGGCAACACTGCAGGTTCAACAAGTTAAAAAAATATTAAACATTCAATAATAATATTTGGTTAATAAAAGCGACAACACGTATTTTTAAAGTGTTGTCGCTTTTATGCTATGATGATAAAAATAAATCAGTTCTTCAAGTATTCAAAATATGGTAGGAGTTTAGGATGCATTTTTTTATTAACAAAGCGTTAGGGAATAGTAATAGCGGTGTAGAACATGCGCAATTTAACCGAGCACGATATTTTAAGCAGCGCAATTTGTCTTTTAAATATGTTTTCACCGCTTTTCTACCTAACATGCATCAATATATGTCAAAATGGAAAATTGCTGAGAAAGAAGTGATTGGCTTGTATAACTATTTTTTAAGTGACGATCCGGATGAATACTTAGAAAAAGGCAATCTTGTGGTGAGTACATTTAATGAACAAAAACTGTTGGACACTAACGGTACAACCAGAGTGATTATGCAACAAACCAGCGGTAATTACTCTGCAAGGGTATACAAACACGAGTCATATGATACGCAGGGGAATCAGAAAATTAGTCATACAAGCCGAGTTATATTAACTAGTGCAAAGAGATGTATGCAATGGCAAAATAAAAACACACCATTAGGTCAAAAAATGGTAGATATTCATTTAGATAATTTCCGTGGGAAAAATTATTATTTTGCCACATTTGAAGAACTGTTGCGCTTTTTTTATCAAGAATTAGAACATCACTTTCAAAATAATCAATACTTTATTGATCGAGGTGACGAAAATGAAGAAGTGCTTTTGTCGTTAAAGTCTAGCTATGATTTTAAAATCATTATTATCATTCATGCTGAACATTTTGTGGGTCAATTAGGGACCTATAATGTATGGAACAATCATTATCAGTATCTTTTCAATCATGTGGAAGACATTGATTGTATTGTCGTTTCAACCGCATTACAGAAGCATGATATAATTCACCAGCTAGCCATGAATGAAGAGACGTTGAATCAAAAAATTATTGTCATTCCTGTGGGGGGGATAAAGAAAATAGCGCCGATACAACATTTTGATGGCGGTGTCATGAAATTTGTCACAGCATCACGTTTGCATAAAGAAAAAAATATCAAGCATATTATTTTTGCTATTGATAAGTTAAGAGAATCAGGTTATCTAGCAACTTTAGACATTTATGGAACCGGTGATGAGTTCATAAATCTTAAGAATGTCATTGCTGATAGAAATCTTAATGATATCGTGGCATTAAAAGGACACAATAGTCAAATATCTAATGTATTACAAAAATACCACGCTTTTGTCGCAGCATCATATTCGGAGGGGTTTGGCTTGACTTATGTTGAAGCTATAGAAAATGGACTGCCAATTATCAGTTATGCCAATAAGTACGGGGCACAAACATTAATCGATTCGGGTCAAAATGGGATTTTAGTGCCGATTACTATGAACGATTCTGAAAATATTTCGCAATTAACACAGGCCATGATGCATATATATAATTGTTACGATACATTGGCCATTGGAAACCAAAAAATACCATTAACATTGGAAGAAAAATATATTGCTGATAAGTGGCAAGAATTAATCGGTGGTTTAATATGACAATAGAAATTATTAAGTCATTAGTTGATGCTCAGTTATACGATGTTGCGTGGCAAATCGCACGTGTAAAGTCTGGGCAAAGTGAAGAACTTTGGGTGACAACACCACATGAAGATGCTAGTTTTTTAGCGGAAAAATTAGGGTTACCTTTAAATAAAGTATTCGATGTTTATTCGCAACAGTATTTATGTGAATTAAAAGTGCACTTAGGCATTTTTTGGACTGATCTTCCTGTGCCTAACAACGCCAAATTTATAATGGATAAAGATGGATCGAAATATGTAGTGAGTTTTGGACGCGTAATTGCAAAAATTCGTTGTTTTAATGGTTCTCCGAGAATTGTTCAATCAGTGACTTGGTTGACTAGTAGCGGTGATATTGACTATAAATCGATTTATCAACGTGATGGTCATTTATTTGCTGTGCAATACTTTAATGATAACAAGCTATTTGTTACTGAGTATTATTTTGGGTATGGTGATCGTAAGGTAACTGACTTTTACAATGAAAGTCAACGTGATTTTGTTTATGCATTCAATGATAAATATGAATCCTTTGAGCACTATGTAGCTGATGTATTACATCGTGTAACTAATAATATGTTTAATTTGACAAGAATTAATAATCTTTTAACGTTGCTACCCAACAATACTATCATTACCTTTGTTGATGGAATTACTGACGAGCATGGAGAGATTAAACCAATCATTAAACAGCTATTATCTCAATCTAAAAAATACTTTGTTGAAATTCGGGTAACAACAAAAGATTATGATTTGTTAGAAATGAGTGGCTTAAATCATAAAACACATCATATAACAATGATTTGATTAATAGTTCACATATCATCACACAAGTAGCTAATTTTGTTTTATAATGGACATGTAATACTAAAAAAATGGAGGCTATCATGGCTAAATTGACTGTTTCAGATTTGGAACTTTCAGGTAAGAAAGTATTGATGCGCGTTGACTTCAACGTGCCTATCAAGGCAGGTGTTATCGGTAACGATAACCGTATTGTGGCAGCTTTGCCAACTATCAAGTATGTTCTTGAAAATAACGGACGTGCAATTTTATTCTCACACTTGGGTCGTATCAAGTCAGAAGATGATAAGAAAGAATTATCATTGGCACCAGTTGCGACACGCTTAGGTGAGTTGTTGGGTAAAGAAGTTAAGTTTGTACCACAAACACGAGGTGCTGAATTAGAAGCTGCCGTTAATGCTTTGCAAGATGGTGAAGTGTTGATGGTTGAAAACACTCGTTTTGAAGATGTTGTAAACGGCGAAGAAGTTAAAAATGAATCAAAGAATAATCCTGAATTAGGTAAGTATTGGGCCTCATTGGGTGATGATTTGTTTATTAACGATGCATTTGGGACAGCACATCGTGCCCATGCTTCAAACGTAGGTATTTCAGCTAATGTTTCTAAGGCTGCCGCTGGATTCTTGATGGAAAAGGAAATCAAATTCTTGGGTGATGCTGTGGCTAATCCAGTGCGTCCTTTCGTTGCTATCATTGGTGGGGCTAAAGTTTCTGATAAGATTGAAATTGTTAAGTCACTACTAGCCAAAGCTGATAAAGTTATCGTTGGTGGTGGTATGGCGTATACTTTTGATGCAGCTAAAGGTAACAAGATTGGGAACTCATTGTTTGAAGCTGATAAAGTTGAACTGGCTAAAGAATTGATGGCTGAAGCTGGTGATAAGCTAGTTTTGCCAATCGATTCAATCGCAGCTGATGCTTTCTCAAATGATGCTAAAACTGAAGTTGTTGATGCTGAAGCTGGTATTCCTGATGGTTATATGGGTCTTGATATTGGACCTAAGTCAGTTCAGTTGCTACAAGACACATTAGCCGATGCAAAGACTGTTGTTTGGAATGGTCCAATGGGTGTGTTTGAAATGCCTAACTTTGCTAAGGGGACTTTGGCTATTGGTGAAGAATTAGTAACTGTTACTGAAAATGGTGGCACAACAATTGTTGGTGGTGGGGATTCAACCGCTGCTGTACAACAATTAGGTGTTGCCGACAAGCTATCGCACATCTCAACGGGTGGGGGTGCTTCGCTAGAATACTTAGAAGGTAAGGAATTGCCTGGTATTGCTGCTATCTCTGAAAAGTAATACTGTAAAAAGTACTTCTCTCTTGAAGTGCTTTTTTATTTTTCAATGAAATTTTAATGCTAAAGCATCTTTTTGTCGAAATCTGTATAATAAAATTAACGATAGAAGAATATAAGAGGAATTTGTTATGATTCGTATTTATAACACTTTGACGCGCCAAAAAGAAGTTTTTCAATCAATAACGGCCGGAGAAATAAATATGTATGTCTGTGGTCCTACCGTGTACAATTACATCCACATCGGTAATGCTAGATCAGCAGTTGCTTTTGATGTTGTTAGACGATACCTTGAATATAAAGGGTACAATGTACGTTATGTTTCTAATTTCACTGATGTTGATGATAAAATCATCAAACGTGCTCAGGATGAAGGGGTATCTGAAATCGAAATTGCAAATAAGTATGCAACAGCATTTAATGACGATACATTGCCTTTAAATATTAAACCTGCAACCATTAGATCGCGAGCGACCGAGGTGATTCCAGATATTATTACATTTGTTTCTGATCTCATAGATAAAGGGTATGCTTATGAATCTGATGGGGATGTATATTTTCGAGCTAAAAAGTTTGAAGGTTATGGTATTTTAGCGCATCAAGATTTATCTGAAATGGAAAAAAATGCTGCAGGACGACTGGATGATGTAGAGCTTAAACGGAAAGAAGATCCTATTGATTTTGCTGTTTGGAAAGCTAGTCGGAATACAACAGAAATTTCCTGGCAGTCACCATGGGGGATGGGAAGACCTGGATGGCATATTGAATGCTCTGTTATGGCTCAAAAATATCTAGCAGACACCATTGATATTCATGGGGGTGGAATTGACTTAGCATTTCCACATCATACCAATGAAATTGCTCAATCCGAAGCGCGAACAGGGGCAAAGTTTGTTAATTATTGGATGCATAATGGTTTTGTTAATGTGAACAATATCAAGATGTCAAAATCGTTAGGAAATTTCACAACAATACATGATTTGTTGACCATTTATCCAGATCCAATGGCGATAAGGTACTTACTGGCAACAACACAATATCGACATCCTATTAACTATAACGACGATACACTAAAACAAGCGCAAGTCGAACTTGATAGAATACGAACAGCCTATAGGAATCTTTATTTTAGTTTGAATTCTGGTAAAGAATTTACTGATGAAAAGTTAGAATTACAAGTGAAAAAATATGTTCAAGATTTTGAGATTGCAATGGATGATGATTTTAATACCCAAAATGCTTTAGCAGCCATTTTTGGGTTGGTTAGTTTGGCCAATGATTATGTTGATCATAATGATATTGCAAAAAAATCAGCGCAAAAACTGGCAGATAAACTGGCAAAGCTGATGTCAATATTTGGTGTAAAAGAATTATTGGAAGAGCAGGTACTCACTGCACAGCAGACACAGTTATTAAGTGATAGAGTAGAAGCTCGCAAAAATCATGACTTTGAGTTAGCTGATCATATAAGAAATGAGTTGAATCAGTTAGGAATTATTGTTGAAGATAGTCCACAAGGCCAACGTTGGCATAATAAGTAATCAAGCAGCCGAGAGGCTGCTTTTTTAAAAAGCGAACGATAAAAAGGAATATGGATATATAGCGAATAAAAAGCGAACGTGAGAGGGAAAGAAAGAAGGAAGTAAAAGGAAAGTAAAAAAAGTAAAGAAGAGGTGTTGACTGAGGGGAAGAAAGTTGC
>NZ_BPKZ01000009.1 GCF_019656075.1 Leuconostoc palmae | reverse complement strand
CAACTGCGTATCAAAATCAAGCTGTCCATGTGACAGGAGAATATACGAATGCTTCAGGAATCACATGGAGTCAGTTCACGTTAAGTGGCAAAGAAGACAGCAAGCTATGGATTGATAAGCGTGCTTTGCAAGCTTAATTATTCTTCAAATAAAAAGAGTAGCACTTTAAATGACAAGGTTACTCTTTTTTATTTGGCTAATATAAATATAATAGTATGAAATATGCACTTGATTTTGTTTTTTAAATAAAAATTTATGTCAATATACGTTAGGTTATAGCCTTACTATTTAATAAACATCAAAATAGAATTTTAATATGCTTTAGCCTATCTTATGCTTAGTTTGTATGGTAAAATTTATTAGTAAAAGACGTTCAAGCGTTTATTGTTCGTTTTTTACTAAAAAATAAAAATGTACACTCACAGAGGGACACTCACGGATGGGCGCAAACAAATTTGACAATGATGAATTGTTAACTTTCTCCGACAAACTCATCCCGTCTGAAAGCAGCTGTATTGTACTAGGAGAAAAAAATGTCTGGTGTAATTGTTGTCGGTTCTCAATGGGGCGATGAAGGTAAAGGTAAGATCGTTGATTTTTTTGCTGAAAATGCAGATGCGGTCGTTCGTTATCAGGGTGGAAATAATGCTGGTCATACTATTTGGCATGGTCAAACAAAGTTTGAATTATCCGCATTACCTTCAGGAATTCTAACAAAAGGGCAATTAGCAGTAATTGGAAATGGCGTTGTCGTTAATCCGGAAGCCTTATTAGCAGAAATTGCAGAAGTGCAGTCCCAGGGAATAGCCGTTGATAATTTACGTATTTCTAATCGAGCACATGTCATTATGCCTTATCATATTGCACTTGATAAAGCTGCTGAATCTTCAACGAATAACCGCATTGGGACAACAAAGAAAGGAATTGGTCCAGCTTATACGGACAAAATTTCACGTGTTGGCATTCGTGTTGCAGATTTAATTGATCCAGAGGTTTTTGCTAAATTATTAAAAGAATATTTACCTTTTAAAAATGATCAACTAACTAAATTGTACGGTGAAGAGGCACTTGATTATAATCAAATCTATGAAACGTATGTAGAATATGGACGTCAATTAGCGCCATATGTTACAGATACTTCTTATTTACTAGGGCAACTTATGGCAGAGAATAAACGTGTCGTATTTGAAGGGGCTCAAGGTATTATGTTAGATGTTGACCATGGTACATACCCGTATGTTACAAGTTCTAACCCGACTGCAGGTGGGGTCATGAACGGTGCTGGAGTAGGACCAAAGCAAATTCAAGATGTTGTTGGTGTCATCAAAGCCTATACGTCACGTGTTGGAGAAGGTCCATTCCCAACTGAATTACATGATGACATTGCTAGTCATATTCGTGAAGTTGGTCATGAATACGGTGTTGTAACAAAACGACCAAGAAGAATTGGTTGGTTAGATGCAGTGGCGTTGAGACATGCTGTTCAAGTTTCTGGACTAACAAAGTTAGCAATTAACTCGTTAGATGTTTTATCTGGCTTGAAAGAGTTAAAAATAGCAACATCATATACCTATAAAGGAGAAGAAATTCACCATTTTCCAGCGTCAGATACTTGGTTTGAAGGCTTGGATGTGAATTTTGAAACTTTTCCTGGATGGGATGAAGATATTACCGGTGTTCAAACATTTGACGAATTACCACAAAATGCTAAAAACTATCTCAATCGTATATCAGAACTTCTAAATGTTGAGTTATTAAGTTTTGCAGTAGGACCAAAACCTGAAGAAACACATCTAATGACTGATGTTTGGCATTAAAATATAAGGAAATATGGCATGATAAAACCTGCGGATTTACTATTTGTATCTAACCAACATGAGGGTATGGATGATGCGATTGTTGCTTCAACAGGGAATTATGTTCATGTTGCGCTAGTAGTTGATGATAGACACATCATTGATGCTTCCCCTAAATATGGTGTTGCCTTACGAACATTATCTGATTTTTTAATCACATCACCGCAACCTGATATTTTTAGGCCAAGGATTACTAATCAAAATCAAATAGTTCTAAAAGCTAAAATGTTTATAGGCTTACCATACAATGTGTCATTTTATCCTGAAGACAAGGGAATGTATTGTTCAGAATTCATTACAAACGTTTTTAAAGATACAATAACGTTTGAAAATCAACCGTTATCGTTTGCGGATGGCTCGCAACTGATATCAAACTACTGGCAGCACTATTTTAATAAATTAGGGGTGCCAGCACCTGTCGGTCAAAATGGTTCCAATCCTACGGCAATGGCAAAAAATGAATATTTAGATTTTATTGGAAAGCTAAAATAAAAAGTGTTTGCAGATTTTTTGACTGCAAACACTTTTTATTTTTATATTTTTGCCTGAACAAATGACTTTTCGTCAATGATAATATGTCCGTTTTCGTCAATATCAGCGTAGAAATTAGAACTATTAGGGTTTGATAAATAATAATCAGCTAATTTGTCTGCTATCTCAGTCTGTAGAACACGACGCAATGGGCGAGCGCCCATTTTAGGGTTATAGCCAAGATCAACCAATTTAATTTTTGCATTCTTACTGATTGATATATGTAAATGATTATCTGACAAGCTATGGTTCATGTCATCAATTAGTAAATCAATAATCGCCATAAGATGTTCTTTGGTTAGCGCTTTGAATTCGATAATGTTATCGAATCTGTTTAAAAATTCAGGTCGGAAATAATTTTCTAATCGTTCGATTAAGCGATTTTGTTCAGTAGCTTGATTAAAACCGACTGGTGAATTTCCAGTGTCTGACGAACCAGCATTAGAGGTCATAATAATAATAGTATCTTTGAAGCTAACAACATGCCCTTGAGCATCTGTTAATCGACCATCATCTAATATTTGAAGAAACATGTTCATGACATCAGGATGAGCTTTTTCAGCTTCATCAATTAATACTAATGAATAAGGATGACGTCGAACTTTTTCGGTCAATTGTCCGGCTTCTTCGTAACCGATATAACCAGCGGGAGCACCAACCAGTTTTGATATTGCATGTTTTTCCATGTATTCAGACATGTCAAACCGAATGAGGGCATCTTCGCTACCAAATATTTCCTTGGCAAGTTGTTTAGCTAACTCAGTTTTTCCAACACCTGTTGGACCAACGAATAGAAATGAGCCGATTGGACGTCCTGATTTTGTTAAACCAATGCGGTTTCGTCGAATAGCTTTGGCCACGGTTGTAACCGCTTCTTCTTGCCCAACGACATGATTTGAAAGATGAGAGTCAAGATTTTGCAATTGATTTGCTTCATTGTCTTTTAGTTCACCTACAGGAATGTTGGTCTTGGATTCGATAATCTTTAAAATATCTTTTTCTGTTACAGATTGAGGCTTGAACATTTCTGGATGCGCTTCAATTTGAGCTTTTTGTGACTCTAATTGATTCGTTTGATCACGCCAATAACTCGCTTTTTCAAAGTCTTCTTTATCAATTGCTTCCTGTTTTAATTGTTCTGCATTATCAATTTTTGCTTGAATTGTTTTTGGATCTGGAATTTTCATAGATAGATTTTTGCGAGATCCTGCTTCATCCATTAAATCAATTGCCTTATCGGGTAAGAAACGATCAGTAATATAACGATCTGATAAATCTACTGCTGCCTGAATAGCTTCTTCAGTAAAAATAACGTGATGATAGGTTTCGTAACGTGCTTGAATGCCTTTCAAAATAGTTATAGTTTTTTCTTTTGAAGGCTCTTCAATTTGAACAGGTTGGAATCGTCTTGCAATGGCACCATCTTTTTCAATTTTTCGGTATTCATTAAGAGTTGTTGCACCAACAAGTTGGAATTCACCTCTCGCAAGAGCTGGCTTTAATATATTACCAGCGTCCATACCGCCTTCAGCGTTTCCTGCTCCCATGATTTCATGAATCTCATCAATAAAAAGAATGATGTTAGGATCATTAGCAACTTCTTTCATTAATTGGCGCATACGTGCCTCAAACTGGCCACGCATTGCAGTCCCTTGTACCATTGACGACATGTCTAATTGTATTACTTCTTTTGATTGCAATTTTTCTGGTACGTTGTTTGCTACGATAGCTATAGCTAATCCTTCAACAACAGCTGTTTTTCCAACACCAGGTTCACCAATGAGAACAGGATTATTTTTTGTACGACGATTTAAAATTTCAATTGTGCGTTTTATTTCTTGGTCTCTTCCAATAACAGGGTCTAATTTACCATCTCTTGCTTGTTGTGTAAGATTAATACCATATTCTTCCAGTAAAGTAGATTGCTTATTTTTTTTATTTTGAGATTGATTAGAAGTTGTGTGACCGCTTTGAGCTGATTGCATTTGTTCGTTCATTGCTCTCATCATTTCATCAAAGTTAATATTTCCAAATCCAAATGGGTCTTGAGATGCCATAATATGTCACGTGTGGAACAAGCAATATTACTGTTCCTACACTTCCTTTCTATGTTTATACTTGAATTATAGCAGTAATAGATTAAATTGCAATTAAAATTGGCACTCTTTTTAAACGAGTGCTAATTTTTAAAATAAGATATAATTATGGTGGAGGTGTCAAAAATGAATTATACAGAATTACTTGATAACTTAAAAGATGGTAAAATTGATGAAATCAACATTACACCAGAAAACTTTCCAGAATTTCAAAAAATATGGCGTGACTTTCCTTCACAAAATAAAGTTCGAGGGATTGCCGGTAAGGGAGGACATATTAAGTATGTACGAGCAAATTAATCGGCATTTGAGAGTGGTTTTATGCTACAATACTATAAGTTAAGCATATTATTACATGCGAAGTTTTAAAAGATAAAGGGGCAGCACAGTGGCATTCTCATTTGGACAACGAAACGTCGGTATCGATCTTGGCACAGCCAACACATATGTATATATTGAAGGGCGTGGTATAGTGTTGCGAGAGCCATCAGTTGTTGCACGTAATACACAAACAAACGAAGTGGTAGCTGTTGGTTCTGAAGCCAAAGATATGTTAGGGCGTACACCGGCTAGCATTGCCGCAATTAGACCAATGCGTGATGGCGTTATTGCTGATTATGACACAACTGTTGCTATGATACGATACTACTTGCAAAAGGCACTGGGTGGACGTATTGGCAAGCCTTATGTCACTATTGGCGTACCGTCTGGAGTGACTGCCGTCGAACGACGTGCTGTTATTGATGCAGCACGTGTAGCGGGTGCTCGTGATGCATACGTTATTGAAGAACCGTTTGCTGCAGCTGTTGGTGCAGGATTGCCAGTTATGGATCCTACTGGATCAATGGTAGTTGATATGGGAGGCGGCACAACAGATGTTGCGTCAATTTCTTTAGGTGGTATTGTATCGAGCCGTTCGATTCGCATTGCTGGTGATAAATTAGATGAATCAATCGCTAATTTTGTTCGCAATAAATACAATATCACAATTGGTGAACCAACTGCAGAACGATTAAAAATTGAAATTGGTGCAGCTTCTCTAGAATTAGCAAGAACTTTACCTAATGCATCTGTACGTGGACGTGATTTATTGACTGGATTACCAAAAACAATTGACGTTACAGCTGAAGATGTAGCATTAGCTATTCAAGAACCTGTTCAAGAAATCGTGGTTGCTATCCGTGAAACATTAGAATCAACTCAACCTGAATTAGCAGCTGATGTCATTGATCATGGTATGGTTCTCACTGGTGGTGGTGCCATGCTACGTGATATGGATAGAATTATTCAAGAAGCTACAAAAGTGCCTGTCTTAATTGCCAATGAACCACTCGATGCTGTGGCTATTGGTACGGGAGAAGCTTTAAAATCCATAGATGTTATGCGACAAGGATAGTATGGTAATGTTAACATCAATTAGCGTAGCGCTTGCGCTACGCTTTTATTTTTAAACAAGGGGAAAAACTACATGCGTAAACTATTTTCATCGCGAACTGTAGTGACAATTATTATTGCTTTCATTGTTATTGTTGGTTTGATTACAGGATCAAATTGGTTATCTAAACGGACTAATACACCACCTTTTGTGCAACGATTCAGTAATGATTTGGCTGGAGGCGTAAGCCGTCTAATTTCTGTTCCAACAACAGCAATCGGACGAACAGCAAATAGTATTGGTAACTTACTTGATACATTTGAAGAAAATCAAATACTAAAAGCTAAAATTGATCAGTTTGCTCAGGACAAAGTGCGCTTGCAAACAGTTGAAGAAGAAAATAGGTCATTAAAAAAACAGTTAGGATTACAAGCAACATTAACTGATTTTAAGACGGTTTCAGCTGTGACAATTAGCCGTTCACCGACGACTTGGCAATCACAGTTGGTGATTAATCAAGGTATTAAGGCTGGTCTAAAAAAAGGCATGCCGGTTTTATCTGGTGCGGGAATTATTGGTAGAATTAGTGAAGTCAATACGACTAACTCAAAGGTTGCTCTAATTTCAGATACTAGTGAGGATGCTAATCGATTCGCCATAACTATCAAAGGAAATAGTGGTGAAATTAATGGTATTATTACAGGATTTAATCGTGAAAAAAATCAGTTAATTATGGGTCAAGTCACCTCAGATAATACGATAAAAGCTGGAGATTTAGTTGAAACATCTGGATTAGGCGGTGTAATTCCTTCTGGTCTGTTTGTCGGAAAAGTAGCACGTGTTACTAAAGATGACTATGGTTTATCGAAGCGAATTTACATTGAACCTGCTGCTGATTTAGGAAACATAACGACAGTCGTTGTTGCTGTATCAGAGATTGGAGCAAAATAATGGCATTTTGGCAATTAACAAGAATTCGTGTTGTTTATCCTGTTATACTATTTTTTTTATTATTTGTTGATGGTGCCGTCATGTCTGGAATGGGCGCATTTTTTACCGCCTTTCCCTGGCATGTACTACCATTAGCAACACTAATTTGGTTATTTTATGGTGTGCAATTTGATGTGGATAAAGATATGCCCTTTTGGATTTATGTTACAGCAACAGGTATTTTATTTGATGCTTATTACACAGGTATTTTTGGAACTTACACCGTTGCTTTTTTAATAGCGACTATGGTAATGAAGCAAGCAAAAAATATACTTGATGAACGCTTGTTAAGCGGATTAACAATGTTTCTGTTCGGTATCCTAACATTTTTAGTCATTACATATTTTGCTGGTTATATAATCGGGATCGCTAACGTTAGTATAGTAACATTTTTATTGTTTGAAGTACTACCAACAGTCGCTTTGAATGCCTTTTTTGCTGTAATAGGTTATTTTCCTGTATGGTCATTTTTTAATTTCTTGAGATAGAACTTGACAGTTACTGAAAAATAAGATATATTAATAACAATATTAAAAAACGATGAGCAGAAGAGTAGTTTAACTTTTTTTAAAGGGAGTTTGCGGGTAGTGTGAGCAAATAAAAATGTTAAGTGAACCACATCTGTGAGTATACATCTGAATTCAGTAGGTTGTATCGGAAGTGCCCGTTATCGCATCCAGTCTTTTGACTGATTAAGACATATTCAGTGATGATAATGTGATTAAGAGGTGGCACCGCGGTAAACGCCCTCTAAGTAGATATCTACTTAGAGGGCGTTTTGTGTTAACAAACAAGAGACTGACTAAGTGGTTTTGTGTGAACAAAATCAAAATATGAGGTGGTACCACGCTCAAGCGTCCTCTTGCTTTTTGCAAGAGGTTTTTTAATACAAATCTTTATTAAATTAGGAGAAGGAGAGCAGAATGAATTATTTTCTTGAAATTTTGCCCAGCTTGTTATCTGGATTAAAAATGACACTAGGGGTATTCTTTATTACAATTATTGGTTCTGTACCCCTAGGTATTGTTGTTTCATTGGGAATGAAGTCAGAATTCTTTGTACTTCGCTGGCTAATTAATGGATATATCTGGATTATTAGAGGTACACCATTACTTTTACAGCTAATTTTTGTATACTATGGTTTAGGCATGATGGGCATTACGTTTCCAAGATTTGAGGCTGCTATTATTGCGTTCATTATTAACTATGCAGCTTATTTGGCAGAAATCTTTCGCGGCGGATTGCAATCAGTTCCTAAGGGACAATACGATGCTGCTAAAGTATTAGGGTTTAGTAAGACGCAAACTTTTTTCAAGATTGTGTTGCCACAAGTGATTAAAATTGTTGTACCATCTTTTGGTAATGAAGTGATTAATTTAGTAAAAGATACTTCATTAATTTATGTTATTGGTTTAGGCGATATATTAAGAGCTGGGAATATTGCTGCCAGTCGAGATGTGACGCTCATTCCCTACTTATTGGTAGGATTAATTTACCTACTCATGACAGCTGTTGTGACCGTAATATTACGGCGCAGCGAAAGTCGTTTAAATATATGGAGGTAGCAGATGTTAGAAATAAAAGGATTAACCAAAAAATATTCAGATAGTGTTATATTCAAAGAATTATTTTTAACCGTTGGGGATGGCGAAGTACTTAGTATTGTAGGACCTTCTGGAATTGGGAAAACAACTTTAATTAAAATATTGGCAGGTTTAGAATCAGCTGATCAAGGGGAAGTATTATTAAATGAGGAGAAATTAGCTATCGATGGGTCACAATCTGGAGCAAAAGTTGGCCTAATATTTCAAGATTTTAATTTATTTCCAAACTATACAGTTTTACAAAATATTATGTTGGCACCAATAAATGTTTTAAAAACAAGTAAGACAGATGCCAAGAAATCAGCACAAGAGCTGCTGGCCACATTAGGTATGTCTGATAAAGGTAATTTATATCCCTTTCAATTATCAGGAGGACAAAAGCAGCGAGTGGCGATAGCTAGAGCTTTGGCAATGCAACCTCAGATTTTAGCTTATGATGAGCCGACAAGTGGTTTAGATGAAGTTTCTACAAAACAAGTAGCAGAAGTTGTCAATACATTAAAAATACAAGGTGTGACGCAATTAATTATTACACACGACCAGTATTTTGCGGAGTTAGTTTCTGATCGGGTATTTGATTTTTCAACAGAGGTAAAACGTTAATGACTAATAAAAGTAAGAAAATTATTGTTAATAGTGTGATAGGGGTAGTTGTCATTTTGATTGCAATATGGGCATTTACCAGTTTAGGAAGTAGTTCTAAAGATAGCAAATCAACTAAATCAAACATTCAGACTGATCAATGGTCACGTATCAAAAAAGATAAGCAAATTACAATTGGCTTGGATGATACCTTTGTACCTATGGGATTCCGTGATAAGGATGGAAAAATTGTTGGATTTGATGTCGATTTAGCTAACGCAGTCTTTAAAAGTATGGATATCAAAGTCAAATGGCAACCAATTGATTGGTCTATGAAAGAAACCGAATTAAATACTGGTAACATTGATGCTATTTGGAATGGGTACACGGTAACGGATGATCGTAAGAAAAAGGTAGCATTTTCAGATTCTTACCATAAAGCAACCCAAGTTTTGGTTACCTTGAAGAAAAACAATATTAATCGTTTTTCTGATATGAAAGATAAGGTACTTGGTGACCAGACTGCATCAAGTGGAGATGAACAATTTAATAAGTCACCCAATATTTTAAAACAATATGTCAAAGACCAAAAAGTAATTGGCTATGATACTTTTGACAAAGCATTTAATGATTTAAATGCTGGACGAATTGATGGCTTATTGATTGATGAAGACTATGCACGTTACTATGTAGCACGTCAACCTAAACCAGAAGATTACACGATTACTGTGGGTGATTTTCCAATTGATAATACCGCTGTTGGGTTCAGAAAGTCTGATGATAAGTTGCGCGAAGCTGTCAATAAAAAGCTGCAAGAATTTAAGTCGGATGGACGTATTAAGGAAATTGAAAATAAGTGGTTTACCAAATAAAATAAAAGCTAAAGTTATATAACTTTAGCTTTTTTATATGGCATGATTACTGTCATATAAATCTTTAAAAATGTTACACTAGTATTGTTACATCTATTTCATTTAAGGAGTGACAGATGCTAAGAGATTCACTTTGGATAATTGTTGTCACGCTTTTAGTTACAAACACGCTTGGTGCCATACTAACTGTTTTTAGTCAGAAAAGAGATATAGCAACAATATGGGCATGGCTCCTAGTACTTATTACATTACCTGTTGTGGGGTTTTTCGTATTTTTTCTTGTGGGAAGTCGAATATCTAATAAAAAAATATTTAGATTGCGTACACAAGAGCAACGTGGACTGGAACAAATAGCTGATAATCAAAAAAAGCAGTTACAACAAATTGAAGAACTATTACCGATTCCGGATGCTGCCTCGGAACTTGTTAATTTATTTTTAGTCTCCGATGAGGCTATATTGACCCGTGGTAATAGTATTGATATTTTTGACAATGGTGAAGATAAATTTGAAGCATTATTTAATGATATCCGCCAAGCAAAACATCATATACACATTGAATACTTCACTATATATGATGATAATATTGGCAATCAACTCATTGATTTACTAACTGAAAAAGCCCAGCAAGGGATCGAGGTACGTGTTATTTTTGATCAGTTTGGATCCCACGGTCAGCATAGAAAACTTTACAAACGACTACGTCAATCTGGTGGTATTGCAGTATCTTTTTTGATGAGACCTTTTCAATTATTGACTTTAAGATTTAATTTTAGGAATCATAGAAAGTTAGCGATTATAGATGGTCTGATTGGTTACATAGGTGGATTTAATGTTGGGGACCAATATCTTGGTGAGTTTAAAAAGTTTGGGCATTGGCGTGATACGCACATTCGTATAACTGGAGATGCCGTGTTATCATTACAGAATCGTTTCTTAATGGATTGGAATGCTACAGCAGAAGCGCATGAATTATTAGTCAATACAACGGTATATTTTCCTGTAATTTCTAAATTACCAGGTAGATCAATGATACAAATTGTATCTAGTGGTCCAGATAATGATATGAAACAAATTAAACAAGGATTTATGCGAATGTTTGCTTCAGCTCGAAAAAGTATTACAATCCAAACACCATATTTCATACCAGATGCTGCTATTTTAGAAACCTTGGAAATTGCAGCTATGTCAGGAGTACGAGTTAGGTTAATGATTCCTGATAGACCAGATCATCCATTTGTTTATCGCGCAACACAATATTATGCCAAAGAATTACTTGATTTAGGTGCCGAAGTTTATAGATATGATGGTGGATTTTTGCATAGCAAAGTCGTCATTATTGACAATGAAATTTCAACGGTTGGGTCAGCAAATATGGACATTCGGTCTTTTGAACTTAATTTTGAATCTAATGCTTTCATGTATGATCCTGATTTTGCTGAAAGGTTAGAAAAACTATTTGAAAAAGATGTTAGTCAGTCTACTCAACTCACAGTTACTTATTTTGAACAACAATCTGTTTGGATGACTATTTTACAAAAATTTAGCCGACTATTTTCACCAATACTATGAAAAAAATAATGATTAAAAAGGGTGTTAACTTAGTGTTAATGCCAACAACACAATTTAAAACACTAAACATCGCAGTTGATTTTTGTGCGCCTATAGATGTCACGGATTTATCCTCACGAGCTTTGCTAACTTATGTTACAGCTGTAAGTTCGCAAAAATATCCAACTCAGCAAGCGGTAGCTAAAAAAACAATTGAACTCTATGGTGCACAATTTCAAACCGATGTTATTCGATTTGGCCAAACACATCATGTGCGCTATAATTTGCAATTACCAGCGCCTACATATGTTGCTAACAGCGAGAATAATAATTTAATGTCTATGGCTTTCCAATTTATGGAAGACATGATTTTTGATCCCTTGATTTTAGACGAGCATTTTGATACAGCAGTATTTAATCAAGAACGACAAAGTCTCATAAATGAAATTACTTCAATTAATGAAGATAAGAAACGTTATGCTTTAAGTAAATTACGTGCGATAACTTATGAAAACCGAGCCCTTCAATTACCTGCTTTGGGTTCAGTTGAATACGCTAAAAAAATAACTAGTTCCGGTCTATTAAAAACATATACAAACATGATTAACAATGATAATATCAATATTGTTGTTTTTGGCGACATATCAGGAAATGAAGTTGAAGAACTGGTTAAACGTTGGCCACTGACTAATCGGGATTCAACAGTAGAGACACCTTTCTACCGTCAAAAGAAGAGGACACAATTCGAACACGTAGTAGAAAAACAATCTGACATTAATCAGGCAGTTTTGACTTTATCATATCAATTAAGTTTGAAACCAAATGACCCACGTCGCTTTACAGCAATCGTTTTTAACGCGTTATATGGTGGTTCACCATTATCAAAGTTATTTATGAATGTTCGTGAAAAAGCTTCTTTAGCTTATAGTATTTATTCACGTTGGCAACATGATACTGGTATGTTATCAGTTATTGCAGGGCTGTCCGTAGATGATGTTGAACGGGCAGATAAAATGATTCAAGAAGAATTAAAGAAAATTCAACTAGGTCAATTTGATCAATCAACTTTATCTGCGATTAAGACATCTATTATCAATGATTACTTAAGCCAACAAGATTCCCCTAGTAGTGAGATGTCATTAGCATTTTTGCGCATTTTAACACAACGAACAATAAGTATTCAGGAATGGGTAAATGCTGTTGAGAATGTATCAATCGAAGATGTTGCTGACTTAGCTAAAGAAGTAACTTTACAGGCTAAATTCACATTAATTCCCGAGACCTCAAAATGAAAATAAAGAAATACGAACAATTAAAAGAAACAGTTATCTCAGAGACACTTGATAATGGCTTGAAAATTACGATGGTACCAAAAAATGATTATCACAAGACATTTGCTGTTTTGACAACACCATTTGGTTCCTTGCACCAACACTTTAGCATTGATGATGGTAAGTTGATTGATATTCCCGCAGGAACAGCACACTTTTTAGAACATAAATTGTTTGAAAAAGAAGACGGTGATGCTTTTTCTCGGTTTGGCGAATTAGGTGCTGATGCTAATGCGTTTACAAATCAATACCAAACAAGCTATTTGTTTTCTTCAACAAGTAATTTTAAACCAGCGTTAATTCATTTATTAGACTTTGTTCAAACACCTTATTTTACAAATGAGACAGTAGCAAAAGAGCAAGGAATTATTGGTCAAGAAATTAAAATGTATGAAGATGATGTTAATTGGATTGTCTACATGGGGCTACTACAGACGTTGTATCCTAATTCTGCAATCTCATATGATATCGCAGGAACGCAGGATTCGATTGCCAAGATAACACCTGAGTTACTCTATCAAATACACCAAGCTTTTTATCAACCTAGCCAGTTAACTTTACAAATAGTGGGCGCTTTTGATCCACAAGAAACACTAGCCATTATCAAATCTAATCAAAAGCATAAAACAATTAATTCTTGTCAAGTTAACGTGATACAAAATACATTACCAGAAACACAAATGAAAATAAAAATTCAACATTTTGACGTTTCAAGACCTAAAATTGCGTTAGGTATACGTTTGCCAGATAATCACATCACAGGTAAAGAAGCAACCAAAATTGGATTAGTTGCTGACATTTTATTAGATATGATGTTTGGAGAACATACAGATTGGTATCAAAAACTGTATAATAAAGGTATTATAGATACAGAGTTTGAAACGTCTTTCGATATGATGTACCCGTATCAATTTATCAGTTTTTTTTCAGAAACTACCGAATATGAAACGCTAACGACAGAGATTTACAAACACATTACTAACTATAAAGAGGTGTTGTCAAATCAAGAGTTGACTTTCAATGCTTTAAAGAGAGCAACGCTTGGAGAAGGAATTCAACGTCTTAATAGCTTAGAGAGTATTGCTCTTAGAGGAGATGACATTTTGTTTGGCAATAATTTGTTTGATAAAATTATGTTGTTACAAAAAATTACGTATAATGACGTATTAGATCTTTCAGAAATAGTCTATAAAAATTTTGAATTGCAACGTTTTATTTTAAAAAAATAATATTGGAAAAATTATGAGTGAAACTTTAACACAACAAATTGGTGAGCAACTGAAGTCAGCAAGATTAGTAAAACATCTTACTTTAGATGACATTCAAGACATCACTAAAATACAAGTGAAATATTTAGAAGCAATAGAGACCAATAATTTAAGTGTGCTTCCCGGTGATTTTTACGTACGTGCATTTATTAGACAGTATGCTATGGCTGTCAACTTGAATCCGGAAGAAGTGCTTGGTGAAACGCGTCCTGCTTCTATTTCTCGTACGAATAATTTAACGCGTGCGCACAGGGATACAGATGGCGTTGTCAGGGCAGGTAAAGAGACTAAATTATCAACTAAGTCTCGTCTATCAAATATGCTGCCTTCTATTTGGATTGGTTTTTTTGTGGTTGTAGTTTTGATTTTAGTGTGGTTTGGGTTAACACGTTTATCCCAAAGTGGACAGCAACCAAATGATACTGATAAGGTTTCTGTATCAAATTCATCAGTGCCTACGTCATCATCTAATAAATCAGTGCAATCATCAAAATCTGTTGATAAAAAAACAACTAAAAAATCTGAAAAAGTGGTGAAGTTAGGCACACCAGAACAAAATACAGAGTTACAGACAACAATATACAATATTTCTGGGCAAAGTAAAAATACGCATCATATTAAAGTGTCAGCACAAGGATCTGGTACAAATGTCAAAGTTTCCATTGGATCAAACGTGTTACTAAATGAGTTAGTTACGACGAACAAAACTGTTGATATTCCTGCGGGAAGTGAATCAGTGAATGTTCAATTTTCAAACGTTTCGAATGCAGTAATGACATTTGATGATGAGAAAGTTTCCGTAATTAGCTCGGCAACACCATTTTGGAATGTTTTGTTTAATTTAAATCAATAAGAGGAAAATATGAATTTACCTAATCAACTAACTGTTTTTCGTATTATTTTAATACCAGTATTCATTTTAGTATTAACTGTCCCTTATACTTGGCACACAATATTAATTGCCAATACAAGTCTGCCAACTAATTGGTTGATAGCCGCAATTATTTTTGCTGTTGCCGCATTGACAGATTTCTTAGATGGACAAATTGCCAGACGTCGACATTTGGTAACTAATTTTGGGAAATTTGCTGATCCTTTAGCAGATAAGCTGCTAGTTATGACAGCCTTAATTTTTTTAACAGCATTTACTGTTGTACCTGCATGGATGACTTCTGTGATTATTATCAGAGAGTTAGCCATTACAGGATTGAGGACACTTATTGTCGAAAATGATGGTAAAATATTGGCAGCTCAAATGCCGGGTAAAATTAAAACATTCTCGCAAATGTTTGCAATTATATTTTTATATCTCAATAATGTGCCATTTACTGTAGTGCATTTTCCTATCGGGCAAGTTTTACTTTGGATAGCAGTTATTTTTACAATTTACTCAGGATTGGATTATTTTTGGAAAAATCGGGATGTATTTTCAGATGGTTTATAAAAGCGCCTTTGGCGTTTTTTTCGTATTATAAAACAAAGACGAACACGAACGAACAATTGTTCGTCAAAATACTTGCTTTTGGTGGTATAACAAGTTAAACTATTGAAGTAAGATAAAAGGAGTTAGCATAAAAATGGTAACAAAAAAAACAGCCAAAAAAGATGATAAAAATAGTCAAACAGATGGCCGTAAGGCGGCATTAGACGAGGCCTTAAAAAAGATTGAAAAGAACTTTGGAAAAGGATCAGTAATGGTTTTGGGTGATAATGCTCAAGTTCAGGTTGAAACCTATCCATCGGGGTCTGTTAAGTTAGATGTTGCTCTTGGAGTAGGTGGTTATCCTAAAGGTAGGATAATCGAAATATATGGGCCAGAATCATCTGGTAAAACAACTATGGCATTACATGCTGTTGCTGAAGTGCAGAAAGCCGGAGGTACTGCAGCGTATATTGAT
Source organism: Leuconostoc palmae (assembly GCF_019656075.1). Taxonomy (GTDB): domain Bacteria; phylum Bacillota; class Bacilli; order Lactobacillales; family Lactobacillaceae; genus Leuconostoc; species Leuconostoc palmae. The sequence continues at coordinate 41,321 of NZ_BPKZ01000009.1, read as the reverse complement.
GCGGAAAATGCTTTAGATGTTAAATATGCTGAGGCGCTTGGTGTTAAGAAAGACGAGCTCCTTTTATCACAGCCAGATACTGGTGAACAAGGGCTAGAAATTGCAGATGCTTTGGTACAATCTGGAGCAGTTGATATCATTGTTGTGGATTCTGTTGCTGCATTGGTTCCTCGTGCTGAAATTGAAGGTGAGATGGGAGACTCTCACGTTGGTTTACAAGCGCGTTTGATGAGTCAAGCATTGAGAAAACTTGCTGGAACACTTAATCGAACAGGCACAATTGCAATTTTTATTAATCAAATTCGTGAAAAAATAGGTGTTATGTTTGGAAATCCAGAAACGACTCCGGGTGGACGTGCATTAAAATTTTATTCAACAATTAGATTAGAAGTCAGAAAATCAACACAAATAAAAGATGGCACAGATATTACTGGAAATTTGACAAAAGTAAAAGTAGTTAAAAATAAAGTTGCGCCACCGTTTAAAGTTGCAGAAATTGATATTATGTATGGTAAAGGCGTTTCTCAAACAGGCGAAATTTTAGATTTAGGTGCTGAACAAGAAATTATTCGTAAGGCTGGTGCGTTTTATTATTACGGTGATGTCAAAATTGGGCAAGGTAGGGAAAAAGCTAAAGAGTTTTTGGATGCACCGGAAAATGCTGAAATGCGTCAAACAATTTATGAGCAAGTGCGTAGTGCTTTTGGTATTGGTGATGACGAATTACTTGATGATGATGTGTTGACTACTGAAAAAAAGCCAACTGATACTATCGATGAAGTATCTCTTTTATCAGATAATGATGACTTAACGGATGAACCAATTGTATAAATCAGGTAAAGAAAAACGGAAATGCTAGGGCGTTTCTGTTTTTTTTGTTACAATTCAAATAAGTAAAGAATTGGAAAGGGTACACATTAAAGATATAAATGTGTTTAGATATCATGACAAAAATTTTAGTAGTTGATGATGAAATTGCCATTTCAACATTGTTGAAGTATAACCTTGAACAAAATGGCTATGATGTTGAAGTAGCCGCTGATGGACAGACTGCCTATCAGATGGCCAGTAATAGCGATTGCGATGCGATATTATTAGATTTAATGTTACCTGTATTAGACGGTATGACCGTTCTGAAAAATCTACGTCAAGATAAAGTGGAGACCCCTGTTATTTTAGTTACTGCAAAAGGTGATGAATTTGACCGTGTTTTTGGTCTTGAACTTGGCGCTGATGATTACATTACAAAACCGTTTAGTCCACGAGAAGTTGTTGCACGTGTTAAAGCAGTATTGCGAAGATCGCAAAGTGATAAACAATCATCTGATGATAGGGATATTATTAAAATACAAGACCTTATAATTGATGATAATAAAAAAATTGTTACAAGAAGCAATCAAATTTTAACGCTGACACCACGCGAATATGAGTTGCTACTCTATTTTGCACATCGTGTTGGACGTGTAATTGATCGAGAAACAATATTAACAGCTGTTTGGGGATATGAATTTACTGGTGAAAGTCGAATGGTAGATATGCATATTAGTAATTTACGTGAAAAAATAGAATTAAATCCAAAAGCACCCCAACTTTTGAAAACTGTTCGTGGATTTGGCTATACTTTGGTTTCGTAATTGTAAATCGATATTTACAATTGTTTGCACAACGATGACTAATTTCTGCCCCTTATATTGACATAACTTGCGTATTATATAACTTGTAAGCAAGGACAGGCACCCAAGAGCCTCTACTACACCGTGTTTACACTACATAATAGCTCATTAAAGGGAGATTTACTCATGAACAAAACAGTTGTTGGAATCGTAGGCGGTGTTGTTGTTATTGCAGCAGGTTTCGCATTGTACGCTAATTCTAATCATTCTGGTAGTAGTGATGCTAAGTCGTCAAGTTCAACATCATCCACAAAAGTAAGTGGGAAAGTACTTGCACTAGGATCTACAGCACTACAGCCTTTGGCAGAGCAAGTTGCTTCATCATTCCAAGAAAAGAATCCAGGGGCAACTATTACTGTCCAGGGTGGTGGTTCAGGTGCCGGATTGAGTCAAGTTTCGAGTGGTTCTGCACAAATTGGAAACTCAGATGTGTTCGCAGAAGAAAAATCTGGTGTAGATGCATCAAAACTTAAAGATCATAAGGTCGCTGTTGTGGGAATTGCACCAGTTGTTAATTCCGACGTTCAAGTTTCAAGTTTATCAAAAGAGCAACTACGTGACATTTTTACCGGTAAAGTAACTAACTGGAAAGATGTTGGTGGTAAAGATGAAAAAATTGTTGTTATTAATCGTGCCACAGGTTCTGGAACGAGAGCTGTTTTCGAAAAGAACGTCTTAGAAGGCCAAAGTGCTGTTAATACAACTGAACAAGATTCTAATGGAACTGTACAAAAAATTGTTTCAACAACACCAGGTGCCATTTCATATCTTGCCTTTGCATACCTTGATGCTTCAGGCATTAAAGCGTTAAATATTGATAAAGTAACACCTGACAAGAAAAACGTTGAAGATAATTCATGGCCAATTTGGGCATATGAGCATATGTATACTAAGGGAGAACCAACTGGCCCAACAAAGGCATTCTTGGACTACTTCTCAACTAGTGAAGTTCAGAAAACTTTGGTACCAAAACTTGGATACATTGGTTTGACTGATATGAAAGTCACTCGTGATTCATTAGGAAAAGTAACTAAAAATTAATTGTAAATACAACAAAAGTCCGCTTATGTGGGCTTTTTTGTTATGATATAAATAATGAGGATAAATTATTTATGAGAAAAAAAATATTTAAAATATCCATTTTTTATATAATTAACATCAGTGTCATTATATTATTTGGGATAGTTTTTAAGTTTAGTATTAATCAATGGCTACTCATTTTTTTTGGAGCTATTATTGTATCTATTGTGGATTCTTGTTTAATATATTTTTGGTTAAATCAAAAAAATAGTGAACTGGAAATCATGAAAAATAGAATGGCGATGACTAGGGAAAATCATGAGCCTAGAGGCGTAGTAGCGGAAGACAGATCGCCACATTATGCGCTAATTAATGAATTTAATGAATTGCAAAATTATATTAAGCAGATGAAATTAAATACTGAACGTGACATTAATAATTATCAGTCTTTACTTTCTAGTTTACCGGTTGGTGTTATTAATGTTAATCGGCGCCATATTATTGATGTATTTAATGAAACCGCTGCGCAACTTTTAGGCATGCATAAACCAGAAGTACCAATTGCTGAAAGTATAGTAATCAGGCAGTTTACGTTGTCAGAATTGATTAACCAAACTTTTAACACTAAAAAAAATCAACAATCAATTTTGAATTTACAAATTAACGGTGAAACAAAGCAATATGACGTCAGCACATTGTATAGATCCAGCGATATTCAAAATGCTGAGGTTATGATTATACTGTATGATTTAACAACGCTCTTACAAATAGAGCAAATGCAGTCTGATTTTTTAGCTAATGCCTCACATGAACTAAAGACACCTTTAACGGCTATTACAGGGTTTATAGAGACATTGCAAGGACCTGCAGGTCAGGATACAGCAACGCGAGCGCAATTTTTACAAATTGTTGCTGATGAATCTCATCGATTATCATCTTTGGTTAATGACATACTATCGCTGTCTCATGCACAACAACGCGATGGTAAGGATCAAACATACTTTTCGGTTAAAAATCTGGTTAGCGAACAATGGCAACAAATTAAAACCTTATTTCCTGAAAAAAAAGTCATATTACATAATAATATCGATGAAAACTTTAATATTAATAGTATTTATACCGAAATTAGCGCTATTTTACAAAATTTAATAGTGAACGCAGTAAAATATAATGTTTTGAATGGATCAATAACTGTCCAGGCTAAAAAAAATCAACAAAATTGGGAATTAGAAGTTTCAGATACAGGAATAGGTATTCCAACCAATCAACAAAGTAGAATATTTGAACGCTTTTATCGTGGTGATGAGTCTAGGCAACGAACTATAGCAAGCGGAACTGGCTTAGGACTAGCTATTGTTAACGAAATTGTTACCAAACATAATGGTCAGATTAAAGTAACATCGCAAGTTGGTGTTGGGACAACTATAACAATAATACTACCTCTGTAAATGTTTCCTTTACACTATCTTTACAAAATGGAGTTACCTTTTTTACATTGTTTTAAGATAATAGAGAAGTAGTAGTAAAATCTTGGGAGGCATTAATATGTCGAAATCACATCGCGGAACGTTTGTGTCTGCATTTTTAGTTGTAATCATTATTGCAGCGATTGGCACAGGATATGTAACGCGCGAAAAGAACAGTTCAGGCGTATCTATCACTGCAGTTGGATCAACAGCTTTACAACCTTTTGTAGAGTCTGCAGGTGAAGAATATACGAAAGAAAATCTAGGAACATTTATCAATGTTCAAGGCGGTGGTACAGGTACCGGTCTAAGCCAAGTATCACAGGGAGCTGTTGATCTTGGTAATTCTGATGTATTTGCAGAAGAGAAACAAGGAATCGATGCTAAAAAATTAGTTGATCATCAAGTAGCAGTTGTTGGTATTGCACCGCTATTAAATAAAAATAATGGTGTTGAAAATTTAACAACAAAACAGTTACAAGATATATTTACTGGAAAAATCACGAATTGGAAGCAAATTGGTGGTAATAATCATAAAATTGTGATTATAAATCGCGCAACGGGTTCTGGAACGAGGGTGACATTTGAAAAATGGGGATTGAAAGGTCTTAAGAGTTTATCAGCTCAAGAACAGGATTCTTCTGGTATGGTGCGATCAATTGTTTCAACAACACCTGGGGCAATATCCTATGCGTCATTTGGTTATATTGATAAATCTGTCGTTGCTGCCTCAGTGAATGGTATAGCACCAAGCAATGTCAATGTGATGAACGGTAAATATCCAATTTGGTCCTATGAACATATCTATACTAATGGTCGCCCGAATAAATCAGTACAACAATTTTTGGATTATCTAGTGTCACCTAAAATACAAAAAACACTTGTCCCTAAGTTAGGTTACATTTCTATCCACGACATGAATGTGGTTCGCCAATTAGATGGACAAGTAGTTGAAAAATAGTTCTATACTTTATCTGAATTAAAAATAATACTTCAAGTTATTTTGAAGTGTAAGAGAAATAATGTTGGAAACAAACAAGCAACATGTTTCCAGTTAAGACTTTGGAGAAAAAATGGATAACATTACACAGAAGTTGACTCAGAAATCTGAATCAACAAAAAAAGACTCGATGGGTCGGGCTGTTAGTTTAGCAGCATTAGCTTTAATCGTTATTGTTGTTGTTGCAATCTTTGCATTTGTTATTAGTAGAGGTATGTCAACTTTTTTCAAAGATGGTGTTAGTGTATCGGATTTCTTATTTGGTACAAATTGGAATCCATCAGTGATCAATCCACATACTAAGCAACCTTATATTGGTGCGCTACCAATGATTTTAGGCTCATTTTTGGTTACATTTTTAGCGGCTATTGTGGCTACACCATTTGCAATTGGTACGTCACTATTTATGACAGAGATTGCGCAAAAGCGCGGGGCTAAAATCATGCAACCAATTATCGAGTTACTTGTTGGTATTCCCTCAGTTGTTTATGGATTTATTGGATTAACAGTTGTGGTGCCATTTATCAGAAGTGTGTTTGGTGGATCAGGTTTTGGTATTTTGTCAGGAACAATTGTACTTTTTGTTATGATACTGCCTACAATTACCTCAATGACTGTGGATACTTTGAAATCAGTACCTCGGCATTACCGTGAATCAGCTTTAGCAATTGGCGCAACACGTTGGCAAATGATTTATAAAGTAGTACTTAGAGCAGCAACGCCAGGCATTTTAACTGCTATTGTTTTTGGAATGGCGAGAGCCTTTGGTGAAGCCTTGGCTGTGCAAATGGTTATTGGTAATGCAGCATTAATGCCACATAATTTGATTTCACCTTCCTCAACATTAACATCAGTTTTGACCATGGGAATTGGAAATACTGTTATGGGTTCACTCCAAAATAATGTATTATGGACGCTAGCGATGATCCTGTTACTAATGTCTTTGGTATTTAACTTAATTGTCCGTGCAATTGGACGTAGAGGGGAAATGAAGTAATGAATGCAAAAACTTCCGATAAAATAGCTACTGGCGTGATATATGCTATTTCAAGTATTGTCGCTTTAATACTAATAGCAATGCTAGCATTTATATTAGTGCGTGGTGTACCACATCTGTCTTGGCATTTTCTAACGTCACCAGCCAAAGCATTTGAAGCAGGTGGTGGTATTGGTATTCAATTGTTTAATTCTTTTTACTTACTAGTATTGGCCATGGCTATTAGTTTTCCAATAGCTCTTGGAGCAGCAATCTATTTAAATGAATATGCTCATAAAGGCAGGTTTACAACGATCGTTAGAACGGCAATTGAAATACTGAGTTCGTTACCTTCAGTTGTTGTTGGTTTGTTTGGTTTCTTATTATTTGTTGTTAAATTTCATTTTGGTTTTTCTATTTTGTCTGGAGCTGTTGCATTAACAATATTCAACTTACCATTGTTAACACGATCAATAGAAACGAGTTTAGCCCAGATTCCTAATCTACAACGAGAAGCAGGATCAGCTTTAGGTTTATCACGCTGGGAAACAGTCATCCATGTTATTTTACCTGCAGCTGTTCCTTCAATTGTTACTGGAGTTGTGCTATCTGCTGGACGTGTCTTTGGTGAAGCTGCGGCTTTGATTTATACAGCTGGACAATCTGCGCCAGCGCTAAATTTTGGTGACTGGAATCCATTTAATATTGCAAGTCCACTAAATCCGATGCGACCTGCAGAAACTTTAGCTGTACACATTTGGAAAATTAATTCAGAAGGTATTATGCCAGATTTGAGTGCCGTTTCAGCTGGTGCTTCGGCTGTTTTGATTATTGTTGTATTAATCTTTAACTTTAGTGCACGTAAAATTGGTGCTAAATTACACAAAAAGTTGACAAGTGCTTAATTAAGTTAAGAGTCATATTAAAATTATGTGTTGAATGGCGTTAAAAATAATTTCTGATAGAATTTATGGAGAAAAAATGGTTAATAATATTGAACTAAAACCAGTAAGTGAATTTATTCCTGAAAATGCCCCAGAACGATTTATTTACGATATGCCTTCCGAAAAGCATGAAATTGCTTTATCAACTAAAAATTTACAGGTTTATTATGGAGATAACTTAGCGTTGAGTGAAGGAGATCTATCATTTGAGCGTTACAAAATAACAAGTCTCATTGGTGCTTCTGGTTCAGGAAAATCAACATTTTTACGATCACTTAATCGAATGAATGATGGAGTTGCTACTGTTAAAGGCAATATCATGTATCGAGGTGTCGACATTAATACAAAAGCAATCGATGTTTATGAAATGCGCCGGCATATCGGAATGGTGTTTCAACGGCCTAATCCTTTTGCTAAATCGATTTATAATAATATTACGTTTGCTTTGACACAGAGGGGAACAACCTCTAAACAAGAATTAGATGAAATTGTTGAAACGAGTTTGAAACAAGCAGCTTTATGGGATGAAGTAAAAGATGAACTCAATAAGTCAGCATTGGCATTATCTGGTGGACAGGCACAACGTTTAGTAATTGCTAGAGCATTAGCATTGAAGCCGGATATATTGTTACTTGATGAACCTTCCAGTGCTTTGGATCCAATATCTTCTTCTCAAGTTGAAGATACGTTACTTGAATTAAAGAATAAATATACAATTATTATTGTCACGCATAACATGCAACAAGCAGCTAGAATCAGTGATTATACAGCGTTTTTCCACATGGGTAAAGTCATCGAATATGATCTGACACGTAAAATATTTACAAGACCTAAAGTGGCATTAACTAATGATTATATATCGGGGAACTTCGGATGACAGATACGACACAAAAAAATATTCTTGAAACGCGTGACGTCAAGTTATGGTATGGTCAGAAAGAAGCATTACATGGCATCAATCTTACTTTCCCTGAAAAGGGAATAACAGCTTTAATTGGACCATCTGGTTCAGGTAAATCAACTTACTTACGTGCATTAAATCGTATGCATGATTTGGAAGATAATATTACTGTGACAGGAACATTTGATTTCAATGGGACTGATATATATGCTCCTACTACAGATACAGTGGAGTTGAGAAAACGCATTGGGATGGTTTTCCAACAACCTAATCCTTTTCCTTTTTCAATTTACGAGAATGTCATTTTTGGCTTGAGATTAGCAGGCGTTAAAGATAAAGTTGTACTAGATGAAGCTGTTGAAAAAGCTTTGAGACAATCCTCTGTTTGGGATGAAGTAAAAGATGATTTGCATAAATCAGCATTAGGGTTGTCGGGTGGGCAACAACAACGTGTTTCGATTGCACGTGTATTGGCAACCTCTCCAGATTTATTGCTACTTGATGAACCAACTTCAGCTTTGGATCCGGTATCAAGTCACAATATTGAAGAAACCTTGATGAATTTAAGAAATGATTACGCTATGATTATAGTAACCCATTCTATGTCTCAAGCTTCAAGACTATCAGACAGGACGGCATTTTTCTTGAGTGGTAATTTAATTGAAGTGGATTCAACAAGACATATTTTCTTGGATCCTAAGAGACAAGAAACGCAAGATTACATTAGTGGTCGATTTGGATAGTAACATTAATAGTTATAGTTGAAGAGGAGAAAAAAATATGCGTCGATTATTTGATGAAGAATTAGCCGATCTAGACAATTCTTTTACTGAGATGGGGATGTTGGTTGCGCAAACCATCGAAAAATCAGTGCAATCATTTGTGGATCATGATCGTGAAGGTGCGAAAGCTATTTTAGATAATGATCATCAAATTAATGAACGTGAAGCAGCAATTGAAAAGAAAACTTTTGAAATGATAGCGTTATATCAGCCAGTCACAACAGATTTACGTGAAATTGTGACGATTTTAAAAGCTGTTTCTGTTCTTGAACGAATGGGAGACCAAGCAAGAAATATAGCCAATTCAACAATCCGTGTTAAAGGAACCAAACACATGGCAAGTATTGAAAAAGAATTAGGTGAAATGGGGACACAAGTTGCCCAGATGGTTTCAACAGTCATGGGATATTACATCAAAAATGATGCGCTAGGGGCTGAAGCTATCGCTGATGAAAATCATTCGTTATCTCAACGTGCAGCCAAAGTACGCTCAGATTCAGTTAATGGCATGAAGGAAGATTCCGAATTAGTTGATTCCGCAGCAGACTACTTGGTTATTGCAGGATATCTTAAGCGTATTGGTGATTATACAACAGATATTGCAGAATGGATTGTTTATAAGCGAACAGGTAAAATCATCGAATTAAATCCAGGATATAACTACTTTATTTAAATTTGTTGCAAATAGATAATAGTATGAAAAGATTAAACATGAGTTTAGTCTTTTTTTTATTTCATGATTTCATAAGGTTCATTATTTGGTATAATGTATTTGTTAAGCATAAATAAGAACTGCATAATATCAATATTTAAACCGCTTACAATTTTTAAATGGGAGGCTCAAATATGCGATTTGCTGCTAGATTAGCAACTACAATGCTCGTGTTTTTAGTTATTTCAGCCCTATTTCCAGAAGGCTTTAGGGTAATGAATTGGCTTACGGCACTAGGTGCAGCGTTATTATTATCAATTTTAAATACAATCATCAAACCTATTATTTTAATTTTAACGTTACCGCTTACTATTGTAACTTTTGGTTTGTTTACGATTGTTATTAATGCGATGATGTTAGAAATGACAGCCTCTCTCATCGGTGGTTTTGACTTTGCCGGATTTGGATGGGCAATATTAACAGCAATTGTATTATCAATTGTTAATAGTATTTTAACAACTGATGTTTACATGAATTCAGGAAGATAAATATGGCACAAAATTCAGTAACAGTAAAACAACTTGTGGAAAATACAAGATTAGAAGTAGTGACTGGCGAAAATTATTTGAATCGGCCTATTACAACTTCTGATATTTCTAGGCCAGGCTTAGAGATGACAGGGTATTTCAATTACTACGCACCAGAGCGCATACAATTATTAGGAATTACTGAAACATCTTTTTCGGAAAGAATGAGCCATGATGAATTACGTATGATTTATCGTCGAATGGCAGAAGAGACGACACCAGCATTTGTTGTTTCAACTGGGCTATCTATCAGTGATGAATTAAAAGCAGCTGCAGAGGAAGCGCAAATACCTATATTGACATCTACATTAACATCTTCACGGATTTTATCAAATATGACTTATTACTTGGGTGGACAACTTGCACCTAGAGAAAATGTACATGGCGTATTGATTGATGTACATGGCCTAGGCGTTCTCATAACTGGCGATGCAGGTATAGGTAAGACAGAAGCAGCACTTGAACTCATACAACAAGATAAAGCACGTCTCGTTGCTGATGATCGAGTTGATATTTACCAAGAAGATGAAGGACGATTAATTGGAGAACCAAACGGTGTTTTACGTAATATGATGGAGATTCGTGGTGTTGGTATTATTGATGTCCAACAAGTTTACGGGGCTGTTTCGGTCAGATCACATGCGACAATTGCATTAAATATTCATTTGTCAAATGGAAAAATAGGGGAACAAAATTTTGATCGCCTAGGTAATGATAATGATACATTGGAAATTCTTGGTGTTAAATTAAAACGAATGGTTGTACCAGTAACACCAGGACGTAATACAGCGAGTGTTATTGATGCAGCTGCTGTTAAATTTAGAACTGCTAATATGGGTATTGATGCATTGAAAACGCTCGAGGAAAGAATGACTGTTGAGATGAAAAAAAACGAAAAACGTGACTTGGAGAACAAAAATGACTAAAATAGCAGTTCTAGGTGCGGGATCATGGGGAACAGCGCTTGCAAATACAGCAGCAGAAAATGGTCATGACGTCTATTTGTGGTCACATAAAGAAGAACAAGTAAATGAAATTAACACCCATCATACCAATAAAAAGTATTTACCCAATGCTAATCTTTCTTCTAACATAAGAGCTACTTATGATATGAAAATTGCTGTTGACCAATCAGAAATTGTGTTAAGTGTTGTACCAACAAAAGCAGTCAGAGAAGTTTCTCAGCGTTTAAATGAAGTGCTTAGGCAATTAAATCATAAAGTTATCCTGGCCCATGCAACAAAGGGTCTGGAGCAAGGAACCTATAAGCGTATTTCAGAAATGTTGGAAGAAGAGATCGATGCTAGTTATCGAACATCACTAGTTGTGGTTTCAGGGCCGTCACACGCAGAAGATGTCATCAAGCATGATTTAACAGCAGTATCAATTGCAAGTAGTGATTTGCGTGCTGCAAAACTGTTACAAACAGTATTATCTAACGATAGTTTTAGAGCATACACCAACAATGATTTACTTGGTTCAGAGCTCTTTGCAGCTTTAAAAAATATTATTGCTATTGGTTCAGGGGCTTTAATAGGATTAGGATATGGCGCGAATGCTCAAGCAGCCTTGATTACGCGAAGTTTAGTCGAAATGAGACAGTTGGGGGTAGCTATGGGCGCGCAAGAAAAGACTCTGTACGAATTAGCTGGTATAGGTGATTTAATTGTAACAGGCATGTCTCCCAATTCGCGTAATTATCGTGCGGGGGTTGGTTTAGGACAAGGAAAATCTTTGCAAGAAGTATCCAGAGATATGGGTATGGTAATTGAAGGGGTTAATACAACAAAAGCGGTATATGATTTTGCACAACAACATCAAATAGACATGCCGATAACAACAGCTATTTACCAAGTATTGTATGAGAATAAAGCACTTAAAGAGGCTATTGATGATTTAATGCAACGTCCATTAAAATCAGAAGATTAATTTTATTTGGTATATAGAAAGAGAGAAAGTACACATGAAACCAGTACGTAAAGCAATTATTCCAGCAGCAGGATTAGGAACACGTTTTTTGCCTGCCACAAAAGCTTTGGCTAAGGAAATGCTACCAATAGTTGACACACCAACTATTGAGTACATTGTACGTGAAGCTATTGCTTCTGGCATTGAAGATATTGTTATTGTTGACGGAAAGTCTAAGCGTTCAATTGAAGATCATTTTGATTCAAATCCGGAACTTGAAAATAATTTAAGAGACAAAGGTAAGGATGCACTATTAAAAGTCGTTGAAGAAACAACTGATATTAACACGTACTTTATCAGACAGTCTCATCCTAAAGGGTTAGGGGATGCGGTCCTAACAGCAAAAGCATTCATTGGTGATGAACCTTTTGTTGTGTTACTTGGTGATGATTTAATGGAAGATGATGTCCCTTTGACCAAACAACTCATTGAGCGCTATGAAGAAACAGGAGAGTCAACATTAGCCGTGATGAAAGTACCACATAATCAAGTTTCTGAATATGGGGTAATTGATCCAGCCGCAGAAGCCTCCGATGGTCTATTTAGAGTGAAGTCTTTTGTTGAAAAACCAAAACCCGAAGATGCACCGTCTGATTTAGCTATTATTGGACGTTATTTACTCACACCTGAAATTTTTGAAGAATTAGAAAATACAAAACCAGGTAAAGGCAATGAAATTCAGTTAACTGATGCAATTGATTCATTGAATAATCGTCAACATGTTTACGCTCATCAGTTTAAGGGGAGCCGTTATGATATTGGTTCAAAAATTGGATTTTTAAAAACAAATATTGAGTTTGGTTTGAAACATACTCAGATAAAAGATCAATTACGTGCCTACATCAAAGAATTGGCATCAAAATTATAACATTCGACAAATTAGTAAATAACGTGTAGAATGTTGTTAATAAAAAGTAAGTGAAATGAGGCTGATAACATGTCTGATACAAAGTATTATGATGTCGTAGTAATTGGGGCAGGACCAGCAGGAATGACAGCAGCTACTTATGCTTCTAGAGCTAATCTTTCAGTAGTGATGTTAGATCAAGGTATTTATGGCGGACAAATGAATAATACCGCAGAAGTAGAAAATTATCCTGGATTTGATAATATTATGGGACCTGAGTTAGCCGAAAAAATGTATAGTTCATCAACTAAATTTGGTGCTGAATATGCCTTTGGAACGGTTGAAAATATTGAGGTAGAAACTGGTAGTAAAATTGTACACACTGATTCTGGTGATTACGAAACAAAAGCGATTATTATTGCTACAGGGTCTGAGCATACTCATTTAGGTGTTGATGGTGAAGAAACATACCAAGGTAAAGGGGTTAGTTACTGTTCAGTCTGTGATGGTGCTTTCTTTAAAGATGAAAATGTTGTCGTAGTTGGTGGTGGTGATTCAGCTATTGAAGAAGGACTTTATCTAACTAATTTAGCTAAATCTGTAACAGTGCTTCATCGACGTGATACTTTGAGAGCACAACAGATAATACAAGATCGTGCTTTTAATAATGAAAAAATGGCGTTTAAGTGGCATACAGAAGTTGTTGAAATTACCGGTGATGAAGATAAGATGACGGGCATCAATGTTATAGATAATCAAACAAATGATGTGACACATATTGATGCAAGCGGAATTTTTATCTACGTTGGTTTGAAAGCAAATACACAAGCATTTGAAAAATTGGGCATAACTGATCAAGATGGTTGGATTATAACTGACAATAAAATGCAAACTAAAATACCTGGTGTGTTTGCTGTAGGTGATGTTCGAGCTAAAGATTTACGTCAAATTACAACAGCTGTTGGTGATGGTGGCATAGCAGGCCAGGGTGTTTATAATTATATTAGTAATTTAAATGCTTCTATTGAAGAAACAGCCTAGTTTTATTAGGATAAACTTGTACAAGTTTATCCTTTTTTCTTTAGATTTTTTAAAAGTTAATTTTATATATTTTTTTCTAATAAAGTAGTCTAAAAGCTGTGCAGAAGTGTATTGAAAAATTAATGAAAATTACTGAAAACAAAATGTTATTTTTTCATAATGAAAAACGTTTGACAATTAAGGTGCAAGCGTTTACAATTATTTGTGTTGAGTTGCACAAGGAAGTTTTAAAACAAAAGGAACCGGTTCCTTTTGTCGAACTGAAGGAGATAATAATGAAGAGTCAGGATAAATGGATTACCAAAGTAGCGTTTTTAGGTATTTCATTCATGTTAACAAGTGCGTATGCAATTAACGGTGCTTTGCCACAAATGACAAAGTCGTTAGGCGTATCAGCTACAGAGGTTCAAGCGCTAGCAACAACACCCTCAATTGTTGTAACAGTTTTCGTGTTGCTTAGTTCATTTATTGCAGCAAAGCTAGGTGATAAAAAAACAATAGCATTGGGAATGTTGTTAGTTGGATTCGCCGGTGTTGTGCCATTTTTTGTGTCATCTTACCCTGTTATCCTAATTTCGCGAATGGTTTTAGGGGCAGGATTTGGTATTTTTAATTCACTTGCTGTTTCCATGATTGCTGTAATGTATCAAGGACAAACACGTTCTACGATGTTAGGTTGGCGTGCTGCTGGTGAACAAATTGGACAGGCTGTTTTAACTTTTATAGCTGGACTACTACTTAACTTTGGCTGGCAAACAACTTTCTTAGTTTACTTGTTAGCATTTCCAATATTGTATCTTTTCTATGTTAGAGTGCCAGACACAACAGAAATGTTGTCAGATGAGCATAAAGAGAAGTCAACAGATGCTGCCAGCACAAAGCACAACGAACCTACTAAAATTAATCCTTTAGTATGGGTATTAACATTATTTGCTGCATTTTTGGTTATAGACTATATGGCAATTCAACTTAGTTTTCCATTTATGGCGCAAAGCCTTGGTGTTAATGGATTGGTTGTTTCAACAATTTTATCATTCATGTTGGTAGCCGCTATGTTAGGTGGTATTGTCTATGGTACAATTCACAAAATATTCGGTCGATTTACATTACAAGTTGGATTGGTATTAATGGCCGTATCAAACTATTTAGTTGCATTTTCCAACCATAATTTCATTATGTTAACAGTTGGTGTGTTGTTAATTGGATTTCCTATGCAACTCATCTCACCATTCATTTTTAGTCAATTACCAAATTTGGCACCACTTAAAAAGCAATCATTTGTTACTTCCATTATATTAATTGGATTTAACGTCGGTGTCTTTGTCGAACCATTTGTTATTTCATTACTTGCAGGATTGATGGGTAATCACACAAGTAATGTTGCAGAAGCAGCTTACACTACAATTCCTACTTTAGGTGTTGTATTAATTCTAATTGCAGTTATTACATTTTTCACTAATCGTAAGAAGACAGTATAATTTTTAAAATAGTTTGCGCTACTTGGCGGCGCAATATAAATAGCTACTAAATTTATCGTCATTGTTTTTAAAAAGGAGAACAAAACATGAAAAAGCTTACCAATGAAGCTATGCTTATCACATATGCTGATTCATTAGGAAAGAACCTTAAGGAATTGGACCAAGTATTATCAAACGAACTTGATGGAGTTGTAGGTGGAGTTCACGTCTTACCATTTTTCCCTTCAACAGGTGATCGCGGATTCGCCCCTGAAGAATACGAAACAGTCGACCCAAAGTTTGGTGACTGGTCAGATATCGATAAGTTAGCAGATAAGTATTATTTGATGTTTGATTTCATGTTGAATCACATTTCACCACAATCAAAGTATTTCCAAGACTTCTTAGAAAAGAAAGAAGAATCAGAATACTATGATATGTTCTTGAAGTATTCTGAATTTTGGCCTGAAAACCGTCCTACTGAAGCTGATATTGATTTGATTTACAAGCGTAAGGATAAGGCACCATTTGCACCCGTAACGTTTGCTGATGGTACAACCGATCAAGTATGGAACACTTTCGGTGACCAACAAATGGATTTGGATGTCACTAAAGAAGTAACTAAAAAGTTCATCAAAGACTCATTGGTTAATTTGGCACATCATGGTGCGTCTGTTATCCGTTTGGATGCCTTTGCTTATGCTATTAAGAAGTTGGACACAAATGATTTCTTCGTTGAACCGGAAATTTGGAACATCTTAGATGAAGTTCGTGAAATCCTGGCAGCGGAAGGTTCAGAAGTTTTGCCAGAAATTCATGAACATTACAAGATTGTTCGTAAGATTACTGAACACGACATGTATTCATATGACTTTGCTTTGCCATTGATTACTTTATATTCATTGTATTCAGGTAAGACAAATCGTCTTGCAGATTGGTTACGTCAAAGCCCAATGAAGCAGTTTACAACCTTGGATACACACGATGGTATTGGTGTTGTTGATGCTAAGGACTTGTTGACACAAGAAGAAACTGACTTTACAACTGAAGAAATGTACAAAGTTGGTGCCAACGTTAAGAAGATTTTCTCATCAGCAGCTTATAACAACTTAGACATTTACCAAATTAACACGACTTATTACTCAGCATTAGGAAACGATGACGCTGCTTACTTGCTAGCACGTGCAGCTCAAATTTTTGCACCAGGTATTCCACAAATTTATTATGTTGGTTTGCTTGCGGGTGAAAATGATATTGAGTTACTAGAAAGCTCAAAAGAAGGCCGTAACATTAACCGTCATTATTATGATTTGGCTGAAATTGCTGAAACAACAAAGCGTCCGGTTGTTTCAAACTTGTTTAACTTGCTACGTTTCCGTAACACAAGCTCAGCGTTTGATTTAGATGGTACAATCGATGTGATCAATGATGGTGAAAACGAATTGACAATCACACGTACGTCTGCAGATGGTAAGACAACAGCTGTGTTGGATGCTAATTTTGAAACAAAACAATTTACTGTAACAGAAAATGGTGTTGAAATTTTCGCTACAAAGTAAAGACGTCAAGAAAAGCGCCTCGGCGCTTTTTTGCTATAATAGAGGCAAATAAAGGATAACGTTATGCTCATACTTGCTTCTAATTTACCTCACTTTTTAACAGATATTCTTTCAGCGGATAATCCGTTTTCAATGACTAAGCTCGTGATTCTTTTTTTGCTTATTTTTATTGAGACAGCAGGTATTGTGACTGGTTTCATACCAGGGGACACAATATTAACCACTGCTGGTGGACTTGCAGGAACACATCATAATTTCGGCGAATTAATGGCTTATATTGCTATTTTTTCATTGGCTTCTTTTTTGGGCGATGCCGTCAATTATTGGTTCGGTGCCTTTTTGATGAAACAGATTAGTAAAATCCCGTTTTTAAAGCGACACCTACAGGGAGAAATGTTAGATAAATTAGCTACTAATTTTCATCCAAAGCGTTGGCTATTATTTGTTGTTTTAGGACGCTTTTTACCTTTCATTCGTGTTGTTGTACCGCTATTAGCAAGAAGATTAGGACTGTCATTTGTGATCTATATTCGTATGGCGGCTTTTGCGAGTGTATTGTGGTCTGCAGTCATTGTTTCTGCAGGATACTTCATTGGACACCTAGATATACCGTCAGATATGCTGTTAATTATCGTTGTAGGCATAGCGATCGTCTTTATCGTGGCTTTAAGAGCCCCAAAATTTAGACAAGCAATCGTTAACTTGTTTGTTCGGAAATAATCAAACTTTGTTATAATAAAGCTAGAATACACATAGGAGAAAATCATGAGCTATCAAGAACAATTAGCAAAATGGGAAGCAGCAGTTTTGCCAGAATATTTGGCCAAGGATTTGGCGCACTATACACCTGAAGAGCAAGAAGATGCGTTCTACCAGAATTTGAGTTTTGGTACAGCTGGCATGCGTGGTATTTTGGGTGCCGGCACAAATCGTATGAATATTTACACAGTTCGTCAAGTCACTGAGGCATTAGCGCGTTATATTGACGCCCAGGGCAATGCTGCAAAGACTAGTGGTGTTGTTATCAGTTTTGATTCGCGACACTTTTCACCAGAATTTGCTTCAGATGCAGCGCAGGTTTTATCTGCACATGGTATTAAAGCCTATTTGTTTAGCAGTTTACGACCAACACCGGAATTGTCTTTTGCTGTGCGCGAACTTGGCACATTTGCGGGCATTATGATTACAGCATCGCACAATCCTAAAGAATATAATGGCTATAAAGTATATGGAGCGGATGGTGGACAAATGGTGCCAGAAGCTGTTGAGGCGGTTGTTTCAGAACTTGAAAATATACAAGATGTCTTTACGATTGCTTTAGATGAATCAAATGCGCATGTGCAAGTTATTGATTCAGAAATTGATGATAAATATTTAGCTAACGTTGCCACAGTAACGGTTAACCCAGAGTTGGTTGCTAAGGAAGGGGCTTCGTTGAAATTTGTTTATTCACCGCTACATGGCACAGGACAGTATATTGGTGAAAAAGCACTACAACAAGCTGGTTTTACAAACTATACCATTGTAAAAGAGCAAGCGGTGATTGACGGAGATTTCCCAACAGTTAAGAAGCCAAACCCAGAAGATGCAGCAGCCTTAGTTATGGCTATTGATTATGCTAAGCGTGAAGGGGCTGATGCGGTTGTGGCGACTGATCCCGATGCAGATCGTATGGGAGCAGCTGTCAAATTAGCTGATGACACATTCCAAGTCTTAACAGGGAACCAAATTGCGGCTGTGCTTGTGAATTATCTTTTGACGGCAAAGAAACAAACAAATACATTACCAGAAAATGGTGCTATTGTGACTTCAATTGTTTCTTCACGTTTTGCTTCAAAGATAGCGGCTAGTTTTGGGGTAACAACAGCAGACGTCTTGACAGGGTTCAAGTACATTGCTGCAACGATTGATGAGTATGAAGCAACTAAATCACATCAATTCTTATTTGGCTTTGAAGAGAGTTTTGGTTACCTGGTTAAGCCATTTGCCCATGACAAAGATGCTATTCAAGCTCTTGTGTTATTTGCTGAAGTAGCAGCATATTATAAGTCACAAGGCAAGACGTTCGCCGACGGCCTACAAGAGTTATTTGAAAAGTTTGGTTACTTTGAAGAAAAGACAATTAGCCTAGACTTTCCAGGGATACATGGCAATGATGAAATGTTAGCCATTATCGGTAAGTTCCGTAATGAACAGCCGAAGACAATTGGTGGTGTGGCAGTCAATCGTGTACAAGATTTTTCAACGGCAACTGAAACATCAGCAGACGGTCAACAAAAAACATTACCACAGCCAAAATCTAATGTCTTGAAATATTGGTTAGCAGATGGTTCTTGGGTGGCTGTGCGTCCTTCGGGAACAGAGCCTAAGCTTAAATTTTATATAGGTGTTGAGTCTGACTCTCAAGAAGCATCTCAGTTAAAAATTGATACTATTGCAGATGATTTAATGAACTTTGCAAAATAGTATTGGACAACTAATTAATAATTTGGTAGAATTAAAAAAGCCATAATGGCAATATAAACAATAATCCGCTGTGCGTTCAGCCTAAGGGCTAGTGTAAGATTATTGATCAGGAGAAGACCATGCGTCAAAATACTATTTTAGAAAATGTTACATCAGCACAACTACGTTCTGATATTCCAGATTTCCGTGCAGGTGATACAGTTAAGGTGTATGCCAAGATTGTTGAAGGTTCACGTGAACGTATTCAATTGTTTGAAGGTGTAGTTATCAAGCGTAAGGGTGCAGGCATCCAAGCTACATACACAGTACGTAAAATTTCATCTGGTGTGGGTGTTGAACGTACATTCCCATTACATTCACCACGTGTTGATAAAATTGAAGTTGTTCGCTATGGTGCCGTTCGTCGTGCAAAGTTGTACTACTTACGTGCATTACAAGGTAAGGCAGCTCGTATCAAAGAACGTCGTCGTGATGTTTAATAAAATAGCACTCTGCGGAGTGTTTTTTTATTTTTAAATATGAAAACCCTTTGTAACATTTAAGAAATGTTAAAGTAATATTTTTGAAAAAAATATTATCATAAAGCAATAATTATAGTGTATAATTACTATATACTCAATTAATTGAGTTCATTACTCCCCTAGTAATGTTTCAATCAGCCCCCCCAATTACTGATTGATTGTTAATGATAGTTTGACTATCATATCCCTAACCAATCCCCTCTTTGGTTAGGTTTTTTTGTGCATTTACAAGAACATGTGTTCGAGTTAGTGGTATAATCATTGCTATATGGAAGAATTTTTAATTACAAATGATGTTAGACTAATATTACATGTTGATATAGATGCATTTTATGCGCAAGTTGAAATGGTAGAAAATCCAGAATTGTCAAAGGTGCCGTTAATTATTGCTAAAGATCCTTCTACAACTGAAGGACATGGTGTTGTAACAACAGCTAATTATCTCGCAAGAAAAGTTGGCGTACATTCGGCCATGAGTTCATTTGAAGCTAAAAAACTATCACCAGATGCGGTTTTTATAACACCAGATTTTGAAAAATATAAACAAATATCTAGTAAAATCCACGATATATTTTATTTATTTACAAAAAAAGTTGAACCAATAGCTTTTGATGAGGCCTATCTAGATATTACTGATTGTGATTTATCAGGATCAAACATGGCTGCTAAAATCAGACATGAAATTTTAAAACAAACTGGATTAACAAGTTCAATAGGTGTTTCTCATAATAAGTTGTTAGCGAAACTAGGTTCAGAATATAATAAGCCAAACGGAGTCACAGTTATTACTAAAAAGAATATGCTATCTTTTTTAGCAAAATTACCTATTCAAAATTTTAGAGGAGTGGGTGATAAGACTTATCAGAAATTTAAGTCATTAAATATTACTAATGGTAGTCAGCTTAGAGCTATTTCCAAAGAAACATTAAAAAGTCATTTTGGTAAAATGGGCGAGTTGTTCTATTGGCAAGCACGTGGTGTGCATTTTGGAGAAGTTAAATGGCAACGCATAACTAAATCAGTTGGAAAGGAAGAAACATACCGCCATTTCTTAAATACTGATCAACAAATTAAGCAAGCGCTGAGTAAACTAGCAATTGGAATGATTACTAGCTTGAAAAAAAGAGAGTTAACGGGGCGTACACTGAACATTAAAATTAGAGATAATGAATTTCATACAATAACACGTTCAGTGACTAAAGAAGTAAATTGGGAGCTTTCAGAGAAAGCAATCGTAAAAGCGAGTTATGATATTTTTGTTGATCTAATGATGCCACCGTTTTCAATTAGATTGTTAGGTATGTCGATGACAAACTTAAATTCAAGCGCTTTTGAAGAAATTACTTTGTTTTAAACATGGTATACTTTAATTGATTGAATTTAGAGCTTAAAAGAGACAACTAGAAAGACGAGAACATGGCATCCATTGAAGAACAAATTTTAGAACAAATAAAACGTTACGACACAATTATCATTCATCGGCATCAGCGCCCAGATCCGGATGCGTTTGGATCTCAATTAGGATTGAAAGCTATTTTACAAGCAAGTTTCCCTGATAAAAAAATTTATGCAGTGGGTAAATCAGTTCCAGGGCTTGCTTGGATGAGCGAAGACGATACTTTTATGGACGATGTTCCAGATAAAGCCTATAAGCATGCCTTAGTAATTATGGTAGATACAGCTAATGCACCACGTATTGATGACCAACGTTGGCAGAATGGCTTGGAAACCATAAAAATTGACCATCATCCTAATGATGAACCTTATGGTGATTGGCAATGGGTTAAAAATGGACATTCAGCCACTAGTACTATGATTTATGAATTTTACGAGTCGCTTAAACATCAAGGACTCATGATGACAAAGAAAGCTGCTCGATTGCTTTATATAGGTATTGTTGGTGATACTGGTCGATTTATGTATAGTATGGATAAGGAGACTTTTCGAGTCGTTTCTGAATTATTTGGATTTGGGTTTGATTATGAGGCTGTTCATCATAACATGGAAACAATTTCTGAAAATGCAGCTAAATTTTCAGGTTATGTTCTTCAAAACTTAGAAATATTACCCTCTGGATTTGCTTATATTATTTTATCAAAAGAGTTAATTGAAAAATTTGATTTAAGAGACTCTGGTACGTCTTTTGTTGTTTCGCTACCGTCAAAAATTGACCGTGTTAAAGCATGGGCAATTTTTGAAGAACAAGATGAAGGAAATTATCGTGTTCGTTTGCGTTCTAGAACGATAGTCATCAACAAAATAGCTAATCAGTTTGAGGGTGGAGGACATGCAATGGCCTCAGGAGCTTGGGCACAAACAAAAAGTGATATCGAGCGTCTCATTACCTTAGTAGATAATGAACTCATGACCATTAATAATAGTAATTAAAAACATTTGAAATATTGAAAGTAGAGAAAATTGATGGCAGAAACTGCAAACCAATTTGGACAATTTAATTTAAAACAGGAAGTTATCCATGCATTATCGGGTATTGGATTTACACAACCAACTGCTGTACAAGCAAAACTTATTCCAGCTATATTGCAAGGCAATGACGTTGTAGGGCAGTCACAAACTGGTTCAGGAAAGACACATACTTTTTTGATTCCAATTTTGAATCAATTAGAACAAGACAAACATTATGTACAAGTTGTGATCACAACACCATCAAGAGAATTGGCAGCTCAAATTACACAAGCAGCTAAGCAATTTGCTGGGCAGTTGAATGAGAAAGTAACTATTGCTGAGTATGTTGGTGGTACAGATAAAGTACGTCAAATTAAGCAATTAGAAAACACGCAACCGCAAATTGTTATTGGGACGCCAGGACGAATTAAAGATTTAGTTTCATCTGGGGCATTAAAGTTACATGCAGTGCGTACTTTAGTTGTTGATGAAGCCGATATGACTTTAGATATGGGATTTTTAAATGAGGTGGACTATATTGCTGGGGCTATGCCAGAAAATTTGCAAACACTGGTTTTTAGTGCAACAATGCCTGAAAAACTGAAACCATTCTTAAAAAAGTACTTAGATAATCCAAAATTTGAAGCAATTCCAGTTTCAACGGTTATTGCTGAAACAATTGACAATTGGTTGTTAGCAACAAAGTCAAAAGATAAAAATGATGTGATTTATCAAGTACTTAAATTAAGTAATCCGTATCTTGCATTGGTATTTGCAAATACAAAAGAACGTGCTAAAGAGATTGCTGCTAATTTACGTGGTAGGGGATTAAAAATTGCCGAGATACATGGTGATATTGAGCCTAGAGAACGTCGTCGTGTCATGAAAGCGATTCAAAATTTGGATTATCAATATGTTGTTGCTACTGATTTGGCAGCTCGTGGTATTGATATAGAAGGTGTATCTCATGTTATAAATGATGATATTCCAGATGAACTAGAATTCTTTGTGCACCGTGTTGGTAGAACAGGACGAAATGGTATGCCAGGACTGGCAATTACATTGTATGGCCCTGATGAAGAGGATGAAGTAGCAGAACTTGAAAATCTTGGTATTAATTTTAATGCTAAACAAATCAAAGATAATCAAATTACTGATATAAAAGATAGACGTGCGAGAAAACAACGCGTTGCTTCTAATAAGAAATTAGATCCTACAATGGTTGGCATGGTCAAAAAGAAGAAGAAGGTCGTAAAACCTGGTTATAAGCGTCGTATAAAATCAGCAATACAACGTAAAAATCAAATGGATCGTCGTATTTCAAAAAGGGAAGAGATGCGAGCAGTACGTAAGGAAAACAAAAAACGTGGTGATTCAAATAGATAAAAAAACTTGGCCTAGGCCAAGTTTTTTTATCTATTTGAACGTTTGTTATGTTTTAAGATGTTAGATTCAATTAGCTTAACAGTTTCTGGATTCTCAGGTAAACTCGAGTGTTGAGCGTTATCGCCAGATACGGTGATTTGAGTATAAGATTTAACAGTTTTTTGATAAACATATTTTCCTGCAATCACGCTTTGAATGGGAACAATGCCATCATCCGTATAATCCTCAGTTCCAGCGACAGAAATCATTTGAAGATTTTTCGGCAGGTTATGACTATCTGATATTAAATCATTAAGCATTTCTGTTTTACGATTTAATGAGTTTTCTGAAAAATTAAAAGGAGTTCCCAGAGTCATTAATATTGGCACGTCGAAAGAATTGCGATCATAATATTTTTCAAAAAATATTGTCCAATTTAAACCACCATTTGAATGGCCAATAGCTGAAAAAGTTCTGAAATGGTAACGTTTTTGTAAAGCTTCTAATGCGATGGTCAACCATTTAGCCTGCTTTTTAATATTAGTGTAGCCATCTTCATTATCTTGGAATCCAATAACAATGAAAGGCTCCTTATCACTGGACTTAATACTACCTGAGAAACTTAGTGTGTTGTCAGTATTGACTTTGACCTTCAGAATACTGTGGTTAACATTTTTCGCATTTATATTAGAAAACAAATCATCAAAACGATTGATTGTTGCACTTGATCCAGGCACAAAAATTACAGGTGTCATTTTAGAACGTTGTATTTTAGATTGAACTTGATTGAGTTCAGAAATCCAAACATGTCCATAATAACCCAGGAATAGAAGCAATAAAAAACTTAATGATAGTATAATTTTATTTTTCATCAGTTTTCCTCACTAGTAAGTTTCATGACAAATGGTTTATATATAATATAAGACATGATTAAGATAACGATGGTTAGTATGGTACTCCTAATTGGTGTACCACTGGCAATAGTTGGCAGTAACAGATTAGGTAGATGCGTTGGGGTAATAAAAATAACTGGTTTAACAAAATGTAAAGCAATTGCCAGATAACTAATTAAAAAACTAAAAGTGCTAACTAGTACATTTGGAACAATCAGGATAGGTCTAAAAAACATTGGCAGGCCACTATATAATAGATAATTATTATCAAATAAACTTGGGAGCCAAGCAATTTTACCTAAACGCTTATAGGGTTCATTCTTCATAAATAGTAGCAACAAGCTGACAACGATAGTATTGCCAATACCACCAAATAGTGTGTAAGATCCATACGTACTGTATAAATTTTCTGGGAACGGTAAGACTGCATTGGTAGAATTTAAAAAGGCATCTAAATTTGAAATAACTGTATTCAATGTGGTTTGATCATCTGTTAACTCGGAAGGTAAAGGAAAGCCGATGATAAACATAATTGGGGATAGCACTGCAATGAGTAATAAACCAGTAAACGAAGAAAAAAGGTTTTTAGAGAGTAAAGTGGAAAAACTACTTTGAAAGTGCATATTTACAATATAGTGGTAACTAATCATAGTTAAGCCAATGACTATGGCTGACCAAAGTAGGTTTCTTAAATCGTAAGGTGAAACCGTATCTTTTAAAAAGTGTGTTCTTTGGTAAGCATAGGATCGTACACTGAAAAATACAAAAATTGTAATAAGTAAATATTGTGAAGTATTGGTCGTTGAAAACTGGTTATTACCTGATAAAACTAAATAAGTGATTAAAAAATTTGTTAAGATAGGCAAACTCGTATCATGAATCAATTGACTAGATAAATAATTAAATGTAAAACCAGCTACAAAAATCATAATAACAAGTCCGTCTAACAAACTTAATCCAAAACGAATATTGTCGGCTATTGGTGGTGCAACATGTAACGGGTGATTA
The DNA here is from genome assembly GCF_019656075.1 of Leuconostoc palmae. Classification (GTDB taxonomy): domain Bacteria; phylum Bacillota; class Bacilli; order Lactobacillales; family Lactobacillaceae; genus Leuconostoc; species Leuconostoc palmae. The sequence goes on along the minus strand of NZ_BPKZ01000009.1, from coordinate 15,789 downwards.
AAGAAATAACTCATAAGTGAATCTGGATAAATTGTTAATCGATAGAGCAGGTGCAGATAAATATTGACAGCCAATATGGGAACCGTTTGTTTAAGTGCAATGACTATTGATTTTGCTGATTGGAAGTGAAACAGCCATTGATCGACTTTATAAGTGGTGATAACTAATCGATTCATCACAAATTTCTCCTGTCTGTAAGTAGATTTAGCATAATACTATACTACACCCCCCCATAGTTTATGCTATAATTAATTTAATTGTTTTCAATATTAGTATAGACGTATACTGTGAAAATGTAGCAATATATTATGTTGATTATACCTTAAAAGATAGATAGGAGGTAACTTGAGTTGATAAAACAGTTCTTTAATAAATCAATTGTTAACTTTATTGGACGTACAGTATTCTATTTCTTCATTATATTGATGTTAATATATTTATACAGCTATTCTGGTGTCGGTGGCGGACACTTTATTTATAACGAATTTTAAACTTAGGGACGAATTATGATAATTAAAAATGTCATTAAAACAATTGATGAAGTAGCAATAACTAATGCTAATGCAATTGCTTATGATGAACTTACAAGAACACATACTTACACACAGCTTAAATCTCATTCTGATAATTTAGCTGCTTACATTGAAAAACTTGAGATTGAAGCAATCACACCGATTATGATTTATGGTGGGCAACAATATGAAATGATTGCCAGTTTCTTAGGTAGCGTTAAATCAGGACATGCATATATTCCAGTTGATGTGAATTCAGCAGATGAACGTTTAACAGATATTATAGAAATCGGGCAACCAGGATTAGTTATAGCAGTTGATGAGTTGCCAATTTCGATAACTCAAGTGCCTGTCATTAATCAGGAAAAATTAGAAGAAATATTTAATCAAGATGTTCATTTTGATCTTACAAATCCTGTTAAAGATGATGAAAATTTCTATATTATTTTCACATCAGGAACAACAGGAAAGCCAAAAGGTGTTCAGATTTCTCATAACAATTTGATAAGTTTCTCCGAATGGATGCTGAGTGATGATTTTAATTGGGAAAATGGTAGTAATGTTCTTTCTCAACCACCTTACTCATTTGATTTGTCAGTTATGGACTGGGTTCCAACGTTACTTTCGCAAGGAACGCTTAAAGCATTGCCTAAAAATGTTGCTGATGATTTTAAATCTTTGTTCAAAACGTTACCTGAAATGGATTTGAACAAATGGGTTTCAACACCATCATTTGCTGACGTTGCATTATTAGATCCAGAGTTTAATCAAGAAACACATCCTGGTTTGAATGCATTTCTATTTTGTGGAGAAGTGTTGACCACAACCACTGCTCAAAAGTTGTTAGAACGATTTCCTAAAGCAAAAATTTTTAACACTTATGGACCGACAGAAGCTACTGTTGCTGTCACTGGTATACAGATAACACAAGATGTAATTGATCAAAACGATAAAATGCCGATAGGCTATGTTAAGTCAGATACTGAAATTATTATCCAAGATCCTGATGGTATGGCACTAACTGACGGAGAAGCAGGAGAAATTGTTATTGCAGGGCCATCGGTTTCAAAGGGGTATCTAAACAATCCTGAAAAAACAGCTGCAGCATTTATCACTGTTAATGGTCTACAAGCCTATAAAACAGGAGATTTAGCCTCCAGAGATGCTAATGGGCTATTGCACTATAAAGGTCGAAGCGACTTCCAAATTAAATTGCATGGCTTTAGAATTGAATTGGAAGAAGTTGCCCAGCAGCTTCAACAAAGTCAGTGGGTTGAACAGGCAGTTGCAGTACCAAGATATGATGCTGATGGTAAAGTTAAACAATTGTTAGCAATTATTGTTGCTAAAGAAAATAACTTTGAAAAGCCAATTTTACTGACAAATGCTATTAAGCAAGATCTTGAAAATATTATGATGCCGTATATGATGCCAAGTCGTTTTATTTATCGGGACAGTATGCCGCTAACGCCAAACGGAAAAATTAATCTTAAGGGGTTGATTGCAGAGGTAAACGGGAATGCTTAATTTACAACCGTATGCTGATCCGCAGTATTTTGTATACTTATTGTTGGCATTAGTACCATTAGCAGTCGGATTATATTTTGGAAAACGTATAGATTGGTATGAAGTAATCGTTTCACTTGTTTTTATCTTTTTGATGTTTAATGGTAAAAAGTATCATGAAGGATACGCCATAATTGGATTTATGATATGGCAGTGGCTGTTAGTATGGGGTTACACACTTTATCGCAAAAAGAGTAATAATGCTCTTGTGTTTTACTTTGCTACCTTATTGGCTATACTACCTTTAGTTATAGTTAAGGTATCGGCGCCAGCACATTGGACTCATGTTTCGACATTATTGGGATTTTTAGGTATTTCTTACTTAACGTTCCGCTCCACTGCAATGATTTTAGAAACAAGAGATGGGTCAATTAAGACATTTAACCCTTGGCTATTTTTGCGGTTCATGCTTTTCATGCCATCAATTTCTTCAGGGCCAATCGATCGTTATCGTCGCTTTGAAAAGGATATTACTTCCGTTCCTAGTCGCGAAAAGTATGTTAGTATGCTTGAAAAAGCTGTCTGGTACTTTTTTCTAGGATTTTTATACAAGTTTATCATCTCGCATTATCTTGGAGAAGTATGGCTACCATATATACAAGCTTTTGCGATTGACGCTGCACAAGTTCATCATGGATGGACTTGGTGGTTGATTCCTTATATGTATACAACCGGTCTTAATCTCTTTTTTGATTTTGCAGGATACTCACTTTTTGCAGTTGCCACAAGTTATGTTATGGGTATTGAATTGCCTATGAACTTTGATAAGCCATTCTTATCGAAAAATTTGAAAGAATTTTGGAATCGGTGGCATATTACACTTTCATTTTGGTTCCGTGATTATATCTTCATGAGATTTGTTTTTCTTATTATGAAGAAAAAATGGATTAAAAGTCGTGTCACAACATCTAATATTGCTTATATATTTAACATGTTAGTTATGGGATTTTGGCACGGATTGCATTGGTATTACATTGCCTATGGTTTATTCCACGGTGTAGGATTAGTTATAAATGATGCATGGATACGATACAAAAAGAAACACAATGTACCACACAATAAGTGGACAGATGCTATAGCTATAGTGATCACATTTAACGTAGTAATGCTAAGTTTCTTGCTGTTTAGTGGATTCTTAGACACACTATGGTTTAAATAATTTAAAGTTAAAAAGAAAGAGGAAATAAACATGGCAGTAAAAGAAGAAGTTATTGAAATTTTAAATACAATTATTGGTGAAGACATCTCTGATCAAATGGACGAAGATTTCTTTGATAATGGATTACTTGATTCAATGGCAACAGTTGAATTGCTATTAGATTTGGAAAGTAAATTCGATATTCAAGCTCCTGTTTCAGAATTTGATCGTAACGAGTGGAACACACCAAATAAAGTCGTTGCTAAAGTTGAATCATTGATCGGGTAATTTATAATGAAAAAACGTGGCTTATGGTGGATTTTCGGGCCGGTGATTATTGCTTTTATTCTCATCGCAGCGTTGTTCTTAGCGCCTTTTTCCCTAAATCACATCACGAAAAAAGATGTACGTGAAGCTTCTGTTTCTTTCTCAAAAAATGTTTTTAAAGGTGAAGCGGTTAAGCATGCTGCGTTTAGTGATAAAAAGACTCGTTATGTACCTTTTTTTGGGTCCAGCGAATTATTACGTTTAGATACAATGCATCCTTCAATGTTAGCAGCAAAGTATCATCGTAATTATCAGCCTTTTCTATTAGGCCAGGCTGGTACTGAGTCCCTTACGCATTATTTGAGTATGCAGGAAATGCCAAAAGCTTTGCATAAAAAACAAGTTGTTTTCGTTATTTCTCAACAGTGGTTTACAAAGAAAAATTCAAAAGTAGCATTTCCTGAATTTTATTCACCATTACAGACTGCTGATTGGTTAAGACAAATTAAAACAATTACACCTACAGATCGATTTATAGCAGAGAGACTACTTCGCCAAAAGCAAGTCAAAGATAGTGATGTTTACTCAAAATTAGTGACTAAGATAAGTGATAACCAACCACTATCAGCAACTGATAAAAAAATACTGAGTTTAAAACATAGAACTTTGTTGCGCGAAGATCAATTATTTTCAAACTTTTCGAACACCGATAATTGGAATAAATTTGTTGAACCAGCTATAAAGCGTTTGCCTGAACAAGCTGATGTGCCAACTTTATTACGAGAGGCAACTAAAATTGGAAAAGAGCAAACAAATAATAACCCGTTCCGTATTAAAAATTCATTCTATGATTCTCGAGTAAAGTTGAATATTAAAAGGTTGAAAGATTCTCAAAGAGACTTTGATTACAGACAGTCAGAAGAATATGGTGATTTTCAAGCTGTGTTAGCTGAATTTGCTAAAAAAGATACAGATGTATTATTTATCATTCAACCAGTTAATCAGCGTTGGTCTGATTATACAGGTCTAAGAACTGATATGTACTACCAAAGTGTAAACAAAGTAAAGAAACAATTACAATCTCAAGGTTTTAATAATATTGCTGATTTTTCTCACGATGGTGGTCGAGATTACTTCATGCAAGATACCATACATTTGGGATGGAATGGTTGGGTCGCAGCTGATGAGAAAATTAAGCCATTCTTAACGAATGGTTATCATGCACCTAAATATCATATCAATAATAATTATCTTTCCACACGTTGGCAGAATTTGATGCCAACTGAAGAAAATTTGCAAGAATTCAAATAAAAAGTGTGTGCTACAGTTATCGTAGCACACACTTTTTTTAGTCTTTGAAAGGTTTTGTTGGAAAATTAAAGGGATCTATTTCGTCTTCATTTGATAAAGCACTTAGACTTGATTGTTCGTCAGCAGGTAAACTGATGTCATCAAATTTAAAGGCTAATAGAGAATCAGTAATTGATTGTTCTATTGATATGTCATTATCATCTCTTATATCTACTAACTTGGCATGTTCGACACTTTCATGTGTCTGCTTTAAAAAGGCTTCACGTGCCGCTACACGTTGTTTGACATCAGAAACGTTAACTGTCTCATTGAGATCCGTGACTACCTCAAAACTGACCATCAAGTTTTTTTTGTTGATTTTAAAAGTTGCTTCTGCAATTGCAGCGGTTTGACTTTCAAGTTGTTGCGCTAAAAAACCTGCTTCCAAGCTAAAATCGGGATCTCGGTTTAGCTCTAATCGCTGCTTAACTAAATCACCAGATAATAGCCAACGCTGGTTTTTACTATCTTGGGAGGCAATCTCTAATTGTCCAAATCCAGCGTTATCAAAAAATTCAATAACAGAAGACAAGGCATCTGTCGGGAATTGACGAGCAATTTCTTTTCCTGCCCAATACAAAATGTGAGGATAATCTTCTTGTAATAGATTTTTGAGTAAACCATCTCTTAGTAAAGTTAAAGCAAAGCTATTAACTTGAAAATTTGTTTTTAAAATTTTATCATAATCATTGATATTCATGAGTTTATTAGACCTTTCAAAATTTTATTATACCAAACTTTCAAGGCTAAAAGCTTGCAATATTGCAATTTAAACGTAATAATTATAGGTATGAATAATAATAATCCTATAGGTTTGGTTGATTCAGGTGCTGGTGGCTTAACCGTTGTAAAACAAGCAATAAATCGTATTCCTAATGAGCAATTTATCTTTATCGGTGACACGCAAAGAATGCCATATGGCCCAAAATCTGTTGAAGAAGTGATTTCATACACTTTTCAAATGGCAAACTTTTTAATTGAACAAAAAAATATAAAATTGTTAGTTATTGCTTGCAATACAGCTACAGCTAGAGCACTGGATAAACTGCAACAGCAATTACCAATCCCTGTTATTGGTGTAATTCAAGCAGGTGCAGTAGCTGCTCAACATGCAACAAAGAATCATTTGATTGGTATTATTGCCACAGAAGGCACAGTTCAGTCAAATGCTTACCCTAATGCTTTGAAACAAATTGACATTAATGTGGAAACTTTTCAGCAATCAGAACCTGAATTTGTCCAAATTGTTGAGTCAAATCAGTATCATTCTCTGACTGCAAAGCAAATAGTAGCAGCCCATTTAGCGAACTTTAAAGTACAAAAAATTGATACGTTGGTACTAGGGTGTACGCATTTTCCGTTACTATCTTCATTTATTAAAGACGCTGTTGGTCATCATGTTAAATTGGTAGATTCTGGTTTTGAAACTGTGCAAATTATTGAACAAACTTTAATTGATCAAAATTTATCTAGTTTTGTAAAGCATGATAGATCGGAAGATATTTTTTATACAACAGCTGATCCTGATAGGTTTGATGTGATTGCTACGGATTGGTTGGCACCTGAAATGCCACTAGATGTCCGACATTTGAAAATCATTGGCTCAGGATCAATGCAGTATTTACAGGAGTAGGAAAATGGCAAGACTAATACTAGCAAGCAATAACGACCATAAAATAAAAGAATTAAAGGCAATGTTGAGAACGATTCAAGTTGAATTGGAAGTGGTGCCGCTAAAAGCATTGGGTCAAAATTTGCCAGAGATTATTGAAGATGGGAACACATTTGAAGAAAATGCCTTAAAAAAAGTCTTAACTATTGCAAAGATTGCGCCAGATGATTATATTTTGGCGGATGATTCAGGATTAAGTGTTCCTGCATTAAATGGTGAACCAGGGGTACTTTCAGCGCGATATGCCGGTGATCATGATGATGATGCAAATATTGATAAATTACTCACCAATTTGTCAGAAAGTTCTGACCGAAAAGCATATTTTACAAGTGTTTTGGTTTTAATTGATAAAAATAAACGTCGTTTAATTTCGTGTGGTGATATTGAAGGTAGTATTACACAAGAACGCATTGGAAAGAATGGATTTGGTTACGATCCCATTTTTTTGGTACCAAAATTCAATAAAACATTCGCAGAACTTAGTGATGAAGAAAAAAATGAGGTTAGTCACAGAGGGTTAGCATTGAAGTCATTGGGTCAACGCTTACCAGAATGGTTGAAGGAGGATAATTAATGTCAAAGTTTTTGATTGTTTCAGATATACATGGTGATCGAGATGTTTTAGAAACGGTATTTAATCACTGGCAAAAAGACGTGGATGCTGTATTTTATAATGGCGATTCAGAATTACAAGCAGATGATAGCGTATTTGAAGGTGTTTCAACGGTTATTGGAAATATGGATAGTGATCTTGATTTTGTAGATGCTCGTGTAACAACGATTAAAGGGATCACGTTTTTTCAAACGCATGGTCATTTATATGATGCACGAGCATTTGATGCGTGGGCAAATTTATTGTTAATGAATCAAGCTGCCTCTGAGGCAGGAGCGAGTGTTGTATTATTTGGGCACACACATCTTGATGGTGTCGTGTATTTTGACGATAAGTTGTATATTAATCCTGGTTCTATCACGATACCAAAAGGAGAACACGCAATGTATGGTGGAACCTATGCTGTATTGACAGTAAGTGATGATGCTTATAAGATAGATTTTTATAAGCGAAATCATCAACATTTAGCCGAGTTAACTAAAACTTTTAAACGCTGAAAAGTGATAAGAATCTGGTAAAGATGGTAAAATAGTAGTCATGACAAATAATGAAAAACCTCAATTTAATCAGTGGTATGAGACCAATAATGAAACTGATCAACTTGTTAGACAAGCGACTGCTAATCAAGGCGAGCAACATGATGAGCTGTCATTGAGACCACAGTTTTTGCGTGAATATATTGGGCAAGAACCCCTCAAGGAAGAATTGAGTGTGTATATTTCTGCGGCAAAACAGCGTGAGGAAGCTTTAGATCATGTCTTATTATTTGGACCGCCTGGATTGGGTAAAACAACACTAGCAATGATCATCGCTAATGAGATGTCAGTAAATATCAAAACGACATCTGGGCCAGCTATAGAAAAGCCAGGGGACTTGGTAGCTTTGTTAAATGAGCTTGAACCGGGTGACATTTTATTTATTGATGAAATACATCGTTTACCAACTAATGTAGAAGAAATCATGTATTCTGCAATGGAAGATTATTTCGTAGATATTATGGTAGGACAAGGGCCCACTGCTAGGGCTGTACATTTTCCATTGCCCCCATTTACATTGATAGGGGCAACAACACGCCCAGGTATGCTTTCTAAGCCATTAAGAGATCGTTTCGGTATTATTAGTGGTATGGCTTACTATACGACTAATGAACTAAAAGAAATTGTAGTTAGATCATCTGATATATTTAAAGCACCTATCAAATCTGAAGGTGCATACGAGGTGGCTTTACGTTCACGTGGGACACCTCGTATAGCTAATCGTTTGTTAAAACGTGTCAGAGATTTTGCCCAGGTTCAAGGAAAATCGGCTATAGATCGGCAAATTGTTGATATTGCGTTAGATAAATTACGTGTAGATAATCGTGGTTTAGATGATACAGACCACAAATTATTAGATACAATGATTGAATATTATCAAGGTGGTCCTGTGGGCTTAAATACAATTGCTGCTAATATTGGTGAAGAATCGGAAACACTTGAGTCTATGGTAGAACCGTATTTATTACAAATTGGCTTCTTACAACGTACCCCTAGGGGTAGAGTGGTTACGGAAGCGGCTTATAATCATCTTGGGGTACCCTATCAAAAGGAAATTCAATGAATTATATTATTTCAGATACTCACTTTAATCACGATAAAATATTATATTTTGACAAGTCACGCGCTGAGTCACTAAAGCAGTTGGGCATAGAGCCAACTGTTTTAGAAATGAACAAATATCTTGAACAAATTTGGAATCAAACAGTAACAGAAGATGATACTGTTTATTTTCTTGGTGATTTGGGGATGTTTAGGAAAAAGCAAGATTTTGTCGCTCAATTATCGCGTTTAAAAGGAAATAAAATCTTTTTCAAAGGCAATCATGATCATTCTGATCAATTGAAAGCAGCTTTAAAATCTGAAACAAGCGGTGTGATTGAAGTTGTAGAAACAGCAAAATCACTTAAAATACAAGGTGTTACAATATGGCTTAGCCATTACGCTGTTGATTTACCATATCCACTCTTATCTATTCATGGGCATATTCATGAAGCAGAGTACCAACAAGACAATATGATTAATTTATCATTAGACTCTGCTTTGATGCAAACAAGAATATTTGGGCAGCCTATCAGTTTTGAAGAGATATTACCAGTCTTAAAAAGGCGACTAAATAATATCACATTGAGTTATCAAGTGGAGTCAGAAAATAAACGCTATGACAGACTGATTGAGCGAGCATTTGATGAAACAATTACAATTAATAAACCAACAGCTACGCAACGTCATGAATTAGCACTTTTAGTTGACTATCTTAACAAGCAGAATTTAACTTATGCTGATGTGCTTGATAAATTTAATATTCCAAATGAAAATAAAAAATTAACACAATTAGAAAAAGAAAAAGTAGCCCTGACTGGATTTGAATTTGAAAAACAAACTGGATTATCAGGTAGCACAGGTGGGAAAAATGACTGAAGAGAAACAATATCAACTAGCGGATTTTGATTACAATTTACCAGAATCTCTTATTGCTCAAACGCCTTTGAAACAGCGAGATGCTTCGAGGATGTTAGTGTTAGACGCAGATACTGGTAATTATCAGGATAAACACTTTTACGATATTATTGACTATGTTAATGCTGGTGATGCAATTGTTATGAATAATTCGCGCGTTTTACCTGCACGTCTTCACGGGGCACGCCCAGAAACTGGTGGGCATGCCGAAGTATTGTTGTTACGACAGGATCACGATAATGTTTGGGAAACATTAGTAAAACCAGCAAAAAAATCACCTATAGGATCCACAATTGTTTTCGGAGAAGATATTAATAATCCTGTTATGACAGCAACAGTAGTGGGTGAGCTTGAACATGGTGGGCGTTACATTGAGTTTAATTATGATGGTATTTTTATGGAATTATTAGAAAAATTAGGTGAAATGCCATTGCCACCATATATTAAAGAAAAGCTGGATGACCAAGAACGTTATCAAACGGTTTACTCTAAAGTTGATGGCTCAGCGGCCGCACCGACTGCTGGATTGCATTGGACACCTGAATTACTGGATAAAGTCCGTGCAAAAGGAGTTAAGACGGTTGAATTAACATTACATGTTGGTTTAGGGACATTTAGACCAGTTGAAGAAGAAAATATTGAAGATCATAAAATGCATTCAGAGTTTTATCAACTGAGTAAAGAAGCTGCCGATACGTTGAATCAAGTGCATCAAGATGGCGGACGTATTATCGCCACAGGAACAACTTCGATTAGAACATTAGAAACAATTGGTTCAAAATTTGATGGGGAACTACAAGCTGATTCTGGTTGGACTGATATTTTTATTAAGCCAGGGTACCATTGGACAACTGTTGATGCTTTTATTACTAATTTTCACCTACCAAAGTCAACGCTAGTAATGTTAGTTGCTGCATTTACTGGTAGAAATAATATTTTGCATGCTTATAAGCATGCAGTAGAGGATCAATATCGGTTCTTTAGCTTTGGTGATGCGATGTTTATTAAGAGAGATAACTAATTTTGTGTGTAATTTATCATACTTATTTAGTATGACATTTGGAGAAAACTATTGTACGAATATATTAATGGTCTTATAACAAACATTTATCCAGCATATCTAGTTATTGCTGATAGAAGTGGTGTTGGATACAAGCTTTATGCAGCTAATCCATACAGATTTGAACAAAATGTTGAATCACATGTGTATGTTGAACAAATTGTACGTGAAAATGAAATAACGTTGTATGGATTTGTTAACGAAAATGAGAAAATATTATTTAATAAACTTTTGAATGTTTCTGGCATTGGACCAAAAAGTGCGTTGGCTATTTTAGCAAGTGATGATGCCGAAGGTTTAGTCAATGCAGTTGCAACTGATGATGCCTCCTACTTGACTCAATTTCCTGGTGTTGGGAAAAAAACAGCACAACAGATTATTCTAGACCTTAAAGGTAAATTGGATGGGGTAGCTAATTCTGCAGGGTTAGCTACACTTAATAAGCATGATAATCAAAATGCAGCATTGGCAGATGCTCTGTCTGCCTTGGAATCGTTGGGTTATAGTGCAAAAGATGTTGCAAAAATTGAACCACTATTATCAACTGAAAATGATACAACAGATGGTTATATTCGTTCAGCATTAAAATATTTAGTAAAATAAAAAAACTGCATTCCATGTGAATGCAGTTTTTTTAACGGATAGCTTTTAATGCTTCTTCAATTTGATTTAAAATAATCTTCTGATTGTCAGGAATTTCCAAATCATAAGTTTGTAAGTCAATTTTTATTTTAGGTGAGGCGTCGTAATTTTCAAACCATTCGCGATAAGCTGACCAAATGCGGAAATAATATTGACGTAATTCGTCATTATCATCAAACTGTTCATAATCCCGACCACGCTTTTTAATTCGATATAAAATGGTATCAAAATCAGTTTCAGAATAAACCATTAAATCAGGGGCTTTTTTTGGCAACTTATCTAATTCTGACATCATATTATCTAATAAATTAGAGTATACAGACATTTCTGCATCAGAAATGTTGCCATCTTTATGGTTTTCTGATGTAAATAATGCATCTTCGTAAATTGATCGATCCAGCACGTTATTATCATCAGCTAATGCTTTTTTTATCATATCGAAGCGTCGATTCAAAAAATAGATTTGAAGTAAAAATCCATATTGCTTAGGATCAGAATAGTAAAGTGGCAATACTGGATTATCACCAACTGGTTCGTAAAATGCTTGTGTACCAAAATGCTCAGCTATAATACTTGTTAATGTTGTTTTGCCAACACCGATCATGCCTGCCGTAATAATCACCATGAGGACCTCCAATATTTTATTGACCTATTAACTATACAAAAAAAACGCCCAAACAACAAGTAGTGTTGTTTGAGGGTTTGAAACTTAATAGCGAACATTAAGCTTTCTTTTGCGATTCTAATAAATCGCGAATTTCAGTAAGAATTTCAAGTTCTGGATCAACTTTAACTTCTTCATCTTTGCTAGTGCGGAAGATACTGTTAACCATTTTAATAATCATGAAAACAACAAAAGCAGTAATTAAGAAGTTGATAACATCATTAATAAATGCACCATACTTAAATGTCAGTTCTTTAGTGATGACCAGTTGAAGATTGTTCAAATCTGATGTTCCACCAGTGAAAAATGAAATAATAGGTGTAATTAAGTTATTGGTCAATGACTTAACCAATCCTGTGAATGCACCACCGATGATAACACCAACAGCCAGATCCAGTACGTTGCCACGCATGATGAATGTTTTAAATTCTGATAACATACTTATTCTCCTAAAATGCATATAAAATCTATGCATATCCTTTCAATTGTTATACTAAATAATATTTTACATTATCATGTACTTTTTACCAATAAATTTTCATGAAACACTGTTAAAGACATGATAAAATAAACGTAAATGTTGCGGAGGGGAATTTATGACAGAAAAAGATTGTTTAACATCTTGGCACGAGACCTTGATTGATATTATTAAAGATATTAATACACCACATACATTAGGTGGTATTACTAATGATGCTAATCGTGCACATGATTCGCGTTTAGCACGTCGTGCGCTTGATAAATTGATTGTCTTGAGTGAAGAAATCAATGCTAAACGACAATAAGTAATCATGGGGGGCCTGGGGGACAATATGATATCTAAATATGCACAATATTTACCAAAACGTGCGAAAATAGTCTGGGTGTTGGACGATTTAATAGGGATGCTAGTGTTAGGCCTAGCGTTATTAGTCCTTAATTTATGCTTAGGGGCGCAGTGGCCAAGTACCATTATCATGGTTTTAAATATAATGTTAATTGTGATTATTGGTTTGGTCATTGGTCATCTATTACTGATACCGTACTATTATCGTTTTCACCGTTATGCTTTAGATGATACAGCTATTTTAATTTATAAAGGCTTTTTTCTTAGAAAAACAGAAGCGATACCACTTAATCGTATTCAAAATGTTGATACGACTCAGGGGCCATTACTTCAGTTTTTTCATTTAAAGAGACTGGTTATTGTGACAGCGGCACATAGTTTTTCGATTGCAGCAGTTGATGAGCAAGTTGCGCAAACATTGCGTGAACGATTGATTTTAGCGGCAAGACAAGCGAGTGAGGTTAATAATGATGACTAAATCTGCTCATCAACCTGTTGTTGCTGTTATTGCCGAAATCATTATGACAGTACGAGAATTCTTTTTTGTCGTGTTGTTTTTGTTTTTTGGTCACACGCGTAGTATGACGAGTCGCTTAATCGTCATTGTTGGCTTAATCTTGTTAGCGATACTTTTTGGTGTTTTACGATGGTGGTTTTTTACATATGACGTGACACCTCATGAAATAACACTCAAGAAAGGGGTGTTCATTAGAAAATATGTACATATGCCTTTCGAGCGGATACAGACGATTACACGTACACAACCATTTTATTTTCAGCCGTTTGATGTTTATCGGGTAAGTATCGAGACATCTGGCAAAAAAGATGATCGTTTAGTTTTTAGTGCGTTACGCTTAACTCAAATTGAAGTGATTGAGCAATATCGTCAGCAATCACAAACGAAAACAACTGAGTCAAAGGAAGTACCAAAGGCCGATCATGTTTACCATATCCAGACATCTGAACTTGTCGTGTTTGCTTTGACATCATTAGGGAGTTTGGGCATTTTTGGTGCCTTAGCAACAGTCATTTCTGAATTGAGTATGCATATGCCACAGGATTTAGTCGCAAAGTTTGATTACTGGTTTTCAGGTCAAACGTTTGCAGGGTATATCATAATTTTGGCTGTCATCTTAATTGTTAGCTTAGTCATTGCCTTTGCACGAATTTATAACCGCTATTATCACTTTACATTGACACGATTTGGCGTTCATCTAGCCATCACACAAGGTTTATTGACTAAAAAAGAAATACAGTTGCGCTTATCGCGTATTCAAGCCGTACACTACGAGCAATCTTTATTAAGACGTTGGGTAAACCTCGCAACAATCAATGTCTTGTTAGCTTCATCAGGCCGAGGGGATAAAGAGAAACAGGATAAAACGACGATTATACCTGTTGTTAGTAGTTCAAAAGCGTATCATGTGTTGTCTGATTTCTTACCTAGTTATCGGTTGATTACACCAAAAAAGGCTATTGGTATTGACCATGCTATGTTTTATGAGCTACGTTATGAGGTGCTCATGAGCCTAATCTATTTAACTTTGCCGACTGTGAGTTATTTTGGTTGCGCTTATGTCTGGCATTGGCCGACAATCTATAGTGTTATTGGTATTTTCATATTGTCTGTTTTAATAATTTATGTCATGATATGTGCGGCTGTTCGCATGACAGACCAGCGATTAGTCATTGAACAAGAAACATTAACCCTTCAAACATCTCAATGGCTGACCAAACATGTGTATACAATTCCTCGTGACAAGATTCAGGGGGCGAAAGCAACGCAAAGTTACTTTATGATTAAGTCACAAGCACAACATCTTCGCGTTATAATTCGGAATGGCGATGAGGCTAAAATGATTGACATGCGTTATTTACCAGAAGCAGAAGCAGAAAGGATTATACGTTGGATAACACATGTCAAGTAAAAACCCTTGACATAAGATTGGTTTAGTGGGATACTATTAGTTGTAAATAAAGTGCAAAAAGCACAAAAGAAATTTGGAGGACATTAATATGTCAGTAAAAATCCGTTTGAAGCGTATGGGTGCTAAGAAGCGTCCTTTCTACCGTGTTGTTATCGCTGATTCACGTTCACCTCGTGATGGCCGTTTCATCGAAACAGTTGGAACATACAACCCAATTGCACAACCAGCAGAAATCAAGCTTGATGAAGCAAAGATTTTGACATGGTTGAGCAATGGTGCGCAACCATCAGATACTGCACGTAACTTGTTGAGCAATGCAGGTATTTTAACAAAGTTTGCTGAAATGAAGGCTGCTAAGAAGTCAACTGCTGCAAAGCCTGCAGCATCAGCTAAAAAGCCAACAGAAAAGAATACTGTTGCCGAAATCAAGGCATACCTTGATGCACAAGGTACGCAATATCCATCATCAGCTAAGAAAGCTGACTTGTTAGCATTAGTATAAAAAATGAGGAGAGTGCGTACGCATTCTCCTCATTTTTTATACTAAAAATTAGCAGCACTTTTTTGATAATAAAAAGTTTCAATATGTAGGAAGTATTTTTCCAATGATTCATTATTAAGAAATTTTACAGTACGATGGATTTCTTCTAATTTATGTTTATCGTTGGAATATAGAGTAATTAGGAATAAGTATAAAATATAATAATTACTATTATTTTCTATTGGATAGTCTTTAATTTTTAATAAACACCATTCTATTATAATCGTTTTATTTTGTATAATACTACTTTCTAAAAGACCTAGCAGCAATGAAAGTACACACGCATCTGTTCTTTCATGGTAGACATCTTGAATAGTTTGTAAGAGTATGTCAGCGACATAAGGTCTAATTTTTGTTAACGGTAACATATGCTCTTATACTAAAAAATGGACTATTTTTATTCAGTCCGTAAAATGAAAGTATAGGAGTATTTTTATATCAATTCGTTATTCACAAGATTTCAAAGATTCATTGGTTAAACTTCACCAAGAAGGCCGTTCACTTAAATCATTAGC
>NZ_BPKZ01000008.1 GCF_019656075.1 Leuconostoc palmae | reverse complement strand
TTATAATCGCAATCGTATCTCAAATGTCGCCTAATTAACTGAATAAAAATAGTCCAATTTATTGACTTCTGAGCACATTTAGTTTTTGCAATAATTGCAACAAACAAGGCACTGATTACAAATTGTCATCAATACTAAAGTAACAAATCGTTACATTAGGTATATGTTTTGACAGCCTCCTTTCAAAGGTCATGTTTTGCGACTTTAGACCCACTCCTTATTGAGAGTGTAGTTTAATACTCAATAGACGCCCTGAATTGGGGCATCATTTCCCAACTATTTTGGAACTATTTTCGCCACTTGTGGAGAATATGTACTGTTGAATATTTATAAATCTAATATGTATTTTTTGCATAAAAAAACAGCATCTCTGCTGCTACATGCTCACTCGCTTATTTAATTTTTGTACCTAAAAAGTACCTGAATGTGTAAAAGCTAATAGTACTCTATGAAATATCAATCATATAAAACGCTGTTATATCAATGTTCATAACACCTTATGAAATCTCTTGAAATATATACAAGGAGATAGCGGGATTTGAACCCGCACACCGCCAAAAGCGGCTCGACGGATTTCGAGTCCGTTGCAGTACCAGATTGTGCCATATCTCCATAAAAAAGAACAACAAAGGTGTTCTTAATTTAACTATTACTTTGAAGAAGCCTTACGACGCTTAGCAGCCTTTTCACGTTCAGCAGTGTTCAAAATTGCCTTTCGAATACGAACGTTTTCAGGTGTTACTTCAACGTATTCATCATCGTTTAAGAATTCCAAACTAGCTTCCAAATTCATGACACGTGGTGTCTTAATTGATGCAGTTTGATCCTTGTTTGATGAACGAACGTTTGATTGTGGCTTCAATTTTGTCACGTTGACAGAAATATCGTTGTCACGTGCATTCATACCAACAATCATACCTTCATAAACTTCAACACCAGCGCCAACAAACATTTGTCCACGGTCTTCAACGCCCATGATAGCATAGTTTGAAGTTGTACCTTGGTTAATTGAAACTAAAGCACCATTACGACGACCTGGTTCCCAATTACGAACAACGGGACGGTATTCAGCATATGTATGGTTGAAGATACCATATCCACGTGTTGCTGACATGAATTCTGTTGAGTAACCAATTAAACCACGTGAAGGCGCCATATAAGTCAAACGAGTTTGTCCGTTACCAACAGATTCCATGTTTTCCATTTCACCTTTACGTTGGTTCAATGAATCGATAACTGTTGAGGCGTATTCATCAGGCGTATCAATTTGAACTGATTCATATGGTTCTGATTGTACACCGTCAATATCACGATAAATAACTTGTGGACGTGAGGCTTGCAATTCGAAACCTTCACGACGCATTGTTTCAATCAAAATTGACAAATGCAATTCACCACGTCCTGACACTAACCATGCACCTGCTTGATCAGTATCTTCAACACGCAATGACACATCTGTATGCAATTCGCGACGCAAACGGTCTTCAATTTGACGTGCTGTGACAAACTTACCTTCTTTACCTGCAAATGGACTATCATTTTGACGGAAAGTCATTTGCAAAGTAGGCTCATCAATACGTAAAATTGGTAATGCTTCTGGGTGTGAAGGATCTGCAACTGTTTCACCAACAGAAATATCTTCCATACCTGAAACAGCAATCAAATCTCCCGCCTTCGCTTCTTGAATTTCAACTTGATCAAGACCAATGAAACCTGAAAGCTTAGTAACACGGAATGATTGTGACGTACCATCTAACTTTAGCACTTCAACGTTGTCGCCAATTTTAATTGTGCCACGCTTAACGCGACCAATTCCTATACGACCAACGAAATCGTTATAGTCTAACATAGCCACTTGGAATTGCAGTGGTTCGTCAGAGTTATCAATAGGCGCCGGAATTGTTTCGAATACCTTATCAAATACTGGCTTCATTGTGTGTTCTTGATCTGCAACATCAGGTGATAATGATGATGTCCCATTCATTGCTGAAGCAAAAATTACTGGGAAATCCAAATCTTCTTCATCAGCACCAAGTTCAATAAACAAATCCAAAACTTCATCGACAACTTCTTCTGGACGTGCACCAGGACGATCCACCTTGTTCACAACAACGATTGGTGTCAAGTTTTGTTCGAAGGCTTTCTTCAAAACGAAACGAGTCTGTGGCATTGTACCTTCGAAGGCATCAACAACCAGCAAAACACCATCAACCATTCCCATGATACGTTCAACTTCACCACCAAAATCTGCGTGACCTGGTGTATCCAAAATGTTGATTTGCTTGTCTCCAACTTTAACAGCTGTATTTTTTGACAAGATAGTAATACCACGTTCTTTTTCAATATCGTTTGTATCCATCGCACGGTCACCCAATTCCTTGCGTGAATCCAATGTGTCCGATTGCTTCAAAAGTTCGTTAACCAACGTCGTCTTTCCATGATCGACGTGGGCGATGATAGCGATGTTACGAATATCTTCGCGATTTGCCAATTTCCTAGTGCTCCTTTAATTTAATGCTACTTATCTCATAGTAAAAGCTAGGGTCCAATGTGCCCTAGCTTTTATGCAACGTTAAAATATCACGATGCGCGCGATCAGTAGCCACTAATACTATGTTTGATGATAACATATCTAGTGGCTTACCGTCAATATCTGAAACTAATAATCCAAGTGATTCAGCTAAAATACGTCCAGCAGCAAAATCCCAAGGCATCATTTTAGAAGAATATCCTACAGCTTGCCCTAAAATAACACGTATAAATGAAGGCCCAGCAGCACCGATAACACGATATCCAAGCGCTTCTTTAGCTATTCTATCATAACCAAACATACCATATAATAGGCGTGCACCACTTAATAACACAATACCTTCTGATAAAGACTCATTATTTGGCGGAGCCAGTTTTAATTGATTAGCAAACACACCAATTGCAGGCCCACCATGATAAACAATATTATTCACAACATCCAAAATCCAAGCTAACACTGGTTTGTTTTCTCTATAAAGCGCTATCATAATTGCAAAATCTGATTGTTGCTTGACAAAATTCATGGTACCATCGATAGGATCTACAAACCACATATTTCCTGCCATCGTTAATTGACGATCACCAAAACCTTCTTCACTTATAATATGTGCACTCGTATCATAATGTCGAATTTTATCAGTTAAAAAACGTTCATTTTCACGATCAACATTCGTCACTAAATCTCTTTGATCATTTTTAGTGTAAACATTCAGTTGTTGCTGCATAGCTGCAATGGTTTTTTTTCTAACTTCATTTAGCCATAAAAGTACCATTTGATCTATTTCTTGTTGTTCAATCAAGCTTAAATCATTCATTGTTTAACCTTGTCTTTTACTGTTTGACTAGCAAACTTCATTGTGCGATAAATGCTATATCCCGTTTGCTTTTCAAAATCCTTATCAAATTGTTTTTGCTCGCTTTTTGAAGGTATGACAGCTAAAAAGTTACGATAATTGTTCATTAAAATCTCTTTTTTGACGCCATTTTCATAAACTTTCAAAACACTGTCAACTAAAGTACTCACTGTAACAATATCTTCGACTGACCAATTTCCATCGATTGGTAAAGTATAATTTTTATCCATGACTATATTTTAACATGTAGTGTACTTTGATATACTATTAATGAGGTGAAAATAGATGACAATTAGATTTACTATGGATAAAATAACTCGTGATGGTGATCCAGTTTTACGCCAAATTGCAAATGATGTTTCTTTTCCTTTAATTGAAGAGCATGCTCAATTGGCAAAAGATATGATGACTTATCTTGTTATTTCTCAAGATGAAGACAAAAACGAAAAATATGGTTTACGACCAGGAGTTGGATTAGCTGCTCCACAAGTTGGCTATTCTTTAAATATGGCTTCTGTATTAATTCCTTCAATTGACCCACATGAACATGATGATACCCCTTATTTTAAAGGTACGATTTTCAATCCTGTTATCATTTCTGAATCTGTAAAACGTTCAGCGCTAAACGTTGGTGAGGGTTGCTTATCTGTTGATGAAGATGTTCCCGGATTTGTACCACGTGCTAATCGCATCACTGTGCGTTATCAAGATGAAGATGGCAATACCAAAACAATTAAGCTTCGAGATTACCCTGCAATTGTTTTTCAGCATGAAATAGATCATTTACATGGTCATTTGTATTATGATCACATTGATTTAACAGCACCTTGGGAAGTAGACAACGATACAAAATATATTGATTAAACATTGAAAGTCACAGAAAATACTGTGGCTTTTTCTATTACTTTTCTCAATATCTTAACTAATGCAATAGTGAGAAAAGTATTCGCCTCATTGCATTAGTTATATTATCATCATAAATAAAAAGCACGTACAAGTACGTGCTTTTTATTTAATCAGTTAGTTCTTCTAACTTATCAAAAAAACTTTTTTTCTTTTTTCCAGTAGTAGCTTCTTGAAAGGCTTCCAAAGCTTTTTTCTGATCACGGTTAAGTTTAGTCGGTACATCAATTTTAACTACAACATATTGATCCCCGTTACCAGTCCCTCTTAATCTAGGTGCCCCTTTACCACGCAAACGGAACCGAGTACCTGTTTGTGTACCAGCTGGTATTTTTAGGTTAACATCACCGTGTACTGATTTTACTTGTATTTCATCTCCTAAAGTAGCAGTGACAAAATTAATCTTCTGCTCTAAATAAATGTCAGCGCCATCACGCTCAAATCCATCTTTTGAAGGTGCAACTTGAAATACAACAAACAAATCACCACGTGGACCACCATTAATCCCATCTTCACCTTGACCAGCCAAACGCATTTGTTGCCCAGTTTCAACACCCGCTGGTACCGTTACTTTAATTTCATGAGGCCCATCGCCACGATTAAATTTGATAACTTCTTCTTTACCAAAGATAGCTTCTTCAAAACTTAAGCGCATACGATATTGTAAATCTTGCCCTTTGCGAGGACGATTAGGATCGAAGCCTCCGCCAAACATTTGGCTAAAGATATCACCTAAATCTGAAAAGTCACCAAAACCACTCTGCTGGTAACCACCAAAGCCACCTTGTCCCGCAGCACCCGCAGGACCAAACTGATCATATTGTGCTCTTTTCTGTTCATCACCGAGTGTTTCAAAAGCTTCTTGAATTTCTTTATACTTAGCTTCTGCACCAGGCTCATGGTTGATATCTGGGTGATATTTCTTAGATAATTTGCGATAAGCTTTTTTAATGTCATCTTGACTTGCGCTTTTATCTACTCCAAGACGATCATAATATTCTGTATTGTTCAATGATCTACTCCTCTAACATATTATGTACACAAACCGCACTCAAACGAATGCGGTTTGTTTTTAATGATGTACTGTATAAATTAATTAATCTTTCTTCTTAGAAGGGTCAACTTCTTCAAAATCACCATCAACGGTATTGTCGTCTTTAGGTTTTGCTTCGCCTTCGGCGCCTTCTTGAGGTGCTGCTTGTTGGTACAACTTCATTGCCAACTCTTGTGCAGCCTTCGCCAATTCTTCTGATTTAGTCTTCAAATCAGTCAAATCAGCATCATCGGCAGCAGCCTCTTCCTTGGCCTTTTTCAATGCTTCAAGGGCTTCTTGCGTTGCCTTCTTGTCGTCATCACCTAGCTTGTCACCAACTTCTTCAAGTGTTGCTTCTGTTGAGAAGATCAATTGGTCAGCTTCGTTGCGTGTATCAACAGCTTCTTTTTTCTTTGCATCGGCTTCTTCGTTTGCCTTAGCATCGTTCATCATTTGTTCGATTTCTTCGTCTGTCAAACCACCAGCGGCTTGAATGGTAATCTTTTGTTCCTTTTGTGTACCCAAATCCTTGGCAGAAACAGATACAATACCGTTACGGTCAATATCAAATGTCACTTCAATTTGTGGCACACCACGCTTTGCAGCAGGAATATCTGACAATTGGAAACGACCCAAAGTCTTGTTGTCGGCAGCCATTGAACGCTCACCTTGCAAGACATGAATGTCGACAGCTGGTTGGTTATCTGCGGCTGTTGAGAAGACTTGTGACTTTGATGTTGGGATCGTTGTATTACGATCGATCAACTTAGTGAAGACACCACCCATTGTTTCGATACCCAATGACAAAGGTGTCACGTCCAACAAGACAACATCCTTCACATCACCAGTGATCACACCACCTTGTACAGCAGCACCAAGAGCAACTGCTTCATCAGGGTTGATTGAATGGTTAGGTTCCTTACCAGTCAACTTCTTGACAGATTCTTGTACGGCAGGGATACGTGTTGAACCACCATTCAAGATGACTTCATCGATGTCTGAGAATGACAAACCTGCATCCTTCAAGGCATTCAAAACAGGTTGTTCAGCTCGCTTAATCAAATCAGCCGTCAATTCATTAAACTTTGCACGTGACAAAGATGTTTGCAAATGTAATGGTCCTTGATCACCAGAAGCGATAAATGGCAAATCGATTTGTGCTTCGTTAGCTGAAGACAATGTCTTCTTAGCTGATTCAGCAGCATCTTTCAAACGTTGCAATGCGAGTTTATCATCTTTCAAGTCAATGCCATTGTCTGCCTTAAATTGCGCAGCTAAATAATCAATGATCTTGTTATCAAAGTCATCACCACCAAGGTGGGTGTCACCATTTGTTGACAAAACTTCAAAGACACCATCACCTAATTCAAGGATAGACACATCAAATGTACCACCACCCAAATCATAAACAAGAATCTTTTCATCCTTGTCTAACTTATCCAAACCATAAGCCAAAGCTGCGGCTGTTGGTTCGTTAATAATACGTTCAACTTCCAAACCAGCAATCTTACCCGCATCCTTAGTTGCTTGACGTTGGGCATCATTAAAGTATGCAGGAACAGTAATAACTGCTTTTTCAACTTTTTCACCTAAATAATCTTCAGCATAGCCTTTGATATATTGCAAGATCATTGCTGAAATTTCTTGTGGTGTGTAATCTTTACCACCAGCATTTACTTTATATCCCGCTTCACCCATGTGTGACTTGATTGAAATAATAGTTTCTGGGTTAGTAATGGCTTGACGCTTAGCAACATCACCCACTTGACTTTCACCATTTTTGAAAGATACAACAGAAGGTGTTGTACGACCACCATCTGGATTTGTAATAATTTTTGGTTCGCCACCTTCAAGCACGGCTACTGCAGAGTTTGTTGTTCCTAAGTCAATTCCAATAATCTTTGACATGAATTGTTCTCCCTTTTAGTTTATGTAATTAAATTTATTATCTTTTTAAGGTGTAGTGCTAACGCTGAATCACCATAACGTAACTTTGTTCTCACAAATTACTTAGCTACTGCCACCATTGCTGGTCTTAGTACACGATCTTGTATCATATATCCTTTTTGCAACACACTAGCAATCTCATCTGATGCTACAGCGTCAGAATCGACACTTTGAATTGCTTGATGCTTTGTTGGATCAAAAGTTTCACCTACTTCACCAGTTGCACTAATACCATTGTCATGTAATGCTTGAACAAGAGTTTTTAGTGTCATTTCCACACCAGTTTTGATTTGTTGAGTAACAGCATCATCTGATTCAACTGCTAATGCTCTTTCCAAATTGTCTACAGCGGGTAAGATAGCAGCAGCTAATTTTTGCCCTTCGTATTTTCTAATGCTCTGTATTTCTCGGGCATGACGCTGTTGTATATTTTGCGTTTCAGCTTGAGAACGCAACAATTTATCTTCTAATTCAGTTACTTTTCCTTTTAAATCTTCTAACTTTTTTTCATGCGGATCAATAGTAACATCTTCTTGCAGTACGTTAGCATCTTTTTCAATTTGTTCCGTAACAACTTCATCATTCTCTGCTACTACTTGTTCATCTAATTCTTCATTTAACTTTTCTGTCACGTGAGTGACCTCCTAATTTATGTATATTCGATCATTTTTTGAGTTAGGGCTTCCCCATAAGCATCAATTAATAATACATTTCGTGAATACGCAGTCCTAATTGGCCCTAAAAGTGCAATAATGCCATCCCCTTGATGGGGTATATGAAATGAACGCGTAATGAGACTAAACGATGCGAGTAATGGTTCTTGAATTTCTTTACCAATTTTGACAACGGTATGATTACCTGATGTTTTAGCTACGCGCCGAATTTCTGAAGGTGACTCTAAAAATTGTAATAAACGTTTTACGTCAAAATCCTGATTCGTAATTTCATCAAAATCAAGGACATTTAACCTACCACCAATATGAACATTGTCACCAACAGATCTTGCAAGTACATCACCAAACAATTGAAGAAACGCAGTAGGGGTTTCAATAATTCTGCTCATTTTTGTAGGTAAATCATCAGATTGCATCATGTGCAAAACTTCAAGGACAGAATGACCTATCATCTGATCATTAATATATCTAACCATACTATTCAATGAAGACAAAGACCGATCTTTAGGTAGTTTAAACGTTTGACTAGTCACCTTTCCATCACTTGTTACAAGTACTGCAATTAGTTGCTGATTTTCTAAAGGCACTAATCTGAATCCCGAGACTTTAATATTTAAACGCTTTGGTTTTAAGATTAGAGCTGTTACATTCGTGAAATCAGATAAAGTACGTGCTAACTCTTCTAATAAATCATCAATTTCATGGAAATTACCTCTGAAGGATTGCATAACCATCTTAACATCTTGCTGAGTGACAACTCTAGTCATCATTAAATGATCAAGATAATATCGATACCCTTGCCGTGATGGTACGCGACCTGCAGAGGTGTGTAACTTCTTAATTAATGATTCAGCTTCAAGTGCTGCCATTTCATTGCGAATGGTCGCAGAACTAACTTTGATGCTAAGTTGCTCTTGTAAACTTTTAGAACCAACTGCCTTTGAAGTTTCTGTATACTCGCAGATAATGGCGCTTAAGATCAATTTTTGTCTTTCAGTTAGCATTCCATCACCTCCGATTTAGCACTCAAATTTTTAACTGCTAACATTTATTATATTACACTATTTTTCATAAAAAGCAACCCTTTTTAGCACTCTTTTTATTCAAGTGCTAAAAAACATTTGATAATCGATCAAATGTTTTTAAAATAATGATATGTATCTATTTTATCTTTCTTTAATTGAGCAATTAAACTATCCACACCATCATACTTTACTTCTCCTCTTAAGTAATGATGCCATTCAATAATAACTTCTTCTCCATAAATAACTGAGTCAAAATTTAAAATATTAATTTCAACCGTCAATGGCCGATTATCACCAAAAGTAACATTGCGACCAATACTTGCCATACCTAAATACCATTGATCAGCAATACTAATACGTACTGAATAAATACCAATACCAGGTAGCCGTTCTAATTCAGGCGTCAAAATATTCGCAGTGGGAAAACCTAGTTTTCTTCCTCTTGCCTCACCATGGACAACGATGCCAGTAGTCGTATAAATGCGACCCAGTTGATTATTCACTTCAGTGAGATTGCCTTCAGATAGATAGCGTTTAATTGACGTTGAACCAATTTTGCCATTTTTGTCAGATATTTCTGGCACAATTTCAACTTTAAATCTTTTTTTAGCATAAGTGTCTAATAATGACATATTTGCAGATTGATGATCACTACCATAAAGATGATCAAAACCAGCCACAACCACTGCAGGCTTCAATTTCATTAATACTTCATCAACAAATTCTTGTGGTTGCAATGCTGCTAACAAAGAAGTAAATTGCATATTGTATATTTTTGATACACCTAAGTCAAAAAGTATCTGCGCTTTTTTATCACTTGTTGTTATGTATTTTAAAGGTTCGCTTAACATTTTAAAAACTACACTTGGATGTGGTTGGTAGGTTAAAACAGCCAACTCTAACCCCAAATCGTCTGCTAACTGCTTCCCTTTTAAAATCACTGCTTTATGCCCTAAATGCACACCATCAAAAAAGCCCATAACAACAACTTGTTGAGCAGGCTGTATAATATCCGTCAACGGATAATGTAATTTGATTATTTTGTTCATAATTAATTATTTGAAAAGACATAGCGTGATTGCCAGTCATTACTTTCTGCATGATAAGCATATACTGCTTTAAGTTCACCCTTGTAGGTTAGTTGAATTAAATCACTTTCTTCATCAAAAGAGGCGATTTTTTGCCCATTTTTAACTGCAAACCATTCATCTGCACTTAATTCTTTACTAGGCCAAGTTAATATATCTGGAATTGGAATAACTAAATTTAACAGACTGTCTCGATTACCGGTAACAATAGCATCAAAATCACAAGCTTTATCTAAAGTCATCCCACTACCCATGATACGTTTTAATTTTGTCATGGTAGCAGGGATTTGCAGTTTTTTACCCGTATCCACAGCAAGTGTTCTAATGTATGTTCCTTTTGAGACAGTCGCTTCAAAATTAAATATCTGCCTTTGTTGACTATACGTAATATCTGATGTTCTTTGATAGTTATAAATAATGGCATCACGCACTGGACGCGTCACTGTTTCACCAGCACGTGCATATTCATACAATCGTTTACCATTAACCTTAACCGCAGAAAACATAGGTGGTACTTGCTTAATATTGCCATTTAGGTCTCTTATGGCTTGATCAATTTCTGCATCTGCAAAAGGTTCTATTATTGGTTTATTTTCAACAATGGCACCACTTGCATCTTCGGTTTCAGTTGAAAAGCCTAAGGTAATTTCACCCTCATATTTTTTTGGTCTAGCTTGTAGTTCATCAATCAATTTTGTAGCTTTTCCTAAAGCCACAACTAAAACACCTGATACATCAGGATCTAATGTTCCAGCATGCCCCACTTTTTTTTGACCAAATGCTTTTCTCACTTTAGCAACAACATCAAAAGAAGTGATGCCAGAAGGTTTATTAATAACTATAATGCCATTAATTGGTTCGTTCTGTTGCAACATTATCATCCTCATCACTACTTTGCTGTAATATGTTTTGCCCTGCATAGACTGATCCAGTTTTGAATTGATACACTTTATTTCTATCAAAAATAATATAGATACTATTCTTTTGATTATCACCTCTAGTTATACCAACCAAGTCACCTGCATGTAATTGCTGGCCAACATTATAGATGGCCAAATGTGATTTCGTAAAGTCATCAGTTTTTAAATAAATAGAAATTGTATCATTGTGTACACTCTGAATAACTAGTATTTGTTGATCTGATTCAACTACTATACCCGCAACTGGAGAAACAATGCTATTACCATTTGGTGTCATCATGAATCCATTTTTTCCACGAACTGGTTCATAATCATCAATATTTTGTTGTAGCTGTCCTGTAACAGGTGCAGCAATAACTGGCAACTCAGAATTTTTTGCAATATGAGTTGCATTAATTTGACCAATTGTTCTCAATTTTTGATGTATTTTGTGTGGATTAAATACATTTTTCCACCAATTCATAACTAACCTCTTACTTTTTATTTTCACGTCTTTCTCTAACATAAGCGCTTATTCTTTTCATACCCTCATCTAAATCAGTATCAGATGCAGCATACGATATACGTATGTAGGATTTAGCAAACTCACTAAAGCCTGATCCTGGAATAACTGCTACTTTACCTTTCTTTGCCAAATCAAGCGCAAACTGATCGCCATCACTACCTAAATCAGCTGGTAATTTAGCAAACAAATAGAAAGCCCCTTCAGGTTTAACTACGTCAAATCCCAATTGTTCTAATTGTGGTAATATACGATCACGTCGCTCTTGATAGGCTAGTTTCATTTTGATTGGTGTATCTTTGACTACTTTTAAAGCTACAATTGCAGCATCTTGAATAAAAGTCGGAATGGCGAACGTCAATGCCCCATGAACTTTTTGCATTTCTGAAATGATTTTTTTAGAAGACAAAATAAAACCAACGCGGTACCCTGTCATAGCATGCGACTTTGATAAACCATTAATGTATATCGTTTGTTCAGGGATTATTTCTGCAAAGGATACATGTTGCTGATCATAAGTTAATACTGAATATATTTCGTCAGAGATTACCCATAGTTTATGCTTTTTAAACGTTTTGGCCAACAATTCAATTTCATTTTTTGAATAAGTGACCCCAGTTGGATTTGTAGGATAATTCATAAGAATAGCTCGTACCGGAACTTTTGAGTTTTTGATAGCTTCTTCAACCATCTGAGGAGTCAACTTAAACTGATTTTTTGTTGTATCAATTGTTAATCTAGTACCATGGGCCAAATCTAATGAAGTAAAATAAGGACCATAAGCTGGTTCAGGTACAAGCAATCCATCTTTTTCACCTAACAAAGACTGAAAAACAACATTTATGGCTTCACTTACCCCTAATGTAATAATGACATTATTCTCGTCATCATAATTCAAATGATAGGTATCATTGAAATAATCAACAGCAGCTCTTCTAAGATCAACTTCACCTTGACTATCTGCATAATGCGATCTATTTTCATCTATTGCTTTTTTTGCAGCTATTTTTATACGCTCATCAACAGAAAAGCCAGGTTCTCCAAACGTTAATTTGAGTATACCAGGGATTTCACTTATCGTTTTTTGAAAACTTAATAATTTATCTGGTGCCATTGATGTAATAATCGAATTTAACGGTTGATTAGAATTAGTCATTTTAAGTTCCTTATTTTATCTAAACTAAGATAGTTACATTTTAACACAAAAAACGCTACCCCTTTAAAGGTAGCGTTTTTATTAACAATTCATTACTTTTCAGAATGTAATTTACGAATCAAGTCTTCAATATGATTACCATATTGCACTGATTCATCTCTAATAAATTTAAGTTCAGGTATCTTATAGACTGTTAATCTTGATCCTAAT
This sequence comes from Leuconostoc palmae, assembly GCF_019656075.1. Classification (GTDB taxonomy): domain Bacteria; phylum Bacillota; class Bacilli; order Lactobacillales; family Lactobacillaceae; genus Leuconostoc; species Leuconostoc palmae. The sequence continues at coordinate 90,180 of NZ_BPKZ01000008.1, read as the reverse complement.
TCTTTTCTTATTAGCCCACTAGCTGCTTCTAGACCAGCTTGCGCTTTTTGGCCTGCACTAGCCAAGTCTGACAATATAGAATAGTAAATTGTTGCAATTTGCAAATCACCTGATAGTTCAACACTAGTAATTGTGACATCCTGTATACGAGGATCATTAATACGCTTCAATAATAAGTCGCTAATATCACGTTGAATTTCTTGTGCCAGACGACCTGCACGTTGTGGATTAGCCATAACCCGTGCCTCATTTCTTTTAAAGATTACATTTAACACATCAAGCGTGTTATGTTATTTTACTTTTACTTCTTCCATGACGTAAGCTTCAACAGTATCTCCGACTCTTATATCATTATATTTAGCGACTGTAAATCCAAATTCATAACCCATCTTAACTTCGTTAACTGAATCTTTACCGCGTTGTAATGAAGCAACTTCGCCATCATAAACGACAACGTTATCACGAATAATACGAACCTTTGAGTCTTTAGTTATCTTACCTTCTTCAACCATTGCACCTGCAATGATACCAACCTTAGAGAACTTAAACAATTCTTTGACAACAACTGTACCGATAACTTTTTCTTCAAATACTGGTTCAAGTTGGCCCTTCATTGCAGCTTCAACATCATCAATCGCATTATAGATCACATTGTAGAATCGAATGTCGACTTTATCGCTATCTGCTTGTGATTTTGCCAATGGGGTTGCTCTGACATTGAAACCAATAATAATTGCTCCTGAAGCTGATGCCAATGTCACATCAGACTCATTAATTGCGCCAACAGCTGTATGAATAATATCTACACGAACACCATCGACTTCAATCTTTTTCAAAGAACCTGATAGCGCTTCAACAGATCCTTGAACATCAGCTTTAACAATTACAGGAACAGTCTTCATAGCCTTTTCAGACATTGTACTAAACAAGGTATCTAGCGTAACAATTGATCCTGAATTACGAACTGCTTCTTGCGCACGCTTTGCACGCTCTTCACCAGCAGCGCGTGCTGTTTTTTCATCAGCCATAACAATGAAGCGATCTCCTGCTTGCGGTACATCATTCAAACCTGTAATTTGAACTGGTGTCGCAGGTAATGCTTCAGCTAATTCGATACCACGTTCGTTAGTCATAGTTCTTACACGTCCGTAAGTATTTCCAACAACAATTGGGTCTCCAACACGCATTGTTCCTTGTTGTACCAATACAGTTGCAACAGGTCCTCGTCCCTTGTCTAGTCGAGCTTCAACAACAGAACCACGAGCAGTCATGTTAGCATTTGCTTTTAATTCAAGCACTTCAGCTTGTAACAATATCATCTCGAGTAATTCGTCAACATTTTGACCAAACTTGGCTGAAATCTTAACAAATATGGTATCGCCACCATATTCTTCTGGTACCAAATCATAAGCCATTAATTGATTCATCACATCATCGGGATTAGCACCGGGCTTATCGATTTTATTGACTGCAACAATAATTGGTGTTTTTGCTGCCTTAGCATGGTTAATTGCTTCGATTGTTTGTGGCATCACACCATCATCAGCCGCAACAACTAAAATAGTTAAATCAGTAACGTTTGCACCACGTGCTCTCATTTCTGTGAATGCAGCGTGGCCAGGTGTATCTAAGAAAGTTATTGTTTTACCATTCAACTTAGTTTGATAAGCACCAATATGTTGGGTAATTCCGCCCGCTTCGCCCTCTGTAACATTAGAATTACGTAAGTAATCTAACAACGTTGTTTTTCCATGATCAACGTGTCCCATAATAGTAACAACTGGTGGGCGTGACTCTAATTGGCTTTCATCAAAATTCTCATCATCAAAGAACTTATCAATATCAGCAACGTCTTCTTCTTCTTTTAGTTTCGAGTCAATACCATAATCTGCTGCCAAAATTTCAATTGTATCGGAATCCAAAGACTGATTCTGATTAGTTACAATACCTAACAAAAATAATTTTTTGATAATTTCAGCGGAGTCACGATGAAGTAACTTCGCTAAATCTTGAACATTCATACCAACACGATATTCTAATACTGATGGTAGTGGCTGTTCCTTACGTTCTGTTACAGGTGCAACAGGAGTTTTTTTAGCTGCAATTCGACGTGATTTTTTAGAACCACGTGGCTTGTCATTACGGCGAGGCGTCTGTTGCCCTGTTCCTGACGTATTACGTTTACGAGAGTTATTGCGTGCAGAATTGTTTCCTGAAGCCAACGCCCCTCCAAACTTACCTGAACCCGATTGATTTGTAGAACTTTCGACTACCTTTGTCTCTGTTGATGGCTTGGTTAGTGTATTAGTATTCTTAGGTTGTTCTGCAGGTTTTTTAGTTGTTTTTGAAGTGGCAGCTTCTTTGCGTTTTTGATTTTCACTGACATATTGTTTTAAGCTGTTGTCTGTTTTCTTTGAATAATCAATTTGCCCTTCACGTGGCTTTGTTGACCAATTTTTCTTTTCACGAATCATTGGTCGCCCTTCTGAAGGTTGCATTCTTGAACCAGGACGATGTTGTTGCGAACGGGTTTGTGCATTATTAGAAGTTGGCTTTCCACCATTCGTACTTGTTCTTGAAGCATTTTGATTATTACCACGTGAACTATTTACATGGCGATTTTGACCACCTTGTGGGGTACGTGTGGGCTTGTTTGTTCGTGATTGAGAACCACCACTAGTTGCCTGCTGAGCGCCGTCAGCTAATTTAGCAGCATGACGCCGTTGTGAAGCTGGCAACTCCTTACGTTCTGGTACTGCCTGTTTTCTTGCAGGACGGTTTGAACTTGAGAATTTCTTTTCTTCTGTCATTTAGTTCCGCTCCTTTTCTGAAATTAATTGTTTAAGTTTACGACTAAATCCATGATCAGAAACTGCAAAAACACTACGGTTTACACCAATTGCATTAATTAGTTCCTGTTTTGTATAGTCTTGTATTAAAGTAACATGATAAAATTTTGCTTTATCAGCAAATTTTTTAGATTGGCTGGCCCCTCCATCACTAGGAAAAAAAGCCAACTGAACCTTATTAGCACGTATAGCCGTCAATGTTGGTTCAGAACCTAAAACCAGCTTGCCAGCTTTCATAGCTAGACCAATCAAATTTAAAATTTGATCATTATGAGTTGTTGTCACCGAAGAGCTCCTTACGTGCTTGTTGATGATCAACGTAAGCAATTAACTCGTCGTAAAATTCATCTAACACTTTCACTTCAAAAATTTTATCAAAAATTCGACGTTGTTTTGCTTCTTTGGCTATTTCACGGTTTAAACTGATATAAGCACCGCGACCATTTGCCTTTGAAGTAGGGTCTAAACTGACAACGCCTTCTTTGTTTCTGACAACACGCACCAATTCTTTTTTTGGATACATGTTTCCAGTCACAATATCTTTACGCATTGGTATTTTTCTAGGTTTCATGTTAATAGTGAGTATAATTAATGATTAAAAAAACTATACCTTTCTCCTAAAAATTATTCGTTATTTGAAGATATATCGGCAGTCAATTCGTTTGATGCTTCACTTTCGGATTTGATATCAATTTTAAATCCGGTCAACCTAGCGGCCAAACGAGCATTTTGTCCTTTTTTACCTATTGCAAGCGATAGCTGGTTATCAGGAACAATGACTGTTACTGCGCGCTCATTTTCTGTATCGAAAATAACATCTGTTACTTCAGAAGGATTAAGTGCGTTGGCAATGTACTGTGCTTCATCTTCTACCCACTCGACAATATCCATATTTTCACCGCCGAGTTCATTAACTACTGATTGAACTCTAGCACCTCTTTGACCAACCATTGCACCCACAGGATCTAAATCGGCATCATGCGTATAAACCGCGATTTTTGAACGGTCTCCCGCCTCACGAGAAATACTCATAATTTCCACCGTACCATCATAAACTTCTGGCACTTCTTGTTCAAACAAACGTTTTACAAGATCCGGTGCTGTGCGTGAAACAAAAATTTGTGGCCCTTTTGCATTATTTTCGACTTTATTAACTAAAACTTTTATGCGATCTCCCATACGATAATGCTCATTAGGCATTTGATCGTTAGGTGCCATAGCAGCTTCTTGATGTCCTGGCAATGTTAAGTACAAGAAACGAGAATCTTGACGATCAACCTCACCAGTAATGATTTCATCTTGATAATCAGCAAATTTATTATAGATAGCTTCACGACCAGCTTCTCTAATCTTTTGCATGATTACTTGTTTTGCTGCTTGCGCAGCCATACGCCCAAAATCTTTCGGTGTAACGTCAAAACGAATTTCATCTCCTGGCTCGTACGCACGATTTATTGTCAAAGCGTCCGTTAAGCTAATCTCAGTATCATCATTTTCGAAGTCTTCATCTAAAACAACATTTTTTACTTGCTTAATCTTAACATTACCCTTTTTTGTGTCAAAGATTGCTTCGACATTTTGTTCTGCATTGTATTGTTTCTTGTATGCAGCTCTTAAGGCATCTTCTAGCGCCTCAATTACGATTGCTCGCTCGATACCACGCTCAGCTTCAAGAGCATCGAGTGCATCAACTAATTCTTTACTCATTCGCCTATCCTCATTATATTTTAGAAAAATTCAAACGTTGATGTTAAAATTGAACATCCAACATTGCTTTTGCAACTTCATCAAAGCGACACAATAATTCACCAGACTCAGTAATAATAACAAAATCATCATCATTTACCATTTGAATTTTACCTCGCCACTTCTTTTGCCCTTCTTTATTTGTGAAAAAAGAAACTAACACTGGATCATTGCTTTCTTTGGCCCAATTAAAGTGCCAAGGTTGAGACAATGGCCTATCAGAACCTGGTGATGAAATATCTAGCATATAAGCTTCAGGAATTGGATCAGGTTCTACTGTATCCAGTAATTCATTAACTTCTTGGGTAAAGACTGTAATTTCTGCCATTGTGATAAATTGATGATCTTGTTTATCTACTAAAATACGGAGTATTTTTTGACCACCTTCTTTACCATAACTGATATCCCACAACAAAAGCTCTTGCTTAGCTATAATTGGGGTAATAATATCAATAATTTGTTGTTCAACCTTATTAGCCATGATAACTCCCTTCTATTAATTAATTTAGGGTGTATTGCAAACACGCGCCAATCCCATAAAAAATGAGCCGGTCGCTTTAAATGGACCCGCTCATTTACAAACTATGTAAATTAACAATTAAAATTATAACGTAAATAATAGTTAATTGCAAATCAAGACAAACAAAAAGACCACTATAACGTGGTCTTAACTAGAATGTGAACCTTTATGACCTCATTCGCTTATGCTCATTGAGGCAGTCACTGTATTTAGCTATTGCTATAATAATTGACTTTTAACGCGCCCACTTAACGCTAATAGTAATTTAAGATTACCAAGAAGCCTTGCGAACACCAGGGATTTGACCCTTATGTGCCAATTGACGGAAGTTCAAACGTGACATACCAAATTCACGCATGTAAGCATGAGGACGTCCATCAATTAAGTCACGATTGTGCATACGTACGGGAGATGAATCCTTTGGCAAAGCAGCCAAACCAATAAAATCTCCAGCAGCCTTCAATGCCGCACGCTTGTCAGCGTACTTTGCAACTAAAGCTTCACGCTTTTGCGCCTTAGCAATTTTTGACTTTTTTGCCATGTTACTTAATCTCCTTAAATGTTACAACTTTACGAAGTTTTGGTGAGTACTTCTTCAACTCAAGACGATCTGGTGTATTACGACGATTTTTAGACGTCAAGTAAATACGTTCTCCAGTTTCATCATTTCCTAGAACAACGTGAATACGCATATTCATACTCCTTAGTGTGGTTTGTTAAAGTTATTTGCTTGTCAATACAATTGTTTATTATACATGAACATATTGTGAGTGTAAAGTAGTTTAAGTCATTCAATTGATTATTTTAATGACTTAAACTACTTTACCTTTGAAAATAATTTAAAAATTTTGTTCCAAAGGTGGCACAACCTGCTTTTTACGGGACACCACTCCAGGAAGATCAATAACATTATTAACTAAAATACTACCAAAAGCAGCTTCTACTACTTTAGGTGCATCTCCTAAATAAATGGCTTTTGAATTTGAATTCAAAATATCTGTGATAACAAATAGAAAATCTTCGTAATTTTCTGAGTTCATTGCTGATTCAATTCCTGATTGACGGCTCAATACTTCGTCAATATCAACTGTGTTGACTTGCCCTATTCTGAAATGATGTCCACCCATATCAAATGATTTAGCATCACCGTCAATTAATTCTTTATCTGTACGTGATGATAAATCCGTACCAGCTTTGAGTAGTTCTAATCCGTAACTATTATAATCATCTAATCCAGCAATAGCTGCTAATGCCTCAAGAGCAGGCTTGTCAAATGATGTTGTAGTCGGACTTTTGAGAAGTAACGTATCAGATATAATCGCTGAAGCCATCATACCCGCAATATTAGCTGGAATGTCAACGTCAGCTAATTTAAATTCATAATACAAAATAGTAGCAACAGATCCCCATGGCTTTGCAGTAATGTATAACGGAGTTGAATTACTAAAAGCAAATTTATGATGATCATAAATACGTTCAACTGTCACATCGGCTATATTATCAACTGACTGTGCTTGTTCATTATGATCAACAAGTACAACGGTTTGCGTATCTGCTTCAGTAACCACACGAGGTGCATCAAATGAAAAACGTTTTAACGCAAATTGGGTTTCAAGGTTAGGTTCACCTTGAGCCACAGCTTCAGTGTCGTGTCCTGTTTTATTTAACAAGTAACTTGCAGCAATTGCTGAAGCAATTGTATCTGTATCAGGATTTTTGTGTCCAAAAACTAGCGTCTTTGCCATTATTTTATATCTCCTAGTTAATTATACTTTTATTTTATCAAATTTATTTACTTTACAGTAATCATAGATACTGGTTTAATCATCCAAGGTTCACCGATTTTATTAATATCCACAACATATTGACCATTTCCTACTCTCTGAGATGGTTTATAATCACTTAATTGTAATTCTTGTGTTTGCCATCTCTTGGTTAATATTTCTAGAGCTAATGTATTCGTATCAAATATTGTACCAGTTGCTACCCTGTATGGCGCCGTTTTTTTCTGAGTAAAAATTAACAACCCTTTATTAGCACGCTTAGATAAATTAATTTCAGAAACTGGCATATATTTAAATGCTCCGTTTTCTGCAACAATTGCAACTTGTTGACTTGGATCAGTAATAAAGATGGCTACTTTAACTGTATCGTCATTACGTAAATCCATTGCTTTAACACCAGAAGTTCGTGGTCCAATTTCAGGAACCTCTTTTATATTAAACCTCAATCCTACACCATGATGTGATAATAGTAATATTTCTGACTTGGTTTCAGCCCCAAAGTAACCAACATTAACGACATAACTTGCATCACTTTTTAACTTTATTGCCATCGCTGTCTTTTTCCTATAGGCTTTTGGTACCATATCAAGCAACGCAGTTTGTTTAATAAATCCATCATTGGTAATAATGGTGAACGCACCGCCTTGATTAATATCGCTTATAGGTATTACTTTAATAACAAATTCATCACTTCGCCAATTAGATAATTGTTGGGAAAAGTGTTCTCCCGTATCTTTCCATTTTGAATCTGGTAATTCATAAACTGGACGATATATCATATTTCCCTTGTTAGTAAACATAAACAAGTGTTGGGTTGTATTTAATTGCCCTTCAAATACTGATAAGTCGTCTTCAGCCAAACCATTGTCTGAATCAGAAGCCTTGTACGATCTGATAGATGCTCGTTTGTAATAACCATTTCTTGATACCAAAACTTGAACATCTTCTTCAGCAATTGTTACAGCTTTATCAATTACTAAGTCTTCTACTTCTGCTTCAATTTCTGAACGCCTTGCCGAACTATATTTTTGTGTAATGAGTAAAATCTCTTCACGGATAACATCTTTTAATGCCTCCTCTTCATTAATCACACGAAGCAAATGTTTTATTTTCTCACTTAATAAAGCAAATTCTTCTTCTAATTGCGTAACATCAGTGTTTGTCAGCCTATAAAGCTGTAAAGTAACAATAGCTTCAGCTTGTGGTTGAGTAAAATGGTACTGATCAATCAAATTTTGCGTTGCATCTTTACGATTTTTTGAGGCACGAATCGTTGCCACAACTTCGTCTAAAATAGATAGCATACGAATTAAGCCTTCAACAATATGCTGTCTAGATTGTGCTTTAGCAAGCTCATATGCGGAGCGTTTCAAAACAATATCTTTTCTAAAATCAATAAATGCTTCAAGTGCTTGCTTTAAACTCACATGCACAGGGCGTTGATCATGAATCGCCACCATATTAAAGTTATAAGAAATTTGTAAGTCTGTTTTTTTGAATAAGTAAGTTAGGATCCCCTCGGCATTAGAATCTTTACTCAACTCAATAACAATTGACATACCTTCACGATCTGATTCATCACGTACTTCTGTGATACCAGCAACTTCTTTATTTAAGCGAATAGCATCCATTTTAGACACTAAAGTTGACTTCACAACTTCATAAGGAAGTTCAGTTATCTCAATTTTCTTCTTGCCACCCTTAAGATCTGAAATTGTCGTTTTTGCACGTACAACTATTTTACCACGACCAGTCTTATAAGCTTTTTTTATACCATCTAGTCCTTGTATAATACCTCCGGTAGGAAAATCTGGTCCTTTGATATATCGCATAAGTACAGATTGAGTTGCATCTGGATGATCTAACAAGTAAACAAGTGCTGAGTTAATTTCTTTTAAATTATGTGGTGGAATTTCAGTAGCATAGCCAGCAGAAATACCTGTTGCACCATTGATTAATAAACTAGGGATTCGAGATGGTAGGACAGTTGGTTCATAAGTCGTGTCATCAAAGTTCAAGACCATATCAACAGTATCTTGACCTAAATCAGACATCATTTCACCAGCTATTTTTGACAGACGCGCTTCTGTATATCGCATTGCTGCCGCCGGATCATTATCAATTGACCCATTGTTTCCATTCATATCAATCAGCGGTTCTCTAACTTTCCAGTTTTGAGATAAACGTACCATCGCTTCATAAATGGATGAATCGCCATGGGGATGAAAATTTCCCATAACATTTCCAACAGATTTTGCAGACTTACGATAAGGATGATCATAAGTATTGCCATCTTGATCCATTGCAAATAAAATACGACGTTGCACAGGCTTCAATCCATCTCGAATATCAGGTAATGCACGTTCTTGAATAATATATTTTGAATAACGCCCAAAGCGTTCACCCATCACTGTTTCTAGTGATAGTTCAGTTATACGATCTACCATATATTTTATTGCTCACATAAGCTAATGCTAGTGAATAGCTTTCCTCTCAAATAAATTAAATTAATGACGTAAATACCGTGCACAATTGTACACGGTATTTACGTCATTAGTCAACTAGTACAATAGACTCAGTCTTCTTTATCTTGCCAATTAGTAATCATTGGCTCGGATGTTTTAGGTATCTTGTCAATATTTTTTTCTTTTTGGCGCACCTTTTCAAAAACTGCACTAGCATTACGTGTCTCACCATCTACAGTATCCAAAATTGATCCAGCTTCATCAAGCGTAAAATGTACATTAGCTTCTATCCACTCACGCCTTGGCTCAACCTTATCACCCATTAACGTAGTAACACGTTTCTCAGCTAGTACAGCATCATCTATACGCACACGTATTAATGTTCTAGTCTCTGGATTCATCGTCGTTTCCCATAGTAAAGGTGCATTCATCTCACCTAACCCTTTAAAACGAGTCAATTCATATCTAGAATCATTTTGACTAGTAATAGTTTCAAGCTCATCATTGGTCCAAGCAAATTGATCCTCAATTTTTTTAGACGTGTACTTTACACGATAAAGCGGTGGTAGTGCAATGTATACTCGTCCCGCTTCGATTAAAGCACGCATATATTTATAAAAGAAAGTCAATAATAGTGTTTGAATATGCGCGCCATCATCATCGGCATCAGTCATAATAATAATTTTATTAAATGCTGTATCTTCGACTTTGAAATCAGGGCCTACACCACCGCCAATAGCATAGATAAGCGTAGAAATTTCTTCATTTTTCAAAATATCTGCTAACTTAGCTTTTTCGGTATTTAATACTTTTCCTCGCAAAGGCAATATTGCTTGGAATTTACGATCTCTACCTTGTTTGGCTGAACCACCAGCCGAGTCCCCCTCAACCAAAAAAAGTTCATTTCGTTCAGCATTTTTAGACTGTGCTGGTGCTAATTTGCCAGATAAAAGTCGATCTTTTTGACCTTTTGTTTTACCTGTGCGGCTCTCATCACGAGCTTTACGAGCGGCTTCGCGAGCTTCACGGGCACGGATAGCTTTTCTAATAATATTTTGACCAAAATCGCCATTTTCCATTAAAAAGCGTCCAAGTGTTTCGTTGACTACTGAATCAACGATACCACGTGCCTCAGGAGTTCCTAATTTATCTTTTGTTTGTCCTTCGAATTGTAAAAACTGCTCTGGCACGCGTAATGAAATAACTGCCGACAAGCCCTCTCGAACATCACTACCTTCAAGATTTTTATCTTTATCTTTTAACAAACTTATTTTTCTGGCATATTCATTAAATGCCTTTGTCCAAGCTGTTCTAAATCCTACCTCGTGTGTTCCACCATCTTGTGTTCTAACATTATTAACAAAAGATAATAATGTCTCAGAATAACCATCGTTGTATTGTGCTGCAACATCAACAATTAGCCCTTCTTGTTGTCCTTCAAAGTTCATAACAGGACCAATAGTTTCTTTATCTTCATTTAAAAAGTTTACAAAAGATTCAAGGCCTTTTTCATAGTGATAAGTTTCAACACGTTTAGGTGAAACCCGTTCATCAGTTAATGTAAACTTAACACCAGACATTAGAAAAGCTGATTCTCTTAGGCGTTCTGACAGTGTATCATATTTATAAACTGTCGCACTAAATATAGAAGCATCTGGTTTAAATGTAACAGTAGTACCAGAGTGCTCTTTAGTTACACCCAAATCATTCAATGTACCAACTGGTTGTCCACCTTGAATAAAGTCTTCTTGCCACTTATGCCCATCGCGAACAATGGTAACTTGAAGGCTTTCAGAAAGTGCATTGACAACTGATGATCCTACACCATGAAGTCCACCAGAAGTGGCGTATCCACCCTGTCCAAATTTTCCACCGGCGTGAAGTACTGTTAAAATAACTTCTGGCGTTGGTTTGCCAGATTCATGCATACCAACTGGCATACCACGTCCAAAATCTTGAACAGTTATGGCATTGTTTTTATGAATTGTTACACGAATATCTTTACCATAACCACCTAATGCCTCATCAACAGCATTATCTACTATTTCATAAACTAGATGATGCAATCCACGTCCGTCTGTTGAACCAATATACATCCCCGGACGCTTACGTACAGCTTCTAAACCTTCTAATATTTTAATTGAATCTGAATCATAGTGATTTTTTTCTGCCATGAATAACTCTTTATCTTTCTAAATTTAAAACATTTAATACACTATGCATCAGTTAACTGACTGGATGCATAGCGCTAATCTATATTATCATAGATTAAAATTAGACTTCTGACAAGTATTAAATCTAATAATTAGTTAAGTTCACCACCTTTACCATTATTTTTTATGATAAAATTGTCTTTGCGTTTACGCATGATAATGAGGAGTTTAAAAAATGATTTTAATTATAATTATGTTTATTTTATCTTATTTATTAGGAGCTATGGTTCCAGGTTTTTGGATAGGAAAAATATTTTATCATAAAGATATTCGTGATGAGGGATCTGGTAATATTGGTACAACAAATTCATTTCGAGTTTTAGGTCCTGTACCGGGTACCATCACATTATTACTCGATTTACTTAAAGGTACAGTTGCCGGATTATTACCACTAATTTTCCATAGCAATATTAATCCAATGATTATCGGTATAGCAGCTATCATTGGTCATACTTTCTCAATCTGGATTAAGTTCAAGGGTGGTAAAGCAGTAGCAACATCAGCAGGTGTCCTATTAGCTTATAATCCTCAATTTTTTTTCATAATTGTCGTCGTATTTATACTTATGTTATTGTTAACATCTATGGTATCAGTAAGTTCAATGATTGGTTTCACAGTAGCTGTAATCATTTCTTTCTACTATAAGGATATTATTTTAATAATAGTTGCGATTACCTTAACAGGTTTTGTTTTTTACAGGCATAGATCCAACATTAAACGAATTCTCAATGGTACAGAAAGTACGATTCCATTCGGATTGTATTATATGTTACATAAAAAATAAAAAGCAACCAATTGGTTGCTTTTTATTTTTGTGTTGTGTCAAACATAATTGTCACCGGTCCATCATTAATCAACGAAACTTGCATTTCAGCAGCAAACTCACCAGTTTCAACGATTAAACCAGTTTTCTCTACTAACTGTTGATTAAATAAATCATACATTTTACTTGCAAAATCAGGATGCCCTGCCTTTGTAAAACTTGGCCGATTGCCTTTTTTTGTATCGGCAAACAAAGTAAACTGCGAAATAGATAATAAACTACCTTTGATATCCTGAATACTTAAATTCATTCTACCGTTGTCATCTTCAAAAATACGCAATTGTGAAATTTTCTTAACCAGATAATCAATATCTTCCTGTGTGTCTTCATCTGCTACACCAACGAAAAGCAAAAAGCCTTTATTAATAGCACCAATCATTTTCTGATCAACCGAGACTTGAGCATGTTTAACTCGCTGTAGAACAACTTTCAAAAACTCACTCCTTATCAAAATTAAATTACAACTAACAAATTAATGAAAAGTACGTTCCACATCATAAACCGCTGGTAAGTTATTCAACGCATCCATTATGGCCGTCAATTGTTCTGTGTTTTTAACGCCAATTGAAAGCGACACTTGCGCCATACCATTTTTAGTTGCGTGCCCATTAACGGAATTAACATACTTTGTTCGTGTATTAATTGATCTCAGTACATCATTTAACAGGCCATTTCTGTTTTCTCCATGAACAGTTAAATCCGCATCATAGTTAGGTTTTAGGCCATTTTCATCTTCCCATTCTACATCAACTAATCTTTGACCTTGATTTTCAGCTGCTCTGATATTTGGGCATCCAACACGATGAACAGAAATACCTCGTCCCTTAGTAATATAGCCTTTTACTTGATCACCTGGTACCGGTGTACAACAACGTCCTAAGCGAACAAGTAAGTTATCAACACCAGCAATAACAATGTCATCAGCAGAAGATTTTTGACGTTGGGTTAATGCTGTTTCAACACGCTTGATTTCATGGCCTTCTTCAAGCATCTCACGCTGTAGCTCAGCTGTTTTAGCTGCTTCTTGAGCTTCACGAATATCTTCGGTTAATTTATTAGCAACACCGGGGGCAGCAACGTCACCGTAACCTATGGCAGCTAACATATCTTCATAAGAATTATAATGCAAAACTTCTGAAGTCTTAACTAGCTTTTCCGTAACTAAAATCTCATTAGCTTCAAAGCCCATTTCATGAAGACTTCTTGTAAGCAAATCCTTTCCCGCTTCAATATTGTCATTGCGATTAAGTTGCTTAAAGTATTGCTTGATTTTATTACGTGCACGTCTTGTTGAAACGAGATCCAACCAATCTCTACTTGGCTTTGCTGTGCTACTAGTAATAATTTCAATAATATCACCGGTTTTAATTTTATAATCCAATGGTACAATACGACCATTAATTTTAGCCCCTATTGTTTTAATACCAACATTAGTGTGGATAGAAAAAGCCATATCTAGTGGACCTGCCCCTTTAGCCAACTCAAAAACGTCACCTTTTGGAGTAAAAGCATAAACGCGATCACTAAATAAGTCACCCTGAACACCATCCATAAAATCTTCTGCATTTTTGGCATCTTCTTGCAGTTCTAAAATTCCCTGAATAACATTCAGTGTTTGTTCATTTTGATCATTAACTTTCGCTTCTTTATTAGAACCTTTATTTTTTTTATAAGCCCAATGTGCAGCAACACCAAATTCTGCCACTTCATGCATGTGGTGTGTTCGAATTTGAACTTCTAAAGGTCTGCCACCCGGTCCAACTACGCTTGTATGTAGGCTTTGATAACCATTAGCTTTAGGTAGAGCAATATAATCCTTAAATCGTCCTGGCAGTGGCATCCACTTTGAATGAATGGCACCCAAAACCGCATAAGTGTCTGGGATTGTGTCTGTCAAGATTCGTACAGCCGACAAATCATATATTTCTTCAAATGCCTTGTGTTTATCAGTCATTTTACGATAAATTGAATAAATATGCTTAGGTCGACCATAAACATCAACGTTTGATAATTCAAGACCCTGTATGGCTTCCTTAATTTCCACTACAGCTGTTTCAACATATTGAATACGTTCATCACGTTTCATATTCATTTGAGAGGCAATACTATGATATTTTTCTGGCTCTAAATAACTTAAAGATAAATCTTCTAGTTCCCACTTAATTGTGCTAATTCCCAAACGATCAGCTAGTGGTGCATAAATTTCCAAAGTTTCATTAGCAATTCTACGCTGTTTTTCTTGACGTAGCGCACTCAAAGTTCTCATATTGTGCAAGCGATCTGCTAGTTTAACAATGATAACACGTATATCTTTAGACATTGCCAACAATAGCTTACGATGATTTTCTGCTAATTGTTCTTGAGAACTCTGATATTGAATTTTACTGATCTTTGTAACACCATCAATAATGCCAGCTATTATGGGGCCAAATTTGTGTTCAACATCTACTAGTTCAGCTGTCGTGTCCTCGACAACATCATGTAGATAACCAGAAATTACTGTTGCCGTATCCATTTTTAATTCAGCCAGAATACCAGCAACTTGAATAGGATGGATAATATAAGGTTCTCCCGATTTTCTTACTTGCTCACAATGCAACTCTGTAGCCCAATCGTAAGCCTCTTTTACTTTGAGTGCATCTGTCTCACTCATGTAACTGTTAACCATATCAATGACTTCTGGACCAGAATATATTTTCGTTTTTGCCATATTTACAAACGTGCTTTAACGCACTTTTCCCTTCATGATCACTCCGGAAGACATATCATTGTTTTAAAACCACAATATGCCTTATGACGTAGCTTTACGTAGTATAATTATAATAAAAATATAATATTTTCACAACCTGAGCACTGTATGCGTGCAAATTAGTTAAATTAAGCTTACACTATTAATATAAAAATCCAAGAAAGGTGCACTTAATATGAAAAAAATAAATAGTGATGATGTGCCTGGTAGAAAAAGTCTATGGCAACGTAATTTGTTTGTACTATGGTTTGGAGTTTTTATGACTGGTGTGGCTCTGAGTGAAGTAATGCCATTCCTATCTCTTTATATCGGAACATTAGGCAGATTTAATCGCAATGAATTAAGTTTTTACTCTGGTGCCGTTTTCGCCATTTCATTTTTAGTTACAGCTATTGTTTCTCCTATTTGGGGTAAAATTGCTGATCGACGTGGTCGTAAAATCATGCTCCTCAGAGCAGCATTTGGTATGTCTATTATTTTATTTTTAATGGGTAATGTCACAAACGTTTGGGAATTATTCATTTTACGTGCACTACAAGGTGCTATGGGTGGTTTCATATCCAATGCAAATGCACTTATAGCAACACAGACACCAAAACAGCACGCTGGAAAAGCATTAGGTATTATCGTTACCGGAATGACTGCTGGTAACTTGATTGGACCACTATTTGGCGGTGCTCTTTCAAGTATATTTAGTTATCGGACTGCCTTTCATATTACAGGTATTATTTTATTTGTTGTCTTTCTCTTAACTTTATTTTTAGTTAAAGAAGATACACATGCATTAACTGTAACAATAAAGAATTCTTCAGATTCTCAAAAAACCTTATGGCAAGCGCTGCCAAATAAAACATTTATTTTGGGATTATTTGTAACAACAATGTTAGTTCAAACAGTTAATACTTCAATTAATCCAATTATAAGTTTGTTTGTCCAAGAATTGTTGCACAACGCTAATAACACTACTTTTATTGCAGGTATCGTTGCGGCCATGCCTGGTATAGCGACAGTTCTGGCTGCACCACCTTTTGGTAGAATTGGCGATCAAATTGGTACTGAACGTATGATTAAAATTGGGTTTATGATTGCAATTATTGGCTTTGTGCCTACTGCATTTATAAGCAGTATCACACTACTCATGCTATTCAGATTTATTGTTGGTATTAGTGACGCCACCATGCTACCAGCTATTCAAACATTAATATCAAAAAACTCTCCTTCAGAAATGACCAGCCGTATGTTTAGTTATAATCAAAGTTTTTATTCGCTTGGATCTGTCATTGGACCGATGGCTGGCGCATTAATTGCTAGCTTTTTTGATTACCGTGGGATTTTTATTTTTAGTGCTATTATTATAGTTATTAATTACATCTTATTTAATTTTGTTATTGCCAGAGCCAAACAAAAAAATAACAGTAGCCTTGAACAATAAAAAGACTGATGACAAACATCAGTCTTTTTATTGTGGCAACCATTCTGATAATAATGCTAAATCAACCTGTCTATCTGTCCATCTTTGTAACGCAGTAAAATTATGACGCTTATTAAAAGCCAATTTTTCTTTGCTTAATACAGCAATCATTAGATTGTTTTCAGTTAAAAAAACTTGTCCAATTTTCTTAAATTGACCACGTGTATGCTTTCCAGTACGCCAAAAATTCGGTCTTGAATCCTGTTTAGGTATGTATTTACCAGAAACATCTTCTACAACAACAATCCCTGTAAATAAATTTGTTTCATATTTTTTGCTATCAGCCATGATCATCAACTCCTACGCCAATTTCAAATCTCGTACCATCAATGACTTGATTTGGTTGTAAATGTAAACCATAATTTATATCGCCAGCAACCAGACTCAACTTATTGTGGGTTACTCGCTTTCCCAATGTGTTTAAAAGCTCAAAATCTTGATCTGTCAATCTGCCTAAACCAGCGCGCACTATCATCCGCATTAAAGGTACGTCCATCACTTTAGTTAAATAGGCTATTTGACCAAATGGCATTGGTCTAACCCACGAACCATCTTTTCCAAAAGAACTTGCTCGAATTGTTTCCTGCCACTTTATAGTTTCTTGATACCAAATAAATTGATACACACCTGGATTTTTAAGTGATAATACATCAATACCATCTATTGTTTCAATCATCTGCGGTATAATACGCATTTCTCCAGCCATATGCTGTGTCAAATTAATTGGGTAAATTTTCTCTCCATCAAAAAACAAATTAATTGCAAATTCGGACTGCTTTTCATTTGGTCCTATCGGCATGTGTTTTTCTTTTGGTAAAATTACAACTTTTTGACCTAATACTTTTAATGCGTCAATCAATTTTTTTCTGTTGCCAGGCACAATAATCGTTTGTGGTGATTCTAATTCCACGACTTTCATAACATCAGAAATTTCTAGCGGTTCCAAATATTGCTTATCTGCTAAGTGTGGTAACAGCGTTGCATCATTGGGATTATTGTTCATAATGATAGTTTGATATTGTAACCTTTTTAATTCAGACAAGGTTACTGACGTTGCATAACCGCCAGATGCTGCATCCCCCATACGAAAAGCTCCAGAACCAATAACCAGAATTGACTCTGAGCTAATTGGAGCCGATTCATTTTCAGATTCATAGGTAGCATAATATTGCCTTGCATTTTCGGGAAATTCTCCAGCAGAAGGTTCCACTGCCTTGTACGTTGCATCAATACCATTTTCTTTTGCCAACGCACGAATAATATTAAAATCTGTATGCCAAAAACGTGCAAGTAATCCGTCAGATAATCCGTACTTTTTGCCCCGTCTTAACGAACTGATACTATCAATATCTTGTTCAATTTGTGATTCTATTTCATGTAAATGAACTAATTGATGAAAGAAAAATTCATCGATATTAGTCAACTCAGCTAATTCATCAATTTCATAACCTCTTTTAATAGCTTCTATTAAAAGTAAAACACGATTATCTTCTGAATGAATTAACTGTTGAATCAAAGAGTCATCATTAATAGTCGCCATATTTGTTGGTGAAAAACTAGTATTGTTAAAATGAGCTGAACGAATTGCCTTTTCCAACGCCTCAATAAATGTTCTACCAAATCCCAATGTTGTGCCAACTGACTTCTGCACACTATTTAGCTTTCTATTGACACTAATCCCTGCTTCGGCAAGCTCACCAAAAGGAAAAATCGGTAATTTTACAACGACATGATCCATCATTGGTTCCATCATAGCTGCGTTTGCACCAAAGTTTCTTGGTAACACAATTTCTTCAAGGGGTACGCCAATAGCAAGATTCATTGCTACAAGCATTGTCGGATACCCTGTACACAAAGCAGTTCGTGTTGCCATTTGATCAATGTAAGGCGACACCTTAATCACAAAGATTTCATGTGAATCATCATTAACAGCAAATCGGACATGTAAAACACCTTCAAGGTGTAACATATCAGCAATTTTGAAAGCATACGATCTCATTTTACTAATTAGTTGATCCTGAACCGTCAAAATTGGTGAAATACTTAACGAATCCTGTGTGTGGATACCAATAGGATCCATGTCTTCACTGGCACCTATCTGTAACTTGTTGCCCCGAGAATCTCTTAATACTTCTAAACTAATTTCTTTAAGTCCATTTATTGCTTTTGATATAATAACCTCTTGCGTAACTGATTGCGATTTTGCCGCTTTGATTGCTGATTCAAAATCATCTAACCGGTCAACAATATGACGTGTATTATTTTGAATAGGATGTAATGCACGTACCATTAAAGGTAATTGTACTTGACGCAATAATTCATTAGCTTCATCTTGAGCTTTTAAAACATAGTTATTGATGACAGGCAAGCCATTTTGAGCCATCATCTGTGTCAAAATAGGTAAGTTATTGACCTTAAGGATCATATCAATACTTAGTCCTAAAGTATTAGGCATTGTACCGTCACCATAATTCCAGCTTTGAACAACTTCTGACCACAATCTCAACGATGACTCACCACCAAATAGAGGAACAACAGTATCAATTTTATTTTCCAAAATCACAGATTTAAGATTCTTCACCGTCAATGGTTGCCAAAACGTTGTTGCTGAAAGGCTTTCTAGCGATAACGTATATGGATTTTCATCAATAACGAAGACTTCAATGCCTCGCCTAGTTAATTCCGGCATTACTTGGTAAATTGCTGAATCATGTTCAGCTTCCTTACCAAAATCATTAACGCCAGAACCAATAAAGAGTAACTTTTTAATTGTTTTATTGGTTAAAATGTTCGACATAATCTTCTACCGTTTCAAAAAAATCTGCAAATACTTCTGTTGCTTCGAGAGGTCCAGGAGCAGCATCTGGAAAAAATTGAACACTAAATGCCGGATACTCACGATGTCGTAATCCTTGTACAGCACCATCTACTAAATCACGATACGTCACAAATAATTTTTTTCGATCAATTGTTTCCGCATTAACTGCATAACCTTGACCCTGCATGGCATAAAAAATTTGTCTAGATATTATTTCTTGTATGGGATGGTTCATTCCATGGTGCTCAGAAGGTAACGGCATTAGTTCAGCACCATTTGATAAAGCAAATAATTCATGTCCTAATCCAATACCTAACATCGGCACCTTAGTCTGCAATACTCTAATGAGCGTCAAAACGCTTTCTGGTAGCGTACGCGGATCACCTGGCCCAGTTGATAAAATAATACCGTCAGGATCTAGTGTCAAAACTTCTTCTACGTTTGTTGTGTACGGCAATACAGAAACATTAGCATCGTAGTCTCCAAGCATTCTTAAAATACCATGTTTTAAACCGAAATCAATGACAACAATATGTCGACCTCTACCAGGATTGGCATAAGGTTTTGGTGTTGCAGTATTTTGAACCTGTTTATTAGTTAAAACAGTTGCTACTAGCTGATCAACAGCATGCTCATCGGCATAATCAACAATTGTTGCTTTCTGTGGTCCAGTTTCTCGTAAGTGTCTAATAAGTTGTCTTGTATCTACTTGATATAGACCAGGAATGTTGTGCTGTTTTAAAAAACGATCCAGGTTCATACGCCTTTGTCGGTTAACTGATACCTCAGCTAAATCATGCACAATCATACCTCGAATTGTTGGCTTAACTGATTCATAAGCTTCCGCATGAATGCCTGAAGCCCCAACAACCGGCATGGCAAAAACAATCATTTGACCATCATAAATTGGATCTGTAATGATTTCTTGATAACCTGTCATGGCTGTATGAAAAATAATTTCTCCAAATGTAGTCGCTGGTGCACCAAATCCCAACCCTTTAAATATAGTACCATCTTCAAGTATTAAGTGACGTTCTGTCATAAGTTCATTTACCACAAAACTAGCTTAAGCTAATTTAGCTTTCTTTCATTAATGTACAATTTCAACAGCATCTCGACCGTCAATTTCTTGTACCAAAACCTTTATTTTTTCATTTTGAGCTGTGGGAATATTTTTACCGACAAAGTCTGCTCTGATTGGTAATTCACGATGTCCTCTATCAACTAATACTGCCAATGCAATTGTATTAGGCCGACCGATATGAATCAATGCATCCAATGCCGCTCTAATTGTTCGCCCAGTGAACAAGACATCATCTATCAAAACAATGTTTTTATCGGCAATATTCGTCATTTCTTCTTCATTTAATCCTAAACTATCTTCGCGGTTTAATACGTCATCTCTGAAGTTAGTAATGTCAATTGCCATTACAGGAATTTTAACTCCTTCTAACTGTTCTAGTCGATTCGCAATTCTATGTGCAAGAAATTCTCCACGCGTCTTGATACCAACAAGTACTAAATCTTGACCACCTTTATTGCGTTCAATAATCTCATATGTAATGCGCGTCAATGCTCTTTGCAATGAGGCGTTATCTAAAACTTCTTTATTTAGCATAATTTTACTGCTCCTTGGTTAAACCAAAAAGTGTCCTTTCTTAATCTTGTGTTGATGAAATAATTGGTGTTAATGATTTTATCGCATTTGTAAAATAATCTGGTAACGGACTATCAAATAATAACTCTTCACCAGTAGTTGGCTGCATCAGTGACAATGTTTTAGCATGAAGCAACTGCCCATTTAAATGTTGACCAGCCATTTTTTGTGCTGAACCATACACAGGATCTCCAACAATAGGATGTCCAATATATGTCATATGCACACGTATTTGGTGCGTTCGACCCGTTTCAAGTATAGCCTTGACCAAAGTGTAACCTACAAAGCGCTCCAATACTTCAAAATGTGTAATCGCTTCCCTACCATCTTCTTGAACAGCTTGTTTTTTTCGATCAACTTTGTGTCTGGCAATAGGCGCATTAATAGTCCCACTATTTTCAGAAAATTCCCCTTTGACCAAGGCATAATAAATACGCTTATTTTTATGAGCTTTAAGTTGTTCTGATAAGACTTGGTGTGCATGATCATTTTTTGCGACCATTAACAAACCACTTGTATCACGGTCAATTCGATGCACAATACCTGGACGATATTCTCCATTAATAGTCGATAAAGGTGAGTAATACATCAATGCATTAACTAATGTTTGACTGATATGTCCAGCTGCAGGATGAACCACCATTCCTTGTGGCTTATTAACAACAATCAAGTCATCATCTTCGTAAACAATATCAAGCGGTATGTTTTCAGCCTGAATTTCAACTGACTTAACCATCGGTGGTTCGATTGTAATCACATCATTCTGATTCACTTTATATGATTGTTTCACCATTTGTTGATTGACTAAAATGTAGCCTGCTTTTAGCCAATCTGCAATTACTGTTCTAGAATACGGTAAATTTTTCTTTGATAGCACAGAATCAATGCGCCCTGTCTCATTTTCAATATTAACTGTTATCTTTTCTGTCATGGGTATCCATATATTCCTTAATTTGTGTTGCAATATTTTTACTTAACCAATATTTTCTAACTCGACCAGCGCGCTCAAAAGATAATAACTTACCATTTAAACGCCAGTTATTTAACGAAGATAATGATATTTTTTCATAGTCACTTATAAATAATCTACCTAAAAATATTTGAGATCCAGCAATATACACTCGACGCCTAAAAATCATAATTACCCCAATACCTAAAATAATTAAAAGATAACAGATAATGACAATATCAATTTTAAATAATATCTCACTCCATGCAATTATGCCAATCATTAAAAATATACTCCACCATACCCATCCAATTTTTCCATTGGTGTCTATTGGTTGAAAAAATCCTCTTTTTGGTATCATACTTCACCTCAATTTAATCTAACACATTCTATTTTAACATGAATTCAACTCTGCATTGATCCGCATTAACACAAAAAAATGTATACTTTAAATAAATCAATATGGAGAAAAAATTATGATCACTTTGTTTGTCGATGCGGCAAGAAACGTAACTACCGGATTTAGTGCCGCAGGTGCTGTTATTTCAATAGAAAAAAAACAATATCAAATCAAATCCCCTATTTTTAAAACAAATGATAACCATCAAGCTGAATTCATGGCTTTATCATGGGCATTAAGGCACCTACCATCATCTGATAGTATCATTAAAATTTATAGTGATTCGAAAATTATGACTGATGCATTAGAAAAAAAATATGCCAAACATTACCAGCCATTTGTCGACAAACTTTGCTTGTTACTTCAATCTTATAATTTAGTTCTGATACAATGGATTCCAGAAAAAGAAAATCGTGGTGCGCATAATTTGGCTTTGCAAGCACTAAAAAAAGACCACACAACTTACTGAACTATTGTGTCGTCTTTTATTTTGTCATTGTTAATTAGTCATTAGTTATTATTAAAACCATCGACTTGTCATACTTTCCAGCCCGTCTTCTGTATACAATTCAAGAACATCATTGTCAATAATCAAGATCACTTGATTAACATTTCCTGTTATTTGACGTGTCTCTACTTGACCTGATTCCCACTGTTTTCTTTCAAAAATAATTTTATTGTCCATACGACGTAACTTTGAAGAGTCAGAGAGAACAATTTCCCAATTTGTGTTAGTATCAATAGCGTACTTTCCAACT
Organism: Leuconostoc palmae; assembly: GCF_019656075.1. Lineage (GTDB taxonomy): Bacteria > Bacillota > Bacilli > Lactobacillales > Lactobacillaceae > Leuconostoc > Leuconostoc palmae. The sequence goes on along the minus strand of NZ_BPKZ01000008.1, from coordinate 66,978 downwards.
GAAACATGGTCAAAGTTCGTTAACTGTTTTACTTCTAAAATTTCAGAAATAGGCCGCTGTAACAATTTATTTTGGTTATTAACATGTAACTCTCTAGGTAAGCTAAGCACATGTACCCAATTATTAGCAGCTATTGTTGGTACACTTCCTTCCCTGTCTGGTGTCATCATTCCTGCCCATCCCCACATAATACGACGACCATCTGGAGCAATCATGGTTTGGGGTGCATAGAATTCAAATCCTTTATCAACCTCTTCAAAATCAGTCATAACATTAAACGTAGCACTGCTCTCATCGAATTTTCCAACAACATAACCAGTGTTATGAATGTTTTCGTATCGATGATTATCAGTATCAGGTGTTAGCCCTTGTGGTGAAAACATTAGAACCTGCTTACCATCTACTTCAATGAAACCAGGACATTCTAACATGTACCCTCGTACATTCTGCAATTGGTTGCCCAAAATAGAACCACGAAACGTCCAGTTTTTGAAATCAGTTGATTCATAAGCAATAATATCGCCAACTTGATTATCATGTTGTGCACCAAGTATTAAGAAATAATGACCATTTTTACCTTGCCAAACCATCGGATCACGGACATCTTTTGTAAAACCTTTGGGATGTGGAAACAATTCACCAAGCTTTTCAAAATGAATACCATCATCACTCACTGCCCACATTTGAGAAGATTTCACACTTTGACCTAGTTCATTACGAACATTACCAGTATAGAAAACATACAAACGATTGTCATGAACATATGCTGCCCCAGAATATATTCCTGCACTATCTAAGTTTTCCAACGATGGTTCTAAAGCCGTTTCAACACGTTCCCAAGTTGTTAAATCTTTTGAGATAAAGTGTCCCCATACTTTATATTTATGATCACACCCTTTAGGATTCCATTGATAAAAAACATGATATTGCCCATTAAAATAAACTAATCCATTAGGATCATTTAATAATCCCTCTGTAGGATAAAGATGATATTTTTCAAAAGCAATTTTATCATTGGTAACTAACATTTAATCTCCTTAAGCTTCAACAGCTTGAGCTTTTTTATCTTCTAGTGCCGGTATAGCTGTCATAATAACATTGTCAGGAACGATTTCCGCCCCAAATGGTTCATCACGTACAACCTCAGAAAATTCAGTTATATTCGTAACAATAACCATTGTTGTAACAGGATAACCAGCATCTTTAATGATCTGCTTATCAAAAGTTCCTAACAATTCACCCTTCTTAACTTTTTGACCTTGAGTTACTTGACTTTCAAAGCCTTTTCCTTCTAGGTTAACAGTATCAATACCAATATGAATCAATACTTCAACGCCATCTGTTGTTTTTATACCATAAGCATGTTTTGTAGCGTAAGCAACGGTAATTTCACCATCTGCAGGAGCAAAAATTTTGTTATCTGATGGTTCAATTGCAACACCATTTCCCATCATACCACTAGAAAATACTGCATCATTCACTGTTGTAATGTCAACTAATTGACCTGCAACAGGTGCATCAATTTCAAAACCAGCTTCGTGTTCTGGTACGTTAGCATCTGTAGGTGTTACATCTGTCTTAACTTCTGGCATATGTGACTTACCATACACAAGCGTTACAGTGAATGATAGTACAAAACTAATGATAATTGCAATAAAGAATCCTAACCACTTATTAGCAGGAATAGCGATAAATCCAATTAAACCAGCAGGTCCAAGTGAAGATGACATAACATGGAACAACCCCATAATCAAACTAGCAACACCTGATGATCCTAATGCAATAAAGAATGGGAACTTATATTTTAAATTGACACCGAATAATGCTGGTTCTGTAATCCCTAACATTGCTGAAGCACCAGCAGAAGATGATAGGGCGCGTAACTTTGAATTTCCTTTTGCCAAGAAGTAAATAGCGAATGTTGCAGCACCCTGAGCAACGTTTGCTGCTGCTGCAATTGGGAAAATAAAGTCACCTCCAGTTTTAGAGATATTAGCTAACAACTGTGTTTCTATGGCTGGGAAACTTTGGTGCAATCCAGTAATAACAATTGCTGAATAGAATGATCCAAAGACACCATATCCAATAAATCCAAAAGTTGTTACCAACCATGTCAAACCATCTGTAATACCATTTGAAATAATTCTTAGAACGGGACCCACAACAATAAAAGTCAAGAACCCTGTAATCAAAATTGATAACATTGGTGTAAACGTAAAGTCAATTGCACCTTTTAAACGCTTATGGAAAAACTTTTCTAAATTAGCAAGAATAAAAGCAACACCAATAATTGGCAACACTTGTCCTTGATATCCTGCCTGAGCAACATGTAACCCAAATAAGTCCCATGTTGGCATTTTGCCACTTGCAACAGTTTGTGCAACAGCGTAACCATTAATCAAACTTGGCATTACTAGCATCATACCTGCGGCTGCACCAAGAATTTCACTACCACCAAATCGACGTGTTGCTGTAATACCAATTAAGATTGGTAGGAAAGCAAACGGTGCTGATGCCATTAGGTTAACCATCTCAGCTAATCCTGTAATTTGAGGAAACATTTCAACAAGTGACTTTGGTCCAAACATCCCTGCACCAGTCAAAATATTATTCAAAGCCATCAACAAACCACCAGCAACCAGTGCGGGAATCAACGGTACAAATATATCAGACAAAACCTTAATTAAAGCCATTAATGGATTCTGCTTACCTGATTTTGCAGCGATTTGTTTCAAATCGTCTGTAGATGCTTGTTTAACACCAGTTAATTTAACAAATTCATCGTAAACTGGGTTGACATCACCAGGTCCAACGATAATTTGATATTGACCATTGGCATTAAATGTTCCTTTCAAATCAGGATCATCATCTAATGCTTTTTGATCAATTTTTTTAACATCTTTAACAACTAACCTCAAGCGTGTTGCACAATGCGCAGCAGCAATAATATTATCCTGCTTAACAGCATCTGCAACTCGCCTAGCAACTTCATTATGCTTCATAACAATATCCTCTACTCTACTCAATCAACCCAAACAGCTATTTGGGTTGATTTTTGTTATTGTGGAACCGGTTCTTTAATGCACTTTTATTGTAAACGCTTACATGTTATTTTGCAATACTTTTTTTTGTTACAAAATTGTGAAAAATTTTTTTAATTTTCTGCTATGATTAACAGTATGAATAAAAAAGTCACGATAAACGATATAGCTAGTATGGCAAATGTTGCCAAAAGTACAGTATCTCGCTATCTGAATGGTGGATCAGTCAGTGAACATACGCGTCTAAAAATTGATCGTATCGTTGAAAAATATAACTATACACCTAACACTTTCGCACAGAGTCTCAAGCAGCAGACAAATCATACTGTTGGTGTCATCGTTCCACGTTTAGACTCAATTGCTCAATCCGATATGCTACGTGGCCTCGATGAACTTAATAAAGAAGATACATTTTTAATCATCAATACCTATCAAGATTCAAATCGTGTGTTGGCTGCTATTGAAAAGTTGCACTCGCAAAATGTTGGTGGCATTATACTTTTAACAGCAAATTTAACAGATGAAATTAGACAAGCTTTAACATCATCTCCTTTGCCAATAGTTATTCAAGGACAAGATGAACCTAATTTTCATCGTGTCATTATGAATGATATTGAAGCTGGTCTCATTGTTGGACAATATATCAAAACGTTATCGCCTCAGCGCGTTTTATTGCTTAATGTTGATAGTAATATTGACTATGCCGTTGGTCATGATCGTTTTCTTGGTATAAAAGAATCTTTAACTCATATTCCTCATCAAGAAATTATAACTGATTTCAAATTACACCTAACAAAAAAGGATTCATATAAAGCAATGTCTAAACAGCAATTTGATCTGGTTGTAGGTGCTACTGACAGAATTGTTGTTGGTGCAATGCAGTCAGCCTTTGCTCTGAAACAGCATCCAAAATTTATTGGTTTTGGTCAATCATTTTTTAGTGAAACGGTTTCTCCTAACTTAACCAGTTTTGAATTTGATTTCTTTGAAACAGGTAAAGCACTTTATCGTTTATTTGTAAAAGTTCGTGATCACAAACCAAAAACAGTTCAACGTCAGGTTATCAATGGACAACTCATCATACGCGAATCAACCAAAAAAAGTAATCATTGAATTCTCAATGATTACTTTTTTATTACTGATCACTTTTTAATACACCACCAACAGCATAATGGTCTTTTGGCATTTCACGTAAAATAACATGTACCGCTTCCCGAGAAGCACCTGCATCTTGGACAATAACATCTGTGATATCTTTAACCATTTTAGCTAATTGTTCGTGAGTACGACCTTCTAATAGTTCAACTTGTACGATTGGCATAATTTTGCTCCCTTATTTACTTTTTTCTTCTATTTTTTCTAATTGTGCTTCTAACTGTTGCTCAGCTTCGATTTGAGCATTGATTGTTTCCATCTTCGGAACCGTAACGGCTTTTTTCATTTGTAATTGACGATCAGCATCAAAAAACTCTCCTGAAACACTGACTGTACTCATTAAATTGATAAAAGCTTTCGGGTCAGCTCGATGAACAATCTCTTGCATTTCAACTAATTCATATCTCGATAAAACCATCATTAATGTGGTTGAATCACGTTTTGTATAAGCTCCTTTCGATGGTAAGATAGTTATTCCGCGAATAAGATCTTTATGTAATTCGGTAATCACTTCATCACCTTTAGATGTCACAATCATGGCTGTTAACTTTTGATAACCAGTATATATTGCATCTACAGCACGCCCCGTGGCGTAAATACCAATCAAAGTAAACAATGCATTTTGCCAACCAATAAAGGCTCCTGCGATGACAACAACAAAAAAATTAATGACATTCATCAGCGCACCAATTGATTTTCCGGTACGCTTTTGTACAACCATAGCAACAATATCCAATCCACCAGTTGAAAAACCATATCTCATGGCTAATCCAATGGCAACACCAATTAACAATCCACCAAATAAAGATGCTAACAATGGCTCATGTGTTAATGCTTGAGTGGGAGTTACGATTTGTAAGATGGAAACAAATATTGAATTTAAAAAACTTAATATTGTAAATTGTCCACCTATCATTTTCCAACCGATAATACCAATTGGAATGTTAAAAATCATAATAAACAAACCAGTTTGAATATCAATATGAAAAAATTGTATACAAAATAGAGAAAGTAACTGAGCTATACCGTTAAATCCACCTGAAAAAACTTTATTTGGGATTAAAAACGCATTCAAAGCTAGTACTTGTACAATGGCACTAGCTAAAAACATAATACTGATTAGCATAACTTTACGCCAATTAATGGTGATTTTTTTCATGTTCACAACACGCTCCTAAACTATTCAACAACCCCATTTATCATAACAAAAAAGCCAACGATTGTCGTGGCTTTCAAGCTAATTATTACAAACATTATTTCAGATAGTTTGCTCAGTAATTTTCAAGATAAGCATCTGTTTCCCATTCTGAAACAAACTGCCTATAAGATGTATATTCGATCTTTTTAGCTTCAATAAATTTATCAGCAATATGACTTCCAATAGCTGAAATAATAATATCGTCCATCGCTAATTCGCGAACAGCAGCCAAAAGTGTATCTGGTAGATCAGTAATACCAGCCTTTGAACGTTCTGTTTCATCCATTAAATAAATATTCTTGTCTACAGAAGCCAATGGTTCAAGTTCATTTTTGATACCATCTAAACCAGCTGCTAAAATGGCCGCCAATGTTGTATAAGGATTAGCCGTTGGATCAACTGACCTTAATTCTAAGCGAGTTGACTTGCCTCTTGAAGCAGGTACTCTAACCATTGGTGAACGATTTGATGCAGACCAAGCAACATATACTGGCGCTTCAAATCCTGGTGTTAATCTCTTATAAGAATTAACAGTTGGATTAGCAAGTGCTGTAAATGCTGTTGCATGTGTCAATAACCCACCTAGGAAATTATAGGCTGTCTTAGATAGACCCATTTCATCGGCTGTATCTTCAAAAGCATTATTACTATCTCTGAACAAAGACATGTTAGTGTGCATACCAGAGCCATTGATACCTGCGACTGGTTTAGGCATGAATGTAGCAAAATAACCATTTTTTCGAGCAATTGTTTTAACCACTAACTTGAAAGTCTGAATATTATCAGCAGCCTCCAAGGCTGAAGCATACTTAAAGTCAACTTCATGTTGTCCTTCAGCAACTTCGTGATGAGCAGCTTCAATCTCAAAGCCCATCTTCTCAAGCGTCAACACAATTTCACGTCTAACATTTTCACCCATGTCTAGCGGTGCTAAATCAAAATAACCGCCTTTATCATTTAATTCTGTTGTTGGGTTCCCATTATTATCTAATTTAAAAAGGAAAAATTCGGGTTCAGTACCAACATTGAAAGCAGAAAAACCAGCTTCTTTAGCTTGCGCCAATACTTTTCGTAAAGCATATCGTGGGTCACCAGCAAAAGGTTCACGATCAGCTGTATAAATATCAGCAATCAATCGCGCTACTTTACCGCCATGACTATCAGTGGCCCATGGAAAAATCATGAAAGTTGATAAATCTGGATAAAGATACATATCCGATTCATTAATACGCACAAATCCTTCAATGGATGAACCATCAAACATCAGATTATTATCTAACACTTTATCCAATTGTGAAGTTGGGACCTCAACGTTTTTAATTGCCCCCAAAACATCAGTAAACGTTACGCGAATAAACTCAACATTCTCATCAGCAACAATTTGCTTAATTTCTTCTTTAGTGAATGACTTTCGTGCCATGGTATCCCTTTCTTATTCCAATCTTAGTAGTAAAAACGTTAACAATCAACGACCAAACCGACCAATTTGAGCAAATTCTTTTTGCAATGATCGACGTAGTGCTGATTCCGAATCATGTTTCTCCAATGCCTTGCGTTGCTGTTTAGCCAATATCTCCTGAATATCTCTAATTGAATCCCCTGCATCTAAAAAATCTTTAATTTCAAGTAGACGATCAACGTCATTTAATGAAAAACGTCTCTGCCCACCTTTACCACGATTAGGCGAAATTAAATTATTTTGCTCATAATAACGAATTTGGCGATCTGTCAGCAATGTCAGTTCGCGAACTGTACCAATTGGTAAAATTGCTAAATTTCTTCTCAGTTCACGTTCACTCATTTAACACCTCCGCTAGCATATCTATATTTTAATTTAAATCACATATTTTTGTAAATAAATGTCAGCTTTTCTAACATTAAATTAATCGTAGAAAAAAAGCATGCTATTCGCACGCTTATTTAGCATCATACCAAGTATTGCCAAAGTGGCTATCGACTTGTAAAGGGACATCGAGGGCAACTGCTGAATCCATCACACTAGTTACAATCTCTTTTAATAAATTAATTTCTGCTTTTGGTGCTTCAAATATCAGTTCATCATGTACTTGTAGTAACATGCGGGCTGACATACCATTTAATCTGAGTGCTTCGGCAACCTTGATCATAGCTATTTTAATAATATCAGCAGCTGATCCTTGAATTGGTGAATTCATAGCAGTACGCTCAGCAAAACTTCTCAAATTAAAGTTTTTTGATTGAATGTCGGGCAAATATCGTCTTCTCTTAGCAATTGTTTCGACATATCCTTGTTCATGTGCTGATGCTTTGATTTCTGACATCCACTCATGAATCTTAGGAAATTCTTTAAAATACGTATCAATAAATCGCTTTGCTTCAAAACGACTAATACCAAGATTATTAGCTAGACCAAAATCAGAAATACCATAAACAATACCAAAATTAACTGCTTTTGCTGTACGTCTCATTTGAGAGTCAATAATGGCATCATCTGACAATCCAAAAACTGCTCGCGCTGTTTCTGCATGAATATCTTCGCCATTTTTGAAAGCTCGTTGCATATTTTCGTCACCTGTAATATGTGCTAGTACTCGCAACTCGATTTGCGAGTAATCTGCTCCAAATATTTGCCAATCTTTTTGACTTGGTACAAAAGCTTTTCTTATTTGTCGCCCATCTTCTGATCGCATAGGAATATTTTGAAGGTTTGGATCAACTGAAGATAACCGTCCAGTTTGCGTTAAGGTTTGCAAAAAACGAGTATGAATCTTACTGTCATTTTTATTAACAACTGAAAGAAGCCCCACAACATAAGTAGACTTTATTTTAGCCAGTTGACGATATTCTAGAATATGCTCAACGATAGGTGATTCATCAGCTAATTTTTCCAAAACGCCCACTGCTGTTGAATAACCTGTTTTAGTTTTTTTGATGACTGGCAGTCCCATCTTTTCAAACAATAATATGCCGAGTTGTTTTGGTGAATTAATATTGAATTTTTCACCCGATTCTTCGTATATTTTTGATTCTATCTCAGTAATCCGTTTTTCAAGACTGTTCCCTATTGATAGTAATTTCTCTTGATTAATTTTGATACCTTCGTACTCCATATTTGCTAATACATGCGCTAAAGGTAATTCTATTTCTGTGTATAAATGTGTTTGCTGATGTAATTTTAACGCGGTTATTGCTGGTTCTTCTACTTTCATAATCGTATCAGCCTTATGCGCTAAATGCTGTAATAATACGCTATCATCTGATGGTATAAGAAATTTAGTACCTTTACCATAGAAGTCTTCATCAGAACTCAAATATACATCAAATCGCTGTGCTAATGTAGCTAGTTCATTGTCATTATCTGTTGTGTCCAATAAATACGCTACTAATAGAAAGTCAAAATTAACGCCTACTAAGTTAATTCCCAAACGTTTAAACAAAATAAGTTGTTCCTTAACATTGAATACGTTTTTAGTAATTGAATTATCCTCAATGATTGATTTTAATGTCTCATGCTGTAACAACTTAGTATCGCGACTGCCAAAATAGCCTACTTCGTCATTACCAATGACAAAACCAATCATTTCATCTGTATGATAATTTGACCCTGCTAGTTCAATGTGGACAGTGAGTTTACCAGTCAGTGTCTCTAAAATATCTAAATGATTTTCGCCTAAGACAGTAACGTTAATAATTTCTTCGGCATCCTCTTTATTACTTGTGAGTTGTCCAGATTTTTGCAAGGCTTTAATTTTTGCCAACTGCTTTTTAAAATCTATTTCTTGATAAAAATCTACCAATTTATCAAAATCAATACCGCGAAATTCAATTTCATCTAAGGCCAATTCAAGAACAGCATCTGTCTTTATTTCTGCTAATTGCTTAGCCATATAGGCAGAATCCTTATCATTAATCAAATTTTCTTTTAACTTTGACTGTTTCATATAGTCAATATTTCTATACAAATTGTCAATGTCGTGATAGTCATTTAGTAACTTCAAAGCTGTTTTTTCTCCAACCTTAGTTACACCCGGATAATTATCTGATGTATCACCAGTTAGCGCTTTTTTTTCAATAATTTGAAGTGGTGTCAAACCAAATTTTTCCATAATATAATCTGGTGTATAACTCTCAATTTCTGTAACGCCTTTTTTTGTCACATTAACTGTGATATTATCTGTTGCTAATTGTGTTAAATCTTGATCTCCTGTTACAATTGTTACCTCATAACCTGCTTTTTCTCCCATTCTCGAGAATGTTCCGATAATATCATCTGCCTCCAAGCCAGCTTGTTCATAATTACGTAAGCCATGTAATGCAACCATTTCTCTTAAATAAGGAAATTGTTCTTTAAACTCTGAAGGTGCTTTTGATCGCCCATCTTTATACTCAGCAAACAATTCTCCACGGAAAGTTTCTTTGCCTGATGCTGCGTCCCACGCAACAAGCGCGAGATCCGGCATCATAGGATCTACAATCTGGTCTAAGAAGTTATTAAATGCAACGAGTGCATTTGTGTGTAACCCTTTATGAGAAATCATGCGATCAAGCTGATTATACATCGCATAAAACGCTCTAAACGCTAGTGAATTGCCATCAATTAATAATAATTTTTTTGTCATGTTTTATTCCTTTACCTACTTTCTAGTGTAACAAAAAAGACAGCCTTACGGCTGCCTTAAATAATTATTTATGTTAATCTCTTGAACCACCTGCTACACCAAATATTCTCACAAGAGCAAAGAATAAGTTCACAAAGTCAAGATATAATCGAAGTGCACCATTAACAGCTAATCCTGTAGTATCTGCTTGACCAGCAAATTGACTATACATCACTTTTAATGATTGATTATCATATGCTGTATAAAGAGAAAACACAAGAACACTAACAACAGAAATTAATAACGATACAATACCATTTGGAAAAAATAAATTAATGAGCATTGCTACAATTAAACCAACTAACATGCCAAATAATGCAGCACGCATTCCAGACAGATCGCGTTTAGTAAATACGCCATAAAGCGCCATTCCACCAAACACTGCTGCTGCTGAAACGAAAGCCATCATAACCGAAGCACCAGTATAAACAGCTAACAAAATGCCAACTGTTAAACCTTCAACAACCGAAAATGCCATTAATAAACCAAAAGCTCTAGCTGGATTTTTAAACGTTGATCGTCCAATCATTGTAATAATTAATAGTTGGATACCAAACAATGCCAAGGTACCAATTAAATTACCAGCAATCAGACTAGCTACTTGTGCTAAAAAAAATTTTTCAACGATAAATCCAGTAATCGCTGTTACTAACACAGCTAAGCCCATAATACTGTATGTTTGTTTGAAGAATGCACGCATACCAGCATCCATCCCCGTCACGTCACGACGTGTATTGAAATTAAAATTATCCATTTGAGTCTCCTCACAATCACAATTAAACCAGTAAGCTTCAATTTTTGAATTCTGGTTTATACAATTATACCAAATTTTAATTAAAGTTAAATTAAAGTATTATACCTACAATAATACTGATTAAAAAATAACTGTCATCATTGCAAATCAGTTCGTAATTGTCCTAACAATTTTTCATATGCGAACTCATATTTTTCAATATCTCCAGCACCCATAAAAACCATCACAGCATTTTCATATGGCATTAAAAGACTAAGATTTTCTTCCTCAATAATACCACCAAATTTTGTAATTTCTGCTCCGATTTCTGCTGAAGTAACTGCACCTGCTTTTTCACGAGCCGAACCAAAGATATTAGCTAAATACACTTTATCAGCTGCCTCTAAACTCTTTGCAAATTCATCTTTGTAGGCTATCACGCGAGAGTATGTATGAGGTTGAAAAATAGCTATAATTTGTTTATTAGGGTACTTTTGTCGTGCAGCATCTAACGTTGCGTCTATTTCAGTTGGATGGTGCGCATAATCATCAATTACGGTGATATCTGCGATTTGCTTTTCACTAAATCGTCTTTTAACACCTTGATAACTTATCAGATGTTCACGAATTAACGATAAATCCATTTTCTCCATATAAGCTAATGCTATTACAGATAAAGCATTTAATATACTATGTTGCCCAAATAGTGGCACTGAAAATTCTCCAAGATATTCCTCATGAAATGTCACTTCAAAATGAGATCCCTGCGTGGATTTACGAATATTAGTTGCTACAAAATCATCCTTATCTGTATTTGTTCCATAATAATAAACTTTAGCTTGTGGATGTAATGTTCTGAGATGGACATCATCTCCCCAAGCAAAAATAGCTTTTTGAACATTGTCCGCAAAATCAGAAAATGCATTGGTTACATCATTAATATCTTTATAATAATCTGGATGATCAAAATCAATATTTGTTAGTATCGCATAATCTGGTTTATAGCCTTCAAAATGACGACGATATTCATCAGCCTCTACAACAAAAAATTGAGAATTAGGAACACCACGTCCTGTGCCATCTCCAATCAGATAGGAAGTAGGTGCTATATTTTTTACAACATGTGCAAGTAATCCGGTTGTTGAAGTTTTACCATGTGCTCCGGCAACAGCAATCGATGTATGCTTTGCAATTTGATTTTGTACGGCATCAGGATAACTAATCATTTTAACCTTTAATTCTAGTGCACGATGCACCTCTTCATGATTATCATCAAAGGCGTTTCCTCTAACAAAGATTGCATCTTTATTCTGATCAATATTATTTGAATCAAAAGGTAAAATACTGATACCAGCAACTTCTAACGGTGCTTGTGTATAGGTGTAGGTATCAATATCTGACCCTAGCACTGTATTCCCTTGATCATGCAAAATTTGAGCCAATGGTCCCATACCCGTACCTTTTATACCGATAAAAAAATATTTTTTTGTCATTACTTTACCTCACTGGACACAAATGTAAAATACTGTAATTCACCCTTACGCAATTCAAATATTATTTTCTTGTAATACATATTTTCATCATTCAATGTACGATAAATACGATGTGAATTTGTCATTTTTTGTCTTAACATAGTTTAATAATCCAAATCAACTAGATGATCAGTATAAAGATTATTTGCTTTTTCAAAGTCAAACACCTCGCCTACTTTTCCGAAATCATTGGGTAACACTAGTGCACCGGGTTTATCAGGCGCTTGAGGTAAGTGTAATTCACGTCCAGATACAATCATCCCACTTGAATCAACTCCTCTTAGGGCACCGTCCCAAATAATAGCACCAGATGGCATCATTGTCCCAGGTTGAGCGACAACAACAAAAATATTTTCACGCATGTTTGGTGAACCAGAAACGATTTGTAAGGTCTTACCTTGTCCAACTTCAGTTTGTGTAATGTGAAGATGATCAGAGTCAGGATGAACCGTCATCTCAACAACACGACCAATGACTAATTTATTTGACTCCAAAACTAATTGATCATCAAATCCATTTTCAGATAGTACCTTATTAAGTTTATTTATTTGTTCGGATGTTAAAGTGATTTGTCCTTTTTGATTGGTAAGATTTAATAATTCACCAATACCAAAAAAGTTAAAACCGGTAGCGATATCAGTATCTGTATCTTGAATTCGAGTGACTGATTCGGTAGAGGTTATAGATTGTTTTTGTGCATTTGGTTTTAAAATAATGACTAAGACATCTCCCAATGCCTCTTGATTGTAACTTGCTATCATTGTAAACTATTTAAACTCCTCAGTATTTGTGTTGTTTTTTCCGTCTGCTTAGAATACAAAAGACCGCTTAAGCGGTCTTACCTATACTTGTGAATCAAGATAAGCCAGTAACAGTTTAGCAGAAGCACGTCCTGCCTCAATAACGTAGTCGTCAAAAACAATACCTGAATCACCATTTGCTAAGTCTGAAACACCTCTTAAGATGATGAATGGTGTTTTATATTGTTGCGATACTTGTGCAACAGCTGCCGCTTCCATTTCAGCAACTAACGCTTTTGGAAAATGAGACAAAATTTGCTTCTTCGCCTGTTCTTGGACAAACTGATCACCAGAAACAATTAATCCTGTTTTGACATCTGTTATCGCTTTAAAATCATTGACAACTTTTTTATCTGCTTCAAAATATAATGGTTGGTTAGGTAATTGACCAAATTCATAACCAAACACAGTAACATCAACGTCGAAATACGCAACTTTTGTGCCAATAACCTCATCACCAATTTTAAGTGTGGCATCCAAAGCTCCAGCTGATCCTGTATTAACAATTAACTCAGGTTTAAATTCATTAATCATAACTGTGGTTGCTGAAGCTGCCGCAACTTTCCCAATACCGGATTCAGTCAGTACAACCTCATGATTTTTATAAATTCCAGAGGTGATTTCTGTTCCTCCATGTTGTTTTGTAACAATATTTTCTAAAGCAGCTATTAAAGCTACTTTTTCTTCAGCCATGGGAGTAATAATGCCAATTTTCATTTTGATTCGTTGCCTTTCAAGTTGTTATACATGTCATGTTTATTTTCAAACTAATTTACAAGAAAAAAATAGGCGTAGGTTGCTATAATCAACACAATTAAAAAAATAATTGTGAGATTATAACGATAAGTTAATCTCTTAGATTTTCCTTGTGGTGTTAATTTACCATCAGAGCCAAGCTGATAACGTCCTTTTCGCGTCAGTCTCATTTCTTCTCTTGTTTCTGGTGACACAACTGTTATGTTTAAAGGATGTTCTTTAGCATAAGCTTTTTCAACACGTTTACGTTCTTTTTCTCGTTTTTTTTGCTCTTTTTTTATGGATTTACGTGATAATTCGTCAGACATATTAAATTTAACCTCTTATGTATGACCAATATAGAAAAGCGGTCATCGTTTTCTGATCAGTTAACTTGCCGTTATCAAACAAAAATTTCATATCCTCAAAAGACAACGTAACTAAATCAATTGATTCACCAAGATCACGTGGCAATTGTTCACTTTTATCAATATCTTTTAATTCACGTGCAATATACAAATGCATATATGCATCAGAAAAGCCAACTGTTTCATAGAAACTAGCCGCTTGTTTGATGTCATTTGAAGTCATTCTTAATTCTTCATTTAACTCTCGCAAAACAGCGTGTTGTGGACTATCAAAATCCCGTTCATCTAATTTACCAGCTGGAATTTCAAGTGTAAAATCTTCAATAGTCGCACGATATTGCTTTTCTAAAATAATACAATCATCATCAGTTAACGCAATAATAGCAACAGCAGGAACATGACGTACTACATCACGTTGTGACTGCTCTCCACTGTACAACTTTACTTGCTGTTTTTCAACATTAAATATCGGACCATGATATACTGACTCACGACTTATTATAATTTCACGCTCTGCCATCAGACTTCATATGCTTTCTTAATAATCGGCTTAACTTGAGCAGCTTGCGGTGCTTTAAACCCCTGAACAAGCACATAACTAACTTTTTCGCCTTGTTGTAAAACCTTAAATCCTGGTACATCTATACCATTAAAGTGAACAAAGACATCATTACCGCCATCATCTGGTGTAATATAGCCATATCCACGTTCTTTTTGCCAAATTTTTACTATTCCTGTTTTCATAATATTATTGTATCAAAAAAAACCGCTTCATTGGCGGTTTTTTTGTAGATATACTTGCCACAAGTTCAGGACATAAATGCTAACACAACAAAATTAATTAAAAAGAATATTGACACAACGATTATAACAGGAGAGATGTCTTTTACTTTTCCTAAAGCTAATTTAACAATAATAAAAAACAAAAATCCTGCAGCAATGCCATATGAAATAGAATAAGAAAATGCCATAAAAATAGATGTGAAAAAGGCAGGAATAGCGATTTCAATATTTTCCCAAGATATTTTTTTGAATTCACCCATCATCATAATACCAACTAAAATAAGCAAAGGAGATGTTGCAGCAGCTGGTACAACACCAACAAATGGTGCAAAAATAATCATGGCCAAAAATCCGACAGCAGTGACGACATTGGCAAGCCCAGTTCTTGCACCTGCTGCAACACCTGCTGCAGATTCGATAAAGGTTGTTGTATTTGATGTCCCAGCAATTCCTGCAAAAGCAGTAGTAAATGTGTCTACTACTAACGCGCGATCCATTTTAGAATTAAATCCTTTATCCTCTTCAAAAGATTTAGTATCTGCCTGAGAAAAAATACCTGTTTGATTCCCAATACCAATTAAAGTCCCAATAGCATCAAATAAACCAGTCAATCCCATGGCAAAAATAGTGATGATAGCTAATGAAGCATGATGCCAGTTTGTAAATAAGGAGCCAATTCCTTTTGATCCTAATGCTTGACCAAATATAGAGCCTAGTGAAGAGAATGCTGACCCAATAGAAGTTCCTGATTGTATATGTGTATTAGTAACCCCCATAGGTATTCCTACCAATGTTGTAACAATTAACGTTATTAAAAATGCTCCAGGTACTTTTCTAATAACCAAAATTAATAATAAAATAAACCCTATTAAGGCCAATAAAACTGAATGATCATTAAACTTGGTCAACTCTGGTGTAATGCTACCATTGGCTAAAATTGAATGCACTATTACTTCAGATTTACCATCATATGGTTTATCATTTAGTAATTTGATATTATTACCATCAATTAAAAAATTTAGAAATCCAGCATTTTTTAAGCCAATATAGGTGACAAACATACCAATCCCACCGCCAATAGCTGCTTTTAACTCTTTTGGAATTCCTTTGACAATAGCTCTACGTCCATGTGTTAAAGTAATAATAATATCCACAACACCGACTAAAAAGACAATTGCAAGCGCTTGTTGCCAGCTGAATCCAAATCCAAAAACAATTGTATAAGTAAAATACGCCTGCATCCCAATTCCCGGTGCTAAGGCAAAAGGAACATTTGCAAAGAGACCCATAAATAATGTTCCAAAAACGGCAACAATAATTGCTGCTAAAAATACTGCTTGAGCTGGCATACCAGATTGTCCCAGTATTTGTGGATTTAAAAAGAAAATGTACGCCATTGATACAAATGTCGTAATGCCTGCCAATACTTCTTGACGTATTGTTGTTTTATTCTCTTTCAACTTAAAAAAATTAGACACGTGTCTTTCTCCATTTCATATAAAAATCCGTTCATCTACAAAGATGAACGAATTAATTTGATACAGTCACAACTAACTACTTATTTATTTTAACATTTATACTTTCTATTTTCTCAAATATTCAATCTTTGGATTGAATTTAGCACCGTTCATTGTGCCTTTAATGATAATTTTTAGTTTTTCATTACGGTATTTCACTTTCGGCCAAAACAGTGTCTTCACAAAATCTATGCCAGTATGCGCCAATGTTTTAGTTAGTCTTACAGCAGATTTTCGCCGACGCGATGTCAGAATACGATTTCGATACTCATATAAATATCTTGGTAAACGATTCTGATTATTTTCGTTAAAAATGGCTCCAGGACTAGCATTAGTTTGACTAGCATGAACAACAATCGAACTACGTACAAAAATGCCCTCTGCTACTCTTGCTGCTCTATCTGTATACTCAATATCATCTCCCCAAACGAAATATTCTTTTTGAGGTAATCCAATAGCCTGGACAACTTCTCGTTTGAAAATTGTTGACACAAAAGTAGCGTTTCTAAGTTTCACCCATTCAGTGTTATTATTTAAAATACCTGAAGAACCATCTTGGAGAGCTGCTGGTACATTCATTTTGGACCAATTACCGTCTGTCCAAATAACTTTACTAGCTCCCCAGCCAGCTTGTACATTATTCTTGAACATTTCCATCAATTCACTCAAAGCATTTTCTTCCGGTAATGCATCATCATCCATAACCCAAACAAAATCATCTTGTGTCTGCTCAAAAAATAATCTAATCCCTCTGTTGAATCCACCTGCACCACCGATATTTTTCGGTAAATGTTCAATAATAATTCGCTTATCATCAATGCTATCTAAATATTCACCAGTGCCATCTGTACTCGCACCATTTATGATTATAAGATGTTTCAAAGTCTTACTTTTCTGTTTTAAAACACTTTCAATTGCACTTTTCAATAAATTCAGTCGATTGTATGTCACAATAACTGCCGAGACTTTTTGATTATTAACCATTAAATTTCCTCTAGTTATTTTATTTAAATATTAAAAAAAGACCTAACGTCTTTTAAAGTAACTATTGAATTTTAGACTCATGTTCCGTTGCCAAATTTTCAGCATTTAAATCTTCTTTGATTTGAGTTGTTGAAATTTCCGGTGTTCTTTCTAAATAAACAACTTCTGCATCTGTTTCTTCACTAATAAAGTCAAATTGACCAGTCCAATCATCTCCCATGACGAATGTATCAATTTGATAAAGTTTAATATCTGACACCTTTTGATCCCAGGCGTTTTCAGGAATCACCAAATCGACGTAGCGTATTGCTTCCAGTAACTGCTTACGTTTTTCATACGAAAAATAAGTTTTTTTATTTTTCGATAATAAATTAAACTCATCTGTTGATAGCGCAACAATTAAATAATCACCTAAGTCTCTAGCACGTTTTAACAAGTTAATATGTCCATAGTGCAACATATCAAAAGTACCATAAGTTATAACTCTTCTCATTATTGTAACCTTTGTAATTTATTTTTCTTCTTTTGAAATAAATATTGGCCTACGTTTTGTTTCTAGGAATATAGCTGCGATGTACCGTCCTATAACACCAAGACTTAATAACTGTATGCCACCAATAAACAGGATAATTGTTACCATTGACGGCCAACCAGCCACACTATTATTACTTATAAGTGCACGCAGTACAATAAAAACAGCACTCACTATTGAAATCAAAAATGATAAAAATCCTACTAGGGTAATTATAGTCAATGGCACAGTTGAAAATGACACAATCCCTTCAACTGCATACTTCATAAGTGACCAAAACGACCATGAAGTATTACCTGCCACACGTTCACGATTTTCAAAAGATATATATTTAGTTTTAAAACCTACCCAGCTAAATATTCCTTTACTAAAGCGTTGATTTTCACTAAGTTCTAAAATTGCATTAACCATTTGCCTAGTCATTACTCGATAGTCTCGTGCACCATCAACTAATTGTGTCTGACTAATTTTATTCATCCAAACATAAAACTGTGTTGAAAACCAGGATCTCAGTTTAGCCTCGCCATCACGATTAGATCGCCGTGTCCCAACAGCATCAAAATCACCATTTTGTACAGACATCAACATCTCAGGTAATAATTCTGGTGGATCCTGGAGGTCAACATCCATCACAGCAACGTAATCACCGTCAGCTTGTTTTAGACCTGCATACAAGCCAGCTTCTTTTCCAAAATTTCTAGAAAAACTAATATAATGAATGTTTTTATCCTGTTGACTGAGGTGTCTAATAATTGATAGCGTATTATCAGAAGAACCATCGTCTATAAAATGGTAATGAACTGCCATTTGTAATTTATCTTTCAAGGATTCAATAGCGTTATAAAAAATTTCAACTGTTTCCTCTTCGTTATGAACAGGAACGATAATTGATAGAATATGTTCTTGATTTTTTGAAGTATCTGTAGCCATAGTTCGTCCTATTAATGTATGTACACACCTAAATGTAGGTGTATTGAGTCGGTTTTATACCTCATCATGAGCAAAATTGAATTTTGATGGTAGGTTAAATTCTTCTCTAACGGTGTTCAATGCATCATTAAATACCTGATCCATATCAAAGTAACGATACTTACCTAGTCTGCCACCAAAAATAATTTCCGGATGATTATTACGTGCTTCTTGGGCATACTGCTTATAAATAGCTGTATTTTTTTCATCGTTTACGGGATAATAAGCTTCTTTAGAACGATCCCATTCTTGTGGATATTCACGTGTAATAATCGTTTTATGTTCATCCGCTAAACCATCAAAATGCTTCCACTCCATAACACGTGTATACGGTGTTTCAGAATCAGTATAATTTATAACAGCATTTCCTTGATAATTTTCAGAATCAATCAATTCATGTTCAAATCTCAATGAACGATATTCCAGTTCACCAAATTTGTAGTCAAAGAATTGATCAATCATACCAGTATACAAAATGCGAGAAAATTCAGACATCAGCGTTTCTTTATGATCAAAGAAATCTGTATCTGTCAAAACGTCAATTAACCCATTAGATTCGTCTAGCATGCGCTCAAAAATCTGAGTATATCCCCCCACAGGAATACCTTGATATCGATGGTTAAAGTAATTATTATCATAAATGAATCTTACTGGTAACCGTTTAATAATAAATGCTGGTAACTCTGTAGCTTTACGTCCCCACTGCTTTTCTGTATATCCTTTAATCAATTTTTCATAGATATCAGTACCAATCAAGGATATTGCCTGTTCTTCTAGATTTCTAGGCTGACGATCGCCCATATCTTTTAACGCCACTGACTTTTGTTCTGCTATTTTTTCTTGAGCTTCTGCTGGCGTCTTAGTTCCCCACATTTGATAAAATGTGTTCATATTAAAGGGTAGATTATACAATGTCCCTTTATAGTTAGCAATAACTTGATTTTGATAACCATTAAACTCAGCGAAATGGCGAATATAGTCCCAGACCTCTTTGTTATCAGTATGGAATATATGTGCGCCAAAATCGTGTACAGTTACACCATTTTCAGTATGCGTATGCATATTACCTGCAATATGTGATCTTTTTTCAACTACCAAAGATTTCTTTCCACGTTTTGCGGCTTCATAGGCAAACACCATTCCAAACGGGCCAGCACCAACAATCAAATAATCATAATTTTTTGTGTTAAATTTATTAGTCATAGTATCTCCATTATACCTAAGAAGGTGCTAATTTGTATATTGTATAAAAATATTAGCACCCAAAAGACATTTTTTACGTCAGATTAATTATCTAATGCCAAATTTTCGGGCTAAAAATTTACCACCTTTAAGTATCCAATTTTGTTTTTCCATAAATGTTACAGGGATTTCTTTATACGCAATTTGGTTATACTCAATCCATACATCCAGTAAACGTTCACTTAAAAAGCCATAGACTCGTTGTTCATACGGAGACCATAAGTCAACTGTACTTTGAATTCTCTTTTCAGTTTCAAATAAAATATCAAACAACCAATCGGTGTAAGCATCAAAATACTCACGTCTCATAATGAACATATTAAACATGTGAGCCCAGTTACGCGACATGTTTGAGTCATAACTTTTTAAGTAGCTAGGATACTTTTCGGATATGACCTGCCTTACCGTGTCTAATCCTAAGTCATGATGCGCATGACGATAATGCGATTCACTGCTTTCAATCCAGTAACGCCTTTTTTTGGGTAAAATAACATCATTACTGTCAAATAATCTATCTAAATCTGTTGCAGTTAATATTTTATTTAAATTTTTCTGCTTAGAATATGAAAAAAATCGGCGATAATGAACTAATCCTATCACATCAGCATCGCTATTAAACCTTGCCCAATATACTGCAGTAAGTTCGTTAAAAAAAGGATTCTTTTCAGATATATTTTTTCCACTATCATCATGAATAAATCCTTCAAAAGGCTTATTCAATGCAGATCCAACTTGAATAGCTGAATAGACTTGCTCAAGTGGCATTGTTACTTTTTTGTGCGTCGCAACAAATATCTGTATCTTTTGTTTTGTCATAGATATAACCAAATGAACTGAGTAAAATTTTTATAAATCATTAGTAAGCACCTTTAGACTTAAAAATAGCGATTACATTTCGTAAAACAATACTAATATCATACCAAAACCCTGCATTAGCAACGTACTCTAACTCTATTTCTGTTCGTTCTGGATATTCAATTAGTGACCGACCACTAGCTTGCCACAACCCTAAGGCTCCGGGACGAACTGACAAAAAGAGATCCACTCGATCTCCATATTCTTTCAATTCTTCAGTAACAATAGGACGTGGTCCAACTAAACTCATGTCCCCACGAAACATATTCCAAAACTGTGGTAATTCATCTAAACTTGATTTACGTAAAAAGCTACCTAAAGATGTAATACGCGGATCTTCTTTAGGTGGTAATTTATAGCCATTCTCAACATATTTTTGATATAGTTCAGGGTTTTTCTTGAGAATAATCTCAGCATTAGGAACCATTGATCTGAATTTATAAATATTAAAAGGCTGTCCATTCATGCCAACACGTTCTTGCTTAAAAAAGGCTGGTGATTTTGGACTATCACACTTTAACGTAATATATATAATTAAAAATACAGGAGATAATATGATTAATCCAAGTAACGCAAAAACCACATCAATAAATCTTTTCGCAATTAAATATGATTTATGTTTTGGCTTAATTTTCAAATTTCTAACTCACTTTACAAATATTTAGCATCAAAATCAGGATCTTGACTTGTTAAAATTTTAGGTCCATCTTTTGTTATAGCTAAAGTATGCTCATATTGAGCAGACCATGAACCATCGGTTGTTCTCACAGTCCAACCATCTTCTTCTGTATCGTCAGTATCAACTTCCCAGCCACCTATATTAATCATGGGCTCAATGGTAATAACCATACCTTCTCGCAAACGAATACCATGCCCTGGCTTACCATAATGTGGTACTTGGGGTTCTTCGTGCATTGTTGGACCTACACCATGACCAATATATTGTCTAACATCCCCGTAACCATTTTCAACTTCTGTGAACTGTTGGATAGCATTACCAATGTCTCCAATTCGGTTTCCAACAACGGCTTGATCAATCCCCAAATACATTGCTTTTTTTGTGACTGCCATTAATTTTTCTATTTCAGGTGAGACAGTCCCAACTGCATAAGACCATGCTGAGTCAGATACTGCACCGTTTAAACCAACAACTGTATCTACTTTTACGATATCGCCATCTTTCAAATGTAGACCCTTACGAGGTAATCCATGAGCAACTTCATTGTTAATGCTAATTGTTGTTGCATATTTGAATCCTTCAAATCCAATTTGTAAAGGAACGCCACCATGACTCTCAATATATTCACGTGATTTTGTCTCTATTTCCCAAGTATCAATCCCTGGCTTGATTAAATCACGTAGCATTATATGCATACCAGCAATAATAGCACCTGATTTACGCATTGCTTCGATTTCTCTGGGTGACTTCAAAGTAATCATAGTTCTTTCTTCTTTCCTACTAAAAATGAAAATTTAATTTGCGATTTAAATAACAATCAAATACCATTATACCTTTTTTTGATTAATTAAGTATTAATAAATCTTCATAAAAAAAACAACCTTTTAGGTTGTCACTTTTTCAATTTTCAAATTCTTGCTAATGATGCAGCTCCGATAACACCAGCATCATTTCCTAGCTCAGCTAATTTAACTCGTGTCGAGTCACGAACCGTAGGGAAAGCATATTTTATCCAATTTTTTTCCACTCTAGCCCTCAGAAATTCACCAGCTGCTGCTACGCCACCACCAATGATGATTGAAGAAGGATTTAAAATATTTGAGATAGCACCAGTTGCATATCCTAAGTAATAAGCAACTTTGTTAACAACTTCATTTGCCAAAAAATCACCATCTTTTGCCAAGTCAAAAACAATCTTTGATGTTACTTCATCACCATCTGAAATCATTTTCTTCAGTTTAGACGTCCCAACATATTCGTCTGCTGTATCTTGAGCCAATCGAACAACGCCAGTTGCAGAGGCATACTGTTCCAAGCAACCATAATTACCACACGTGCAAAGATAACCATCTGGTTCGACAACCATATGTCCTACTTCACCACCTGCTCCTGCTGTTCCATGGATTAATTGTCCATTAGAAACTAGTCCACCACCAACACCTGTTCCTAACGTAAGAAATGATACTTCATCATCATTATCACCGGCACCTTTCCACGCCTCACCAAGTGCGGCCGCATTAGCGTCGTTATCAATTTTAAGTGATAGTCCTGTTCCGGCTTCTATATCTTGTTTTACTGTTTGTTCAGTTTTCCAATTTAAATTAAAAGCACCTGTAACTGTTCCAGTAACGCGATTAACTGTTCCTGGTGTCCCCATCCCTATACCGATAATACGATCTTTGTTTAATTGGTATAAATCTAAGTGATGATTAATTGAATCAATGATATCTGGCACGATATGTGCCCCATCATCAAAAACATTTGTCTTAATAGACCACTTTTGTTGAATTTCTCCAGCACTTGTTAGAATTGCAAACTTTATTGTTGTGCCACCTAGATCCACACCTATTAATTTATCTTTAGCCATAATTTAGAATAATTAAACATTTAAATCAGATTAAGTTTAATTATTTTTCCTTCCTTGGAAATTTTTAACGACTTTATTTTAACAAAAAACGCTTGCAAGATGCAAGCGTTTTCATAATTTTAAGCACGGCATTCTTCTTTACGATGTTCATTTTCTAAAATCAACTTTATACTGCTATAATCTTTTTGACTAATGACATCCGCACGAAAAAGATTATCTACCTCTAATGCAGCAACTTCAATATCCCAAAGTCTTTTACCAACATGAACATAAACACCAAATGTTTTTAAGAATTGTAATACATCATAGAAATTTTTCATACTAATCCATCCTTTGAACAAATTGTTAAGACAATAATTATAATCGTAACTATTAATAACGACCAGCGTATACTAGGGGCATAATTATCACCATTTTCAAACCCAGCCATAGCAATAAAAATCACACCGCCAATTAATCCACCAACGTGCCCCCATAAGTCTATACCAGAAGTCAACAAACCGCCAATTAAATTTAATGCGACAAAAAGTAGTAGGATATTACGCTGATTTTTAATTTCGATAGTACTTTTGTAATGCCATGTATATAAAATTAAACCACCAAATAGTGCAAATAACGCAGATGATGCCCCGACTGAAATAGTCATAGGTTCGAATAAATAAGAAGCAATGTTGCCAAAAATACCACCAAATAGATATAAGCATATCAATTTGAATGAGCCAAAAATATTCTCCGCCATTATACCAATAAACCATAATGTCAGCATATTGCTAAAAATATGCATCACACTAGCATGAAGAAACATCGCTGTGATAAATCGCCAATATTCATGATGTTGTGTGATTAATGGTCCCCATTTCGCCCCCATTTTGACTAAAAATGTGCCATTACTAGTATGATTATGACTCATTAAAATTTCCACAATAAAAACTAAGATAGTGAAAGTTAACAAACTAACCATCGCAGGTGTCTGTTTGAATTGTTTTTTATAAGATAGTATCATTTTACGCACAATACTTCCTTCTATTATTTATTTTTCATTTGACAGACTAATAACACGTCCAACACTTAAAATGATTAACTGTGATGGCTCAAATTTGTATTCCGGAAATTCTTGTTTTAGCGCGGTAACATATAGTCTTAACTGCCCTTCATAACGTTTTTTCAACTTTGAAAGACCTTCAACCACCTGATTGTGATTCACATAATCAGTTTTATAATCAAATACTGTGATTGTTTTAGTGTCAGTGTTAATGAAATAGCCATCAATAATACCGTGAACAAGAATCGACTTTGAATCTTCTAAATTATCAAAAATTTTATTAGCTGGCATAATCATAGCAAATGTTGCTTCTTTTGTTAGTGTCTCTGCATACTTCATCATATTTCTAGCTAGTGGGGTTTCTAAAAATGAAAGTATCTGATCAACATTTATTAAAGAACCAACTTTGTCATTAATTCGTTTTGAAGCAATAAGTTGATCTATTAATGCTGTTAATGACTGTCTTGTTTGTACTATTGAGAAGTCAATTAATTGTAATATTAAATGTGTTGCCGTACCAATTGCCGAAGAAGAGGGCTTTTGTGAGCCATCCGTCATGAAATCAGGCAATTCTAATTTTGCTTTGACTAACTCGTTAGCCGATGTAAACTGGCCATTCTCCAAAATTTTCAAGGCTTGTAACTTTTGTTGATCTGGATCTTCAAACAATCTCTTCATTTCGCTAACAGACTGATATGCGACAGTTTTTGTTGATTGCATATTGGGATAACTATAGTTCATTATCTTTTTAGCTAATTTGATATCTTCTGCGCCGTACCTCACTGGTTGATGATCACTTATTTTAGATGTTAAACTAGTTTTTTTTGTTTGCCCAATTTGCTGCTCTGGTATTAGGGTCACACTCATATTGTAATCCAAATTCGTTTCGGATCCTAATAGTCTGGGTAATCTACCATCACCCAACCATCCCTCTAATACCTGATTCTTTGCTCGTGCAAAACTTATGATCAACCATTCAAAGTAAGACTTCGCTGAAAGTCTCAAATCTTCTGACAAAAACTGCCCTGATGTCTGTTTGGCTTGCTGCCATAAATCAGCTAACCGAGTGTTTTGATCGTCCTGATCAACGTTAACACTTGCAATAAGATGTAGCTGTTGTTCTGCTCGCGTCAATGCCACATATAACAATCTCATTTCTTCTGACCAACTTTGACGCTTTAGTGCCTGTTGAACAACTAATTTTTTTAATGATGGCATTGATACCATCGCCTCTGGTTGTAAATATTCTAATCCGATGCCAACATTTTTTTGAATTAGCATTTTCCCTGATAAATCCTTAGTGTTAAAAGATTTGTCTAGTTCAGGCAAAATTACAATTGGAAATTCTAGTCCTTTAGATGCATGAATGGTCATAATCCGAACTGCTTGTTCATCTGATTGTTGCGGTGCTTCACCCAACTGCCCATCATTTTCTTGTACCTGTTCAATGTAACGAATAAAGCGAAATAGTCCAGCATGTGTGTTATCTTGATACGTTTTTGCGTAATCATAAAAGGCATGTAAATTAGCCTGTCTCTGAGAACCACCCGGCATTCCAGCAACATAATCTAACCATGCTGTATCATTAAAAATGGTCCATATCAAATCGACTAAATCATTTCTAATAGCGATTTGATGCCATTTTTTGAATAATACCATAATATGTTTGCTACGCTCATCTTCAGATGCTAGTGCCGTAAAGGCTGTCCAATAATCATGTTTTTTATCTGCCAATCTAATTTCAGCCAGTTCATTTTCAGTATAACCAAAAATTGGAGACCTTAATACAGCAGCTAAAGGAATATCTTGATGTGGATTGTCAACTATACGTAATATATCTAGCATCAAATAAACTTCCATTGTCTGGAAATAATTACCAACTGAATCCACTTGTGTTGGAATACCAGCATCTCGTAAAGCCGATACTAAATCAATATATCCTGATTTCGAACGCGTCAAAATAGCAATATCACCATATTGCACGTTTCTCATACCTTCTGGTTCAGCTTTACGATCAAAGATTTTAGTTTCACGTAAAGCTATAATTTTATCAGCAATATGAGCATACTGCGCTTGCCTTTTTTCAAACTCTACTGTTTCTTGCTCTCCTTCCTCATGTTGAAGCGTTTCACTGGTCTTTGTAATGATATCTAATTCAAAAACTGGCGAAACACTTTCAGGATAAGCTGCTTTTGGTACTAACTTGGCTTCCCCGATATATGCAATATCTCCTAGCTTTTCATCCATTAACTGTGTAAAAATTAAATTTGTAACGTGCGTGACATTATTTTGTGATCGGAAATTGTCCGCCAATTCAATACGACTATCATGATTACTCGTTGTGTTAAATAAACGATATTTATTCGTAAATAGACTTGGTTCAGCTTGACGAAAACCATAAATACTCTGTTTAACATCTCCAACCATGTACATATTATGACCGTTAGATACTTTTGTTAATAGCGTTTCTTGCAATTGATTAATATCTTGATACTCATCAACTAATATTTCTTTAAATTGACTGCTAATTGTTTGGCGAGTAGTATCGTGAGCTAAAACTTCTAGTGCTAGTGCCCCTAAATCTGGAAAATCAACTAATTTCTCATTCCTTTTTAATTTTGTAAAAGCTCGCTGAAAACTTTGAGTTAAAGTAATTAATGTTGAAATTTGCTGTGTTACTTTTGTCTCAATTAATTGCCAATGTTTTTGTGAGAATTGAAAAAAACTCTCTGCTAATTGTTTTAATTCTGACTCTGAACCGACGATATTATTTTTAACACGTGTAGCTTCTTCTAGAATAGCCAATAGTTCAGGCTCATCTTTGACACCTTTGCTATTTTTACGTTCCAAAGTCACTTTAGGCATTGATTTAATAGCATTTCGCAATGTATCCCAAGTACTATGCAATGCTATATCGTTTATCTGATTTAAATAATCCAAAATATCATCATAAGCACTCTGAGTTTTCGCTAACTCAGGGACCCCTTCAATAGTCTGTTTGATTACATTAGCAGAAATAATTAAACGCTTGATTAATTCACTAACCATTGGTTGAATCATTTGACGATAAAAATCAGTCTCAGTCAGTTCATTTCTGAAAATTAATTCATTGTCATCTAACGTTGATAACCAATTTTGACCATCTGGTCTAGCTTCTGAAAAATCTGCTAACTTTAAAACAGCTTGCCGCAAATAATCATCTTGATTTGGATTACCAAAATTATTAACTAGCGCTAAAAATTCTATATGATTAGGATGACTTTCGTCATAAAAATCTTCAAAAACAGTCTCTAAAACATCTTGACGCATCAACTCACGTTCAGCTGTATCCGAAAGTAATCTAAATTGAGGATCTAATCCAATAACATGATAATAATTCTCAATTATTTTTAATGCATAAGCATCAATCGTTGAAATATTTGCGGCTGGTAATAACAATAGTTGCTCTTGTAAAAATTTTTTTGTTGATGTATCAACTGCATTTAGTCGCTTTTCAATTGCAATTTCAAGTCTCTCTCTCATTTCTTTTGCGGCTGCATTCGTAAAAGTCACAATCAAAAAATTTTCGACACTTTCGCCTGATAATATTTTTTGAATAATGCGTTCAATAAGCACGGTAGTTTTTCCAGATCCTGCCGAAGCAGCCACTAATATATTATGTCCTGTTTCTTCGACAGCACGTTGCTGATTATAAGTAAGTTGTGTTGCCATTATTCTGCCTCTTCTGCTTGCTTTAGCAGTTTTAAAATATCAGATTTTTTTCTTGGTGTTGCGATTTGATATTGATCTCCCAATGCGCGATCAAATCTCAAAATGTCAAGATAAGGTGTATATTGTAAACTACCTAACGTAGGTAATAGTGGGAATTGCCCAGTTAATATCAAATCACCAGCACGTTTGATATTAAATTCATTACGCATGAGTAATAGTTCAAACTCATCAGGATCAATAACGTCACTATCAGCGTAAAGCTGTCCATCAGTTTTTTTTCTACGTAATTGATAAAACGGTGATGTTTCGCCTGGTTCAATTGATTGTAAACTATCAACATATTCTGATTCTGAAATAAATAATCCACGGTATTTAAACGTTTCCGCTTGAATTTCTCCTGATAATAAAGATTCAACATCGCCCTTGAACTCTTTTATAGTTGATTTCTCAGGAGAAATTTTGGCATAAAAAGCACCACCAATCGCTGCTAATCCAAGCTTTTCAGTGGCTAATTGTGCCGCTTGCCAATATGTTAATAGTTGCATTTGTCGACCATCAAACGCCTGCGCCCAATCAAATTTTTTACCATTTGATTTATAATCGATAATCGTACCAAATTCAGATGCCTTATCTTGAACATCGACACGATCTATTTT
Source organism: Leuconostoc palmae (assembly GCF_019656075.1). Lineage (GTDB taxonomy): Bacteria > Bacillota > Bacilli > Lactobacillales > Lactobacillaceae > Leuconostoc > Leuconostoc palmae. The sequence goes on along the minus strand of NZ_BPKZ01000008.1, from coordinate 37,942 downwards.
ACCTCGTAAATTAATTTTTCCGTTTGACGTCATCATTTTTAAAGCAGGCAAAGATGTGCTATCTGGAAACCCAAATAGTTGTTCGACGGCAATGGGTCTGCCCTGATTAACTCGAGCTGCTCTTTGCATATTTTTAACAAGTAACACACTTATTTGCGTTATATAGTCTGCAATAGCACGTTTCTTGCCAGATTGTTTTAACAGCTGATATATCGGATTTTCTAAAACTAAGTGTGCATTATCGATCACCATTTGTTGTAAATCAACATCCGTCACATCTCGTAAACTGCGATTTTGCTGAATAATCTGTTCTAAAACAAGTTCGAAAACTGAATGATAAAATGTCCCTGTTTGAGCAATATTAAATGTATTTTCTTCACGTGGCTTTAACTGAAGCCCATACTGTAAAAAATACTGCAAGGGGTTATTATAATAACTTTCTAATTGTGAAATAGATATGTTAAGCTGATCACCAAATAATGCTTTGACAAATTCAGGCTTTAAAGTGACTGTTTCATTTTTATATTTTGGCGCCGATAAAACAAGGTCAAGTCGCTGTTGATTTTGTTGACTAATTATATTTTTTAGTGCAATAAATGCTGGTGTGTGCCTCTCTGAAACAGCTAACTTCGAAAGCGCAGATAAAGTCGCTTTTACTGATCCAACATACTGTTTTAACAATGTATCACTGGTTTCTGGAACTGCCATAACCTTATTAGCCTTTACTCCAAAAACAGTAACTAATCTCTTAAAATAAGGTGACATCTCAGCAATTTGACCTGTCTTATCTAAGATTGGATATGACAAGATAACGTTATCCGTTACTGATGCCAAAGCACCATAAAACAATAAGTTTTCCTCAGCCATCTGTTGTTGTGCTGTGTTTTGTAAATATTTTGGTGAGCTAATCTTTTGTAGTTCTGGTTGAACTAACAATCTTTCCGAATCATTAATTAATGCTCGAGATTTTAGTTGTGCTGGTAAATTATTGCGTGTGCCACCAATGAAGAACAAATAGCGATACCGATTACTTTGGACAATTCCCGCCTCAGATATTGAAATACTATCTAGATTATTGGGAATACCTGAAAATGTCGCCCCTTCAAAGCCAGCATTTAAAATGATCTTAAATGTTTCCAGAGTAAATGGCTCTTCACCATTAATGTTGACTATATCATCTAATGTCTTAGTCAACATATTCCAGACTTCCTCACCTTTTTTAGCGTTTGATAAATCTCCAACATCTATTAGTAGATCTCGTTGCTGTAATAGCGCATCAGTAACGTGAAATTCCTGTAACCAAACTAAGAGATTTGTTGATGCTTGTCTCATGGTCTTAGATTGAGAAAATAAGCTATCTAATTTATCAAAAGCCTCTACAATAAATTGTCTAATAAATGCTAAACGGTTATTAACCGTTGCATCACCCTTTAAAATGTTAACATCATCGTTATCAACGGTTTCTTTAATATCAAACAAAATAAACGGTTCATCAAGTTGACGCCATTTTTTTTCATAAGGTTGATTTGCATAAACATAGTTATCCAAATAACTGACTATATCAAAAAATTCATCCTCAGACACTAAACTATCATTAACAAAAGGACGTAACAAACTAGTTTTTAAAATCGACATAATCTGTTGATACTGAAATCGTTCGTTAGACGGGCGTAGTAAATTAAAAATCAATTCAACAAGTGGATGATTTGTCATTTTTTGATCAATATCTAAAAAATAAGGTAATCCAAACGTTTTAAATATTTCAGGAATGTACGCTACATAGGGGGTCAAATCACGAGACAATATTAAAATATCTCTTAATTTAAGATTACTATCAGCTACAAGAAGTTGCCTTATTTTCCTAGCAACTTCTTCTATTTCCACAGTTGTATTTTCCGCAGAAAACAGTTGAAATGGCTGATCAACTGTATCGGGAATGTACTCCCGATACTCACCAACATATTCCCAAGTAGTTAACAATTTTCTGATTGACTCACTTAACTGTCTTGTCGTATGTGATTGTTTAAAATTAACAGGTTGATTTGAATTTTTGGCAAGCCCAGCCAACTGTTGTGCCGTTGTCATTGGCTTAAAAAAAAGATCTCCTGGTTGCTGTTTCCCTAATCGTTCTAGATTACCAAAAAGAGCTATTTTAACCGTATAATGCTTAATTAACTCTGACATAACTTGCATTTCAGCACTCGTGAATCCATTAAAGCCATCAAAATAGAATGCAACATTTTCAAGTTTGTGCTGAGATAATTGTGTTGCAAAAAACGGTAAAATTTCTTGCATCGTAATATATTGGTTATCTATTTTTTGATTCAAAGCATCTGCTACAATTGCTAAATCACGTAATTTACCTGACAATGTCTGTTTCAAAAATGTCTGATCAGTTGTTTCATGATTTAAGATAGACAATAAATCTTGTGGTGAAATATGACTAGATCTTAATTCTAATATTTGATTTACCAGAGTACTCACAAAACCATTTTTACTTTGCATTCGCGCAAACATTGGTAGCTTGTCAGCATATTCATCTAAAATGTTTGAAATCATGATAAACAAACCAGTATTTTGAAGAATATCTGGTTGAGTACCGGACCAATCTTTTAACAACGCCCAAGTTAGACGCGTTAGCGAATAAACTTGAAGTCGACTTTGTGCATAAAATTGATTATCTGGATTAATGCCACTTTTAATCGCAAAACGTCTTAAAACATCGACTTCACTATCAAATTTAACGTGATTTGGCACAATATAATAAACAGTCAAATTTTGTTTTGATTGTTGTTCTTGCTTTATATCAGTCAACAAAGCATCTCGCAAATCAGCTTTTGCTGTATTCATATAAACTGTTAGTGACATAATTTGCTTCTTTCCTTATTTTTCTTAATCTGAACCTATTCTATCACAACAAAAAAACACGCAAATTATAGCGTGTTTTTTTCAACGACGATCTTTAAGACGTTGCTGCATCAAATACTGATATCTAGCGTACCAAACATCGATATAGCCTTGTGAAAACGGCCCAGTGCCATCATTGATCCAATCTACCAGAATCTTAACATGTGCTTTCAAAATCTTATCAATTTCTGGAGGATAGTGCCACTTTTTACTATGTGCAGCGTATTCGTCAGCATCTAATAAGTGTTTTTCTCCATTTGGAAAAACTTTCACATCCAAATCATAATCAATATATTTTAACGCTTCCTTGTCAAGAACAAATGGTGAGGCTAAATTACAATAATATGACACTCCGTTTTCTCTTATCATGGCAATAATATTAAACCAATATTTTTTATGAAAATAAACGATTGCTGGTTCTCTTGTTACCCATCGTCGACCATCATCTTCAGTTACTAAAGTATGATCGTTTAAACCAATAATGGCATTTTCACTGGTTTTTAATACCATAGTATCACGCCACGTTCGATGCAGCGATCCGTCATGTTTATAACTTTTGATCGTGATGAAATCACCTTCGCGTGGTCCGCGATTTGATTTATCATAACTCATGACCATACCTACTCTTCTAAACATAGAATGCTATTTCATTGTACCAAAAATAATAATTGAATGATAGACCACAGAAATTATTATAGATTTAACGTCTAAAGTTCTCATGCTTTTCAAAAAAAATCAGTATCGTAATCTGCTATAGCATTATCAATAAGCTCACTATTAAACCCTTTAACATACAATTGACGCTTTACCTTGTAACGTCTTTGTTCAGGAGTTTCGGTTTGATGTTTTTGCCAAAGTTTATACAGTTGCCGATTTAAATTCTCTTGTTCGCTTACTGAATTATTAAATTCAATATTATCACTGACGACTTGAGCGATAGCAAACGAAAAACCTTTGCTAACAACATACTGCATAACTTTTTGTTTTTTTAATTGAATTGATTCACGCTTATAATTTCTTGAAGCTTTCTCAGCAATTTTTGAAGCAATCTCTAGTTGTTCATCGTCAGTATAGTTTGCTAATGCACTATCAATTATTTCATCAGATACACCAGCCTGTTTTAAAGCAAGTCGTATGACTTGTGGCCCTTTAGGAGTGATTAATTTTTTAGTAGCCACATATCGTATCGCATAATTATTGTCATCAACATATCCTAGTGATTGCAGTTTGTCCATAATTTGCTCTTGTACATTATCGTTAACTGATTTTTCATGTAATTTTTGTTTTATCTGCTTTTTTGTCCGAAGTGTATGACCTAAATAATTTAGTGCTACATTTAAGCCTTTTGCCACTTCATCATCATGCTTGATCTGCTCAATAAGTTTCTCATCTAATTCTCGACCTTTAGCTAATCCGTATTTAATCAATACACTTTCAGCAACGCCAAAGGCAAATTTTTTATCTAATTCAATAGAATATCGACCTGCTTGTTTCTGTGTTGAAATTTTAGTAATTGTCTTCATAAAGCTATTGTACGAAAAAAAAAAGCATTACGCTAATTTTGAAGTACTCTGTTTTATAATAAATGCTCTAAACCAACAACTAAATGATCAATTTTTTGTACCCCATCTAAGGCACGAATAACACCAGGTACAAAAGCTGTTCTACTAGTTGTACTTTGTTTTAAAGTTAACTGCTCATCAACTCCGCCAAAATAAACGGTCTGTTCAGCAATATATCCAGGTAAACGAAGTGCATGAATTGGCACATCAAAGGCTTTTTCACCACGAGATAATCCATCTTTAGTCTGTTGTGGTACTTGTGATCTTCCCAGACTAATTAGCTTGGCTGTTTGTATGGCAGTCCCCGATGGTGAATCAACTTTTTTAGGGTTATGGGCTTCTACAATCTCAACATCTGGAAAATATTCAGCCGCTAACTGGGCAAACTTCATTAATAATACAGCAGACAAACTGAAGTTAGGAGCTATAACAACACCTTTTTTTGTATTTTCCTCTAGGTACCTAATTTGAGATTCTTGCAAACCTGTAGTTCCTACTACTAGTGCCATATTATGTTTGATTGCCCACTGAGCGTTATCGTATACGGTAGAAGGTGTACTAACATCTAGAAATATATCAGCGCTAATATTGATGTCGTCAAGGCTAGTCCATACAGGACATGGCACATTCTCATTTTCATGTACATGCCCACTCAAGATACCCACAACCTTGTATTCTGATTCTTGAAAGCCTTTTAAAATGGCTTGCCCAAGTTTTCCAAAACCGCCTGACAAAATAACATCAACCATTAAAATTCCTCCAACAACTTGTTTAATTCATTTTTTTCTTCTATATTTAAAGGTAAAATAGGTAATCTTGTTTTATTATTAATAAGTCCCTTATCACTCAACTTAGCTTTCACAGGTGCTGGCGATGGAAAAGCAAATAATGCATTCATTTTAGGAGTCAGATAACGCTGTAATTCTCCTGCTTCTTGCCAATTTCCAACTGCTAGTGCGGTAAATAGCGCTGTCATTTCAGCACCATATAAATGAGAAGCGACTGAAATTGTGCCAGCACCTCCTTGTACAAATGCGGTTAACGTTTGAGCATCCTCACCCGTATAAACTGCAAAATCAAGATCTTGAGTAGCCTCAATTTCTGCTGCCATAAATTCTGCTGATGTGGTTTCTTTAATAGCATTAATGTTTGGATGCTGAGCTAAAGTTATCACACTTTCAACAGTTAACCCCACAGCTGATCTTCCAGGAATATTATATAACATAACTGGTTTACTTGATGCATTAGCAATCGCTTCAAAATGAGCAATCATACCACGCTGGCTTGGCTTATTGTAATAAGGGGTTACCGCTAAAATTGCATCAACATTTTCAATGTCACTTAATTCTTGCGCATTTTTAATGGATTCCAAAGTATTATTGGTACCAGCATTAGCTATAATTAAAATATTTTTTGGAACATAATTTGCGATATACTTCGTGAGTTCTAACTTTTCATTGTGCGTTAAAGTTGGTGATTCACCCGTTGTCCCAGCAACAACAAAACCTTGCGAGCCAGTATCGAGTAAATAATCAATTACTTTAGTTAACGCTAAATAATCTACGTTATTTTCATCATCAAAAGGTGTAATGATTGCCGTAATAAGTTGTGTATTATCGTACATGATTTTCCCCTAATATTCAGATGACATCCGCCAAATTAACAACGCTTTAAGGGCATTAAAGCCTGGTAATAAAGCTTCTTCATCAATTGATAACTTTGAACTATGAAGCGAATGATTGTCATTTACCCCAAGCCAGAGCATGACACCTGGAATCTGTTGCAACAAATAACCAAAGTCTTCTCCAGTCATTGCTGGTTGTGCTAATTTAAAATCAATGTCATCATTTTTTTCCATGAAATTAATCACTTCTTCAGCAAGTAAATGATTATTTTCTACTGGTAAGTAACTACCACTTTCTAGTTCGACATTTATCGTCACATCATTAGATATTGCAACGCCATGGACTATTTCATTAATACGTTTGACCATAAGATCTAAACCTTGTTTGGTCATACTACGTACCGTTCCTTCAAAATGTACTTGATTAGGAATGACATTGTTAGCAAATCCACCATTAATGACACCTATACTTACAACACCACCTTGAATTGGATCGACAGAACGAGAAACTACCGTTTGTAATTGTATAATAAGTTCTGCCGCAGTCACGATTGGATCTTTTACTAAATGTGGATAAGCTGCATGCCCACCTTTACCAATAACATCAACTTTTAATTCAGCAGTACCAGCAAACAACGTGCCATCTAATGTACTCAAAGTCCCCGCTGGCAAAGATGGCTGATCATGAATACCATAAAATTCATCTGGCCGCCATTCATCTTGAAAAAGTCCTAAGTCATAAGCTAACTTACCACCACTTTTTGCTTCTTCGGCCGGTTGAAAAAATACAATTAAATTGTCTTTAGGTTGATTTATACTAAAATATTTCACTAAAGCCAAAGCAATTGTCATATGCACATCGTGACCACACGCATGCATATGCCCCTTGTGCGTTGATTTAAACGATAACTCTGTTTCTTCTAAAATTGGTAACCCATCAATGTCCGTACGATAACCAATTGTTTTTTTAGGACTACTACCTTTGAATCTTACTAAAATGGCAGTCGGAAGCTCCTCTACAGTCCTAATCGTCATAAAGTCTGTTTTAAATGATTTTATCTCATTTAAAAGATATTGATGCGTTTCAAATTCTTCTAACGCTAGTTCAGGAATTTGATGTAGATCACGACGATATTTTTGTAACTCTTCAAATGATACGTTGTTCATTATAAACCTCGTAAGGCATCAATTAGGGCTGTCTTTTGTTGTGTCTGTGAATCAATTTTTTTAATTACTTTTGCTGGGACACCAGCTACAACAGTATTAGCCGGTACGTCTTTTGTTACAATTGCACCTGCGGCAACGACTGCTCCGTCACCCACCTGAACACCTTCAATGACTACAGCATTTGCACCAACTAAAACATTATCACCAATACGAACTGGTTCTGCTGATGCTGGCTCAATCACACCAGCTAAGACTGCTCCAGCCCCAATATGAGAATTGCTACCAACAATCGCTCTACCACCTAAAATAGCACCCATATCTATCATAGTTCCCGATCCAATTTCAGCCCCAATATTGATCACTGCACCCAACATAATAACTGCATTATCACCAATAGCTACCTGATCACGAATAATTGCACCTGGTTCGATACGAGCATTTATATTTTTCTTATCTAGTAATGGTACTGCAGAATTTCTAGCATCATTTTCAATAAATATATTTTCAGCAGGCAATGTAGCAATCAGTGGCTTTATGTCGGACCAGTCACCAATTAATTGACCAAATGAAACACCGCCAAATTGTTGTACTGTTTCAGGAACTTCTTGACTTAATGCGCCCTTATAAGTCACTTTAATAGGTGTTACTTTTTTGGCATTTGCTATAAAATCAATTAATTGTTGCGCTTCATTTGTACTTGTTGACATCTTTTTTCTCCATTTAAATTAATATGTTCAGCTTAGTTTTTTTACTGAATGTTGTAATCATAATCTAAAGCAATTAAATGCTTGTAAGACTCTCTGGCAACGACTAACTGATGATGCCCATTTTCCACAAAAACAACTGCGGGACGTGGGTTGCGATTATAATTTGAAGCCATGGCATAGCCATATGCACCAGTAGATAGGACTGAAAGTATATCTCCAGGCTTAGTTTCAGGTAATCCTTGTTCCAAAACTAACATATCACCAGATTCACAATATTTCCCTGCAACTCGCACTATTTCTTTTGGTGTATCATTGGGTCTATTTGCCAATAACGCTTCGTAATCAGCTTGATATAATGCAGGACGAATATTATCACCCATACCACCGTCAACCGATAAATAATGGCGCAAATCAGGAATATCTTTGCGAGAACCAATTGTATATAACGTTTGTCCAGCCGTTCCAACAACAGAACGTCCAGGTTCAATCCATATTTCAGGCATAGACCACTTGTATTCTTCCGACTTCTTTTTCAAAGTTTGAATAATGGCACTCACATAGTCACTTTCAGGTAATGGTGAATCAGTATTGGTATACCGAATACCAAACCCACCACCCACATTAATAATATTTGGTTGCCATCCCCAACTGTACGCTGTTTCGGCTAGTAAGGCAGCATTTTTTTCAAAACCAGTGACATCAAATATTTGTGAACCAATATGTGCATGCACACCCTTTAAATTAAGATTGGCATCTGCAATAGCTATATCATAAGCTTCTTTAGCTTGACCAGTTAACAAATCAAAGCCAAACTTAGAATCTTGTTGACCAGTGCTAATAAACTCATGAGTATGGGCTGAAATTCCTGGCGAAATACGTAGCAAAATGTCTTGAACAAGATTATATTCTTGTGCTAATTCAGAAAGTAAATTTAATTCTAGAAAATTATCAACAATAATTGTCCCGACACCACTTTCTAATGCAAATTTAAGTTCTTCTAAACTTTTGTTGTTGCCATTAAAACTTAGATGTTTTGGATTAAACCTTGCCTTCAAGGCCGTATATAACTCTCCCCCCGAAACAATATCCGCATGAATTCCTTCTTGCTGCGCCACTTGATAAATAGCTTTTGTAGCAAAGGATTTAGAAGCATAGCTAACAACATAAGGTACATTTTCTTTTTCAAAAATCGCCTTGAAAGCACGCATTGTGCGCCTGATATGTGATACATCATAAACATAAAGTGGTGTTCCATATTCTTTAGCTAACTCAACAGCATCAACACCCTCAATAGTTAAATGTCCTTGGTCATTTGTTGGATAATTCATATGCCCTCCCAGACAGGTTCTATAATCAACCCCAAAACACAATAAAAAGCCTTCTGTTCGAGACATGATCACGTACAAAAGGCTTTTTATAATTTAGCATTTTTGACAGTTTCCATAGCTCACCGTTAGTACCTAACGACAGTCTAACAACTATTAATTGTTAGCCCAATAGGCAAAATCTTAAGAAATTACCTATTTCGGCGATATCCCCTTTTTCTCAACTGTACTCTAATAGATCAGTATAGTTTAGATACTTATGTCAATCGCGACCTCTATGTGAAATTTTAATTTTATTATGTTTTTATAATAACTTACTTTGAATAAAATGTCAATTTTTTAATATTCTGTATCAATAAAATTTAATCCTAATTCTTTCCCATATTGACGAATTGTGGTTTCCGAAAGGTTCATCTCAAAGGCTAAATCAATATAACTTGTCATCCCTTGATTGAACAAAGATTGCACTTTAATTTTACGCTCATCTTTGCCAATAGCGGACTCAGTTGCCAGAGCCTGCACTCCTTTACCAACAATTGTTCTATCTTCAACACTTTTAGGTTTATGCTCTCTGATTTCAAGTTCTCGATATGCTTGGGCAGCAGACTTAACGTCTAACTTGTCAATCGTTACGTCTTGATTAATTTCACTTTCTTTTTTGAACTGATAATGCATTTAAACGTTCCTTTTCTATAGATGTGACGCACGTTCAATGATGTTTCTACCATCAATTTCTGATAAAACACCATTGTCATAAACAGTTTCTAACAAGTTATGCCCTGGTTCATCTTGTGACACCGTAATAATTTGACCGTCTTTTTCAATGACTTTTAACAGTCCTGACTTGGAAACTTTTGTTTGATCCGTTTTGGGATTTTTTTGAATAGCAATTGATTTACCAGTCTCTGTTTCAGCATAAGAAGCTTTAATGGCAAATCTTTGTGTATCACGTGTAAATCCTTCTTGTAACAAACCACCCCCAGATCCGACAACTAAATTATCGGCAGACCAACCATTGTCAACTAAGGTTTGGTATAGATTAATAATTGTGTCAGCCTTCATACCATCACCTTGAATAATGCCAACGTTATGGTTTAGCAACCGATACCCTTTACTGTTTAGATGCGTACCAAATATGTCAGCTAGTTTCTCCAAAACAGCTAAATCAATTGTTTCAGGATCCCCAGAATCTGGTCTCAATACAACACGTCCTGCACGTTTAATAATACGTTCTTTAATGCTGTCTGAACCAATAACTTTGTCTATAAAATTCAAAGCATCATACGAATCAATCACAATCGATAATATAGCATCATCTGGTGCACGATCTAACTGTGCATTAACATAGTCAAACTCGCCCTTTCCTGAACCATATGATGTTGCAACTGAATGTTCTGTTGCCCAAACAGATAATGCTCTTCCTGGAACCGCATAAACTGTTTCAAAATATCTAGATGCAGCTAAATTATCTGACCCTAAAAAATGTAATAAATGAGCAGCACCACCCCTTTTACCAGATTCAAGTGATGCTGCTCCTCGTAGACCAAAATCATTTACTGCAAGCAAAATATTTTCTAAAGAACCACTTTTTTCATATAAAGGCATTAGTTCCTTTTTGATATACATTGAGTTTGTAGCAATAGTAGTTGGATACCAAACATGCATCAAAACAACTTCTAGAGCATTCAAACTAGTAGCAAACCAAGGCTCGGTGGATTCAATCGTAAATAAAGCATTACCAACTGGTACTACCATGCCTTCTGGTAGCGCTTTAATTTTGACAGGGAAGTAACCTAAATCACGTACCTTTTCCCAAACCGTACGATTAAAATATGTATTGGTACCAAAAGTTTCAAATGCTACTTTTTCGGCATCATCTATCATTTGAGTAGTGACTGGTGTGGTAAAATAATCGTTTAAAATCATGGACATGCCAAACCAACTCACAGTATCAAAAAAACTACCAATTCTAGCTTCTCCATATGAATAAAGTTTTGTAATATTCTCAGGATATTGTAAATGGTGCGTTAATTTATAAGCGTCAGTTGCTAATATAATATTTTCAGTCACATGCTTATCTCCTGCATATCAGTTGTAATGATTTGTTGCGTCACATCTTCAAAATACTCATCACTTGATACTTTAAGTAATCGCCAGTCATAGATCTTATCATTATCAAATTCATCTATGTAAGGTTCAAATTCACCTTCAGTTTGTAAGATTAAATAGCCTGCAAAAGCTTCAACAAATTCCTGATTTGAACTGACAATACGTGTTAATTTACCTTGATCGAAAAAACCAACGGCTAATTTGGCATTATTCCAATCACCTTCAAATGCCCACTTTAAAGTAATCCAATCAGACATGGTAATGCCTAGATTTAATAGATAATCGATAGATAATCGTATGTGGATGGGATGGTTTGCCGTTTGTAGCTCAATGCCTCGTGCATCTAACTGACTAGAAAAAATACCAATCAAAGCTTCTAATTCCGCAACAGTTGGTACACTACCATCTCGTTGCCACTCTTGTAGTAATTCAAGGTTAATGTCAAGCGCATCAACAATCTCTTCTGATGAAATTTGAGTTATTTTTTGTAATTTTTTTAAGTTATTCATAGTTCCTATTATACTAAAAAAAGCTACCCTACGGCAGCTTTACTTATTATTTTCTTTAATTTTTTTTTCACGATGGTTTAACAAAATTGAACGAATAACACCAATGATTGTAGGTAATAACGTGACAAAAGCAATGCCAAGAATAATAATGGAAAAGTGTTCTTTAACAAACGGTATATTACCAAACATATATCCTGCTCCAGTCGCAATGAGACTCCAAGAAAAAGCAGCAATAATATTATTTCTTAAAAAGTGAGTAAAAGAGAATTGACTGATACCAGCAACAAACGGTACAAATGTACGCACAATTGGCATGTATCGACCAATAATAATTGCCATTGCGCCATGTTTTTCAAAAAAACCTTCTGCTTCACGTATGTGTGATTCTTTGATAAAACGACCAATAAGTGGGTGCTTGACCAATTGATATCCACCAGTACGCCCAATCCAAAAATTGAGTACATCTCCCGCAACGGCTGCGACAAAAAATAAAACCATAAAAACCCAATGATTCAATCCAGCAGCTATCCCTGCTGGTGTCGCAGCAACAGCACCTGCTGCAAAAAGTAAAGAATCTCCAGGAAGAAACGGCATAATGACAATACCAGTTTCAATAAAGATAATCGCAAATAAGATCAAGTAGGTCCATGGTCCAAACTGTGTCACAAGCGTTGCAATGTGAGCGTCAATATGAAGAATGAAATCGATTAAAAACATGTCTTTGTTGTGTTTTAAAATAAAAAACACGTTACTCCTCATTATTATAGTAATTTAAGTGTATCATAGAATAGTTAGCAATCACTAATTCTATTGTATGTTTTTAAAATTGATCTTAATAAGATAAAATGGTTTATAGACAGTTTATATTTGGTTAATATTGTCTTTTATATCTGAAATAATAAGGCATCATTAGCTACACTACACCATTAAGGAGCTTGACATGAACGAAGTACAACTCATTACAGAACTCGAAAAAATCAATCGCACGATTGATCATACTAAGAAATTACCAGGTGCCAAAAATATTTATTTAGCTGCTGGTTGGTTTTCTGATAAGCAAGAACAATTACTAAAGGATGCTTTTATTAATCTCAGCAAAAACCCTTCGATTGCCCATATCCATGTACCATTATTGCATCAATATGGTGGCGTTGCCTTAAGCGAATCAAATAACGAACCTGATTTTGAATGGGGTGCCATGACTTATAAGTCAGATATTAAAGCAATAGATAATTCAGACTTAACTGTCGCAATTTTTGAAGCAGAGAATCCAGATTCAGGTACAGCAATGGAACTGGGTTACTCAGTTGCTTCTAATACGCCAGTTGTTTCTGTCTTTGCTGGAGACATTAATGCACATCCTATTAACTTAATGCTCTCATTTGGTACTGATGCACACGTGCTATCAGCTAGTGAATTAGCAACCTATGATTTCTTTGATATTACACCAAACAGATACATGGGCAAAATGATTTAGTCCACCTTACTACACTTAGTCCACTTAATAGGATAATGTCAAGTAGATACACTTGACATTAATTTAAAAAAACTATTGACAAACTTCTTAAATTTAGATAAACTTGACTAGTTGATAAATTGAAACGAAAGGAGGTGCCATTATGGCTACCCCATCAAACAAGAACTCAAAGTCTCATAAGCGTAACCGCCGCGGACACATCGGTTTGAATGTTCCTAACATTGTTTTGGACAAGACAACTGGTGAATACCGTGTTGCTCATCGTGTATCACCTTCTGGTGTTTATAACGGAAAGCAAGTTATTGAAAAGTAATTTCAATAAAAACCACTTCTACTCTAGGAGTGGTTTTTCTGTTATACAAATTTATTCTTAAAAATAGGATATACATGATAAAAAAATATTTTTGTCATTTTTGTGGTAAAATAGTAATATGACAATTACAATTAGAGAAGTAGCTGTTGACTCTGTTGAAGCTGCCAAACAGGCGCGCCTAAAAGGCGCCAACCGAATTGAATTAAACAGCCAATTAGATTTGGGTGGTCTAACACCTGATACCCGTACAATTATTGATACATTAATTGCCATAGAAGACGTTCCAGTTGTAATTATGGTACGCCCTCGGAGCGGTGATTTTGCATATTCTGAAGAAGAACTTCAGCAAATGCAAGAAAATTTACAACAAATTGCTGACCTAGGTGGTCAATTTGTCACATTTGGTGTCGTTAGAGATCATCAATTAGATTATGAAGCTATGACAACACTAATAAACCATGCGCATAATCTTAACTTGGAAGTTATTATGCATATGGCTTTTGACGACATCGATGACGAATTACAACTCACGGCAATTCAATGGTTAGCAGATCATAATGTTAAACGTATTCTAATGCATGGTGGTACATTAGAAAATCCTATTACAGACTACCTACCAAAAATTCAAACACTGGTTAATTCAGCACCTGCAAATATAACTATCTTACCAGGTGGCGGTATTACCTCAAAAAATGCTCAAATGATAGCAGATACTTTAGGTGTCAATGAAGTTCACGGATCCAAAATAATTTAATCATCATGATCTTGGTCACTTTTATTGTTTAAAGTGACTTTTTTATTATTTACATAAAAAGAGGTAAAAAGTTATGCCATTAGACGGCTTATTCACTCATGCACTTGTTCATGAGTTCAACGAACATATTGTTGGCGGACGCATTACAAAAGTTCATCAACCCTATCCAAATGAAATTGTTTTGGTCATTCGAAAGAACAGTATCAATTACCCTGTATTATTAAGTGCGCATCCTACTTATGCTCGTGCTCAGATTACTCATATTCCATACGAAAACCCACAGACAGCACCCAACTTTGTCATGTTTTTGCGACGCTATCTAGAAGGGGCAATACTTCAAAAAGTAGTTCAAGTAGAAAATGATAGAATTATTAATTTCTACGTTAATTCTAGAGATGAATTAGGTGATATACAAGAAATTCGACTCACACTAGAAATGATGGGGCGCCACTCTAATTTATTTTTAGTTAGAGAAAATGATTCACGTATTTTAGAACTTATTAAACATGTTCCTGCTGATCAAAATCGTGTCAGATCATTAATGCCTGGTGCCACTTACACCTTACCTCCTAAGCAATATAATATTAATCCTTTCTCAAACAGCCTCGACCTTCTAGCTCCCATGATTCTAGATCGCCCAACTAGCGATTGGTTAAAGTATATACAAACAACTTACCAAGGATTTAGTAGAGAGTCTGCTGCATCACTATCCTCTGTTTTACAAAATACTGGTGATCGAATGATTAATGCTCAAAATTGGTTAAGTAGTTTTAACCATCCGAAGCCAACATTATTCACATCAAAAAATGGCCAATTACGTTATTCAGCAATTGACTGGGAACAATCCGAAGATTCAAAACAGTACTTTAAAACATTGGGTGATATGCTAGATGCTTACTATATCGGTAAGGCAGAACGTGAACGTGTTAATCAACAAGCTGGTTCTCTTGTCCGTATTGTTAAAAATGAACTGAAAAAAAATACTTCGAAACGTAAAAAATTATTAGCTACATTAGATGATGCAGAAAATGCCAACGCTTTGAAAGTAATGGGTGATTTACTCATTACCTACCCTCACCTTGTGAGTAAAGGTATGACTTCAGTTGATATTGAAAACTATTACGATAACAATAACCTATTAACGATACCTGTAGATCCAAAATTAAATGGTTTAAAAAATGCCGAAAAGTATTTCAATAAATATCGTAAATTACGAACAGCTGTCGATTACGTTAATGAACAGCTCGCCATTACAGATAGTGAAATTGATTATTTTAATACCATTGTCTCCCAATTAGAAGTCGCTTCACCAAAAGACGTTGAAGACATACGACTAGAATTAACAACCGGCGGATATATCCGTGCGAATAAAAAGAATAAACAAAAACCAAAAATATCTAAACCAGATAAGTTTCAAAGTACAGACGGCACTATTATCGAAGTAGGAAAAAATAATCTACAAAATGAACGCTTATCTTTGAAACAACCTGATAAACGGTTCATCTGGTTACACGTCCAAAAATTACCAGGCTCTCACGTTATCATTCACAATGATAACCCATCTGATGAAACGTTGATGCAAGCAGCTAAATTAGCCGCTTATTATAGCAAGGCACGTGACTCTGCCAATGTTCCAGTAGATTATTTACCAGTCGGTAAACTAAGAAAACCAAACGGTTCAAAACCAGGTTTTGTTATTTTTGAAGGACAACAAACAATATATGTCACACCTGAAGCTGATTTAGTCTCTCAATTAAAAATATAAAACTGAAACTTGACAACCTATCTTATTGTTTGTTAAGTTATAATTAATGATTTCGTACAGATAGCACATATAAGTATGTGCCGATAAAAGAGGCGTGACATTATCTTAAGATAATGTCACACCTCTTTTTATTTTTTAAGGAGTTACACTTATGAACAACAAACAATGGCATGTTATTCCCGCAATAATAGCTTCTGGTATTTTAAGTTTTAGCGGTGTTTTAATTGAAACTGCAATGAATGTGACCTTTCCCAAACTAATGATTGAATTTCATACCAATGCCAATGGTATTCAATGGGTTACTACGGGGTATTTGTTAGCAATTGCTGTTATCGTGCCCATTTCAGCCTACTTAATTCGAAATATTTCCACTCGCAAACTTTTTATTACGGCTAATATTTTATTCTTATTAGGTGTCATTTTAAACGGTTTATCTTTTTCACTAAGTATGCTACTTGGTGGTCGTATACTTCAAGGCATTGGTACAGGAATTGCTTTACCTCTGATGTTTCATATTATTTTGACACGTTCGCCAAAAGACAAACGTGGTATGATGATGGGAATCGGTAGTATGATCACCTCGTTAGCACCGGCGATTGGTCCAACTTACGGTGGTATTTTGCTCAATACATTAGGCTGGCGTTCAATTTTTTGGTTTCTAGTTATGATTATTATCATTTCATTTATTCTTGGAACCATTAGTATTCCTAGTGAATCAGTTCCTATTCAAGAAAAATTTCCCAGTGCCACATTTATACTACTAACTATTGGATTGGGGTCACTGCTACTTTCCATTGAACAATCTTCTCTTATACTTTTGTTAATTAGTTTTCTAGCACTTTTGGTTTTTTATAAATTTAATCGTCAACATAAAATTGTGCAACTCAATTTATTTAAAAACAATGCATTTAATATATATATGTATGGGTTTCTAGTTTATCAAGCTATTTTATTAGGCTTGTCTTTTATATTGCCCAACTACATTCAACTTCATTTGCAAGAAGATGCAACAGTTTCAGGGTTATTTATGCTACCTGGTGCCTTAATCAGTGCACTGTTGGCCCCTATTGCAGGTAGTTTACTCGATAAATTGGGTAAATTTTATCCCATCTTTATAGGTTTGGCTATTTCAACTGTTGCTTTAGTGTTATTAATTATTGTGTTTAATCACTTAACATTTTGGACACTATTGTTGTTACATATGTTCCTGATGATAGGTGTTGGTTTAGCATACGCTAACTTAATGACAGTTTCCTTGGGTGCATTGCCACTCAGTCAAACAGCAGATGGCAATAGTATTTTAAATACAACACAACAATTTATTGGTGCTGCTGCCACTGCTACTGCTGCGCAAATTTTAACACAATCAATTAATCGAAATTCTGCTGATGGTATTGTTATAGGTTCTAGAATTGGTATCATCTGTTTGACAACTTTCTCTATTTTGGCATTAATATTATTTACACTTTACAGTCAATATCAACGAAAAAGCGAGCTAACTTAAAGTTAACTCGCTTTTTTAAAGAATAAATAGATGACCAAGAGTAGCAGCCATCACAGCTTTAATTGTGTGCAGGCGATTCTCTGCTTGATCAAACTGGTGAGCATAGTTTGCATTAAACACTTCATCAGTAATTTCCATTTCAGTAATACCAAATTGATTATATATTTCTTGTGACATTGTCGTATTGAGGTCATGAAATGCTGGTAAATCATGTAAGACAATAGTATTGTTATTTTTTGTCATATCAACAATTTGTTGATTAATTTGATAAGGTAATAACAACTTTATTCGCTCTTCAAAACTACTTTCTTCACCCATTGAAGCCCAAACATCAGTATATAACACATCGACTCCCTCAACACCCTTTTGGATATTATCAGTGATTAGCAACTTAGCACCTGATTTCAATGCCCGATCATTAGCAATGCTTTGAATATCATTTGTTGGTTGTAAATCTGTTGGGGACACAATGTTAATATTGACGCCTAAAATTGCTCCTGTCACCAATAATGAATTAGCAACATTATTTCTACCATCTCCCAAATAAGCTAATGTCAAACCTTTAAAGTTTCCAAAATGCTCTTTAATTGTTAGAAAATCAGCTAACATCTGTGTAGGGTGCCAATCATCTGTCAACCCATTCCAAACTGGTACACCTGAAAATTCAGCTAATTTTTCAACCGTATTTTGAGAAAAACCTCGATACTCTATCGCATCATACAAGCGGCCAAACACCTTCGCAGTATCTTCTAATGACTCCTTCTTTCCAAATTGAATGTCATGTTGTCCTAAAAATTCAGCATGCGCACCAAGATCATTAGCTGCTATAGTAAAACTTGATCGAGTACGAGTTGATGTTTTTTCAAATAACAAAGCAATATTTTTACCTTGCAAGTACGGATGCGGTATATTTTGCTTTTTTAAATACTTAAAATGAGCGGCTAAGTCAATTAATGTTTCTAATTCAGTTTGATTGAAATCACTCTCCTTTAAAAACGACTTACCTTGAAAATGAGATTTCATTAGCGCACCTCCAACATTGCTTTATGTCGTAAAATTTCTTTTTTAACATTTTCAACTGCGGTACCACTAATAGACGTACGGCGATTGACAGCTGTTTCTGATTGCAAGACTTGATAAATATCGTCCTCAATTTCTGGTGCTGCGCTTTGAAGAACCGCTAACGACATTTTTTGTAATGGGACATGCTGTTGAATACCCTCTAGCACAAGTTGCCCAACAATAGCATGTGCTTGACGAAAAGGTACCCCTTTTGTTGCTAAATAATCAGCTAATTCTGTTGCATTTGAAAAATCGTCTTGTGTACTTGCCAACATACGCGCTTCATGAACGGTCAATCCACTAAGCATACCCGAAAAAATTTTAATCGATGCAATCACTGTATCCATAACATCAAATACTTGTTCTTTATCTTCTTGCATATCTTTATTGTATGCAAGAGGTAATGATTTCATAGTTGTTAAAAGTGCCATCAGTGAACCATAAGTTCGACCTGTTTTACCGCGAACAAGCTCAGCAAAATCAGCATTCTTCTTTTGAGGCATAATTGATGAACCAGTTGAAAAATCATCCGATAACTCAATGTAGTTGAACTCATAAGTAGACCATAAAATCATTTCCTCTGCCATTCTAGATAAATGCATCATCAATATCGACGCATTAGATAAGAATTCTAGTGCAAAGTCACGATCTGATACAGCATCTAGTGAGTTATGGTAAATATCTGAAAAACCTAATTCTTCGGCTACAAACTCTCTATCGATAGGAAAAGTTGTCCCAGCTAGGGCGGCAGAACCTAATGGTGATAAATCAGTATGCTTTTGATTAAATTGGAAACGTTCATAATCTCTTTGAATCATTTCAAAATAAGCTAAAAGATAGTGTCCATACGTAATAGGCTGTGCATGCTGTAAGTGAGTGTATCCGGACATAATAGTCCCTGCGTGCTTAGTAGCTAATGCTAATAGCGTTTGTTGTAATTCCGTTAATACGTTAAGCACTTCTGGTAATCTATGCTTTACCCATAAATGAAAATCAGTCGCCACTTGATCATTTCTCGATCGTGCGGTATGCAACTTACCAGCTACTGTACCAATTTTTTTAGTTAACAATGATTCAATGTTCATATGAATGTCTTCATTTTTAACATCGAATATTAGGTCTCCCTGTTCGAGTTCTTTTTGTAACGCTTTTAGTCCAGCAATAATCTGTTCTGATTCAGATGAAGCTATAATGCCTTGTTTACCAAGCATCTTAGCATGCGCAATTGATCCTTCAATATCTTCGGCTGCCATCTGTTGATCAAAATGAATTGACGCACCAAATTCATCAACCCACTCTTCTGCTTTAGCGGTAAACCGTCCGCCCCATAGTTTTGTTGTTGTCATGATATTTATCCCATTGTGTATCTATTCTGACGAACCTACACATACCCTTCCACACTATGTACAGTGGCATTTGCCACTTTTATTGTCATATATTAACTTTTTTGACTGGTTTTTGACTATGCACATGGTTCACTTGTTCGTAAACTGTATTGCTTAATGTCCATAATTTAATAAATCCAACTGCTGCTTCTTGATCAAATGATGATGAACTAGTATAAGTTGCTAAATCTTCATCATATAATGAGTTATTGTCTGACTGACGCGCAACTGCAATTGCATTTCCTTTAAATAATTTCATTTTGACCACACCATTAACATTCTTTTGTGTGTCGTCAATAAACGCCATTAGACTATCAAATAATGGTGAAACCCATTTTGCTTCATAAACAAGATTAGCTAGTTGTTGTTCTATCATAGGCTTAAAATGAGCAACATCCCGTTCGAGTGTCAAATCTTCCAGATCTTTATGAGCGGTCATTAAGACAGCAGCTGCTGGTGCTTCATATATTTCACGTGATTTAATTCCTACTAGACGATTTTCAATATGGTCAATACGTCCAATACCGTGTGAACCAGCAATCATATTCATTTTAATAATAAGATCGGCCAATGACATCTCTTCGCCGTCTAAGGCTACTGGTACTCCCTTACTATACGTTACATCAACAAATGATGGATCATCTGGTGTATTTTCAATAGCTGTTGTTATAGCATAAGCTTCTTCAGGTGCTTGGTTCCAAGGGTTTTCCAAAATACCTGCTTCATTAGCACGACCCCAAAGGTTTTCATCAATAGAATAAGGTGAGTCAAGATCTATTGGCACTGGAACATCATGCGTGTGTGCATATTCAATTTCTTCTTCACGAGACCATTGGAAATCACGAATAGGTGCTTCAATTTTCATTTCAGGATCTAAGGCATGTATTGCTGCTTCAAATCGTACTTGATCATTACCATGCCCTGTTGATCCATGTGCAATTGCTACAGCTTCGTTTTCGTGTGCGATGTCAACTAATTTTTTTATGATCAAAGGACGCGATAACGCAGATACCATTGGATACTCACCTTCATACATCATATTTGCCTTAATCACTGGTGCAACATATTGTTCAGCAAATTCTGCTTTAGCATCAATAACAATCGATTGACTAGCACCTACTTTGAGTGCTTTATCCTGAATGGCTTTCATATCCTTACCGTGCTGCCCAACATCAAGAACAACTGCTATCACATCATACCCTTTATCTTTTAACCAAGGAATTGCTACTGATGTATCTAGTCCACCTGAATAAGCTAGTACTAATTTTTCTGTCATGTTATCAACCTCCGTTACCTGTTTGTCTATGCATTTATAATACAATCTGATGACTATTTATTCAATAATATAGTGTTTATATACGCTTTTTTACTGTATATAACTTATTTTAATGTATATTTTTGCAAATAAAAAGATAACATCTAAATGTTATCTTTTTACTTTGACATTTCATCTGTTATTGCATTATGCACACGATTGATTTCAGATTGACTCATAACTTCAACAGAACCTAAATCTCCCATATCTTGCGTTGTTCCATGTAATTGATCTTGCTTCACATTTCCGAACGCATCACGGTAATTAAGCGCCAAGTTTTTCATTGAACTAGTTGAAACATCTGTTTGAATGTTGTTCGACAAAGTATTTAATAACGTGTCATTAAATAGCGTCCCAACACTAGCAGAATGCTTTAGAACAGCTTGAATGATCAATTGTTGACGCCTTTGACGTCCATAATCACCATCAGGATCTTCATGGCGCATTCTTGAAAATGCCAAAGCCTCACTACCATCCATATGGTAAGTTTGCCCTTTGAAAAAACTGTACTGGCTTTTAGAGTCAGCTTGTGTATCATCACCTTCTGTTGTAAATGTTAATGGCGACACGACATCAACACCACCAACGGCATCAACCATTTTAATTAGCCCACCCATGTTTGCTAATACATAACCACCGTTAATCTTAACATTCAATAGATTTTCAACTGCTTCCATAGCAGAGTCTGCATTGCCATAAGCATAAGCAGCATTGATCTTCATTTGCTGTCCATTGACTGTAACTAATGTGTCTCGAGCAACAGATGTCATAGTCGTTGTTTTCTTATCAGGGTTGATCGTTATAATCATCATTGTATCTGTACGACCCTTATAATCACGACCTAAATCACCAGTATCTGTACCTAACAATAAATATGATACAGGTGATTTAGAAGCAGTGATTTTATCTACCTTCTTAGTCATTGCAGAAGTTTTTTGCATCTTACTTATGGTACGATTCATTTTATAATAACCATAAGATGCTGTTGCAACACCAGCGCATGCTAACAATCCAATTAATACTAAAATGGTCACACGAATCGGATGCTTTTTACGTTGCTTCGGTTATTTGTTATGGCGGTGTAAATCTTCTCTTGAAGCCATTATATTACCTCTATCCTTATTCAACTTTTATTATCATAACATTTTATTTTGCTCACTGTTGATTTATTTAACCAATAAAATGAGTGATAAACAATTGCGCAACATTAAAATAAATCAATACCGAGGTTAGATCAGATAAAGTCGTAATAAACGGTCCACTCGCTACCGCAGGATCAAATCCAATTTTATCAATCACGACCGGAATTAAATATCCTGCTAGGTTGGCTACAATAATAGCAATTGTCATGGCTAACCCAACCGCAATACCTAACATTAAATTTTGTTTCCATAATGCGACAACTGAGAAAACAGAGATACCAGTAGCTAGACCCACTAAAATACCCGCGATGACCTCACTGAAAAAATTTCGCCAGCCATTTTTATCGCTTCCAACAGCTAATCTACGAACCGCTAAGGCTAAGGCTTGTGTTCCCGCGTTACCAGCAGTTCCAGTGATCAGTGATATGAATGCAGCTAAAATGGAAGCTTTTCTTACGAGACCATCATAAGAACTAATTAAAGTAGCCGTTGTCATCCCCAATAGCAACAATGCAATTAACCATGGAATACGTTTAATAGCTGAGTGCCACGGTGAATCATTAATCTGACTAACGTTAACGGCAGCCAATCCAGAATAATCTTCTACTGCTTCCTCGTCAATAACATCAACAATATCATCAACAGTGATCACACCTAATAAACGGTTATTATCATCTGTAACAGGTATCGATAAGAAATTATAATCTGCAACAATCTGAGCGACATCGGCTTGATCATCCCCAGCTTTTACGCTAATAATACGTTCGTTTGTAATGTCAATAACTGGCAAATCATCTGGATGTGTTAACAAATCTCTTAAAGAAATAACACCCATTAAATGTTCTTGCTTATCTAAAACATAGACATAACTAATAGATTCAGCCTCAAGTGCTTGTTTTTTGACTAAACGCATCACATCATCTACATGGAGATTTTGTTCAACACCTAAATACTCCGTTGACATTAATGATCCCGCAGTCTGCTCTTCATAGTTAATCAATTTACGAACAGCATCAGCTTCAGATTTAGGCATCAAACTCAAGTACGTCGCGACAAGTCTGGGGGACATTTCTTGTAAAGCATCGGCAGCATTATCGGCATACATTTCTTGTAAAATACTAGCACCTCGTTTGGGTGGTAATTCTTGTATCAAGGCAACAATATCTACTTCATCAACGTCTAAATTGTCAAAAACACTTGCTAGTACATCATTTGATAATAATCGCCATGCGACACTGCGAAATTGTTCAGGCAATTCAACATAAACTTGTGCCATTTCAAATTCGTGTAATGCTTCAAAAATTTCCGTGAAAGCTTGGTCTTGTCCAGACTGAATAAGATCTGATAGATGTTGAATGGTTTGATTCAACTGTTCATTTTTATCAATCATGATGTCCGTCATCCCCCCCATTTAAAAATGTGTCAAAGTTAGATTAGGTCACGAAGTCCCTTTAAATCTTCAGGTAATTTCGTATTAAATTCACGGTATTCTTCTATGAATGGATCATAAAACTTCATATGATAAGCATGTAAAGCTTGGCGTTTTAGTCCATGCCATAGTGGTCCACCATACAAATCATCACCAACTAGCGGATGTCCTATATTTTTGAAATGCACACGTATTTGATGCGTTCTTCCAGTATGTAATTGTACCTTAACACGAGTCATCGGATTAGAGCCGTTTTCATCGTAACGTCGTTCAACCCAAAATTCAGTTCGTGATGGCTTACCATCCTCTCGGACTTCACGCTTAATGAAATCACCTTCAACACGACCAATGGGTGCGTTAATATCGCCATGATCATCCGAAATAATGCCACTAGGATAAGCTAAATAAAATTTTTCAACTGTATGTTCTTGCAGTTGTTGATCCATAACAGCATGAGCAAAACGATGTTTAGCTAATAGTACAATGCCCGATGTGTCACGATCTAGCCTTGTTACAACATGCGGCACAAGATCCTCTGCATTAATTTCTTTCAAATGCCCCTTCACTTGATTGACCAAGGTATGTAATCTATCCGCATGACCTGGTACTGTTGTCACACCATAAGGTTTGTCCACCACCAGCCAATGCTCATTTTCAAAAATAATATTGAGTGGTTTATAATCAGGTACAACCAAGTCGTTGCTTTTTTCAGTCGGCATAATAATTGTGACCTGATCGCCATCTTCAAGATAGTCAGATGTGTACACCTGTTGATTGTTTTTTAAAATGGCTCCGCCATTGTGCTTCATTTGACTAAACATACGATGTGATACACCGTGCGCTTGCAAAAAAGTTCTGACTTTACGCTGTTCGCTGCCAGAATATGTCCAAGTAAATTGCATGACTATTTTGATATGTTTTCATATACAAAACATACCGAGTTCCTCTCATTAAATTAAATTTTATTAGTTATCGATATCGTTAATAAAAGCGCGATGTACGCGTTGCCAAAAATCAACATGTCGATATGCCGCAAAATGAACTTGCTTTTTTGCGACTTGAAATCTCAATTCACTTATTGATGCATCTTTGATGTCAGATTGATCATACATCACCAGAAAATTATCACTTTTTGGTTTGACAATAATTTTTTGACCCTCTGGCACAACTAAAGGTGAGCCTAATGTTCTAAATACACGATTATTTATCGATGCAATTTCAGACATTTGAATGGCAGATAATTTCGGGTGTAAAACAGCGCCACCGTTAGCTTTATTATATGCAGTTGAACCGGATGGTGTTGCAACAGCAATACCATCTCCACGGAATCTTTCAAACAATTTATCACCTAAAAATATATCAGCAACAAGTGTCCCCATTGGTTGCTTAATCGCAGCCTCATTTAATGCTAAAAAGTGCTTTGCCTCATTGGTATTATAGATAACTGTCATGTCTAACAGTGGATAAGTCACACGTTGACCATTATCATGTTTTAAACTCATAACCAACTCAACAAGTTCTGAACTAAGCCAGTCAGTATAAAATCCTAAATGACCAGTGTGTAAACCGACAAACCGAATGTCGTCAATTCTATCAACGTAGTGTTTGAAAGCACCTAGAAGGGTGCCATCGCCACCAACAGTGATTACTATATCTGGCTTTTCATTGTCAATAATGAGATTATTTTCTACAAGTAATGCACATAAAGATTGTTTAATCGCATTTGAATTATCGATATCATTGTTATATATAGCTATTCTCATTCTGCAGCCCGAATCTCACTGACTCTTTGATCCCACTCGAAATTCTCTTCAGCTAATACAGTTAATTGTTGTGCTACTTCTTCAGGTAAGTCTTCGCCATGTTTATATCTCAAATCGTGTTCAATAGTTGCCCAAACATTCATAGCAATTGTCCTAACCTGAATCTCAGCTAACACACGATTTTCACCGCTGTACATTTGTACGGGATACTCAATGACGATGTGATATGATCGATAACCAGAAGGTTTAGCATTCATTACATAATCACGTTCTTCTAAAATTTGAAAATCTGTTCTCTCGCGTAGCAACTCAACAACTTTATAAACATCTTCAACATATTTCGTCATAATCCTAACACCAGCAATATCCTGTAGATCTAGTGCTAACCTTGATTCCTCAAGATGACGACGAACTATTTTTTCTTCTATAGAATCTTTAGATTTTACCCGCCCAGTAACGAATTCAATCGGCGAGCTTTTTCCATCTTTTTCATATTGGTCTCTTAAACCACGTAATTTCACTTTAAGTTCTTTTACCGTCTGCTGGTAAGGAACAAAAAATTGATTCCAATCCATCAAGACACCTCTTTCTAATTGTGATTAAAACAATTTTGTTTTTCACATTATCAATTAAACACAGTTATGCTGCTACATATTAATTATAAATAATACATAACAGCATAGATTTTAATCAATTTTACATTTATCATTTTAACACATATCAAGTTTAGAATTGAACTTACCATCGACATCCATGCTACCCAGGCGTAAAATTAACTTTTAATAAACAAAAACTGCACTCTAAGGAATAATTGACCAATGTCTTCTCTAATAGCATTCCAAAACAAACTGACACAATTTTTGATTACCCTCTCTGATAACAAATATGCACTGCAGAAGATCAATGATGCTTTAATTGTTATCAATAGATTATCTCAACATAGTATACCCAACAAAAAAATAGATCATCTATTTTTCACTGAAAAACAGATTTTAGCTGATACAAGATTAATGGCTTTAGATGACTTATTATCAGAATTTCGTCAACTGCTCATTACCGAATTTGGCGTATGGTTTGTACCAAATTATTTATGGCTTCACGACCTCAAACAATTTATTAATAATCGTCGTACCCTTGAAATTATGGCGGGGAATGGTCTTATTTCAGCTGGTCTTCGTCAATTAGGCTGTCCTATAACTGCTATTGATAACTTCAAATGGCAGTGTCAAGATGTGAATGCCCCTAATTTATGGACTAATGTTATTCAAGAAGAGGCACTTATGGCACTCAAAAAATATCAGTATGATGTGATCATCATGAGTTGGGCACCTGACACTAATGATGATGACTTCAGTATTTTAAACTATTTAAAAAAACACGAATTTTCTGGAGATTTCATTGTTATTGGTGAACCATTTGGTCACACTAACTCTTCTCAATTTTGGCAATCAGCAAAACTAAACAAAAATGAATTACTCAACAAAAATTATCATTCATTTGATACCATAGACGATCATATTTATTTAATCACATAAAAAGCAAGAACAAATTTGTTCTTGCTTTTTAATAGGTCATCAATGATAACATCGGTACTTCACGTTCACCTTGCATAATCTTATCACGACCATGTAAGGCTTCCAATTCAATGATAAATGCCACACCGGCAACTACGCCACCCAACTTTTCAATAATTTCTCGCGTTGCGTTGATTGTACCACCGGTTGCTAGTAAATCATCCACAATCAATACGCGTTGACCAGGCTTAATAGCATCTTCGTGAATTTCTAAAACATTTTCCCCACCGTACTCCAATGAATATGATGCACTAACAGCTTTTCTTGGTAATTTACCACCTTTACGTGCGGGAACAAAGCCAATGTTTAGTGCATAAGCTAATGGTGATCCCACAATAAAGCCACGAGATTCAGGTCCCGCAATTAGGTCAACATTTAATTGTTTTGCAAACACTGCAATTTCATCAACAGCTTGCTTGTACGCAACACCATCACCCATTAATGGTGAAATATCTCTAAAACTAACACCTGGTTCTGGAAAATTTTCCACAGTGGCAACATAATTATGTAAGTCTACAGTCATTTTTTCTCTCTGAGTAATCACTATATCGTTTAAAATACGATTGGTTGGTCAAACTCATACTTTCTTTTTAATTTTTAGCGATTCGCCAAAAATTTTTGATAAGTTTTTGACGTTGTTAATGGCTTTTGCGCTGCATTAGGAATAATTACCACAAAGCCATTATTAACTTCGACAAATCCTAATTCAATAAAGACTTGAACCATGATGTTTAAATCTTTTTTGGTTATTTGTAGCTGCTTTGCTATTTTATCCAAGTTTTGCGCAAAATTCAAGTCAGGGTGAGCATATATAAACTTATACACTTTAGCAAAAAATTGTTTATGCACCTGGTTGTCTTCTTGATCTGGCAAATCAAGGTCAGTAATCAATAATTGTAAATGTTTTTGCCCTCTAAAATAGTTCATACCAAGCGTTGCTACAAAGCTCAAAGACATTGTCTGATTAGTCACTTGTGCCCACTCAGGATGATTAAAGCCCACTGCATCAATTTTGTTTTTTAACGACAACTTAATATGTTGTCTCGTATTGCCCATTGTTATTGCTTGACTGATTTCAGGATTTTCAATCTTAAATTGTGGCTGTGAATTCCCATTACCAAAAGGTTCTAACAATGATAGATCATCATAAGAATCTGTTGATAAATCATTTATTGATAAACTTGTATTAATATCTAATTTTGTATCAGAAAAACTCAGTTTGCCAATATCTGATAGTCTAATTTTTAATATTTCAAAATTTTCTGGTGAAATAGATAACCCTAGCGCATTGGCATGTCCACCAAAAGTCTCGAATAAATCACGAAAGTTTTCCATCAAATTATGTAGATCAATGTTGCCATATGAGCGACCTGATCCTTTATAAATATTATCAATTTGACTCAAGACGATTACAGGTTTGTGGCAAAGTTCCACAAGCCGACTGGCTACGATTCCCAAAATACCTTGATGCCAGTTTTCACCTGAAACCACTAATATTGTATCGTTTTGATGTGCATCAGATAAAGCAACTTGCTTAGCCGCCCCAAATACTTCTTCCACAATTTCTTGTCTCTGAGCATTGATTGCTTCCACTTGCGTTGCTATGTTAACGGCTTCATCTTCATCTTGTGTGAGCAACAATTCCAATCCCAATGTTGCATCTCCTAGACGACCAACTGCATTTAATCTAGGGGCAATTTTGAACGAAACTGTTTCCGAAGTCACAGGTTGATTATTGGTCTGCCCCGCATTATTCAGCAGCGCTGCCAAACCAGGTCTAGGGCTATCACTAATTTGTTTTAATCCCCATGAAACTAATGTCCTATTCTCGTCTGCTAATGTTACCATATCAGCAATTTCGCCCAAAGCAACTAAGTCTAACATCTCGATAGGCAGATCACTTTTATCAACAATAGGTTGTCCATCAGACAATAGAGCTTGAGCTAATTTAAAAGCTACTCCTACACCTGATAAATCGTCAAACGGATAGTTACTTTGGGGATGCCTAGGATGAATAATCGCAAATGCTTCCGGTAGTATCTCTGGTAATTCGTGGTGGTCAGTAATAATAACATCGACCCCCACTGACATTGCATAAGCAACAGCTTCATAACCAGTCACGCCGTTATCAACGGTTACAATAACTTGCGCCCCATCTTCAATAAGCTTTTTATAACGATTAAGGTTTGGTCCATAGCCATCTACAAATCGATCAGGAATATAGGATTCAACATCAGCACCTAAAACTTCAAGTGCTTCAACTAAAACAGCTGTACTTGTAATGCCATCTAAATCATAGTCACCATAAATAACAATTTTTTCGCCGCCAAAAGCTGCTTCAGTTAATCTCTCAAAAGCTTTTTCCATATCATGAAGTTGCATAGGATCATGCAATTGCTTAATAGATGGTTGTAAGTAATCAAACGCTGATTCTACCGTGGTGAAGCCTTTTTGTGCAACAATTGTTGCCGTTAATTCACTAATATTTAGTTGTGACATTAATTGTCTGACAACCTTTTCTGAAGGTTGTGGCAATAAGTGCCAATTATTTCGGCTCATGATGACCTTCTTTTTTAAATGGTATATCTATTAAATCTAAATCTCGTGCAACAATGGTGTTCTTAAAAATTCTGCGAACATCAGAGATTAATATCTTCACTAAAGGTCCGATATATCGAGCTGATAGATGTGTCAAAATAAGTTTATCAACTTGTGCACGACGAGCACTATTGGCTGCATTTACGCTAGTAGAATGTGCATGAGCACGTGCCATCTTGGCTTCATCATCTGTTGCACCATAGGTACTCTCATGAACTAATACATCGGCATGGTATGCTAAACGCTCAATATTGTCATTAGGTCGTGTATCTAAAATAAAGGTTACAACACGACCTTTCTGTGCTGGACCAACATAATCGTGCCCATCTATTGTGCGACCATCTGGTAATGTCACAAGTTTGCCAGCTTTTAATTGCCCGAATAAGGGACCCGAAGGAATATTTTCTGCTTTTAATTTATCTACTAATAATTCCCCTGGATGATCTTTTTCTTCAACACGAAATCCCCAGCTTTCAATACGATGTTTCATTCTTGCGGTGACAACTCGGAATTGATTGTCCTCAAATATAACACCTTCAGTAAGCTCCACATACACAACAGGATAAGACAACCGTGTTTCAGAAACATGCAAAGCTGTTTGCACAAAATCTTTGACCCCTTTTGGACCATATATTGTTAAAGGTTCATTTTTGTCTGCGCCCTGAAATGAACGTGAGCTTAAAAATCCAGGTAATCCAAAAATATGATCGCCATGTAAATGAGAGATAAATATTTTTTCAACTTTTCTGGGACGTAAGGTTGTTTTTAATATTTGATGCTGTGTTGCTTCCCCAACATCAAATAACCAAATTGCATTGCGTTCTTCTAACAAACGTAAAGCGATACTTGTAACGTTTCTAAATTTAGATGGTTGACCAGAGCCAGTTCCTAAAAATTCAAGTTGCATATTATTTTAATCGTTTACTCATTTTATCGTAAATCAAGTAAACATTCTCCTAAATCAATTGGATGATTATTAATCATCTATAACTTATTCATTTTACCATATAAATTATCAGTACACTGAAAATTGGCCAATAAAAAACAGCCTATGCTGTTTGATTACCAATTTTCTTTTTGAAATGCTTTCCTTTGTGCAATTGTCAATGCTTCACGTGAAGGGTCTTTTTTATAAAAGTCTTGATGATATTCTTCTGCTTCATAGAAGGGTTTTACATCCTCAATGGTTGTGACAATTGGTTCGTCAAATCGCCCTGATGCTTCAAGAGATGCTTTAGATGCTTCTGCTATATGACGCTGAGTGTCGTTAGCTACAAAAATTACTGGACGATAATTATCCCCTCTATCTTGGAACTGTCCCATGGCATCCGTTGGATCAGTTTGTTCCCAATAAATTTCAACCAATTCAGCGTAAGTTAGTTTAGTTGGATCAAACCATATTTTGACAGCCTCGGTATGTCCTGTCGTATGAGAGCACACTTCCTCATACGTCGGATTTTCAGTATGTCCTCCTGTATAACCAGAACGTACTTTTTCAATACCAGGTAACGAGTCAAAAGGCTGTACCATGCACCAAAAGCAGCCACCAGCAAAAATTGCTGTTTCAAGATTTTGTGTCATTATTATTACTTCCTTTTTCTAAAATAAAAAGAGAAACCTCAGTTTCTCTCATAATACTATAATTAAAATCAAATTTCAAAATTTTCATGCTTTTTAGCAATCTTGGCTCGTTCGATATCTTCTTTGGCATGAATCATTTTAGTGACAATATCATTAAACGGGGTACTAATCTGTTCTTGTCGCCCTATTGTTGAGAAATATCCATTAAGAAAATCAATTTCTGTGCGTTTCCCATTTTGGATATCTTGATACATAGAAGGATAGTGATTACCGGCATTTTCTGGTTTAAGTAAACGACTCAAATCATCCATAATCGCCTGAATGTCTACTTTTATACCTTGTGAAGCACCTACTTGTTTCATCTCATTTAAAATACCAAGTGCCATGTCCATTGCATTCCCAGCGGTACCAAATTCAGCAATATTAGCATTTAACAAAACAGAAAGTGGATTTAATACAGCATTAATACCCGCTTTATGCCAAATAGCGGTCATAACATCTGGTGTGATTTCTGCGTTTAATCCTGCTTGATTTAACGCATCAGCAATGAATTGAACATCTGATCCATCTAATGCTTGTAATTTAATTGACCCGCTACCTGTAATATGAATTTCACCCGGTTTTACCAATGATGATGTCCACAATGTCACCCCTGCAATAATTTGGTCACGTATCACGTGTTTAGCCATAACCTCAATGTTTCCTAAACCATTAGACAACACAAGTAACTTTGTATGTCTATCAATAATTGGCTCGATATCATTGAGCATCCGATCTAATTGTGGTGTTTTCGTCAAAAAAATAATTAAATCAAAATGCCCTGCCGTAGCCACTTCTGAAACAGACATGACCGGAACAAAGTATTTTTTTGGGGCTTGATTATCTTTTATGACAGTTAAACCATTTGTATTGATTGCAGCGATGTGTGCTGGCCAGCCGTCAATACCAGTCACTTCATGACCACTTTTTTGTAACATCACACCAAGTCGGGCACCTAAGGCGCCAAATCCCGCAATTGCTATCTTCATATTAATTATTCACACTGTAATTGTGTGCCTCCTGATACAGTAGATTAAAAATAATTGTTATTATTTTACCTTACCATATTTTGAGTTCAAACATAAACATATTAATTGATATTTGTGCGTCAATTAATCAAGCATATCATTATTAAATGACAATCATGTTACAAAATACAATATTAAATAAGTTTATAAATGGTAGATTGTAAAATTAAACCGAACACTTGAATAAAAAAGCCGTAGCGCCTTTAATGGTAATTGTCCAAAACAACCATAAAGGAACTGCGACTCATGACTAGTTTATCATCTCAAGAACGTACTGTCATTCAAACTTTGCTGGAATTGAATTATTCGGTTCGTGCCATCGCGCGTTTTATTAACCGATCACCTGCGACGGTCTCTGTTGAAATTCATCAAGTTACGCCCTATAAAGCGGATATTACTCATGCGTTGGCATTGAAAAAACGTCATCTACGTGGTCGTCATCACACACTAACACCAGCTATCGCTGCCTTTTTGAATGAGCACATTGATATTTTAAAGTGGTCACCAGAAACTGCTGCTCATGTTTTAGGGTTACCTTTCAAAACGATTTATAATTGGCTCAATGCTGGCCGAATCAAACTGTCATTAGCTGATTTACCTGACAAAGGTATTCGTCAAAAACGTCAGTCTGATGGCAGACGTCAAGTATTTGTTCACGGTCGTTCAATTGAATCAAGACCCAAAAGTGTTCAAGCACGGCTGGATTTTGGTCACTTTGAAGTTGATACGATGCAATCGGGTAAGAAACGTGGTGAAGTGCTTGTCACAATCACAGAAAGATTAAGCCGGCAACATATTGTGAGGCAGGTTATTGGTCGCAATAGTCAGGCAGTGATACCAGTCTTAATTCGTTTTTTTCAAGGAATCAAGAATGCTAAGTCAATCACTGTTGATCGAAGACGAGAGTTTGCAAAATATGATGAAATCGAGCAAAAGCTAGGCATTTCAGTCTATTTTGCGCACCCATACTCACCAGAAGAACGTGGGAGTAATGAGATATTAAACCGATACGTTCGGCGATTTATACCAAAGGAGCGAAAAATTGAGACGGTTAGCGCCAAAGAATTAGATCAAATTAATCATTGGATTAATGCAAGACCAATGAAAACACTCAATTGGCAATCACCACGAAAGGTTTTTCAGCAGTTCGCATTGTTCGGTTAATTCTTGCAATTTACCTGTTTAATGTTCACGCCTTAAATCCCCCTCTAATCTTAAATAATTTGCGAACCATTAACACCGTGTTGAATATAACCAGATAAATCAAAATGTTAAAACCGCTGTTTATATATGGTTTAATGGTCTGCAATGCAGAATTTAGTGTTATTACTTTGAAATATAGACCTAATCCAACCAACAAAGCAATAACGATAATCGATAACCAATCAGCGCTTAATTTTGAAGATACACCGCTTTCAGCTTGGTACTGTGAAGCCCATGTGTCTTTGCGTTCAATCTTTGATATTTCACGCCATGATTTTATATCAGTTATAAAATCAAACCAGACAGCAAATTCAGATGATATTGTTGTTGCTGATAGCAGTACATCAATAAAACGCTTTTTAGGTGTCTTGATAGCTACAATTGTGTTTAAAATCATACTGAATAATATAGGTAATAAGAATATCCAATTATAAGTGAAGTTTCCTAATAATATAGCAGCTGGTATTAAAACAATTAATGCAATTCTTGTGATCCCATTAGACCAAAGCGTTAACTCTTCAATCCAACTAAACCGTGAGTAAGCAGTAGAAATGCCAGCTTTAGTCATGTAGTCTAATTTACCAACACGCCACTTTAAAGCCTGTGCTGAATAAGATTTCATTGTTTTCATGCTATCTACATAGCAGCGTGCTTTACGACTAATCTTGCATTGCCAACCTAATGAACGTAATTGCTGTGTCAATAATAAGTCTTCTGTATCAGTTGAGTTATCATAGATACCATTTAATCGCAACTTATCATAAACTTCTCTTAATGCTGCAGGTCTAAACAATGTAGCTTGACCGCCTAATATAGTCGCTTGGTGTCCATCGTGCTTTTGCTGTATAGTCGACTCTGAAAACGCTTTATTTTGTTGCATGGTTATAAATCTAGCTATTGATCCGCCAAACTTTCCAGAATTGATTTTTTCATCAGCGTTCGGATCATCTTTTAGTAGTCTCTTTTTGGACTCTGGAAGTAAACAAGTATAATTAGCAGAAACCCCACCAATATTATGCTTTTCGTTTATTTCATCGTACAAAATAGTCAATGCGTGCTTTTCTAAATAAATATCAGCGTCAATTCCTAGATAGGCTACAATATTGTTGACTGCTTCAATGTGTTGTTTTGCTAAAGGTTCTGCTGTTTCACTCATATCACCGAAGAACAAACGGTAAATTTGATTTAAAGCACCAACTTTACGTTCCTTATTATCCACAGTTGTTAAATAGTATACGTTTAAGCCGTCTGAATTGCTTTCTAAGACGTTTTCTGTATCATCAGTACAATTATCCAAAGCAACAAACAAATCAAGCTCTAACCCACTAGGAACTATCAAATTACGTAAGCTATCTAAAGTATCTTTTATACTGTCTCTTTCATTATGAGCTGGAAGAACTGCTACAATTCTTTTTTGCACATTATTTTGAAAAACGTCATTTCTTACTGCATTACTATAATCAATTTTCTTAAACATTTATCTCTCCAAAGACTTATTTTTTATTCTATTTCCCAAACACCCAATGCAATAGCCGTATCTAGTGTTTTAGCGTTTTTTAATATGGTAGATTGTAAAATTAAACCGAACACTTGAATAAAAAAGCCGTAGCGCCTTTAATGGTAATTATCCAAAACAACCATAAAGGAACTGCGACTCATGACTAGTTTATCATCTCAAGAACGTACTGTCATTCAAACTTTGCTGGAATTAAATTATTCGGTTCGTGCCATTGCGCGTTTTATTAACCGATCACCTGCGACGGTCTCTGTTGAAATTCATCAAGTTACGCCCTATAAAGCGGATATTACTCATGCGTTGGCATTGAAAAAACGTCATCTACGTGGTCGTCATCACACACTAACACCAGCTATCGCTGCCTTTTTGAATGAGCACATTGATATTTTAAAGTGGTCACCAGAAACTGCTGCTCATGTTTTAGGGTTACCTTTCAAAACGATTTATAATTGGCTCAATGCTGGCCGAATCAAACTGTCATTAGCTGATTTACCTGACAAAGGTATTCGTCAAAAACGTCAGTCTGATGGCAGACGTCAAGTATTTGTTCACGGTCGTTCAATTGAATCAAGACCCAAAAGTGTTCAAGCACGGCTGGATTTTGGTCACTTTGAAGTTGATACGATGCAATCGGGTAAGAAACGTGGTGAAGTGCTTGTCACAATCACAGAAAGATTAAGCCGGCAACATATTGTGAGGCAGGTTATTGGTCGCAATAGTCAGGCAGTGATACCAGTCTTAATTCGTTTTTTTCAAGGAATCAAGAATGCTAAGTCAATCACTGTTGATCGAAGACGAGAGTTTGCAAAATATGATGAAATCGAGCAAAAGCTAGGCATTTCAGTCTATTTTGCGCACCCATACTCACCAGAAGAACGTGGGAGTAATGAGATATTAAACCGATACGTTCGGCGATTTATACCAAAGGAGCGAAAAATTGAGACGGTTAGCGCCAAAGAATTAGATCAAATTAATCATTGGATTAATGCAAGACCAATGAAAACACTCAATTGGCAATCACCACGAAAGGTTTTTCAGCAGTTCGCATTGTTCGGTTAATTCTTGCAATTTACCAAATTTATTTAAAATGCTTAACGTTAATCATTTTAAAGAATATGTGAGATTTAAAAAAACGAAGTAGCATTTCTGCAAATCCGTTCATATTGTTTATTCAGATTCTTGTTTCACATCATCTAGTAAATCGCGTTCTTTTTTAGTCAATTCACGATTTTCTAGTAAATCAGGCCGTCTTAACCATGTGCGCCTCAATGATTCTTTCAAACGCCATTCGGCAATTTTTGCATGATTACCACTCATTAGAACTTCCGGTACTTTACGTCCTCTGAAGTCAGCTGGTCGCGTATATTGAGGAAATTCAAGCAAATTATCTTGGAAAGAATCTTCCTCTGCACTGACATTGTTTCCTAATACATCAGGCAAAAAACGTGCTGTCGCATCAATGACGACCATAGCTCCTAGTTCGCCACCTGTTAAAACATAATCGCCAAGAGAGATTTCATCATCAACCAGTTCACGAATGCGTTCATCATATCCTTCATAATGT
Source organism: Leuconostoc palmae (assembly GCF_019656075.1). Lineage (GTDB taxonomy): Bacteria > Bacillota > Bacilli > Lactobacillales > Lactobacillaceae > Leuconostoc > Leuconostoc palmae. The sequence goes on along the minus strand of NZ_BPKZ01000008.1, from coordinate 1,020 downwards.
CCGGCAATAAATGTTAAATGTTCTTTCTGAGCTAATTCTTCAGCGACATGATGATCAAATTTTCGACCTGCTGGATCTAATAACACCACATGTCCCTTATCGCCAGCTTGATGTTCAACAGCTGTCATTGCATCAAAAATTGGTTGTGCCATCAATAGCATTCCCGCACCACCGCCAAAGGGATAATCATCAACATTGTTATGTTTGTTTTCAGTATAATCACGAAAATCAGTAACGTGAAAATCTAATGCCCCTTTATCAATGGCTTTACCAAGTATTGATTGCTTTAATGGTGTGAACATATCTGGAAATAGACTTAAAACATCAATTCTCATTAATCTAGTAATCCTTCCAGTGCATCTATTGTAATCACTTTATGATCAACATCAACGTTTTTAACAACATCATCTATCATGGGAATCAGAGCATCTGATTGATTGGGTCGCTTAACTATCCAAACATCATTAGCCCCTGTTGTCATAATTTCAGAAACCACGCCAATTTCATTTTGTGCCAAATCAACAACTCGACTATCAATGATCTCATCATAATAGTACTCACCATCATTAAGCGCTTCTCTTTGTTCACCGTAAACATAAACGTCATCAGTTTTATATTTTTCAATATCGTTGATGTTTGTTACGCCTTCAAATAACACAAGCCACATGTTTTTGTGCAAGCGTGATGACTGAACTTTGACCGGAACAAAACCTTGTTTTGTTTCTATTTGGAGTTCCTTACCCTTTTTAAAACGATCTTCAGCAAAATCTGTAATCGCCATAATTTTTACTTCGCCACGAATACCATGAGTGTTGACAATAGTGCCAACTTTAAAATAATTTTCTTTTGTCATAACTATTATTATATCATGATAAATCTACAAGACTACGTGATGAGTTATAAATTGGTTAACTCAATGCCATCTAATTGTATGAGCTTTTTTTGTGCTCAGAAGTCAATAAATTGGACTATTTTTATTCAGTTAATTAGGCGACATTTGAGATACGATTGCGATTATAA
>NZ_BPKZ01000007.1 GCF_019656075.1 Leuconostoc palmae | reverse complement strand
ATGTTTTTCTCTCTCGCGCTTTCCGCTCTTAACACAACTTTATTACTATACTATCTCTTCTCAAAGTTGTCAACCCTCAATCGCTCTCTCGCAATTCCTCGCTGCTCCCCTTTGCCTTAAGACATGTTCTAATATAGCAACTTTCTTCCCCTCAGTCAACACCTCTTCTTTACTTTTTTTACTTTCCTTTTACTTCCTTCTTTCTTTCCCTCTTACGTTCGCTTTTTATTCTCTATATATACATGTTTCTTTTTATCGTTCGCTTTTTAAAAAGCAGCCTCTCGGCTGCTTGATTATTGCAATGTTAATTTTAAATCTGCTGGTCTAATCCATTTAAATTTTGTCATGAATACCCACTTTAGAATAACTGCCAATATTACTGACGCTATAATGAAAGTTATCAACACTGCTACTATCGATAATACGTTTTTATCCGAAAGGCTATAAGCTGTTACTGGACCGATTAGACCCGAAAATCCAAATCCTGCAGAAAATGGCGTGCCGTTCATGTTAAATAATGTTGCAACACCACCCATTATTGCCGAAGCAATCGTCGTAGGTATAAATAATCTAGGTTTAGTTAACATGTTTGCCATTTGAATTTTTGGTGATCCAATAAAATGTGCTAAGGTACCACCTAATGGGTTTACGCTTGAACCCATTACCGCCAATGTAAAACTGGCAACAACAATACCAGCATTAGCAGCTCCTGAACCAACCCCGCTTAAGCCAATTGCAGTAGCAATACCGACGGAAGACAGCGGTGATACAACAAGGAAGGCAAAAATCATCCCCAATAATATTCCCATTAACAAAGGCGTTAAATCCGTAGCATAAGCGACTGACTATCCAATTAAATTTTGCACTTGTTTTAATGGATTTAACGTTATTAATCCAATCCCCCCGCAACTAACACAACAACTAACGGTTGTAACAACATTTTTAGATGTCCGAACGCAGTTTCGGTTAATTTAACGAGTATCGTTGCTAGTAATGCTACCAAAACAATGTTTAAAATGACCCCAGTTCCTGAAATGACCATCCCTTTAGGTGTTTGCGTGACAACTCCTGAAGAAACAAACATCGCCAGTGCAATAGAACCTGAATCAATTGCAGATAATCGCATAATTTGCCCAACAGCAAATCCGGAAACAATCGGTAATGTGCTTTGAATTAAAGTGGTCATGTACCCGATTTTAGAGGCAACTGGATTACTAGAAAATAGTAGTAACAATTGACTAACTAGTGCACTTGGAATAAGCGCAATAACAATTCCTAGACTGGTCCCATTTAGAATATCAACAAGAAACTTTTTATTGAACTGCTTTTTCTTTTCATCATTCGTTTATCTCACCTTCATTTCAAACATATATTTATGCGCAAAAAATTGCGCTTTAAATTTCATGCTCTGATTTTTGACCAGAGATTATTGTCATCACATCATCCAACGAAATGTCAACCATGTTTTCCACTGCAGTATTTGTAAAAAAAGCGACATGTGGTGTTATCAAAACATTAGGCATCATCAGTAACTTTTGTATACGATGATCTGGTATACCACTATTACTAAGATCTTTATTAAATACTTGAGATTCATTTTCAACTGTATCTAATGCGGCAGCTGCAATTTGATTAGTCTCTAAGGCAGTAATTAAATCATCAGTATTGATTACCGGTCCACGAGATGCATTGACTAGTAATGCATCTTTTTTCATTTTTGAAAAATCTTCACGATTGATCAAATCAACCGTTGTACTATTTAAATCAACATGTAAACTTATAACATCACTTTCAGTTAGTAATGTCTGTTTAGTCACATAACTAAGATAAGGCTCTAAAGCAGGGTTAGGGTTGACATCATATGCAATTACTTTTGTGCCAAGGGCTGATAATAGTTTTGCCAGCGTACCACCAATACGACCAGCGCCTATGATCCCTACAGTGACTGTATGTATTTCTTTTGATTGTAATCCTTGCCAAAGAAAATCATTACGAGATAGTCGCTGTTCAAATTCTAACGTTCTACGTAGCAAACGAAATATTTGCATTAAGGCCATTTCAGCAACTGATCTGGGAGAATAAGCAGGAACATTAGTAACTTTTAAACCAGCGTTTTTCGCTAAACTCACTTCGACCATATCGTACCCAGCAGTTCGAGTAGTAATTTGTTTTAATCCCTGATGGACTAGTTTCTTATAAAAAGAAGCATCACCATTAATAGAAGCTGTTTGTTGAATAACTAATCCATCGTACTGGCTTAAATCAGGTGCTGTACTTGGATGAAACTCTTCTCGTGAAATATCAATCTCAATATCATTATTTTGAGCATAGCGTTTAATGGCAAATTCTTCATCATCACGTACACTTGTCATTAAAATTTTAACCATGATTTATTTCCTTAATATAAGAAGATAATCTTTTCATAGCTTCAATCAGATTATCCATAGAAGCTGCATAACTAATACGAATGTACCCTTCACCACCAGGTCCAAACGCTGATCCAGGAATGACTGCTAACTTGTTTTTGTACGCTAAATCTCGTGCAAAGGCAAAATCATCAGCTAACTTATTATCAAAAGTAGGTATTTTGGCAAAAATATAAAATGCACCATCAGGCTTTGGAATTTTAAATCCCAACTCTGTCATCTCTTGATAAACAAAGTTACGTCGTGCTTCATACTCAACTTTCATGTCTAGGCTATCCTGACGTCCAGCTTCTGTTCCCAAAGCTTCTGCTGCAGCTGCCATTGCCGAATTAGTTGCGGTAGTGATTGTAAATTGATGAATAAGACTCAATTTATTAATCAATTCAGCGGGACCAGCAAGTAATCCAATACGATAGCCAGTCATCGCATGAGACTTTGATACACCATTTAATAGTAGTGTTTGTTCTGGTAAATATTTAGCCATTGAAACATGTTTTCTACTGTAGGTTAATTCAGAATAAATTTCATCAGAAATCACAACGATATTGGTCTCGCTCAAAACATCTGCTAATGCCTTAATGTCTTCTTCACTGTAAGTAACACCAGTAGGATTTGACGGAAAATTCAAAACAATAGCTTTTATTTTATCCCCATGTTCAGCTATCGCTGCTTTTAACATATCAGGGCTTAACACAAAATCATTTGCTGATGTATCAATAAATACAGGTTCTCCACCACCAACCAAGGTAACCGGTATGTACAAAGGAAAAATTGGCGTTGGTAGAAGAACCTTGTCACCCTCATTTAACAAAGAAGTTAAAACAGTATAGATTCCCTCACTCGCTCCTACTGTTACAATAATTTCATTGTTAGGATTGTATTCTAGATCATAACGATCTCTTAAAAAGTGTGATGCTGCTTTACGTAATGCAATCGTTCCATTTGACGCTGCATAATGTGAATCATTGTTCTGAATAGAAGCTATTGCTGCTTTTTTAATGTGTTCAGGTACATCAAAATCAGGTTCACCCAATGTTAACTTTAAAATATCTGGTATATCACTCACTTCATTATCAAACGCTCTGATAGCACTTGGTTGAACTAGATTCAGTTTTTTATTAAAAGATTCCAATAACGATAATTTTGTGTTGGGCATATTTTTATCCTAATTATAAATAAGTAATTGTTCTAACAAAAAGCACATTCGGTATTCTCCGAATGTGCTTTAGCTACTGTCATTGACTTTGCTCACACGGCACTCGGAAATAATAAAACCATCCGAATACCAACTCAAAACACTTTTGGTAAAAGGACGATTATCCAAAACACCAAAAGTAAAAACTGTTTTTAATTGTGGAGATACTGTTAGCCATTTGTTAAAATCCTTAAACTTTTATGAGATAATCATAATCTTTTTAATTTCATATGTCAATATATTAACTACGTTTTTCTAAATCGATTTTTTGAGGGATACTTCTACCATTAATAATATCCCAGACGATCAAATCTAAACGCGATTTTGTCTTAGACCAATCATCGTTAACTAGCTCATAAGCAATGCCTTCTAGTTCCTTAGGCAAAACAACATCTCGTAAAAATTCTGGTGACTCAATACGTCTTTTTACTGCAGTAGGATTATCTCCTCTGACTTGAACCCGCTCAACAAGTGTATTTGGTGTTGTCACAGTAACAAAGATAATCACCGCTTGATCACCAAGTTCCTGTGCATATGTTATGGCACCCGCTGTATCTAAAACAATAGTAATAAATTTATTTTTTTCCCATCCACGAGCAAGCCCTTCAAATGATGATCCATAATTTTCACCATCATAAACAACACGTTCTAAGTAATGATTACATTCAAAACTTGTTTCTGTCTCAAAATAATAGGACAGACCATCAATTTCTCGTTCACGTGGTAAACGTGTTGTATGCGTTACAACACGTGGCATATGATAATTTTCTTGTAAGTAGCGTGCAATTGTGGTTTTCCCAACGCCAGTGGCGCCAGTAATTACAAAAACTTTGTTATCTTTCATATGTACTATTCCTTATTAGTTATATTGTAACGTATCTTATAACTCCTTGTTAGACATTTGTTAACGAAGTTGATAAAATGGGACTTATGTTTGAATTAAATTAAAATTGGAGAATACTATGTCTATTTTTGCGAGAGCATTCAAAAGGGAATCTGTACATAATTATATACAAGCAGATTCTCACATGTCACGCGAATTAAGCACTAAAGACCTTATTGGTTTAGGTGTTGGAACTGTTATTGGCACTGGAATATTCATACTACCAGGGCATGAAGCTGCTCAAAATGCTGGTCCCGCTGTGTCTATTGCTTTTCTGATAGCTGCCATTTATTCAGGTTTATCTGGTATGGCATTTGCTGAATTTTCTTCGGCAATGCCTGTTGCCGGTTCTGCTTATTCTTATGGTAGTGTTATTTATGGTGAGATTATCGGATGGCTATTGGGTTGGTCGTTAATTCTAGAATATTTTTTGGCTGTATCGGCCATTGCTACTGGCTTTTCAGCTTATCTCAATAATCTACTATTAACTTTTGGCATTCATATACCAAAATCGTTGCTCTCTTGTCCTTTGGAAGGCGGTTTCATTAATCTATTTGCCATTTTGATTATTTTGATAGTCACAATGATTTTATCAAGAGGATTAAATGCTTCCAAAAAAATTGAAAATGGTGCTGTTATATTAAAGGTTACTATTTTGGCACTATTTATCATTGGTGGTTCATTCTTTATTAAACATGCAAATTACGTCCCCTTTTATCCAAAAGAATTCCATTCTGGTCCTCTTGGATTAAACGGTATTATGGCAGCCACTGCAAGTATTATCTTTGCTTTTCTAGGATTTGATACCATTGCAGCTCATGCCGCTGAAGTAAAAAAACCACAAAAAACTATGGCACGTGGGATTATGGGCACTGTTATTATCTCAGCTTTACTTTATGTTTTGTTCTCAGTTGTACTAACAGGTATCGTTAATTATAAAAAACTAGGGGTTGATGACCCAGCTGCATTCGCACTTCAAGCAATTCACCAAACTCAATTTGCCGTTGTCATTACAGTTGGTGCCCTTGTTGGTATGTTTACAGCCATACTCGCTTTAGTACATGCTTCATCAAGACTAACTTACTCTTTTGGTCGTGATGGTTTATTACCTAAATCTTTAGGCCGTATCTCTTCCGGATCACGTCTACCTGTTAATGCACTTATACTAGCAGTCATAGTAGAATCTATAATTGCAGGATTAATACCACTTAATACACTAGCTAGCTTAATCAACGCTGGCACACTACTAGCTTTTACTTTTATTAATTTCGGAATCTTGATACTACGTCGTCGCAAAGACTTAACTCATGATGGGTTTAAAGTACCAGGTTACCCTTTCATACCATTTATTGCTGGTGTTATTAGTTTATATCTAATTACTAAATTACCACTTGAAACGTTACAATTATTCAGTATATGGGTTATACTTGGCATTATATGGTACTTTGCTTATGGTGTTCGCCATTCAAAGTTGTCTTAACAAAAATACTCGTCCGAATATATTCGGACGAGTATTTTTGTTTTTAAAATTTTCCTATACTAAAGGCGTTTTACGTCGCATATATGAATCAACAATCTTTTCATATATACCAGGCTCAACACTATCTAAGGCTGGACCTAAAACATCCATAGCTTTATCAAAACTATAATCACGTTCATAGAACATTCTTGCCTGCTCACTAGCTGCAGCAACACGATCATTCCCTGCTCTATAGCGGTTAGCATACTGCAATAATTGTTCAGTTAATGCAGCTTGATCAATAATCTTTTCTGTTTTTTCTTTTAGAGTATCAATATCTGAAGAAACAATATTTAATTGGCGTTGCACTTCATCCATATTAACTAATGTAGCTTGTAATGATTTAGCAAGTCGCTCTAATTCGTTCGCAACTGCAAAAAAGTATTCAAGATAGTTGGCTGGTAAACCAGGCAAATTCATTCTTTCAACAGAATGTTTAATATTTTCGATTTCTTTTTGATACTGTGCGCCAAATTTTCTGGCGGATTTTTGCGCCTTCTCTAACCCAGAAATATTTTTCCAAATGTCAACTTGTTGTGCTTCGATATCTGCAAATTGTTCTATGAGCTGTTCTTGCTTTGATTGTAACTCACTAAATGACATTTCCGCTGATTCCAGTAGATCGTCATTATGATTAATTTGGTCTTCCCCTTCATTGATACGCTCAAGTAATGTGCGACGTAATTCCAATTCGCGATGTGTAAATTGGAAATTTTGTCCTAAACGATCTAATTCAATAGATAGCGCACTATTTTGTTCTCTTATGCGCAACAAATCAGAAGATAATTGACTAGCATGTTTCTTAACTTGTTGTCTAGCCGAAACTTCAGATTCCATCAAATCGTATAAGGAATCAATACGACGTTCAATGTAGCTACTTTGCTCAACAACCTCTTTTAGCTTTAATTCTCCCAATAACTTTAGTACTTGTTGACGTTGAGAATCAATCGCAGTTAGCTCTGTATCGACTGTATCATTTGGAAATACAAATCCCTGATTCAACATATCAGCATGTCCTTGCGATAAATCATTTAACTGTTCAACATATACTTTATTCAACTTCTCAAATAAATCAGGAATATCACTCATCATGGTTTCCATTTGAGTTGTTTCCATGGCTAACTGTTCATAGATGTCTGATGCAGTAGCATGGTCTCCGTCTTCAGTAAGCTTCGTGAATTCTTCATAATCTTTTTCAAGCTGTGACAAAAACTTATCTAGACCGTCATTTGCAGGTCCATACTTAAAGTTTTCAGCTAATAAGCGTTTACGCAAATCATCATACTTTTTCTTCAAATCATTAATTGCTTCTCGATGAGCTTCGTTGATTTTTTTCAACTCAGACAGACCACTTCGCACTTCGTTTATTGTTTGCTCAGTATTATCAATCATTGATTCCAATCGCGCTAATTCATGTCTTGTTTTAACAAAGTTAATACCACGAGCTTCAAACAAAACCAAGTTAGCTTGTTGATCAATTTTTAGAAACTTATTATTTTTTATATCATTAAACTGTCTTTCAAGCGCCTGGTATTCTTTCAGAGATTGCCCAGTTAATGATAGCTTTCGGCCTTCAACTAGCTCATCCCTGACTTTCAATGATGTTAATTGTTCTTTTTTTAATTTTAAAAGATTGACCCGCTTTACAGTTGTCCTTTGCGTAAAAAAGATTGCTAAATAAGCAATAATGACTAAAAGTAGTACGATAGCTAATATAGTTAAATTCATGTGTTTTATCCCATTTTTACTTGATACATTAATTCTAACACGCACAGTGATCTTATGCAGAGCTTCGTTCTTTTTTTGCTAAATCTCAAGTCGTTTATGTTTTTCTTAATAACTTGCTTAATTAGACAAAATTTGATATGATTTTCTAAGTTGTAAATTGAGTAGCAGTAAATAAAGAAGCGCGTCAACAACGCCCCAAATCGTTAGTAAGACCATGCTACTGGTTCTGAGAAACGTCAAGATAGGCGCTGCACGCATCTGGTATTTACCCTCAAATGTACGACAAACTACATTTTGGAGGACATATACATGTCACGTTATACAGGTCCAAAGTGGCGTATCTCACGTCGCTTAGGTGTTTCATTGTCTGGTACAGGTAAAGAATTGTCACGTCGCGCATACGCACCTGGTGATCACGGTGCAGGTCGTCGCGCAAAAATTTCTGAATACGGTACACAATTGCGTGAAAAGCAAAAGTTGCGTTTCACTTATGGTTTGACAGAACGTCAATTCCATTCTTTGTTTAACAAAGCTGGTAAGATTCGTAAGGGTACTCACGGTACTAACTTCATGATCTTATTGGAACAACGTTTAGATTCACTTGTTTACCGTCTCGGATTGGCAACTACACGCCAACAAGCCCGTCAATTAGTAAACCATGGTCACATTTTGGTTGATGGTAAGCGTGTTGACATTGCTTCATTCAATGTTACACCAGGTCAAGTTATTTCTGTTCGCGATAAGTCAAAAAACATTGTACCTATCCAAGTTGCCGTTGAATCAGTTGTGGCTCGCCCACAATTCGTTTCTTTCGATGCTGAAAAGCTTGAAGGTACTTTAGTACGTTTGCCAGAACGTGAAGAATTAGATGCTGATATCAACGAAGCTTTGATTGTCGAATACTACAACCGTTTGGGTTAATACACTTAAGTCAATTTTGGTTGAAACGTCACCGTTTGGTGACGTTTTTCTTTTACATTTGAATTCTGATTTGTGATTAAAGTATAATATATATACTAAAACGTATCGGAGATTGGAATTAATGGACATCAATGAACGCCTTCAACAAGAAAAATCGGGTTCTCCTATTAAAATTAATCCTGACGAACAGCGACGTTATTTGGGAACATTTAGAGAACGTGTTGTAGCTGCAGTAAAAAAATCACAGATAACTAACAGCAAAATACAATCATTATTTGAAAATACCCTAAAAACCTACAAAGACGGTAAAGTGGTGATTGATCAAAGGACTGCTGGTGAGCTCTTATCTTTTTACGTTGCATTGGCTTCAAAAACTGGTCATTCTTTTACAATTATTTCGGATCAGACCATAATTAATAAACAAGATGATCCTATAGTTGTCTTATTGCAAACAAACTATGCAGTTAACATTGATAATATATATTTCAATTAATTTTGATAGAAGGGAAACATTCTAACGTATATTTCAGAATGATTTTAGGTAGTTTATCTTATGCAACAACCGTTAGCGTATCGCATGCGTCCAGATAAAATCGAAGACATTGTTGGTCAGCAGCATCTCGTTGGAAAAAATAAAATCATTTGGCGTATGGTTGCTGCTAAAAGGTTACATTCAATGATTCTTTATGGACCCCCAGGTATCGGCAAAACATCAATTGCCTCCGCAATTGCCGGCTCATCCAAATACGCATTTCGTATACTTAATGCAGCAACCGATACTCAAAAAGATTTACAAATCGTAGCTGAGGAAGCAAAAATGTCAGGCACTGTGATTTTGCTACTCGATGAAATACATCGATTAAATAAAGTGAAGCAAGATTTTTTATTACCACATCTAGAATCAGGTGCAATTATTTTAATTGGTGCAACAACCGAAAATCCATATATTAATGTTACGCCAGCGATTCGTTCGCGAACTCAAATCTTTGAAGTCAAGCCACTAGAGGAACTTGATATTAAGAAAGCAATAATACGAGCACTACATGACAAAACAAACGGATTAGGTCATTATTCTATTCAATTAGACGAACCAGCACTACACCATCTAACTCGTGCAACCAATGGCGATTTGCGTAGCGCACTAAACGGATTAGAACTTGCTGTATTATCAACACCTAAAAATACTGATGACGTCATTCATATTACATTACCCATCATCGAAGAAACCATACAGAAAAAATCTTTATCTGCTGATAAAGACGGTGATGCTCACTATGATGTCATTTCCGCTTTACAAAAATCTATTCGAGGATCAGATACCGATGCCGCATTACATTATGCTGCAAGAATTATCGAATCTGGAGATTTGAACATACTTGCCAGAAGGTTAACAGTTATTGCCTATGAAGACATAGGTTTAGCCAATCCTACTGCCGTACAAAGAGCTGTTTTAGCTACACAAGCTGCTCAAGCTTTGGGATTACCTGAAGCACGAATTCCTTTGGCAAACGCAATTATTGAACTCTCACTATCTCCTAAATCAAATTCTGCTTATCAGGCTATCGACCGCGCTTTAGCGGATATACATTTAGGAAAAATAGGTGATATTCCAAATCATCTCAAAGATGCACATTATAAAGGTGCAGGTGATTTAGGCCGTGGTGTCAACTATGTTTATCCTCATGAATTTAAAAATGATTGGATACCACAGCAATATCTACCCGATCGTATTAAAAATGCTAATTACTTTACACCAAAAGGTAATTCTAAAACTGAACAATCCTTTCTTGATTTATATCGTTCATTGAAAACATCACAAAAAAATGGTCTAAGTGACTAATTTTTAAATTTGTCAAGACTAGTTGTCATTATGAAATTACGCTATAATATAATATGAATTACCCAGATATACGCATGGCTACATCATCAGTTTTTTCCTTACAACCTTTATTACGGACAGGAATTATTGACTTAAAAGATCTGCCCTTTCATTTGGTAATCTGACAATTAATATGAACTATCCACCTCGATGAATTCGAGGAAAATCTGCGTAGCGATTAACGGTATCATGAGTATTCCGGGCATGTCCCGTGCGTTCACATAATGTGAACGCTTTTTTTAAAATATTAGACAAAATTTAAAATATGCTATTATTTTTTCAATGAAAGCGTTATACTTAGTGCATAGATACACATAAGGAGAAAATTCATGACAGCAAACTATAATAAAATTTTAGTACCAATGGATGGTTCAAAAGAATCAGAAGCTGCACTTGTACGTGCTATTGAATTAGCTAATCATGCCGGTGAAAATGGTGTACTGTCTATTTTGAATGTTATTGATACGCGAGCATTCCAAAATGTTGCTAGTTTTGATGACACAATGGTAGAGGCTGTTTCAGACGAGACCCGTAAAAGTCTTGAAAACTATAAGCAACAAGCGCTAGATGCAGGCGTCAAGAATGTTGATTATTTGATCGAATATGGCTCACCAAAGACACTCATTGCTAAAGAAGTGCCAAACGAAGTAGCTGCTGATATTATTGTTATCGGTGCTACTGGTTTAAATGCTGTTGAACGTTTAGTTATTGGATCAGTGACAGAGTTTGTCACACGCACGGCTAAAGTCGATGTACTAGTTGTTCGTAGTTAAAATATAAAACAAAAAGCTTTCATGTTTTGGCATGAAAGCTTTTTGTTATATTTTAACCTTATCTAATTCCGCAAGATGTGCTTCTGTCTTTTTTCTATTAGACAAATACGCAGCAACATGTGCATAATGTATACGCTTTTGAGCTTCAGAATTATTACCTCTTTTTTGCTCTACTTTAGCTAACAATTCATTTAAATCTGGAACCCAGAGCAAATCTACTCTTTTACGCAATGCTTCCAAAGCTTCTAATAAAATATCAGCCGCTTTATCTAATTGATTGATTTCAACGAGAAATTCGGCATAATATTGTCTACCTTTTAAAGCACCATGGAATTCCATGTCTCCGGCACTTATTAAATTAGGTTCCAAACTAAACGCTGTTTCAAATTTTTCTTGAGCTGTTTTTATATCGCCTTTAAAATAGTAGCTCGTTCCCATTTGACGATATGCATAAAATAAGTAAAAATCACCTAATGATGGTGTATTCTCATCAACTGCCTTATTTGCAAACGCAATCACTTGATCATAATTTTTTTCATTATAACAAGCATTCGCTGCTTTCAAAATATAGTAAGCTTGGACTGTTGGCGCGTTTTGACTTAAAGCTTTTTCAAAATCAGCAAATTCTGACAACGCATCATGCTTCATCTGTAGCACAACTTTTCCCAGTAATTCTTTGGCTTTTTGGGTCAAAAAATCACCAGATACAAATTCAGACATATCAAGATTCAAACGATCTAAAATAGCAAGTAAAACATCAGCATTAGGTACTCGGTTTTGATTTTCAACAAGCGAAATAGTAGCTTGTGTGGTAATGCCCTCGGCTAACTCAACTTGTGACAAATGCATTTTTTTTCGAGCTACTCTTATTGCTTTACCATCAAAACTGTCGTGTCTAATATTTTTTACCATTACTTAAACTTCCCTATTTTTTCTTCGCCCAAACTCACAAAATCATAACTAAGTTGAGCATTTTTATTAAATTCTGCAAAGCCATAGTCAATCATCATATCAACTAATTTTACATTATCAATATCAGAGTAATCCCATAAACGCTTAAACAAAGACATATTAGTGAAGCCTGGTAATGTGTTAGGTTCTCCAAGATAAGGCACGTTATTTTCATCAAGCAAGAAATCCATTCTCGCTTCACCTCTTAGATTCAGTACCTTATAAGCTTTTAGAGCCATTTCCTTAACTTCTCTTGTAACTTCATATGGTAACTTTGCGGGAATTTCGAATTGAACACCTGAATTATCAACGAATTTATTATTATAATCGTACCACCCCTCGCCATCTCCTTGTTCTGGTACATGATGTGCGCCTATTTCAGAAACTAATAATTCATCGTTACCAATCACGCCCACCTCAAGTTCACGAGGACCTTTAACTTCTTGTTCAATCAATACTTTGTAATCATACTGGAAAGAATCTGCCAATGCTATTGCATATTCTTCAGCTGACTTCACACGTGAAATTCCAACTGACGACCCTTGATTAGCTGCTTTTACGAAAACCACATTTCCTAGTGTCTCAACTATTTTTTCCCACGACCACTCTTTAACAGTTTTCTGATCTACAACAATATATTTTGTATTACGAACATCATTAATTGTCAACAATTCTTTTGTCAACACTTTATCAAAACTGACCGCATGTCCACGAAGAGGTGCCCCAACATAAGGCTTATTCAGCAACTTAAACAAACCTTGTAAGGTGCCATCTTCTCCCAAATTTCCGTGTACAACTGGGAAAAAAATATCAAAATTTCCTGCTTCACGCAGAGATTCAATACGCGCTAACGGATCATTTTGATCTACTTTAGTCATAAATGAATCAACAATTGGTTGCTCTTCTTCGAGCGCTAGAACGCGTTTAGAACTTTCAGGATCAAGGAAATAGCCATTTTGAGCGATTGCAAATACGGTAACATCATATTTTCCAGTTCCCATAATAGCATCATAATAGTTTTGCGCTGATCTTTTTGAGACATCGTGTTCTGAAGAGTTTCCACCAAATATTAAAGCAACATGTTTTTTAGTCATTATTTTTCTCCAACTTTTTATATATCAAAATAAAGTAATATTCAACTGCAATACTTAGAAATTTATGTTAAAAAATCTCTAGTCTGCTCGATGTAGGCATATATTTTTTCTGGAACATCATCTCTCCCCCGCAGCATCAGTGTATTAAAAAATCGCGTTCTATTGTACATTTGATGCCATCTACCTTCATCTTGTGGTGGTTTCCTAGTTACTAAATCTTTGCGCCATAATTTCAATGTTAATAACACATAATCATGATAAACAGCATGTTTGTTGGCACTGAAATTAGTGACTTCAACAATTCGCTCTGTCTCGCCCATCATTAGTGGTTGTTGCAATTCACGATAACCTGCTAACATACTAGCCAGTAAAAATAACTTATCAGCTCGCATCAGATGAGGAAACATTAATAATTCAGCAATAGCATTAGCAATGTGTGTAAATGCGTGTGCCCATCCATTTGTACCAATAAATCCGCGTGTGTCACGCTCTAAAGCAGCATATAACGCAACTTTGTTGATGACATGATCTAATTCATTAACAGTCAAAAATGATTTACGCGTACGGTGAGTAAATAGTAATAACGATATGACTAAGATAGCAAAAGATCTTTGATATATTGCATCATTATTAGGCTCAAATATATGGCCAAATAGTCGTGTATCATCAATCAAATATGCCATTAGCCAATGCATTTGTTTTTCAGTTATTAAATCGTTTTGAATAACGTCACTGATGAAAAAAAAAGCACCCGTATCACGAAATTTTGGTAATGGATTTGCTAATTGCTGAACAACAATTAGTAAATCATTATCTGAGATCATGTCAACGTTGTATATGTTTTGATGATCAGTATTACTTGATTCTGACTGACGATTATAACGTTTTATGATTTCTAATGCCGCTTCCCCATTTTGGGGTAATTGAATATCAGTTAACGCGTCTCTTTCAGCATCATTTAACACACTGGCAATTTTATCTCCAAGAGACTGAAAAATTTCGCCAGAACGAGTTTTTTCTCTTATGTTTATAAATTGTTCTTGCAACTGAATTAAATTACTCATCAGATAGAAAAACCTGTCGATTCTGTAAAAGTTGTTTTTTGTTGTTGGTAGCCAATTGACAATATCAATCCCACACCAATCATATTACCAAGTAAAGACGACCCACCTTGTGAAATAAAAGGTAACGGAATACCTGTTAAAGGTAGTAAACCAATACTCATACCAATATTTTCAAATACATGAAACATAACCATCATAACAACACCTGTCGCAATATAAGCATAAAATGCATTTTGCGCTCTAAACGTTGCTTTGATTAAACGGTAAATTAATGCAAAATATAAAATAATAAGCAAAGTACCACCGACGAAACCAAAACTTTCGCCAATAACAGAAAAAATCATATCTGATTCTCTAACAGGTACATATACTTTGAGGTGTCCAAAACCTTGTCCTGTTATTTGTCCTGAACCAATCGCTTTTAGACTTTGATAAGTTTGATACCCTGAAGAAGATGTATCCTGATCTGGATGAAGCCAAGTTTGTATTCGATCAAACTGGTACAATTTAAACCCAAGTGCATCCAAAATAACTTTCCCTGACGATGATGTGACCAAAGCTAATAACGTTGCCCCGACCGTAGCAGCTACAGCTATAACTGGTCCTAAAATACGCCAGGTGATACCAGAGACAAGTGTGACTCCTCCAAAAATTGACATGAATACTAATAATGTTCCCAAATCCGGTTGCATCGAAATAAGCAAGGCAATAGGCAAAAAGCACAGTGCCATTTTTCCCAGAAGTAGCCAATCTGATTGTACAGAATGATGTTCATATATTCGATTATGCTGAGCAACTACACGACTCAACATTAAAATAAAAGCTGGTTTTACAACTTCAGAAGGCTGAAAAGACACTGGTCCAAAAACAAACCAAGATTTGGCACCCGTGGAAGCTGCCATCGCCCTATCGTAGAATAGTAAGATAGCTATTAGTAAAAAAATACCAAGCGCATAGCCAATAGGTGCTAAACGCCATAATTGTGAGGCATCAAATCGAAGCAGAAAAGCAATGATAACCGCACTAATTACCCAAAATAATCCTTGAATAAAGGTAGCACGTAGTGCCATTTGAACATTCCCATATTGTGAATGTAATGCTGCTTCAAAAATCGAACTCAAACCAATAATCATAAATAATAACAGTGATAGTATAATTCCCCAATCAAGCTCAGATCCTGAAGTACGATTACTAATTTGTCGTGATGGTATATTTTGCATCTAATGTTCCCTCACCTATGTACAAACCCTTATCATTTACTTTAATGATAAGGGCTTTTTATCCATGTTTACTGATATAAATTAAAACTGGCTAAAATAGCTTGAATAGCTTCATCTTGGGTTTTTGCTTGGTTAATAACCGCTTGCTTACCAAAGTATCCTGAAAACCCTCTGTCACTGACTTCTACATGCCCGATTTGTTTATTGTCAATCATGACTTGTGTTTGACCATCAATGTCGATCAATTCAACACCAAAATTCTGATTTTTCTTGCGCATTTTATAATCCCTTATGTGTTGCTTTCATGTGTTCAAGAAGTGCCCCTGCTCCTTTAGCGACATTGTCTAATGGAGAATCTGAGACTACAACTGGGACTTCTAAAGCATCTGACAATAACTGATCCATCCCATGCAATAATGCCCCACCACCTGTTAACATAATGCCACGATCAATAATATCGGCTGCTAATTCTGGTGGTAGTTTTGCTAGAACTGAGTGAGCAGCTCTCACAATTTGTTGTAATGTATCGTGCAAAGATTCTTCAACTTCGTTTGAATTAATAGTTACCGTTTTAGGCATTCCTTCAAAGTTATCACGTCCACGCACTTCCATAGTTAGTGGTTCATCAACTGGCAAAGCAGATCCAATTTGAATCTTAATCGTTTCAGCTGTACGCTCTCCGACAATAAGATTGTGACGACGCTTTAGATAACTAACAATGTCGAAGTTCATCTTATCGCCAGCTACCCTGATTGATTCAGAAACAACAATATCACCAAGAGATAGCACCGCAATGTCTGAGGTTCCGCCGCCCATATCAATAACCATTGACCCAATGGGTTTGAAAATATCTAACCCAGCGCCAACTGCAGCAACTTTGGGTTCATACTCAAGATAGACTTTAGCTCCTCCAGCCTTTTCAGCTGCTTGAATAATTGCTTTTCGTTCAATTTCTGTAATGTTAGTTGGCGCACAAATCATAATATTTGGCTTAGACATGAATCCCTTGACATGTAACTTATCCACAAAATAAGTTAACATTGCTTCAGTCACATCGAAGTCAGAAATAACACCATCTTTTAAAGGACGAACAGCTCGTATATTTCCCGGTGTACGTCCAACCATACGATATGCTTCTGATCCAACCGCCAAAACACGATCGCTCTTATCATCTACGGCTACAACTGAAGGTTCGTTTAAAACGATTCCTTTACCCTCTACATATATGAGAACATTGGCTGTTCCCAAGTCAATGCCAATATCTTTTGCCATTCTTATTCTCCAGTATTTTATTTTTATAAACGGGTGTTTTTCACCAAATTGTCTACATAATCTAGTCAATTATAACATATTTTTAGTTGGTTTTTTCCTACTTACCCAATAGTGTCGCTGGAAAATCTAATATCCAATTTGTAATGGCAATAAAAAAACTAGCTAGCAGATATCCAACAACAATTGATAACACTACTTTGAGTAAAGCTGCTTGTTGCGGTGTATAAGGCATTATTTTAGCAAAATTTATTGGTTTAAGTAGCCAAAAACAAAAATATATAGACAAAATGTTAACACCTAACATAAATATTGGACTCATGATTTTCTCCTATCTTGATTTGATACTATACTGTTCCAGCAATTAGAGCTATGAAATATATGTGATATAACTATAAAAACCGGAAATATTTCATCACATTCCGGTTAATGTATTATTCAATATATTCGGGATACTCCACGTGACGCCATGGTTGATCAAATAACATAACGCGTAGTTCTTCCTCACTCATCTCTTGACCATTAATTGATTTCTTATACACACGTAAATGTTTAACTTCATTATCAGCAAAATCTTGGTACATTTGTGCTCTAGCAATAGCATAATCAACTAATGCAGAAAATTCTTCTAAATCAGACATAAAAGCCAGGGCCTGTGTTTGATATAAAGTCATTGATTTTGCCGGTTCTAAAGCAACTGTTTCATTCATTTGATCCGCTATTTTTTGAGAGTTATTTTGCCAAGTATCTGGTGTCATCACAAAATACATGGTTAACAATCTTAAAAACCTAACTGTAGAAGCACGTATTCCGATGGAAGAACTAGGGTCCAAATCTAACATTCTCAACTCAATGTACGACAATCCTTTATCTGTCATACCTTTAATTTCATCAGCCGCTTTTAAACGAATTGGGCCATGAAATTCTGACTCACTCTGAATCTCATTGTCAGAAATAGCTTTGAGTAAACTCGACTCATAGGAAGCAATTGAGCTATAATCACCACGATAAGCACTAAACAACCCATATTGGCGTGAAGATCTTAACGAACGGACTGGAGATTCAGGAACCTGATCCACATAATAATTCTTTTCTGCAACGGGAGAAGCGCCAAATAAATATGTTAATAGCCATCGATACTGAATAAAGCCATGTACAATTTTTTCAAATAATGCATTTTTTAATTCCGGTTTAGTTGGATATCCCTCTAGGGTATAAGCATGTAAAGAATCAATTAATGCAGCATCAAAACTTATATTAATATGCACACCTGTGGGAAGTGCTCTTCTAATATCATGGTTTTTTAACCAATTCTTATAATAATTTGCTTTTTCTTCGGTTACATGTGATAACTCAATTTTAGTCAAATCTTCCGGTAAAATAGGTGGCAAAGACATTGGCCATAATAATTCATCTGCATTAAGCGATGCACGTAATGTATGGTTCAAAGCAGTTAAGTAGCGTACCGCCTCAGCTGCATTACCACCAGTTGGTGTAATAATTTCACTTTGTGTGTTAAAAAAATCATTGGTTATTCCCCAATGATTTTTGATTATTTTTTCTCTAAATCAACCTCTTCTAGTTTGATCATCTTTGTTTTATGACGTACTTTGTACACAAAATAAAGCACGATGAATAGTGGTACAGACAAATAAGTAACAGCTATTTTTTCCAGATTTAGATTAGCAAAGCTACCCGGATCTTGCCCGATTATTACGCCAATTGAAATGATGAGCGCAAATAAAGGCCCAAATGGGAACCACTTAGCTTTATATTTCAAATCATTCAAATCTTTACCTTGTTTAACATAAGCTCTTCGGAAACGATAGTGTGAAATAGCAATACCAACCCAAGCAATGAATCCAGTCAACCCAGAAGCATTAACCAGCCAAGTATAAGCCACTGAACCGCCTTTAGTATTAGAAATAAAAGCTAATAATCCAATAGCCGTTGTAAGTATCAATGCCGCTACCGGAACACCACGTTTTGAGACTTTAGCAAAGATTTTAGGCGCTTCACCTTTTCTTGCCATAGCATATAACATGCGTGTTGATGCATACGAACCTGAATTAGCCGATGATACAATTGATGTTAAAATAACAGCGTTCATCAAGCTAGCTGCAAAGGCTATCCCAGCATTTTTAAAAACAATTGTAAAAGGTGATACTGCGATATTTTCTGTCGATGAGCTTAACAAACGTGGGTCCTGATAATATACCAAAGCAGAAATAACAAAAATGGCTAATATATAAAAGAGCAATATCCGCCAGAAAACCTGATTAATTGCTTTAGGCACTGACTTATCTGGATCTTTGGCTTCACCAGCAGTTATACCAATTAGTTCAGTTCCTTGAAACGAAAAGCCTGCAACCACAAATACTGAGAGTATAGCTTGCGGACCACCAACAAAGCCATGGTTCCCAACAGACAAGTTTTTCATAACATTAATATCTGAATGAATAATACCAAATATTGTTGCTATACCTACAACAAGAAAGGCAATAATAGTTATGACCTTAATCATTGATAACCAAAATTCTGCTTCACCAAAAGCACCAACTGAAAACAAATTAATCAAAAAAATTAATAGTAACGCAACAGACGAAAATATCCATGCTGGGGTATGTGGAAACCAGAATTTAGAAACCAATCCCACAGCAACAATATCGACTGCTAATGTAATTGCCCAATTAAACCAATAGTTCCATCCCATTGCAAATCCTAATGCTGGATCAACATATTTACCTGCATAATCTGAAAACGATCCTGACGTTGGTGAATAAGTTGCCATCTCGCCAAGACTGGTCATCAAAAAATAAACCATAATTCCTATAGCCAAGTAAGCCACAATAGCACCAAAGGGGCCTGCTTGTGCTACTGTCGCACCAGAAGCAACAAATAACCCTGTCCCAATTGAGCCACCCAAAGCAATCATAGATACATGACGTGTTTTCAGGTTACGCTTCATTTCACCATTACTGTTTTCTGTCATAAAAATCTCCCTAATTGGGGCAAATAAAAAGCCCCTTTCTAATATAGAAAGAGGTCTAAAAAGTCATTTTAACATTAACTTTTCAAAGCACACCACGTTTACGTGACAGTCTAACAATTATTAATTGCTAGCCCAATATTACTTTGCCTTCAGTAATATTTCGGCAACCGCCCCTTTCATGCAAATTCAATGTTTTTGGCAAACTCATTTACATTACTTTTGTTGGTCGCAACCTCTCTGATAACCTAAACATCATATCATTTTTCCAAAATAGTGTCAATTTGATAGCTATTTATAGTAGATGAGTTAATGCTATTAATTGTCGAAAATATTATGTGATTATTTTAGCTAAAATAATCTACACCCATTGCATGACGTACATCCTTCATAGTTGCTTCGGCAACCATGTTGGCTCTATTAGATCCTTCTTGCAACATTTTTAGTACAGCTGGCATATCTTGTGCAAACATTTCACGACGTTGACGTATTGGTGACATTTCTGCCTCCATAACATCAATTAGGTGTTTTTTTAGTTTCATATCACCTAATCCACCTGATGTATAATGATCTTTCAATTCTTGAACACGTTTTTTATCGGGATCAAAAATATCAAGATAAGTAAACACCACATTTCCTTCAAGATGACCAGGGTCATCAATATTAATATGCAGTGGATCAGTATACATTGATTTAACTTTTTTGACTAAAGTATCGGCATCATCGGAAATATAAATACCATTGCCCAATGATTTGGACATTTTAGCGTTACCATCTATTCCCGGTAATCTTCCTTGGCCTTTTGGAGGAAAAACACCAACTGGTTCAACAAGAACGTCACTATTATAAGCATTATTGAACGAACGTACTAGTTCACGTGTTTGTTCAATCATTGGTTCTTGATCATCACCGACTGGTACCTTAGTTGCTCGGAATATCGTGATATCAGCAGCTTGAGATACTGGATAAGTTAAAAAGCCCGCTGGCAAACTTTCTCCAAAACCTTTTTGATTAATTTCAGATTTAACTGTCGGGTTGCGCTGTAATCTCGCAACAGAAACTAAGTTCATAAAATATTCCGTTAATTCAAATAGACCCTTAATTTGAGATTGAACAAAAATCGTTGTTTTAGTCGGATCAATTCCAACGGCAAGATAATCTAGTGCTACCTCTGTTAATGATTGGCGTATTTTTTCAGGATTTCTAGCATTATCGGTGAATGCTTGTGTATCAGCAATCATTACAAATGGCTCAAAATCGCCAGAATTTTGCATTGCGACTCTATTTTTTAATGAACCTATATAATGTCCAATATGAAGTTTTCCAGTTGGACGATCGCCTGTTAGATAAATTTCTTTAGACATGTTAACTTCCTTCGCTTAAAACGTGCATAATGCACTATATCACATATTATACGGTAAATATAGTTATGTTCATAGTCTAATTTTTATA
Organism: Leuconostoc palmae; assembly: GCF_019656075.1. Classification (GTDB taxonomy): domain Bacteria; phylum Bacillota; class Bacilli; order Lactobacillales; family Lactobacillaceae; genus Leuconostoc; species Leuconostoc palmae. The sequence continues at coordinate 86,196 of NZ_BPKZ01000007.1, read as the reverse complement.
ATCTAACTTGACTTAAAATGTGAATAAGATTAGAATTATGTCATAAAATACAAAGAGGGGTTATCATATGAAATATGCAATGGTTGGTGCTGGTGCAATGGGGCTACGTTACGGCATTCTATTACAAGAAAATGCTGGTGTGCCTGTCGACTTTGTAGAACCAACACAGGCTAGTTTAGATAAAATTCACGAACAAGGCGATAAGGTTTGGAAATCTCGAGATCACAAGGATCGTCACGAAATTAAAATAAATATCTTTTCTCCAGAAGAATACACCGGAACACCTGATGTCTGGATATTTTTTATGAAGCAAATGCAACTACAAGATGCTCTCGATCGTTTAGCACCGAAATTCAAAACTGGGCAAACGGCTGTTGGTGCTATGAATGGTATGGGTCATATTGAAAAACTTCAAAAATATTTTGATGATTCTCATATCATTGGTGGTACAGCAATGATTGCCACTGTACTTAATGATTTTGGTGATGTTGATTTCATGGGAGCTGAAGGTGCAGGTTCATCTGTTTATGCTAATCTCACTGAAAAGCCGTCAGAAACTATGGATGCTCTTCAAAAAGATTTCACGGCTGCTCATTTAAACCCAACTTATACTGAAAACTTTATGGGTACTCTATTAACTAAAGTATTTTTTAATGCTGTTGAAAATTCGATTGCAACAATGTTTCAATCTCGTATGGGACAACTAATGGCTTACGATGGTTTCTTAGAAGGTATTGCAAGGCCATTAATTAATGAGGCGTACGATGCTGCTGAAGCAGCAGGTATTCAGTTAATTGAAACCCGCGATGAGATGGTTGCCCAAGTAGACTACGTCTCAAATGTAGCTAATCCGCTTCATTTCCCTTCAATGTATCAGGATTTCGTTAAAGGACGTCCAACTGAAGTTGATTATATTAATGGTTGGATTGCCGATTTAGCTGATAAAAACGGGACACAAGCGCCTAATCATCATCTGGTAACACACTTTGTTCACTTAGCTGAATCAATGAGAAAGTTTACACCGCCAGTTAACAAATTAGATCCTAATTACACAGGAGCATAATAAAAAGCATGTCTCATTATAGACATGCTTTTTATTTTATTAAGGACAGTGTATCATCATGTTGTTGACCAGCAAAAAATTTGTCCAATACTTTTTGATATAAATCACTCTCATTATCAACGCAACTAAACAATGTCATGCTGGCTTGCAGTTTGTCAGCATCTACAGACCCAAATATTGTTACTGGATTAGTTTCATCAAGTGATAATAAAATCATTATAATTTTGTTCAGACGCTCACTTAATATATCGTCTTCAAGATAATCATGCGCTTCTTGTACTCCATTAATACCATAATAGACTGCGCGTTCACTTTTTCCTAAATCTCTTAATTGTGGTAGAACAAACCACATCCAATGCGTTAATTTACGTCCTTTAGCTAATTCATTTAGCGCATCTTGATAATTATTTACACCAACAATTTCCCCATTTTGTGCATCAATAAACCGTTGTAGTGCAGAATTAAGTGTCAACATTTGTACATCATTTGACTTTTTATATTGACGAAATAGACGATAAACTGCCCTTCCTGAGAAAGTCAAATGTAAGTGGTCAATTGTTTTAGGAGATACCCACTTTTTATCATCAATTTCGGTTTCATCAATTTCAGCTTCTTCTGATGACCAGTTTGTGAGATAAAATATATTAGTATATAGTTTGGTCAAATCACCATTAGGATACTTTGCTTTAAATTCTTTACCAGAAATAGATCCAATTAATCTCAAATCTTGCGGATGCGCACGTATTCCTGCTTCTTCTAATACTTCTCGTGCAGCATTTTCTTGCCAAGATAATTCAGGCTCAATATAACCGCCAGGAAATGCCCATCCATTAAAGTCACGATTAAAAATCATCAATAACTCTCCACGAGCATTTTCGATCACAACATCTGTTGTTGGCATGACGAGTTCAAAGTCATGCCCAACATATTCACGTATTTTGGCAACATATGAATCTTGATATGGCATTTTTTTGTTGTACACATTTCTCCCCCCTGTGTACTTCCTTTCCTTAATTTATTACATCAATTATACAGTAAAATTCTTCGTTTTTTTTAAACACAACTAAACCTTAAAGATATTGAAGACACTTTCAATATCTTTAATTACTAAAGACATTGTCCATTCAAATTGTTCACAAATTCGACCTTTGACGGATCTTGATAAATTGATATAGGAATAGAGATTTCGCTACCAGAATCTAGCTTAAATTTTTGTGTGCGATACTTTTTCTGATACTTTTCTTTATTTTCAATGGTAATAGTTTTATCGATTACCTGTGCCACTATTTTTTCTTGATATTGCATTTTAGCAGTCAAATTGTCTGAAAACACTTTTTTTGCAATAGTAGTTGTGTCTAATTGTCCAGATTCTAAGGCATCATAAATCACTTCTTGTGTTTTGGCTAACCCTTCATGCGCTGGTAAATTATCATATTTGTCAGCAATATTTTTGACAGTACGCCTAATAATCTGCATATTTTCTTTTACAGATGTTTCAGGTTTAATAGCTAAGAATCTTTCAGAAAAGTAAGCGACACGATGACCAGCAATAAGGTATTTTTTTCTCCAATAAATGGTATTGTTGTGTTATTAAATCAACTAAAATGGCTTCATCAACTGTCTGCGTTGCTGCTGGTAAGACCGCCTGATTTAATACCAAATAAAAGTCAGCATTATTTAACACTATTGCAAGATAGTCATGCACCGTTAAGGTACCTTTTTTGACATCCCCTACATAAATTTTTTCTACTATTTGTTCAATATACTCTTGTATTCCTGAAAGATCTAAGATCATTTCACCTTATGACACAATTAAACTACCAGTATTGGTATCCAAAATATGTAGTATTGCATGTTGAATAATCATCATTGTGATGATATACGACGAAGATTATCAATCTTATCATGATTAATAAGATATATTGAAAGTGGTCTGCCGATATCCAAGTATATTACTTTGACTTTTAAATAGTCTTGTGAAACTAGATAATCTAAGTACTTTTTAGTCGTTACACGTGATAATTTGACACTATCAGATAAATCTTTATTTGAAAATGTATTCGGAAACGATAAAATGTTGATTACCATCATTTTTAAGGTAACTTTGGAGATACCTTTGGGTAAATCAATATTCTTGCCATTCATAATGTTATTACCTTGAAAATAAATGTTAATATCTTTTTGTGATAATTTTTTCTTATCTAAAGGTATTTTTTCCATGATAAAAAATTTATTGATTTCTTTTTCAAACCTTCTTAATTGGAAAGGTTTGATTAAATAATCAACGACACCATTATTCATCGCTTGCACAATTGTCTCACGATCATCAGCAGCAGTAATCATAATCACTGCTATGCTATTATTAACTTGTCTCAAGTATGTTAAAAAGTCTATTCCCTTACCATCGGGTAAATATACATCTAGCAGCAACAAATTAATATTTTTAATATCAATTATCTTTTTGGCTTGCCTCAACAAAAAAATTCGATAACCTATGTTAAATACAGAACCATACAATATGCCCTTAGCTCCCCAAACCGCCCCGACAATCGGTAATCCAAAAAAAGTGGTTGATCCGAAAATCGACAGGACTTTTAGAGTCATCTGCCGATCACCTTGTGTCTTGTAAATTCGAAAAAAGGGATTCATCACAAAAATCAAAATGATATACATGACAATGCCCCAAATCAAAACATTTGTACATTGACTCAATGTCTTGGTATTAATTGGTTGCATAAAAGATGTAAATGCTAAAGCTGGTAATGCAACGCTGAGCACAACCTTCGACAATACTTTAGCAAAATCGGCACTAAAAATATTATTTTTACGCATAATATATCCAATTAGAATAATAAACACTGTAGATATGATAGCAATCACAATATTTGTATTACTAAAAGTACGTTCCAATGCCTATAAAAAGTTCATTTTAAAAAACCTCCAATAATTTTATAACACTTTTCAAAGACTATACTACTGTTATTTAGTGAAATAGTTAACAAAACAAAATTATTGTAACCGAATTAATTAATTATGAATAAAAAACTGATAGACAAACTGTCTATCAGTCACATATACTGCTATTAATTACTTATCAATCACTGCCGAAATAACTACTTTACCATCAACTAAATCGGCACTCAAATGCTTTTCACCAGGATTATCGAGATAGAAGTCAGTCACTTGATCACGAATTTGTTGTTCAATAACACGGCGTAATGGTCGTGCACCCATAGCTTCATCAAATCCTTCTTCAATCAAATGGTTTTTAACTTCTTCAGAGACTTGAAGTGCTAAGTCTTTCTTGCTTAATGTTTTATTGACATCATCTAACATTAAGTCAACAATTTGCTTCAAATCTTCTTTACTCAATGCTGAAAATTCAATAACACCATTAAATCGATTTAAGAATTCTGGTCGGAAATAAGGTGATAATCTATCCATCAGTTTACCATCACTCTTATCTGAAAATCCAGCATTTGATGTTGCAATGATCACAGTGTTTTTGAAATTAACTACGTTACCTTGCCCGTCAGTTAAACGACCATCGTCCATTACTTGAAGTAATAAAGTTAGTACTTGAGGATTAGCCTTTTCAATTTCATCTAATAACACAATTGAATATGGGTTACGACGAACTTTTTCTGTCAGTGTGTTGCTATTATCATCATAACCAATGTACCCTGCTGTTGTACCAATTAACTTAGAAACAGCTGTTAAATCAGAATATTCTGACATGTCCAATCGGATAATATTTTCTTTTGAACCAAACATATCTAATGCTAACTGCTTAGCTAACTCTGTCTTTCCAACACCTGTTGGTCCCACAAATAAGAAACTACCAATTGGACGATTTCCTTCATCAAATCCAGCACGGTTTCGACGAATAGCACGTGCAACCATGTTGACCGCTTCATCTTGACCGATAACTTTACCAGCTAAACGCTGCCCAATTGTCTTTAAGCGCTCAATATCAGAAGCACCCATTTGCGATACAGGAATACCAGTTAAGCGTTCAACGGATTCCGCCACATCATTTGTTGTTGCCACAACCTTTGTGGCTTCATCAGCGCCATCAATTTTCTTTTCCAACTCCGCAATACGATTCTTTTGGTTTAAGGCTGCTTCAAAGTCCTCGTCTGCTACAGCCTTGTCTTGCTTTGCTTTGGCTTCACTTAATTCTTTTTCCAGACTGACCTTATCAGTGACAGGATTCTTAGCACTTAAATGTGCGGCTGTCATATCTAACAGGTCAATTGCCTTATCTGGTAGTGAACGTTGTGGAATATATTGTACAGAATAATCTACAGCCGCCTTTAAGACTTCTGCAGGGAGTGATACATGATGATGCTTTTCATATAAAGCAGCAATTCCCTTCAAAATCTCTAGCGTGTCTTTTGCAGATGGCGCATTAACTGTTACTTCGTTAAAGCGTCGTGCCAACGCTGCATTCTTCATGATAGTGTTACGATACTCATCTTGGGTCGTTGCACCAATTAATGAAATTTCACCACGGCTCAATGCTGGCTTGATAATATCTGCTAATCCTTTACCACCATCTTCTCCACCTGTTGAGCCGGCACCTAGAATTTGATGAATTTCATCGAAGAATAAGATAACGTTTCCAGCTGCCTTAACTTCTTTCATCAAATTTTGAACATTTTCTTCAAAGGCACCTCGGAATTGCGTACCGGCCTCTAAACTTGAAATATCAATTGAATAAATTTCCTTGTCTTTAATCGCTGCTGGCACATCCCCATTAACAATTGCCTGGGCCAAGCCTTCAACAACGGCTGTTTTTCCAACACCAGCATCTCCAACCAAAACAGGATTATTCTTTGTACGACGGCCCAATATTTCTGCTGTTTCTTGAATTTCTTTGTTACGACCAATGACTGGATCAAGCAAGCCATCACGTGCTTCCTGAGTCAAATTACGTCCTAGCTTTGCCAACATACCCTCTTGCTTAGGCTGACCTGGTTGTTGGGCAGTCATTCGACCATTCCCAGAAACTTGTCCTTGCTGACCACCTTGTGGTAGCTTGCCACTCTGACGATATTGAGCAAATTGCTCGGGTGTGACTTCTTGACCGTTGATAAGATAACGTCTATTTTCACTGTTATAGCCATTCATGTTGCCCATCATGTTGTTAAAAATGTCATTCATATCTGATCCAAATGGATCGTTAAAAAAGTTATTATTTGCCATGTGTTAAAATCCCCTTTTTACATGTGCTCATCAGTTATCACTCATCCCCTAAAATATGATAAACATAGCTGATTACTTGTGCTGATCGGAGTCAAAATACAATTGTTCGAGATCACGAAGAACCTCCCACATTGCTTTGTGTTGCGCTTTTGCTAAGGCATCTAAGTCTCTCACATTTAAACTCGTTGCATCCGATTGCGTCTTGTTAAACGACTTGTGAATCGTTGTATAGCCGTAACCAGAATCTTTCGCTACTCTATAAATTGTTAGCGAATTATCATCCAAATACGCCTTAATATCAAATCTCATCATCGTTTACTCCAACTTAATGTTTGTCCGCGGACACGAACGTGACTGCGGTTGATAAAGTTCATGCTTCTTGTCATTTTTCCACATCTCCTTTACAACAATAATTATAACACACTTGTGTTATAACACAAGTGCAAAACACTTACATTTGTAAACTATTTTAAATTGACACAGCTGTTATACTAGTTAGATAACAACGTCACCATGGCATTGCAATGCAGAAAGGATTGTGCTGGTTATCAGCACACAAACTATGACAGAAAATAAAAAACAAAAAAGAGCTTATTCATCTAAATCAAAGTCTCAACCAGGCCAAAAGACCTATTATGGCAAGCATTTTGATCCACGTAAACAACATGGTCAGCGGCGCGCCTCAACTGATGGCGTTGCTGTGCGTATTGGACAGAATTTTCCATTAACAATCAAACGTTTGGGAATTAACGGTGAGGGCATTGGTTACTTTAAGCGTAAGATTGTCTTTGTTCCCGGCGTTTTACCCAATGAAGTCGCTGTTGTCAAAGTAACAGACGTCCAGCCAAAATATATTGCCGCCAAGGTCTTGAAAATTCGTGAAAAATCACCCAATCGTGTAAAACCATTAGATACATTCGCTGATGAAGTTGGTGGTTTTGAACTTGAGCACATGACTTACTCTGCGCAATTAGCCTTTAAAAAAGATATTATTGCGCAATCACTAGAAAAATTCCAACCAAAAGGCTGGTCAGAGTATGACCTACGTGACACGATTGGCATGGCTAACCCTTATGAATATCGCAATAAGGCGCAGTTCCCCGTTCGCAAAATTGATGATGTACTTAGTGTTGGCATGTACAAGCGTGGCAGTCATGAACTAGTTGATTTACCCATTGTCCATACACAATCACCAGCGACAATGAAAGTGTTACGCACCGTACGTGATCTATTAGATAAATTATCAGTATCTATTTATAATGAAGATAAGAATCGTGGTACAGTTAAAACAATTGTCGCCCGTGTGTCACACACCACAGGTGACGTACAATTAACATTCGTCACAAATACCGATGGGTTCCCTGGTGATGTCGCACTTATTGCAGCAATTAACCAAGCATTACCAGAAGTTAATGGTATTTTCCAAAACTTCAACCCCGGTCGTACGAGCCTTGTCTGGGGTGAAGAGACTATTAAGTTATGGGGCAAAGATTATATTGAAGAAACGGTGATGGGTAAGACATTCCAACTATCACCGCGTGCATTCATGCAGTTAAACCACACGCAAATGACCGTTGTCTATAATGAGGCACTGTCGGCACTTAATTTAACACATGCCGATAAACTCGTCGATGCATATGCTGGTGTTGGTACAATTGGTCTCAGCCTTGCTGATAAAGCTGGCGAAGTCCGTGGCATGGAAATCATTCCTGAAGCTGTTGACGACGCTAATATCAATGCTAAAATTAATCATATCTCAAATGCTAAGTATGAAGTTGGCACTGCTGAAGTACTCTTTCCAAAATGGCAAACCGAAGGTTGGTTAGCTGACGCGTTGGTGGTTGATCCACCGCGTACTGGCTTAGATACCGCGTTACGACGTGAAATTATTCGGACAAAACCAGAGAAATTTGTTTATATTTCATGTAACGCATCAACGCTGGCACGCGATTTAGTTGATTTAACCAAAGCATACAAGGTTGATTACATTCAAAGTATTGACATGTTTCCACAAACTGCGCGTTGGGAAGGCGTTGTCAAGTTAACACGTCGTGATTAACGCATTAAAAAACCAAACTGTCGTACAGTTTGGTTTTTTAATGTTCATTTGTATCTTTTTTCATGTTTCTGATGGTCAAATAACTGATGAGGTAGAAAATTACCATAGTAAAAATCATAAGACCAGCATAAACATAACGACCTGAGTTAACGTTAATAAACGTTGCGAGATACGGTAATCTGGCTGCAATACCCATTACACCAAATACAAATGCTACAAAAACAAATGGTGTCCAAAATTTGTTATCGGCTATTCTCAAATAAAAAAATAACCCAATTAACCATAATACCATGATTATAACAATACCTAATACCCCATTAACATTAATCTTGAACGGTGTATGTACCCAAAAATTGATGAGTAGCACAGGCGCCAAAATAACCATTAAAACAACCCATAATACCAGCAACCGAATCACCTTATGCTTGATAAAAACAGTTAATTTATATATTGTACTGGCCAAGTATTTAAACGAAACCATAATAACAATGAAAGCGTATATGCTAGTAATAACCATTATACCAATATCTATTGGTTTTCCAGTTGTAGTTAACGATGGTAATATACTGCTACCAGCATAACTAACTAGAACAAGTAAGAATAATTTAATCCCTTCCCATAAGCTACGTGGTAAAGTTACAAGAAAGTCATCTGCTATAACTTTGGGTTCTTTCCCAAAATAAGATTTAGCAGATATACCATCTTGTTGGGCTAATAAGATATCTTGCAATACTTCTAATAAGAACGCCTCTATTTTTTCTTCATCCCGCATGATACCTTCAAATCGTAAATAGAGTAATAAATTTTCATAATAAACTTTATTTTCATTAGTCAATTTTTCTCTTAATTGATTATTTTGCGTAATCATTTTTTTGATATTCATGTCATTCCCCCTCATTAATCAAACTATTAACTGCCCCTGACAATGTTTCCCACGATAAAATAAATTCTTGTTTGGCTTCAACACCGACTGATGTCACATAATAGTATTTTCGATCTGGTCCATCTGCAGATGCTCGCATCTTGCCTACCACTAACCCCCGTTTCTCCATGGTTGTTAATAGTGGATAAATTGTACCTTTTGGAATTTCCGCCAAACCGTATTTGTTTATTTGTTTACTAATACCATAGCCATAGTCTGGCTGTTTTTCTAAAATAATCAACATCATTCCTTGCAAAATACCTTTGAGCATTTGACTAGACACTTGTTGCTTCATACTGAAAAGACCTCTTTACTATGTTGTTTAACACACTAGTATTATAAAATGAAATCACTATATTGTAAAGCACACTAGACTACAAAATAAAAAGCACTAATCTAAGATTAGTGCTTTTTGATTATGCCGACTAGCGGATTCGAACCGTTGACCCCCTCATTACTAGTGAGATGCTCTACCAACTGAGCTAAGTCGGCAACTCTAAGTACTCAAGTATATTTCATATACTAGATACCCCAGAGAACACTCGATTCTCTTATACGGGTGACAGGAATCGAACCTGCACGCCTTGCGGCACTGGAACCTAAATCCAGCGCGTCTGCCAGTTCCGCCACACCCGCATGTAGTTGCTAACACAACTATATTAGTTTACTTGATAATTTAAGATTCGTCAATACCTTTTTTATTTTAATATAAACTATTCTGCTCTCGTCAGTGAAAATAATTCAATACCAAATTTAACAATTACCCGTAACACGGCATACACAGGAATAATTAAAATCATCCCAACGATACCCCATAAATTTCCGGCTACCATCAGTAATAACATAATAGTTAATGGATGAATAGCTAATGACTTCCCGATAACATTTGGATAAATAAAATTACCGTCTAATTGTTGTACTACAGTCATAACAATTAATACAAAAACAACCTGCTTCCAAGATTGTGTACTTGCAACAATTAATGATGGCACAACACCAATCCAAGGGCCAATATAAGGCACAATATTTGTAATACCTGCAATAACACCTAGTAGCCAAGCATATGGTTGCCCAATAATAAAATAACCAATCGTCATTGATAAACCAACAAATCCCATTTCAATCGCTTGCCCTGAAATGTATTTTTCAATAGTATGATCCATTTCTGCAGTTAATTCAGATATTTTTTCAGCATGTCTTTCAGGAAACATTTTTTTGATAGCTGGTACCAAACGTTCTCCGTCACTTAGCATATAAAATAAAACAACCGGTATTGTTATCATATTAATGGTAAATGATGTAATGCTTGACACAACTGCTCCCAATGTTCCGGCTGTAATGGTTAGAAATGAAGCCGCGTACTTACTAATAGCATTTTTAACTTCTGAAACATCTAATGATAAATTAAGATTGCTAAACCACTTCGTGTTCATAGTTTTGGTAGCATACTGTTGTAAATCTTGCGCAAATCCTGGTAATGCACTTACAAGATTAGTCACTTCTTTAATTAAAGTAGGCACTAACATAATCAAGGCTCCGCCTATCACAGCAAGAAAAATTAAAAAAGTGATAATTACTGCCAACTGGTGTGGTAATTTCTTACCATGTATAGTCATTTTTTTAATTAAAGATAACAATGGCTTTAAAATGTAATATAAAAATCCTGAAACAATCAATGGTACAAATACCGTTGAGATAAATACAGAGATGGGACGCATTAAGAAATCAAATCCTGACACAATAAATATCAGCAATGATATACCTAAAAGCTCCATTGTCCAAAAAAATAGATGTTTCAATTTTGTATTTGGAAACATGATTATAACTCCCCCAATGCTTTTAGCAATTTATGTTGTAAAGTTGGTAACGATAGTTGTTGCCATTCGTCAGGTTTGAAAAACTGTTGATTTTTGTTGGGTGTAATTGCTTGTTTAACCAACCATATTTCCCATCGTTTGTGTGTGAATACATGAATAACTGGTTTAATGGTTAACTGCTCACCCTTGATTTCTTCAATGTTTTGAATTTCCGTAAGTGGAAATGTCCAGAATCCAGATAATAGTCCTTTTTCAGGTCGCTTCTCGAATAATAACCTACCTTCTTTTTCGGTAACAGTGGCCACAAATTGTTGTTTGATCGGCTTTTTTTTCTTTGTCTTTACTGGGTAATCAAGTTCGACACCATCTAAATATGCTGCATTGAATTCTTTTACAGGGGAATTTTCACTATCAGGATTCTTTGCTGTCATATAACTTGATCCCAAATCCATAATAGCTTGATTAAAATCCCCAGGTCTCTTTGGATCAACAATGGGTAAAATAGCATCGTAGAATATTTTTCTTGATTTAGTATTAGCGATGTCGGCATCTATCTTTAGTAGTCTGCTAAATACACGATAAGCATTCCCATCAATAGCTGGAACAACTTCACTAAAGCTAATTGAAGCAATGGCAGCAGCTGTGTAAGGTCCTACACCAGGTAATTCTTGTAAATCGTCTGAACTCTCAGGCCAGCATCCTTTCAAATCATCTACAACAAATTTAGCAGCCTTTTGTAAATTACGTGCACGAGAATAGTAACCCAAGCCTTCCCATAGCTTTAACACTTGTTCTTCAGGTGCTTCAGCCAAATCTTGCACTGAGGGTAGCACATCAAGAAAGCGTTCATAATATGGTAAAACCGTATCTACTTGTGTTTGTTGGAGCATAATTTCTGACACTAGTACACGATAAGGATCATGATTGAGTCGCCAAGGTAAATTAGCACGTCCCTCTTGATCGTACCATCTTAATAATGTTGTACGAAATGATTTAATTGTTTCTTCAGACCATAATTTCATATATCTATTGTACCCTAAAAAACGGTTATTTTTTAACAGTTATCTTGATATAGGTTGATTTTCAAACATTTATGCCGTATAATAATGTCTTGTATGTAAATCATTTTAAAAAGGAGTACCCATCATGGCATTAAAGAAGCCACTTAATTCATTCGCCCGTGCTCGTAAGGTCGGACACAACTCAGCCAAGAAGCAACGTCAAACTGCTATCGCAAAGTTGCAACAATGGGCAAAAGGCAAATCAGAAGAATTGCCAACAACAAAGTAATTTTAAAAAAGCACAACGTCAACGTTGTGCTTTTTTATTTGTGATAAGGAGAACCTTGCTGAATCATAAAAGCCCTATAGATTTGTTCAACCAATACTAAGCGCATTAGTTGATGAGGTAAAGTCAATAATCCAAAACTGACCTTCATATCAGCACGTTCCTTAATATGCTTATCTAACCCTAACGATCCACCAATAATAAATGTGATGTTCGAATACCCTGATACAGTAATATCAGCCAATTTTTCAGAGAATTTTTCTGAAGGCAATTGTTTTCCCTCAATCGCTAATACAATGACATAATCACGTGGACCAATTTTTGCATTAATTCTCATAGCTTCCTTCGACATTATTTGCTGATTTTGCACTTCACTAGCATTTTCAGGTGTTTTTTCATCAGGTAATTCAATCATTTCAAACTTTGAAAATCTTGAGATACGCTTTCTATACTCGGCAATACCTTCCTTTAAATACTTTTCTTTTAACTTACCAACTGTAATTAATTTAATATTCATATCACTTAAGCTTTCTGTAAAATCATCATGCGTTATTAAAAAGACTCATTACACATATTTCCACACGAACAAAACATATTTATTTTATGCTATGTTGCTATTATATCAAGTGTGATATTGTTCGTATGATTATTTATCCACATATTATTTAAATTTTAAAATAAAAGTGGATAACTTTATCAACGCTATTTTAGCTTGATTCAATCAAATATGAGCGACAAATTTTGTATTTATCCACAGTTTTCCACTTTTTTATCCACAGCTGTGGATAAGCACATGTGTTCCCTTTACAATAAATATAGAAACACTATATATTGTTAAATAATTGTCTAATTTAAATAAATTTCGTAGAAATTTATTATCACTAACACATAAATAACGTACATTACTAAAAACAACTTGTTCATTGTGTTTTTTAGTATTAAAAACTCAATTATTTGTGTTTTGATCCAATTTTAGATTTTTTTAATTAATTATCTAAGTTATCCACAAAAATATTGTAATTAACCACAATATTTTCACTTTTTTAATATTTTTATCCACATTTTCAACAAAGTTTTCAACATTTTCAGGAAAAAGTTTTTTTCAAATAGAAAACACAAAAAGATCTAAAAAAAGCTAATGCGAACATTAGCTTGCCAATTTTTGTGTCAATTTAACTTTAACATTTTTCTTCTCTGACTGATGATAGTACGTTATGGTAACAGTATCATTTAGATTGTGTTTATATAATTCTTCACGAAGATCTGCTTGCCCTGATACCGCTTTGCCATCAATTGCTGTAATCACATCATATTTTTTCATGCCCGCTTTTGCAGCTGGACCATCAGGTGTTGTACTCATGACAACCACACCACCTGTTATTGAAGTTGGTATTTTGAGTAATGATTTTTGATCATCAACTGTTACAGCAGACAAGTCTACCAAACCGATACCAATAGCTGGCCTTGTAACTTTACCATCTTTAGCTAGTTTATTAACAATGTCTACTACTTGATCAGAAGGAATAGCAAATCCCATTCCTTCTACATTTGTCCCTGATGCTGATGAAGACAACTTCATTGAGTTAATACCAACAACTTGCCCAGCAAAATTGATAAGTGGGCCTCCTGAGTTACCTGGATTAATTGCTGCATCTGTTTGAATAACAGTTGATCCGCCGTAATTCTGCCCCCCCTCGGAACTGGCATCAACTAATCGCTTTTTAGCAGATATTATGCCTTCTGTAACCGATGAAGCATATTTTGCACCCAATGGTGACCCAATAGCTAATACTTTCTGACCAACTTGAATGTCATTTGAATCACCAAATGATGCTGTCGTTGTAACATCAGAAGGATCAATTTTTAAAACAGCTAAATCAGTCATAGCATCTTTTCCAACAAGTGTTGCCTCTACTTTTTTGCCATTATGCATTAAAACTTGTATTTTTGCAGCACCATTAATGACATGGTTATTCGTAACGATGTAGGCTGCATCACCCGCCTTTTTGTAGATTACTCCTGAACCTTCAGAAGACTCAGCAAAAGTCTCTTTATTCGTCTGAGAAAAATTTAGAACCGAAACAACCGCATCTGAAACTTTATTGTAGGCAGACGTTGCGGTAGCATTTGTTGGAATCTCTTTTGTTTGTTTAGCTTTAGTATCAACTTTTTGAGTTTTAGTTTGTAAGCTAGCAACTTCCCGTTGTCCATATAACAAAACACCGCCACCAACCATACCAGCTAGCGCACCAGTGACGATTATTTTACTTAAAGATTGTTGTGACATAATATTACCCATCCCTTGTTTGTAACAATTTTAACTGACACAAATTAACATAAGATTAAAATTACTCAGTTAAATTATCACCAGTAAAAGCATTTATTTTTAAAATAGACTTTTGATGATTTTTTTCAACATTAAACGCCCATACAGGAAGATAAATATCGTAACCATTTACTGAGAGTGATTGGTAGTAAAACAAATCACCTGATGACAAAACATCACCACTATTAATTTCATTGTAACGATATAAAGCCACAATTGCTTCTTCTTCAGTAATTGTAGGCCGATCATCTCTTAATTTTTGTATATTCGTCAACTCTCTTTTGGTTAGATTAGTAAAGCCATCTTTTGAATGATTAAACGTTAGTGTTCCTGCGCTGCTTAATACAGGTAAACCGTTAATACTTTGAGAATAAATTTTATTGCCATTGTTCTGTTGTGCTGTACTGATAGGATTATACGTATAACCAAATTCGTCAGCAATTTTTTTTATAGTTGAGTTATCAGCGCTACCTGAACTTTGTTTTGATTGATTTTTATCTACTTTAATCCGTGCAACTAACTCTGTCTCATCATTACTGTGTTCAATTACCAATCCATTTGGTAATTTTGACATATTATCTTTTTTCATTTTTTCAGCAGCAATATAACTGCTATATTTGACTGTTCGACTAAACGAAGGTAATTTTATGTTTTGATTGCGCATTTCTGTAATCATATCAGCATTGGCATCACTGACTTGTGTCCCAGAAATCTCGCCTGCACGCCACCAATTAAATAAAAAAATATCCAATAAAACAAATAGGATTAGCATTAGGATTTTAATTTGTCTAATTTGCATATTTTTCTCCTTCATTAATTTGATTGATCATTAACAGTCTTGTTTTTTAAATAACTATCTACACTTTGCCAACCATCATGTGTTTCAATCATCCACGTTGGTACCATGTTTACGGCTGCTTGACTATCCTGATTAATCAACCACTCATAACCCGGTGTTATAAAGTTATAGTCACTGGATTTTATACCAGCATCATGCAGTCTGTTTAAAATAGTATCAGTATCGGGTAAGGTCACTTGAGCACTATTATTTGGCACAGGCACACCTATTTCATTTAATGAATAAGTCGCCTGTTGATTCCCATTTTTTTGCATTTCAATGTGAATAGCGCCACTTTCAGACTGAAAATAAACCGGAAATCCCTTAACATAGGTTCTAAAGGTTAGTTTTTGCCCGGATTCTCTACTTTCATAAAATCGTGTGTCATTTAAATTAAGTTGTAACAAATTAATTTGAGAAAATGCTAAGTTTAATCGACCTAAGTAGTCCGTTGGTAATTTGTTTTTAGGATTTTTATCTTCAAATGTCACAGTCTCCCAATCCGGGTCGTAAATTAATTTCTGATTATTCAATTTATTAGTATATACAGTCTTATCACCATCTTGAGTAACAGATAATTGATTAATTGTACCTAAAAGTGCAGAAACATATATTTTAGGATCACGTTGATTAATTAAATAAGAATACACTGGTAACTTAATTTGTTTTGCATAATTTAAAATAACTCTATCTTGATATGTTTTGAAACGAATAGGAACATCATCTGGTAAGTTATTTATTTTTTGCCATATTTTAGTGAAATCAAACTTTGCTACTCTGACTTTGGTTACCTCATTTGTTTGTGAATTGACAAAATAGGCAACTTTTTTTTGATCAAAAGGTAAAACAAAATAATCAAAATTAAACGGTTGATTATGTTTAATAGATTGGCCATATTTAGCATTAAAATACGTTACTGGAATCACATCTGGATATCTAAAAATATGTGCTTTCTTTGTTGCTAATATATCTTCTACTTTGCTTGTTGTCACTTTGTTTGTTTCTGGTTGTGACATTTTAGAATTAGAAACCGCATCATCAATAACTTGTGATTGTTGTCCTGTCCCTGTCAACGTTATAAATTGCTTACCATTTGTTTTGTTAACAATAAATTGTGTTGGTCTAAATAACTGTGTTTGTTGTTCTGGTTGTTGTATATTAGCAGAATCCGCAATATCACTTCTCCCAAAAGAACTAAAAATAAAACCAGTTAAAACTACTGATACAATAATCGATACTACAAGAAGAGAACTGATAATGACACTATGCAAAAATTGATTTTTATTCCGCACCCCAGTCTTCCTCCTCAATTTCTGCATCATCTACATATGCTAGAGAAATATAAAAAGTAGATCCTTGATTTTCTACTGAATCAACCCAAATACGACCATTAAACTTTTCAACAACTTCTTTTGAAATTGCCAGTCCCAACCCAGTACCACCTTGTGCTCTAGAACGAGATTTATCGACACGGAAAAAGCGATTAAAGATATTGTTTAAATCTTTTCTAGGAATCCCTAATCCTTGATCAGATATACTTAAAATAGCTCGTGTTTTCGTTTTAATCAATCTTGCCGTGATCGTACCGCCATCAGGAGAGTACTTCACAGCATTATTCATAATGTTATCTAGTACTTGGGTGAATTTATCGGGATCGACCTCAACCCAAATATCTTCACTGCTAAACTCACGTTGTATGTTATACGTTTTAGTAGGTGTCTCTCGGTTTTTAGCATCATTTTCGATAATCATATCAAAACGATTCAAAACAAAGTCAAACAGACTATTTAAGTTAACAACTTCTAACTTAACAGCCATTGTCCCCTGATCCATACGTGATAATTCTAACAAGTCGTTAATCATCCTTATCATGCGCTGTGTTTCATCTTGAACAACACCCAAAAAATTCTGTGCCATTTCTTTATCATCTATATCACCTTCTGCTAATGCATCAACGTACGAACGAACAGAAGTTAAGGGGGTTCGTAGCTCGTGAGAAACGTTGGACACAAACATACGACGTTCAGAATCAATTCTTTGTTGCTCAGTAATATCATGTAAAACCACTACTAAACCAGAAATAAAACCTGACTGCCGTTTAATTAATGACACGTAAGCTTGTACCAATAAATCTTTGCTATCATCTGATAAATCCACTCGGAAATCATCCAAATTTTCAAGCATATCTCGTAATGTTCGTTGTCCTTTTAAATGCAAAAGTTCAATAACATTTTGACCAATAGCATCTTCTCTATTAATGCCAACAAAATCAGCAGCCGCTTGATTAATGATTGTCACTTCACCACGTCTATTAGCAGCTAGCACCCCATCTGCCATATGTGTCAAAACAGAATCTAAACGATTACGTTCAGCGTTGACCGTTTCTGTCGATTCCTCAACACGTGTAGATAGTTCGTTAACTGAGCGGGCAAGATGTCCCAATTCATCGGACCCGTATATATGATTTACTTTTGAATAATCGCCATTCGCAATTTTGGTTGTTTGCTCATCAATTTGTTCAATTGGCTTAGTTAATGTTCGAGCTAAAAATAATGCTAGCCCTATACTAGCAATCAATGCAATTAATCCAGCAACAATAAATAGTTGCATGACACTTTCAATATTTTTGTAGACTGGTGCTAAACTGGCTTTGACAATTAGCACACCTGAAATATCTTTAACACGACTATTGTTGTTACCTAATATCGTTATCAGTAATTCTTTACTATCACCATTTTCTTTAATTGTTCGAGTTTTTAGAAATGATTGTTCACCTGAAATAGCTTTCTGAGCATTCAAATCTGTTGTTTTTTGCCCAATAGTTTGTTGTCCAGAGACAGATAAAGTACCTCTTATAGTTCCTGTCCTATCAATGACTTGTACTTCTTGTAAGTTAGTATTACTTAGGTTAGATAAGATATCTTGAATTTCATGATTACCTTCATTACTATCTTTATTTTTCAAAGCTGTAGTAATCTGATCAGTAATATATTTCGGTAAAGTAATTTGTTGCTGAAAAGTGGCTAAATTTTGATGTTCTATTTGTCGCACAAAAAACGCACCCAAAAGTTCGAGTGCGATAATCATCAACAACACAAAAACAAGTGCTATCCTAAAGCGTATTGATTTGAAAAAATTTGTTGGGTTGTTCATAGTTTGCTGACGCAACGCGTCTGTCTCCTTGATCTAGCATGATAAAAGGGTGTCTTGGTGACGTTAGCAAACGATAATTATGTTAATCTTTTGCCAATAATTATTCGGCTTCTGGTCGTAAATAATAACCAACACCACGACGTGTTGCTAACCAGTTAGGATGACTAGGATTATCTTCTATTTTTTCTCGTAGACGTCTAACGGTAACATCAACTGTACGAACATCCCCAAAGTAATCATAACCCCAAACTTGCTGCAATAAGTGTTCTCGTGTCATAACTTGTCCAATGTGTTGAGCCAAATAGTATAATAATTCAAACTCTCTGTGCGTCAACTCAATATCTTGGCCAGCTTTAGATACCATATAAGCCTGGGGATGAATTGTCAAATCACCTAATGTAATATCTTCATTGTTAACAGCAACTTCTTCTGTATGTTGCGAAACTGACTTACGACTTCGTAAATTAGCTTTAACACGTGCAACTAATTCGCGATTTGAAAATGGCTTGGTAACATAATCATCTGCACCCATTTCTAATCCTAAAACTTTATCAATTTCAGAATCTTTAGCAGTAACCATAATGACCGGTGTTTCTGATTTTGACCTAATTTTCCTCAAAACTTCCACACCATCAATTTCTGGTAGCATTTGATCTAATAACACCAGATCTGGCTGCTCATCATTAAACATTACCAATGCTTCTTGCCCATCTGCTGCAGTGAGGACATCATAGCCTTCTTTTGTTAAATTAAATTTAATGATATCTGAGATTGGTTTCTCATCATCCACAACTAAAATTTTACTCATAGATGTTCTCCTCGCATTTTTATAAGTATTCGTCTGTCTATAAGTATATCATTTTTTGAGCAACCTGTAATATATTGCACAAAAAAAGCCGAACTATAATCAGCTTGTAACGGAAATTATTTTGAACGACGGTGGAAACGTGTTTTAAATAATGAAGAAATGGCTTCATTATTACTAATACGGCGAATGGCTTCACCAATTAATTCTCCCACAGATACGATTTCTAACTTATCAAACTTCTTATCTGCTGGTAAATTAATTGAATCTGTCAAAATAACCTTGGTAAATACAGAATTTTGTAGACGCTCAATAGCCGGACCAGAGAAAACAGCATGAGAAGCAACTACATATACCTCTTTTGCGCCATGAGACATAATTAATTCAGCACCCTGTGTTATGGTACCAGCTGTATCAATCATATCATCTATCATAATAGCCGTTTTACCAGCTACGTCTCCTACGATGCTGCCGATTTCAGCGACATTGGGTTTGGGACGACGTTTGTCGATCACAGCAACTGGGGCCTCAAGATCTAGCATATTGTTTAAATTACGAGCCCGTGTCATACCACCATGGTCTGGTGACACTACAACAGCATTCTTTTTATCAGCAATACCTGATTCAATTAGATAATCCGCTAAAAGCGGAGCCCCTTGAAGATGATCCATCGGAATATCGAAGAATCCTTGAATTTGAGCAGCATGTAAATCCAATGCTAATACTCGAGTAGCGCCAGCTCTTTCTAACATGTTTGCCACTAATTTAGCGGTAATAGGTTCTCTTGAGCGTGCTTTCCGATCTTGTCTTGCATAACCATAATAGGGAAGCACAACATTAATTTGGTTTGCTGAAGCGCGACGCAAGGCATCTACCATAATCAACAATTCCATCAAATTATCATTCACAGGTGAAGATGTTGATTGAATGACAAATACGTTGTCACCACGAATACTTTCTTCAATGTTGATCTGTACTTCACCATCGGCAAATCTTTTAACAGATATTTCACTCAAGGGGACACCAACTGAATCAGCGATTCTTTTTGCTAGTGGCTCGTTTGAACTTAGAGAAAAAAGTTTCAATTTAGGTTCTGGCATGTCTGGCTCCATATATTTTATGTAAAGATTATGTTCAAACTAATTTTAACAAAAATTGTAGTTAAAAACCACTCACTAACTGAGTTTTTGAATATAATAAAAGCACTCTATCTCAATGAGTGCTCCAGCCGTTCTTATTTGATAATATTACGTAGTGTTTCAAGTGCTTCATCATAATTTGGTTCTTCGGAAACCTCTGGTACAATTTGTGCATAACGGATAACACCTTCCGAATCAACAATGTATATTGCACGTGTATCGATAGCATTTGCTGGTAAATACAACTTTGTTGCATATCCAAATGATTCCTGCTCATCTGAAAGCATACGTAGATTTTTTATACCTTCAGCAGCACACCAATTGCGTTGTTCTTCCACAGAATTTGTAGATACTGTGATAAATTGGACACTATCAAATTGATCTACTGTTTTGTTAAAGTGACGTGTTTGTAGCGTACATGTTCCTGTATTCAAATCAGGAACAACCGAAAATAGCGTTACTTTACCAATTAAATCTGCTGTTTTAACCTTTTCACCATTTTGATCTTCAAGCTTAAAGTGTGGTAGCATTTCTCCAACTTTAACAGGTTCTCCCACCAATTCAGCAACTTCACCTTCTATTAATACATTCATGATGTTTCCTCTACTTTCCAATTTTACAAATACTATTGTAATACAAGTTCGTTGATTGCTTTAGCGACACCAGAGTTATTATTTGTTTCAGTTTGATAATCAGCGATCTCTTTGACTTGATCGATAGCATTCCCCATCGCCACACCAATACCTGCTTGCTCAATCATCGAGTAATCATTAGCCTGATCACCAATAGACATGGTTTCAGATTGATCTATTCCCAGCTCTTTTGCTAAAGCTAATAACGCATTGCCTTTTGAGGCTTGACGATCTATAAATTCTAGATTATTAGCTGTCGAACGAATCACGTTAACTTTAGAACTAATCGTTTCTGGTACTTGTGACTCAATATAGTCTAGTCTATCTTCTTCATCATTTGCAATCGCTTTAATGAATGCCACTTGTTCAAGTTCAGTTTCTGAATCAAGTACAAAAAGTGGTAAATTGACCAAACTATTCTCAAAGCTAGCCCAAGGATGTACTCGATGATTAGTTGTATAAGCGGCATTGTGTGTTTCGACCTGTACATATGCATCTTGTTCGGCCATAAAATCATTAATTTTCTTGAACTCTGATGTTGACAATTCTTGACGAAATAGTGTTTTTTGTCCATCTGCTGTTTGAACCAGCCCACCATTATAAGTAATAACATATTGCTGGGACCCAGTAATATTTAGCTCGTTTAAAATAGATTTAACTCCCGGTAAAGGTCTACCAGTTGTAATGACAATTTTCACACCACTATCAATAGCTTTTTGAATTGCATTTCTAACATCAGTAGTAATTTCTCGTTGATCATTGAGTAGTGTGCCATCAATATCAATCGAAACAATCTTAATTTTTGACATAATTAATTTAAGGCTATTATCACAAATTGAGCCTATTGTTCTCCTTTATTGAGCTAAATAAAAATATCATTTTGCTATGATATTTATTCTAATTATAACAAATTTATAGCAAACGGAGTATCCACTGTTTCGATTAATTATGTAGGATTCAGCGTATGCGTTTATTGTTTAACATTATAACAGCTGACCATGTAAATAACATACTAACAGCTGTCATAGTCATCAATAAAATAGCTGCCCCTACATTCCCAACTATAACAGACACACTCACAATGCCTGAAGAAATAATGTATCCTATTGGCCTAGTAGCAGAACTAAAACCACTATACACACCAATCTTTTCTGGATTCATCATCTCTGCTCTTAATGATTGACTAGCTGGTGTCACTATCATCTCCCCGATTGTTAGTAAAACCGCAAAAATCAGTAACGGCCAAAAGTCAGTTAATAAAAACATGATTGCAAACGAACAACCTTGTATTGCTGTCCCCACTAAACTAGATTTTAATTCTGACCATTTAGTAAATAATCTAGTCATTAATCCCATCATTAAAACAATCATTAACGTATTTGTTACAGTAATAATTGATAGCATTCGTTGCCCAAAAATCGGTATCCCCCAAAAAGTAATTTGATGAAATGTCTGAGCAAGATGGGCAGCTAAATAATAATCCGGTGATGAAAAAATGACTGTTGCACCAACACTTGCTACCATAAATTTAAGATATCTTTGGTCCAAAAAAACAGCACGATAGCTTTTAACAACTGCCCAAACTGATTTTCCCTGTTCTGGTAACCGCTCAAAAGTCAATGTCTCAGATATCCATAACCAAACTATTAACCAACTTATAAACGCACCAATGGCAGTGCCAACCAGTAATTCAAATCTTGCTGTTTTAAAAAACCAACCACCTAAGGCTACCCCAATCATGATTGATAAATTAATGACCCAATATATAATTGCATAAATAAATTTTCGATTTTTAACTGTTGAAACATCAATCATCATAGCTTCCTCAGCGGGTGAAGCAAAACTTAACCCAACAGCAGCCATCAAGAAACCTAAAAAGGTAATGTCAGGATTTACATAGAATGGTTAGTTCATACTTGCAGCTATGCTATAACCAACAACCATAAGACTAATGCCATTTAGCATAACTTTCTTTCTGCCTCATAAATCCGACAAATGTCCACCATATAAACCAGCTAAAAAACCTGATAATTGGACAATAATCAGTAAGATACCAATAACCAAAGGTCCAAAATATTCAATATAATATATCGTCATATTAGGTCCCACAGAAGAACCGATAGCAACGGTAATTAACATCATAAGAATGCGCAGTTGAATATTGCGATTTAATTTTAAAAATTCTCCCATAATGCCTCGTACGAAATAAAGATATTTTAATTTTAGTTCTCAACTAATTTCTGTCATTTTAGTTGCGTATACTGATAATTGTTCCGTGTTTGCTATGATTAAAATCAACCTAAACTACTTCGAACTCATTTAAATTAATGACATCCGTTCTCATTGATTGGCTGTCAACTAACATTCTACTCAAAAGACACAAAAAAAGCGAACTAGAAAATTTTCTAGCTCACTTTTTCATCTGATCAATCATTTAAAAAGCAATGGAATTACTTTAAAGGTGACCAGTTCCATTCAGTAAATTCTTCGATATCGCGACCTTCGTTGCGAGTCACTTCGAAGTGCTTTGCCAAAGTTTCGTCCATCTTAGCAATGAATGTATCAGCAGCAGCTTGATCAATTGTGCCGTTAGCTGACAAGATTTCTGCAGCTTCCTTAGCTTGGTGGAAACGATCCAAGTGTGAGTAAACACGCATGTCATATGTTGTTGTGATGTCACCATCTTCACGGTAACCGTGAACATAGACATCACCCTTGAACTTACGTTCGAAGAAGAATGATTCTACCAAGTTTTCATAAGCGTGGAAGCCGAAGATAACTGGCTTGTCAGCTTGGAAGAACTTGTTAAATTCTTCGTCAGACAATTCACGTTCGTCGTTCAAATGTGATTCTGACTTCTTTTGCAAACGAAGCAATTCAACAACGTTGACATAGCGGAACTTAACTTCTGGGAAGGCTTGGTTGATCAACCACAAAGCGGCCAAAGTTTCGATTGTTGGTTCTGTACCAGCTGATGCAAATGTAATATCTACATCGCCTGAAGGTGCAGTAGAAGCCCAATCAATAACCTTCAAACCTTCGTTAGCCAATACATCAGCTTCATCAGCAGTAAACCATTGTTGACGTGGTTGCTTTGAAGCAATGATCAAGTTAACCTTGTGACGTTCTGAGAAGGCACGGTCTTGAACAGCCAACAATGAGTTACCATCGGCTGGCAAGTATTCACGGATGAAGTCAGACTTCTTTTCAGCCAAGTGTGTCAACATACCTGGATCTTGGTGAGTGTAACCGTTGTGATCTTGTTGGAAGGCAGTTGATGTTGCAATCAAGTTCAATGATGGGTAATCATTACGCCATGCTTGTTCTGAAGCGTGGCGCAACCACTTGAAGTGTTGTGTCACCATTGTGTCGACAACACGCAAGAATGATTCGTATGAGGCGAAGATTCCAACACGACCAGTCAATGTGTAACCTTCTAACCAACCTTCAGCTTGGTGTTCTGACAATTGTGAATCAATGATACGACCTTCTGGGCCGACGTATTGATCGTTTGGTTCCTTAACTTCTTCCATCCATTGACGGTTAGTTGTGTTAAAGAGATCCCACAAACGGTTTGACATTGTTTCATCAGGTCCGAAGACACGGAATGAAGTTGGGTTCAACTTTGCAACTTCTTCCAAGTATGATGAAAGTGTTGTCATGTCCATGTTTTGCGTTGTCTTTGGCAATTCATGTCCACGGTTTTCACTTGTAATGTCGTTTGTGAATTGACGCCAATCTGGCAATGTCAAATCAGTTGCCTTTTCGCCGCGGCGACGACCACCGTTAGCGATTGGGTTAGCTGACATACGCTTGTCACCCTTAGGTGCAATCGCCTTCAATTCATCCTTCAATGAACCATCAGCATTGAACAATTCTTCTGGCTTGTATGAGTTCATCCATGCTTCGAATTGTGGCAATGTTTCTAGCTTGTTTTGTGCCAAAGGCAATGGCACTTGGTGGGCACGGAATGAATCTTCGATAGGGTTACCATCTTCATCGTGCGTTGGACCACCCCAACCCTTTGGCAAACGTGCAATAATTACAGGCCATGCAGGAATTGTACCATCTTCGTACTTACCGTTTTCACGGGCATCCTTTTGGATAGCTTGGATGTCTTCGATGGCTTGGTCAAAGACCTTAGCAGCGATTTCGTGGTATGCTGCGTAGTCATGGATGTCATCATTTTCGATAAAGCGAGGTGAGTAACCCAAACCTTCAAAGAACTTTGTGATTTCTTCATCACTCATACGTGAGAAGATTGTTGGGTTAGAAATCTTAAATCCGTTCAAATCCAAGATTGGCAAAACAGCACCATCATTCTTAGCATTCAAGAACTTTGTTGAGTGCCATGATGTCATTGATGGGCCGGTTTCGGCTTCACCATCACCAACAACGGCGAAAGCAATTTGATCAGGATTGTCCAAAACAGCACCAAAGGCGTGTGACAATGAATAACCCAATTCACCACCTTCATGCAATGAACCTGGTGTTTGTGCTGTCATGTGTGATCCGATTCCGCCAGGGAATGAGAAACGCTTGAACAAGCGGCTCATACCTTCCAAATCTTGAGTGATTTCTGGGTAATCTTCAGTATATTCGCCATCCAAGTAAGCATTAGTAACCATTACTTGGCCACCGTGTCCTGGTCCACCGATGTAGAACATGTTCACGTCATACTTGTTGATCAAACGGTTTGCGTGTGCATACAAGAATGTTTGACCTGAAATTGTTCCCCAGTGACCGATAGGCTTAACTTTAACGTCTTCAGCTTGGATTGGTGTGTTAGTAACTGAGAACAATGGGTTGCTCTTCAAGAAGATCATCCCTGCTGACAAATAGTTAGTTGCGCGCCACCACTTATCAACAAGTTCTAAGTACTCTTTTGAATCGAAATCTGCCATGAGATTAAGTACTCCTTATTTTTTGAGAGAATCGTAAACCACGAATCTTTCTCCGTTATTTACTCTTACAGTATAACCGATTATAAGTATTTGTTCAAGAAAAAAACTTTGATTGGTTGATTTCGATTTCTTTTTTGGTTGGTTCATAAAAACAATTGGTACGTACCATTTAAAAAGTAATAAAAAAAGACCTAAAGGTCTTTTTACTCTGAATCAATGCTGACAAATGCGTTGTAACGTAGGTACTTATAGTGTAATCTCATTGTGGAAAACTCCAAAGGAGTCCCGTCATCCATAAAAAATATACCTTCCATAATGCCAACTGGTTCCTTATCGGATAATTCAAGTAATCTTTGATCCTCATCTGTAGATGGTTCTGCCATAATGGTCATGAAAGATTTCGTCACCGTACGGTTTTTACTATTCTCAACGTACTCGTATACCGAACCGGCAACAATTTCCTTGTTCAATCCTGGCAAAACATTGATTGGTACATATCCCCTCTCAATCATAAAAGGGATACCTTCTAAACGACGTAAACGCTTAATTTCGTAAACAAAGTCTCCTTCATTAAGAAATAGGGCTAGCTGCTGTTCTTGGGTTGCAGGAAGCACACGAAAATCTAATAGTTCAATGCTAGGCGCCTTACCATCAACTCTAAATGAATCAGAAACACCTAAATTAGAGCCTTCATGTTGAAATAAATCATGATTTTTCAAATATAACGGGTTAACAAAGGTACCACTACCTCTTTTTTTGAAAATAATGCCCTGCTGCACTAGTACATTCAAGGCTCGCTTAATAGAAGAACGCGAAACATTATAATTTTCAGCAAGTGTTCGTTCATCTGGTAATTTCAAATTCGAAAAATCACCTTTATATATTTTTTGTTTTAAATCTGCTTGTATAGTCACATAAATTGCTTCTGGTTTCATGTAAAGTAGTATATCATAAATTGGTCGGACCTTGTGGCTTTTTGGTTGAGCCAATATGTGTTAAAATCAAGTTACTATGGCAAAGAAAAAAATTAAAAAAACGTTACCAGAACAAGTAATGGAAAAACACCAGATAGATTATGAGCCTTTAGAGCTCAATATATTGGATAAATCAGAGTCTGAACGTGATGTAATATTAAATAAATTTAATATTCATCATCAAGACATTTATAAAACATTAGCATTATTTGGTGATAAATCAGGTCCTTTAATTGCTGTCTTACCAATCACCGAACAACTATCTTTAAAAAAGCTAGCTGCTACATCAGGAAACAAAAAAGTAACCATGTTACCTTTAAAGATATTACAAAAAACAACTGGGTATGTACATGGTGCTAATAATCCGGTTGGTATTTGGCAAAACAAACATTTCCCAATTTTTATAGATAAAACTGCACAGACGATGTCTTTCTTTTTAGTGAGTGGTGGTGAATTAGGACGCTCTGATAAAGTAAATCCTGTCGACATCGCTGATTTAACCGAGGCTAAATTTGTTGATTTAGTAGAATAGATTTTAACTCATAAAAAGAGATTAGCTAATAAGCTAATCTCTTTTTACCATCCTGCATTACTTCTTGAACCAGAAGTTGATTCATCACGATATAATGGAGCCATTGGACTGAATTTAAACGTTGGTTTATTAAACATCAAGGTTGCTGTGCCTCTAGCACCAGCACGATTCTTCTCTAAAATCACTTCAATCGGTACAGCCTCATCCTCATCACGTGGATCACTATTATTATTTTCATCGGAGTCATCATTTCGATAATAATCATCACGATATAAGAAAGCAACAATATCGGCATCTTGTTCGATTGAGCCTGACTCACGTAAATCAGACAACACTGGTCTTTTATCTGTTCTTTGTTCTACGCCTCGGCTTAATTGAGCTAAAGCCAGAATTGGTGTATGTAATTCTTTAGCTAATTTCTTGATGGAACGCGATACTTCCGAAACTGCTTGCTGACGACTTTCCGTATTATTAGATTCAATTAGTCCTAGATAATCAATAATTACCATTCCAATTGGATGAGGATTATTAATGCGTTGGTCAGTAGACATATCGTTTAATAAATCTTTTTCCAACTTTCTTAGTTTAGCACTAATTTGATTAATTTTAATTCCTGGCGTATCATCCATATATATTTGCATATTAGCTAAGGATTGCATCGCTAAGGTTAGTGATTGCCAATCATCTTGTGACATCTGTCCAGTGGTTAAATGAGCCGAATCAATTGCACCTTCTGCTGCTACTAATCTTGTCACTAAATCAACTGCACCCATTTCTAAACTAAAGACGACTACGGGAACTTGTTCAGCTTTTGCAACATTTTTGGCAATATTAAGTACAAACGCGGTTTTCCCCACAGCCGGGCGGGCTCCCAGAACAACCATTTGATCCTCTCTAAAGCCATGTGTTAATTGATCAAGTTCTGGATAACCTGTGGCTAAACCAACTATACTATTATCGTTTTCCACAGCATTATCTAAATTGGTTTGAAATTCTTGTAGAACATCTTTAATTTTTTGAAAATTTTCATCACCGCGATTTTCTGCTAATGAATCAATGTTACGATTCAAAGTATCTAAAATATTCTCACTTGATTCAGCAGAATCATAAGCTAATGACATACTTCGCGTTAAAGTATCAATAATCCGGCGCAATACTGATTTTTCACGAACAATGTTGGCATAATGCTTTAAATTAGCTGAAGATGCCGATGCTTCAGCAATTTCAGACAAATAAACCATACCGCCAATATTTTCTAATTGTTGCATGCTATTTAACTTATCTTGTAGTGTCAACATGTCGATTGGTCTTTGTTCATCAACAAGTTGCTGCATAGCTTTAAAAATCGTTTGATTAGCTTGACGATAGAAATCTTCAGGTGTAAGAATCGCTTGTGCTTCAACCATTGCACTATCTGACTTAACGTCAAAGAAAATAGACCCGAGCACCGCACGTTCTGCATCCACATCTTGTGGTACTTGCCTATATTCGTATGATCCCGGATTATCCATATTTATCCCTCGCTCACGTGTACTCGCAAGTTAGCTGTGACATCACGATGAAGCTTAATTGGCACATTAGTATAACCTAGTGAATGAATTGGTTGATTCAACAATAACTTACGCTTATCAACTTTAATTTTCTTTTGCGACTCTAATGCTGCAACAATTTGCTTAGTTGACACGGCACCAAACAAACGACCATCAGCACCAGACTTACCCTTAAGTTCAACAACAAAATTGTCATCTGCCATTTTAGCTTCTAATTCTTTGGCTTCAGCTAATAATTCAGCAGCAGCCTTTTCTTCAGCTTTTTGCCGACCTTTCACTGCACCTAAGTTTTTACCAGTTGCCGGTTCGGCTTTTTTATTTTTAATTAAAAAGTTATTAGCATAACCATCTGGTACTTCTTTAATTTCCCCTTTTTTACCGCGACCCTTTACATCTTCTAAAAATACGACTTTCATTTATCTAAAACCTCCAATTAATTATATATTTTTTGTCATTCTGCATCATCAATATCTTCCAGAATCGTATTCAACTGTTGTGTTGCTTCTTCAGTAGTCACTGATGGAATTTGAGTTGCAGCGTTTGATAGATGACCACCACCACCCATGGATTCCATGACACGCTGTACAT
The DNA here is from genome assembly GCF_019656075.1 of Leuconostoc palmae. Taxonomy (GTDB): domain Bacteria; phylum Bacillota; class Bacilli; order Lactobacillales; family Lactobacillaceae; genus Leuconostoc; species Leuconostoc palmae. The sequence goes on along the minus strand of NZ_BPKZ01000007.1, from coordinate 56,399 downwards.
TTCGCTTACCAGTCGATCGTGCTGAAATGCCTACACGGCCATCCGAACGCTTTGTAATAACATATGAAGCTTCAACGCCACTAATCTGGAGTAGTTCATCAGCTGCTTGTGCTGTGATGATTCCAGAATAAGTTTGATTGCTCTCACCAGTAACTATAGCATTTCCATTATTTACAATTGCTAAGTTAACGAGATGCGTCCGTGCTTTGAAATCAGTGAGATTTTCTTTCATGAAAGATTGAATTAAATTACTATCAGCGCCATTAGCACGTAAGTAACTTGCCGCATCAAATGTGCGTGATCCCGTACGTAAAGTGAAATTATTTGTGTCTAGCTGTATGCCACCTAACATAGCTGTCGCTTCTAACTTCGTTATAGGCGCATAGCTTTGATCTTGATACTGTAACATTTCAACAACTAATTCTGATGTAGATGAAGCATACGGTTCAACATAGGTTAAAAGTGGTTTTTCATTTAATCCTTGTTCTGCTAGACGATGGTGATCAATAACAACAACACGATTCTCTAAACGAGTAAGTAAATTAGGTGCACTAGTTATCATCGATTGCGCATGATCTACTAAAATTAACAAGGTATTTTCACGGACTAACTTCATGGCTCGTGTTTCATCCACAATAGAATCGTTAATGTTTGAACCTGGTGCAACAATTTCTGGTTTATTTTTCCTAATTTCCGCTAGTAACAATTTAATATCACTATAAACTGATTTTTCATCAACAATTAGAAAAGCTGGCTTATTTTTGGTTTGTGCCATTCGCCAGATACCTAATCCTGCTCCAATTGCATCTAAATCAGGGCGGACATGTCCAACAATCATTATATTGTCAGACTGTTCCATTAATTCTGCCACAGTCTGAGAAATCATTCTTGCTCGCACGCGCGTACGTTTCTCCATTGGATTTGTTGCCCCACCATAAAATCGGGCTACAGACTGATTAGATTTTACAACAACTTGATCCCCACCACGACCTAACGCTAAATCCAAATTTGTTTGTGCCATTTTAGCTAACTTAATGATGTCTGATTCACCATAAGCGATACCCATAGATAACGTAACCGGTGAATTTTGTTGTGCCGTAGCTTCACGAATTGCTTTCAAAACACGAAACTTATCTTTTTCTGCGTCTTGTAAGGCTGCCTGATATCCAAACATAATATAGTGAACAGTATTTAAACGCCGTAAATAAATATGATGCGCGGTTGCCCAATCTGATAAAGCACCAGTGACATAAGTTCTTAACTTAGACGTCTCAGACTCATTCATGCCTTCAGTAACTTCTTCATAATTATCTACAGATACTAAGCCACTAAACAATCTATGATTTTCGTACTCTACCTCAATAGCCGCATATTCACTGATATCCATCATATAAATGACACGTAAATTTTGTTGTACGTATAATGCAAATTGCTTACCTTGCCAGGTGATAGTATTTGTTTCATTAGCATCAGAATAGTTTTTAACATTCTTAGCCAAACTAGGATCTAATTCTGCTAAAGACAGCCCCAAAACATCGCGTTTTCCCAAATAATTTTGCATATAAGGATTGACCCAGTCAATTTTTTCTGAATTGTTCAATAAAATCAGTCCAATTGGCATACGAATTAATGCCTCTTGCTCACTTCTGGAAATACGATAACCTAAACCAGAAAGATACTCCTGAACATTTTCATTAACCTCTTTAAGTGATTGACCTGAATATATTAAGCCAATAATCACGACAATCAACCAAATTAGTCCGAAAACCCAGTTGACTAGCAATGCAAAAAAAGCACTCGTCAAACTAACAAAAAGTAATAATAGTGCAACTGTGCCTAGTTTTGTGCTTTGAAAAAAAATAGGTAGCGTTTTAAAATTAAAAATCTTCTTCACAAGTAACCCCTGTGCCTTCTCTTTACATGGTAAAACTTTTATATCGTTCAAAAGTCACATAACTTATTTTACCACAGTTAGTTTTTTCAAAACCAAATAAAAAAAGCCTGATACATCTGGCTTTTTGATAAAACTACTATATTAATCTTCTGTAACGAATGGCAACAAAGCCATGATACGAGCACGCTTGATAGCTGTTGTTACCTTACGTTGATTTTTAGCTGAAGTACCAGTTACACGACGTGGCAAAATCTTACCGCGTTCTGAGATAAAGCGTTCCAACAATTCTGTGTTCTTATAGTCAATAAATTCGATATGGTTAGCTGCGATATAGTCAACCTTACGACGACGACGTGGTCCGCCTTGTGGACGACGTGAACGTTGTGGACGTTCTGAGTTTTGTGGACGTGAGTTTTGTTCTGACATGATTAAAGCTCCTTTCATTTGAATTTATAATTTATATTATTTAGAATGGTAAATCATCATCTGATATATCAATTTCTGTTTTATTACTAGCCGCAAATGGGTTAGGAACATCATTTTTTGGTGCTGAATATTGGTTATTTGAACTCTGGTTCGCATTAGCAAATGGATCAACACCACTAAATGAATTATTGTTGTCTGAACCACTATATCCACCATCGTTAGATGATCCGCTATTATTTTGTGAACGACGCTTTTCACTTTCAGCGCGTGATTCAAGCAATGAAAAATTATCAACAACAACTTCGGTAACGTAAACACGTTGACCTTGATTATTTTCATAATTTCTTGTTTGCAAACGACCTTCAATGGCAACCATTGCGCCTTTGCCAGTGAAGTTTGAAAAGTTTTCAGCTGCTTTACGCCAGATAACAGCGTTGATAAAGTCAGCTTCACGTTCACCAGACTGATTGGTGAACTGACGATTAACTGCTAAGCTAAACGTCCCTACTGCTGTACCCGATTGAGTATAGCGCAATTCCACATCACGGGTCAATCGCCCAATCAATACTACTCGATTAATCATAATTAAAGCTCCTTCACCAGTGGAATTTCAGAATTATTCTGCGTCGCGCTTAACGATCATGTGGCGCAAGATATCTTGAGAAATCTTTGCCAAACGGTCAAATTCGTTGATAGCTGCGTCGTCTTCAGCAGTGAAATTAATGATATGGTAAACGCCTTCGCGATAACCAGAAATTTCATAAGCAAAACGACGAGTTGCCCAATCAGCTGACTTAACGATTGTTGCGCCGTTGTTAGTCAAGATGCCATCAAAACGCTCAACAAGCGCTTTCTTTGCATCTACTTCCATGTCAGGGCGAACGATGTATGTCATTTCATATGATGTAGCCATGTTTTATTTCCTCCTTTTGGTCTCTGGCAGCTTTTGCTGCAAGGAGTGTATGCAATTTATGCATTCACAACTATTAATGATACTACAAACCGACCACATATTTCAAGAGCTTCACAAAATTTCCCACTAGTCTTCAATATATTACGTTAAAACTAAATATTAAACTCAAGATTTAGTGAGTTCATATAACGCTTGAGCAAAAATTGCTTGAGCACGAGGAATATTCGTTATTTCAACGTATTCATCTGGTTGATGACTCATGACTGCAACATCAGGAAACTGTCCACCAAATGCAACTCCTCGTTTCAACAAACGCGCGTATGACCCACCATTGGATATTTTATACGTTTTATCTGTATGTGTATGTTGCGCATACACACTTTGTAACGTTGTAACGATAGGATCTTTCAAGTCTACCATATGTGGTTGGCTACCAAATCTAGATTCTTTAAAAACTTTTGCATCTAAACCGCCCATATGTCTTTGTACCTGAGTCAAAATGGCTGTTTCGGTAACGCCCACTGGAAATCTAAATTGGATTCTAATATAGCCTGATTTGCCAAGAATATAGTGTACCTGCCCGATATTCATGGTTAAATCACCCATTACCGCATCATGAAAAGCTAATCCTAGATGTTCAGCAAACACATCTTGATGATTTGATTCTCCTAATAAATATAAAAATGCATGTGCTTGATTCTTAAACGGATATTGCATCAAGAAGTTTGCCAAAAAAGTTGCTGAGTTTAGCCCATCTTCGGGATAAGCCCCATGTACAGATTTACCATACAGTGTGAGACGTATATTACCATCAGCATATTGTCCGACACCTGTAATCAATGGTGTCGATGTTACATACTGTTCAAATTTTGCCAAAAATAAGTTAATGTCTTGATTATCAGGCAACTTAACACAAGCTGTAGCAACACCTGGGACAACGTTATCACGGTTTCCAGACTCAAACTTCAGCAATTGATAAAGATTATGGTCAAAATCATCGTCAGCTTGAAACTTTATTTCAATAGTTTGCACACCCTTCTCGCCAGGTACAACGGGAAATGTCCCATCTGGAGAAAATCCCAATGTCGGTTCCCCAACTTCAGATAAGTATTTTTGCATATCGCGCCAATCAGATTCTTCATCACTCCCAAAAATTAAACGTATTTTCTTTTTTGGGACAAATCCTTCATCTTTAAGTTGCTTCAATGCATAATAACTAGCCATTAAATCAGCTTTCATGTCGTGAACACCACGACCATACAATCGGTCACCAATAATTTTTGGACTAAAAGGTAATGTCACATGCCATGCCGCATCGTTTCCAGGTACAACATCAACATGAGAGAGCACACCCACTGTTTCTTCAGCGTTTTCCGGACCATAGTCAATCACAACTACCATGTTGTCAGCTACTCGTTGCACGCTAAAACCGTCCCGATTACCCAGATCCGCAATAAATTGTAATGCCTTATCTATACCAACACCAAAAGGTTTTTGAAACGTTGCTGTTTCAGGATCCAAAACTGATGGTATCGCTAAAAATTGTAATAAATCATTTTGCAATTGAAACTGATATTTCTGGGCATTTTCTTGCCACTCATCTGCTGTTTTAACCATTTATCGCCTAACTTACTGTATCAATGACACTAAATACTAAGCTTACCTTTCATTTAAACGGATTATACAAACGTCCGTTGTTAACAAATAATAATGTAATACCTAAAAACCCCACAATAATGGAACCTACAATAATTAAAATATCTAATCTCGAAAAAACCTGTTCTTGATACCAAGAACGCTGTTTTTCACGGCCAAAACGTCTAAGTTCCATAGCCTGACTGATTGTGTCAATACGATTTAGGCTTGTGAACACCAGCGGCATAATAATCTGTACAGCCCCCCTAGATCTAGCTAATATAGATGCCTTTTTTGATATTTCGTAACCTCTGGCTTGTTGGGCCAAACTAATAGTACGATAGTCACTCTGGACGTCTGGTATGTATCGTAAGGTAATCGCAAAAGCATAGGCTATTTTGTATGGCACTCCTATTTTATTGAGACCAGCCGCAAACTCACTAGGGTTTGTAGTAAACAATAAAATAATAGCTAATGGTAGTGAAAAGAAGTATTTAATCAATAAGTTAAACTCATAAAAGAGTTGTTCTTCTGTTATTGTCCAATAACCACTACCAAATAACACGTGATTTGTCCCATATAATCTCACACCATATTGAGGTGCTAGAATGGTAATCATCACCAAGTTAATAATTGCAAAAAATAAAACAAATTTAAGCATCAAAGCATATTCTTGATATTGAATTTTTGCTGTCTTCATTAAAAGAACTGACAACAAACTCAATACTATTAAAAACCGAGTATCATAAGATATCATACCTATAGTCGTAAGTGTCAAAAAACCAATGAGTTTGGCTGTACCAGTGGCACGATTGAGCCACGTATCCCGTTGTTTATATCCAAATAAATTGTTCATTTTACTCCCACTATGAATCAAATAGTTGTTGAATGATGTACAATGGCTGCATTCAACATTTCTGGTTGATCAATATTTAATCGCGATGCCAATTGATAAATACTGGTTGTTCTTAAACTAGCGGCCTCCACTAATGTTGCATTTGCTAATAATTCAGAGGGCGTTGTATCGGCTAGTAGTGTCCCATCAACAATAACCAGTGCCCGAGAAACAAAATTAGCAAGCAAATGCATATCATGCGTAATGATAATAATTGTTGTGTTAGCAGTTTTATTAATTTCTTTTAAGAAATTTAGTAACTCACTTGTATGTGTCGCATCTTGCCCAGCTGTCGGCTCATCTAATATTAGAACTTGTGGATCTAGTACTAGAACAGCTGCAATCGTTAAGCGCTTTTTTTGACCAAAACTCAGTGCTGAAATTGGCCAATGCCTCATACTATCCAAATCAACTAACTTTAAAACTTTTCTAGTACGCGTTTCGATTTCTTGCGCATCGACTTCACGTAAAACAAGACCACTAGCAACTTCATCATAAACAGTTGATTTAGTAATCATATGATTTGGGTTTTGTAAAACATAGCCTATATTATCGGCTCGTTCTTTAATAGACTGACTCAATAAACTTTGTCCATCGAGTAAGATGTCACCTGATTCTGGTGTTAAGAACCCGGTTAACAAATGTGATAGCGTCGTTTTCCCAGAACCATTTTTCCCAACAATACCTAAGATCTCACCTTGATATATAGCAGTACTTAAACCATTAAAAATAGGATGCTTATCGTCATAATTGAACACTAAGTCTTTGATAACCAATTTTTTATTTTTTTTCACTTGCTTAATAACTGGTGTTTTTAGGTCTTCAATTACTTGCTTATATGCTTGAACATCGACTGAATTAACATCAGCCACATTAGCTAGCGTGGCAACATCAACGTTAGCTTTTCTTAACAACTGTACAAATAAAGGCTCATCCAACCCATTTTCTGGCAGTATACCAGATTGAATAATGGTTGTTGGTGTATCATTGGCAACAATCTTGCCATCTGCCATTACAATAATACGATCAACGTCTGCTCGTAGCACTTCTTCAATGCGATGTTCGATAATCACAACTGTCAAATCACGTTCCACTTGCAAGCGATTGATCATCGTCATAGCAACATTACCAGCTGCTGGATCAAGACTGGCAAGCGGTTCATCAAAAAGTAATAACTTCCCATCATCTACTAAAACACCCGCCATGGCTGTACGCTGTTTTTGACCACCTGATAACATTTGAGGTGCTAAGTCTAAACGTTCTCCTAAACCAAAACGAGATGCCCATTTAGCCACCTTTGATTTAATTTTGTCAACTGGCTGATGATCGTTTTCTAATGCAAAAGCAACATCTTCTGCAACAGTCAATCCAACAAATTGTGCATCTGAATCTTGCAACACTGTCCCGGCCTGCAATGATAAATCAAATAACGTTTGATCAATAATATTTTTACCATTCAGTTCTAGTTTACCAGTAATGTCACCAGCATAAGCTTGTGGAATTAAACCATTTAACAAACGCAATAAGGTCGTTTTACCAGAACCAGAAGCTCCTGCAATTAAAACCTTCTCTCCTGGATAAATTTGAAAACTAATATCGTGTAATGTAGCTTCCGCTTGGGCATGATATTTAAATGTAACATGCTGAAAATCAATGAGTGGGGCAACCATAAAATATCCTTAATTTTTAAAATTATGTACGCAAGACAAATCTTGCTTTGACATTATTCACTTCTTAAACTACTCTTTTTAGGGCGAGACTTAACGTAAGCAACTAATAACAATGAGCCGATAATGGCAACAGAAATCGTGTTGACTACCGCTGTAACACCACCTTGAAGAAATACTTTTTGTGCGGCTTCTTTGTAGATCAAGATATCACCAATTGGGGCAATCACAAACCACACAATAACATTTGAAATAGCTTGCCAGATGTTGAATTGTATGAGTTTTTTAGTTGATAAGTCACCATATTCTAATGCCAAATATTTTTTCCCTAATCCTAAGAGGAGCCCAAAAATAGCATCCGCAATAACCCAAGACCACCATGGTGAACCATAAGTCACAGCATCATTTAATGTATGTCCAATGAATCCCACCAACAAACCTACGACTGGTCCAAATAATCCAGCTATTAACGCCAACCATCCTTCAGCGACGTTTATCGTTGTATTAGGAACACCTGTGGGAATTGCAATAAATTTCATTAAAACGAAAAATACTGCTGCGCCAATCCCTGTTGCAACAACAGCTTTAACTGAAAAACCACTGTTTTTATTAGTCATTATTTAACATCTCCTTGTTTGTTATCATTTGTTAACTTTACTTAAAGTAACAGACCAATCTTGTCCTGCACCAACATGGTACATTTGTTCAAAACTGCCAGTATGGATACCAAAAGCCACAGTATACACTGAATTAATATAAATTAATGGTTGTCCAGGATCAACATCCGCAAATGTATGAACATACGGCAGATCAGCTTCAAACATCACTAATTCATCATTTTTAATCTGAACATGTAATAATTCCCCATAACCTATCTTAAATATTTCAAATGTTTCTAATGGAATATTTGACCATAGGGAACCAAAATTAACGTCAGTAATATCAATATTTCCTACTAACGTCTCATTATTTGATTCATCAACTTGATACTTTCCAGGTCTAATCGGTAAGGTCACTAACTCTTCTGGTTTCAATTCTTGACCGTAATCCTCATAAGTAGTTTGTCCACTTGCTAACCGAGCGCCATTAAAAGCATAGATGTCTCTACCATGAAACGTTGATGACTTTTCAGAGCCGGGTAAACGATGAGTATCTTCATTAATAACACGAGCACTTTCTATTAGATCTTGCGATATTAAATGTGTTAACGTGCCATTATCCGGTGTCACAATATAATGACCAGCTTTTGTTTTTGCGACTAAAGATAGTCTATTAGACCCCACTCCAGGATCAATGACTGATACAAAAACCGTATCAGGTTGCCAATATCCCACTGTTTAAAGTAATCGAAAAGATCCTTCAAAAATATTGAACGGACTAATACCATGTGTTAAATCACTTATTATGATATTATCAGCGACTGCGTGGGATACCCCTCGCATAGCACTGACAGCCCCATCTTGTAAACCAAAATCAGTTTGTAACACCAGATGATTATTTGTCATATTCTATTTTATCCAAAATGATCCCCGAATATTTGACATTCTCCATATTTCTAACCGATTAAATAAAAAAACCTGTTAATCATGATTATGACTAACAGGAACGTAAATGTTATAGCACCATTTTTTATTCACCAGTACGACCACTGATTTTAATTTCTTAGGTTAATACCAGTACAAGTTGGTTTTTTATTGATCACCGCATTTACGTACGTCATCAAAATACTGAATCATATTAATCTTAAAAATAAGGCCAATAATGTCCTATATTCAGTAAATCAATGTCTTTGCTTCATCGATTTATTAACATGTTTTGATTTTAAGACAATTCTTATTTTTTGTCAATGTAAATCTTATTTATTAATCTGGCAAAATAATTTGTGTTGAAGGACCCTGTTCTTTGACATCTGGTTGCTCTTGTACCAAAAAACTAGGAAACATTGTGAGCGAGTTTTCTTTAAAGCCAACTACTGAAGAACCCAAAATACGACTTACGAGTTCAAGTAGCCTTTCCTCAAAAACAGATTTGTCAATCACCTCTATTTCAGGACGCAAAGGCTGTTGGTACATATTAATGTGAACATGTGGCATCAATGCATACTCACGTCCAACTAGACCTGCCCATGACTCAAATAGACCTTCTGGCAATTCTTCGTTTTCACCTGCAAGGGGCATAAAATTAACGCTGAAAGTATTATTTGCTTCTCCTTCTTCGTCAAACTCTTCACGCGTGATACGACCTTCTGTTACCTCTTTAGCGTAATCAAAGTCAAACACACGTCGTTCATCAAAAATATGGATAAACCCCGCTGTTGTTTGTTCTTCATTTTCACTATCTACAACACGCAAAATTCGATCGCGTTGTCCGTTAAAAAGTTGTTGCATAAAGTATGACATGACAAATTTGTGTTTGAAGTGACTTGGTCGACCCTATCTCCAGACACGTTCCTCCAATACATTTCTTCCCCAATTCTAACACAACAAGTTATAAACGACTATGGTAACCCCAAAAACACACAACCTATCAGTTCTTTGTCTGCTTAACTCACTTTACAGAGTTGTGAAGTCAAAGACTTTACGTCCAGTAATGTTACCAGCCTTCATCTCATCAATCACATCATTCATATCTTTGAAATCAACTGTTTCTACGATTGGCTTAACCTTGCCTTCAGCACCAAATTGGAAAGCCTCTTTCAAGTCAGCACGAGTACCAACAAGTGATCCTCGAACTTCAATGCCGTCTAATACTGTTTTAGCAATATTTAGCGCCATATCACCTTGTGGCAAAGCAACAGCTACTAGCTTACCCATTGGTCGCAAAACATTAACAGCTTGCGAGAAAGCTGCATCATTAACAGCAGTTACTTGTGCGTTATGGACGCCACCAGTTAATTCATTAACCTTAGCAACCACATCTTCGGTTTTACGGTTAACAAGTACTTCAGCACCATTAGCCTTAGCAGCGGCCAACTTATCGTCATTACCATCGATAACGGCTACATGTGCTCCAAATACGTTGTGAGCATATTGCACAGCCAAGTTACCCAAACCACCAGCACCATGAACTGATACCCATTCACCTGGTTTTGTTTCACCAACTTTAAGTGACTTATACATTGTCACACCGGCACAAGTGATTGACGTTGCTTCAACAGGATCCAAACCTTCTGGGACTTTCACTGCATATTTTGAGTTGACAACAACTTGTTGTGACATCGCCCCATCAATCGTGTACCCTGAGTTACGAACCTTACGGCAGAACGTTTCATTACCTGAAACACAGTAGTCACAAACACCACAAGCATCATAGAACCAAGCAATTGATACGCGATCACCAACTTTAAGATAATCACTGGCACCTTCGCCTAACTTTGAAACACGTCCCACACCTTCATGACCGATAACACGACGGAATTGACCATTGCGTTCACCAATTTCGTTTGGATTACCAAAATCACCATTAGCACAGTGCAAATCAGTATGGCAAAGACCGACATATTCAACATCAACCAAAGCATCCCCAAAACCCAATGCTCGAGGTTGCCAATCATCAACTAGATCAACATAGCCATCATTTACTTCACGTACAATTGCTGCTTTCATTATATTCATTTCTCCTTTTATTGTGAACTTATTTACAAGATGATTGTACCTGTTTATATTGTTTTTGTAAAGTCTTACTAAAATATATAAGTTAACTTAAAATAGTTATTCACAAATAAAAAACATACACAAAAATGTGTACGTTACTAGGACTACTACTTAATAAAATGTTTATACTACCCTACAACATCTTTAATATACTGAGACTAAAATCAACCACTTAATCATCAATACTCACCTTCATTCAAAACGGATGATCCTAAAAGGAGGGGCTCTTGTTTTAGTTTAAAATCAGGAACGTTACCTTTTAATTCTTTCAAAACATTAGTATTCGCATAATCCACCATTTCACTGTTGCCAACTACCTTATCTTTTATAGTGTAAGTACCCGTATTCTATAACATCTGGTTGACCACTAACAAAAAGTGACAGCCTTGTAAAAAGGGCTGTCACTTTTCTATACTAAATAAGTTGCCTTAACCTGATTCATTGTCGCTATTACTTTTGAACGATCTAATACAACTAACATTTCAGGTAGGTTTGGTCCTTGAACCTCATGTGTTGTTGCAATACGGATAGGGTTCCACAAATTACGTCCCTTTATTTCAAGCGTACTCTGAATATGACGAATCGTGTTCATATAATCTTCTGCAGTAGCTGTTTCAGGCATGGCTAAATAAGCTGTTTCCCATGCTTCAAATACTTTGCGACCATCTTCAGATGTGAGATAAGTTATCATTTCATCGGTAATGTCATTAAGTTCGAAAAATGGCTTACGTACCAAATCCACAATTTCCCGAGTGTATGATATTCCTTCAACACCTGCAACTTTAATCACTTGAGATAACCAATCAACTTTGTTATCTGCTTCACTTTGACTAATAAGGCCAGCAGAAACCAGTTCACGAATTAATTGTGGCATGACATTATCTAAATCACGACGCATCCACTGATTATTAATCCATTCCAGTTTCTTTTGATCAAACTTAGCGTTTGCCTTGGATAAACGTGTTTCATCAAACATTTGCTTGAATTCATCAAGTGAAAAAATTTCATCTTCACCTTTAGGTGACCAACCCAATAGTCCAATAAAGTTAACCATTGCTTGTGGTTGATAGCCAAGTTCTTTATACTGTTCCACAAATTGCAAAACATTTTCATCTCGTTTGGACAATTTCTTGCCTGTCTCGCCATTAATAATCAAAGCCATATGTCCAAATTGAGGAATATCCCAACCTAAAGCTTCAAAAATCATCATTTGCTTAGGCGTATTAGATACATGATCATCGCCACGAAGTACATGTGAAATTGCCATTAAATGGTCATCAATAACAACAGCAAAGTTATAAGTTGGCATACCATCAGCTTTTTGAATAACCCAATCACCACCGATTTCTTTACCACTAATTTCAATGTGTCCCTTAACAATATCTTCCCATGCGTAAGTACGATCTTCTGGGACGCGGAAACGAATAACTGGTTTGAGACCCTGTGCCTCAAATTCCTCATACTTAGCTTCACGCTCTTCAGCAGTCATTCCTTCATATTCATAAATATAATGTGGCGCTTGCTTAGCAGCTTGTTGTGCCTCGCGTTCTGAAGCTAATTGTTCTGATGTTTTATAAGACTTATAAGCCATCCCCTTAGCCAATAATTCATCAATAAATGGTTGATAAATACCCTGTTCATTTCGTTCAGATTGACGATACGGACCATACTTTCCAGGCTTTTCAGGTGATTCATCCCAATCTAGACCTAGCCAAGCTAAATTATCTAACTGTGATTTTTCCCCATCTGCAATATTTCTTGCTGAATCCGTATCCTCAATACGAATAATAAATTGTCCATTATAGTGGCGTGCAAACAGCCAATTAAAAATAGCTGTACGTGCATTCCCAATATGCAAGTGACCTGTGGGTGACGGTGCGTAACGAACACGAATATCTTCTGTCATGTTATCTAGAGTATTTATTGGCCGTGATGGATAATAAATACATTTCCTCCTCAATTATACGATTTCTCCGTATTTTATCTATTCTATTGTACAACATTAATTGACCAAATTTCCAATGTCCCTGCTTAATAAAAAGGCAGGCTAACTATACCTGCCGTGTCAAAATATGACTTGCCAACTGAAAATGATGGTCATCAATATGATTACCTGTTTCACGTGAAACAACTTTACCTAAAATTTCAAAAAAGTATATTAATCCAGTGCTATTTTCAATGCTTCACTCAAAGTTGATACGCCAATAACCTGTATACCATTTGGTAAATCTATGCCATGCAAGTTATTTTTTGGAACGATTGCACGCTTGAATCCTAATTTTTTCGCTTCTTTCAGTCTACCTTCAATATCTGCTACACTTCTCACTTCACCAGTAAGCCCAATTTCGCCAACAAAAACATCACTTGAGCGCGACTCCTTATCATGGTACGAACTTGCTAAAGCAATTGCAATTGCTAAATCAATAGCTGGTTCATCCAACTTTACACCACCAGCAGCTTTCAAATAGGCATCTTGGTTTTGTAAAAGCAAATTTGCACGTTTTTCCAGAACTGCCATAATTAATGACACTCGATTACGGTCTAATCCTGAAGCGGTGCGCTGCGCATTCCCAAAAACAGTTGGCGTAACTAAGGCTTGTAATTCGACTAGTATTGGGCGTGATCCCTCTAAAGCAACAACAATAGCAGATCCGGTTGCACCAGCTAGACGTTCTTCTAAGAAAATTTCTGAAGGATTGGCAACTTCAATCAAACCACCATTTCTCATTTCAAAAATACCCAGTTCGTTTGTTGCACCAAAACGATTTTTAACCGCACGCAAAATACGATATTTATAATTACTGTCACCTTCAAAATACAAAACTGTATCAACCATATGTTCAAGAATTTTAGGACCTGCAATAGCCCCGTCTTTCGTTACATGCCCAACAATGAATACAGAAATATTGTTAGTTTTAGAAATTTGCAATAAATCAGCCGTAACCTCACGTATTTGAGATACTGATCCAATTGCTGAAGTAACATCAGGCTCTTGCATGGTTTGAACCGAATCAATAATAACAAAGTCTGGATTTAATTTATCTATTTGTGTTTTAATCGCTGTCATATCGGTTTCTGGATATAAGTAAAAACTATCATTACCTACACCTAAGCGATCTGCACGCAGTTTAACCTGAGTTGCTGATTCCTCGCCTGTAACATATAAAACGCGCCCTTCATGTGCTAATTGGCCCGAAACTTGTAACAACAAAGTTGATTTTCCGATACCAGGATCACCACCAATCAGTACCATCGATCCAGGTACAACCCCCCCACCTAAAACACGATTCAATTCTTTTAAATTGGTAGCTACTCGTGAGGTTTCTTGTGAAGTAACTTCGTTAATTTTTTCAACTTTAGCAGCACGTCCATCCAAACTCACACGGCTTTTTCGATCATTTGTCTCTGCTTGAATCTTTTCTTCAACAAAAGTTCCCCATTCGCCACAATTGGTGCATCTGCCTAAATAGCGCGCAGATATAAAGCCACAGTTAGAACAAATAAATTGCGTTTTTACTTTTGCGATAGTATTTCTCCTTCAATTTAATTTTGTCCTGTAGAACCAAATCCACCTGATCTCTGAGCTTTTTCAGTGTTCTCATCACCTTCCGCTAATAAATACGGTAAGAAAATTCCTTGCCCAATACGCTCTCCTTTTTTAATAACAACATCTTTAATACCAAAATTAATAAATTGGAAAAATATCTCTCCCTCGTTGGATGGATTGTTATAATAATCAGCATCAACAATCCCAACAGCATTAGGCATCATAATACGTTTCTTAATGGGACCACTTGATCGTGAAACAAGTTGTAAGTATTCTCCTTCATTCATATAAGCTTTGATACCTGTAGGTACAAGTACCGGCTTGAGCATAGATTGCAAGTCTTCATTGTCTCTTACATTTTTTAATTTACCTAATGTTAAAACAGTCAACCCTTTAAAAAAAGGATTACTAAAGGCACTTGGAATTACCGTATCTTCTGAGGCTTCAAAATCATAGCCTGCCGCAGCTTGTGTACTTCTTTTTGGTAAATTGAGTTCCTGATTAGTTTTAGATGAAACAATTTCAAATCCACGCATTAGTAGTTTTCCCGTCCTATCTTTAACAGGTCGAGTTTCCTCCATTAATTATTCTTCATTATATTATACGTTAAATTGACCGGATTTTTAAACAAAGTATAGTCCAAAAGTCATTCGGTGCAATTTTACAAAACATGTCAATCCTATTGTATAATGAGACTAATAAAACTAACCTGAAAACTAGCATAAAGGACTGTTATCCAATGGAGGTAATTATGTTATTTCAACATGAACCTGGTCGATTTTATTTAGAGCAAAACGATAAAGTCGTTGCTCAAATTGTTTACTCAGTCATCAACAATGGAAAAACCTATGCGATAGACTCTACTGTTGTTGATCCATCTTTAAGAGGTCAAGGTATTGCTTTAAAATTAGTTGATGCCGTTGTAGACGAAGCAAAAGCTAACAATAAGACAGTACAACCCGTTTGCTCTTTTGCACGTAAAGTATTTCTTAATAATCCAGACAAATATCAGGAGATCGAATATCACTCATGAGCCAAGATTTACAAAAAATAATTGCTGGTAGACGCGCAGCAGAATTCGTCAAAAATGGCATGGTTGTCGGTATTGGTTCTGGTTCAACTATTGCTCACTTCATTGAAGCACTTGGGGAACGTGTAGCTAATGAGCAACTGAATATCGTTGGTGTGGCAACTTCGGAAAAAACAAGGCGTAATGCAGCTCAACTTGGTATTCCAATGTACAACGTTGATGACATTGATAAAATTGATTTAACAATTGATGGTGCAGATCAAATTTCTGATGATTTTTCTGCAATTAAAGGTGGTGGTGCTGCCTTGTTATGGGAAAAAATTGTTGCATTTAATTCAAGAGAAAATATATGGGTAGTCGATGCCAGCAAACGTGTTGATAAATTAAATCAATATTTACCCGTTGAGGTTATCCCATACGGATCCGATCAACTGTTCAAACGATTCACTGCTAGTGGTTTTCATCCAACTTGGCGGTTAGATCAAAACGGCAACCCTGTACGTACAGATTCTGCCAACTTTCTAATCGATTTACATCTACCAATCATTGAGAATCCTCGTGAACTAGGCGATGAATTGATTAAAATGGTGGGTGTGGTCGAACATGGTTTATTTACAGACGTTGTCAATCACGTTATTGTTGGTACCGATGATCATTCAGTCAATGTTATTGATGTTAAATAGTAACGTCCAAGCAATGAAACAATCGTTTCATTGCTTTTTGGTATATCAATTCAAAAAGAAAAAAACCACTTATCAACCTTGATAATATAATGTCATAATAGATAACATGTTTAATTGGTATAGCAAATTTAAGCGCTAAAATGTACCTATAATTTTAAAAGGAGACAATTATGCGCATTGAATCTGATTATTTAGGACAATTAAACATACCACAAGTAGCATATTATGGCATTCACACAGAAAGAGCATTACAAAATTTTCCTATCTCGCAAACCAAAACTCATCGGGAACTAATCCGTGCATTTCTTGAAATCAAGCAGGCTGCAGCTCAAACTAACGCAACGTCAGGTAACTTAGAGCGCTCAATAGCAAAACATATTGTTAGCGCCACACGAACACTACTCAATCAGCCAATTAACCTTGAAGATTTTCCAATTGGTGATATACAGGGAGGTGCTGGCACTTCAACAAATATGAATGTTAATGAGGTTATTGCCAATACTGCCTTAGAACAAATCGGGCGAAAACGCGGTGATTATCAATTCATTAATCCAAATGATCACGTTAACATGGGTCAAAGCACCAATGACACCTATCCTAGTGCTGGAAAAATTGCATTAATACGTTTACTAGTACCGTTACTTGATGAATTACGATCCTTAGTAAATGCATTAGGTAATAAAGCAGATGAATTTTCTAGTACATACAAAATGGGGCGTACCCAATTACAAGATGCTGTTCCTATGACCTTAGGTAACAGCTTTCATGCTTGGTTGAAACCATTACTTCGCGATATGGATCGTATAGCTGCTGCTCGTGATACGTTATACACGCTCAACATGGGTGGTTCTGCAATTGGATCTGGTATAAACGTAAGCTACCATTACCAAGTTCATATTATTCCTAATTTAGCAGGAATAACTAAACTACCACTTAAACAAGCGCATGATTTATTTGATGCTACTCAAAACTTAGACGCTTTTGTGACACTCTCAGGCACATTAAAAACGCTAGCCGTATCCTTATCAAAAATGTCAAACAATTTACGTCTACTGAGTTCAGGCCCAAGATCAGGATTTCTCGAAATTAACTTGCCAGCTAAACAAGCTGGTTCGTCTATTATGCCAGGAAAAATTAATCCCGTGATTCCCGAAGTAGTTAACCAAGTTGCTTTTGAAGTGTTTGGGTTTGATGCAACCATCACCGCAGCGGCCGAGGCGGGACAATTAGAACTGAATGCTTTTGAGCCCATTATTTTTAAGTCACTTTTTGCTACCATTGAACATCTGACTAGCGCCATGAGGACACTACGCGTTAATGCCATAGATGGTATTACAAGTAACAAACAGAGGTTAGCACAAGATATCGACCTCTCTGTTAGTTTCGCTACAGCTATGGCTCCGATTGTTGGTTATCAAACAGCAGCTAAACTAGCTAAAGAATCATTACAAACTGGAAAATCTCTCAGACAAATAGCCGAAAAACATGCCTATTTTACTCCAGACGAATTAGAACATATATTCAAGGCAGAAGATATTGTCATTAATGCCCGCACTCCAGAACATGGGCTGGTATTACATGCACCAAAAATATAAAAAGCAGTCACATTATTGTGACTGCTTTTTTTGTATTGCCCCTGCTGGATTCGAACCAGCGCATGGCGGTACCAAAAACCGCTGCCTTACCGCTTGGCGAAGGGGCAATAGTTAATTTATTTAGCCGCTAACTATTAGATCGGCTATGGGAGCGGTAGGATTCGAACCTACGAACCCGAAGGAACGGAGTTACAGTCCGTCGCGTTTAGCCAGACTTCGCTACACTCCCATATCTCAAACAACTATATTATCATAACAAATTTTTTTTCACTTAGCAACCTTTTTAGTGTATTTTTTTCGAATTTTGTTTGAATGAATCACGTAATAAACCAAACACTGTCCATAGTGATACAACTATAATTAGAATTTTTAGCAACTGAGTATCTAAACTAGTGAAAAACTTAGCAGCAACTATAACGCCTATAATGCCCCCAATTGCAACGCCAGCAAATCCCCGCCAAGAGATACGATCCATTTTGATAACATTCCATGCAGTTGTCGGCATAATCAGAGCCGCATCTAACATCATAACAGGAAAAGCAACGGCAGGATTGACTCCCATCAATGAAAAGAAAATCAATTCCGGTGCGTAATTACCAAGTCCCATTGTCATTAATATTCCAATACCTAAATTAAATGCTATACCTAAAGCTAACCACCAACCATGTAAGCCATGAACTGACATCGCATTATCCGCCCCAGGCGTTGTTACCATTCGGATAATCATAATGATCACCGCAATAAACAAGGCACCTGCCATAACCCGTTGAACCGTAGGTGCATGCCAATTTTTTGTCACATGAGTACCAACATACGCTCCTACAACTGCAGCCGTTGTCATTGGTATTAAAGTCAGCAATTCAACTTTCACAGCAGTAATGAAGAAAAGCGCTTCAATAATAACTGGAATAGCATGCATTGCATTCAGAGTACCAGGTAATTGACGGTCATCCTCAACAAAATTTGTAGCTCTAAATGCTGCTGTTGTTGTTGCAAAAGAGCCAATACCCAAAGTATCGCCAAAGTCAGTAAAAAAACCAATAACCAGTCCTAAACTAAAACGTTCAAAAATCGGCTTTTTCTTAAAAATAAAGGCTTTTACTACCACAACAATCATCGTCAACATCACGATAACGAGTAGCATTTGTATTAGTAACAGGACTGTATGTTCATGCATCATTTTTGCTTCTCTCTAAAATCAATACTAATTATTGTATCAGAAAAAAATTATAATTACCTTACTTTTATGATAATGTGCAGTTTTAAAAAGCACTGATATACAGTTATATCTCACAACCATTATCAGTGCTTTTAAGATTAATTTTTTTTGAAAAAATACTTTTAAAACAAATTAAAACTATTAAAAATAAAATCGTCGTGACCGATACAATAATGCCTAATAAATGTAATGTTGTTTTATGATAAACCAAATTTATTGATTGTACATTTTTTACCGAAACTAACATCTTCCCGTTTTCAACAGTGACTGGTAACCTTTTGCCAGACTCTGAAGTAACGTACCAACCTTTGTAGTTAGTCATTGGTAATAAAATATGACTAGCATAACTGGGTATATTTTTAACATTGAATCTATATTGGTCATGGGTTAACTTTAACTTGCTTAAACGCCCATCTACATATATTTGACTAGCATCCTTAACATCCCCCCAACTGGCAACCTGATAGCCATTATCAAATTTAACACGGCCCTTACCAAGGTAATCTTTACTACCGAGTGGTAATTGATAGTAATGTGTTAACTGATAAGTAAAATCCTTATTAGAAACTAGTTTAGGAAATATCTGCTTGTTTTTTTGATAGTTTGCCATCGGTACCGTATTGTGATAGTAACTTGCAAATTGCATCTGCCATGCACTCGAAATCGCTAATGTTACTCCTAAACCAACTAGTACAGTAACTGTCTTGAGCTTTAACCATTTAATTTGGTATAAATTGTCCATACCTTCTATTACAAAAATTAATGATAGCGTCATAATAAGTGGGTAAAAACGTGCCATCATTTGAAAGACATGCAATGGCGTTTTAGCAAAAATGTTTGTTGGAAAATAAAAAACCATCATGATACTAATCAATAGAACAAAACCTATCTTTGCTATATATCCAGTAAACATTCTTAGACAAAACAATGTGATAGCAATACTTAGTGTCATCACAAATACAAATACACCAACAGAGATAGCTGTCCAGTTTAGTGTCGCTTGGTTACCTAATGATGAAGCAATAGATCCCCAAACATCAACTGTCCCCCAAATATTGTTGGCACCAGCAATATGATCATACAATAGATGTTCTAAAAAAGGTAAGACATAAAAAGCGGATAACGCAAAAGATAAGATTATTGATTTCAATAACTCAATTGCATTCATTAAGTTTACTCGCCGTTGGTAGATATAAACTATAAATAGTATAGTTAATATAATAACCAGTAAAAATGCCGACAATACGTGGTTAGTGACCACAATGGCAGTCATAACACCCGCAAAAATATAGTTTTTTTGATTACGAAACATCATGCCATAAAACGCAATTAAAACTGCTGGGAACAATAAAATACCAACCAGCTCTCCTGGTATGCCACGTACCTGCATTTGGCCAAAGGTGACTGGGGCTATGACGTACAATATGCTAAAATACAATGCCTTGAGTTTAGCATTTTCACCAATGAAAAATTGCTTGGTCGCATAAAAGTTAATACACATGGCACCTGCTAACAGGATAACATAGCTTATTAGCACCGCAGCGACAGCCTGGTTTGTTAAAAAATAAACCAACGCCACCATGTATGTGAATGAATAGCCATAAAACAAGTTAACGCCATACCCATTTTGTCCAAATGTATAGGCAGAAACATCGGGTACCCATTTTCCTACTTCAAATCCCTTTTTAATTTCATACATACGTGAAAGATGAAAAGGGACATCCCAAGAATTAATGTACATTAGCTGCTTATGCAACTGTGGTAATAAAGCAATAATAGCCAAAGCAGTAAATAAAGCCACCACTTGCCACCATGCCACATTTTTTATACGCTTCATTTTGTTCTCCAAATAACATAATTTATCATGATAAATTATACATGCTATCCAAGATATAACCCACTATTGAAGTCGGTAATTATAAATTACTTAATATATGCACTTACCAAATTTGAATGCGTTTTGCTGGGTCTAACCACATCTCATCTTTTGGTTGAACATTAAAGGTGGCAAAGAACGTGTCAAAATTCTTCACTTGAACGTTCACACGTAATTTTGCTGGTCCGTGAGGATCAGAGGCAGCTAATAATTGCATATATTCCGGACGCGCTTTCATACGCCAAATGGCTGCCCAATTCTCAAAA
Organism: Leuconostoc palmae; assembly: GCF_019656075.1. GTDB lineage: Bacteria > Bacillota > Bacilli > Lactobacillales > Lactobacillaceae > Leuconostoc > Leuconostoc palmae. Next base: position 35,100 of record NZ_BPKZ01000007.1, on the reverse strand, counting down.
AAATCTTGTGCCGAAAAATCATCATCTTGTTTTGCTGCTGCTAATGCTGCTGCTAAGCCACCAAGATCGGCAACGTTTTCAGAAACAGTTAAATTTCCATTTATTTTGGCACCGTAGGATTCCAGACCATCAAATTGTTGTACCACTTGGTTCGTTCTCAATTTGAATGCAGCAAAATCATCATCAGTCCACCAATTATTCAAGCTTCCAAATTCATCGAATGACGCCCCATTGGTATCAAACGCATGTGAAATCTCATGAGCAATCACAGCACCAATACCGCCATAATTCGCTGATGACGATTGAGATAGACTATAGAATGGTGATTGTAAAATAGCAGCAGGGAATACAATTTGATTTTGTTGTGGGTCATAATACGCATTTACTAAATGTGCTGGCATATGCCACTCATCACGGTCAACAGGTTGATGCCATTGAGACCAGTGGTGTTCTATCTCTATTTTTTTGAAATTCAATGCATTTTCCAACAAACTGGCACTAGGATCAACAATTTTTCGAGATAATCTTTCCGGAAGCGTTTCAGGATAACCAATATGTGGCACAATTGTATTTAATTTAGTAACCGCCTTGCTAATTGTTTGTTCATTGAGCCACTGATTCGTTTGTAATCGCTGTTTAAATATGTCAATCATAGTTGTCACCTTATGTTCAACGTCAGCCTTCGCTTCAGGCGAAAATTTTTGTTGCGCATAATAATAACCAATTGCTTGACTAAACGGACTAGCAGCAAGATAAAAGGCAGCTTTATCACTTTTCATAGCTTCTGGTAACCCAGTTAAATCACGTGCATACTGACCACCTAAAACTCGAACTTTCTCAGAGAGGTAATCGGTAAACTGATTCACCACTTTCACAATGAGATAAGATTTTAGCAATGGCCAAGATTCTTGTGAATAAAATTGATTGGCAATTGCCCAGAAACGTTCTTCTGGCACAATTATTTGATCGGGTATTTCACCAATTAACTGCTGCAAAATATCATTTAAAGGCAGCTCAGGAGCCAATTCAGTAAATTTATGCCATTCATAGGGATGATATAATTTAGCATATTCGTGACCTTCTTCTTGGCTCAAAACAACCGTAGCAGCCTTTGCATCAAGCGCCAAATAATCCGTGATTAACTGGTCAATTTCTGTCGACGAAAAGCCAAATTCTGATAACAATGCTGTTTGCGCGTTACGAAATTTACCAAGTAACGCCTCTCCTTGTGCATGTCCAGGTTCATAATAAGTCGTATCTGGTAAAACCAATCTAAATGCGCCAGCCCACAATACATTGTTTCGTGCATCTTTAAAATCTGGCGCAACAGACAGTGGTAACATATTTGGTAACCCATCTTTTTCTAAATCAACAATATGGTTAGCAAAATCTGAGAATGACTCAAAGTTTTGATAAGTCTTCAAAATTTTTTGAACTGGTTTTACACCTAATTCTTTTCGTGCATTGATATCACTAGCCAAACGATGATAAGCTATAAAATTCTTTAAAATAACTGACTTAGGAAGATTCTTCCTTGCCTGCCAATCTTTAGTAACTTGTAATAACCAATCTTCAATATCGTCAGCTAAATCACTAAAACCGCCAGTTCTAACTTTATCTTCTGGAATAACTGCTGTTTTCTCCCAATTACCATTAATTGCTTCGTAGAAGTCATCTTGTTTACGTATCATAACATTTCCTCATTGTTTATCTTCTATTGCTTATAATTATACGCGTCATCGTTATTTTGTTTAGTTTAAAAAGCTACATTGACAATGTAATTGTGTCAATGTAGCTTTTTCAATTAAATTTGTTGTGCTTTATATTCAGCTGCCTCTTCAGCAGTTGCTAAAACAAAATGTCCTTCGTTAACTTCTATCATCGTTCTTTCTTTACCATCAGTTTCGATATGCGTATCATAATCTATATGTTGACGAGCTTTTTCAACTTCTGGATCAGGAACCGGAATAGCTGATAACAAGCTTTTTGTATACGGATGCAGTGGATGGTTGTAAACGGCATCGGCTGATCCTATTTCTAGTAACTTACCCCAGTGCATAACGCCAATGCGGTCAGAAATGTACTTAACCATAGATAAATCATGTGCGATAAATAAATAAGTCAATGAATGACGTTTTTGTAACTCTTTCATTAGATTGACAACTTGAGCTTGAATTGAAACATCTAGTGCAGAAATTGGTTCATCAGCAATGATAAATTTAGGGTCAACTGCTAATGCACGTGCAATTCCAATACGCTGACGCTGTCCACCTGAAAATTCATGTGGATAACGTGTCGCATGATCTTTGTTTAACCCGACTAAATCCAGAAGCTTCTGAACTTTTTGGTCACGATCAGATTTCGATGTAGCCAATTTATTAACATCAATACCCTCAGCAATGATATCACGCACCTTCATACGCCCATTCAAACTTGCTTGCGGATCTTGAAAAATCATTTGTGCCTTTTTTCTAAAATCCGATAATTGCTTTCCTTTTAGATACGATATGTCCTTACCTTCAAATAAAATATCTCCAGCTGTTGGTTCATATAATTTTAGAATTGAACGTCCTATCGTTGTTTTCCCCGAACCTGATTCACCAACAAGACCAAATATTTCGCCTTCATATATGTCAAAACTAACATGGTCAATCGCACGAACTTCATTTGCTTTTCCTTGGTTAAAATATAATTGCAAATCTTTTAGCTCAATTAATTTTTTAGGGATTGATTCAGTCATTAATAAGCCTCCTGTCCTTGCATTTCAAGCCAATGAGCCCAGCGTTTTTGTATCTGAACGGGTGGGATCACTTTAGGCGCACGTTCATCCAATAACCATGTTGCTGCAAAGTGCGTCTCACTCACTTTGAAGAAAGGTGGTTCCTGTTTAGAATCAATTCCAAGTGCGTAAACATTACGCGCAGCAAACGCATCCCCCTTAGGCGGTTCCAACAAATCTGGTGGCGTTCCGGGGATAGCTTCAAGTGTTCCTACTTGAGTATCTGTTGTGGGCATAGAATTAAGCAATCCCCAAGTATATGGATGTTGTGGATTAAAGAAAATCTCATCCACTGTACCATACTCAACAATTTTGCCAGCATACATCACAGCAACCCTATCTGCCATTCCTGCCACAACACCTAAATCATGGGTAATGAAAATGATTGAACTCTCGGTTTCCTGCTGTAATTTTTTCATCAAAGTCAGAATTTGTGCTTGAATCGTTACATCCAAAGCCGTAGTGGGCTCATCAGCAATGAGGATTTCTGGATCGGCTGCTAACGCAATTGCGACCACAGCTCTTTGCCTCATACCACCAGACCATTGATGAGGATAATCATTAATATGCTCTTCAGCATTAGGAATGCCAACCCCTTTCATCAATTCCAAAGCACGTGTTAATGCTGCTTCTTTTTTAATATGACGATGTTTAATGAGCGGTTCAGCAATTTGCATCCCGATTTTCATTGTCGGATCTAAACTAGTCATCGGATCTTGGAAAATCATGGCAATTTCATTGCCACGTACAGATTGCCATTCTTCTTCTTTTAAATCAAGTAAATTACGATCCTTAAATATTAGACGAGAATTTTCCGGTATAACCGCATTTTTGGCATTAAGTCCCATTAATGTCTTAGTTGTAACTGACTTTCCTGAACCTGATTCACCAACAATTGCCAGTGTTTCCCCTTTATTCAAATCAAATGAAACATCTCGTATGGCTTGCACTGTCCCTGCATAAGTATTGAAGTTAACATGCAAATTTTCAACTTTCAAAATAGGATTACTCATCATTTGCAGACTCCTTAATCTTCACTCGCGCGTGGGTCAAATGCATCACGCAATCCGTCACCCAACAGCACAAATGCTAATGATACTACGACCAAAATTGCAGATGGAATTAACACCTGGTATGGGTAAAATTGTAACATCGCTTGCGCATCTGAAATCAAAGATCCCAAAGATGCGGTTGGCGGTTTAACACCTAGGTTAATTGCTGACAAAACAGCTTCAAACATGATTGCTGTTGGCACCGTCATCATGACCTGCACAATGATGGTTCCCGCCATATTAGGGATTAAATGTTTAATCGCAATTTTAAATGAACTTTCACCTAGAGATTGTGCTGCTAACACATAATCTCGTTCTTTTAAGGATAGTGTCATATTACGAACTTGTCTTGCCATGCCGAGCCAACCAGTCATGGCAATAGCCAATATAATTGAGAGAATACCATTACCTAATAATAGACCTAGCATCGTCACAATAATTAAATTAGGGATGGAAGACAAAATTTCGATAATACGTTGCATAGTATTATCAATCCAGCCACCCTTCCAACCGGCAAAAACCCCATAAGCAACACCGATAAGTAGGTCAATTAAAGTAGCAACAATTGCTACTAACAAGGAAATTCTCAAACCAACAGTCACACGTTTAGCTACGGAACGGCCAATATTATCTGTTCCCAAAATAAACTTTTCACCATCAGGAACACCTTGTGATTCATAAACATCTGTTGATGCATTATCTCCGGGCGCTTTAATCTTACCATCCCATCCTGGAATAGGTAAACCAGAGTTTGGCGGTAGATTTTTATAAACACCAACTTTATCAGAATTAAAAGCATTGGCATCTTTTTGTGGTACAAAAATGTTTGATATCACAGCAAACGCTAAAATTAAAATTAAAAACCACATTGAAATAACTGCTAGTTTATTTAACTTGAGTCGACGCCATGCATCTTGCCAAAACGATAAAGCTGGCTTTGAAATATGTTCGTTGGCATCAGAATTTTTTGCACCAACGATGACAAAGTCTTCAGTATTTGCTGTCATCATAAGCCTCCTTATTGCAAACGAACACGTGGATCAATAATTGCTGTCAATATATCCGTGATCAAAATCATAACCATTAACATTGCTGCATAGACAATGGTTGTTCCCATAATAACTGGAAAATCTTTTGATGGAATAGATGTAACGAATTGTTGTCCAATACCTGGAATTGAAAATATTTGTTCAATCAATGTTGATCCTGTTAATAAACCTGCTGCCATTGGTCCAACAAGTGTCAATACCGGAATCATTGAGTTTCGATAAGCATGTTTATTAACAATTTCCTTGTCACTTAATCCCTTAGCTTTTGCTAATTGAACGTAGTCAGAACTCAATGATTCAATCATTTCAGATCGCACAAATCGTGTCGTAATGGCTGCTGGACTAGCCGCCAGAGCTAAGGTTGGTAAAATCGTTTGTGAAAACGAATCTCCCCATCCTGATACTGGAAAAATAGGCCATTTAAATCCAAAAAGGTAAACAAATACAATACCTAAAATAAAACTAGGAACAGATATCCCAAGTGTTGACAAGATGCCTAAGGTGCCGTCAATTTTGTTGTTCTTATTCCTTGCCGATACTGCTCCCATGATTAGCCCAGCAATTATACCCACAACTAGTGCTTGTGCACCCAAGTGGGCTGAAACAGGTAGCCTTTGCCCTATCAACATACTAACAGATTGATTTTGGTATTGAAATGACGTTCCAAAATCACCATGAACTGCCCCCACTAGATAACTTAAATATTGTTGCCAAAGGGGTAAGTCCAAACCATAAGTTGTTTTCAGCTGAGCTAATGCCTGTGGGGTTAACTTAGGATTATTGAACGGGGTCCCAGGCATTATTTGCATTAAGAAAAATGTTGCCGTGATCACCAAGAATAACGTAAAGACCATCAGTACAAGTCTCTTTAAAATATATTTCCACATACTCTTCTTCCTCAAAATTAAAGCTAATAGCCTACAGATTTCTTTTGGCTATTAGCTCAATTTTTGCTTTCTTATTTACGATAAGCGTATTTGAAATCTTCGATTAATCCAGTTGTACTGCGAATAACATCTTTAACGTTACTATTTTGTAATGAGTAATGTGCTTTAGAAACTAATGGATTATAGTTAGAATTCTTAAACAAAGCTGACTCAGCATCCTTATAATCTTGATCTCGACCTGCCTGATTCAACGCATCGGTTGTCTCAGCCTTGTTAACTGCGGCAGTATAAGCATCATTAGTAAACTGACCGTCATTGTAAGAACTACCATTCTTGAACAGATCATAGAATGTTGAACCTTCTGGATAATCACCACCCCAAGCTGTCAATAATACTTCAAAGTTCTGTGTTTGTGCATCTTGCAAACGTTGTTTGAATGGTACAAATTTTTCATTGACAGTTAAACCAGGCAATGCTTTTTGCCATGATCCCTGCAAATAATCAACCATCGTCTTGTTAACTGGTGCATCTGAGGCTGCTTCAATAGTCAGAGTAGCTTTATCTGTACCTAACTCCTTCAATCCTTCTTTGAAAAGCTCTGCAGCTTTAGACTTATCATAGGTATATCCTGGCGCAACGTATTTTGCTAAGTCTTCACCTGAGGCTGTTTTAGCCAATCCAGCAGGTACTAATGCTGTAGCTGCTGTTGACACACCACCTGTTACTTCTTTAACTAATTCGTCACGATTTGTTGCTAAATTAAGCGCTTCACGAATTTTGTCATTTGACAAGAATTTATTTTTGCCTGTCTGGTTGTACTCAATATAATCTGTTCGAGCTTCAGGTACTTTGACAATTCCTTTTTGATTCTTGTTTGCTTGATATAAATCAGTAGTTAGCAAATCAGCTTCATCCAATTTACCTTGTTTATACATTTGTACTGCTGTTTCAGGTTTTTGAATTACCTGATAATTCACTGTCTTGGTCTTGACAGCATCTTTATCCCAATAATTATCATTTTTAACTAATTTAAATGAACCATTTGTTCCATTCCACCCTGCAAATTTGTATGGCCCTGAATAAATTTGCTTATCAGAGGTCGTACCATAACTTTTACCTTGCTTGTCTACAAACGATTCTTTTTGTGGCATAAAGTTACTGAATGAGAGTAAATATTCAAACTGTGGCATCGGATGATCGAGCTGGAAAGTAATAACATTTCCCTTTGCTGTAACGCCTAATGTTTTGACATCAGCCTTACCCTTCATTATATCATCAGCATTTTTAACACCAGTAGCTAAATATGCATACTGTGAAGCTGTTTTTGGGTTTACAATTCTCTGCCAAGAATACACAAAATCTTGTGCTGTTAGCTTACTACCGTCTGACCATTTTAAATTATCGCGTAAGGTAGCAGTATATGTTAGCCCATCTTTAGAGGCCTTAACTGACTTAGCTAGTTCGGGTGCTAGTTTCCCTTTCTTATCTACACGTAACAAGTTTGCACCGGTGTTACCAATAATCTGGTTAGAATACTGATCCGTATTTTTTGAGATATCCAGTGTTTGAATGTCTGTAGGCAAAGAAAAGTTTAATGTATCCTTAGATGAACTTTTGTCTCCACCCCATAAACCAGCTGCACGGGTTCCGCCACCAACGACAACAACCGCGGCGGCACCGATAGCTACCTTTTTCCAAGTTTCCATACTATATATCCTCCTAAGATATATATCAATATATTTTTAATGTTAATCTGTAATAATTAGTTTATCACTCATTTTTCTCATTTACAAATTATATTATTAATATTCTAAGCTAATTTTCGATCTGCCCAACGAGCAACTAATGATAAACCATAGTTCAAAATGAAATACACTAACGTAATTGCAATCAAGACAGGGATAATATAAGTTGAATTTTGTGCATAAACAATTTGTCCTCGATAAGTCATTTCAGCTAATACAATTCCCATTGCCAAACTTGTATCCTTAACCAAAGAAATCAACTGAGAAATAATGGGTGGAATCATTTTTTTATATGCTTGTGGCAATACAATATAGAACATTGTTTGCATATTTGATAATCCATTAGCGCGAGCGCCTTCAAATTGGCCTCTATCAATAGATTCTAATCCGCCACGAACAATTTCAGCCAACATAGCTGATTCAAATGTACTCATAGCAACAACTGTTGCCCAAAAAATTGGTAAGTGAATCCCAATTTTAGGTAGGGCAAAATAAACGCAGAAAATAATTAACAACAGTGGCAAATTTCTGATAACGTTGTTTATTGTACCAACGAATTTTGAAAAGTACGGTAACCTTTCAAACTGAATAATGCCGACTATTGACCCAAAAATTAAACTTAAAATCACTGAGATAATAGATACCCCAACCGTGATGCCCAATCCACCCAACAAGTAAAGGATATTTTGTGGTGTAAAGGCACTAAAAATTCCTAATGTAACCATAATTCCTCCTTAAGCTGCGTGCTTGAGCTTACGCTCAAGGTGTTGCATATAGTAGCTGAGTGGCAAAGTAATAATCAGGTAGAAAATACCAACTACGATATACGTACTAAACGTTTCAAATGTAGTGGCTGCAATCATGTTCCCTTGATACATTAAATCCAATCCACCGACAAACGCCAAAATTGACGAATTTTTAACCAAATTAATAAACTGATTCCCCAAAGATGGTAAAGCAACACGAAATGCTTGTGGCAAAATAATAAATCTCAAAGCTTGTCCAAAAGATAAACCATTTGCTCTTGCACCTTCCATCTGACCTGCATCAACTGATAAAATACCCGCACGTACTGTTTCAGCAATAAAAGCAGATGTATATAGCATGAGAGCAACAGTACCTGATGTAAATCCACTCATCTTAACGTACTTAGATACGACTAAGAAAAAAAAGAAAGTAATTACTAATAAAGGAATATTTCGAAAAATTTGAACATAAATATTGCCGATTTTACGTATCCATACTTGAGGCATAATTTGCATAATGGCAAATCCTGTTCCTAAAATCATTGACCCAATCAGTGCAATAATACTAGATAATAATGTGTACCCGAACCCTTGCATAAAAGTCGGAAAATTGTTTTCTAATAGTGCCATCATTTTGCCTCCAAACTATGCCAATCAAGACCAGGGACATCACTAAACCACTTTTTAATTAGCTTATTGTATTCGCCATTTTCTTTGATCGTTGCTAAAGCCTGGTTTGCTTCACGTATCATTGGTCCTTGGTTTTTATCAAATGCTATACCGTAAGGTCCATGTGTAAATGTGCTACCTGCAATATGATAATCAGGATTTTCAGTCGCAAATCCATATAAAATCGCATTATCTGTAGACATCGCTTGACCCTGACCACTCTTCAAAGCTTGCATACCTGTAGCATAATCCTGAACAGCTAATATTTTAGCTTTTGGTGCAAATTTTTTAGTTTCAGTGGCTGCTGTTGTACCAACAACAACAATAACTGTATATTTTGAATCATTCATATCTTTAATGGAATTAATGCCAGAATCTTTTTTGACTAAAATTGATTGTCCTGCATCAAAGTATTGATCAGTAAAATCTATTATTTTTTTACGTTCTGGCGTAATTGTCATTGTTGAAACCGAGCCATCTATGTTTGTATTTTTGATTAATTGCATTTTGGATGAAGACGATACGGGTACGAACTCAGCGGACATTGGCACACCTGTCTGTTTTGAGATTTGAACAGTCAATGCTTTTGCAATATCAATATCAAACCCTTCGGGTATCCCTGTTTTTGTGTTCATCAAGCCAAATAATTTAGTATCGGCTTTAACGCCCCAAACAATTCTTCCCAACTTTTCAACACGGGCTAATGTATCTTGATGTTCTGCATTTTTCTTAGCTGTGGCTGTTGCCCACATTAATCCGAGGACAATAACGGCAGCTAAAACAATTGTTGCTATAATGCCAAACTGTCTCTTTCTAGCTTTTTCCATAATAAAATGCGTGTTTTGCTTACGCTAAACACCCTCCTCTACTTTTTAATGATCTGCAACTTGGCTAAGGAACTTCTTGGCACGCTCTTCTTTAGGATTTTCAAAGAATTCTTTAGTCGAGCTGTCTTCCAAAATTTCACCATCCGCCATGAAAATCACTCGGTCAGCCACTGCTTTGGCAAAACTCATTTCATGCGTCACAACTAACATTGTCATAGAAGAATCTTTAGCAATATCCCTCATAACATCGAGAACATCCCCAATCATTTCCGGATCTAACGCCGAAGTTGGTTCATCAAATAATAGTGCCTTGGGCTTCATAGCAAGAGAACGGGCGATTGCTGCACGTTGCTTTTGACCACCAGATAATTCAGAAGGCATATTTGCAGCTTTATCTGCAAGACCAACTTTTTCTAATAGCGCCATTGCTGTTTGCTTATTGTCAGATTCACTACGTTTCAAGACAATACGTGGTGCTAACATAACATTTTCAATGGTTGATTTGTTATTGTACAAGTTAAAATGCTGAAAAACCATCCCAACGTTTTTGCGAATACGGTTCATATCAGTCTTTGGATCATGCAAATCAAACCCATTAACTAGCAATTGCCCTTCTTGAATTTCTTCTAGACCATTGATTGTTCTGATAAGTGTTGATTTCCCTGACCCAGATGGTCCGATTAAAACAACGGTTTCACCTTCATCAATTTTCAGGTTAATATTTTTTAACGCGTGAAATTTTCCGTAGTATTTTTCGACATTCTTAAACTCAATCATTGGCATGCGTAAACTTCTCCTTATTCTTGTACTCTTCCATACGGAGCAATTAGCTCTGATACAAAAAAAGGCGACAGCACAATTAAGAATATTCTTAATTGCAGTCTGTAAACCCCATTCTGTTCTAATAAATATTTTACTTGTTTTGATAAGATTAGTCTAAATTCATGACAGGAAACATGACATTATCATGTGCTATTTTTAACAATTATTATTATTCTATCAATTTTTGATTGTATCACTCTGATATAACAACAAACTACTTTACGCCATCATATTTTAATTATGTTGTGGTTAATCATTTCTATTTTATTTAAAAATTAAGCCTATAAAGACAATAACCACCCAAGAAAAAGCACAAAATACTTGTCGCCATTTATAAATACTCATAGTACCAGCAAACTCTCTAATAAATGCCGGAATACGGTATTGCCAGTTAACATAGCCACCGCGTCCCTGCACATTGATATTTTGTTTTTGTGCCAGTAACGCCCCGCGCAACACGTGATAATTACTCGTATAAAAAGTAAATGATTGCTCTGGCAGCATCTCATGACAAAATTGCAAATTTTGATACGTATTACGCGATCTATTTTCCAACATCGTTTTACTAAACGGCACTTGATACTTTTTAACTGCCCAGTCTCTCATTGCCTCCGCTTCACTAATCAATTCGTCTTCCCCCTGTCCCCCTGAAAAAACAATTGTCGGAAACGGATTAATTGTTTTAGCATCGTTGACAGCAGCTGCTATACGCTGGTCAACAATATCTCCAATTTGGTAGCCATTCACCAGACCACCACCTAATACAACTAATGGCCCCTTTTTTGGTGCTTTGATGACCATACCGTAAACAATGCTGCTAATCAAAAAACGGACAAATTGTATCAAAAAATAACTGGGTAACATCATCAAAGAAAAAAAGACGTCATGATAATTAAACAACATGATGTTGATAGCTAAATAGACTAGTATTAAGCTCAGAATATAGCTTTTTTTCGTTTTTTTATAACTGTACCACCCAATGCTTAAAAGTAAAAAAATCCCCACTATACTAGCAAAAAAATAACTTAATACGAAAATATGATACATACCCACCAGAGGACTATTGAATGCAAGTGCAATCATTCCAATAAAAATAAGTATAATAAAAATCCCATAAGTGCCAACTGACAGCGTTGCAGGATTTCTTTTAATTTGGTATTGCATACCAAACATTAATATAATTGTAAAAGTGAGTAAGATGATAAATTCCATAACTGTATTGTAACACGTTACATCGTCGAGAATTTATCAGCTCCACCCTCAGGTACGCGTACTAAATCTAATGCTACTAGTCGTTCAGCTATTTGAACCGTATTCCAGGCTGCTCCTTTTAACAAGTTATCTGACACAACCCACATATGAAAGGCATCATCCGTTTCTAAATCCTCACGAACACGTCCAACGAAAGTCTCACGCTTTCCCTCAGCCGTTAGTGGTTGTGGATAGAGCTGCTCTTTTGGATTGTCTTGCAAAATAACACCTTCGGCACTATCTAGGACCGCTTGAATATCAGCAGTTTTTGCACCAGAATGATCATTTGTTTCAAAATAAACTGCCTCCCCATGCCCAACTAGAACGGGCACACGAACAGCTGTACCAGTTACTTTAATAGCTTTAGAGTTTTTATCACCGAACATAATTTTTTTAGTCTCATGAATCATTTTCCATTCTTCATGTGTATAACCATCTGGTTCAAATACATCAATTTGGGGTAACAAATTGTACGCTAAAGGATAGTGCTTTTTTTCACCTTTCACTGGTAAAATATTTGGCATCATTTCATGATGATTATTATATGCGGTCGTCTGATCAACTAACTCATTCCAAGCAGATTGACCGGCTCCTGAGGCTGCCTGATAAGTGGACACAATAACACGCTTTAAGCCAAATGCTCGACGTATTGGTTCTAATGCCACTACCATTTGCGTAGTGGAGCAATTTGGATTAGCAATAATACCATTATGATTCTTTAAATCAGCTTCGTTAACCTCAGGCACGACAAGTGGTACATTGTCATTCATTCGCCAAAAGCTCGAATTATCGACCACCACTGCACCACGTTTGACTGCTTCAGGCGCAAACTTTTGCGAGACTGCACCACCACCTGATGCCAAAACAATATCAATATTTTCAAAGCTTTCTGGTGTTGCCTCTTCTACAATATGTTTCTGCCCATGAAAAGTTAATTGTTTACCAGCTGAACGTTTTGATGCTAATAATTTTAAGTTTTTTACAGAAATGGTTGATGACTCTAATTGTTCAATTAATCTCGTGCCAACAGCTCCAGTAGCTCCTAAAATAGCAACATTATATTGATTTTCTGACATGTTTTGATTCCCTCCCAAGAATGATTACTAATTAATCGACTAAAATGCGATGTAAGCGATCTTGCATTCCAGTCATTATCTCCCACGGTGCAAGACCTGCGTGTTGAGCAACATCTTCAATCGTGTTTTCCAAACCACCATTTTCTCCAATCAAAGTGACCTTAGTACCCACAGGATATTCTTGTGGTAATCTGATCATCATTTGATCCATTGCGACTTGCCCAACAATTGGTGCATACTCCCCGTTGATAATTAATTTAAAGCCAGTCATTTTCCTTAACCAGCCATCACCGTATCCTATAGGAACAGTACCAATCCACTCTTCACCAGAAGTTGTGTATTTATGAGAATAGCTGATTCCTTCACCAGCTGATAGTTTCTTAACAAAATTAATTTCACTATGTAACGACATCACTGGTTGCAGTTCTTTGCCATCAGCAAGTTGACCGCGAGATGGTTCTACACCATACAATACAGTCCCCACTCGAATAACTTCATGTGGCACTTCATCTGCATGGTACATAGCAGCCCCAGAATTTGCTACATGGTAGTATTCTGGTTTTGATAAGCCATCTGTTAATTGGTGCCAACGATTTAATTGCATTTCAAAATAACTTGTATCTTCTGAATCAGACTCAGCAAAGTGAGTCGCTAGCCCGACATAATCGAACAAATCCGCATGTTCTTGAACATAACTTATCGCTTCAGCCAGTTGGCTACGTTCTCGGAATCCTATACGTCCCATCCCCGTATCAATTCCCAAGGAAACATGTAATCTTTGTTCCCCACTTAAGTACTTTGTTGCTTCTTTAAGCCAATCTAACGACACAACTGTTGCCATGATATGTTGTACTGCCATCACTTCTGCATATTCAACTGGTGAGATACCTAAAATGAGTATTGGTTCAGTAATACGTTCGTGTCGTAAGGCCAACGCTTCATCAACAATTGCAACTGCTAATCCGTATACACCACCCTCAACAGCTGCTTTAGACGTCGGAATCAAGCCTAGCCCATAAGCATTTGACTTTACCGCCAAAAAAATTTTATCCGCCCCAGATGTTTTTTTGACAACTGAAACATTATTTTTTAGTGCTTTTTTGGATATTTCTATTCGGGTTGGTCGCGTTATCGCTTCTACCATTTTTCACACTCTTTTCACATAAAAATAAAAATCCGTGGCTACCAGACACGGCAGTCACGGATTGTCAAAAACAATCGTATCTGTCATAGCACCCCGCAACTGCGACAGTTCATAAGCTATTAACTTATGCCCCAGCTAACTGATTGAATAGTTTCAGCGCTTCGGCTACATCCCCTTTTACTTGCTTCACAGTATCTATTCATACTCCACAAGTGACTCTTGTTTGTAGCAACCTCTATGATTTTCTCATTGTTTTCATTCTATTTTAATTTTTTTAATTTGTCAACAGAATCAATGATAATAAGTTTGATTTAAATGAACGTCATGCACTTGATACTTTCTCTAATAGTCCAAAATAATATATTTACTCACTTTATAGCAGATGTTTTAGTTATAATTACCATACTTGTAATTAACAAATAATCAATTCGTCTTTTACTAAATTTTACTAATTAAAAATTAATTTTGGTAACTTCGCCACTGAATAATTCATGTTTAATCCCATTATGGTCAGTAATTAGTAACTGTCCATGGCTACCGATACCGTTAACCGTTCCAGAAATAATTTGTTGACCAACATGTGCTGAAACATCTCGTTTTTTTAGATAAGCATGCTCGGCATAGTAGGGTAAATGTATACCTTGTTGATAACCTTTGAATTCTTGTTGCATTGCTGTGAAAATATTGCGTAATAACTTGTTTTTATCCACATGAATGTTCAAAGCACCAATCTTATCCCTTAATTCTTCAGGAACAACAGTGGATAAGATATTTAATCCCACACCAATACTAACATATTTAACTTTTCCCTCTACTAAAATACCTTCTGCCAAAATACCAGCTATTTTACGATCTTGATAGTACAAATCGTTCACCCACTTCAACGATACTTGGATGCCGGTCTCTTTAAAGATTTCTTTAGCGATTGTTGAAGCAACACCTGTCGTTAATAGACCAGCATCAAATATCCCAGCAATGTCAAAAACAAATGTCATATACATACCACTGCCATGAGGCGAAAAAAATTGTCTGCCAAATTTACCGTACCCGGCAGTTTGCTTATTTGCAACAACAGCAAAAGGCCGAGAAATACCCTTTTCAAGCATTTCTCGACCTTTTATCATTGTTGAATCGACTACATCCATTACCGTTATGTTCGCTGGCATGTTGGTTTGTGTGAGTAGTTCATTCATTTTAGTCTGTTTCCTTTTTAAATGACAACGCAGCAACGTTTAATTCGCGATCTCCAAATCCCTTGGTAAAACTAACTTCGTGGGAAACAATAATGACATTTCCAGGGAATTTATCGATGGCGGAACGTAATGCGTTTTTAGTTCCTTCATCAAGATGATTTGTCGGCTCATCTAAAATTAAGAAATTACTTGGTTTCATTTCCATGATGGCCAATTTAACTTTAGTTTGCTCACCACCCGAAAGCTGTTGCAATGGTTTCTGAGCATTTTCGGCATTAATTCCGGCTGCTGCTAACCGGGTACGCAATGCTTTAGGTTCTAATGTTGGAAATCTATCTTGCATTTCTTGCAAAGGTGTTTTGCTATCATTTTCCCACTCTAAATCTTGGTCAAAATAGTTAACAACTGCTGAAGGTGAAAATTCTGACTCACCATGTAGTGCAGGAATAATACCAAGAATAGATTTAATGAGTGTTGATTTACCTGCGCCGTTAAAGCCTTTAAAAACAATTTTTTGACCTGTTGTGATAGAAAATGTAACAGGTTCAAGTACAGGTGTTACATAGCCCACTGATAGATCGCTCACTGTTAAGGCATTGGCAGACTGGGAATTCACATACGGGAAATTAAATTTAGCTTGCAACGTCTCTGATGGTGGATCAACCTTATCCATACGTGCAAGCATTTTTTCTCTGGACTTTGCTTGTTTAGAAGTTGATGCACGCGCTTTGTTTTTAGCGATAAACTTTTGTGCTTTTTCAATCTCTCCCTGTTGCTTTTCATACTGACGCAACTGTTGCTCTGCTCGTTCTTCTTTTTGTCGCATTGCCTTTTTGAAAGACCCTCTAAACTTAGTTATTTTACCAAAAGAAACATCAATAATTGCATTAGTTACTTTATCAAGGAAATCAAAATCATGCGAAATGATCATTGCTGATCCTTCATAACTTTGTAGAAAATCTTCTAGCCAATTGATGTGCGCAACATCAAGGTAATTGGTTGGCTCATCTAAGATAATGACATCATCATTTTCTAACAATAGTTTAGCTAAAATAACTTTAGCACGTTGTCCTCCTGACATCTGCTCAAGTTCACGGTCTCTCCCAATGGCTTCTAACCCTAATCCAGAAATCACTCGTTCAATTTGCGTATCTACATCGTAGAACCCTGCAGCATCCAATTCTTCTTGCATACGTCCAGCGCGTTCTAGTAGTTTGTCATTCATTGATTCTGCGTATTCGTTATAAAGTGCTGTAATACGATCTTGTTTATCATATAAATCTTGATAAGCTGTATGCAAAAAAGCGACCAAATTCATACCATCTGGAATCTCTGCGTACTGATCTAAGTATCCAATTTTAAGCCCTTTTTGCCAATCAATTTTGCCAGACAACGGTAATTCTTGCCCTGTCACGATTTTAATAAGCGTTGACTTACCTGCACCGTTTTGTCCAACAATTCCCATATGTTCGCCTTGCTGTAGTTCAAAGGCTGCGTCTTCATATAAAGTTTTTTCTGCGTAGGCCATACTAAGGCCACTTACTTCTAATAATGCCATAAGTCTAAGTTTACCATATATAGGCTTTTTTGGGTGAGTATAATTATACATACACTGATAAGTTGAAAATTAGTTAAATTTCGCTATACTTATAACTATTATGAAACCACGAAAACTAAACATAAAAACAATTCCTGCTGTAGATGTCAATCGTGCTTACCGATTCTGGCGTGATGTATTTGATTTACCACAATCTGGGCAATTAGATAGGCGTCATCTTATTTTGGATGGCGAAGATATTACATTCGTTCCTGGAAAACAAATACAGTCTTTAGAGCTGCTTGTACGTGATCATCAAAATGACCTACAAAAACACTTACGCAATAACTTTATTCCTATTTTAGGTGACCCTGAAGAACGCTTTGGTAATAAAATTGCATTCAAAATCAAAGACTCTGAAGGTAATATTGTTACTATTGAAGCTAACAAATAAGAAAGCAGAACGAATTCGTTCTGCTTTTTTATTTAAATGATTCAACTATTTTTGGTATAAACCAGCTTAGAAATCCGCCAATTGGAAATATCAACCACCAATAATCCGCACAAAAATTCCAAAAAGTCATCGGATGATGTCTGTGCACATATTCATTTTTTGTAGGATCAAATACAAATTCAGTCGGATCAATTTTTTTGGATTCTTGGTCTAAACTAGTTTGATTTTCTAAACCTAAAACTAAATTATCTAAGGAAGTTTCTAAAATTTCCGATAGTTTTACCAAATTGGTTAAGTCCGGTGTAGCGTCTCCTGATTCCCATCTTGAAACAGCTTGTCTAGAAACAAATAGTTTAGAAGCAATATCTTCTTGAGATAGATTATGTTGTAAACGTAGTTTCTTAAGTTGTTGCGGTAGCATGACTGTCATAAACTTATACTCCACTTCTTTTTAATAACTTTATTATCTGATACAAGTATTTAAATTACTAGCAATAGTGTCTTTTTAAAACGCAATTAGCAAGCTATCCGTGCGCACGGATAGCTTGCTAATTGCCGTTTTTTATTTGATTTAACAGTGTTTATTCAGTTGCGCTATGACAACATCATTGTTTTGTCAAAAATCGTTTTGACACAACACTTGAAATCATAATTCCAAGTGCCAATGGCAAAATTGCTGAACTATCTAGATGTGTAATTTCAATTAACATAAACATTGCCATAAACGGTGCCTGTTGTGACGCTGCCAATAATGCAGCAGCGCCCAATATCGCCCCCTGACCTGTAGATATTGCTCCTGGCATGACACATGTCATTACCATCGCTACTATTACTCCTAATGCAGCTCCTAACGCAATAGATGGCGTTAGTGTACCACCGGATGCCCCTGCGCGAATTGTAGCTACCGTCACCAGTGCTTTTAATACCGCTCCAATGACCAGAATACCTAACATATTCAAATGACTACTATTCATAGCAAGTTGTGCCAAAGAACGTCCATTGCCCATAATTTCCGGAAAAAAATAGGCTATTATTCCTGTTAAAACAGCTGCTCCAGGTAACTGCCATAAAATATTAGCCTGTGTAGCGTGGCTTTTTTCTGCCCATTGAAAGCATTTTCTGAACAATCCACCAGATAATCCCGCCAAAGGGGCTAAGATAATAACAAAGACAATACTAGTCATTGAAAACTTAAAATCATTCAGTAGATAATAAGGCTTAAACCCCTTAACTAATGAACCAATTAACATGGCAATCGTAGACATAGTTAAACTCACGCAGACATTCCGTAAGCTTAATTTTTTCAATAAAACCTCAACTGAAAAAAACATACCCGTAATTGGCGAAATGTAAATCCCCGCAAAACCAGCACCTGCTGCTGCTGTCATTAGCAATCTTTTATCCTCAGAAGACAACTCCGTCAAATGGAATCGATCCATCAGTTTTTCCCATTTTTGAGCTAACAAAACACCTGCTTCTCGTGGCGCCAATTCACGACCAATCGATCCGCCTGTTCCCACGTAAAAAATCTGTGTCACAACGTGAATAACCGTTTGCCAAAAAGGCATTTCTTCCCCATTTAGCGCTTTTTTTATGCTAACTGTTGGTCTAGTTTTATTACGCAAGAACCACCAAATAATTGCCGCCAGAATACCACCGCAGATAACTGAAGTTAGTCTGATTATCGGTAAGCTGTTTATTGGTGCAGGGACGTGAGCTGTTTCTTGATAATGCAGGAATACTGTCTCAACCATTTCTAAAAATAAAGATAATAGTAATGAACTCAATCCAATTATCAACCCGAGAATAATAGTTGATAACGCTAAAACAATGTTTTGTTTATTTTTGTTGCTAACTGATTTTAATGAATTTTTCATGGTACTTGCCAATAACCTATTCTTACATCCCTTTAAAGAAAAAACCTTGCTGATACGTTATTCCGATTGAGCAAGCTTGTTCATACTGCTTGTGATTTTCTATACCTTTCATTGCCCAAACACAGTTAGATAATTTTGATTTCAAACCTACCATTGCTGAACATTTGTCATTGAAATTTTGAGTGAAGCTACGTGATAATTTTATCCCATCAACAATATTAAGTGCACACAATGATAGGTTATTGTTGAGCTTGTTATCTATATCGTCGAGAAAAACCTTATACCCTAAACGTTTAGCAAAGTTGATAAAATGTACAATGTCTTGATAAGTTATATCTTCATAATCTCTCTGTAATTTCTAATACCAAGCGATTGGCATCATTTTGCATAGTCTTTAAAAAAATAAAAGTCGACTTGAGAACCGTTTGTCTTTTTCAATATTAATAGCAAAAAAAATGTTTGCCATCTCGCTGTAAATACTCTTGCAATTGACTAGTGACAAAAAGGAGAAAATTTTGATTACCCATTTCAGTGGTCACTTCTTCCAAAAATGCTGAGCCAATTTTCTTACTAACATAGGTGTAAATTATGATTGCTAATAAACTATAGAGGTATAAACCATTTAATGTTAATTTCCCAATAGACAGCAGATTATACAGTAACGGACAAAAAATTAAAATTGCCACAACAAAACTTTCAACAGCATTGTATTTAGTTGTATATTTTAAAATAGGCAAAAGTACCAAATTCAGTCCGATGCCAATGGCTGATAAAGTCATGACACCAAAAGTTATTGAAATCATTGTTCACTTTCTTTGTATACTGTGTAACATTAACATCTAAATTTTAACATACTATTCGATGGTTCTCTCAAATAAGCTAATAAATATACTCAATATTTGTTAATAACATCACTAATTGATATGCGTTTCTATTTTCCCAGAGAAAAAGGCAAACAAACGAAGAAATACCGGGTTGGATGAAAGACCTGTTAATCAAAAAAACTATTATGATGTAAAAAAACCGACCTACAAACAAAGGTCGGTTTTTTACTTGAGGTACAACGCAATAAGCGCAATAATTGCTGGTAATCCTTGAATGACTATAATTTTACGTGATGCTGTTAAACTACCATATACGGCAACTATGATAATAAACAACATTTCTAACTGAAGCATCAAGGTTTGTTGCGGTACAGACAATAGCAACATTGTGATTAAAATAAGTAATCCAAACAAGCCATTATAAACACCTTGATTAGCCAATAATACCTTAACCTCAGGTATCTGAACAACATTCTTTTTGAAATCAAAAGCTTTAGCTTATTGTGCGGTTGATCCGAACATTTCAACAGCCATAATAATAATTGCTTCAACAGCAACTAAACTCGTTATAATGTTTGCAAACATTTATTCTTCCTTTTCCTGTTTAATACGCATCACTATGACGCGCCTTATAATCAATGGGGTTAATACTGGTAACCATGTTTTCAACAAGCACCTCATCTTTCTGAGGACATGGTTCTGGAATCGCAATGACTTCCATTTGATGTATCTCACTCCTTTTGTGAAGATGATTCGATATGATCTTGAATCATTAATTGTAAAACATGATTTAAGTGCTGATTTGATTGCAAGGTTTCTTCTACTGATACACCACTGCGATCAATTAAGTCGTTACGCAAAGATTCAATTTCTACAAGAATACGATTTAATAGCTTTGATTGGCTATCTTTAATCTTTAAAAGATTAATTCGCTTATCAACAGCACTTTGCTCTTTTTTAAGCCAATTTTTTTGAACCAATTTATCAATTACTGGTGTTAACGTGTTACTGGATAATCCTAGTTTGTCACCAATGTCCATTAGTTTAACACCACCACGTTGATGAATGACTAACAAACTCATATACTGCAAATAAGATAAATCATATCTGTCTAGTACAAAAGCATATAAGCGGTGAAAGTAACGGTTAGTGTTATATATTGATAAACAAAGTTCATCGTAAATTGATTCTTCCTCTTGCATGATAACCTTCTTTTTTAATCTAACACAATTAGTTTAGAAAAAATAAAAAAGCACGTAATCATATGCGTGCTTTTTTATTGGCGCCAATCTATTTTTTCAAACGAATCTTTTTGAATGCCATCTAATACTTGTGCAATAGTATATTTTCGCAAACTATTTTTAAATTCTTGCTCCGCATCATTAAAAGCTGATAAAACATCATTTGTAGCTGTTTTTAATGCTTCCTGAACATCCTCAACTTTTTTATCAGACTCTTGACTCAAGAAAATACGATCTGCAAGTTGTGTTGAATTTATAAAACTACTATCTCCTTCAATAGCTTCATAAACATCTAATAAAGTAATGCTTTCAATTGGTCGTGCTAACTGAAAACCTCCTTCTTTACTCGCAATAGCTTTAACTATTCCAGCAACAACTAATTTACGCATAGTCTTTTTAAAATACGATTCTGATACTTCCAAACAGTTACTCAATAAATAACTTTTAATGGGTAACTGATCTTTTTGAAGTGCCAACATGACTAGTACAACTAAGCTTTGCTCAACTGCTTTTGACATTTTCATAAATTTCTCCAATACTTTGAGGTATAACATGTGATCCACAAAGTAGCTTAATCTATTCAGGTACTACTTGACTATTGTCATGCCAAATCAACAAATTATGCTTTAGCTTCCACTGATATGTGGCCCACGTTAGTACCATTGATACAATACCGACAGCTAACAAAATTGTCAAGTCAACTGCAACACTGCCACCAATAGAAATAACTTCTCGGAATGCATGTACAGAGTAGGTCATGGGTACCCAAGGATGAATAGCTTGGAAGAAACCATTTGAAAGCTCGATTGGGTATGATCCGGCACTTGCACTCAATTGTAAGACCAATACAATAATCATTAACCCTGATCCCAATTTACCAAACATGATACTAAACAATAATACAAGTTGATTGAAAGCAAACGCTACAACAAGGGCGACAAGATATAATAACGCTGTGTTTTTGGGCTGTAAACCATCTACTAGTAGTAATAATGATGTAATAATAATTGCTTGGGCAATCCAAACAGGAGCGTTAACTGCTTGCTTTTGTGCCCACCAAGCAAACCCATTTTTGGGCTTCTTAGCCACAGTAATGAAATCATAAATGGCACTAAACGTTATCATACCAACAAATAATCCGACTGACATCATATAGGGGGTCATTCCTGTCCCATTATTGTCAACATCTGATAAATTAGATTGTTGGCTCTTGACTGGTTGCGTTAATGCCGTAATATTGGCTTTATTGTTATGAACCTTATCTAGTTGAATAGCACCATCAGCCAATTTCTGTGCTAACGTTTCTGTCCCTGTCTGTGCTTGTGATAGTCCAACAGATGCTTGTTGAGTCCCATCCGCTAACTTCTGTGCACCTTGATTGAGCTGTCCAACACCATTATTCAATTGGCTATTTTTTTCTGCTAATTGGCCTAAGCCACCATTTAATTGATTAGCACCATTGACCAGTTGTGCATTTCCGTTAGCCAACTGACTCGCACCACTATTTAATTGTGATGATGCTGAAGCGACTTGTTGTTGACCAACATTTAGTTGCGCTGCACCATTGGCTAATTGATTTGCTGCCGGCACAAATTGTTGTGAAAGTACTTGACTTACTTGTGTTAAACTACCATTCAAACTATCAATAGCTTGCTTATTACCTGATTGAGCTGCTGACAACCCAGCTTGAAGCTGTGGTAATTGTTTTTTGAATGCAGCTAACTGTGGTAGTAACGCTTGTAACTGATTTAAATTAGTCTGCAATGATTCTGCAGCTTGCCCACTTTTTGCAAGATTGCTTTGTAGGCTTTGCGCTGTAATACCAAATTGTTGCGCAAAATCTTTGTGAGTTGTTAGGAAATCCTGAAAACTAGGATCTTCCATGAATGAAGCTATTTTTTTCGCATCAACGCCAGCGCCTGTTAATCCGTCTTGTAACGCCGTTCCAGACTGTGTCATCGCATTACTATCAATTGAATTTTCCGGCAATTGGATATTGTTAACCTGTTGGCTTAAGCTTGCTAAACCAGATTCCAATTGCTTGATTTGTACTGCCCCATTTGTCTGTCCTGTCGTGATGCTATCACTCACTTCTTGCAACTTTTTAGCTAATTCTTCAGCACCAGTTGCTAGTTGCTGACTTCCAGCTACTAGTTTTGGTGTGTTTTGTGCTAATTGTGATGTTCCTGAGGCTAATTGATTAGCACCCTTCGCAGCTGAACTAGCACCACTAACAAGTTGATTAGAACCACTGTTTGCTTGCGTAACACCATTTGTGTATTGCGCAATACCTCCCGCCAATGTTGACGAACCATTTGTGAGCGATTGCGCACCTATATTAAGCTGTTTATTACCATCTGCTAACTGTCCTAATCCTTTATTTAGTTGATTAGCACCATCTGATCCAGACTGAAATCCTTTTTTTGAAGTATTCGCAGCCGATAAAATAGTTTGATTATAGACTTTCTGTAGTGAACGATTAACATTACTTTGAATTTTTGTGGCAGCCGAACTTGTCATTTTTTCAGCAATAAAGCTTTGTCCCGCATTTTGTGCAATCATAATTTTAGATTGTTTAGGATGTCTGTCAAGTAATGTCCCCGAGTTAGCCGTAAAATTCTCGGGAATAGTAATTGTCATGTAGTATTTGCCAGATTTTAAACCTTCATTAGCCTTGTCTTCAGATACTTCTGAAAGTTTTAAAGGTTTTTCCTTCAACAGTTTATCAGTCAAATCTTGACCGAGATTCTCTGTTTTACCATTAATGCTAGCACTCTGATCATTATTCACAATGGCCACTGGTAAATTATCAAGCTTACCGTAAGTATCCCATAGTGATGACAGAAAAATGACAGCATAAACACTGGGTATAATAGCAATTCCAACTAGTAGGAGCTTTAGACCGCGTAGTTTACTAATACGCTGCCATTCTGCACTTTTCCAGAATTTCATCTTGTTAAGCCTCTTTTCGTATACTTGTTTTATCTATGGATACATTATATACACGGATTAAAAAGAATGCAAACAAAAAAGCAAAATTTCTTTTGCTTTCTGAAAAGTTTTCGATTGGTAACAGATAATCGTTTAAAGTTGCTCCATCAATA
Organism: Leuconostoc palmae; assembly: GCF_019656075.1. Classification (GTDB taxonomy): domain Bacteria; phylum Bacillota; class Bacilli; order Lactobacillales; family Lactobacillaceae; genus Leuconostoc; species Leuconostoc palmae. The sequence continues at coordinate 10,823 of NZ_BPKZ01000007.1, read as the reverse complement.
ATTGCTTGATTTCAGCCAAACTTGGTTGGCGTGGGTTACCAGGCGTGCATTGGTCATTATATACAAGGTCAGTCAACTTATCAATATTTTTTTCAAGATCCGCTTTCTTAACACCATTACCTGACAGTGTTTGGTCAACTTCTACTGACTTTGCTAATTCTTTAATGGCTGCGATTAACGAATCAACTAATTCTGCATCTGTTGTCCCTTGCAAACCTAAGTAACGCGCAATGTCCGCATAGTCCTTTTGTGCTGTGTAAGTTTCGTAACGTGGGTATGGTGTACGCTTAACGTTACCTGTTACAGCATTAAACTTAATCACATGTGGCATTGCAATCGCAATGGCCAAACCGTGTGGCAATCCGAACTCACCACCAGTTTTGTGTGCAAGTGAGTGATTAATGCCTAAGAAAGCATTGGCAAATGACATACCTGCCAAAGTTGAAGCGTAATGCATTTTTGTACGTGCGTTCTGTCCTTCTTTGGTTGGCTGCTTTGGATCATATTTGTAAGATGTTGTGAGGTTTTCAAAAATCAATTTAATTGCTTGCAATGCCCATGGTCGTGTGAACTCTGAAGCCATGACTGATACATATGATTCAAAGGCATGTGACAAAGCATCTAACCCAGAAAAGGCTACTGTACGCTTTGGTACTGTCATGACAAATTCAGGATCGACAATAGCCACTTCAGGCGTTAGTTCATAATCAGCCAATGGGTACTTCACATGAGTGTGGTCATCTGTGATAACAGCAAACGGTGTTACTTCTGAACCAGTTCCTGAAGTTGTTGGAATAGCAACCATTTGTGTCAAACGCGCATGATAGAACTTAACGATACGCTTACGAATATCCATGAACTTCTGTTGCAATTCCATAAATAATTCTTTGATACCCACTTCATCTGACAAAATACCCTCATGACGTGTTGAGTATTCATACAAGAAGCGACCAATTTTTCCGGCATCTAACGCTGAACCACCACCAAGTAAAATCACTGTATCAGGCTTAAAGTCAGCCATTTGACGGGCAATGTCAACAGCTTGTGACAACGTTGGATCTGGCTTAACTGAACCATAAATGTTCGTTTCGACTTGTTCCTGACGAAGCTCAAGTTGACTCAAGACCTTACCAACAAATCCGAATTCCACCATACCAGGGTCAGCAACAATAAACGCGCGCTTAACTGATGGTAAATCTTGCAAATATGTGATTGCATTTGCTTCATAATAAACTTCTTTTGGTAAACGAACCCATTGTGGACGATTACGACGACGAGCAACTGTCTTAATATTGAGTAGGTCATATGTTGATAAGTTATGAGACAATGAATTCTTCCCCCATGATCCGGTACCAAGCGTCAATGATGGGCGCATAGCATCTGTATAGATATCTCCAACGCCACCAATTGAATCTGGCTGATTAACTAAGATACGTGATGCACCAATCGCATCAGCATATTCTTTAATAAATGGATCATCTTGTGAACCAATTTGAATTGCTGCATTGTGTCCTGCACCTTGGTAGTTCAATAAACCTTGTACGGTATCAATGGCTTCTTGGCGTGTGTTTACTTTATAGATTGATAGCAATGGTGATAACTTTTCTGATGATAATGCTTCACCAATGTTCTTTTGATCCAATTCAAACAACAAAACATCCTTACCTTCAGGAACTTTCACTCCTGCTTGTTCTGCAATCCAACGTCCTGACATACCTGCCACAGGTCCAGCAACACCAAACCCTTCAGCATTTGGCTTGAAAACATAATCTGCAATTTTCTTATAGTCTTTCTTTGGTACAAGGTAAGCGCCTTGATCTTGTAACTTTTGAAGCACTTCATCATAAATTGGTGCTTGAATAACTGCTGAGTTTTCAGTTGCACAAATCATACCATTATCAAAACGTTTTGATAATAGTAAATCAGATACCGCTCTATCTGTATCAACAGTAGCATCTAAATAAACAGCACCGTTTCCAGCTCCAACTCCCATTGAAGGATTTCCAGATTTCAAAGCTGCATTAACCATTGCTGGTCCACCAGTAGCCAATATCGATGCAATTCCCGGATTCTGAATTAAGGCACTCGTACCATAAATTGATGGTTTTTCAATCCATTGAATAAAGTTTTCTGGTGCTCCAGCTTTGACAGCTGCCTCATAAACAATTTGCGCAGCGTGTGATGATGATTTTTGCGCTTGAGGGTGGAAAGCAAAAATGATTGTATTACGTGTTTTAGCAGTCAGCATTGATTTAAAAATGGTAGTTGATGTTGGATTAGTAGTTGGTACAATACCAGCCAAGACACCAAGCGGTGCAGCTAATTCGACCTTTCCTTGAATTTTATCTTCATTAATAACACCAACTGTTTTATCAAACTTGATAGCATTATATACTGATTCCGATGCAAAACGATTTTTAGTATCTTTATCTTCCACAACACCTCGACCAGTTTCGTCGTGTGCTTCGTGAGCCAATAACAATGAATTTTCTGATCCAGCTAATGCCATTGCTGCAACAATTTTATCGACCTTCTCTTGTGAAAATGTAGAAAATTCAGCTAACGCTTTTTGAGATTTTTCAACTAATTTAGCTGTCATTTGCTCTGCTTGTGTTTGTAATTCTGCTTTTTCTTCAGGTGTTAAAACCTTTTTAGCAGGCTTTTTTGTTGTTACTTCTACCATAGTGAATACTCCTTTTATCGTTTGCTCATTTATTAACAATATAAGTATATAACACCCCTTTGTAAAAAGCAAGTTTTTTATTAATTTATCTTAAAAAGCTTATATAAAGGATTTTGTAAGCGTTTTTAAAATAAAATACTTATTGTGTATTATTAAACAATACAAAAGAAACATCCCCTTTTGTTGCAAGAAAAGGTTAAAAAAAACCGCCCATTAAAAGGTAGATTTTTTCATAATATGCTAGTTAAAAGAATAAATAATTTCTTTCTTAGCACTGTTTACCATACAACATACATGTTTATTTAAATCAATATGATAAGAAAATGGACAAAAATATTTTGTCCACTTTCTTATCATATTATTAATGAAATACCATACCACCATCAACAATAATCGTCTGACCAGTAATATAGTTTGAATCATCTCCTGCTAGGAATCCAACCACATTAGCCACATCTTCAGCTTCACTGAGATGACCAAGAGCTATGCCATTAGAAAATTGTGCCATGCCCCATTCGTCGTCTTTACCAGCATTCTGACCAACTTCATGAGCTATATCCCACATCATAGGCGTTTTGACAATACCCGGTGCAAAAGCATTAACGGTAATACCAAACTCTGCCAATTCTTTAGCTGTTGTTTGCGTAATACCACGAATAGCAAATTTGGTTGACCCGTAAACTGTCAAATTAGGATTACCTTCAACCCCTGCTTGTGATGTGGCATTAATAATTTTACCGCCATGTCCTAATGCTTTAAAAGCTTCGGTAGCAGCTTGTGTTCCCCAAACAACACCGTTGACGTTAATTCCCCATGTCCAGTTCATATCGTCTTCAGTAACCGCCATGATAGGGGTTGTTGGTGCTACACCAGCATTGTTAACGATGACGGAGAAATCACCAAACTTGGCTTTTGTTTCCTTAACAGCCGCAAAAACTTCATCACGCTTTGCGACATCAGCTTTAATCGCAATAGCTTCGCCGCCTTGTTGATTAATTTCGTTTGCTACTTTTTGCACTTTATCTAAATGACGACCAACCAGTGCCAACTTAAAACCATCATGTGCCAATCGTTCTGCAATTGCCTTTCCTATGCCTTGTCCAGCGCCTGTTACTAATGCTACTTTTGTCATGCTCATGTATCTTCCCTGTGTTTTAATATTTACACTTAGTAATATACTACATTTTGTGAAAAAATAAACATTATATTAAACATAATTCTGAAATAATTTCACACTTGCTTGTTGCCTTTGGTATAAAATAAAACTATTGTATTTACAGGAGACATATATGTACTACATCGATGGTCAATTTTATCAACTGGGATTAAAACAAAAAATCAGTTTTTTTATTATTTCTCTTATTATTAATTCTTTTGGTAATGGTTTGAGTGTTGCTTCAAGTATGGGCTCAGCACCATGGACCGCTGGTGCTGCAAATTTAGCTAACTTAACTGGCTGGCAAATTGGTATTTTTCTCGCAGCATTTGCCACGATTATTGCTTTTTTAAATATGGTGTTAGCTATGAATTTTAATTGGGCTAGACTAACAGGAAACATTATTTTTGGCTTATCGTTTAGTTTCCTAGTAAGCCTATTTTCGGCATTTTTTATTAGTTTCGGCATTCACCAGTTGCCTTGGTGGATAAGATTACCAATCGACTTTTTTGCCATTTGGAATATTGGTGTCGCTATTTCTATTTATCAGCGCGTGAATTGGGTACTACATCCTCTAGATGACTTAACTAATATCCTCCGATTTGATTATTTTCACGGTAACGCTTCTAAAGCACAAATGAGTAACTTCATCGTTGCTATTTTAATTTCCTTAGTCGCTTTTATATTCAGTCATCAGTTTGTTGCCCTAGGCATTGGCACTATCGTGTCGTTTTTCTTTCAAGGTAAAAATATTGCTTGGGCAGATAAACACATTTTTAAACATTTAGTGCATGGTGATGTTCGAGGTGATTAAAAAGCTTGGTATATAAATACCAAGCTTTTTAAATTAATTTTTTTATTTTATTATCAACCAATGATAACCAAATTCTAAAAAACAAACTCACAATCATTGGCCCAATTTGTAGAGTAAGCAAAAAAATCCCTGTTGGATGAAAAATAACCTCAATGATCAAAGCAACCACAGCAATAAGGACTGGAATGGCTTGCCACCATCCAGAAAAGCCTGCATCATGAAGTCGGCGTGCATAAAGAGCCATATTTGGCACTATCATGATGATAGCTAATAAAAACGAGACAACAATCACAACAGAAAGTGTGCCTAAGACAGAGGACATGTTCATTGGTTCAGCACTTTTGCTACCAAAATTAGCACCTAAAAGTGCAATTACAATGATTGTAGCAGCTAATATGAAATACACGATGCTCCAAAACCATGTAATCCAATTGAAAGCACTGCGTGAACTAGTGCCTTGAAAAACGGCATATTTTTTGAAAAAATCCCCTAGTGCTTGCCATGCTGTCATGCAACTCCCCCATACTTTTCATATTATTTGTTTAATTCTACCATTCTATTTTTTTGATAACAATAAAAAAACGGCGTCAGCCGTTTCCAATTTTATGACATAAATATCTTTTGTGTTGCTTGTTTTACAGCATTATTATTTAAAAACGCATAAACAATGATGACTTCAATAGGATAAAGAATTGCTGATTTTAAAAACCTTGGTCCAAGTAACGTGACAAATGTATCAACAGTGTGGACGTGGGAGTACATAATAAATAGCCAAATGGTATTTAAAACGATATTCACAATCAGAACAACTAAACCTTGCGTAATAATAACCCTAAACCAACTCAAGTGCGATTGATGATAGTATCCAATCGCGTAAATCAAAGCAGTAACAATAGCCGAAAATGTAAAACCGATAAAAAACGGCCCACTTGGATTAACTATTGTACTGTTAACAATATCTAAGACAATTGCAGTAAACACAGTCCATATTGGACCATACCATTTGGCAATTAGTGACATAACAATAAAAACAAAACTAATTTTTAACACGTTTGTCCCAACAGTTAGCTTACTAATTGCTAAATACAATGCCATCAAGAATGCTAAAACAACAAACTGACGTGTATCCAACTTTGGAATACGCCATAATCTTGAATCTTTCTGAACTTCCATTGTTCTGAACCTCCGAGTGGAGTGTTCACCGCAAATAATATATTTATTGGTGAATGTGATATTTGCATCGCATGTCAATGACATTTCGTTGAAGGCTCACATTCCGTCTCCTTCACACTTAACGCACAAATATCTACCCCTGTTTTATTTGTCTTTCGACTTGCTAATTGTAGCACGATTGAACACGAACATTATGTATTTTCTTAAAATTTATTCTTTATACGGTCTCAATAGCAGTTGTTTAACGGTTATTTCAGAAACACATAACGTATATCAATCGTGTTTTAATCCTAACATTGATATAATTAGATTAGAATTAACGATGATTGTTTTAATATTAAAAAAATGGAGGATAGTACTATGACTGAGACAAAAAAACAAAAAGTGATTATTGCTGGCGGCACAGGTTTTGTAGGTCAAGGCATTATAAAACAGCTTTCTCCAGATAAATTTGAGGTTCATAGTTTATCAAGACATTCACACCAATCTAATAACAATGACCCCACAACCTATCACGCTGTTGATCTCAGCAAACCTGAACAGTGGCGTAACATTGTTGCTGATGCTGATTGGGTTATCGATGCTGTTGGCATTCTGTTCCCCAGTATCTCTAAAAATCAGACCTATAAAAACAGTAGTTTTGAGCCAGCTAAACACCTGATTGATGTATTAGTAACAGAGACTAAACCCAAATTTTTGTTTATCTCTGCAAACACTGGTCCTTTCTTTATGAAATCATATCTTGATGCTAAACATGACGTTGAAACCTATATGTACAGTGCTATTCCAGATCGTGCTTATACTATCTATCCCGGTGTTATTTATGATAAAGATAGAAAAAGCTCATATTATCCTGGATTAATTTTGTCTAAACTTAAAAGTATTCGTTACTTCTACAATTTACGCCCTGTGCCTAGAAAACAATTTGCCAGAGAAATTGAAAAAATTTTAATTGGGAAAAATAGCCCACTAGAAAAGCGAACAATATGATGTCTATTTGGTTCTGGTGCAAAATTTAAAACAAAAGTATATTAACTGTTTTTCTTAACCATTGGAAGTTTACACCATCAATAGTTATTTCAATTCAGTGGTTACTGAAAACCCGAAGAGACTAACATTTCTTCGGGTTTCTTTTTGAATTGCATGGACAACTTCAACACCCGATAAAGTTCTGGTAGCTGTTCGGATGGTTTGAAAATCAGCTGAGCGAACCCGATGTCGCTTAATGAACCGATGATCTTGTTCAATTAAATTATTTCGATATTTAGAACATTGGTGATTTCCTTTCGCCAATAAGCCATCCTTAATTGCTTTCAAAGTCCCACCATACTGATCAGTGACCAAACAACTAGGACGACCATAGGTCGTTAATAGGCGTTTCAAAAAATGATAAACTGACTGATAATCACGATGTTTACGTAACTCAAAGTCTAGCGTTAATCCATGACTATCAATGGCACGATAGAAATAACACCAACGACCTTTGATTCTGATATAGGTCTCATCAACTCGCTAACTCTGACTATGTGAGCATCGCTGTTTCCGCCACAATAACTTGAATAGCGGACCATAATGGTGAACCCAGCGCATAACGGTCGTATGATGAACTGTAATTCCACGATCACGTAAGATTTCGACAATGTCACGGTAGCTCAATGAAAACCTAAAATAGTAGCCAACGGCTACCAAAATAATGTCTTTTTGGAAATGTCGACCTTTAAAATAATTTTCCACCACAGATACCTCATTTTTAGGCTAATTATAATTTAAACTGAAAATTTTTGCACCAGAACCATAAATAAAGGTATTTAAAAATTATTGGATTAAAAAAGAAATCCTTATTTTTTATAAAGATTTCCTTTTTTAATTTAGTTATTCTAAAAAGATGTTATAAAAGTTAATGTCCCAAATAGAACTCCAGCTATGTTGGGAATAATCAATATGTAATCTTTTTTTGGTTCATTAGTCCAACCATAAATTACCCATAATAAACAAGAAAAAGCTGCTATAGCAGGTTGCCAAGGTTGGCCTTTGTCACCGCTTAAGTTAGCAAATATCTGTGGTATGTACGCTAAAAAAACAGCAATACCAATAAATGCACCAATAGAACCAATACTTCTATGTATTATGTTTTTCACTTATTTTCCTCCTTGAACTGTTTAATTAAGTATATACTTAATTAAATATAGTGAATAGTATTCTGGTATCAACGACTATGGGGTCTATAAATTTAATAACCACGGGCGAGCTTAACTGTTGTGGTGGCAGATGTTTTAATCGAAATGATTGACCTTGTTATTGTTATTTTAGTCCACTATAATTTATAAGGTTTATGTAAAAGGCTTTCGAAAAGCTATTGTTGAGACTTATAATAAAAAGAACCCATCTGATATTGCTTTTTATCATGAGGGTTCTAAAAGTGAATGGGGGAATAATGATGTTTAAAGATTTGCATGATTATGTGAAAAAAATTATGAGGCTGGCAACTATGATGATATCAAGTCAGCCTATGCTTCTTGGGAATATGAGAAAAATAAACAAACTAGTATGACTGACTTTGAAATGGGTGTACAGAAGGCTCAGACAGATTATGATCAACATGGATATTTTGCGACATATCCAAGGTTGGCTATTGATATTTTGAACAAATTATTTTCTAATAAGGCTTCTGAAATTAGTGAATTTATTGATGGGTATAATTCTTATAAACTAAATTTTGATAAGGACTAATGCTTGTTATGAAATATATATGTTTTTCGTTAATAACATATACATAGGTGTATAATTAAAACAAAATCTTTTGGGGAAAATAATTGTGTCTATAGAAAAAAATTTTAATAATAAAAGTTATTTAAAAGGATTTAAAGATGGTACCATCGAGAAACACATCTATGACGATAATCGGAAGCATTTTTTACGTATATTCTTTTATCAGTTAGGTAAAAAGGTGCAAGATTCCTTGCGATCATATGATAAAAAAAATACGGAATATATGGCTGGTCATCGTGATGGGTTGAAGAGTTAGTTAACATAATCTAGCTTATTCAGATATAAATTAATTTAGGGTCCATAATTAACAAATAACCCCTTAAAAAACCTAATAAAACAGCCCCTAACAAATCAACTTGGTTTGTTAGGGGCTGTTTTTTAGCTTATACTTAAAATAACGCCTGTAATGGTTTGATTCTAATGCTTAAAAAAGAGGTGACTAGGTTATGGTGCAACAACTTGTTTTACCAATCAAAGATTCTAACGTCCTAACAAGTGTCCAGGAGACACTATTGGATAGTTTTCGAGCTGGTCGGCGTAATTACACCATTTTTCAACTGGGTAAAGCAACCCTACTGCGGGTCAGTGATGTCATGCAGCTGAAAAAGTCTGATGTATTCACCGCAGATGGAACGATTAAGCAAAATACATTTATCCACGATCAAAAAACAGGTAAAGCCAACACTCTTTACCTGAAACCTGTTCACACTGATTTACTGGCTTACTATGATTGGCTTCAGCAACAAAATCTGATTTCTGAGTGGCTTTTCCCTTCAATTCAGCACTCAGAGCGTCATATTACCGAGAAACAATTCTACAAAGTTATGGCTAAGGTGGGTGATCTATTAGGTATCAACTATCTCGGAACACATACCATGCGTAAAACTGGCGCTTATCGTGTCTATACACAGTCAAATTACAATATTGGCTTAGTCATGCAATTATTAAATCATTCTAGTGAAGCCATGACTTTAACTTATTTAGGTTTAGATCAAGCGAGCCGTGAAACCATTTTAGATCAAATTAATTTTGGCTAAATGTTATCAATAAAATTAATTTAACTCTTATTGTTATAGTCCACTTGTATTGGAAAATGGATTAAATGAATTACGAGGACCCATATTATTTTTATCGTACTTCATATACTGATCTGAGTTTCCAATATTATTTCGATATAGTGATGGGACTTCATTTTTAGTAATCAATTTGGCCCGTTTAACATAAGATCCTTTGTGTAATACGACGGCATAGTTCTGTCCTTTTGGAATCATGCCTACTTGAAATTTTAACCATTCTCCCTCACCAAAAATATTGCTTAGAACAAAGGCATCTACTGGCTTTGCTACATCAGTAATAATATTTTTAGTTGTCTTTGTGCCATCTTTATGAACAATTGTTTCTGGAACCTTAGCTTTTTTGGTTTCTATCTGTTCAGGTAGTAATGCATATCCATAAGTTTCCTTTAAAAATGGATTAAACCGATCGATTAACCCATTTTGAGTCGCTCTACCATAAGTTAAAATACTGATAAATAGTAAAAAAGCAATTGCTATTCCCCCGATTAGCAAAACAAATTTCTTGTATTTCTTCCCCATTACTAACTCCTTATTAATGCTGTCAATCATTTCTGTTCCCTCTTCCTTTAGTGTGGTGTCCAAAGAAAAGCCTAAATAATCACTTAACGTCACCAACATATCCAAACTGGGATAGGTATCGTTATTTTCCCAATGGGATACAGTTTGCCTAGTGACATGTAAGTCCATAGCCATCTGTTGCTGAGTTTTATTTAAAGCAATTCGACATTCCTTGAGTCTTTGACCGAGTTCCATATTAATTTCTCCTTGTACTTGAAATTAAGTATACGAAATAGACACGTAAAGGTCGAGCAAGTATCCTTTTGCATGTTGATATGAAAGTATTTAGAACGAATAAGATTGATTATATCTACCATAATGTTTATTAACTGCAATGAAAGAATATCAAATCAAGTTTTGTTAGATTTAAATATCATAATCATGATAAGACCCTTTATCATAAGGATTGGTAAGGACTTTCCATTGCTAAAATAATGTCACAGTATTATGTTTAATGTCATAACAAGTACAGGGAGGATAGTCGTGATATTCCATAATTTGATAAAGGAAAAGAGGAAAAAAATGTCTCTAACACAAATGGATTTGGCTAATAAATTGTTGGTCTCTAATAAAACCATATCTAATTGGGAGACA
>NZ_BPKZ01000006.1 GCF_019656075.1 Leuconostoc palmae | reverse complement strand
GCACTGTCACTTGCAGTACTTGCTGAAGTACTTGTACTTGCACTGATTGAAGCACTGTCACTTGCAGTACTTGCTGAAGTACTTGTACTTGCACTGATTGAAGCACTGTCACTTGCAGTACTTGCTGAAGTACTTGTACTTGCACTGATTGAGGCACTGTCACTTGCAGTACTTGTTGAGGTGCTTGTGCTTGCTGAATTGCTTGCACTTGCAGTACTTGTTGAAGTACTTGTACTTGCACTGATTGAAGCACTGTCACTTGCACTTGGTATCACTGTCAATGTTGCTGTATTGGAAGTTAATTGTTTTGTAGTTCCATTGTATGTCACATTTACGTTGACATAATATTTATCACCATTATTTTGCATGGTGGTAGCTGGTGTAGTATATAACGATGAAGGGCCAGTGGCAACTACAGTATCGCGCCCACCAATTGCTGATTTTTTATGCCACTCATACTTTACACTTGCACCAGATGGGACGTTAACACCTTGGACATTAAATTGTGCACTATTTCGTTCTGTAACAGTTTGATTTTCTAGTCCTCTTCCAATAGTCAAATTGACAGAAGATGAATGACTCGTGCCATCAGGATTAGTAACAGTAGCTATTACTTGCACCTGCCCATTGTTGTTTCCTGCAGTTACTTGTCCATATTGATCCACAGTTGCAATTGATGGATTACTAGTTGTCCAGGTGACTTTTGATGTTGCGTTTGATGGGGTTGTTGTGACATGCGCATAGGTTGTTTGACCTGTACCTGACCACAAATAATTATTATCAAGTGATGCGATTATACCTGTTGCATTAACTTGTTGTTGCTCAACATTTACCGCTACTACTTGTGACCATAGCCATAGCGTTGATCTAAATGGTCTGTTTATTTGTGCTTGCAATTGATAATAATATTTGCCAGCAGTGGATTGAGTAGTCGTTAAAGTCGATGACGTTCCACCATTAACTGTAGACCACTGCCCCGTTACGGGATTGCGTACATACCACTGATAACTAGTACTATAGAAAGAAGGTGTTGTTTCTCCGAATAAACTGTAACTTTTATTAACAACAGTGTTTAAGCTTTGTGGTTGTTGAATAAAACCAGATCTCCAATACATGAACAAAAACCAAATTGGAGCTTTAGAAGGTTTATCATACTGAGGAGCTGTTGCTAACAATGCTGTGTGAGAATTTTTTAATGTATTTTTAAAATCCGCATTGTTAATTGACACTGAATTAATCAAATTATTCGCTGTGAGATATTTCACAACGCCTTCACTATTATTCTCTTTTGAGACACTCTTATACTGCGATGGTATATTAGAATGTTCATCTGTTGAATTACTTGAATCAACTCGCACAACCGCTCCTATTTTTTGAGCAGCATTACTAGCAGCTGTTTTTTCAGCTGTTGTCAAAATTGGCACAACGGCTGTTCGTGGCATTGAAATCACCAACTCATTGGCCTTTTGGTCAAAGGCAACTGTCTTGCCATCTTGCAATTTTGTTTGTAATTGTGCAACTTCTTGATTAACAGCTGCTGTTGTCTGATTAGCCACTGGTGCTGTCACTGGTGCGACAACTGTTGATGTCCCTAAAGTACTATTTTGTGTACTACCTGTAGTACTTTGCTTAACTTGATCAGTCGTACTACTCTTTGAACTATCATGTGATTGACTTTGTTTAACCGATGCTGAATCACTAACGGATGTTGAATCCTTCAATGATGCTGAAGTACTTGTAAAAGCTGATAAGCTAGTTGATTCACTCACCACTGACATGCTTTGTGAAACTGAAGCACTAGTTGATAGTGAATGACTATCTATTGCTGTTGCGACACTTGATGTCGAAGCAGCTGTCGTTGTACTTGCTGGGCTTGCACTTGCTGCTGTGTTAGCATTACTATTTGCGATACTTTTATCAGCTGGAATTGTTGCTGTTGTTTTGGTAACCAGCGTGTCACTTGTATTTTCCTTAGTGGTTCCTGATGTATCACTTGTTGTGTCAGCTGATACTGAGGTATTACCCACTAATTGTGACCCTACTAAGCCACCGATCATCGTCAAACCGGAGAATAGCCACTGTTTACCAGATTTATACATCTTGAATCGTGTTTTAGATTCTTGAGATCTGGCTAATTTTAATCTTTTCATATATCTTCCTTCAATGTAATTAGGTTATTATTTTCTATTTTAACTTTAATAATTACAGCAAATAAAAATGTCCCATTAATGGGACATTTTTATTTGCTGTAATTATTAATTAAATGATTTACTTTTTCTTCAAAGTTTTTATCGTTTAAAAATAAAATGTTGTTTACAAGCTTTTTTAATTTTATAACTGCATTATCCCTATCGTCCCAATTATCAATCATAATATGTGACATCTCATTTACAAAAGACATTTTCCAGTCATTAACACCGTAACTAACCATATTTAATTTTTGAAAACTTTCAAAAGACAATTTTTTATTGTCAGCATTAACTGCAATACAAAATAAATCAAATATTAAAAAAAATCTGTGTTTGGAACTAATTGTAAATTTTAAATTCCCGAGAATGTTTAATAATTCTGAAAAAAACGGAAAAACTCTCTTTGGAGACATATATGCCATTGTAACTAAAACTAATGCATCAATCGTTGTCCAAATATCTCTTATAAAAATTAAATTTATCAAGTGATCAAATAACTGATTAAATTCGTCATCACAATCTTCTTTAACGTAAAAAATACATAAATTTGAAAAATCTAATAATAATAAATACGGATCATTCTTCAAACTACTATTTTGATGTTTGACCAAATTATCCCTCAAAACAAGACAATTATCTTCAGTCAATAACAGTGCATTATAAGCTAACATTGCTGTTACTTGAATATATTCATCATTAGGCTGACCAAATAACGATAAAAACTCATAATCGGTTAAAACTAAAAGCTTTTGCATACTAATTAGTAGATCCATTGGTAAATCAATTTCATTATCCAGCCATCTGTAATATCGTGAACGACTTAATCCTATTCTTTTGGCCATATTGTTAACAGAAATATTTCTAGAACGTCTAATTTCTTCCAACCTTTCACGGTCAAAAGCAACATTTACCATATTTGTACTAATTTGCAAATCAAGTGAAGCAATATCTGGATAGATAGCATTTACACCAGAATAAAAAATTTTATCTTTCATAATCGTCATCCCCCAAAAACTGATTTCACATTACTTTAATTGCGAAACTAATGTGTACACAATTCCAAATAAAACAACTAGCCCCATTATTATTGTAAAAAAAAGTTGTGCCTTACCTAATCCTTTCTTTTTATTAGCACGTATTATATTTTCTTTTTCATAATCTATTTTAGTTTGTATATCTTCATTTAATATTGAAACTTTTTTATTTTTATCTTCATCATTCGACATCAAATTATATCTCCTTATCCGAAAAGCCCATTACGACTTGAAATTCGGCCATTGCTATAGCACGCTTTGTGTAATAACCATCAGATAATAATTTTCTAAAATTATTAACACTTATCAACATACTACGCATTTGTTTTTCATCTATTTGACTTAAACTCGTGTCAAGATCCTCAAGTGAATCAATAATAATACCCAAATTATATGTTACTACAATGTTAGCTATTGCTGTATTTTTCTTTACAATGACGGGCAAACCACTGGCCAAATATAAACTAACCTTGTGAGGATTATTATATTTAGCATAATTTTCACTATTTTCATAAGCATTTGTATTTGTATCCCAAGCTAATCCAAACCCCGCAGGTAAATTTTGAGCAACTGACTCAGGTGCGAGAGCCCCCATGTACTTTACTGAAGGTCCTAATTGAAAAGAAGGTTGTAATCCGTAAGCAATTACTGGTGTTTCATAATCCCATTTTTTTAAATACAAAGATTTATCCAAAGATCCAGCTATAATAACTTGCTTAGTAATTTCTTCTCGATCTAAAATTTTATCGTTAACAGCATAATCAAATATGTCTAGTGAAATAATGCTAGTGTTTAAACCACTATTTTTTAATACTTCAGCCATAAATTTATTATGAACAATAACAACTGAAAATCTATTCAAATACTTGATTTCATCGAACTTAGTATTGGAAGGAAACCTCAAAAATTCAATATCATGAACTATTGCAACCATTTTTGCGCCACGAACATCCATATGCTCTATGAAAAACTGTTCAAATCTGACACCATTATATGTTGGAAATTGGTAATATACTATATCGCCTCTTTTTACAGGTGCTGTGATACCATCAATGCGAGAATGTATTTCTTCTGAACGTTCATGTGCAGAATCATATCTAAAAATTGAAAGTTTTCTTAATCCAATTTCTTCTGCAAAGTTAGCAATGTCATTTTTAGCTTTGTATGTTGCACCCGCATCTTCAGCTTGAATAATGTCTGTAATCCACTTTTTCATATAATATACATCCTCTTTGATTTTAAAATTAAAAATTTTGTAAATGTTTATAATATAATTCTTGATTTCCTTGTATTCCAAACAGATTTTCTTGTTTCGCTAACGCTTCATCAAATGCCAAACTGTTGTCAGCTGTTTGTGAGATTTTATCAATCATCATTTGATAGTGATTATCAGAAAAAATATTGTTTTCAGAAACATAATTAAGATTATGGGCAACTGATTTTGCTGCAAAAATAAGCGTATGTGACAAGAATCCTTGTTTTAAAACATTTAAAACTTCTGTACCATCATTAATATCCAAAAGATAATCAGACTTATTAACAGAATTCAAAATATCATTTACCGTTGCAGCTGGTACAAGGTTAACATTGTGGTACATCTCAAAATGCATTAATTTTTGAGACATTTCAGTTAAGGCCATAATTTTAAATTGAATATTAGGAAGTGCTTCTACTAATTCTTGTAAATGCCAAATAGAATCTGAATTTGTGACAATTACCGCAGAGTCTTTTACCGTTTTTTTAGGTAATACAGAATGATACGCGTATAGTTTTCCCAGATAAGATACAATATTTTTTCTTCTTATATGAGTATTTTTTTGCAATTCTCGTATATCTGATTGTCTTTGGAAAAAGATACGTCTTGTATTAGAGTCATAATTGGTTAGAATATTCATCATGTTGCCTGGTATCCCTTGTGGCATAGGTTCATCCCAAATAAGTGCTGCCTTGACATCTTTACCAAGCTGATTAATAACAAATAGCGGTATGGACAAAGAATTATAAATAATCCGTTCGTAATCCTTTATCTCTAAATTATTTTTTATAAAGAAACAAACGAAATCAGTTACACTGGAAAATAATTGAGGGGATCGATCAGTATTTAGCAAAATTTGATCAGTTTGCAAATTATGAATAATAATTTCCTTATTACTTGGAGAAAAATACGATTTTTGCGTTGGTTTATTACCATGAAAATATGTTTTCGCAAATAAATGTCCAAATTTATTGTAATAATCTATAAACTTTGTTTCTCCAGAGTTATGCCACCATTCAACGCGCTCTACAACTCGTCCTTCATGATAAAAAATTTTCCCCATTATAGCATCATCATTATAAATTTCAGCCAACTGATCATTCCCTCTGATACCCCAAAATCTAGGGACTGGTACATCATTGAAAAATAGTGGCTTCCCATTGGTATTACTATAAGCAGAAGAATAAAAACTAAACGGTGAGATAATGTTCTCGTTCAGCCATCCGTTATCAAAAACTACAACTGACTTATTTTTGATATTTGAATCATTCAGAGACCATAATAAGTCCGAAGCTTTTTCATCAATATATTCAAATAAATTAATCATTGTTTTTTTCTCCCACTTCCTCTTCTAACAAGGTATTCCATAATGCTTTAATATTTTTAGACAAATAATATTCCGCTTTTTGATATGAATGTTTTTTTAGATTCGTATGCTCTGAAGTACCTAACAAACTTTTTATGCCTGACTGAAGTGATTGAATGTTATCTTGAATGTTAGCATTATATGAAACAAGGTACCCATTTTGAGATTCATCTATAAATTCTTGATTACCATATGGTACGTCAAACCCTACTATAGGGAGACCGGAGCCGATTGCCTCTAGTAAAGTTAAGCCAAATCCTTCACTTTGTGATGCAGAAACATAACCATAATAAGATTTGTAAATTTCAGTCAAATCTTGATGTCCTTTTAATTTAATAAAACTTTCAGCGTTATTTTCTTTAATCAGAGTTTCTAGAGTTGCTACTTCCCCACCTGTTCCAAAAATATCCAATGTAACGTTAGGTATAGTTTCATGAACTTTCAAAACAGCTTTTACAATCCAGTCCACATGCTTTTCGCTAGCTAAACGAGAAGCTGTCATTAATTGATTTTCAGTCCGACGATGCCTTTTACCTCTTAACTTATCTAAACTACCCACTGGAATAGCGTAAACTTTTGGATCAATATTTTCATAATGCTTAAACTGCTGTTCGAGGACTTTCTTTTGCTTTTTTGTAGCTGTAATAAAAAAGTTAATTTCAGAAGCATTCGTAAATTGATACTCATAAAAATTATTCCAAACAACATGACGCTCATCTGTCTGATTGGCACTATAGTGCTCAGCATGTATAACTACCCCAACTTTAGCGTCTCTTTTGTACTTGAAAACTGCAGGAGCAATATATTGTTCTCGATCTATAATTAATACATCACTACTAGTAAGTTTTAATTGACTAACAAAGTAATCCACAAACTCAAACTCAGAATATAAGATAACTGAATTAATCACATATGTTACGTCACCATGATCTATAATCTGTTCATAAGCTACAGTACCATCTTCATTAAAAAAAGTGCGTTTGAATAACTCTGCTCTGTTGTCTACAGGAACATAATATTCGGAAAAAGTCTTAGTATATGTGTAATGATCTTTCCTAATTAAAAAGCCATTTTTTACATAATCTATATAATCAATGTTGTTGTGAATTTGATCGAGTCCTACTCGTAAAAACGTGCCTTCCGATTCGTAGGTCACAACATCTGCAGTAATAACTTTATGGAAATCATCTAAATCAATTGTCTCTTCAAACATATCCAGTGAAAAGACCGATTTAGATGGTTTTAAATCAGTAAAGTAAAAATGAATGGGCATTACGTTGTCGATATCCATTCCTATTCTGTCTGCCATATCAAATATATTGCCATTTAGAATTAATTCTGCAAATACAAATTTAGAATTTATGCCTAATTGTCGAAAAACATTTTCCCTGTATGCTTGGGCGTACTCAACCCCACTACTAGCCCATCCTAATGCTAAATTAAAATTATAAACTGTCATATTAACTTCCCCCCTCTTTTCCTAGTCTATGCAAACTCTACTTCCACTGTCCCATCTTCTTGCAAAGCTAATTCACTAAGCATAAATCCTGACACGGATTGTTCATAGATCTTATTAATCATAATGTCAAAAGACTTTTTAGCTTCGATTTGATATTCATAAACCGGATTATGTTGTGCTAGATTTCTATTTGTGACAATTGTCTTCAGCTGCTGAAGATTATCAACTTCTTCAACCCATTGGGTATCTATGGCTTTCAGAATGATTAGTTTTTGAAAATATTTAAATTGAAAATCACTACTAATCTGATCTTTTTTCTGCATTAAACCTTTTTTGAAAAAATCTACTAAAAAATTTTGAATAGTTTTAGTATCAGTGTAATCAATTAGTCTAAAAGCTTCTGCATTCCGATCAAATTGATAGTCTAAATTATTGACAATAAAATTTAACAATGTATGACGATTAAATTTTGATGTACTAACAATTTTCGAAAACCATTCCTCAGCCATGCCAATCAGAATTTGACTATACTCATTTCCATCTTGTAAAAGAAAATTTCTTACCTCATACACTTTTTCACGTTGTATTCTCGAAACTTCATCGAACTCTAATGTCTGCATTCTAGAGGATTTATTTTGGCTCTCAGCACTTTTTTGCGCACGGTCAATTATCTTTTTAAATTTACGACCAGTTAGCTTAGAAATTTTTTTGTTTTTGTTTTTGTCAATGTACTTTTTTAACCATTGCGGTCCGTATTGTAAAAGTACCGTATCATCCAATGAAACAAAAAATTCACTGTGTCCTTTGTTACCTTGTCTACCAGAGCGACCACGCAATTGATTATCAATTCGTTTACTTTCCATTCTCTCAGTACCAATCACAACTAGGCCACCTAGATCATCAACTTCTTTGCTAATTTTTATATCTGTTCCTCTACCAGCCATAGCTGTAGCAACTGTAACTGCGCCCTTTCTACCAGCTTCTTTTATTATTTGAGATTCCAATGCAACATTTCGTGCATTCAAAACACTATGAGGAATACCTTCACGTAACAATATTCTTGAATATAGTTCAGACATCGTTACAGAACCACTACCAAGCAAAACAGGCTGTCCTTTTTCATGAAAATATTTAATTTGTTCAACAGAATCAATAATTTTACTTTCTAAATCAAAATATATACTGTCCTCTTTATCAATACGCTGAATAGGTTTATGCGTTGGCACAACAATCACATTCATGTTATACATATCTCGTAACTCTTCAGCATCTGTCTTACCAGTTCCCGTCATACCAGATAATTTTCTAAACATTCGGAAAAGATTTTGATACGTGATCGAAGCCATTGCTCGACTTTCAATTGTAATTTCTATATTTTCTTTAGCTTCAATAGATTGATGTATACCAGCCTGTAACTTAGTCCCTGTTAATTTCCTACCATTTGTAATATCTAAAAGAATAATTTCGCCATTTTCAACAACATAATCTTTATTTCTTTGATATAGAAAATGAGCTTTTAAAGCCAACATAACGTATCTATATAACTCCTCGCTCTCTTTCAACATAATGTTGTCTATACCAAAAAAAGATTCAGCATGCGTTATACCATTTTCGGTTAACCAGACATGCTTTTTTTCCTCATCTAACTCATAATCTTCGTTAATTTTTAAAGTTTCAATAAAGTAGTTAGTGACTTGATATAAATTTGATTGAACTCGAGGTGCTCCGGAAATAATAAGAGGTGTTTGAGCCATGTCTAGTAAAACAGCATCAATTTCATCTATAACTGCATAATTAAACTCTCTAATATTTTTGTCATCTTCATTTTCGGCTAGATTTTCGAATAAGTAATCAAATCCTAACCCAGAATTTGTTGTATAAATGATATCAGAACTATATATTTCTTTTTTATCTAAATCATCTTCACTTTGATTTTCTTCTGGAACCCCAGTGGCTACCTTAAGCCCTAACCACTCAAAAACAGGTCCAATTTCTTTAGCATCTCTTGCAGCTAAGTATTCATTAACTGTGATCAACATCACTCCACGACCTGATAAAGCATTCAAGTACAGAGGCATAGTAGCAGTTAATGTTTTTCCTTCACCTGTTTTCATTTCTGCAACGTTTCCACTGTGTAATATTATGCCCCCTAAAATTTGCTCAGCAAATGGAAACATACCTAATACTCTTCTATCTGCCTCTCTAACAGTGGCAAATGCATCAGGTAAAATATCATCTAATGTCTCCCCATTAACTAATCTTTGCTTTAGCTTTTTCGTTTGATCTTTTAATTGATTGTCACTCATTAATTGGTAGGCATCAGATTTTTTTTCAACTTTCTCTAAAATTTTGTAATATTTTTTTAGCGCTGAATTTGTTAATATTTTTTTGAACATATTTTTTCCTTACTCAATTAGAATAAATTACGCTCTTTCTTTAATATGAAAGTATTAGAAAAATAAAAAGATTTCATTAAAAACCATTACTTGAACCAATCTAATACTTTTTTTGTAGCAACGTCATTTAAATAATCTCCTGAATCAATCAATTCTCGAAAATTAGTGCAAACAGTGTATTCTTTTTTTGTACTAATTTGATCAATTATAATCGCCAAGATACTACTAAAAACATCATGTCCGACTAATTTTACACTTGGGGAAAGCGTATTGATATATTCCACCATATTTTCAATTGGTTGATAGTTATTGCTGTTTAACATGCTATCAATTTCCAAAAAATCTATTAAAGGGTTACAAACAAGCATACCATTCAAATTTGAAAATGTGAGAATCTGATTATGAAAACTGTTAAACGTAACTGATTCTTCTATCATTTGATTTCTATCACTTATAATGAGATTAGCATCAGCATCATAGGCATATTTTTGAAAATTATTAGTTGATTCAAATAACAATATTTTTTCAAACTTTAAAAATTGATTAGAGGCATTAACTATACTTATTTCATAATGTGTCGCTTCTTTTGGGAAAATAAATTCAATTATATTAGAGTCTGCAACAATTGAGTTAACTTTTTCATTTAAAATATTAAAAAAATCGAGTTGTATAAACACAGAATTTTCTGGAATCATAACACAATCAACAACCAAAACATAATGGTGACTAGATTTTAATAGGGGTAGGGCTGGTGAAAAACGAAAATTCGGATAATCTGTTTGAGAAAACCAAGTATGAATTTTAACTGCTTGAGCCATCAACGGGTTTTGATAAATCACTGATTTTTTGTCTATACTCAAATTAGCGCCATACTTGTATGTTTTACCATTACTTGTATCCCATATTATTTGAAAAGCATAGCTATTTTTTAAATTTATCATGTTAGACATCAGATTAATCTTTTCTCCTGAAATCATTTTTTAAAATATTTTTATATTGTTTAATAAACCACATGTTTATTGCATAACTATTGTCATTGTGCCTACCAACAAATCCCTTAGACAATACCATAGTCTCATCATTTTTAAAGAGATTGCGAATATCATTTAAAGCTGTTAAATCGTAATCATCATTTTTCATGTATGCCACACTAAATTTAGTGTTTCTAAAATCAGTATTCTTAAATTTGGTCCAGAATCGTTCATTCAATTTTTCAGCAGCATCTTTATCATTCCCACCCTCTGTGTTATATAGCACATCTAATGACGTAGGAAAGCCGCCCGGTCTAATTGTGTGTTCGTTTAATGCTACATTTCCAATATTAACTAATGGTTTTCCAACTACTACTGCATGTGGTTTCAAATCCGCAGCATAGTATAATGCACCAAATGTTCCCATGGACAAACCTGAAAGTATTAGTTCGTTTTCTGCAAAATTTAATGATGATAGGGTATCTTTAATGCTTTGTATAATACCATTTTCTAATTGCTCATTACCTAAATAAAAACCGCCACCCTCAATTCTTGGATCTGTTATAAGCAAATATGGTGCACCTAAATCTTGCATCATGAAATTCCCTTCAAATCCTTCGGCAGATCTGTACCCAGAAAAATAAACATTTAAAGGTGGCTTGCGATCCCCTGGGTTAAAATAAGTCATTATTTCTTGTTTTTTATGATCAACAATTCTTTTACCTTTAACAAAGAACGTTCCAAATTCTCCCCTAGATCGTCTTATATGTAACTGACCAATCTTCAATTTTCCTACACCTTTGGCACATACAGAGCAAAACAGAAAATCTCCTGCATCAAAATCAGATAATACATAAGGATTCTGAAGTTCCTTACCTTTTATTTCTATAACTTGTTTAATATTTTGTCCATCTTGACTAATACGTGATAGGTAAAGCATTACTTCTATAAAATCATCAGATTCATATTCTAACCATATTTCAATTATCTTATTTTTTTGAAAAACGTAATTATAGCGCCATGAGTGCAGCTGCCTAAAGTTTTGTGTATCAGTTAATTGAAAATCAACTGATACATGGCCGTTGACTAACACGGATTCGCTGTTTTCTGAATGACTTACTGTATTGTCAACTGATAATTTTGAACCTTCTTGCCCCGTAAAAAAGAACTTTAAAAGATACTCGATAAATGACGCACTATCCTTAACTGCGATACCTATTACTTCATACTGTTTAAGACGTTCTACTATTATCGAATTAGTAACTGTCAGCGAATCATATAAAATAATATAGTTTTTTACTGTTTGGTTTAAAATCGTATCCAGAATTTCGAAAGATTTATCTAGTTGGAAATCTAAATGACTCAGCAAAATATAATCAGGTAAAATTACCTTTTTTCCAACCGGCTTATCAAAATATATTTCCTGTGTATCTTTATCTTTTATTAACTCAGTATCATTAACGCTAATGAAACGAAATGCAACATCGTGTCTATTAATTTGCTTATCAAATAAGTCAATTGCTCCTATATTGAGAACTTTTATTTTCCTCATAATCAACCTCTTATTAACTCTATCCAACGTTGAATATTTTGTTTACCAGAATATTTTTCCATTAACGCAACATTGTAAACTAATGACTCATTCCAATGATATAAATCATCTAAATAGTAAGACAATGCATCTTTAAGATTAATAATTTCATCGATTAACAGACCGTTTTGTTTATCTATAACATATTCAGAATGAGTAACATTAACTTGTGGTATTCCTACACTAATAGCAGATAATTGTACAAAAACATCAGGAGCTGAATTTAAATCTAAAACTATTCGAGTATCCCTTAAGCCGTTAACGACATCATTTTCTGAAGTAATAAGAACCCCCTGTAAACGTTGCATCGTTGTAATTGCATCATTAGCATCTTTCCATTCTGATGTTTCGTCTAAACCAGAAAACTCTGTATTAGTTAATTTGTTTTCACTTTCATCATTTATTTTTTTAAAAACAGTTTGATAAACTAATGAATCTTCGTCAATATCAAAATGATCTTTAATTTTTCTAAACATCTGAGCCATAACTAATTCAATTTTGGCGTTTTCTTTGGAAGCAATCAATATTGATAATCTTTCTCTCTCAGATATTTCAGTTACAAGAAGATGAGCTACCTTTTCAATACTTGTTTGATCCATTTCATTTAAATACCAATAAATTTTTTGATATGGTGATGATTGACTTTCTCCCAATTTAAGTCTCGTATCAAACGGTGGTATCTCATTGATTTTGGTGATATGACTCTCTAAACCTAATTGTTGTAATTTTTCTTCCAATCTTTTTCTTTGAAATAGAGTATCCACAACCATAATATTTGCGATCTTTGTATACTGCACAAGATCATTTTCATTGTTTATATTAAACCGTTGATCAAAAAAAGAAATTAATGTTTTGTCAACACATTTTGATAGTTGAGTTAAATAAGTATTTTCTTTGCTAGCAGAAATAATCAAAGTTTTGTATTGAGAATTACTCCTAATATGCTCTTCAATTTTCTCAAGTATCAAATTATCAAGATTCTGATACAACTGGTGAGTGCCATTCTCAAAGCATACTGTTTGATTATTAATGAGATTGTACTCGATTTTAACGTTATGCTGTGCGTCAAAATAATTAACATTTTTGACATTTTCATCTTTATCAAAGAAAATACAACTAGATAAAAAAGATCTTTCATCAAAAACAGCCTGTCTTATTTTACGATTTTGAAAAAAGTAAGTTACACTAGCGATAAAACCAAACTCTGAAAAGAAGACCTTTGCATATAATTTATTTTGGACATAAATAATAACACATGAAGGTGTGTATATAAATCTGGCATTATCAGGAAATTTTAAATTTTCCAATTTTGTAGGTAATCCTACAACGTTACTATTACTAATTTGTAGCTCATCGAACACTGACCAATATTTAATATCATCTAATCCCTGTCTATTCAACTGATACCTAATATTTGGCAGATAGACGGGTATAATTAACTCAAATTCCACATCACTTTCTTGAAAAGTTCTAAGCTGATGAACAATATCATCGAAGTCAGTTGGTCCATTAGACATTGATTGCCAACTTGGTATGAAGTATATCAATACTATTCTCCTTATTTTTGAACACATTAATGGGGTAAAATACTTGGATATCTATCTTTCTGAATTAACGCTTTAGCTTGATCACTAACCGACACAATTGTTGAGTTGAGAATTAACAAACTACCAAACATATACGAAAATGAGCTTAACTCAGACCATATTAAACTAAGCATTAAAGGAACGCCTATTAATATTATTGTAACTAAATTGCCAATAGTAGCTATCATCATCAATTTTTTGGTTATGTATTCCCGAGTATAATTTCCCGGTAGTACATTAATAATATAATCACCACTTTTTTGTAAATCTTCGCTTATCTCAGTAGGATTAACATTAACAAATGAAAATCCATACCCTAATATAATTAATATTATTAAATAAGTTACTATACTTTCTATGCTATTTAATGATGTCAAGTTACTAATGTCAGAATCTTTTAACGATGGTATCAAGGATTTCAAGAGTGGAAAAATAATTTGAGGCAACGATAGAAAGGTCAAACCAAACATATATGGCATTGCATTTGCTGGAAGAAGCTTAATAGGAATATACGTTGGAGCAGCTAATTCATTACGAATCATAATTCTTTGGACTGGTATCCGATATTCTGAATCTAGAATAAAAGAAATTATACCAATCATCAAAACAATTCCCATCAAAACGACAATAAAAGTAATAATTGAATTAATTGTAGGATCAACAATTAAGTTTTCTTTAATAAAGGATATAGCAGCTCCTGGTATACGTGACAAAATACCTACTAATATCAAAAGGCTAGGACCACCTATTCCACTTTGAGAGTTATATTCGACAAGCCACAAAACAAACATTGAGCCAGTAGTGTAGACCATTGTCGCTAAGATAACATTAAACAATTGGCTATGAACAAAACTTATACTTGATTTCATAGTCATAGATAGTCCAAGAGATTGGATTATCGAGATACTTAATATCAAACTGGTTCTATAATAGAAAATTGTATTTTCAGTTAACTTACTAATTCTATCCTGATTTAATGACTGAATGACACGCCAAAAAATCATACCTGACATGTAAGGTCCTAATCCTAAAGAGAAAAATGACATGTGAGATAAATCTCCACCAGTCACTAAACTTACACTTTTCATAAAATCTTTGGATAGGTAGGCCTGTACTACCGTCCCTGGTAATACAATATGAATTCCAATTTCATAGACTAGCACAATAATGAGTGAACAATACACCCTAGATAAAAATTCTTTCATATAAAAAAAATCCCCCAGTAAACTAAGTTACAAAAATTAAAAAAAACTCTGTATAGATTCATTATCGGTTATATATTCTGATTTATCATATCAAAAAAAGGACTTTAATATCAAAATAAAAGACTTTATTTACAAATAGTATTTAACTATATTACTTTTTAGAATATAATGCTTTGAGAATATAGCTATTTTAATTTAATAATGTACGTATGATTTAAAAAAGTCAATGATTGTACTCATTTTTAAAATTAGAAAATGATTTTGTAATAAGGTTTTTTATTCATGGAAAAAAATTTTTTACTTGCGGATATTGTCAATGCTGAGACTTTTTTAATTTTTAACAATAAAGTTAATTTTTTGACCAAATCAAAAATACATTTTGAGGTAATTAATTCCTTGAAAAAATTAATTACTCAGCAATCAGGCAGTATTTACCATGTCTTTGGGCACACAACTGGTTATGTTATTTCAGTCAAAGTTGACTCTCAAAAATTTATTTGCTTTGCGTTTGACTATACTTCTTCGCTTCCACTATACGGTCAGTTAAGCATTGTGGATCAATTAACAAAAATACAACAAATTAGTCAACTAATTTATAGTAATTATACAGACAAAATCATTTCAAATGATAAAATAATTTTTCATAACATGCAGTCTCCAGAATCACATGTTGATAATACCGCATCAAAATTTACATTTTTTGAAATTGAAACGGCTATTATTAAGGCTATTGTGTGCTCACGAGAAAGTGAATTAATAGCCGCATTAAATCATCTACACTACACCAGTTATTTTCAAAACGAAGATCTATCTAATCAACCATTGAGACACCATAAAAATTTCTTAATAGCCTACATTTCTGTTTTGAATCGAGCTATTGGTCAATGGGGATATCCGCTACATCTTTCATCCGAAATTATGAATAACTTAATTGTAGAAATTAAAAGAACAAAGCAAATCAATAGCTTACTTTACACAACCAAAGGATTAGCTTGGTATTACTATAAATTAGTAAGAGTATTCCGTACAAACCAGTTTCTCCCACTCCATACTCGTATAAAATCGTATATTTATGAAAATATTTATCAAAATATTACGCTAGATGATATTGCAAAATC
Source organism: Leuconostoc palmae (assembly GCF_019656075.1). Lineage (GTDB taxonomy): Bacteria > Bacillota > Bacilli > Lactobacillales > Lactobacillaceae > Leuconostoc > Leuconostoc palmae. The sequence goes on along the minus strand of NZ_BPKZ01000006.1, from coordinate 96,154 downwards.
AGTTCACTCTTCTAAAAAGAATCTTAATCCCGCTTTCAAAAAACAATATGGTTCAACAATAAAGAAATTTATTAGAAATGCTAAGATCGAACGTGCAAAAGAACTACTTGCTGTCTCTGATTCTAAACTGTCAGATGTATCAAAATAGCTTGTCATTCTCAACAACAAGCTATTTTGTTAAAACTTTCAAAGAAGTTACTGGGATTACACCAAATAACTTTAGAAAAAGTTTCGTCGAACAATAAAAAGGTCGTAACATTATGTTACGACCTTTTTTTATTTTAATATATTTTCTATCTGAGTCAGTTCTTCATCACTAAAATGATTATTTTTAGTGAATGCTAAATTATCAACTAAATGGTCAACATTACTTGCCCCGATAACGACACTAGCAACTCTATGATCTTTCAATAACCAGGCCAGCGCCATCTGTGATAATTTTTGACCTCTTGTTTCAGCAATATGATTCAGTTGATTAAGCTTTTGCATAAGTACTGATTTTCCAGAACTGAATAAAACACTATTCGTACGATGAATTGGAAAATCATCTGGAATGCCTTTCAAATAACGATCAGTCAACAATCCTTCGGCAAGTGGTCCATAAGCAATTAAACCAGCATGGTTTTGATCTAAAGTATCCAAAAGACCATCTTCTTCTGCTGTACGATTTAACATGTTGTAAGATACTTGATTGCCAATAAATGGTGTCCCTAAATCAGCAAATATTTTTGCTATAGCTTTAGTTTGGTTAGCATCATAATTAGAGACACCAACATAAAGTGCTTTCCCTTGTCTAACCATTAAGTCCATAGCTCGAGCCGTTTCTTCTAAGCGAGTATTAGGATCCCAACGATGCGCATAAAAAATATCGACATAATCTAAGCCCATACGCTTTAAACTCAAATCCAAAGCTGCCGTTAGTGTTTTTTTTCCTGAAAATTCACCTAAGGGTCCAGGCCACATGTGATATCCAGCCTTTGTCGTAATAATCAATTCATCACGATATGGTTTTAAATCACTTCGATAAATTTGCCCAAAAGTCTCCTCAGCTGTGCCGTTACTTGGTCCATAATTAGACGCATTATCAAAGCTAAAAATGCCACTATCAAAAGCTTTTAAAATAACTTTTTTCGAATTTTCCAGTGGCATCTGATCACCAAGATTACGCCATAATCCAAAGGAAACAGCTGGTAAAATCAATCCTGAATCAGATACTCTCCTATAAGGTAATTTTTCATATCTCGTGTCGTCTGCTGCATATACCATTTTTAAATTCCTTTCAAAATATTTTTTGCAATGATGCTATGTTCTTCAATATTTGGATGAACATGACTTAAATCAACTAACCAACCTGTTGTATCAACAACTTCGAAACAAGAAAATCTCTGCGTCTCTTTTTCAATAATGTGCTTAAAGGCCCCATTAAATGGTATCAATAAGATAATGCGCGCATTATGGAAGCGCTTGATTAGCTCTAGTAAGTATATACGTAACCCAAAGGCAAAACTTTCATCAGTGGCATGATAGTTAAAATCATTTGTGCCATAATTTACAACAACTAAATTGGTTTTAGTTCGAACCCTTTCAACGTTATTAGAAACATGCCATAGCGCATCTATTGCACTTGGTGTTTGAAATGGCGCATTTGCTGTTAGGCCTGTTCCACCGTAAGCTATTCTATTCAGTGGCTTTTTTAATTCTTGGGCTACTAAGTAAGGAAAACTTAATTCTGGATGATTCCCATCAGTAGCCATTGCTTCACCGGCCGTAATTGAATCACCAACAAAGGTGATAAATGAGTCATCATCTTCAATTAATTGCATTACTTGTCCATCATCACTGAGCATATTATTAATAATAACTGGATGTTCCCAAAAATAACTGTTGTTCCCATCAACATTTCTTAAAATGATTTCGACAATATGTTCATCATCATTTGGTAAAACAATTGATAAAAAGTTTTTATCAATTATGATGTTTTCTCTTACATCATCCACAGTAATGACAAAAGAAAGGCCTAAATAATTTTCTGCAAATTCTAGTCGTAATAATTGAACCTTCTGTGTTTTTAATTTAATGTATGCACCGTATTGTGTTGTCAAAAATGACTCACCTTGATTAGCCCACTCAGGTGATAGCAATGGTGCCATATTTATTTTCTTCATAATTTCACATCCAGATTATCTGGACTCTTCATAATATCTTCAATACTTTCAAATGCATCAACTCGACGTATTGCTTCAGCAAAAGGATACGCAACAGAAACTTGAATTAAATTATCCAGTTGCTTTTCCTTAGGTATTTCAATCGTATTAGTGACAATAATCTGCCTCAAATCAGCCTGCTTTAATTTTGATACTGAATCCGCAGACAACACTGCATGAGATGCAACAGCATAAATTTCAAATACCCCAGCCGCTTTCAACGCTCTACTAGCAAATAAAATGCTTTGCCCAGTATCAATAATATCGTCTAATAAAATAGCTCGTTTACCAAGAACATTTCCAGTAACACCAAACGGTGCGTCAGGATTTAATTGACTTACTCTATGATCAACTACTGCCCATTCAGCATGGAGTATTTCTGCTAATTTTCTAGCACGACTAAAACTAGAATGACCTGGCGCCACAACAACCAAATCATCTCCCAATAATTTATGCTCATAAAAATAATGGGCTAAAGTAGGCATAGCTAACAAATGATCTACTGGTATATCAAAAAATCCTTGTAATTGATCTGTATGTAAATCTATTGTTATAACTCGTTTAACACCTTGAGATTCAAGCATATTGGCAATTAGTCGAGCTGATATAGGTTCACGAGATCGTGCTTTTCGATCAGAGCGTGCATAACCAAAATAAGGAATGACAACATTAATTGTTTTTGCTGACGCTCGTCTTGCGGCATCAATAAATATCATTAACTTCATAAAATTGTCGTTTACTGGCGAGGAAATGCCTTGTAATACATAAACATCACAACCACGGACAGTCTCTTCAATACGTTCATAAATTTCATTATCTGCAAACTGTTTGATATCAACTATAGATAAATCTTTATTTAATAATTTGGCAACTTCTGATGCTAACTCTGGATTGCTCCCAAGACTAAATAATTGATAGTTAGGGGTTGTCATAACTTTTCTCCAATTTGTTTTCTTTCTTTATTATAACAGGCAAATCCTAGTTTGGCATGTAGTCATACGGTGAAACATCTTTCATACCAATCATTGGGTCGATTGCTAACGTCATCACTTGTTTTTCAGTTAAAAGAAAATTATCTTCCAGTTTATTTTCACTATTAGTAAGTTCAACTTCTGTTTTGTGTGCTGTACTATTATTTTGAGTTAGCCAACTTTTTAGAAACGTAGAACGTTCCGGTACGGTTGTCGTTGCTGCACGTTTAAACGCAGATAATTCTCCTACTAAGATTAGTGCCTCTCTAGCTCGAGTAATACCTGTATACAATAGATTACGATTTAGCATCAAGCCAAATTGAGATGTCAAAGCCATGATAACTAATTTAAATTCATTTCCTTGCGCTTTATGGATAGTTGTAGCATAAGCTAAAGTCAATTGATTTAAGTTTTTTCTTAAGTAAACCGATTCTTTGCCGTCAAAATCAACAATTAATCTGTCTTCATGATCGTCATTTTGTTTGTCTTGTTTAGACTGAACTGCAACAATTGTTCCCATATCACCATTGTAGACATCCCGTTCACTATCATTTTCTAGCTGTAATACTTTGTCCCCTACTCTGAAAACCGTCTTTCCTAATTCTAGAAATTTTTTCGACTGTTCAGGTGAGTTAAATAATTCCTGCGCCATCACATTTAGTTCATTAACACCGGCAGACGTCTTGTACATAGGCGTTAGTATTTGCAAATCATTTTGAGTAAATCCCTTCTTTATCGCCGCTTTTATAACTTGTTTAATCGCTATCTCGATGTCATCAGCTGGAACCATAAAAGTTGATCTATCTTTTTTATTTTCAGTAAAATCAGGTGGCAAACTTCCTGACTTAATATTTTCTGCCAAAGAAGTGATACTACTACCTCTACCCTGTCGATAAATGGTTTTCAATTCAATGTGGGGTAATGTGTTACTACCTAATAAATCTGCTAAAACATTTCCTGGGCCAACTGATGGTAGCTGATCCGAATCACCAACAAAAATTAATTTCATGCCATTTGGAACGGCATTTAAGAGTTTATCTGTCAGCTCAATATCCAACATAGAGGCTTCATCAATAATTAATAAACCACCAGATATTGGATTTTCCGAATCAAACTCTGACTTACCTGATTCAGTAATCCCTAATAGCCTATGTATCGTAGTTGCTTCATGACCTGTTATCTCTGACATACGTTTAGCGGCACGGCCTGTTGGCGATGCCATTTTAATGCGGTTAGATTTTAAAAAGGAGGCTGTATCTGACATTCCGATTGCTTTTTTTTGCAGAACTTTTTGCCAAGTTGCAACAATGGCTCTCACAATAGTTGTTTTCCCTGTGCCTGGCCCACCAGTTAATAAAAATACTTGTGCCTTCAAGCCTGATTTAACAGCGGCTACCTGTAGGTTATCTAGTTCAAGTCCTTCAGGAATAGTAAATTCTGAATCAATTAGACTATCTTCAACTAGAATCGGTGACTCGGATGTCACTAAACGTTTCAAATTTTTTGCTACTTGCTGTTCAGCGGAAAATAGTTGAACCGGGAAAATCATCTTTTCCACTTCTACAAGAACTTTTTCAGTAATCAGTTTTTGAATAGCATAATCAATAAATTCATTTACATTTCCTAGCTTTAAAAGTTGTTGAGTTGCTTGCTGCAATTGATCATAAGTTAGAAAGGTATGCCCATATTGGAAAGTGACATTCATAATTGCTGCATAGACTGCAGATTGTACTCGTCTATCATCTAACGTCTCTATGCCAATTTGTTTACCAATAGCATCCGCCATTTTAAAAGATACACCGTCAAATTCAAAAACTAATCTATACGGATCTTGTTCTACAATTTCTTGTGCCTCGTTTCCGTATTGCTCATATAACCTAGCAGCAATATCTGTCCCTAGACCATATTTTGAACCCACTTGAAAAAGACGCTCAAGTCCTAAATTAAGTTGTAAATTTTTGACTAAGCGTTGAGAGGTTACTGGTTTTAAAATACCCTCTAGAATGGTTGGATCATTCAAGATTAAATCAACAGCGTTAATACCTAAATGATCAACAATTTTCTCAGCTGTCTTTTTACCAATACCGCTGAATTGTCCACTAGCAAAATATTTAATTAAGCCATTTTCATCTGGAGGCATTTCATATTCATATTTCACAACTTTCAATTGTTGACCAAAACGAGGGTGTTTAACTAAGTGTCCATAAAATGAATACATGCTCCCTTCTTGAACATCAGCAAATGTACCTGTTGCAATAATTTCTGTTTCGGGCCAATTATCAAGTGTTGACTCCTCAATTTGTATTGACAAAATTTTGAAATAAGAATCTGTAGACGCAAATACAACGTGCTGTAACGTACCAGATATTTTTTCTAATTCTTCGTCTACATATGTCATGTTTTACTTACTGCACTTTTCTTTACATTTTATATTGTGGTTGCATCATTTTGTTCTTTATTGAGATAACTTGTATTATTCCAATCCTCTACCTTAAATGTTATCCCATCTTCTGTTGACAAAATAGTAGTAGAGGTATTGCTTAATCCACCACGCTCTCTAATTGACATACGTGGTGTTTTCAATAAACCATTTATACCAAATGAAAGTGCCATTCCGTGAGACACAATCAAAATGTTATCGTCAGGATACTGCTGAGCAATTGTTTTTACAAAACGTACAAATCGATTTTTTGTTTTTGTGTAACCTTCTCCACCAAACTCTTTGCCTTCAAATTGATCTAAATTTTCACGGTAATTATAATACGCTTTTGGATAACGTTGCTTGACATTTGCAACAAGTTCGCCTTCCCATTTGCCTAAATTAACTTCTGCTACGTTAGAACGTAATGATAATCGCCCTCTATAATTGATAACATCTAAAATATTTTCTGCTGTAATTCGAGCTCTTCTAATTGGTGAAGAAAAAACTCGACTAAATTTAATTTCCGCAAGATGTTCTCCAACTTTTAGCATATCATTATAACTAGATGGTAAAAGTTCCGAATCTCCATTTCCACCTTGAAATCTTTTTTCAAGATTCCATTCCGTTTGACCATGTCGTACAAAGTAAAATTTTGTCATATTAAATCTTTTCTATTACACCTCGTGCAATCAGTTCATCAATAAAAAAAGCATATAGCTTAATCATGTCATCATTATTCATTTTAAAAATATTAATACGTGCCATATCGCCAGCAGACACTGTGCTTAATTTAAAGCCTCTCAAATCTTTAGTCACAGAAACTTTTAATTGAATTGCATTTTCCAATGGTTTCTCAGGTTCTAAAGAACGATGTAATACGTAAGTTCCAGCGTTATTTGGAATAAACCCCAAGTCTCCTAAAGTATATTTTTTTATAGCTTTACTCAAACGGTAAGTCGCATCCCCTTCAATAGAAATCTGTTGATTAAATGCCATAGGTATATTTCCTCCCAAACAAACTAAATCCATTATAACAAAAAAAAGCATTCTAATATCGATGCTTTTCTGCTAAAATTTTTGGTTGAATTCAGATCCCGCAGGATGATTAGGTACTTTAATTTGATTATTAATAATTTCTGCTTTTGCTTTTTGAACAGCTTCTTTTTCAGAATTTGATAATTCGCTTTCTGTTAAAAACACACCCTTTTCTTTTAGACCATACGCTATAGTTTTCCCACCAGGAAACTGTTTTGTCTTATTATATTCATCAGCAACATTTTTTACGCCAGCGCCAACAGACGTGATAGAAGATGCCAAAGTAGATGTCTGCTTCTTACCATCTTTAGAAGTGTAGTTACCATCAGTTTTTTGATCACGGTCAACACCTATAATATATAAGCGATCTTTAGAATCAGCATTTAACTTAGAATTCTCGGCTTTTGCTTCTGAAAATGCACCATTCCCAACAAAACCTGCAGCAGCAAAAATGGTTTTAATGCCTGAGGCATACATTGTTGCTGCAATTGTCTTCCCTTTTGCTGAATCAGTAAAAGAGTTTGCATATTGTTTTTCAACATTTAATGAAGAATCTGTTGCTTTAACCCCTGCTTCAAATCCTGCATCAAAAGCGTCAATGATATTACCATGAATACCACCTATGAACCCAACTGACTTCTCACCATTTTCTTTAGCCTTTGTTGCAGCAGCAACACCAGCTAGATAGGAGGATTGTTCCGAACGAAACATAACTGATGCAATATTTTTTTGATTTGAAACAATATCATCAACTAACACAAATTTCTGTTTAGGGTTAAGTTTTGCAGACTTCGTAATTGATTGGTTTAGAGAGTACCCAATACCATAAACAATATCATATTTTTTGTTTTTCGTAGCCAGATTAAAATTTTGATCTAAATCAGAATGATCAGCCGTAGCAAAATAAGTTACTGGCGCATTTTGCCCTGCTTTCATATTATTTGAATTAGCATAAGACTTTGCCCCTTCCCAAGCGGATTGGTTAAATGAATGATCATCAACTCCTCCTACATCAAGAACTAATCCTAATTTTGCATGCTCATGATTCCCATCATTTGAACTACTATTTTTTGATGTAGCGAAGTACACACCACCCGCTACAACTACAATAGCAGTGATAGCACTAATTATTTTAGTTGACTTATTCATTAATATTCTCCTTTTATCCAAAGTACTATTATACTGACTTTATACTGAAGAACAAGGACAAAAGTAGTCTAAATAGTATCTTAAAAACGTAATCCTTTAGGAAAAAAGTTCTTGATTTGACCATCAACAAATTTGCCCCAACCAACACCATTTTCATTGGCAGTAACAAGAATCCAACCTTTATTAAGGCGTTGTTTTGTTCTAAGTACATCACCATGTACATACTTAACCCAATCATCTTCATTCAAATTAAATTGTTGTTTGAATTTTTGAGGTGAAAAAGCTAACGCAAGTGCATGAGACGGTTCAAAGCGATTTTTTTTGAATACACCAATTTCTAAACCTAATCGAAGAATCTTCATGCCATTCAAGTTTGGAGTATCTTCTGGTGCCATATACAAACGATCGCCAAATAATACTAGACGTTGATAATCAACTTCAAAATTAGTCATTGTTGATACAAAAAACTCATCTAACAATCTTTTTTGAGAATTACTTAAATTAGAACTTTCAAGTTTTTTAATTGCTTTATTAGGTTTTAAATCTGTTTCTGAATGCTCTTTTTGCAATTTAGCCACAAAATGCCCTTCTCCTTGAAGTTTATGTGGCCATAAGCGTGCAGTATTGAGTAGTATTTTCTGATCTGATGTGTTGCTGATTTCAACCCGACCATCAGTATATTGTTTATCTGACCATTCTGGTACACCATCACTAATATGAGATTCTGACGGTTTATCAATCTTTAATAAAATTAACTCAGGATATGTCTTAAGTAACCATGAAATTGTCTGTTCATCTTCTTCTGGTGAAAAAGTACATGTAGAATAAACAATTTGACCCCCTGGTTTTAACATTTTCAGGGCTTCAATTAATATTTCTTTCTGTAAAGTTGCCAATTCTTTAGGAAAATCTTTATGCCATTGGTTAATTGCAAGTTTATTTTTTCGAAACATACCTTCACCTGAACAGGGTGCATCCAATAAAATTTTGTCAAAAAAATTTGGCAATTTTTCACTTAATTCAGCCGGTGAATGTGATGTCACTATAGCATTTCTAATACCCATTCGTTCAATATTTTCACTTAATATCTTGGCTCGACTCATAAATATTTCATTAGACCATAATAATCCTGATTGATCCATAAATGATGCTAGATGCGTTGATTTCCCTCCTGGAGCTGCTGATAAATCAAGTATGCGTTCACCTGGTGACGGTTGAACAACCTCTCCCACAAACTGTGCTGAAGGCTCTTGTGAATAAACCACTCCAGTTACATGATCCACAGAATGCCCGGAAACTTCACCGAATCGTCCCCAAATCCCATAAGGTAAATTTCCATCATTTGCGGTGTCAAAAAGTTCTGTATTATTTTTTAATGGATTGATACGGTAAGCTTTTTTAGCATTATGATCAAATGATTCAAAAAAACTTTTAGCATCATCTTCTAACAAATGAGTATATTTCTTAATAAATTCGTCTGGTAAGGCTATCATTTGAAATTATCAACCTCATCTTTAGTAGGAATTGATGGTATTGCGCCTGGACGCGTGACTGCAATAGCACTTGCAGCACTTGCACGTGTAATAGCCTCTTTAAGATTGGAAAAATCCGGGTTAATCACTGCCGCAACGGCACCAATAAAAGTGTCACCTGCTGCAGTTGTATCAACGGCTTTAACTTGATTAGGTTTAGCCCACCAGCGATTATTACCGTCAGCTATAAATGATCCTGCACCACCTAGTGTGATCACACTACGCTTAATACCTGTTGACAGTAATTTATCACTAACTTGATTTAAAATTCTTTCGTTATTTTCAACAGTTATACCAGATAATAGCTGTGCTTCAGTTTCATTAGGTAAAATAATATCCGTTACTTCGACTAGCTCAGGGGTTAAGTCATAAACTGCTGGTGCAGGATTTAAGATTGTTTGTACATTATTAGCTTTAGCTATTTTAAATGCTTCAGTAATAACAGGCAACGGCACTTCAAATTGAGCAATTAGAGTATCCGCTTTTGAAATCAATTCGGCATCTAAATCGCCAATATTCAAAGCCTGATTTGCACCACCATGTATCAAAATGGTATTAGCACCGCTATCCTGCAACATAATGTAGGCTGAACCAGTTGGCACATCACCATTTGTTGTCACTGCATCAACATTAACTCCATTTGTTAGCAAAGTGGCACGCATAAACTGACCATTTGCATCATTACCGACTGATCCAATAAATGACACGTTAGCGCCTTGACGTGATGCAGAAACTGCTTGGTTTGCGCCTTTACCACCTGGAGCAGTTGTGACATCTGACAATGCCATAGTCTCGCCCTCCAATGTCATTCTTGGCATTTTCATAATATTATCTACATTTAAACTGCCAAGTACTACAATATTTTTTGTCATGTTATTACTGTGGGATAAATCAATTGCACAAGTGATTACCCACACTCCTTTGTTATTTTTCTACCTAATCATAACATGATTAAGCAGACTAAAAAAGCGCCTAGAGTGCGCTTTTTTACTACATCTACATTTAAACTTCATGTCGTGAAATTTTTTTTGTTTTCTCTCTGAAAAAACGATAAAAGGTTAATGCTATGACAAGCAAAAATATGGATGCTGCCAACAACAAAGTTTTCATGGTTTGATCATGATAGACCAAAATAGCTCTTATTAACGCGGTTACACCAATATATAAAAAACTTTCCATACTTATGTGTGCATCTTTAATAAAGTATTCGCGGACTAAACTCATAAATTCAAAAAATAAAAAAACGGCTAAAGTTGATTCAGTTATTTCTGTAAAATGTGTTCGCATATCATCAACTGTAATTAGTAGATTTGCTAAATGATATATTTCCCTCAACAAAAATCCGAAAATAACAATGCCAATAATCACAATCACAATATTTAAAACATATTCGAAATAATTTGCGATGCGTTGATGCAATTCATGTTTCATATGATTATATTTCCCATCTTACTAAATTTTTTAAAAATCAAATAGACTTAATTGATTTTCATCTGGCATGCCATCTAGTACTGAATGTTTAGATAAGTAATCAATAATTGTTTGTGATACTTTCCCACGTTTTTTCAAGTCTTCTTTACTTAGGAAAGGTTTTTCTTGGCGTGCCACAATAATTTGTTTAGCCACATTTTCTCCAAGACTAGGCACAGCAGAAAATGGTGGAATAAGTGTATCACCGTCAATTACCCATTCACTCGCTTCTGACTGATATAAATCAACCATTGAAAAATTAATACCTCTTTCCAATGCTTCGTTAGCCATTTCTAACACAGTTAATAAGTTTTTATCACCAACCGTTGCATCATTTCCTAAAGCGCGCAACCGCTTCAAAGCATCTTTGGTGGCATTCTTGCCACGGCTCATTGCTACAATGTCAAACTGATCAGCACGGACGGAAAAGTATGTAGCATAATAGATAGTTGGAAAATAAACTTTGAAATAAGCGATTCTCAAAGCCATTAAAACATAAGCAGCTGCGTGTGCCCGAGGAAACATGTACTTAATTTTAATCATTGATTGAATATACCACTCTGGTACTTTTGTTTCTCTTAATTGTGCTTGATACTCTTCTGTAATGCCCTTTCCTTTACGCACCTTTTCCATGACATTGAAGGCATCTGCCGCTGGGAATCCCCAATTAATTAAATCAGTCATGATTTTATCACGTGTTCCGATTACTGTCCCAATTGTAGCCGTACCATTTTCAATTAATTCATTTGCGTTTCCTAACCAGACATCCGTTCCATGCGATAATCCAGAAATTTGGAGTAACTCTGAATAAGTATGTGGTTGTGTTTCTTCCAACATACCTCGCACAAAATTTGTTCCAAATTCTGGTAACCCAAGAGTACCTGTCTTAGAAAAAATTTGTTCGGGTGTAACACCCAAAGCTTCCGGAGATGTAAACAAACTTAGTACCCCAGGGTCGTTTACTGGAATTGATTGAGGGTCTATGCCAGACATATCTTTTAAAGTACGAACCATAGTTGGATCATCATGACCTAAAATATCCATTTTTAATAGATTATCATGAATCGAATGATAATCCATATGTGTCGTTTGCCACAAAGATTTTTGATCATCTGCTGGATACTGCACAGGGGTAAAATCATATACTTCATATTCTCGAGGAACAATTAGAATACCACCTGGATGTTGACCAGTTGTTCTTTTAACTCCAGTAATACCTTGCGCTAATCGTTCTACCTCTGTTGTTCGATAATGCTTTTCATTATCTCGTTCAAACCCTTTAACATACCCAAAAGCTGTTTTTTCAGCAACTGTAGCAATTGTCCCTGCTCGATAAACATTATGTTCTCCAAAAAGAACTTTCATATAATTATGAGCAACAGGTTGATAATCACCAGAAAAATTTAAATCAATATCCGGTACTTTATCTCCTTTGAATCCCATAAAGGTTTCAAACGGAATATTCTGACCATCACCTATCAATAATTCTCCAGGATGGTTTGGATCCATTTTATCCGGTAAATCATAACCCGACTCATAAATTTTGGGGTCAGCTAATTCAAAGTAGTCACCATGTGCACTACGATAATGTGGTGCAAAAGGATTAACTTCTGTAATACCAGACATTGTAGCTACGAAAGATGAACCAACTGATCCTCTCGAACCAACTAAATAGCCATCCTTGTTTGATTTTTCAACCAGTTTTTGAGCGATCATATAGTGTGGTGCAAATCCGTTTCCTATGATAGCTTCAAGTTCTTGATTAATTCTTGCTTGAATCACGTCCGGTAATGGGTCACCGTACCATTTTTTTGCTGTTTCCAGTGTTCTTTTAGTTAATTCTTCACCGGCTGTGGGAATATTTGGCGGATATGACCCATTTTTCAAAGGTTCAATCACTTCTAGACTATCAGCAATAAGATGTGTATTGTCAATAACTATTGTTTTTGCCAATGCTTCTCCCATAAAACTGTAATCATCTAGTAATTCCTGTGTCGTACGAAAATAGGTTTCTGGTATTTCTGTACGATTTTGCGGGTTACCTGGTTGCGTAGCAATTAAAATATTGCGATATATCTTGTCCTCTGGGTTAGTATACTTAACATCACCAGTAACAACAACAATTTTGTCTAATTCTTTCCCTAATCGCACCATATTAAGTAGAATATCTTGCAATTTACCCAGATTTGCGATTAACCCAGATTCAATCATTGGTGCATAATTAGCCGTTGGCTGGATTTCAATAAAATCATAATATTTTGCTTTCTCTATCGCTTGTTCATACCCTTTTTCAATCAATGTTGAAATAACTTCTCCGCCAGTATCTCCTGTCCCAATCAAAAGTCCATCTCTATACTGATTTAAAACAGAGCGAGGAATACGCGCAACCTTAGCAAAATAATTAATATTTGATTTTGAAACTAATTTATATAAATTCTTCAATCCGACACTATTTTGAACTAATAATGTAGCATGAACAGGTCTACCGTGTTTCCAAGCATCCCCTTCTGTCATATAATTATTTAGCTGATTATGGGATGATAATTTATATTTTTCAAATGCCTCTTTGATTAGTCGCCAAGCAATATGTCCCGTTGTTTCTGAATCAAAAATTGCACGATGGGCTTGCTCCAAATTAATGTTAAATCTTTTGGCAATTGTACCCAAACGATAGGATTTATAGTCAGGATATAACCATCTTGTAAAAGGTAGCGTATCTATTATTGGATTTTTAATGGGTAATTGTTCATAACGCTTATAAGCAGCATTTATAAAACCAATATCAAAAGTGACGTTATGTCCAATTAATATAGCATCACCAATCCACTGTCTAAAGCTGTTAAGCGTTTCTTCTTCCGGTTGAGCATGGGCCACCATCGCATCAGTAATAGATGTTAATTCTGTCGTAAATTCTGACAGAGGAAATCCTGGATTGATATATTCGGAAAACTTGTCTATTACGTTTCCTAACTGCATTTTAACGGCAGAAAGCTCAATAATATTATCTGTGACTGCCGACAATCCTGTTGTTTCTAAATCAAAAGCTACAAAAATTGTCTCTTTATCTAAGAGTTCAACTGGTTTTAAGTTAAATGCAATGGGTTCGCCATCCTCAACCAAATTTGCTTCCATACCATAAATCATTTTCAAATCATGCTTTTTTCCCGCGTCAAGTGCTTCTGGGAACCCTTGAACATTTGCATTGTCAATAACTCCCAATGCCTCTTGACCCCATCTTTTCGCTAATTTAGCAACTTTTGTATAATCAGTAACAGCATCCATAGCTGACATTGACGTGTGAACATGCAATTCAATATGTTTTTTAGGGTCTTGATATGTCTCTTCACGATTTTCATGGTCTATAACCTGTAAGTCATAAATATTCATAACCAGCTCTCGTGCGTATGTATCTTCTTGCACATTACCGGAAATACGTACCCACATACCCGGTTTAATATGATCAAAAACTGCTTCATCAGTCTCATTATTTGAAAATTTTTTCGCTGATATAGAATTTGAGTAATCAGTTAATTTGACCGTCATTAACTTGCGACCCGATCGAAGCTCTCGAACTTCACTGTTAAATATATAGCCTTCAACGATGACACGATTTTCTTCAGAATCAATATCTTCAAGTCTTGTAATTTCAGATTCTGGATTAATTTTACGTCCAAGAGTAAGTGCTACACCATCATTTGCAGCCTTAGGTTTAGCTTGTTCACTAGCCAAAATAGCTTTTTGTAAATTTTCATTAGCTTTGGCATGATGTTGGGCAACTTTTTCAGTTATTTTTTGAGCAAGTTCTTCGCTTTGTTTATAGCTAAATTCTATTTTTGAAAATCCATATTGTTGATAAACTGTTTGTAGATTCTTTAAAACATCCTCGGTTATTTTTTGAGCCACTATTTGTGAGCCAACATTTATCGTGCATTCATCTACAGATATCATATTCAACGACGTATTACTCATCATTTGCTGTTTTAAAGCAGGATTAAGATTAGATTCAGATAAAATAATATGCCAATAGCCATTGATCATTGATTCGTCAAAAGTTTTAGATAACGTATTAAAGGTGATTTTAGTATTTGCAATATTCGTAAATGCCTTACTTAATTGTTGTTGCAACTGAAGCGTTATTTCTGGAGAAATAATCTTTTCAACCTCAATCTTAAAACACCAAGAGTGTTCTTTTTTAGAAACAATTACTTGATTTAGTTTTCCATTTGAGAATAATTTTCGTACTTCATTATTTAATTTAATTTGATCAAATAAATGTTGCAATTGTTCTTTTTCGGTTAAAGACATATGCTCTCCTTGATTTTATTCTTGCGAGTAAAAAAGCCGAATAATTCGGCCATTAACACTTTACTTATCATCATTCAGCAATACTGAAACAGAGTCAACAACTTCGCTTACACGCATCTCTATGTTGGTATTACTTGCTCGAACCTTAACCTCAACAATCTCTTCAGTTGCTTTTTTACCCACTGTAATTCTAATAGGTAATCCGATTAGATCAGCATCAGCAAATTTAACCCCCGCACGTTCTTTTCGGTCATCCACTAATACGTCAAATCCTTGACTGGTCAAAGTTGTTTCTAAGTCATTAGCAATTCTTATTTGATCTTCATCTTTTATGTTAACCGGTACAATATGCACATCAAAAGGTGCCACTGATGCTGGCCAAATTAGCCCATTTTCATCTGAATTTTGTTCAACAATAGCACTGAGCAAACGTGAAACACCAATACCATAAGATCCCATAATCATGTCTTTTTGGCGACCATTCTCATCAAGTACTTGCGCACCCATACTTTTAGAATATCTTGTACCCAGCTTAAAAATATGACCGATTTCTATACCCTTTGTGAAAACTAGTTTCCCTTGTCCATCTACAGACAAATCTCCTTCACGAGCAATTCTAAAGTCTCCAACATTACTATCCATTAGGTTAACATCTCGCTGCCAATTAATATTAGTCAAGTGTTTTCCGTCTCTATTGGCACCAGCAGTAAAATTAACTAGATCTGCTGCACGTTCATCAACTAATATTTGGACTTCGTCAGGCAAGCCAACCGGTCCCAAAGAACCAAACCCTGTACCGACTATTTTTTCAACCGTTGGTTCATCAGCTAACTCCAAATTATCGGCATGTAAAAAGTTTTGCACTTTAACATCGTTAACTTCAAAGTCACCGGTAGTAACAACAGCTACCAATTTACCGTCAGCTTTGAATATGATTGTTTTTGCCAGTTTATTTGCTTCTATGTCTAAAAATTCAGACAGCTCTTCAATTGACTTAACATTTGGTGTATCGATTGATTGCAAGTCTTTTTCTGCCTCTAAACTAACTTGACGTTCATAAAAATCCTTGGCCATTTCAAGATTTGCAGCATATGACGTTGTATCAGAATAAGCAATCGTATCTTCTCCAGCTGAGGCTGGTGCAGAAAATTCTTTTGAGTCAGATCCTCCCATAGCACCCGCATCACCTACAATAATTCGATATGTCAATCCTAATCGATCAAAAATGTTAGTATAGGCAGATTCCATATCGTGAAAAGCTTTATCTAATCCTGCTTCGTCGGCACTAAACGAATACGCGTCTTTCATGATAAATTCTCGCGTACGTAATAATCCAAACCTTGGTCTATTCTCATCTCTAAACTTTTGCTGAATTTGATACACAACTAATGGTAATTTTTTATAAGACTTAATGTCATCAGCTAATAACTGAGTAAAAGTTTCTTCATGCGTTGGACCCAGTATAAAATCACGATCTTGGCGATTTTTTAATTTATATAAATCCGGTCCATAAGTTGCATATCGGCCAGATTTTTGCCAAAGTTCGGCTGGTAAAACTTCTGGTACAAGCATTTCATTTGCATCGATGTTATCCATTTCTTCTCGAACAATAGCTTCTATTTTATTTAATACACGCTTAGCTAATGGTAGATAAGAAAACATACCAGCAGCAACTGGTCTAATATAACCTGCTTTTAATAGTAATTGATGACTAACAACTTCTGCATCTGAAGGTACTTCGCGTAAAGTAGGCATTAATAATTTTGATTGTTTCATAATACTCTTTCATCCTTTATATATGTACGGTGTACTGTTGTACACCAGTGACTAAATTCTACTCATCTTAATAAGTCATTAATCGTAACTGCTACCATTAGAACTAACATCACTGCTGCTCCAGCAATCGTCACTGCATTTTCAAATGATGTTGGCAGTGGTTTTCGCAAAATGGCTTCAATCGCGTTTAAAACTAATTTACCACCATCTAATGCTGGAATTGGTATTAAATTCATAATTCCTAAATTAGCTGATAGCATCGCAGTGAAAAACAAAATATTTAAAAATCCAGTTTTAGACACCTCGGAAGTCGTCTTGGCAATTGCAACGGGCCCACCCAATTTATCAAGGCTAAAACCTCCAGTAAATAAGTGTGTTAACGCATGCCATATTTTCTGAATTGCAGTTATTGTTGATATAAATCCATACTTTAATCGCGACACAGGATCCGTATACGTTCGATTGGTTATACCAATTAAGGATTGCTCTTTACCGTTAATTCTCTTTAACTGTGGTTTAAGCGTTATTTGTTTCAAATGTCCCAAGCGTTCTACAGACAGTGTTATTTCTTGATTAGACTTATTAGAAATGTTTTCTGTAATTTCTTCCCAGGTATTAGTTTTATCATTGTCAATTTTTATAATTTTATCATTAACTTTGATACCAGCATCTGCTGCGGGCATACCAGATTGAACAGATCCTATGACATTTTCATTCAAATTAACATTTGGTTGTATAAAACCAAGTATCGAAAATATGAAAAATGTCAATATGAAATTCATCAAAGGGCCAGCCACATTAATCATGGCACGTTTATAGACTGGCGCATTCTGCACCCAAGTGTCTTTCGGTGCGATTTGCACTTCAGTACCATCTTTTTCAACAATGATCGCATCATGATGTATATCATAAACTTGTTTTTCAGTAGATTCTTTATTAAATCCAGTCAAAAAAAGCTCATTTTGTAAATCAAAAGTATCAATCTGAAATATTACACCACTAGTATTTTCAATACGTTTATCAATAATGGTAATTTGTTTTTGGTCATTAAACTGAAGACAAACATTTTGTCCAGCATCAAGATCTGATTCTTCATCTAGTCCAGCCATTCTAACATACCCACCAACAGGTAATATTCTAATGGTGTACGTTGTGTTATTTTTGTGCCAATATAATATTTTAGGCCCCATACCAATAGAAAATTCTCGCACCAATACGCCCGACTTTTTAGCTATAATAAAGTGTCCAAATTCATGTGCAGTGACAATAACACCAAAAATAAGTATAAATGTGATAATTGCAGTTATGCTCATATAATTTATCCTAACATACCAATTATTGCCATTAATGGCATAACAATCAACATAGAATCAAATCTATCTAGAATACCACCATGTCCAGGAAGAATGTTCCCGGAATCTTTCACACCATAATGACGTTTAAATCCAGACTCAATAAGATCACCCATTTGTCCAGCTACTGAAAGTATAACAGTAAAAATAAATAATTCCATAAAACTATAATGTGGAAGCCAATTAAAAAGAACATAAAGTATTGGTACAATTAAAACTGCTACAACACTTCCCCCAATAGAACCTTCCCAAGTTTTATTAGGACTTATTTTAGGTGCTAATTTATTCTTACCAATAGCACGACCAACAATATACGCACCTGAATCAGTAATCCACACAATTAACATACCAAACATCACAGTTGACAAACCCTTACTATCTGCTTGATAAAAGTAATGAAATCCAGTTCCGACATATAACATAGTCAATGTCAGTGCGCCGGCATCATCAAAGTTAAATCGGTTTTTAACAATTATGGTTGTTAATAACAATAAGAACGCTAACATGTAAAAAACAACATGTGCACTTTTTACAAAAGGTATATGTTGCCAAAAACTGTTTGGCAATATAATCGCTATGACACCGATGAAACTAAGAAGCGCTTCTGATGATACTAAGAATCGATGCTTCATACGTAACACCTCGCTTACTGCAACAACCCCCATCATCAATGTTAATACAAGTAAAGGCCAGTGCCCAATTATTAACAATGGTACAAAAACAATTAATGCAACTACTGCTGTTATAACACGTGTTTTCATTTTTGAGACTCACCTTCAACCTTAACATTATTTAACCCACCAAAACGTCTATCACGCGCGGTAAAAGACGTAATTGCCTCAACTAAATCATCTGAAGAATAATCTGGCCAAAGGACATCTGTAAAATATAGTTCAGTATAAGCAGCTTGGTAAGGCAAAAAATTACTTAGTCTCAATTCACCTGATGTTCTGATCATCAAATCAGGCGCTGCAAAATCACCCAATGATGCTGTCTGCAATGTTTGAGCAAATAACTTTTGGTCAACATCAGATGGTGTGATCTTACCATCTGCAACCATTTGTGCAATTTGTTTTGCCGATGCAACAATTTCGGATTGCCCGCCATAATTTAAGGCAAAATTCAAAATCATACCTGTGCCAGTTTTTGTCTGCTCAATTGCACGTGTGACAGCATTCTTGGTTCCTTGCGGTAACTGATCAATATTACCCATTACATTTACACGAATATTATTCTTAACGAGATCCGGTACAAAGTCATTAAAGAAATCAATAGGCAACTGCATCAAAAAACTGACCTCATCATTAGGACGAGCCCAATTTTCAGTTGAAAATGCATATAGAGTTAACACTTTAACTCCTAAATCGCTTGCTACAGTAGCTATTTTCTTGACAGTATTCATGCCTGTTTTATGACCCGCAATGCGTGGCATAAATCTTTTTTTTGCCCATCTACCATTTCCATCCATAATAATAGCAATGTGATTAGGAATTTTTAGCTGGTTATCAACAACAACAATATTATCTTTACTTTTAAAAAGCGCCAAGATTGGCACCTCCTTTACACGCAAATGTGCGTAACTATACTAATTTATTTTACCAGATGTCTAACAGCCACACAAAAAAATGTGACAAGATTACCTTATCACATGTTAAAATAAATTAATTTTTACTGAACTGTAACTGATTTGGCCAAATTTCTTGGACGATCAACATCTAATCCTCTATCCAGAGTTGCATAATAAGCAATTAATTGTGCAGGAATAACCGCTAATAATGGCATAAGCAACTCATTTACATTAGGCAAAATATAATCATCATTTTCTTTAGCAATTGACTCACTAGCTAAAACAATAGTTTTAGCACCGCGAGCAGCAACTTGAGCTATCTCACCGCGAACTAGTCCCGCCGTTTTCTCTTGTGTTAACAAAGCAAAAACTGGTGTTCCTTCCTCAATAAGAGAGATTGTGCCATGCTTTAATTCACCAGCAGCGAATCCTTCCGTTTGTACATAAGATATTTCTTTTAATTTTAAAGCCGCTTCAACAGCAACAGCTGCATCAAGCCCGCGACCAATGTAAAATGCAGAGTGACGATTATGCAATGCTGTTTTCGCAATATCATTGAACACCTCTTTTTGATCAATAATAACTTGCATTTCAACTGCTACTCTTGCCAATTCATGTTTCAAATCAATATCCGCATCTCCAACAGCATATGCTAATATTGCTTCAACTATAACTTGAGCTGTATAGGCTTTGGTTGAAGCAACGGCTATTTCTGGACCAGCTAAGATTGGTAAGGCAAAATCTGCCTCTCTGGTCAAAGTAGAATTCATCACATTAGCTATTGTTAGTGACGGATAGCCTTGCTTAACAATATTATCTAATACCTCACGTGAATCCGCAGTTTCACCTGATTGGCTCAAAAAGATAAAGAAAGGTTTGTTACTCAGTAATGGTTGATCATAAGCAAATTCCGATGCAATGTGTACTTCTGTTGGAATCCCTGTCCATTGTTCAAAGTATCTTTTCCCAACTAGCCCAGCATGATAAGAAGTACCTGCAGCCACGATATATATTCTATCAGCTTTTTTAATAGCTTCAGTAATCTGACTATCAATATTTTTTATATGCCCTTCTTCATCAAAATAATGTTGAGACAACGTACGTGCAACAACTGCTTGTTCATCAACTTCTTTGAGCATATAGTATGGATAAACACCTTTATCAGTTTCTGAAGCATCTATATTAATAGTAAAAGGTTCACGCACAATTTCAACACCGTGTTCGTCAAAAAGTGATACTTTGTCCTTAGATATGATTGCAGTTTCACCATCCATAAGTTCAATGAAATCATTTGTCACATCAAGCATAGCTGCTGCATCTGAAGTAACCACATTACCTTCTTCAGCGACACCAATTAATAGTGGTGACTTTTTCTTTGCTGTATACAAAAGACCCGGTGTCTGACGATCCATTAACAGGAAGCCATAAGCAGAATTTTCATCTAAAAGTGAAATCATTTTTCTGAAAGCATCAACTGCCGATAACTCTTCCTCTTTAGCAAATTTATCAATTAATTGAACTGCTATTTCAGTATCAGTTTCTGAATTTAGCTTAATATCTTTTAGGTAAGTATCACGTAATACGTCATAATTTTCTATAACCCCGTTATGCACAAGATAAAAACGACCATCACTTGACATATGAGGATGCGCATTTTTTACCGAAACGCCACCATGTGTTGCCCATCGTGTGTGAGCAATACCTGCTGTTCCAGAAATACCTTTATTTTTTGTCGCTAACTCCAGCATTGAAACTCGTCCTTGCTCACGCACAAGAAAATCTTCGTTTACGCCGTTATTAACGTAAACACCTGCTGAATCATAACCACGATACTCTAATTTTTCTAAACCTTTTAATAGCTTTGGTAAAACTTGATTAATACCTGTATAGCCGACAATTCCACACATAATTAATAACCTCTTTTTTAATTGGTAAAGTTCATATTTGTTCCTAACATTCAATATTTTAAATAACTTAAACTGTTTTGTCAACGATTAACTGAAATTGGTATAGTTATGTTAAAAAAGCACAGGGAAACTTTAATTAGCAGTTTTTACCTTCATTTATGGTAAACTATTAAAAAATTGAAAGCGAGATTCATTTTGATACAAACCGTAACATGGCATATTATCAATGCCAAAATTTTAGATGTGTTTAACCTAAAATTCGAAGAAACAGAATTATGGATAGACCACAGTCAGATTATTTATCGTGGAAAACGGGACGATTTAACAGCTAAGCAAACATTTGATGCCAATGGAAAATATATTGTCCCAGGATTAATTGATGCTCATATGCATATTGAAAGTTCTTTACTCTCTCCTAGTGAATTCGCTAAATTAGTTATTCCACATGGTGTCACTCGTGTCGTAGCTGACCCACATGAAATTGCTAGCGTTGCAGGTATATCAGGGATCCAGTACATGTTAGAAGAAGCTAGACAATCACCGCTTCACATCCATTACATGCTACCTTCTTCGGTCCCTGCTACACCTTTTGAACATGCTGGTGCAACGCTTAATGCTGATGCACTTAAACCTTTTTATAGCGTACCAGAAATTAATGGCTTAGCAGAAGTGATGGATTTCCCAGCCGTATTTAATAAAGATGGTGACATGCATCAAAAAATTGATGATGCAAGAGCAGCCGGTAAACATGTTGATGGTCACGCTTCGGGTTTAAATCGCCAGCAACTTGCCATTTATAGAAAGTATGGTATTGATACGGATCATGAAAGTGAAAATGCTAAACAAGCCCTAGATCGTCTAAATGCAGGATTTTCAGTATTTGTACGTGAAGGCACGGTAGAAAGAGACGAACTTGCTATTTTACCTGCAATAAATCAAGCGAATCAATCTCATTTTTCCTTTGCAACAGATGATAAAACGGCCAATGACATTCAAAAAGAAGGATCAATTGATTATAATGTAAAAATTGCTATTCAAAATGGCATGTCTGCAGAAATGGCCTATACTATTGCCAGCTATAATGCGGCTAAAGCACACCAGTTAGAAAACGTTGGTGCTTTAACAGACGGTTTTGTTGCTGATCTATCAATTGTCAATAATTTAACTGATTTAGTTACCGAAAAAGTAATGTTAAACGGTGAATGGTATTCAGAGACCGAGACCACTGTCTTACCTCTAGCAAACCAGTCCTTAAATTTTTCATTAACAGAAACAGATCTGATTTTAAAATTAGATGCAGAAAAGCCTGCCCATATCATAGAAATTATGCCTCACCATATTACTACGAAGCATGTTATCGAAGAAGTTCCAACAATCAAAGGTGTTTTTACACCCAATGAATCCTACGCAAAAATTGTGGTTGCCGAAAGATATCATAATCTTGGTCATGGTATTGGTATTATCAAAGGATTTAAATTAAAAAATGGCGCAATTGCTTCAACTATTGCACATGATTCACATAATATTATTATCACAGGTACAAATGATCAAGATATGATTATAGCCGCCAATACACTTAGAGATATTGGTGGTGGTGAGGTAGTCGTTAACAATGGTAAAATTACTATTTTGCCACTATCCATTGGTGGGCTAATGTCTTCAGAATCCTATCAAAAGGTTATCCAAACCAATAATGCACTTCAAAAAGCATTTTCTGAGATTAGTGATTTGAAATTCGACCCTTTTCTTACACTTTCATTCATGGCATTACCAGTCATCCCTAGCCTAAAAATAACTGATCAAGGTCTTTTTGACTTCAATCATTTTTCATTCATCAATATCCAGGACTAATTATGCAAACAATAAGTATTTCAGCAGAACAACTCATCTCTATTTTAATTGGCCAACACACTACTATTCAATTTCCTGCCACAGGTTTATTACTTTTGGCAACAGAAAAGCATCAGACAAATCACCTACCTTCTGAGATGGCTGGTTGTATTGTCTATGTTGATGAAAAAAATAATTTAACACTTGTATCACTCGTACATCCTTTTAAAATTCCCGAACAAAAAGGTTTGTTCACAACTGATGACGCAAAGATACATCGCGAACCATACAATTGGTTTGGACCACAAGCGCTAATTATTGAAAAAAAGTTAGCAGACTTTTCAAAGTTATACGATGGTCCACTGTCTAAAAATGGTGGTATTCCCCAAGCTCTTATTCCTGATGAAATTTTAAAGCCTGGTTTGCTATCAGACCTATATTGGCAAGAATATGTACAATATGTAATTGATCCTGATGGTACATTTAAGCAACAAATCAAACCATTATTTAATTAAAAAGAACACCATAAAGGTGTTCTTTTTAATTATCTTCTAAATTTTCATTACCAGATCTGCCATCCGCTATATTGACACGTCTAGGACGTGATCCATCAGCTGGCCCGATATAGCCTCCTGATTCTAGATCATCAATTAATCTAGCAGCGCGGTTATAGCCTATGCGAAAACGCCTTTGTAACAATGAAGTTGATGCTTTTTGTTGTTCTATAATATACTGTAGTGCATCCTGAAATAACTCATCTTCACTGTTTCCTTGCCCACTATTTTCGCTAGTATCTTGAGATAATTCTTCGTCTGTTACAATCATACTTTCTGAATATTGGGCTTCCTGCTGTGCTTTAACATATTCAACCACATTAGTAACATCGTCATTACTAATAAATGCCCCTTGTATTCTTTGATTAGGTTTACCAGGAGGCGCAAAAATCATATCACCTTTTCCAAGTAATTTCTCAGCACCATTTGAATCTAGTATTGTTCTCGAATCAATTCCAGAAGCTGTTCTGAAAGCAATTCTACCTGGTATGTTACTCTTTATGGTTCCGTTTATGACTTTAACATCAGGACGTTGTGTTGCTAATATCATGTGTATACCAGCAGCACGTGCTTTTGCACCTAATCGAGCAATCGATACTTCTATCTCCGACCCTACCGTGCTCATTAAATCAGCGAATTCATCAACAATAGCCACAATATATGGCATTTTCTGCATTATGGCATCATCGTTTTCGTGAGCATGCCTATTTTGATTTTCGACAGCAGCATTATATTCCCCAATATTACGTTTACCAAATTGGGCCAATAGTTTATATCTATTTTCCATCTCATCAACTACTTTTTGTAATGACTTGGCTGCTTTTCTAGGGTCTGAAACCACAGGTGTTAACAGATGAGGAATACCATTGTAGATTGACAATTCAACTACTTTTGGATCAACCATCATTAGCTTTAATTCATTTGGTTTTGCCTTGAGTAATAGCGAAATAATGATACCGTTTAAACCTACAGATTTACCTGATCCAGTTGATCCAGCAATCAATAAATGTGGCATATCTGCTAAATTTGCCGTAATAATGTTGCCGGTCACATCACGTCCTAACGGTACCGTAAGCAAATGATTATCATCTTTTGGTGTGTGCTCAATCATATCACGAAAGCCAACAACTGCCTGATTATCATTAGGTACTTCAATTCCAACATATGGTTTACCTGGGATTGGTGCCTCTATTCGAATTGATTTAGCTGCTAAGGCAAGGGCCAAATCATCTGCTAAGTTGGCAATTCGATTGACTTTAACACCTTGACCAGGTTTAAGTTCATATTGCGTAACAGTTGGTCCTAAGGACACACTAGTTACTTCTGCCTCTACACCAAAACTAGATAATGTGTCATGTACCAACCTAGACTTTTCATTTAAGCTTTTAAATTCATTTGTTTGATCAGTTGGCGGAATTTGAGTTAACAGATCTGATGAAGGCAATTGATAATCTGGATTATCAATTATTTCTTGTCCAGTTGTTAACGTAACATCTGGCATTTCTTCAGGTAATTTATCATCTTTTTTAATAATGTCAACATCGTTTGACGGGCTACTATTTTCGGATATAGGTCCCTGCCACTTAATTTCCGGTTCACTAAAGTCTTTGTTTTCAGTTGGTATTATTTTATTTGTATGCACTAAATCATCTTGATAATCAGTTGGATTATTATTTACCGAGTGAAGTCCCAATGGATCTTCACCATAATCGGTAATACTTTTTTTATTTTTTCTTTGAAATAAAGGTTTTTTAGGTGGTCTATTTTCTCTTTGAGTTTGTACATAAGCTACGCTTTCTTGCGCTTTTTCAATTCCTTTTTGGGTTAAATCTCTTGCTGGTATTCTAAAGAAGATAATAATACCGCCAAAAAATAAAATAATGGCTACTAACCAAGTCCCAACATTAGATAATAACGTAAATGATACTTGGTATAATAACGCTCCTACAATACCACCACCTAAAGGTGTATTTGCTGATTTATTGGCAAAATCTTGAAGAATTATTTTAACGATTTCATTCGAATAGCCATTAGCGTTTTTCAAATCATAACTAAAAAAAAGTAATGATGAAATAACAGTCAATGATAACGAAACCATTACTGCCCCAATCGCAAAATGATTAGCTACTCTATAAAATTTTTTCAAGACAAAGTAGTATCCCAAAGTAAAAGTAACTGGCACCAAACCCAACCAATACAAATCACCCAATAAAAATCGAAAAACATTGGCACTATAGATACCGAGCAATCCCAGTTTAAAAATACCCAATACACCTAAAATTGTTGCTAATAAAATAACAACATTTTTAGTAATTGCTGACCCTACTTTATTATTTTTTGATGTCGTTCTACGCCTTCTTTGTGTTGTTTTACGAGTTGCCAATTGTTATCATCCTTTGTTTCAATCATTCCTTAACACTTCATTTTATCATGAAAACAAAACAAACGCATGTTCCCAGAATTAATATGAAATATAAAAAGCCGCAACCGAAGTTGCGACTTGATATAGCTCGTGAGAGAATCGAACTCTCGATTCCGCCGTGAAAGGGCAGCGTCTTAGCCACTTGACCAACGAGCCATGGTCAGTGATGTCTAAATATCTATCAGACAACTATAATATAATACCAATTTTCGCGACGGTCGTCAAGAGGTTATTTTAACTTATCTTGTTCATAAGTATGAACTGTATCTAAATTAGGAAAATTTTGTTGTCGCAATGCTTCATAAAGTACAACAGCAACTGTGTTCGATAAGTTGAGAGACCTAATGTTACTATCATTTTGAGGAATACGAATTGCTTTTTCAGGATGTTGTCGCATAAAGATTTCTGGTAATCCAGTTGTTTCTTTTCCAAACAAGAAATAATGGTCTCCTGTGTTATCAGCATACGCTGGTTGTGTATAATCCATATTCGCAAATTTTGAAACTAAGTATAGATGATCTTTGTCATTTAGTGTTTCCAAAAACTCTGGCAAACTATCATGCTTAACTAACTGAACATGATCCCAATAATCAAGCCCGGCTCTTTTGACGTGCTTATCATCTAGCTCAAATCCAAGTGGTTCAATTAAATGGAGTACTGCATTTGTACCAGCTGTTGTTCGTGCAATATTACCCGTATTTGCAGGCATTAATGGTTCAAATAAAACAATATGATTTGTCATTATAAAATATCTTCCAATTCTTCTTTAAATAATCCTGAACTGTGGCGCCACCAAGTATATATTCTAGTAACAATAACTTTAATTACAGCATACGTTGGCACAGCTAATATAACACCTAACACGCCAAAAATATGACCACTGCTCAATAATACAACTATAACAGTAACAGGATGAATATCCAATGCATCCCCTAATATTTTTGGTGCGATAACATGTCCTTCAATTGGTTGCTCAATAACTAGTACAATAATAGCTAAAATAACTAATTTTGGTCCCCCAGCAATAAGAGCAACCGTAAACACAGGAACTTGTGCTAAAATCGACCCGACATAAGGGATCATGTTAAAAAAGCCAGCCATCATTGCCAATAATATACCATAAGGTAATCCAATGAGAGTGTAGCCAATGCCAAACATAACCATAACTGAAAACGCTACACCTAACTGGCCACGTATATACTGTGCAATTTGCCTACTAATATCTTTTAATAAATCTGCAATAGAATTTTGTGTTTTAGGCGGAAATTTTTCCGAAATAAAATGAGAAAATTTATGACCATCAAGAAGCATATAGTACAAAATGAACGGCGTTGAAACTGCCGTTACACCTACTGAAGTTAATGTTGACGCAAATGTTCCGATTCCCGCTACACCACTAGTCAGATACTTTTTACTCCATTCAACAACATTTTGATTAATATCTGTATTCGTGTGATTCAAATAATCACGTACCGCTTTAAATTGCTCAGATTTAAATGTTTCATTAATTAAAGCTTCACTTGTTCGCCAGTATTCTGGCCAATGGTTAATAAAAGTAACTACCTGATCACGCAAAATGATGACTACAGTAGTCAAGAACCCAGCAATAATGGCTAACAAAATCACCAATATAAAAGCAATTGACCACTTTCTTGGCAACCGTGTATATTTACTCATAAGATTAACTAATGGACTAAGTAAATAATAAAGCACGCCTGCAATTAAAATTGGAGCGCCAACTGCCGTAAATAGCGCCCGTACCGGTTCAAATACGAACCTAACCTGCCAACCCAAAAAAATGATTAGTAGAAACAATAACACAGTTAACAATATGGTAATAAAGCGATTTTTGGAAAACAACTGGTGATACCCTGACAACCGTTCTCTATTCTTCATATTTAGTTCCTCTTTTTTTAAATCAAAATGCCACAATTAATTTCATAATTTTAAAATAATGAGTACAACAATCATAACATATATTTGATTAGTATATTAATGACTACTCATCTAGGTCATTGAAAAAAAATATGATATCATTATATTATCTAAATACAGAAAGTAAACTTATGACATCAACTGCTACTGCACATACCAACATTGCCTTCATTAAATATTGGGGTAAAAAAGATACCCTATTTAATTTACCAACAACATCATCAATTTCATTAACTTTAAACGAATTTTATACTAAAACATCTGTTACACAATCTGGTGAAACGGACCAATTAATTATCAATGATACACCAGCTGATTCAAGACGTATCCACCATTTTTTGAATATTTTAAGAGAAAATTTGGGTGATTTTCCAGCTTTGACTGTTAATTCTCACAATCACGTACCCACAAGTGCAGGGCTTGCTTCTTCTGCTTCTGCATTTGCATCTCTAACAGCCGCTGTGACTAAAGATATTGGCGCTGATCTCTCATTATCTCAACTTTCTCGGTTAGCTAGGCGTGGCTCTGGATCAGCGTCTAGATCCTTTTATGATCATTTTGCAATTTGGCACGAAGGCATTGATGATCAATCATCCTTTGCAGAAAGTTTAAATGCACCAGCCAATTTACCAATTGCCCTCGTTGTTGCTGAAATATCGAGTAGTGCTAAAAAAATAGGCTCAACAGAAGGCATGAATCGAGCAATGACTTCTCCTAACTATGGTACATGGGTTAAAAACAGTGCTGATCAACTTATTGATATGAAACGTGCGATTGAAAATGTTGATATAGAAAAAATAGGCGCCATAGCTGAAGCAAATGCTTTATCAATGCATGCTCTAAATCTAACTGCTAAAAGACAACCATTTACATATTTTACTAGTGAAACACAACAAGTTTTAGCATTGGTCAGACGTTTACGAAAGCAAGGTATTCTAGCTTTCGCAACTTTAGATGCAGGCCCAAATGTTAAGATTATTACTCATCTTGAATCTGCTCAACAAATCATCAAGGAATTAAACATAACCATGCCTGATATCAGTGTCAAGATTGCAACCAGTGGACCAGGTATTTCATATGACTAAATTATTTATTCCAGGAAAACTATTTTTAGCTGGTGAATATGCAATTACAAATCCCGGTAATACTGCAATCATCGCAACAACTGACATTGGTCTGTCCATAACTATTCAGCATGCACAAGGGCAATCATCAGTTGTAACGTCAAACGTCATTAAGCGTCCATTACATTTTGATCTTAATAATCTTAATTTCAAACTAAATGATGAATGGCGATATGTCGAATCTGCAATTCAAATGCTATATTATTATGCAACTTTACATGACCTAGAATTAAATCATCCTGTCAGTATTAAAATTGTTAGTAATATGAATAGTGAATCGGGTAAAATTGGATTAGGATCTTCTGCTGCAGTAGTTGTTGGTATTATTGAAGCTTTGAATCACCATTTTGACTTAAAACTTTCATTAATGAAACGATTTAAATTAGCAGGACTAGCTCATCTACATGTCCAAAAAAATGGTTCTTTAGGTGACATTGCTGCAATTACTTATGGTGGTGTTATTGCTTACCAAAGTCCCAATTTATTTAAACAAAATCACTCTAAAAATGATTGGCTAAACCCTGAACTAGTTGACAAAAATTGGCCAAACTTGTCTATTACATCCTTAGTTTGGCCTGAAAAATGGCGAATTATCCTAGCTGCAACGCTTGAATCTGCTGATACAAAGTTCGCTTTAGAAAATTTTTCAATGTCTAAGCAGATGATTTGTGAAAGCAAAATCATTGTTCAAAATATTATTAAGGCAATTAATGCACAAGACTATATGGCACTTACTACTGGTCTTGAATGTAACCAAAATTTGCTAAAGAATCAGTTACCTTTGGGATATATTACCCCAAAGTTGGATTTCTTTTTGTCAACCATACATGAATTACCAGGTAAAATTAGCGGTGCAGGTTTTGGTGATAACGGGTTTGTAGTTCTTGAATCAAAACAATATGATTCCCTTGAGAAATTATGGCATTCACGACAGATAGTATCACATCAACTTGTACTTTCTCAACAGAAACGAGGATAGTATATGACTAAATCCACTCAAACTCATCGTAAAGATGAGCATTTGTCACTTGGTACTAATTTGTGGCGCCAAGACCAAAATATCAATGTTGGTGCAACATTTGAAGATGTTCGATGGATACCAAAAACATTTCCAGAAATGGCTGTTAGAGACGTTGACACCAAGACAACACTATTTAATCATCAATTTATGTGGCCATTCTATATTGAAGCTATGACTGGTGGTTCTGAATTAACAGGTAAAATTAATGGGCAACTAGCTTCAGTTGCAAAAACAACAAACATTGCAATGGCTGTAGGCTCTCAATCAATTGCTTTAAAAGAACCAGACTTAGTTGAGAGTTTTAAAATAGTAAGAAAAAATAATCCTGATGGTTTTCTGTTTGCTAATTTAGGTGCAGATCATCCAATTAAAAATGTTCGTGCGGCTATTGACATGATTGATGCAAATGCTATTGAACTTCACGTCAATGTTGCTCAAGAGTTAGTAATGGCTGAAGGTGATCGTGAATTCTATTGGCTTGATAATATTGCAGATGTTATCGCAAAGTCTCCTGTTCCAGTCATTATTAAAGAAGTTGGATTTGGGATGAGTCAGTCAACCATTAAAATTCTTAACAAGTTACAACCAGCAGCTATAAATATTGGTGGTGCAAATGGCACAAATTTTGCAGTCATTGAACGCCGAAGACTACGTCATCAATCTACTATTAATATTGATAATTTTGGTTTATCTACAGTAGAGACTTTAATTTCTTCTCACATTGCAAATAACCACTTACCGTTAATAGCAACAGGTGGCATAAAATCTGTCAATGACGTTGTAACTAGTCTTATGTTAGGTGCTGATTTGGTATCCAGTGCAGGCTACATTTTAAATAAGTTAATGTCATCAAATCAGACATTGCTTATTGAAGAATTAGAAGCATGGCAAGCCAGTTTACCACTACTCTACACTTTACTTGGTGCTAAAAACAAACACGATCTTCAGCAAACTGAAAGATTGTATTCAGATAATTTGAGTAACTTTATTTCGCAACAAAAAAGCAATCTTAGTTAGATTGCTTTTTTTTACTTAATTAAATCTATTTTATCAAAATCAACAATTGCAATAACTGGTAAATTTCTAAAGAAATTATTGTAATCCATGCCATATCCAACAAGAAACTTATCTGGTACTTCGAGACCAAAATAATCAACTTCAAATGGTACAACTCTTGCTGATTTTTTGTCTGCTAAAGCCACAGTTGTTACACTGGCTGCACCTTTTAATTCAAAATAATTTTCTAGCCATTGCATTGTTCTGCCTGAATCAATTATTTCATCAACAATAACTACATCTCGATCAGTTAAATCCATACTAACATCATGAACTACTTTTACTTGCCCAGTAGAAGAATCACCAGAATAACTTTTGACATCAATAAAGTCAAAATCCACATCTACTGACATTTTTCTTAGCAAGTCCGTCGCAAAAATAACGCCACCTTTCAATACTGCAATGAATACTGGACGCTTTTTTTTACCATCAAACTTCTCAGTTAGTTGATTAGCAACTCGTTGAACTTGTGCCTGTATGTCTGTTTCAGTTGCTAACACACTTTTTATAGCCGGATGATTAATCAATGATCTCATTTCAGCCCTACTCTCTTAAAAATTTCATCAACATGTCTCAAATGGTAGCGATAATCAAATGCATCATCAATCTGTTCTTTTGTTAGATTTGAAGTAATTGTTTTGTCAGCATCGACTAAATCTCGGAACATTAATCTTTCATCCCATGACCGGGCTGTCAAAGGTTGAACAGTATCATAAGCTTTTTCTCGAGAGAGACCAGCATCAATCAAACTCAGTAACAAACGTTGTGAGTATATCAAACCATAAGTACGATCCATATTTTGACGCATTGTTTCGGGAAATACACCTAGATTATTAATAATGCTTGTTTGACGTGTAAGCATATAATCGAGTGTAGCAGTAGCGTCTGCTAAAATAATACGTTCTGCAGAAGAATGAGAAATATCACGTTCGTGCCATAATGTAACATTTTCTAAGGATGTAACAGCATATCCTCTCAACACACGTGCCAAGCCAGTAATATTTTCATCACCAATTGGATTCCGTTTGTGTGGCATAGCAGAAGACCCCTTTTGACCTTTTGCAAATCCTTCTTCAACTTCATGAATCTCTGAACGTTGTAGTGAACGAATTTCTGTTGCCAATTCTTCCATTTGTGTACCAATAAGGGCAATTGTTTGAATATAATCAGCGTGTAAATCTCGTGGTAGAACCTGTGATCCTATTGGTTGTGGCGTTAATCCTAATTCTTTCATTGCCACTGCTTCAACATACGGTGGTACATTAGCAAATGTACCTACTGCTCCTGATAACTTACCTGTCTCTACTTCAGCTGATACACGATTAAAACGCTCAATAGCACGTGTAGCAGAAGCATAAAATCTTGCCATCTTAAGGCCAAATGTTGTTGGTTCCGCATGAACCCCATGTGTACGACCCATCATTACAGTATCTTTATATTGTAAGGCTAATACTTTAATTGATTCTTGCCATTCTTGTAAATCTTTTTTAATAACATTGTTTGCCTGACGCAATCTTATAGCTTGTGCTGTATCAACAACATCAGTAGAAGTTAAACCATAATGAATCCACTTACGCTCTTCGCCAAGCGATTCCGAAACATTACGTGTAAAAGCAACCACGTCATGTCGCGTTGATAGTTCAATTTCCGCAATGCGATCAACATCAAAAGTAGCGTTTTCACGAATTTTTTTAAGATCTTCAGCTGGAATATGACCAGCTTCAACCCAGCCGGCATCAACTGCTATTTCAACATCTAGCCATGTTTGATATTGATTTTTCATTGACCAAATATCACGAAGTATTTCTCGAGAATAGCGTTCTATCATTATTATGTTTCCTCTACTTATTAATATAATCTGATTTCTAATATAATTGTACCAGTTAAATCAGATAATGCGTTCGTTATTTTATTAGTATTGTCTCACAAACAAAAATCATTATTCGTTATTAACGAACAATAACCCATTTTTTGAAATACAATACGAACGTTAAGAATGTAAACGTTTTAATTTATAACTGTTTGATTAGGTTTTACAACAACTTTAGAAATTATAAACGCTATTAAATATAAAAATGCAATTGCAATATATACATTTTTATAAGGCATATGCAAAACGTGAACAATATAACTCGCCAATTGATTCCCTGATAAGCCGGCTACTGCCCATGCTGTCAAAGCTGCTCCATGGATTTTTGAAATTGCTCGCATGCCAAATCGATCTGCTAACAAAGGCGGCAAAGCAGAAAATCCACCACCATAACCGCTATTAATGAAGAAAAAAGTTACTACCACAACAAACGATACAAAAAAGTTATTTTCTGGTAAGCAATAAGATAATAATGCCATAATAGTTGAAATCAAAAAAATAACTTGGTAAATTGTATTACGATCTTTTAAACGATCTGAAATACTAGCAAATCCAATTCTTCCAGCTGCATTAAAAAAGGCATCGATACTAACAATAGTAGCAATGGCAGTCACTGAAAATATAACCGAACCACTAGAAGATTTTAAACTGGTCAAAATATCTTTTTCCTGAGAAATGATAGCCAATCCTGCTGTAATGTTCAAATAAAACATTAACCAAATACCGACAAAATTTTTATTCTGAAATAAGGATAAAGGATTAAAGTGATTTTTTAAAGGGATTTCTTTCCAATCAGCAGGTTTCTGAATTAAACTGGCCCCTATTACCATCATCAAAGCAAAGACTATACTTAAAATAATAAACATCTGCCATAAACCAAATTTTTGTTGCAAATTTATCATTATAGGTGAAAAAATCATCTTTGATAATCCGAAACCCGCTACTGCTAATCCTGTTCCTAATCCTTTATTCTCTTTAAACCATAACATTAAATTTTTTACAGGTGTCAAATAACCTATTCCCAAGCCAATACCCATGATCACGCCATAAAATATATAAATACCAATCAATGACTTCCGTTGAATACTAATACCTGTTCCAAACATACCAACCACAAAAAATAATGTTGCTAATAATGCAGATTTTTTTATGTTTTGTTCTACAAAATTACCTAAAATTGCTGCAGATAGGCCTAAAAATAAAATAGCAATTGAAAAAGCCCACTCGACATTAACTACAGGTGTTCCAATGTTATCTGCAATGCCTTGTTTGAAAACGCTCCAAGCATAGACAGTACCGATACTGCCATGAATTAACAAAGCAGGCAATGCTGCACGCAGCCATTTATTCTCCATTTTTTGTTACTCCTAATAATTTATCTTATCATTTAAACACAAATAAATTTTTTGTAAATAAAACACATATAATAATTGTTTTTTTATTTTTAATTAATATAAAAAACAAACAATATCGATTATTCATTTTAAGATAATCTTTTTTCTTGTTGATAATTAATTGGCAACCATTCTAATATCCGTTCAATTTGTTTATCCCAATAATACCACTCATGTTCACCTGAACTCGTTTCAAAAAGTATGTCATATCCCAAAGCTTTTATTTGAGTAATTGCTTCTTGATTATTGTTAAATAAATAATCTTGCTCGCCAATCCATGCATATAATTTAGGTATTAAACATTCTTTACTTACCTGTTTTTTAGCCAGAGTTAGGATATCATTATCAGAACCTTCAAAATTTTTAAGATCTCCAAAAACCCCTTGCCAATAGGCATCACTTTTCCATGTTTCACGTTCTGGAAAATTAGGATTTCCCATTAATGCCCCAGATAAAGAAGCCGCATAACTGAATCTTTGACCACTAAAAGCCATCTTGAAGGCACCATACCCTCCCATAGATAGTCCAGCAACAAAATTTTTCTCACGACTAGTGGATAATTGAGGAAATAGTGTTGCTACTTTTTGTGGTAATTCGTCTACTAACGCATCAAAATATGCCATACCATATTGTGTATTCGTATACCAAGCCATATCAGTAGATGGCATGATAATAGCAATTGATGTTTGGCGAACTAACCTTTCAATGCTTGTCCGTCGTGTCCAAACGTCTTGATCTCCGGACATTCCATGTAATAAATAAAGTACAGGCACATCTTGCAAGTCAGCCAAAGTCCATTGCGGATTATGATCCGACAACTCAGGTAAAATAACGTGCATCATACGATCCATGCCTAAAATTTCTGAATAATAGTTAACCTGTAAATTAGCCATTGAAAACCACCCTCCACACTATATTAAAAATATATTGGTCATAGTATTTTATACTAAAACAATCCTGTAATTTTACCATGACTATCTATGTCAATATCTAATGCCGCAGGATGTTTTGGTAATCCTGGCATTGTTAAAATTGAACCAGTCATCGCAACCAAGAATCCAGCACCCAACTTTGGTACAAATTCACGCACATGAATCACAAAATTTTTTGGCGCGCCTAATTTCTTAGGATCATCTGAGAAAGAATACTGTGTTTTAGCCATAATAATTGGTAATCTATCCCAGCCCAATAGTTTAAATTCATCCAATTGCTTTTGCGCTTTATCGGACAACTCAACACCGCTGCCACCATAGATTGTTTTTACAATTGCATTAAGTTTATCAATTGCTTCATCTTCTGGTTGGTACAATGGTGTAAAATCAGCTTCTTGGTCGGCCACTTCAATCACTGCATTAGCTAAGTCTTTTGCACCCGAACCACCATCTGCCCAAACTGTTGTGGTATATGCGGAAGCGCCAAATTGTTCGGTGTATGATTTTATCAATAAAAGTTCAGCATCTGTATCAGCAGTAAAACGGTTAATTGCGACTACTACCGGAACACCGTAACGTCCCATAGCTTGTAAATGCTGTCCTAAATTTTCCAGTCCTATAGACAAAGCATCTAAGTTTTCAGTGTTTAATTCATCTAGACCAACACCACCGTGGTGCTTTAAAGCACGAACTGTTGCTACAACAACTATTGCATCAGGTGTTTTGCCAAGCAAAGGAACTTTAACATCTAAAAATTTTTCTCCTCCTAAATCAGCACCAAATCCACTTTCTGTCACTGCATAATCAGCTAATTGTAAGGCTGTTCGAGTTGCTAGAATTGAATTTGTTCCCTGAGCAATGTTAGCAAATGGACCACCATGAATAATAGCTGGCGTATGAGCTAATGTCTGAACTAGATTAGGTTTTATGGCATCTTTTAAAAGCACCGTTAATGCACCAGCCACATTTAAATCAGCAACGGTTACCGGCTTCTTATCGTAAGTATATCCAACCACAATACGCGACACACGATTTTTCAAATCCATTAAATTTTTTGATAAAGTTAATATTGCCATTAACTCAGAAGCAACTGTTATATCAAAACCATCTTCTCTTGGTACACCAGAAGTTGGCCCGCCCATACCAATAGATATATGACGCAAAGATCGATCATTGATATCTAATACACGCTTCCAAATGATACGCCGTGGATCAATATTTAGCGGGTTACCTTGTTGCAGACTATTATCTAAAACTGCTGCTAACGTATCATGAGCTGCAGTTAATGCATGAAAGTCACCAGTAAAATGTAAGTTAATATCTGCCATTGGAATCACTTGAGAC
The DNA here is from genome assembly GCF_019656075.1 of Leuconostoc palmae. Classification (GTDB taxonomy): domain Bacteria; phylum Bacillota; class Bacilli; order Lactobacillales; family Lactobacillaceae; genus Leuconostoc; species Leuconostoc palmae. Next base: position 58,982 of record NZ_BPKZ01000006.1, on the reverse strand, counting down.
ATGCCGCCACCAGTTGCTCCACCTTTCATACCCATAACAGGACCCAGAGAAGGTTCACGCAAAGCAATCATTGTTTTTTTGCCAGCTAATGCAAGAGCATCTGCCAAACCGACCGTCACAGTTGATTTCCCTTCGCCAGCAGGTGTGGGATTAATAGAGGTCACTAATACTAATTTCCCTAACTCTTTTTTACGTTCAACTGACGAATCCAAGTTAATTTTAGCTTTATCATAGCCATACGGCTCAATCTCATTAGGATGTAATCCAGCAGATTTAGCAATTTCAGTGATTGGTATTATTTCCGCTGATTGTGCAATGTCTATATCTGTTTGCATGGTTTAAATTCCTCGCTTAATTATGATTTTTATGAACGGAGCAAATTATTTATTTTCATGTTGGACTGCTTGATACGCAATGTCTTGCCTATACTGTAAATCAGTAATTAACTGTTTAATTTTATCATAAACTTTTTGCTGTGCTGTGGTTGCATCTTGACCATGAGCAACCACTGTTGCCACACGGCCACCACTAGCCATTCCATTTTTTACACCTGCATAATTAATCAATAGTGGTGCGACATCCTCTACTTTTGGTACTAACGCACCAGTAATTGGTGATTCTGGATAACCTTCTGCAGCTAAAACAACACCAACGTAAACATCGTCTTTTTGCCATGAAGGTGTCACATCCTTACCTTGATGTAACTTATCAATAAGTTCATAGAAATCACCCATATATTGCGGCAGTACAACTTGTGCTTCTGGATCACCAAATCGTACATTAAACTCTATGACTTTAGGCCCATCTTTAGTCAACATAACACCTGTGTACAAGACGCCAGTAAATGGTGTTCCTTCTTCTGACATTGCTTTTATAGTTGGCATAACCAATTCTGAAATAGCTCTGTCCTGTGTTTCATCACTAATCCAACGAACTGGACTATATGCGCCCATTCCACCAGTATTAGGCCCCTTATCGTGATCAAAACGACGCTTATGATCCTGTGCTATTGGCGCATGAGTAACCACACCATTATGACCAACAAGCGAGAAAATTGAAAATTCAACACCATCTAAGTAAGACTCAACGACTAGTTTAGCATGAGAATCTCGTGTGTATAATTCAGACAAATAGTCAGATACTTGAGTTTTATCATTAACAATAGTTACTCCTTTACCTAATGCTAATCCGTCTAACTTAAACACAACCGGTAACCCTAATGTATCAACTGCTTTTGATGCTGCAGATAACGAAGTTACTGTAACTGATTGGGCCGTTGGAATATTATATTTCTCTAGAATATTCTTGGTGAATGATTTTGATCCCTCTAACTGAGCCGCAGCTCGACTTGGACCAAAAATACTTAAGCCTACTTTTTGGAAGACATCAACAATGCCAAGCGTCAAAGGCTCTTCATTACCCACAAATGTTAAATCCACTGCTTGTGTTAATGCTAAATCACGCAATCTTTCTAGATCTGTCACTGGCACAGATTCAATCTGAATACCATCATCTGTCATTCCATCATTTCCAGGTGACACAATAACTCTTTCTACTTGTTTACTACGTAAGAATGCTTGAGCTAAAGCATGTTCACGTGCACCAGATCCAATAACCAATACTTTTTTCATAATATCCTCTAATTGTTCAGTTTATATCGTACTACACTCTTAGTTTATCAAAAATAATCCAACTTGTGTTCGCATATAAATTATCTTTTGCTTAAAAAATTAAAAAAATGTTCGTTTTTTTAATTAATGATAGTACATTATGACACGCTATAAAAAACATATGATTATAGCCAACTTAATTTTGGATCCCCATTTAACGCGTCTGCCAAAAAAAGTTCACTGATTTCTGGTTGATCAAAAACTGGTAACATTTCTAGAAATGTTGGTGCTGTTTTTAGGTCTTTCAAATTGTCTCGGTTTGTCCAAAACACTTTGCCTTCACGCCCGTTTTGTAACTCGCCTGTATAGTTAATTGTTTTAAACAAAAAAACAATATAATGACCCTCATTTTGCAACTGCCACTCTTTAATGCCAACCAATCTTGGCTTTATAATATTTAACCCTGTTTCTTCATGGGCTTCACGAATAGCGCTATCGACTATAGTTTCGCCCGATTCAACATGTCCACCTGGAAATGTCACACCAGACCAAGCAGGATTTTTGCGATCCTCAACTAAAATTTCTTTTGTTTCTGGATTTTCAATCATAATCATATTTGTTAATTCAATTGGTATTGTTCGTCTCATATCTATTCCTTTTCCAAAGTATATCACAAAAAAAAGCCCCCATTTAATAGGTGCTTTTTTTATCAATTTTTTAGTGCTTAAAATGACGTGTTCCTGAAAATACAAGCACAATTCCAAGCTCGTCTGCCTTTGCGATAGAATCCTTATCCTTAATTGAACCACCTGGTTCAACAATGGCTTTTATACCATGCTCAGCAGCATATTGAACGGAGTCATCCATAGGGAAAAACGCATCTGAAGCCAACACTGCTTGATCAAAACCGGTTTTTGTTGACGCTTTTTGAATTGAATAGACAACTGAATCAATACGATTTGGCTGCCCAGCACCCATTCCTAACGTTTGTCCATCACGTGCAACAATAATTGCGTTAGATTTTACATGTTTTACAACTTTCTGTGCAAAAATCATAGCTCTTAATTGCTCAGAAGTAGGTTGAACTTTTGATACAACTTCAAAGTTAGCCTCGGATTCAGTATATAAATCACGCTCTTGAACCACTACGCCACCTAATACTGAGGTGACTTCCAACTTTTGTGGTACAACAGTTGTAAATGGTACTGTCAACAAGCGTAGGTTTTTCTTTGCTGACAAAATTTCAAAAGCTTCTGGTGTAAAGCTGGGTGCAATAATAATTTCCAAGAAGATAGCATGCATTTTTTCAGCAGTCGCTGCATCAACCTCTCGATTCAAGGCCACAATGCCACCAAATATTGACACATCATCTGCAGCAAAAGCTTTATCCCAAGCTTCCTCCAAAGTTGCCCCTTGACCAATACCAGCTGGGTTCATGTGCTTTACAGTAACAACCGTTGTTTCTTCAAATTCAGCAATAATGCGCATAGCAGCATCTGCATCACGAATATTATTGTACGATAACTGTTTGCCATGTAAAATATCAGCATTTAAAACAGAATAAGCTTCTGGCAAAGCTGTTTTATAAGCTGCAGCCTTTTGATGTGGATTTTCACCATAACGCATATCATCAAATTTTTCATATGGTAATGTCAAGTTGTTTGGAAATTCAGATAGTGTCAAATAGTCAGCAATTAATGCATCATAAGCAGCTGTGTGTTGGAAAACTTTAGCAGCTAATACCTTACGATATTCTGCATCTACTTCGCCATTTTGTAATTTATTAATGACAACATCATAATCTGTGGGATCCACAATTGGCAAAACGCCAGCAAAATTTTTAGCCGCTGAACGTAACATAGATGGTCCACCAATATCAATATTTTCAATCGCCTCGGCTTCAGAAACACCTTCTTTTTGAATGGTAGATTTAAACGGATATAAATTGACAACAACCATATCAATAGGTATAATTTTAAACTCTGACAACTTTTCCATATGCTCAGGCAAGTCACGTCGAGCTAATAAACCAGCATGAACACGAGGATGCAAGGTCTTAACTCGACCATCTAACATTTCTGGAAAATCAGTAACATCGTCAATTGCGATTACATCAAGACCTGCCTCGCTCAAAACGCGATGTGTTCCACCAGTTGATACTAATTCAAAGCCCAAATTCACTAAACTTTGAGCAAATGGTATAAGACCCGTCTTGTCGGAAACACTAAGTAATGCACGCTTCATTTTAAAAATACTCCTTCATTAATTAATTGTTCTAATGTATTTGGATACAAAACATGTTCAACATGGTGAATTCTTGTTTCTAAATCATGCAATGTATCTTCTGGATAACGCGGTACAGATTCTTGGGCAATAATTTCACCGGTATCAATGCCATTATTTACAAAATGAACTGTCACCCCAGTCTCCAAAACACCTGCCTCATAAGCATCTAAAATACTATGTCTACCTGGAAATTTTGGTAGCATGGCTGGGTGCAAATTAATAATTTTACCTGCATAGGCATCTATTAATTTAGGTGTCAAAATTCGCATATATCCTGCTAACAAAATACCATCAACTTTGTCGTCAGTTAATTGTTCTAAAATAACTTGTTCTGCTTCTGATTTCGTCAAATAATCTGAATATTTCACAAATGTTGCTGGAACCCCAAATACTTTAGCCAAATTAAGCGCCCCAGCACTCGACTTATCAACAATTAATCGTACAATTTTCGCATTCAGTTGTCTTTGTAAAATAGCATCATGCAAAGCTTGAAAATTAGTACCTGTACCAGAAGCAAAAACCGCTAACTTTATTGGTTTTACCATGGTGATGCTCCTTTGAAAACAACACCGCTTTGTTTACGCGATGTCAAATTACCAATAACAAAAGCATCCTGTTGATAGTCTGATAACAAAGACAACACTTCTTCTTGATGTTTAGATTCGACAATTAGAATCATCCCCAATCCATTATTAAACGTCAACAACATATCTTCTGTTGACAAATTTCCTTGAGATTGAAGTTTATTGAAAATTGGCAATATCGGCCAGCTTCCCCAATTAATTTCTGCGGATAGTTCTTCAGAAAAAGCTCTTGGTAAATTTTCCGTAATACCACCACCAGTAATATGAGCCATTGATTTTATCAATTTTTTTGAAACAAGTGGCCATACTGTTTCAGCATATAACTCAGTTGGCTTTAATAATATATCTTGCTCATCAGAAGATAAGTTTAAAAAATCTTGATCAGTTTTAATACCTAATACATGTCTTACTAATGAATAACCATTAGAATGAATCCCAGATGAAGGAAGGCCAATCAATACATCTCCTACTGAAGCTTTTGAAGGATTTAATAATTGATCTTTCTCTGCCACACCAACAGCAAATGCTGCTAAATCATAATGCTTAGGTGCATATAATCCTGGCAGTTCAGCGCTTTCACCACCAATCAAAGCCATTCCTGATGATTTTGCAGCTTTAGCAACACCTGTTACAATCTCAGCAACTACTTTGGGACGCATCTTATCAACCGCTAAATAATCTAACATAAACGCTGGCTTAGCACCTTGAGCCAAAATATCATTAGCAACCATGGCTACTAAATCTTGCCCAATTGTATTATGTTTATCAGCTGCTATCGCTAATAATAATTTTGTGCCAACACCATCTGCTCCTGAAACTAAAACAGGATTTCGGTATTCTGATCCAAGGGCATATGCAGCACCGAATCCTCCAATGCCATCTAATACGTTAGGTGTATATGTTTCAGCAACTGCATCTTTCATTAATTCAACAGCCTGTTCTCCTGCTTTAATGTCCACACCTGCTTCTTGATAAGCATTTCCATTATTCATAATTCAACTCCTTGAATTGTTTGTGAATCTAAATGAATTGTTCCATCTTCTAAGACTTCTTCATTTCGTAATGAAGCGACTTGTCTAGGATGATATGTTGACAATGGTTCTTCTGTATAACTAACCATCCCTTTTTCAACAAATTTAGCTAAGCTTTTTTCGTAATCATAAATAGGACTAGGATATTGTCCATCAAAATAAGCAGTTGTCAGACCTGATCCTTCTCCATCATATGGTAAATCAATTGCTTTGACGAGTGACTCTACTGACAAAAAGCCAAGTGAGTCTGCTTCAATTTTGGCTCTCATTTCCTCTATTGTATTGTTAGCTCCCATTAGTTCATCAGTGGTTTGCATATCAATACCATAAAAAGATGGAAATTTAAAAATTGGACTAGCAATTCTTACATGAACTGATTTAGCGCCAGCTTCTTTCAACATACGCACAATATACATTGAAGTAGTTCCTCTAACAATAGAGTCATCAACTAACACAACATTTTTCCCACGAACAACATCCTTGACAGCGCTGAGCTTCATTCTAACAGCTCTTTCTCGTTTATCTTGTGTTGGCTCTATAAACGTTCGAGCAATATATTGATTTTTCACTAATCCCATTTCATTAGGTATGCCAGCTTGTTCTGCATATCCTGCAGCAGCTGACAAACTTGAATTTGGTACGCCAACAACTATATCTGCTTCTTTAACAGGCTGTTCAATAGCTACGGCTTCTCCCATACGTTTACGAGCTTTGTGAACATTTACCCCATAAATATTTGAATCTGGTCTCGCAAAATAAATATATTCCATAGAATCAATATTTAAAGCTGTTTTGTCCGTATATTTATCAATAGTCAAACCGTCATTATTAATAATTAAAAGTTCCCCAGGTTGAACATCACGTACAAATCTAGCGCCAATAACATCTAACGCAGCAGTCTCAGAAGTAACAACGTAATTTCCTTCGGCCATTTGACCAACAACAAAAGGTCGAAAAGCATGAGGATCCAAAGCAGCATATAATCCATGTGGTGTGAGCAATAAATAAGCAAAACCGCCTTTAACTGTATTCAAAGACTCTTTTAGCTTATCTACAAATGCCTCTGCTTTAGAACGTCGAATAAGATGTAATAATATTTCAGAGTCAGATGAACTTTGAAATATTGCACCTTGTTTTTCTAAATTTCGACGTAAAGTCATAGCATTAGTTAAATTACCATTATGAGCTAATGAAATTTGCATATCATGAAAATTAACCATTAATGGCTGAATATTCTCAATACCATGAGAGCCAGCAGTTGCATAGCGTACATGTCCAATCGCACTTGTACCAGACAGTGAACTAATACGATCCGGATCACGAAAAACATCACTTAAAAGTCCAAGGCCTCGCTCTTGCCATAGATGACCATTATTATTAGAAACAATTCCTGCACCTTCTTGACCTCTGTGTTGTAATGCGTGTAAGCCGTAATAGGTAATTTGTGCGGCATCCTCCCGTCCCCAAACACCAAAAATGCCACATTCTTCGTTCAAACTTTTATCGTTACCTTGTGCTCTTTCAGACATTGATACATGATAGGCACTATTACTTTGCTCTAATCTTTCAATTGGCATGAGATACTCTCCTGATAAACTTTTACTGTTTCAACAAGTGATAAATGTACATTTTGCGTACTTGTCTTTATTGAGATCTCATCCGAATGTGTCACATGTCCCAACTTAGTAGCATATCCTGATGCTATGCTTTCAAACTCATCTGACAATTCGGGAGAAACACTCACAACAAACCGACTTGGTGTCTCTGAAAATAGATATTTAGCATCCTGTTGCGTATCAATATCAAATCCAAGTGTATTTTGGAAACTACTTTCAAGTAGTCCAACAATGAGTCCACCTTCAGACAAATCATGTGCACTATTAATTAATTCTTTATGAATTGCTGAGCGAACCAATTTTTGAGCAACTAATTCTGCCTCATCATCAAAATCAAATAATTGACCATCAATCTTGCCAGTCTGCATTTTTTGAATTTCAGAACCATTAAAGCTATCTTCAGTTTTACCAATAAGATAGATAATGTCACCAGGATTTTTAAAACCAATGGTCATTGCTTGGTTCACATCATCCAACAGTCCAACCATACCAATCATGGGTGTTGGATAAATTGCTTGACCGTCTGTTTCATTATACAAAGAAACATTACCAGAAATGACAGGTGTATTTAATTGCTGAGCTACAACATTAATACCAGCAACTGATTGATCTAACTCATAATAGACCTCTGGATTATCTGGAGATCCAAAGTTTAATCCATCAGTAATGCCAATAGGTAATGCACCAGTTGATACAATATTACGTGCAGCTTCCGCTACAGCCATTTTTGCGCCAACAAAAGGATTAAGGTATAAGTAACGCGCATTTACATCTGTTGTCATCGCCAATGCCTTTTTTGTTCCTCTTACACGCACAAGGCTGGCATCACCACCAGGTTTTATAACCGTATCAGCACGAACCATTGAATCGAAATGACGAAATAGCGATGCTTTTGATGCAATCGTTTGTTGAGACATGATTGCTAAAATGGTAGCCTTTAAATCAGCAATATCGGGTTCATATTGCGTATCATTAAATGTTGACATGCGTTCTGGTTTTGTCATAGGTAAATCTTGCTTAGGGGCATGCGTTAAGAAATCAATTGGTAAATCAGCAACAATACCTTTATCAAATTCTAAAATATAACGTCCATTATCTGTCACTTCACCAATAACCACTGCATCTAAATCAGCCTCTTTAAACAAATCAATGATTGCTTGTTCTTCATCACGTTTAACAACTAGTAACATGCGTTCTTGAGACTCAGAGAGCATCAATTCGTACGGCGTCATATGCAATTCTCTTTGGGGTACCAAATTTAAGTTCAGCGTAATTCCCATACCTGCCTTAGCAGCCATTTCGGAACTTGAAGATAATAATCCTGCAGCACCCATGTCCTGAATTCCGACAATAATATCTGAATGTTCACGTACAGCCTTAAGCGTAGCATCCATAACTAACTTTTCCAAAAATGGGTCCCCGACTTGAACAGCTGAGCGGTCTGATTCATGGTCAGTTGAAAATTCTGCTGATGCAAACGATGCACCGTTAATACCATCACGTCCTGTCTTAGCACCCACGTAAATGATTGAATTACCAACACCTCTTGCTTGTCCAACTTGCATAGCGGCTTGATCGATTAGACCAACAGCCATTACGTTGACCAATGGATTACCTGAATAGACAGAATCAAAACTAATTTCACCACCAACCGTTGGAATTCCAATAGCATTTCCATATCCTGCTATGCCGGCTATTACCCCATCAACTATATGTCTTGTATGGGGATCATCTAATTCTCCAAATCGCAAAGAATCTAAAACAGCAATAGGCTGGGCACCCATAGAAAAAATATCACGTAATATGCCACCAACACCTGTTGCAGCACCTTCGTATGGTTCTACAAAACTCGGATGATTATGACTTTCAGCTTTGAAAACAACTGCTTGTCCATCGCCAATGTCTAAAATGCCCGCCCCTTCTCCAGGTCCTTGTAAAACTCGCTCGTTTGTCGACCAAAATTTTTTTAAAATAGGTTTAGATTTTTTATAAGATACATGCTCGGACCACATACCAGAAAAAATACCTGTTTCAGTAAAATTTGGTAATCGCTTTAGTGTTTTAACAATTAATTCATATTCAACTTCTGTTAGACCCCACTGTGTATAAATCTTTGAATCACGAACTTGTTCAGGGGTTAACTCATTTTCTGCGATTGTTGTCATACTATTAATGCCTTTCATAGCGTATCTGTAAATTATTTTATTTAAGTTTAGGCTTGATTTAAAATACCTGATAAAATGCTTTTAAAAAAGTTTTGTCCATCAATATTTCCAGTTACTTTTTCAACAGCACGTTCAGGATGTGGCATCATACCAAAAACATTGCCTTTTTCATTCATAATACCTGCTATATCATTGAGTGACCCATTCGGATTGTTACCATATCGAAAGACAACTTGATGATTGTTTTCTAACTCAGTCAAAACTTCATCGTCAGCAAAGTAGTTCCCTTCACCATGAGCTATTGGAATCATAATTGTTTCATTTAGTGAATAAGCGTTTGAAAAATTGGTATTGTTATTGACTACTTTTAGCGGTACTTCTTCGCAGATAAAACCAGGATTTTTATTGACTAACAACTGGCCAGGTAACAATCCAGCTTCTGTAAGAATTTGAAATCCGTTACATACACCAACAATCAATTTTCCTTCGTTAGCAGCTTTTGTCACGGCGCTCATTATAGGAGAAAACCTTGCAATTGCGCCTGTTCTCAAGTAATCACCATAAGAAAAACCACCAGGCAAGAAAATAGCATCAAATTCATCTAAATTATTTTCTTTTGCGAAAACAATTTGTACATCTATTCCAAAATCTTTTAAAGCATAAAGCATATCAAAATCACAATTTGAGCCAGGAAAACTAATTACCGCTGCTTTCATGCTTCAACCTCATCTTCGACTAAACTTAAATCAAAACGATAGGTTTCTGTGTTCTGATTAATTAATAAAGCTTCTGTAAAACTTTTTACTTCAGATGATGCAGTATCAACATCTTTCGCATTTAGTTTAACCTCAAAATACTTACCTTGAGCAACTTGTTGAATGTCAGCATAATCCATACGCTTTAACGCTGATTTGATCACTTCACCTTGAGGGTCTAAAATTGATGGTTTGTATGTGACATAAATTTTTGCTAAATACATAATTTTCTCCTTATTAAAGCTGTTGTAGTCTAGTTAATACTTCATGATAACCCACAGTAACGTCACCAGTATGTTGACGGAAAACATCTTTATCTAAAGACTTACCTGTTTTCATATCTACTAATCTCATATTGTCCGGTGATAATTCGTCTGCTAAAATAATATTTCCTTGAGTCGTTCGACCAAATTCTAACTTGAAATCTACTAATTGTATTCCTGCCTTAGAAAAAAGTGCCGTTAATAGTTGATTAATTATTTTTGATTGTTCTCGTAATTGATTAAGGTCATTTTCTGTGGCAAACGCTAGTGCAACTATTTGTAAATCATTCATGAAAGGATCGTCTAATTCATCTGATTTATAATAAAATTCTTGAACTATAGGTGCCAGTTTCTTCATCGGTTCTACACCAAATTTGCTAACAAAATGCCCTGACGCGTAATTTCGTGTAACAACTTCAATTGGTAAAATATCAAGTGCTGTTACTAATTCATCTGTTTGCGATATTGATCTTAGATAATGATTTTCTACATTGTGCTTTGTTAAATAGTTGAATAATAGATGGCTAATCTCACTATTCAACTTCCCCTTGCCAGCGATATTTTCTTTCACCTTGCCATTTAATGCTGTTGCTTGATCTAAGTAATGTACCCAAAGTATATCAGGATTGTCTGTCAGAAAAACCTGCTTTGCTTTACCAGTATATTTTAGTGTTGATTTTGAAACAGTCTTATCATTAAATTCCACGCTGTCCATGTCCTTCTCCCCATTTACGTAATTTTGCAATATTTTCATCTCCAAGAACTGTGATATGTCCCATTTTACGGTTAGCCTTAACTGCATGCTTTCCATAATCATGAAAATGCCACTCCGGATGGTTTATGAAATCTTCACGTGCTTGTTCAATTTCATCACCTAACAGATTTAGCATCAAAGTTGGTGCAATTAACTCAATATCTGGAATTGGCAAACCAACAATACTTCTAATATGCCCCTCAAATTGTGATATGTTTGTTGCTTCAATAGAATAATGTCCTGAATTATGTGGACGTGGTGCTAATTCGTTTACCCATACTTCACTGCCATTAACAAATAATTCAATACCTAAAACACCTCTTAGTTTAATTGTTTCAGCAATTCGTGAAGCGATATTATTAATAGTTTCGACATGTTTTTCATCAATAGTTCCGGAAACGAAGCTTGTTTTTAAAATATGGTTAACATGAACATTTTCGGATATTGGCCACAGTGTAATACGACCCATTGCATCACGTGCAACCATAATACTTAACTCTTTCTCAAAATTAACTCGTTGCTCCAAAATTAATGTGCCAGTTGGAAAATTTGTTTTTAATTTTTCAATATCTGCTTCGCTGTCAAGAGACCATTGTCCGTGCCCATCATAACCACCACTGACAGTTTTTAAAATAGCAGGAAGTTTGATTTGATTCGTTGCTACTTCAAATTCAGAAACATTGTTAACTTCTATAAATTGAGCAACTGGTACTTTTGCTTCATCTCTGATAAACGTTTTTTCAGTAATACGATTACTTGTAATATCAAGTAATTTTGTTCCTTGTGGCAATGCAACAGTTTGCTTTAAAAGGGAATCAACATCCACGTTTTCAAATTCATAAGTTAAGACATCACTTTGACTTGAAAGTTTATTAAGACTTTCATCATCATCATATGGTGCTACCACTTGAAAATCAGCAACTTGCCCTGCTGGCGAATCTAACGTGGGATCTAATACACCAACCTTATATCCCATAGACTTAGCAGATAACGCCATCATTTGGCCTAACTGTCCACCACCAATGATACCTATTGTGGCCGGTGGTAAAATAATTTGTGTCATAATAAGTCGGCCTCACTATCTATTGACTGTTGCGTTTGATTCTGTCGGTAAGTTATCAAGCTATCTAAAACAGTTTGATTATTGGTAGCTAAAATTTGTGCAGCTAACAAAGCCGCATTCTTTGAACCGGCATCTCCTATTGCCACTGTAGCTACGGGTATACCAGCTGGCATTTGTACAATAGATAGCAATGAATCTAATCCATTTAAAGCACGAGACTGCATAGGTACACCAATCACTGGCACTAAAGTATTTGCAGCCAACATTCCCGGCAAATGTGCCGCGCCTCCTGCACCAGCGATAATTACTTTTAGTCCATTTTTTTGAGCGTTTTCACCAAATGTCTGTAATTGTTTTGGCATACGGTGCGCTGAAATAATATGTGTTTCATAAGCAATATTCAGTTGATTTAAAACATCTGTTGTTTTCTTCATTGATGACCAATCACTGGTTGAACCCATTACCACGGCAACTTGCGGCATAATACCCTCCATAGTTCGCTTTTTCATTTAATTTTTATTTAAAAATTATTTTAAGTTCGTTTACAATTTAAATTTAACAGAAAACAGAAAAGAATGCTTCGTTTTTAAATAAGAATATTCAAATAATATAAGATTTAGTTCGTTATTACCGAACGATTAATGATTTTTGACTACTATTAACGAACGTTTGTATTGTAAGCGTTTTTATTTTTCAAAATAAAAAACGCATCAGCAAATGCTGATGCGTTTAACGTCCTGTGCGAGCCATGCGTTTTTCAGCATATCCCAAAGCACGACTAATACCAAATGTTAGTACAAAATATATAAGCGATGTAATCAATAGTGGGAAAAACGGTTGAAAACTTGCCCCTTGAACAACACCAGTTTCAAACATTAATTCTCCAACACCAATAACAGAAACAACCGAACCTTCTTTAATAACAGTAACAAATTCATTTCCTAATGCTGGCAGAATATTTTTAATTGCTTGAGGTAAAATAATAAACCTCATTGTCTTACCCTTTGACAATCCTAATGATCGAGCTGCTTCAGTTTGACCATAATTAACAGAGTTAATACCTGATCGAATAATTTCTGCAACATAAGCTGCAGAATTTAATCCCATTGCTAATGCGCCCGCTGCAAATGCTGATAAGTTTAATCCAATAACTTGAGTACCAAAGAAAACCATAAATGCTTGAACTAATAATGGTGTTCCTCTAACATACTCAACATAAATATTGCCAAGTGCTTTCAATATGAAATTTGGTGATAATTTAAATAGCGCAAATACTGTTCCTAAAATAGAACCAATTATAACTGCTACTGCTGCTAAAGCAAGCGTAATTAGCGTACCTTTGATAAACAAGTTTCCATATTTAGCCCAAAATGATTGCTTAGCAAACATCAATGTATTTGCCTCTTTTTGATATGCCTTCAATTTTCCCGAAGATACAATATTATCAATAGATTGATTAATTTTTTCTTTTAGTACAGGTGAGTTCTTCGGCATTGCAACTGAAACAGCACCTTCTGATTCATTTGGTTTTGGATAAATTACTTTTAACGTTTTATTTTGTTGAGCGTATGCTTCAGAGATTGGATCATTTAACACAACTCCAGCAATTTTACCTGCTGATAATTGAGAAACTAAATCGGGAACTTTCTGTAAACTCACAAGTTTTGATCCTGACATATTATCTTGAACAAATGTTTCTTGAGTTGTTTGTCTCTGAGCGCCTATTTTTTGTCCTGAAAATGAATTAACATCAGTTGTATATTTTTCAGCATTTTTCTTGAGTATCAGTACCGTCTGTTTAGGTGACAAATATGATTTTGAAAAATCAACGACTTTTTCTCTCTCTGAAGTAGCATTGATACCTGAAATAATAACATCGATTTTTCCAGTTTGCACCGCACCAATTAACCCATCAAACCCCATTTCCTTGATTTGTAACTTAACACCTAAATCTTTAGCGATTTGTTTAGCCATTGACACTTCGAAACCAACAATTTGATCTCTACCTTGAACCGTCGCATGAAATTCAAATGGCGCATAATCTGCTGATAATCCGACAACTAATACGCCACGCTTTTTGATTGCGGCATAGGTTGCATCGGTATCATCAGCATGTGCCTGAGGTGCTGTAAGCAGGAATATAGGAAATAGTAACATCACAGTAAACAGCACCGTGACCATCTTTTTTATTATTTTACTCTTCATATTAAATTTACTCCTCAATCAATTATTAACGTAATTAATCATATCTTATAATGAATTTTTATGCAATTAAAAGCACATGTTATTCAGATTATAGCTGTATATAGTTATAAATGTGTATAAAATAAAAAAACGCCACAATGTGACGTCCCCTGTTGTAAGTATCTGTAGGCCATGTTTTGTTCAAGTGTTATTCAGGTATATAACACCATCGGTAATCATCTATCTAAGTTTGCATCAGCAAACCATACCAACCATCGCTTCAATTTGCTAGATTAGCCGCCCCTACCAAAAGTTTGGGTTGCCCACTTGTGGGGTTTACCTCGTCTCAAACACTAGCTTTCACTAATGTATACGTTTCTATGGCACCTTCGAGCCTATTTAGACATAGCTATATTAATAAGCCTTAGCCTTTTCGACCGCCGTGACATCACTGCCCCTGGGTTTATTTTTTATCCCAGCACAATCACTACAACCATCTCAGGTTGTGCGAGCATGGACCTTCCTCACGTTAGAATTATAACGCGCAATTACCCGATACTTACAAATTACTGCTACTCTTAAAAATTATACGTTTTCAGAATCATGTCCGAAAACTGCACGTTCAAGATTTGCAACACGTTTAATCAAATCTAAATTAGTTACAACTTGAGCTGGCTTAGGTGCTTCTACGACAGGTTCAACTGATTGCGCAATATTTGCTGCTGTAACTTGTTGTTGTTGCTTAACAATTACCAATTGTTCCTGTGATGACTTTAAAGCGGTTTGCAATCGTGATACTTCACTTTGAAGTTGTTCAATACGACCAGTAAAGGCTCCATAATCTTTAATAATATCATCCAAAAAACTATCTACATCAGCTGGATCGTAACCAACTCCCATACGCTTTTGTTTAAAAACGCGTTCTAAAATATCTTTTTGCGTGTACTTTACTTGTTCCACAAGTCACACCTCAATTCCATTTCTTTACTTCTTTAATATTACCAATAAATTTTTTAAATTACAAGTTTATAACACGTTATTCGAAAAATTGAGTTGTATCATGCAATATTTCATTATAAGCTATTGCATAGTCTTGCAATTTGTCCATGTCTACCAAATAAGATGGATAGGGTGATTTACCTTGCTTAGCTAAAATAGCTTGATAATCATAATATACTTTACCCTTAAATTCAGTATCATACAATAGTAGTGCTAAATCAGTATGACTCAGCATAAAAATTTGGTAATTTTTTAACTGTTGCGGATTTTTATAAGGTAATTTTGAAACGGTATCACTAAAATCTACTAGTTTTTTAGTTAGTCTCAGTTTGTCTTTACTAGACTGTTGCCATTGATCTCCAAAACCTTTGAAAGGATATAGCAATGCTATTTTTAAATCAGGATAGTCATTTTTTAAATTATAAGCTACTTCAATGGTCCACTGTTCTGTCCCCATTTGACCACCTGTTAGAATCCAATCCACGCCTTGTTCGATAAGAACTCGTAACTCCTGTTCTAAGGCATATTTTAGAATCTCAATTTTAGGGTCTTCATTTCCAAATGTTCCAATTTCATAACTACGATATCCAGTTACCCATAAGCGTGACATGATTTTAATCTCCTAGTTTATAAAAAGCCCTGCTTTGCGCAAGGCTTTTTATAATTAGTTATTATTTCCGGCACCTTGTGTTATACCTGCTTCAGCAGGTGTTTCACCAGATTGAGTAATAGAGTTTACAAGTGGTAATCCTCCATTACTCCATTTTGCGCCTTTAACTTCATATTCGACAATGTTACCACGAACTTTCGGAGTAACTGTATTAGGTGCTTGCCAATCAGTATTTGGCTTGTTTTGCATTGCATAACTCATAACACGCTGATAGAATTGCGCAGGCAAATCTTGAGACGTCCAAGGAATATAATTTTCTTTCGGATAGTCATATCCAGTCCAAACAGACAATACATATGATTTTGTGTAACCAGTAAACCATGCATCTTTAATAGCTTGGTTAGGCATCCCTTCATCTTCACCATAACCAACCAATCCAGATTTCCCTGCTTGATGTAATCCTGGAATAATCGCATCACTAGCCGTGGCATTTGGTTTGATAACACCCTTCATCATATCAGTTAACATGAAAGCAGTGCTTGACTTCATAGCCCGCTGACCTGAAGTATTGTAGTTGTGAGTTGTCCCATCAGCCGTAACAATTTTAGTGATATATGATGGCTTATAATACGTACCACCATTAGCAACTGCTCCAAATGCTCCTGCTTCCTGTTCGGTAGAAACAGCAATACCAATGGCATCAGTTCCAGCAGGTGTATGATCTGTTGGAATTCCTATACCGTTAACAAATTTTCCGGCATCAACACCGCCAACGGCATCTAATGCTCGAACAGCTGGTGGATTTCGAGATTGTGTTAGGGCTGAACGAATTGTAATATTCCCCATAAATTTACCATCCCAGCTACTTAACGATTTGTCGGTACCTGCATATTTATATTCTTTATCTTCAATGGTACGGTAAGTTGGCCAGTTCAAATATTCAATTGCAGGACCATAATCTAATAATGGTTTAATTGATGAACCTGATGACCGACCAGACAAGGTTGCGTGATTAGTTCCTTGCAAGACATCTAAATTACGCCCGCCAATCTGAGCCACCACACGTCCGTTAGTTGGATTCGTCATAGTTGCACCAATTTGTGTATTGCTAGCTGGAAACGCAATATTATTTCCATTAGCATTATCGTACATAGATTGTTGCAAATTGGAATCCATACTGGTATAGATTCTTAATCCAGCTTTGTTTGTATCATAACCTAATTTCTTTGCTTCATCTAGTGTTGACTGTACATAAGCATCAACTACTTTTCTATTTGAATTGGCTAATTGCGCTTTAGATGTTAGATCTTCCAACCCATCATTAATTGGTGTCTTAATAGCATCATCTGCTTGACTTTGAGAAATAGCACCATATTTAACCATTGCTTGCAAAACTGTATCACGCCGTGTTTTTGCTGCAGTATTATTTTTTAAATAAGGGTCATAATTGGTTGGTGATTGTGGCAAGCCAGCTAACAAAGCTAATTGTGGTAAGGATAATTGCGTCAATGGCTTCCCATAAAAATACTCCGCCGCAGTTTTCATACCAGAAATACCATGTCCCATATAGACCTTGTTCATATAAAAGGTAAGAATTTCATCTTTACTGAAGTTTTTCTCCACTCTCAATGCTAACCATGCTTCTTGAGCTTTTCGTTTCAATGTCTGATCAGCAGTTGACGTACTAAATACAGACAATTTAACGAGCTGTTGTGTTAATGTTGACCCACCCTGCATGCCAAGCGATGATCCACGTAAATTAGCCAAAGCAGCTCCAGTAATTCTGATTGGATCAACACCGTTATGTTTGTAAAAGCGACGATCTTCAATTGACACAACTGCTTGTTTCAATTCTTTTGGAATTTGATTTGAAGTGGCATAATCTCGCTCAACTGTTGATAATTTCCAAATTGGGTTCCCTTGACTATCATATATTGCGCTTGACGGCTCTGAAGCAAGACTTGATTCTGTTATGTTAGGAGCGCTTTTTGCATAAGTAATAAACACTGCTGTTCCAGCTAATCCAGCAATAAGGCCAATAACAAAAACCCAAATTAGTACTGCTAAAAACCAATGTCTCTTTTTTCTCTTTGGCTTTTTGGGTCCTCCTTTTCCACCATTATTATTATTTGACGGTGGCATTTTTGGTGGTTCTGTTGCTGGATAATTATCATAAATATTTTGATTACGGTTTACCCGCGACCATTCGTTATTATTTGCCATAATTGACGTGATGCTCCTAATTACTGTTAGTTAAGATACTCAAAATATTGGTCAACAGCCTTTAAATAGTCTAATGAAGGATTTAAACTGGATTGGACAAGATAGCTGACATGAACTATATCTTGATAAGATATCGATTGTTTACCACCTAGGCGTTGCCACTGTTTGATGAGATGTTTAGCAGGGTAAATATATGTTTCATTTAAACTGGTGAATTTAATAATCACAAATCCAACACCATTTTGGGCCAAAACATTAGCCAGATGAACAATTTGATGTTCATGAAAATTTTTAAGTGGAAATGATGTTTTATTTTTTGTTTCTTTAGCATCAAAGTCAATATATCGTCCCTGATAAACACCATTATAATCAGTTGTTGAAGCTTGTTTAAAATAAGCTTCGGTTATTTTAGCAGCTGATCTGACGGGATAATCAACCTTCACAATTGTAATCGGGGTTGGCTTTTTATGAATAACTGCAAGATTATTCGCTAAATAAAATTCATTTGCTAAATTAATCTCATCTTCAAGACCCATACCTCTTTTTCCAAAGGTTAAAGCTTTGTGTGTTGTTTTCCCTAATTTCATAGTGTTCGTCGATTGATTGAACCCACGTCTTGCACCAGCCGGATAATTAATTGCCATTAATCCCCTCAACGTTAAATTTAAACTATATATTTTCTATTCTACCATAAAAGAAAAAATGACAAACTACATTTTTTATTTAACATATTATCGTTAATATAACTAGCAAACATTATCAATGACTTATTCAGATAAATTAACTATGCTAAAATAATCGTTGATAAATGTGTTCTGATCATTTTTAAAATAAGAGCACAATAGATTGGAGTATGAACCATGCAAAAAGTTTATATTATTGAAGATGATGAAGGTATCACCCAACAAATGAGACAAGCACTTGAAAAATGGCATTTTGCCGTGTCTAGTGTAGCCGATTTTGAGGCAATTGATACTGAAGTTAAACAGTGCCAGCCAAACATTATTGTCATGGATATTACCCTACCTTACTTTGATGGTTTCTTCTGGACGCAAAAAATTCGTACATTTTCACAGGTACCTATTATTTTTGTTTCGGCAGCTAGTTTAGATCCTAATGCTATCAGAGCAATAGCCATTGGTGCCGACGATTACTTAACTAAACCTTTTTCAACAGCAGTTTTTATTTCTAAAATTCAAGCAATTTTACGACGCATAGGTCAATATGATGACTTCACTGATACAATTACATGTGGCAACTATAGTTTAAGTATTGTGACAAATATCCTGCAAACCCCAACAAATTGTATCAAACTGACTACAACAGAAAGTATCATTTTGAGATTATTAATGCTTAATCCAAACCAGACTATTTCCAAAGAAAAGATCATCAAACGTATTTGGCAAAATGGTGATTTTACAGATGAAAACATTCTAAATGTTAATATCAGTCGGCTTCGTGATAAACTAACGCAAGTTGGGCTAAAAAATAGGCTTATCACTGAATACGGGAAAGGCTATAAATTTATCTCATGAACACTGTCAAGCTTTATGTCAAAATCAGCATATCTGAATGGCCTATCATCTTAGCCTATAGCCTATTGATGCTACTGTTAAGCTTTTTAGGCTATCTTTACAAAATTGATTTAGTTATCATAATCGACCTCATACGTTATTCTATCATTCCTCTTTTGATTATCGTTAGCACACGAATCTATCAAAAAATCATTGATACAAAGCAGGTTCAGAAAGCAATCATTGAACAGAAATCCACAAATATCAAAATGCACGGGTTTTATGGTCACTTATATGCCAAGACCCTAACAACTTTTATGAACAAAGTACAAGCGGATAACCGACAATTCATAGAAGCGTTCAAAGAACGTCAAGATTACTTGACTTTATGGAGTCACGAAATGAAGACCCCTTTAACTACCTTAAGCTTAGCAGCTGAAAATAATACCGTTGTACCAAGTGATTTGGTTAGCGAAAAAGCCTACCTACTGACATATCATATTGAGCAACTCTTAACGATTGATCGTTTGGCTGATTTTAACAAAGACCTTTATTTCGAGTACATATCTCTGTCTACTTGTGTTACCGATGTTGTTAAACAAAATACCTCTTATTTTTTATCCCACAAAGTAGTACCTATAATTACCCTACCAGAAGTTATGGTGTTATCTGACCAAAAATGGTTGTGTGTCATGCTAACACAACTGATTAGTAATGCAATTAAATATTCATCTCAAAATAGTCGAATTGCGTTAACTTTTGACGACCACACTTTATGTATTAAAGATTTTGGCGTTGGCATCTCGCAAAGCGACCTACCTCGTATTTTTGACCAAGGTTTTACCGGGAAAAATGGCCGTCTTAATAGTGAAGCCACAGGTATGGGACTTTATATCGTGCAACGAATTGCTGCTATATTAGATATTCAAGTCACTATCCAATCACATCAACAAAAGGGAACCAGTGTTGCGGTTCAATTCAATCCTAAAAAATTAAAATATAACAAACTGTAAGTATTCTCTCGCTTTTGTAACTACAACCAATCGTAAATCTTCTTTATAATCAGGGTATCAATAAAAGGAGTTTTAATTATGAGTTTATTAAATTTAAAACATATTAAAAAGGTTTTTACCGAGGGAAATACTAATCAGATTGTTGCCCTCAGAGATATTGATCTTTCAGTTGAGAAAGGTGAGTTTGTAGCTATCATGGGTGAGTCTGGTGCCGGTAAGTCAACGCTACTCAATATTATTGCTACACTTGATCAGCCTACTAGTGGCACAATAACGCTTAATCAAACTGACCTTAGTCATCTATCAGAAAAAGACTCGTCCCAGTTTCGCAGAGAACATTTGGGTTTCGTCTTTCAAAGCTTTAATTTACTGGATACATTTAATAATCGTGATAATATTTTTTTGCCTCTGGTTTTATCAAAAGCCAAACATGAATTCATGATAGACCGTATCAAGCCATTATCCAAAGCTTTAGGTATTGATAACCTATTAGATCGTCAGCCATCTGAAATTTCCGGTGGACAAAAACAGCGTATTGCGATTGCCCGAGCATTAATTACACAGCCGGATTTATTATTAGCCGATGAACCGACGGGCGCTTTGGATTCCGGTAATAGCGAAAAAATCTTGCGATTATTTAATCAGATTAATCACAGTGGACAAACAATCCTAATGGTGACACACAGTGCTGAGGCGGCAAGCTATGCTCAACGCACATTATTTATTAAAGATGGCATCATTTATAATGAACTCTATCGTGGTGATCAAAACCGCAGTCACTACCTCGAACAAATCATCAACAGTCTAGCTGCTTTACAAAGTAGAGAGGTGACTAGCCAATGATTCAATTTAAGCTCGCCTATCATCATCTTGTTAAGAATAAAAATCAAAGCCTCCCCTTTATTTTCTCCAATACCATTTGGATAGCTGTTGTTTATATCTTTTTAGCAATGTTATATGATACCAACCTGAAAAATATTTCTTTTGGTACGATAGCTGTTGCGCTTATGCAACTTGGCCTTGGCTTTGTCATATTAGTTTCAGGTTTGGCCATTATTTATGCTGAACAAACCTTGAATAAACAACGTACTAAAGAACTTGGTTTGTACAGTATGCTAGGTTTAAACAAGCACAACTTGCGGCAAGTCATCGGCATTGAAAATTTACTTTTTTATGCCATCAGTACAGGTCTTGGACTAATTATTGGTATTACCTTTTCCAAACTTTCTGTAATGAGTTTACGTGTGCTGCTGAGTTTTGAACATCTTCATCAAACACTCACCATAAAACCTATTGCTATCGCTGCTATCATTTTTGCCATTATTTTCTTATTACTGACGCTATACGATTTTTTGGGGTTGCGCCACATTAATCCTATGACACTGTGGCAGAAAGCTTCTAAACCGGAAACAGTACCGAAAGGACATACATTTTTAGCAATCACTGGCTTAATCGTGCTCACCATCGGTTATTATATTTCTATCTCATCCCGAGCATCACTCTCGGCATTTTTGCAGATGATGGTCGCTATTATTCTTGTCGTGGTTGGTACCTATCTGATTTTTATCGTTGGAAGTATCGTGTTTCTAAAGCTATTAAAGCAGAATGAAAATTACTATTATAAGCCTAAAAATTTTATTGCTGTCGCCAACATGCTTTTTCGAATGAAGCAAAACGGTGCTGGCTTAGCAACAATCAGTCTTTTGTGTACCGCCACCTTAGTATCAATTATCGCCTCTGTCTCACTTGTCGCCGGCCAAAATAATCTACTCAATTTATGGAGTAAAAGAGATATTCAAATCGTTTCTACGTCACCCATTAATCTTGTCCAGAATGAACAGATAACACAATTTGCTAGCAAAACAAATATAAGCCTTCAATCGCATCGCCAAATGACTGTGACGACGCCAACAAACGGTGAACTGAAAAATAACTATTTTAAAGCCAATAATTCTTTAAAAACTGAAGTGGCGATATCGTCGCTGGACTTACAACAATATAATCACATAGAAGGCTCACATTATCATCTGGCTGATGACGAAATTCTCTTGTACAGTCCGGACAACACTTATCAAGGCAAGGAGATTATAATTCATGGTCACACATACAAAGTTAAACCAGTGACATCATTTGACACTTCTTTTGTATACAACCATAGCACCTATAAACCAATTTTTATTATCGCTAAATCACAAGCGATCGCACAAAAAATTAATCCCACACCTGTACTTTACGTCACCAGTTTTAACACTGTTGGAACTAAATCGGCTTGTAAACAATTTGGTGAAAAACTTCCTAATCTGCTCAACGCCGACCCTGCCAGCATCACGTCACGCTTTGTCATTAAAGATTTGTTTGGTTCACTATTTGGTGGTTTCTTATTTATTGGTGTGCTCATTGGTCTAGTGATGATTTGCGCGACTGCTATGATTATTTACTACAAACAAGTTTCTGAGGGTTATTCAGACAAGGCAAACTATGCGATTATGCGGCAATTGGGTCTTAGTCAACAGGAAACAAGAAAAGCAATTAATAGCCAAGTACTTACTGTTTTTCTCTTACCAATTGTTGGTGCTGTCATCAATTTAGCTTTTGCACTACCTGTACTAAAAAATGTTTTATCAGTTTTTTCAATGTATAATATTAATATTTTGATAATTGTTAGTTTCATTTGCATTGCCCTGCTCATCATCATTTATATGTTAATATATTGGTCCACAACAGTAGTCTATAGACAAATTATTTCATCATAAAAAAAGATCGTGTTAACACGATCTTTTTTTATAGTATTAAATATTTCTTCTGATTAATTATATAAATATATGCCAAAATAATTCAATTTAATTATACATTTTAAACTTAAATTTGATGGTTAATCTATTTCCCTGAATCAAGCCCATTTTTGAATAAAACATATATCATCTTAATACAGTGCTATATTCATGTCTTTTTGCATAGCTTACCTCAACTATTTAAATTAGAACATACAACTTTATTATGGTACTAATATACGATACAATGAGACAGTTACATCTAATAAACCAAAATTATCATACATATCCTTGTTGTTAAACGCTGAGTATAACAACTAAAAAAATTTATGAAGGAAAATAACAATGAAAAAAATTTTATTAGTTATCGTCGTTATAGCAGCTATTGTAACTGTTTTAATTATGACTAGTCAGACAGATACAACTTCCAGCACACAATCTTTTTTAAGTCAAAAACTACAGACCACAACCGAATCACAGGATGATAAAGTGATATTGTCTCAGTTAACTGAAAAAATGACTCAATCAACTGATGAGATGTTAAATACTTTTAACCAATCATTAAAAAATTCACCACAAGATGTTGACGGACGAAAAAAAATGACCGAGGACAATATCAAAAAATTGCAAGATATTACTAAAAATGGGCTATCAAAACTTGATCAAGTAAGATCAGAAAAAGGTAAAAGTAATGGTACTTATAATGATTATTCAGCTAAAATTAAAAGTTTATACTCTGAGAAAAGTCAACTTTTAGTTGATACTTTTAACCATTCAATTAATCAATAAAAGTCACGCAGCTACCACTACGTGACTTTTTAAGTACCGCTATATAGTACTTGTTTATATATTTCTTACTCAGTAATCACATTAAGATGACTTGTATCATATGCTACTCTTGCGTGATTTTCTTGTATAAGGTCATTAGTCAACAAATTACTCTCATTGTCAAAAGAACGTTTGTAAATTTTACCACATCTATAAACCTGATCACCTTGCTTAACAAATCGTTCATTCTCCATTTCCACTTTATAAATGATATTTTGTGGGGCAGAACAATAAAGTTCTCCATGTAAATGTGTTTCTCCAACATATGTAACTAACTGATATGTTTGCGAAGTATTGTTTTTAAATCTATAGTCAAGATAATTGTAAACAATTGATGTGCCACTGCCAAAGGGTACTTTCCTATCAGAATCTGGAAAAATATCAACTTGCTCATGATGATATTTTTCAACAATATCTAGTGGTGTATGTAAAACCATCCAATGAATTAAATTGCTAAACTGACATAATCCGCCACCAGTTCCTTTTTTTAGCTGCCCATCATTGGCCACCATCAATCCCTGTTGGTAGCCATTTTGTTCAGTACATCTACCAACTAAGCTCCAAAAAGAAAAAGTCTCCCCTGGTTTTATAATAACGTTATTGACTTTTGGCGCCGCAATTTTTAGATTAGCTACTTTAGCTTCTTCTACCGGAACTGATACTTTTCGAAGGCGTCTACGTATCAATGATTCATGTTTGAAAACTAAATATGGCAGTTTTTTTTCACTTTTTTTGTTTGCAATTTTGACTCTAAAAGTATCTCTTATTTTACGTTTTAAGATATGAGATTCATACGAAATCTTATAGGTTAAAGGTGATATTTCACAAAACAACTTTCTCGACATAAAATAATACTCCCCATAATAAATTAAACTCTCAATTAAGCATACACTTGTTGCCCTTTGTAAAAAAGTATTTGACATAATTAGTATTTGACATAATTTATTTAAAAAATTTAAGAAAATATTTTATTAAAAAAGAACAAGCGCAAAATGCATTTGTTCTTAAATATACTTTCAATCCATAATTAATTTAATTGTCCTCACTAGTCACCAAAAAATGATTATATATAGCGTGGATAAAAAGTTATTATTCCCACTCAACAGTTGCTGGTGGCTTAGCCGTAATATCGTAGACGACACGATTAATGTGTCCAACTTCATTGACAATACGTGCTGAAATCTTTTGCAGTAATGGCCAAGGTAATTGGGCAAAATCGGCCGTCATACCGTCAACAGAAGTGATGGCACGAATGGCAATTGTATAATCATACGTACGATAATCGCCCATTACACCAACAGAGCGAACACCTGTCAAGACAGTAAAATACTGCCAAACATCGCCTTCAAGACCTGCTTTTGCAATTTCATCACGCAAAATCCAATCAGAATCACGGACGATTTCTAGCTTATCTTCGGTAATATCACCTAGAATGCGAATACCTAAGCCAGGACCTGGGAATGGCTGACGCCAAACCATTTCGTGTGGCATATTCAATGCTTCACCCAACTCACGAACTTCATCTTTAAAGAGTGTGTTCAATGGTTCAATCAACTTAAACTGCATATCTTCTGGCAACCCACCAACATTATGATGAGACTTAATTGTTTGTGCCGTATCCGTACCAGACTCGATAACATCGGTATAAAGTGTTCCTTGTGCTAAGAAATCGATATCTTTTAACTTAGTTGCTTCATCGTTGAAGACTTCAATAAATTCATTACCAATGATTTTACGTTTCTGTTCAGGATCTGTGACACCAGCTAATTTTGAAAGGAAACGATCTTGTGCGTCTACTTTAATGATATTCAAACCAAATTGGTCGCCCATCATTGTCATGACTTGTTCTGCCTCGTTTTTGCGCAGCAATCCATGATCTACAAAGATAGAAGTTAATTGATTACCAATAGCTTTATGTAAAAGTACACCAACAACTGACGAATCAACACCACCTGATAAGCCCAACAAAACTTTTTTATCACCCACAGTTTCGCGAATTCGGGCAATTTGTTCATCAATGAATCCACTCATGTCCCAATTTGCTTCTGCTTGTGCAATATCTAATACAAAGTTTTGAAGAATTTGCTTACCGTGTTCAGACAGTGTCGTTTCAGCGTGAAACTGGACACCATATAAGCGTCGCTCATCATTAGCAATTGCTGCAATTGGTGTTTTGTCTGATCCACCAGCAACAACGAACCCTTCTGGTAACGAAACAACATTGTCTGAATGACTCATCAACACAGTTTGCGATTCGGGCGTATGCGCAAATAAACGACCAGCTGACTTTGTTTTCTTTAGAATGGTTTGGCCAAATTCACCATTACCAGGATTAGCTTCGACCTGACCACCGAGGTTTTGAGCCATCAATTGCATACCGTAGCAAACACCCAGTACAGGAATACCTAATTCAAAGATACCATTATCAATCGCGAAAGCATCAGCTTCATACACTGACTTTGGCCCACCAGATAAGACAATTGCCTTAGGATTATATGCTTTAACTTCCTCAGCAGTCATATGACGCGACTTCAATTCTGAAAAAACACCCATCTCACGAATGCGGCGGGTAATTAATTGGTTATATTGGCTACCGTAGTCTAAAACTAGGACCTTATCGGCATTTACTTCAGCCATTTGGTTACTCTCCCTTTTTGATCTAATGTTATCATCACTTAGCGTAGTTTGGTGCAATTTTTGTAATTTCGACATCGTGTGGATGTGATTCTCTCAAACCATTATCTGTGATTTGCACGAATTGTGCACCCAGCTTTAAATCCAAAATAGTAGATGATCCTGTGTAACCCATGCCGGCACGCAAGCCACCATCTGCTTGGAAGATTGCATCATCAATTGACATGTCACCACCAACAAATGTGCCATCAGCTTCAAGGACTTCACCCTTGAGTAAATCAGTAACCAAGATAGCATCAGCACCAGCAGAAATCGCTTTAACTACATCTCCTGAATAATGGACACCGCCTGAGGCAATAACTGTTTTATCAAACTCTGAGGCTACTTCTGCAATTGCCATTGTTGTTGTTAAGAATGGGTACAATGCATTATTTGGCAATGGTGAGTTCACTGAACGACCAGCAATCACTGCATCAACGCCATCTTGATACAAAGCACCAGCAATACCTTGGTCTTCCACCGCACCAACTGCTAAGAAAGTTTTTGGAAAGGCCTTACGAACTGCTTTGACAATGGCATTTGTTTCTTGATTTAAGTCATCTTGCAAATAGAAGAAAATAGCATCAGCACCAGCGGCCACAAGTTTATCCACACGTGCTTGTGCACCCTTAGTCAACCAAACTTCAGCGGCTACACGGACACGACCTTTATCGTCAACAAACGCATTAGGATATTTCTCATTGTCTACTTCTGTTGCTTTAGCAGCAGATATCACAGCCATTTGTGCTGCAATATCTTCTTGTTCGGCTACCACACCTAGGCCACCATTTAAAGCAGTTGCCACAACACGATTGTCCGTTGCTGTACCGTTGGCTTCTGAAACTAATGGCATGTTCAAAACAAAGCCATCTGCCAATCGTGTTGCCAAAGATACTGTGTGAGGGAGCACATTGGAAGCTCCTGGAACTAATAATACTTGGTCATAACCCAAGCCTTTGTTTTCATTATTTTCAGACATATTTTCTCTCCGTGATACAAACATTAAAATGTTGGAATTGTATAAGACTTTTTGACATGTGCTACTTCCGCTTCATAGTCAGTAACACTGATATCACGTGTCATACGACCATTTTTTGATAAGTCAGCAACTGAGCTTTCGTCCATCTTAGCCATTTCTTCACGGATAGCGGTCATTATCTTTGCTAATACGTCTGATAAAGCCCCTTTGTAAGCAACGCGGGCTTCGATACCTTCTGGTACCATCTTCTTGGCTTCGTTAACTTCTCCTTGGAAGTAACGGTCTTTAGAACCAGCTTCCATTGCAGCAATTGATCCCATACCTCTGTATGTTTTATATTGCTTACCATTGTCTTCAAAAATTTCTCCTGGTGTTTCTTCAGTACCAGAAAACATTGACCCGAGCATAACAGCATTTCCACCAGCTGCCAATGCTTTTGTGATATCTTTTGGTGTTTTTGCACCACCATCAGCAATAATTGATTTCCCACGACGAGCAGCTTCTTCCGCAGCATCACGAACAGCAGAAAGTTGTGGTACACCAATACCTGCAACAACACGTGTTGTGCAAATTGAACCTGGTCCGATACCAATTTTGACAACATCTGCACCAGCATCATACAAAGCAGCAGCTCCGGAAGTTGTTGCAATATTGCCAGCAATAATATTTAAATCTGGGAAAGCCTCACGCACTTCAGAAACCTTACGTAAAACACCTTCTGAATGACCATGAGCAGAGTCAAGTACAATCGCATCAACACCAACAGCAGCCATAGCTTCAACACGTTTAACCGTATCAGAAGTCACACCCACAGCTCCAGCTACCAAAAGTCTGCCATTATCATCTGTTGCAGCATTAGAAAAATTATGAGAATCAAATTTTGCTTCTTTTACACGTTTAACCTCATCTGCTTGTTCAGCAATCGTCATATTTTTATGAATAACACCTAAACCGCCTAATTTAGCAATTTCAGTAGCAAAGTGTGATTCTGTTACAGTATCCATTGCTGCTGAAATCAATGGTATCTTAAGCTTCAAAGTTGGTGTGAGCGTTGTACTAACATCTATATCATCTACACTAACTGATGATGTCTGAGCATAAACCAATTTCATATCATCAAACGTTAAGCCCATCTTAGCAAACTTATTACGTGAGCTGAACTTAGGCTTTTCATCGTCTAAGAAAAATTTTTGCATGAGATTCTCCAATTTTAAATACTATCAGTAAATTGTTTAATAGTTTACTGATTTTAACTTATCAATTTGGCCTTTTTGTTAACACTAGTATTAACGGATCCGCCGAGTATTTTTTAATGAAACTAAATAATATTTATTAACAGTAAAAAAAGCATTTGGGACACGACAGATCCACAAATGCTTTTACGACCAATTATCGCTTCACACTTGCGGATAGTCACGACTTATGGGGCGTGGTAGAAACTGCTGGCCATTTCCCAGCGATATATCTGCAAACAAAAGATTTAGTTATTGGTATTACTTTAACGGTTTTTATGAGAAAAATCAAGCCTTTGTTCACTATGTATCGCTATTTTTATTTTTTAAAAAAACACCTGATTTTTAGGTGCTTTACATTTTTTCTAACCTTGCAATTCTCTCTTCCATCGGTGGATGAGTATCAAACAAATTAGCTGTTTTTTTCAATGGATTACTAATATATAAAGCCGCCGAAGCTTCATCTACTTGCTGCATCGGCTCTGCATGACTTAGTTTTTTGAGTGCTGAAATTAACTCTTGTGGATTTCTTGTTAACTCTACACTTCCTGCATCTGCTAAGTACTCACGATTTCTAGAAATCGCCATCTGAATAATACTAGCAACCAGCGGTGCGAATATCATAATTAAAATAGATAAGGCAAACATTAATATTTGCACACCACCATTATTATCACGATTATCACGATCACGACTATTCCCACCAAACAACCACCAATTACTACCTAGATTAGTTAATAGTGAAATAGCTGCAGTCAATGCAAGGGCAATTGTTGAAATGCGAATATCATAGTTTCTAACATGACTCATTTCATGTCCAATAACGCCTTCAAGTTCATTACGATTCATTATTTTTAATAAACCGGTTGTTGCGGCAACAGCAGCTGTTTTAGGATCATTTCCGGTAGCAAAAGCATTAGGACTATCATCGTTAATAATGAACACCCTAGGCATTGGTAGTTGAGCAACCATCGCCATGTCTTCAACCGTGTGCCATAATTCTGGCGCCTGATCTGGGGAAGTAATTTCTTTACCATTGTTCATTGCCATTACAACATTAGTTGAATTTGTAATCATGATAAGAGCGTATATGCCGCCTATAACTATTGCACCAATAACGCCTAGCGGTAACGATCTGAAAAACAGATATCCTACTGCTGCGCCAACAATACCAACAACAACTAGAAAACCTAGTAATAAAAAATATGTTCGACGTTTATTAGATTGTATCTGTTCATATAACATTAAAATTTAACCGTTGGTACTTCTTTTTCATTTTCAGGCACTGCAATAAATTCGCTTGGTTCAAAATGATGAATACCTGCAATAATATTACTTGGGAAAGACTGTAGCTTTGTATTATAACTCGCTGTCGTTGTATTGAATAATTGGCGTGAGTAAGCAATTTTATTTTCAGTATTAGTTAATTCTTCTTGTAACTTTGTAAAATTAGTACTAGCTTTCAAGTCTGGATAAGCTTCAGCAACAGCAAATAAGTGTGTTAATGCTCCTGTTAATTGGTCAGATGCAGCCATTGTTGCTGCTGGCCCCTGAGCATTGTTAACCTTAGTCCTTGCATCAGTAACAGCTTGAAGTGTTGTTTTTTCAAAATCTGCATATCCTTTTACAGTGTTGACTAAGTTTGGAATTAAATCATTTCGACGCTTCAATTGTACATCGATTTGACTCCAAGATTCCTTGGTTTGCATACGTGATTTGACCAATCCGTTATACACACTGATCCAAACAATTGCAATTATCGCAATAATTGCAACAATAATCAAAATTGTCATAGTTATTCCCCTTTTTATAGCAATAGCTAATTGTTTTTGTCAAAATATTCTTAATAGATTAACACTAACATCATCTCATATCTTGTGTTAATCTACAAATACTTCACGCTTATCACGTAGCCCTACTACATTGATATGAGTTTGATACCATTTATAAAAAAATGGTAGTTGTTGAAATAACGTGTAGATGGTGATGTCCTTATTTTCGTCGACAACCTTATAATACCATTCAGTTTGATGTTCACTCAAAGTACTTTGTGCTAGCTGTATGGCTACTTCACCAATATTAATCTCAACACCATTGTCCGCTGATTTCATCTTTTTTAAAATAAATTGTTGCTCTGCTGCTTTGACAAATAAGCTATCTAATACATCTGGTAATAGCTCTTTTTGTCTCATAAGTAATTGATCTTGGTCTGTATTATCCATACCAGGAAGTACACTGTCATAACCAATTTCTGAAAGTTGCTTTGCAATATTAGTTAGTCTCTGTTGAAAAACAGCCAATGCTGCCACACCACCAAGTTGAATCGCTTCGGTCTGCACAAGTTTACTAAACTGTTCTGTATCCAAATAAAAACGATTATCAAAAATGTCCCAATACACTACCCTTAGTTCTTGTGCTGTTTCTTCCAAATAATAACCACCAGCATCTAATGGTGCTTTTACAAATCTGAACGAAGCATTTGGCCATTCAGAAAAGTGAATTTCTGCAACACGCTGAGCTTGTGGCAAAATAATTTCAATATCATTTAAAGAGGCATTACGAGCAATTTGTGCAAACGCAACAGTAACCCAGTGTGTTGCCGGAAACCATTTTGGTGTATCAATACGAACCATTTTTGATTGATGTAAGTCAAATAGTACAATTTTTTTCAAAATATCTAAAATGACTTCAAGCGATTCAGTATCGATTAAATTTTCAATTAGTGTATGCCATTGTTCAAATAAATTTAAATCTTTTTCTAATTGATTACTATATTCTTGTACATCGTATTTAGTCATATAATTACTCTTATTTCAGTGATTTTAAATATGAATCAGGTAAGCGATTGATTTGTCCTACAAAATCTTCAATAGAGTTGAATTCTGCCACAATAGACTGTAACTCTAGTTGTCTCAAAGCATTTTCTTTTTCAAGTGCCAGAAGTTCTGCTTCGTGTACTCCAAGTTTTTTTTCAACATCAGGAACACGTTTTTGTGTTGCTTGAAGCAACTCTTGTTTTTTTTCTAAACTTTCTTTTGTACTTTTATCATTCCGTCCAAACAAACCAGATTTGTTCGTTTTTAGTTCCTCTAATTGATCTTCGATAACTTGCAACTCTAATTTGCGCTTAGTATTATCAGATAGAAACTCTTGTAATCCCTCAATATTCTTGTTAATTTCTTGAATCTTATCATCGTTAATAGTTTCACCTGAAGGTAATTGTTCCGTAATCTTTAATTCATTTATTATTTTTTCATCAACTGACATTACAGAAGAAATGACATTTAGTGTCCCTATTTCTCGATGGTTCCACCAATCACCAATAAAAACAGCGTAATTATCAAAATCATTATTTAATGGTTCTACAAATAAAAAGGGTAACGTTTTTTGCACAAAACGAATCAAATTTGGCGCTAAATATCTTGATATCAATGGCTGTAGGTCTGATACAATTAAGGGCAATGATTGAATTTTTTCCTGTAATTCGGCGTTATTTTCGCGTATTAAAGAATACATTTCATATAGCTGGTTATTAATAATTGCTAACTCAAATTGGTTTAAAAAAGTTACTTTATTATGAATTTGATTGACTAAATCTGGCTGTAGTAGTGTTTGATTATTTTTGTCCATTATCGCATGCCTCCATTAAGCGCAAAACTTATTTTTAGCATACACTAATATGGCCTCTAAAAATAGTCTGTTAAGTATTTTTTATGACTTATAAAAAAAACGATAAAATAATTATCGTTTTGGTCTAAAAATTCTAGGAATACGGCTCGCACGTATACCAAGGAATGCATCAGCAAATCCTAATTTTGAATAAATTAGCACGACAGTAACCCCACCAAAAGCTGCACTTATCAATGATGTTAACGTAACAGATAGTTTGCTATTTACTGGGAAAACATAATTGCTCATCATGAAAACAATTAGATATGCAACTATAGCCATCACTAGTGCTCCGGCAAAAAGTTGCCAAATTTCATTACTAACATCAGATAAAGATACACCATAAAATACTTTCAAATAATTCAACATGAACGCAATTGAGATAAGCATGCCAATGACACTTGCAATTAGTGCTCCC
Source organism: Leuconostoc palmae (assembly GCF_019656075.1). Classification (GTDB taxonomy): domain Bacteria; phylum Bacillota; class Bacilli; order Lactobacillales; family Lactobacillaceae; genus Leuconostoc; species Leuconostoc palmae. Next base: position 25,742 of record NZ_BPKZ01000006.1, on the reverse strand, counting down.
ATGCCTTGGAAAAAAGCAATTAATGGTACTTGCAAAACCACTTTTACTAATAAGCCATAAATAAATGATTTTATCACTATAGATGCCTCAGACAAAGCTTGTAATATAAATGCAAGTAACATAAACAAACTAAAGGCGATAGCAAGTATTGTCGAATACTGCAATAAGTAAATACCTTCTTGATTTGATGCATCAATAGGATAAAACATCCTATACAAAGGAGCTGCAATGGCGAACATTCCCAAAGCACTTGGCAACATTACCAAAGCAAATAGTTTAATCACTTGCTTCAATTGTTCTTGTATATCTTCTTTAGTTAACGTAGCTTTACTACCAGAAAGCATTGGTAGTGCAGTTGCTGCTATACTAGTCGAAAAAGGTACGATAATCATAATGAGCTTGTTTGGATTAGCACTAAAAAGTGCAAAATGTATTTGTAATTGCTCATTTGTATAAGCAAAAAAATGTGCCATAATGCCAAAATAAGTATATTGATCAAATAATTGAAACAGTGTTATCGCTGAACCAATAATGATAAATGGCCATGATTCTTTCAAAATATTTAAAATCAAGCTAAACGTACGCGCTTTTTCTTGCGGTTGACTATGATTAAGGGGTTTGCTTAAAATATGACGGTACTTAATCCATCCCCAAAGCAAAATAATCATACTAAATATAGCGCCAATAAATGCAGCAAAGGTTGATTGCACAACCACACCACTCCAGTTACCTGGATTAACTTTTAAAATTGCGACTGCCGTTACTAGCATATAAATTACTCTAGCAATTTGTTCAACTACCTGTGATAAAGCTGATATGCTCATTAATTGATAGCCTTGGAAAATACCTCTTAACATTGACATTAATGGAAAAATAGCAACTGCTGGTGCCAATGAATGTAATACCGGAATAAAATTAGGATTTCCGCCAGATAACCATGGGGTTAAAATATAAATTGCTGATCCAAATACAATACCTAAAACTATACCAAGCAAAATAGATTGTCTTTTTAACTCACGTGACTGAAAATTATTTTGTCTTGCATTAAATTCAGCGACAAGTTTAGAGATAGCAGATGGAATACCAAAGGTAGCAATTGCTAAAAAAATAGCATAAATTGTATAGCCTTGGGCAAATAAAGCATTAGCTCTATTTGAATTTGATCCCAGCAAAGCCATCCATGGCACAATATATATCGCTCCCAATATTCTAGACAAAATATTACCAGCAGATAGCCATGCTGACCCTTTTACTAAAGTTGCCTGATTGTTCTCTTTAGTCGACGCGACTTCTTTTTCAATCTGAATTTCATTAATAGTTAATATTTCTGAAGCAAAAGGGTCTGGTGTTTCAACATTGTTATTATGAAATATTGGTTGGTTTATTTTTGGTTGATGATGACTGTTCGACCTGTCAACAACAATACCACTGATTTCTCTTTTTGGGGAAGACTGTCCTGATTTTTTTGTGAGTGTGTGATTATCTTGACTCTCTTTTCGCCTCTCTTGTAAACGATGTCGAGCTCTCATTAGAATTTCATCAGCGCTCATTACCTTACCATCCACGTTAACTGTATCAACTAATTGGTGGCCATTTTTAAGATCATCTGGACGTTGTTCATCCGTCATTTGTGTACTCCTCTGATTTATGTACGCTGGCTACTGCCAGCTTATATTGTTTGAATTAACTCACAACAATATTAACAAACTTTCCAGGAATTGCAATCACTTTACGAATTTGTTTTCCTGTAATAAAATTTTGAACATTTTCATCTGCTTTAGCAGCATCTACCATAGCATCTTGATCAATATCACGACTAACAGTAGCTTTACCACGTACTTTACCATTAACTTGGAAAATGATTTCAACTGTATTATCAATTAATTTACTCTCATCATATTTTGGCCAAGTAACGTAGGATATTGATTCTGAATTGCCTAACCTCACCCATAGTTCTTCGGCTAAATGCGGTGCAAATGGTGCCAATAGTTGAACAAAACCATTCATGTATTCTAATGGTAATGCAGCAGACTTATAAGATTCGTTAACAAAGACCATCATTTGAGAAATAGCTGTATTGAAACGTAAATTTTCAATATCTTCTGTCACTTTTTTCACGGTTTGATGATAAATTTTTTCTAAATCAAGCGGATTAAATGTTGTAACATGATCGCGTAGTTGGTCATTGTCATCAATTAGCAATCGCCATACACGATCTAACCAACGTCGTGAACCTGTAATACCTTCTTCAGACCATGGCTTACTCTGTGTTAAAGGTCCCATAAACATTTCATAAACACGTAATGTATCAGCACCGTAATCTCTAACAATATCATCAGGATTAACAACATTTCCCTTTGATTTAGACATTTTTTCATGATTTTCACCTAAAATCATCCCTTGATTAACTAATTTTTGGAATGGTTCTTTTGTTGGTACAACACCAATATCATATAAGAATTTATGCCAAAAACGAGCATACAATAAGTGTAACACGGCGTGTTCAGCACCACCAACATACAAATCTACATTCATCCAGTATTTTAGTTTGTCTGTGTCTGCTAATTTTTGGTTATTATGTGGATCAACATATCTCAAGAAATACCATGATGAGCCAGCCCACTGTGGCATTGTATTTGTTTCACGTCTCCCCTTCACACCATCTTCTCTTGTCACTTCTAACCAATCTGTTAAATTAGCCAATGGTGACTCACCACTTCCTGAAGGCCTTAACTCTGTCGCATGAGGCAGTAATAATGGTAGTTCATTTTCTGGTACAAGACTTGTCGTCCCATCTTCCCAATGAATAACAGGGATTGGTTCTCCCCAATATCTTTGACGTGAGAAAATCCAATCACGCAATCTAAAGTTAGTTTGAGCGTGTCCAGACCCTTTTTCTTCAAGCCAAGCAATAACTTTATCAATGGCTTCAGTCTTATCTAATCCATCTAAAAATCCCGAATTAATATGAATGCCATCACCAGTATATGCAACATCAACATCATTACCGCCAGAAATAACAGTTTTGATCTGTAAATCAAATTTTTTGGCAAACTCAAAATCACGATCATCATGTGCCGGAACAGCCATAATTGCGCCTGTTCCGTATGATGATAGAACATAATCAGCAATCCAAATAGGCAACTTTTCACCGTTAATCGGATTAATACCATAGGCTCCAGTAAATACACCTGTTTTATTCTTATTAAGATCTGTACGCTCTAGGTCTGATTTAACTGCAATCTCTTGACGGTAGTTTTCAACGCTTTCTTTTTGTTCTGATGTCGTAATACTATCCACCAAACTATGTTCTGGAGATAGGACCATATACGTTGCACCAAACAATGTGTCAGGTCTTGTTGTATAAACTTCAATTTTTTCATTAGTTGTTGTGCCATCAACATCAAAGAATACAGCGGCACCTTTTGAGCGACCAATCCAATTGCGTTGCTGTTCTTTGATTGCCTCAGGCCAATCAAGATCATCTAAATCATCAACTAGGCGATCGGCATAAGCTGTAATTTTTAAAACCCACTGGCGTAGTGCCTTACGTTCAATCTTATTTCCAGAACGTTCAGACTTACCATCAATAACTTCTTCATTAGCTAATACAACACGATCAATTGGATCCCAATTAACCATCATATTTGATTCATATGCCAGACCATTTTCATATAATTTTTCAAAAATCCATTGTGTCCATTTATAATATGACGGATCAGTTGTATTGATTTCACGATTCCAATCATATGACAAGCCAAGAGACTTGATTTGTTGACGAAAATGATCGATATTTTCACTAGTAAAATCAGCGGGATTATGTCCCGTTTTCATCGCGTATTGCTCAGCCGGTAGTCCAAATGCATCCCATCCCATTGGATGTAATACATTAAATCCTTGGGCACGCTTATATCTACTCATGATATCAGTAGCTGTATATCCTTCTGGATGTCCTACATGCAGCCCTTGCCCTGAAGGATAAGGAAACATATCTGCAGCATAGTATTTAGGTTTTGATGTCTCATCAGTTGTTTCAAATGTTTGATGCTTATCCCAAAATTCTTGCCATTTTTGTTCTATTTGTTGATGTTGGTATGCCATATTAATTAATATGATAGCCAGAAAGCTGCCATATATCCTCCCTTTAAATAATCAAATCAGAAAATAAAAAATGCCCTAAATCATACATAAGTATGATTTAGGGCGAGTTATCGCGGTACCACCTAAAGTTTACGTATGCGAAATACGTCTCATACGTCTTAACGCGACGATACGTTGAAAACTACTATTAATTCACTTCCAAATTATTCAACCGAGTTCAATGTTTTGATCGGTAAACTTACACAACCGTTTACTTTCTGTCCGCCACGCCACATTTACTAGTGTTGAATATACCATTTGATTATACCACGTTTTTGACAAATCAGGTATACTGTATATTATGATTAAAATACAAAAATATAAATTATTAACTGGAATTGGTAGCTTCTCTGTTTTTCTAGTATTGACAATTGGTTTATTTTCTCGCGCGACTTGGTTTGAAGAATTCAATCAAATTGGTCAAAAAGTTATCCAACAAAGATCACCACTGATGGATAAAATAATGATTAATGTTACACAACTTGGTAACGCTCCTTTTATCATTTTAATGACAATACTATTATTTATAATTTTTCTTTATCGTAAAAATTATGTTTTTAGTATTCTAATAATAATTAACGTATTTTTATTTGGTGGTGTAATAACACAGGTTATTAAGCGTATTATACAAAATCCTCGGCCAGAAGTTCAGTTAATTTCCGAACATGGTTATAGTTTTCCATCTGGACACGCTATGATTTCAATACTATTTTACGGTACGCTCTTAATAATCATTAAGCGCTATGTAAAAAATGGTTGGGTTAAAATATTTGCTATTATTTTCACACTGGTCATTCTTATGCTTATTCCAATTAGTCGTATATATGTTAACGTTCATTATCCTAGTGACATTGTTGCTGGTTTATCACTTGGATATAGCATGCTATTATTTTCAAACATACTCTTTTTATCAGGAGAAAAAAAATGATTTTATCAACAGAAGCACTAACTCATCAAGTTATTGAACAAAACGTTAAAGTCGGAGATATTGTTATTGATGGGACAACCGGTAACGGTATTAACACAAGATTTCTAGCTACACGTGTGGGCAATAGTGGCTTAGTATTAAGTTATGCCACGACAAGAGATAACGCCAATGCAACAGCAACTTCTCTTTTCATGAGTGGCCTGTCTGAGAGGGTCAATATTTTAGGAAAAAATATTGACAACAATGTGTACGCCGAAATAGGTCTACAATCTCAGGTAAGTGTTGCCATTTTTGATTATTCACAAGATGCGCAAAATGAAAACGAGTGCCCTCAAGACTATCTTGATAAAATTCAATTGGTTTTATCACGTCTAACACATAGTGGTATTATGATTGTTAAGTTTTCAAAAGTGCCAATAGCATGGCAAAATTTCAGCGATAATCTTTTAAAAGCAGATTACAATCAATCCTTTTATAGCGATAATCGTACCATTGCTTATTTTATCGAACGTATTTAAAATTAAGGTAAAAGAATGATATCAAAAAGAAAATGGCTCCTAATTGGCTTTATGAGCGTCCTACTTATTACACTAGTTACCATTATTGTCTTCGCATTTGGCATTTCAAGCAGCATGGATCTCACAAAAAAAACAAGTAAATCACTTGACAATGTGGCATTACCTCAATTAAACAACGCTCCTTCAAAAAATGAAAGTGAAGTTATTTTAAATACCACTGCTGGTCAAATAAAAATTAAATTATTTGATAAAATTGCACCTCTTGCTGTCGACAATTTTTTAACTCACGCAAAAGATGGCTACTATAACGGTACTACTTTTCATCGCATCATAAAAGATTTTATGATACAAGGTGGTGACCCTAAGGGTAATGGTAGTGGTGGTCACTCAATTTGGTATAATAAAAACCCTCGTATTGATAATGGTAACGGATTTAAAAATGAAATCAGCTCATCCTTATACAATATCAGGGGTGGATTATCTATGGCTAATTCTGGTCCAGACACTAATGGCTCTCAGTTTTTTATTAATCAAAATACAGATGATCAATCAAAAAAATTAGACACTTCTCATTATCCAAGAAAAATTATTGAACAATACAAACATGGAGGTAATCCTTTTTTAGATGGTGATTACACTGTTTTTGGACAAGTAATAGACGGTATGACAGTTGTTGATAAAATTGCTTCAGCAGAAGTTAAATCAGAAGGCGAGCATTCAACACCTCTTCATCCAATTGAAATCAATAATATTACTATCCTAAAAGAAACAAAATAAAAAAGAGCTACAAACTGTAGCTCTTTTTTATTTTTCTACTACTCGCATAATCAAAACATCAGTTTTTGCAGATTGTGTGACAAATGAAGGAACAGTACCTGACATAACACGTTGAATAGAATTCAAACCAGTCTCCCCAACGACAATTAAATCATTACTGTGATCTTTTGGAAAATCACGAGCAACCACCTGCTTAGGAGATCCAAATCGAACGTGTACGTCAACATTATTGTGTCCAATTTCAAGAGCATATTCGTAAGACTTGTTAATTGCTTCCTCTGCATCTTGTTCCATTTGATAAATAATGTCAGCATTCATGACAATAGTACCAAAATATCCACCAGATGTATCAACAACGTTTAAAATATCCAGATGAGCATCTGGAGCAAATTCATGCACTTTTTTTATTAATACATTTGATACTTCAGATCCATCAATTGCAACTAAAATGTTCTTATATGCCATAATCCTTCGTTATATCATTGATATGCCAATGATATTCTCCTTCTCAATATATTTCTTTACACGTTCATTATAGCGCTAATTAGCAATATATGTAAGCGCTTTTTTATAATTTACATTTTATTTCTGTAACTCACTACGAGTTAAGAAATATACTTGTTTACAATCACCTATAATAATTTCATCCGCAATATCTAAAAATAATCCATGCTCAACCAAATCAACTCTTCCATCAAGGTATTTGCCCAATTCAAAAGGTTGGTCAATGCTTTTTAGTGAAAGATCTACAATATAGTGGCCCATATCGGTTATAACGGGTTTATTATGACTGTCTAATCTCAATTTTGGGTATAAATGATTTTTTTCAAACTCTTCAATTAATTTACCACTTCCAAATGGTACTACCTCAACCGGTAATGGAAACTGACCAAGTTTTTCATGTACTTTCTCACTGTCAACAATCCACACAACCCGCTTAGAATTTTTGGCAACAATTTTTTCCATTAAAAATGCTGCCCCACCTTCTTTTATACCATTAAGGCTTTTATCTACTTCATCAGCACCATCTACGGTGATATCAATCATAGGTGAATCATCAATGTCTTGTATATGAATACCTAATTCTTCTGCCCTCTGGGCAGTCTTAAATGAAGTTGTCACACCAATAATATCTAAATTTTCAGTTTTAATTCGTTTTGCTAAAAAATCTAAAAAAAGGCAATAGTAGATTCTGTTCCCAATCCAACAATCATGCCATTTGTAATTAATTTTGAAGCAGCTTCAGCTGCATTTTTTTGATTCAATTTTATTATTCATAAAGCAATCATAGCAGAAGCCATTTCAAAATGATAGATTTGATTATCAAACTCTGCTATTACAAAACTTTATTCAAAAATTCTTTTGCTCGTTGTGTCCTAGGTGAAGTGAAAAAAACATCTGGTGTTGCAATTTCTTGTATACCCCCATCTGCCATAAACCAAATTTTATCTGCAACTTCACGTGCAAATCCCATTTCATGGGTTACAACTAACATTGTCATCCCATCATCTGCTAATGATTTCATGACGCTTAAAACTTCTCCGACCATTTCAGGATCAAGCGCACTAGTTGGTTCGTCAAATAACATAACATCTGGTGCCATTGCCAAGGCACGTGCAATAGCAACACGTTGCTGTTGACCACCGGATAAACTTGATGGATAAACATTATACTTGTCTTTTAGTCCCACCTGATCCAATAATTTTTGTGATAAAGTTGATGCTTCTTTATCGCTCATTCCCTTTACCTTTACAGGAGCTAATTTAACATTTTCAAGTACTGATAGATTAGGAAATAAATTAAAATTCTGAAAAACCATTCCCATTTTTTCTCTCAACTTGTTTAAATCATTTTCGTGTAGATTTGTAAGTTCATTGCTTTCAAATAGCACTTGTCCATCAGTAGGTGCATCCAGTAAATTAATGGCCCTCAAAAATATAGATTTACCTGCTCCTGACGGTCCTAATATAGCAATGACTTCACCAGAGCTAACCTCTGTTGATACATTATCAAAAATAATTTTATCACCGTATTGTTTTTTCAAATTATTGATTTTTAATAGTTCAACCATTTCTATACTCCTTTAATTAATAAATTGATTATACATTAAAACACATAAATAAACTGATTATATCCATTTATACAGTAAATATATGCATATATTTGCATATGTTTTAGCGTATACTATTAAAAAAGGAGATAACAATGGCTAAAATAGTTAATCAAGAAAGTTCAAACAGAAATACAGTTGAAGATTTATTTTCATTTCCCGATAAAGATAAAGAGCAAAATGATTCTGCACGTGATATACTACTGGGACGAGAAAACAAAAAATGATATAACAAAAAAAGACACATTACATGTGTCTTTTTTATTAATCTTCAATTTCTGTAACAGTTCCGGCACCAACAGTGTGGCCACCTTCACGAACAGTAAACTTCAAACCTTGTTCAATGGCAACTGGTGAAATCAATTCGATTTCGAATGTTACTTGATCACCAGGCATAACCATTTCTACACCTGCTGGCAATTCAACAACACCAGTAACGTCAGTTGTGTGGAAGTAGAATTGTGGACGGTAGTTAGTAAAGAATGGTGTATGACGACCACCTTCTTCTTTAGAAAGAACGTAGACTTCAGCCTTAAACTTCTTGTGTGTCTTGATTGAACCTGGCTTTGCCAAAACTTGACCACGTTCGATTTCGTTACGGTCAACACCACGCAACAATGCACCGATATTGTCACCAGCTTGAGCTTCATCCAAAGTCTTACGGAACATTTCAATACCTGTTACAGTAGTCTTTTGGATTTCTTCTTTCAAACCAATGATTTCAACTTCAGTACCAGTAGTCAATACACCACGGTCAACACGACCTGAGGCAACTGTTCCACGACCAGTAATTGTGAATACGTCTTCGACAGGCATCAAGAATGGCTTGTCTGTTTCACGCTTTGGTTCTGGAATGTAAGAATCAACAGTATCCATTAATTCTTCAATAACCTTAACTTGTTCAGCGTCACCTTCAAGTGCCTTCAAAGCTGAACCCTTAATTACAGGAATATCATCGCCTGGGAAGTCATATTCTGACAACAATTCGCGAACTTCCATTTCAACTAGTTCAACAAGTTCTTCATCGTCAACTAAGTCTGTCTTGTTCAAGAACACAACTAAGTATTCAACACCAACTTGACGAGCCAACAAGATGTGTTCACGTGTTTGTGGCATAGGACCATCAGTTGCAGCAACAACCAAGATAGCACCATCCATTTGTGCAGCACCAGTGATCATGTTTTTAACATAATCGGCGTGACCAGGGGCATCAATATGAGCATAGTGACGTGTTTCTGTTTCATATTCAATGTGTGAAGTGTTGATTGTGATACCACGTTCCTTTTCTTCAGGAGCGTTATCGATTTCAGCGAAATCAGTAGCTGTGATACCTTGCTTTTCAGCCAATACCTTTGAGATTGCGGCTGTCAAAGTCGTCTTTCCGTGATCGACGTGTCCAATAGTACCAATGTTAACGTGGGGCTTAGTGCGAACGTAAGTTTCCTTAGCCAATGTAGTTTCCTCCAAAATTCATTTATCAGTATTCTGACAAATGTTTATAATTATATTTTACAACGCAAGCCATCAAAAGACAACAGTTAATTGCGTTTTTCTGGCTCTTGAAGCCAAAAATTATTATACCGATTTCTCAAAAAAAAGTAAATAGTTTTGTCATTATCTTTCGATAATTCAAAAAAATGAAGCGATTAATTCTCGAACATGTTGGTGCCATTTTTTTTGTTTACTTGGCTCATAATCACTATCTTTGTCATAATATTTATCAATGCTTGCATTAACCCATTCTTCTGGCTCTGTAATAATTTCGTCGACTTTTGGATAAATTAATGTCATTTCAAATCTTACTTGCTGGGCTAAGATATCGATAGCAACAGGGTCGTCATGTCCGAGCTTTTCATCCAATAATTCTGCAACTACTTCAAATATTTTAGATTCAGTCAATAATGGTATTGTGTCTAGTTTAATATTGTAAAGTTCATTATCTAGCCAACGATATGTAATCGTTTCCGTCACATTTAATTTCTGCAAATCCTCTAATAGAGTTGCACGAATTATTGGTGTAACATATGGATCAACTAATAAATACTTGGCTCCTGTAACAAATTCTTCAATAGGCAAATGACGTGCAGACTCGTATCGATCACGCTGTTCAACAATATCATAATCACTCAAATGATAAAACTGGCGACTAATTGTTTGAAAAGTTATTGACATTGTATCTTTAGCAATTTGTTCTGCATGACGAATGTTTTCAATTAAAGTTTGCTTCATAGCAGCATTATTACACAAACTCACTAATTGCTGGGCATATACAAAATTTTGATTTTTTATAGCTAATGTTACAATCAAACGAAAATCTGATTCTTTTTCTAGATAATCCGTTAGAAAATCATCCGCATAGGAGGCAGCAAGTTGATATTGCTCATCCATTGCTAACGCGTTTACCAAGCGATAGTTAACATCAAAATTTCCAACACTTTCATAAATAGTCATTAAGGTTTCTGAAGCGTCATGCCAATTTTTTTGTGTTATCTCTTCTTCAGCACGATCAATTAATTTTTTAACTTCTTCGGATAAGTGGTCTTCAAATGCCATAAAACACCATGATCAATTTTACAGTAATTGATCTATTTCCTTCCGTATTTAATTAGTTAGATACATCAGTTTTTACTGCAACTTTCACTTGTTTTTTTGGTTGCTTTTTATTTTTTCGTAATTGAGCGCCACTTGTTGGTTGTGGGCGAGTACGTGATTTATTATTAGTTTTATGCGCAGTTGGTCTACGATTCTGATTAACTTCCATAACAACTGGCATAACCATTGGACGACGTCTAGTTTGCTCAAATAAAAATTTTGATAGAACTTCTCTAACACCATTTTTTAATTCGTTCCAATCAAAACTTTTGGTAGTGTTAAGGTAATCTTCGATTTGTTTAACAGTAATCTCTGATGCTTCTTTCATTAAGTCACGATTAGCTTTGACGTAAACAAAACCTCTTGAGGTTAGTTTAGGTTTTGAAACAACCTGCCTTTTTTTGCGATCAATTGTGACAACTGAAACAAAAATTCCGTCTTCAGACAATATACGCCTGTCTCTTAAAACAACATTCCCAATATCTCCTATGCCTGAACCATCAATCAATGTTTCTCCTATTGTGAAAGAGTCTTGTAATTCGAAGTGATCTCCCAACCACTTAAATTGATCTCCTTTCATGGGCATTAAAATATGTTCTTCTGTAATTCCTACTTCTTCGGCTGCTTTCTTTGCTGCAGACATGACACGATACTCACCTTGTATTGGCATAAAGTAGTCAGGTGTTAAGATATTAATCATCATTTGTAAATCATTACGTGATGCATGACCACTTGAACGAAGATCTGTACTAATTTGTTTGACATTAGCACCTTGTTTAAACAGCATATCACGCGTTTTAGCAACAATGCTTTCCATAGCTGTCGACGGCGTTGTTGTAATGAAAACAAGATCTTTACTACCTATACGAATATAGGGATCTTCTCCATTTGCCATACGATTCAAATGCTTAATAGGTTCCCCCATTCTACCAGTTTCCAAAATAACTGTTTTAGTTGGATCCAAGTTTTTAGCATTTTTTAAATTAACAAACAACTTATTCTCAGGAATAGGTAAAAAGAGCTTGCGTAGTTTTATTGCTGTTCTTACAACATTTTCAATATCATTCCCTGATAGCACAAGTTGTCTTTTTGTTGCTACTGTAGCATCAATTACTTGTTGGATACGCTGTATATTTGAAGCAACTGAGGCCACTATAATTCTCTTGTCTTTATTGTCTCTAAAAGTTTCTAAAATATAGTCACTAATTTTAGACTCATTAACAGAATTTGAATCACCCTCTGTACCCGCTGAATCTCCTAATAAAGCCAGTACTTTTCCTTTACCAATTTCAACCAATCTTTTAATGTCAGTACGATAGTTGACAGCAGCAGTTTGATCAAACTTAAAGTCCCCTGTGTAAACGATTTGTCCATAAAGCGTCCCTAAAACAATACCCATTGAATCAGGAATGGAATGGGTTGTATTAAAGAAGGATACAGTCACATCGCCGAAATCAATTTCTGTTTTTTCATTTATAATGTGATAATCATCATAACTTTTCAAAGCATCTTGATCGCTAATAGCTAACTTAGCTAATTCAATAGTTAGCTCAGATCCAAAAATAGGTGCCTGCACTTGTTGTAAAAAGTATGGCAGTGCTCCTATGGCGTCAGCGTGGCCGTGCGTTAAAAAAATACCTGCTATTTTATCAGAATTCTTAATCAGATACTCAAAATCAGGCACCACCACATCAACACCTAATTGATCAGTTTCTGGATATTTTAATCCAGCATCTAAAATAAAAATTTCATCGTTTACGGTCACAGCGTACATATTTTTGCCGTTTTCACGCACGCCACCGAATGGAATAATACTTAAATCTGTCATGTTTTGTCCTCTATCAAATAAGCTTATATACTAAGCTAATATTTCTTCGTAAATATAAAAAAGTGGATGTTGCTGGCCTCTAAAGCGCAGATTTATCCTATTTTTTGTCTCGATACGTAATTATATTTATTTTAACATACTTTTAACGTTTTCTGTTATCATTATGCTAAGGAAAGGAAACGGATATACTGTCCGTATTTTATTTATGCAACGTAAACCATTTAAACAGAAACATCTATTTCTTACTGCAGTGATAATTATCATCTTAATAATAGTTTTTATCACTGCAACCATTTTATTAGGTCACCCTAAAGAGAAATCGATCACTAGTTCTTCCTCAAGTGAAACTAGTAAAACATATGATGTAAAAAAGCACTCTACCAGTTCAAGTTCAAGTTCAAGCGTAGACAAGACATCAGAATCAATTTCAGTAAAGGCAGAAACTGGTTCTACTGATGTATTACCCACAACAGCAAGTTCAGCAGCTGCTTCAGCTATTAGCTCAGTTAAAAATGATGCTACCGAAAAACCTATTTCTGATAATCAATCTACTAATAGTTCTTCTGTGAGTTTTTCCAGTTCATCAATTTCTTCTCAATCTTCTTCTCAACCGGTATCAAATAATTTTGGTAACTGGTCATTAGCTAATTTCAATACAGTTAGTCTTGGACACAGTACATACGATCAAGTTAAAGCAGTCTATGGTAATCCAACCAATTTAATTGCAGGTGACACTGTCATTGCGAATTGGATTAGTACAAGTGGCGCAAAAGTTGCCATTACATTTACACCGACAGGAACTGATAACAATATCAAATTAATCGCAAGTTACAAAACACAATCAGGTTTACAGTAAAATAAAAAAGGATCGTTTAATATTAAACGATCCTTTTTATTTTAAATTAACGATCAACCGTAACAGTTGTTTCTAATGTTGCGGCAACACGTTCTTGCACCAAAACATTATCTGAAGCTAAAGCAGCTTTAGCTTGATCAGCCAACTTTGAAAATGTATCAAAATCAGTCACAGCAATTTCAGCTAACATCTTACGGTTTAGCTCAACACCAGCAAGTGTTAATCCGTGCATCAACTTTGAGTATGACAAACCATTCATACGCGCTGCAGCATTAATACGTGCAATCCACAACTTACGGAAGTTACGCTTTGTGTTCTTACGATCACGGTAAGCATATAAATATGACTTCCATACTTGTTGCTTAGCAACCTTAAAATTAATACGACGTTGTCCACGGTAACCCTTGGCCAACTTAACCATCTTTTTACGACGTGCGCGTGAAACTGTACCACCCTTAACTCGCATGGGTAATTCCTCCTAAAATTTAAAAAATAACTTGTTGGATTAAAATCCAAAAATGTAGATAGATGAACTATCGCAACGCGAATTAGATGTTTGACAACATCTTAGCGTATGTCTTAACAGTCGTTGAATCCATCATGCGTGTGCCACGCAATTGACGACGTTGTTTCTTTGTCTTACCATGGAAACGGTGTGAAGTGTAAGCTGAAGCTGACTTCAAGCCACCATTGGCTGTCTTTTTAAAGCGCTTTGCTGATGCGCGGTGTGTCTTCATCTTTGGCATGTGACTAATTCTCCTACTTTGTAATTTTGTTTAAACTTGCATAAACAAGTGATTAAACTTTTAGTTACTTGACATCTTTTGGTGCCAAGACCAAAAACATTTGGCGGCCGTCCATTTTGGCACGTTGCTCAACCTTAGCAATATCATCGAGTTCAACGGCCATACGGTCTAACACTTGACGTCCAATTTCTTGGTGTGTAATCATACGACCACGGAAACGCAAGTTGAGTTTAACTTTGTTTCCTTGTCCAAGAAACTTGATAGCAGCTTTCTTTCGAGTTTCGAAATCGCCTGAATCAATAACTGGTGACATACGAACTTCTTTAACTTGCACGATTTTTTGGTTTTTACGTTGTTCTTTTTGCTTTTTTTGTGCTTCGAACTTCGCTTTTCCCCAATCCATTATTTTAGCAACTGGTGGTTCGGCATTTGCTTGTACCAATACTAAATCTTGGTCTAAATCATTAGCAATTTGTTGTGCATCTCGCGTAGACATTTCAGTCTGCTTACCTTCATGGATAAGTAGTACGCGAGGTGCGCGAATATTATCGTTGATTAAATCAACTTGTCGTGGTTGACGTGCTATTGTCAGGCACCTCCAAATTTATTTTGTGAATCAAGAAGAAAAGTGGATAAAGAACTTAATCTCCACCCACTTTAACACTTGCAATCCTTTTTGGATAACTGTATCTGCCAAGCAATGTAATCACTTGGCGAGAAGCGGGTGCTTCTACTTGTTCAACATCTAATATCATAACCGTTCTCATTTTATTTGTCAAGTAATTTACTCATTGTATTTGATATATCGAATACCGTAATGAAAAACAACGAGCAATGCAAATTGTGCACCTGAAAATAAAATAATAAATGCTAACATATGATAACTTGTGGATAATATAATATTTTTCATTACGTCACTAAAATGAATGAAAACATCCCACGAATTTAATCTTAAATAACGACCAAGATAGATACCAAGTGCTGATAATATTGATACTAGTCCAGTTAACATTAAATAGTTTAAGTGGCGATGCTTTTTAAAAATGGCATTAGCTATAATCTCTAAACTCAAAATGCCTAAACCAACACCGATAAAAATACCGGTTGCTAAAATTGAATAATTAAAAAATTGACTCGCTTGGTCTAGTTCAGTCCCAATAGCATATAAATGAATAAAATCAGTCATCATGTACATTGTATTTGGAAAAAATAACAGCCAAAAAAAACCAAAGATATATTTAATTAACTGATTCTTGACACGACTTAATATTATTGCAAAATCAAAAGGCAATAATGCCAAGAAAACATTCCAATTCAAAAAGGTAAAACTAGTCGGTACGATATATACAAACAAAAAAAATAAGATCACAATCAAATGAACAATACCGACATCTAACCATTTTTCTTTCATTGCATGTACCTCCTTTTCCACAATGATTCTAGTGTATCATAATAAACAAAAACTGTTCAATCAATCGTTGAACAGTTTTTTGAGTTAATCTCCTACTACGCTTTTAGATTGTCTTGCAGAAATTAATCCGAATACAATTAACCATAGAGTTGATCCTATTGCCGGTACACGTGATTCCGGATTGAAAAATAATGTCACAAAAACAAAAATAAAGAAAACAATTGCCATTGGAACTAATATTTTAGGGGCAATAACCAAAAATCCGTCTGACATATAATTATTTGATTTTCTATATTTCATATAAGCGATTAAAATCAAAACATAAATCATCAAAAATAAATCGGTTGATGCACTCGTGACAAAACTGAAAGCATCAGTAATTGCTGGTATAACAGAAATTACTGATGAACAACCAACCATTAATGCTGTAAACAAAATAGCATTAAACGGTAACTGCGTTTTTGACATTTTTCGAAAGGGTTGTAGAAACTTAGCTTTAGACTGGAAAGACAATGCATAAAAGTTACGACTAGCACTGAATAAGACCGAATTTAATGCAGAGGCTGCACTAGTCAACACGACAAAGTTTATTAACGCCGCTGCCCATTTAATACCAGCTAATTGAAATACCATAACAAACGGACTTTGATCAGCCGGTATTTTTTGCCAAGGATAAATTGTCATAATAATAAACAAAGCCCCTAAGTAAAAGAATAGAATCCGAAAAGGAATTTGATTAATCGCTTTTGGTAATACCGCTCTGGGCTTATCTGTTTCTGCTGTGGTCATACCAATAAATTCCATACCAACAAAGGCAAACATCACCATTTGAAATGCATTGATAAAATTACCAACACCATTGGGAAACAGCGATAAATTATGCCATACATTACTAAAAGCAACATCCCCAACTGGTGTTTTAAATCCAGTTAAAGCCATAATAATTCCAGTAGTAATTAATGCTAATATGGCCACAATTTTAATCATGGCAAACCAAAATTCAGTTTCACCATATAATGCCACAGCAATCAAGTTAACACAAGTTAGAATGACGAGCATAACAATTTGTATAAGCCATCCAGGAATGTCCGGTAACCAATATTGGATATATTTTGCAACTGCCGTTAATTCTGCCATACCCATAAATACAACAGTTAACCAATATGACCATCTAGCAAAAAATCCGGTTCGATTCCCGATATACTTAGTAATAAATGTAATAAATGTATGTTGATTGGGATCAGCGTATAGTAATTCACCTATCGCTCTCATCATCACAAACATAAATAGTCCGATAATAAGATAAACTAATAGTATTGCTGGACCAGCATAATGAATTGAATTACCCGCTCCCATAAATAGACCAGTACCTATCGTTCCGCCTATAGCAATAAGCTGAACATGTCTATTTTGTAAACCACGCTTGATCGGTTTATTTCCGTCCTGTGTTTCTGACATTTAAAATTTCTCCTATATAACACTATTTCTCATGTGCGCTACATGAGAAAGTAACTGACAAAATTTATCAGGTGCTTTATAACTGATTATTTAGTCAAACGTGAGTAGTGAGATACATCAGAAAGTATTTCTGATTGGAATTCATCAAAACTCATTGTCTTTGTTTTCTCTTCTCCATACTTACGTACAGTCACTGTATTTTCAGAAACCTCAGAGTCTCCCAAAACTAACGTGTATGGTACCTTACTTGTCTGTGCTTCACGAATTAGATAACCCATTTTTGCATCTTTTGTTTCAACATTAACGCGTAATCCAGCTAATTGTAATTTACTTTGAACTTCTTTTGAATATTCTCCGTGCGCACCAAGATTAACGGGAATAATTTGAACTTGTAATGGTGCTAACCAAGTTGGAAAGGCACCTTTGTACATTTCGATTAAGTAAGCTGTAAATCGTTCCATCGTCCCGACAATACCACGATGTAACATGACTGGACGGTGGTTATCTTGACCATCTGCTCCAATATATGTCAAATCAAAACGTTCAGGCAATAAGAAATCCAATTGAATAGTTGACATTGTTTCTTCACTACCTAATGCAGTTTTTGTCTGAACATCTAATTTTGGACCGTAAAATGCTGCTTCACCTTCTGCTTCATAGTAATCCAATTCAAGATCATCCATAGCACGCTTCAACTGTGCTTGAGACTTTTCCCACATTTCATCATCGTCAAAGTACTTTTCTGTATTTTTAGGGTCACGATAAGATAAGCGGAAACGATAATCTGTGATGTTAAAGTCACGATAAACTTCCATCATCATTGTTAAAATTGACTTAAATTCTTCTTCAAGTTTTTCAGGTTCGACAAAAGTATGTCCATCGTTGAGTGTCATTTCACGAACACGTGATAATCCTGTTAATGCGCCAGACTTTTCATAACGATGCATCATACCTAATTCTGCTATGCGAATTGGTAATTCACGGTATGATCTTGGCTTATGTTTAAAGACCATGATATGCGAAGGACAATTCATAGGACGTAATTCTAAAAACTCACCATCTCCCATGTCCATTGGTGGAAACATATCTTCACGATAATGATCCCAATGCCCTGAGGTCTTGTATAAATTAAGATTTGAAAGAACTGGTGTGTAAACATGTTGATAATTATTAGCAAGTTCTTTATCAATAATATAACGCTCAACTTGGCGACGAATAGTTGCACCATTTGGTAACCATACTGGCAAACCAGATCCGACTTCTTGACTAGTAAAGAACAAATCCATGTCACGCCCAATCGTACGATGATCGCGTTCTTTTGCCTCCTCACGTCGTTGAATTTCAGCATCAACATCTGCTTGTTTCCATTCTGCAATACCATATATACGTTGCATCATTGGATTTGAAGATTTACCACGCCAATAAGCACCAGCAACTGAAGTGAGCTTAAAGTGCTTAATCCATCCTGTTGAAGGCACAAGACCACCTTTGTCTAGTTCAATATGATCACCTTGTACGGCAACTGTTATCTTCTCATTTTCAGGTAAATCAGAGATAAGTTCTATTTTGTATGGATCATCAGCAAACTGTTCCAATGCTTCTTCTCGAGAGATCTGATGTGATAAAATGGGTAAATCTTCTTTAACAATTTTATGCATCATTGCTTCGATTTCCGAGAAATCATCTACTGATACTTGATTTCCAGAACCATTATCAGTGTCATAATAAAAACCATTATCAATGTATGGTCCAACGCCAAAATGCATACCAGCAAATTTAGGGATACGTTTTAGAGCCTGAGCCAACAAATGAGAAGCAGAGTGGCGTAACAAAGATAGTGCCTCAGCATCACTAGTTGTAATCAACTGAAACTCTCCCGAATTAGGGATTATATCATACATACCAATATATTCACCGTTCAGCTTTGCTGAAACTGACTTTTTAGCTAACGACTTAGAAATGCCTTCAGCAACATCCATAGGTCTGATGTTTTCAGTAAAATTTTTAACTGCACCATCCGGAAAAGTAAGATTAATTTCTGACATTATAAATATTCCTTTCATTTACGTTTAGAGTTTATGCTAAACATGTATCACATACAATAAAAACAAAAACGTCCCTTTGAATCATAATGACTCAAAGGGACGTTTCACCGCGGTACCACCCAAGTTTTGCATAACAATGCAACTCAAATGACTTTTAACGGTGTCACCCGGATAATTTTTAACACGTTGTCGTCTACTAATTATCACTCAAAGGTAGTCTTTTCTGTTTAATATTCCCATTTTCACCAAACATGAGATCTCTAAAATATGGTAAACAGTCAAGTTGTCCTCATCAATGCTATTAAACTAATTTTAACATTATTAATTAAATTAAGCAATAATCATTTCACACAGGTTTTGTTTCTGTTAACACAATTGATAAAGCTTCTTTTGCCAATTCATCGTGATCAAGAATACCATTTTCAAATGCTATTTTTAACGCACTGTATTGTTGTTCTGTAAGCATTGTTTTACCCCTTAAAGTCTATTTACTAGTTTATTATAAACAAACCTATTCAAATTACAAGATGATTATATTAAAAAAGACCTCTTAGAGTTCTAAAAAATACTTTGTAAACAAAGCAGCAGCTATTGCTCCAACAAATGGCGCTGTACCTGGAACTAACAGACCATACTGAAAGTCTAGATGAGCACGATTTTTCCAAGGTAGAATGGCATATGCTAATCTTGGTCCCATGTCACGCGCTAAATTCATAGCAAAACCTGTAGTACCACCCATTCCCATACCAACAGCCCAAACTAAAAATCCAATCGCTAGTGGTGCCATCCCCGGAACATGTCCAGAACGTACAGATATTGCCATCACACTAGTCAAAAAAACAA
The DNA here is from genome assembly GCF_019656075.1 of Leuconostoc palmae. Lineage (GTDB taxonomy): Bacteria > Bacillota > Bacilli > Lactobacillales > Lactobacillaceae > Leuconostoc > Leuconostoc palmae. Next base: position 5,490 of record NZ_BPKZ01000006.1, on the reverse strand, counting down.
ATGTAGCAAATGCTTCGACAAAGAAATTACGTGGTAAATTTCTAATTGCAGGCGCTGTTGAAAAAATATTCCTCACGATGACAGGATCGATATCTTTTTCTGATAATCTAAATTGATCTGCATACATAAAATAAACAATCAACGAACCAGCTATTCCCCCTAATACTTCAACAATGCTGACAATTAAAAAGTACGTAAAATCAATTTTACCTAGAACTAATTGCATCATTGCCATTGCTGGATTAATAAATACTTCCCCAAATATAAAAAGCACCATTGTGATGCCAAATCCCCAAGTTGTAATTGCAAAAATATGTCCTGAACCATGGTATTTAGTCCGATTGAGCACTTCATCGGCATGGACACCGACACCAAATATAATCATTAGGGCAGTGCCCATGAATTCAGCCAACAACTGGTGTATCATTTGTAATCTCCTAAGCGGTCGCAAATCTATAAAGAAGTCGCGGTTTTTATGTTATTTTTCCATTCCTTATATTAAGGCCAACACACAACGCTGTAAAGCTATTTTTATGTTTTGTCAACAAATCGTCATATTCGTGTACCTATTCACGAAAAAAATCAGATATTATATTATTTATTTATGTTCTATAATAGAGGATATTAAATTGTGGAGGAATCTCGCAAATTATAACCAGCCTTATTTTGATTTATATGTACGTTATAATTGCTAATTAATAACTTATGAATGCACATGTCGTTTACGCAACAATAACTGGAAATAATGAAGAAGTTGCAGATGTAATCATCACCGCCTTACAAGAGGCAAATGTCAATACCAAGAAAACTGAAATTTCTCAGACTGAAGTAGAAGAACTAAATGAGGTAGATATCGCAGTTATAGTTCCATACACCTACGATAATGGGTCTCTTCCAGACGAAGGTTTAGACTTCTTTGAAGATCTAGAAAATACTGATTTAAGTGGTGTTGTTTATGGTGTATCCGGATCAGGTGATACCTATTATGTTGATGATTTTTGTCTAGCTGTTCCTAAATTCGAATCACAACTTGCCAAAACAAATGCCATAAAAGGCGCTGACAGTGTTAAAATCAATCTACGTCCTGATGAACAGGACGTAGTGATGTTAAAAAATTTTGTTCAGCAATTAATCAAAACCGCTCAAACGAAATAAAAACCGTTAGTCGTTAATAGACTAACGGTTTTTATTTTAATTAGCAGTGGTGTAAACAGCTAAAACATCTTCATTTTCTTCTAGCTCATCTACTAATTTATCTAATTTCTCACGATCATCTTCTGAAATACTCATCGGATTTTGTGCAATCATTGTGACTTCCGACTCTTCAAACTGATATCCGGCATCTGTTAATGATGCTTCAACAGTTTGAAAATCAGCTGGTAAAGTATAAATTTCAAAAACATCCGCTTGAGTCTGAACATCTTCTGCTCCAGCTTCAAGAGCAGCCTCTAAAACAGTATCTTCATCTAGGTTTGGAAAATCCAATCTATTGATTACCAAATAGCCCTTTCGATCAAACTGAAAAGCGACTGAACCAGTTGTTCCCAATGCCCCACCGAAATGCTTGAAAGAATTTCTAATACTTGAAACAGTACGATTAATATTGTCAGTTGAAGTCTCAACTAAAATAGCAACACCTGCCGTGCCATAACCTTCATAAGTTACTTCTTCAAACTTTTGACCACCAGCACCTGATGCTTTGTCCAATGCACGTTGAATATTTTCTTTTGGCATATTAGCAGCTTTAGCTTTTTCTACAACTAATCTCAATGAAGCATTCATCTCGGGATCTACACCGCCTGCTTTGGCAGCAACGTATAAATCATGCGCTATTTTTTGAAAAATTTTACCACGCTTAGCATCTTGGGCGTTTTTTCGACCCTGGATGTTATGCCACTTGCTATGTCCTGACATGTTAACATCTCCTCAACTTTATCCATATTTTTACATTGTAACAAAAAAAAAGCTTTATGACTAGTTTTATGGTAACCATCATAAAGCCTAATATATGCTTGTACTAATAAGAATTGCCACCCAATAACTCTAAATAAGTCATTGCAGAACTAGCAATAAGCGCAGCTAGAATGTCATCAAGATAAACATTGATGGAATCTGTCTTATCATTAATTTCACCGATTAACCCTGGTTTTAGGTCGTCTAGTAAACCATAATGAACAGTTGCAGCAGCAGAAAATTGTTGTGTTATTGCTATGGCCAGTATTTCATCCACATTATGACCGTTAGCATCACGCTGTAATCTTGCTTTCAATGGCTGACTTTCAGGCATGAGCTCAGCTTGTTCATCTAAATAAATAGCAGTTAAAATAATATCAGCAACTTCATCTTTATGTAAAACTTTAGAAATCGCCGCATCTAAAACATTCTCTTGTACTTTGTCTTTATACTTTTCAGTTAAAAATGTACGTGTACCATCAGCAATATCTGATAACGTAACACCACGTTCAGCTAATTTATTAATTGATGCTTCTTGTAATTGTTTCATGGTTATGCTTTACTCCTTAGATCATTTCATTAACGTAACGTCGTGTCAAAATAACATGTGGAATTTCATCTAGGGCTGTTTTTACGTATTCTTGTTGTTCTTCTGTAAAATCATCAATAGCTACTAATGTATAAGCGTATGATCCGACAGCGCGATTACTCAATTGCTCAATGTTAATGCCATTATCACCAAAAAACTTTGATATTTGACTAATCATATTGGGAACATTTTCATGGATAATACCTACGCGATACTTAGTCGTAAATGGTTCATCAATATCTGGATAGTTAACAGAATTGATAATATTTCCTGTAGTCAGATATTCATCTAATTGACGTGCTGCCATCAAAGCACTTGTATCTTCTGCTTCGACAGTTGATCCACCAATATGTGGAGTAATAATGACTTTTGGATGATCAAACAAAGATTCATCTGCAAAATCAGTAATATAAACACGAATTTTGTTTTGATCTAAAGCCTCTTTAGCTGCTAGATCATCTACAATGCCACCTCTTGAGAGATTTAACAGAGCTGCATTGGGCTTCATAATTGAAATGCTTTTAGCATCAATAAAACCTTTATTTTTATCTGTCAATGGAATATGTACAGTTACATAATCAGCTTCACGCAGCACTTCTTCCACGTTTTTGGCTCTGACAATGTGCCGATCGATCCTCCAAGCTGTATTGGCATTTAATCCTGGATCATAACCTATAACATCCATGTCCAGTGCAAGTGCCGTATTAGCCACTTTAGACCCAACATTTCCAAGTCCAATAACACCCAGTTTTTTGCCCGCTAATTCAGTTCCTCTATATCCACCTTTATTAACTTCAGTTCTCAATGAGACATCGCCACCACGAGTTTCATTGGCAAAATCAATTGCCCCAATAACTGGTCTCGCAGCTAAAATCAATGAGGCAATAGTTAATTCTTTAACAGCATTTGCATTCCCACCAGGTGTATTAAAAACAACTATACCACGTTTTGATAATTCATCGACCGGAATATTATTAAATCCAGCACCAGCACGAACAACAGCACGAACACTATCATCTATTAACTCACTATGTAAATTTTGAGAACGCAAAATAATAGCTTTCGCCTCTTCTTGCTTATCAATTGTATACCCATGATTAGTGAGATAATTTATGCCTTTTTCGCTAATTGCATTATAAGTTTTAATATTTGTCATGCTTGTTTTTCTACCTTCTTTAAATACGAGATTAGTGCATCCACAGCAGCCATTGGTTGTGCATTATATAGAGATGCTCTGAATCCACCTACCGATCGGTGACCAGAAAGATTAAACAACCCTTCTTCTTCAGCAGCCTTAGCAATTTTTTTATCCTGCTCTAGATTCCCAGTAGTAAAAACAACATTTGTAAGCGAACGATCTGCTGATTTGACAGGTGCTGAATAGAAAGTAGATTGGTCTAAATAGTCATATAGCTTTTTAGACTTAGCCAAATTACGTTGATACATCTCATCCACACCGCCTTGTTGCAAAACCCAATCTAATACGAGATTCAAAGCATAAATCGAAAATACAGGAGCTGTGTTATACATTGATTGTTTATCAATATGATTCTTATAACGCATCATAGGTCCAACACCAGTAATATCTTGTTCAGAAAGCCAATCTTTTTTTATGATTGCAACCGTGACACCAGCTGGACCAAGATTTTTTTGTCCACCTGCAAAAATAGCATCAAATCTTGAAATATCATATGGTTCTGCTAAAATATTAGAACTCATATCAGCCACTAATCTACCGTCTGTTTCCGGTAAATTGTTTTGATGATAAGTTGCACCTTCTATGGTATTATTGGTAACAATGTGTAGATAATCATACTTTTCACTATTAAAGTTGCTAGGTAACTCAGGTAACGTTTGGTATTTAATTGATTTTGTGCTATTTAATACTGTCACGTTTTTACCTAATTCAAGAACTGCTTCAGCAGCTTTAGCAGCGAAATTTCCAGAATCCAATATAGCAACATGTTGCTTATGAGTTGCTAAATTTAACGGCAACATCTCAAATTGTGTCGATCCACCACCTTGCAGAAAAATAACAGCATAGTCTTCTGGGATTGACATTAGTTGTCGTAACTTTTGTTCAGCATCCGAAACTATTTTTTGAAATTTTTTGGAGCGATGAGATATCTCTATGATACTCATATGTGTGTGTTCGTTATGTTCAAATTCTTGCTTAATCTGAGTAATGACCTCACTTGGTAATACACCCGGACCAGCAGAAAAATTGTAAGTCATCGACATAATGTTGTGCTACTGCACACCCTCCTTTAGTAAATTCTAAAAATATTCGCTATAATAAAATTCACGAACATTAAGCACATAAAAAAATTAAAACATCAGTAATAATATGTTTTTGTTATTTATAATCATAAAAAATCAATAAAAAAACAAACATTTTTGACTTAATTACCAATGATTATATGTTACTATATCAATGTTTAAAGTCAATATTTTATTTCATGACAAATTCAAGTATAATAGATGAAGTAAAGCCGCTGTGGCGGAACTGGCAGACGCGTACCGTTCAGGTCGGTATGAGAGCAATCTCGTGCAGGTTCGATTCCTGTTAGCGGCATATTAACCGTTTTACCTAAATTGTTGGTAGAGCGGTTTTTTGTTGTTTAAACGTTGGTGTGTAAGGTTTTTGAGCTATTTAAAGTTATTGATAGTTTTCATCAGTTTTCACTGTTTTATCGTCAGAGTGCTACATTAGTGCTACAAATTTAGACAACAAAAAAAACACCCGACCAGATTATCCAGTCGGGGGTTTTTAATTAGCATTATTTACTTTTTGAAATCTTCAAACTTTTCTTTAACTTCTTCCTTTACATCAGAGAATGTTTCCTTTACTTTTCCAAGAACACCTTGAGCTGCTCAGAAGTCAATAAATTGGACTATTTTTATTCAGTTAATTAGGCGACATTTGAGATACGATTGCGATTATAAAA
>NZ_BPKZ01000005.1 GCF_019656075.1 Leuconostoc palmae | reverse complement strand
AATGCCTGTCAGGCTATGCGTGATAAAATTTCGTTTTCTTCCTCCAAAATAGCGAGGCGCTTCTCTAGTTGCTTGACGTCTTTTAAAGTCTTTTCCTGACCCTTGATCATGATTGGGGTAGCTTGTTTAACCCAAATAGCAATAGAATCTTTTGATGGTCCAAATTCTTCTGCTAATGATTTGAGTGAACGGCCTTCTTGGTGAAGTTTAACCAATGAATCTTTGAAATCTTGCGAATAACGAATTGACATAAAAATACTTCTATACTTTCATTTCACGGACTGAATAAAAATAGTCCATTTTTTTAGTATAAGAGCATTGCTAATTGCCCAACAACTTTACTAGTTTCTGGATCCATATTTTTATTACCTACCTTGATTTTATTGTTTACATTATAACAAGGTAGCTCTAACGGAACTATATCAAATGATGTTTTTTTATTGTTTCCATATTTATCTCCAATAAAAAAGCACCCGTTAAGGTGCGTGTGTGTCACATATGTAAAACAGGTCAAAATCGACCGGTTTAATATTATACGACTATTTCCAAAATGGAAACTGTCACTATGTACGACGACTCCTCAGAAAGTACAAGCAAAAAGTTTAGTTCACAATTTTAATTCAGGGAAGAGTGCAAAGATAAACTTTCTCAGAAGTCGTCATGTGTATATTTTAACACACATTTAATACAATGTACTTTTTAATTTACTATGTACGAGTAACAGGCAAATGTCACTCATTAAGTTGTGTTTGCGTTCGCGCAATGCTCGTATGTCAATAAAAAAACACCTTAACTGGTGTTTTTGAAGTTAAATATTTACTAAATGACCCTTTTTATCTTTCGCAATCAAGTAATAAACTGTCGCTGCGATTGCCCAAGCCCAAACAATGTGTCCCCAAAACTCTGAGAAGTGTTCTGCAAACGGCTGATTCCATGGTGCTGGCACTGTTCCGAAAGCTGGCATTAGAATAACATGCCAAACAATCCATAGTACAATACCATAAGCAGCGCCTTGCCACAAACCAATATTAGACCAGTATTGTGACACAAAAACGTACAAAATTGAAAATGCGATAGCGAATGAAAAATGTAAAATCAACGTGAACCAAAATACCTTCTGATCTTGTGAATAGTAAACGTACGATTCAACAAGTTTTTTTGGTATTCCTAGTTGCATTGCCATATGTTGTGGCGGATTAATTAAATTGCGGGCAATGGTGCGTGGTGGGAAAATATTTTCCCATCCAATCTTAACCATGCCTGAAATCATTCCTGCAATAAATCCATACCAAATGCTTTTGATGACAATTTCTTTTAAACTTGCTTGCGATTTAGTTAAAGCAAACATAACAATCTCCCTAATGTGAATTTTTTTACAAATTGAAGTATAGTCCTATATCTTTAATTTGTCAATGTGATTAAATACACTAGGTAGTAAGTTTTTTATTTACAGTAGTAATTGCTCAGAAGTCAATAAATTGGACTATTTTTATTCAGTTAATTAGGCGACATTTGAGATACGATTGCGATTATAAAAATTGATATACCAACCAATGGCGCCAATTGTAATAGGTACTAGATTTAATTTTAAGTGCACTTAAAATACGCACAAGCGCGTAGCCTTGTGCTAAAAATTGATTAACTAGCGGCAATCCCACATTACGGACTATTTTTTGGCTAGTAAGATGGCCGCTCAATGCCTGTCAGGCTATGCGTGATAAAATTTCGTTTTCTTCCTCCAAAATAGCAAGGCGCTTCTCTAGTTGCTTGATCATGATTGGGGTAGCTTGTTTAACCCAAATAGCAATAGAATCTTTCGACGGACCAAATTCTTCTGCTAATGATTTAAGTGAACGGCCTTCTTGGTGAAGTTTAACCAATGAATCTTTGAAATCTTGTGAATAACGAATTGACATAAAAATACTCCTATACTTTCATTTTACGGACTGAATAAAAATAGTCCATTTTTTTAGTATAAGAGCACTGTTGTACAGCTCAAATTTTTGATATCCTTAAATGTTAGTTTATTAACTATAATAGCCGGTCTAAACTTTGTGATTCCACAATTTACAAAAAATATAATTGACCATGTATTACCCATTAGTAATAAAAATCAATGGTATTTAAATGTTTTAGGATTACTAATAATAACTGTCTTTCTAGGTTTTATAACTTTTGTCTCGACTTACTTATATGATGCAACTTCTCTCACAACAAGATATAACGAAATTGAGAATTAAAACTTACAACTATATTCTTAAACAAGATTTCTCATTTTTTCAAGATACAAAGACTGGTGATTTGATGGTTCGTTTGACTAGTGATATTAGTAATCTACAAATGTTAATTAGTTCAAATACTTTTGGCATTATTGGCAACTTATTTACTTTTGTTGCCGTATTAGTCTTTCTATTTTGGCAAAACTGGTCACTTACTTTAATGGTAACTCTTACATTCCCAATTTTATTTGTTACCATACGTTTTTTTCGAAATAAAATTCGCGAATCTTTTTCTAAAGTTAGAACCTCTCAAAGTAAAATTAACAATCAGTTGCAATCGACCTTAACTGAAATAGAGCTTATCAAGTTATATACAACTGAGACATTTGAAATTCAAAATTTCAAAAATATTGCAGAAGAATCAAATAAATATTCTTTAGAAGCTACAAAATGGCAGGCGATATTTCAACTCTTAATAACATTTATTAATACAATTGGTACAGCAATCGTATTACTGTTCGGCTCATTACTAGTTATGACTCATCACATGACAATTGGTAGCTTAGTCGCATATCTCGCTTATGTCAGCATGCTACAAGATCCAATACGTTCATTTACAATGTTAATTAATGTTTTTCAAAATGCTCAAGTATCTTATGATCGCATAAAAAACATACTAAGTTATAAACCTAAAATTACTACAATTGACAATCCTCTAAAATTACCTAATCCGCTAGAAACAGGTATTTACTTTCAAAATGTAACATTTAGTTATGACGGAAAGAAACGCATATCTTTGAATAACGTTTCGCTATTTATTCCAAAAGGTCAAACAACGGCACTCGTCGGACGATCTGGTTCAGGTAAAACAACCATTATTAAATTACTAGCACGACTATATGATTACCAAAGTGGCTCAATCAATTTTGATAATGTGAATATCAAAATGTTAGACTTAAAAAGTTTAAGACAAAATATCTCTATTGTTAGCCAAGACGTGACGATAATAGATGGCACAATTGCTGATAATATTAGTTATGGTTCCGTAAATTATTCTGAAGAATCTATTTGGCAAGCGGCAGAAAAAGCTGATATTGCTAGCTTTATCAAAACGTTACCACTTTCATTGGCAACAGAAGTTGGTGAGCGTGGCATTAAACTATCTGGCGATCAAAAGCAAAGACTTTCAATTGCGAGAGCTTTACTAAAAAATTCGCAGATTGTCATACTTGACGAGGCAACTGCGGCATTGGACAACGAATCAGAAAAGGCAATACAACATGCGTTAGACAATTTAATGGTTAGTAAAACATCAATTATTATTGCCCATAGACTGAGTACTGTTCATAAAGCAGATAATATTATTGTCATGAATAACGGACAAATTGAAGAAACTGGCACGCACTCTGAATTGTTAGCATTAAATAGACTCTATCGTCATCTTTATGATTCTCAATTTGAGTAGAAAGAAAATATTATGATTAATAAGATTGAATTATTGAAATTAATGTCAAAAAAATCCAAAACAAAAGCAACCATACAATTTTATGATATGGCTGATCGCTACATTTTGTTTATTGGTGATATTGAAATAGCAATGAAAGAGGATGAAGCACTCGCATTAATTCATGATATAGAAAACTCGCATTTTACAAAGATATTCATTAAAAACAATCACATAGCAGCTGTAATTGATACAAAAAAAACTAACGTTTAAAACGTTAGTTTTTTTATGCTAAAGCCTGGGCTGCTGTAATAATTGCTACTTTGTACACGTCTTCTTCATTAGCACCGCGTGATAGATCCGACACAGGCTTGGCCAAACCTTGCAATATTGGTCCAATTGCTTCAAAACCACCCATTCTTTGTGCTATTTTATAACCAATATTTCCGGCTTCTAAGCTTGGAAATATAAAAGTATTAGCATGTCCCGCAACACTTGACTCAGGTGCTTTTGCTGCACCTACAGACGCCACAAACGCAGCGTCAAATTGCAATTCACCATCTATTTGATTAGCCAAATCTGGTGCCATTGCTTTTGCAAGTTTAGTGGCCTCAGAAACTTTGTCTACTAGTGGTGATTTTGCTGAGCCTTTTGTTGAAAATGATAACATCGCCACCTTGGGGTCAATATCAAACACTTTGGCAGTTTGAGCTGATTGAACTGCTATTTCTGCCATTGTCTCAGCGTCAACATCAATGTTAATTGCTGCATCTGAAAAGACAAAACGCTGATCACCTTTTTGCATAATAAATGCACCAGAAATTCGAGAAGACCCCTTTGCAGTTTTAATGATTTGTAGAGCTGGTCGTACGGTGTCTCCTGTAGGATGAGTAGCACCAGAAACCATGCCATCAGCTTTTCCAGTATATACCAGCATTGTCCCAAAATAATTCACATCTTGGAGCCACTTTGATGCAGTATCAGCATCCGTTTTTCCCTTACGTCGTTCAACCAAGGCTGCATTTAATTGCGCAAGTAATTTTTTATCATAGTTGGAAGGGTCAATGACTTCTATATCTGACAAATCATATCCATTAGCTTTTGCAGTACTTAAAATACCTTGTTCAGACCCTAACAAAATAGGCTTAATTAATCCTTCTTTAGCTAATCGAATAACAGCACCTTGAATACGGCTGTCTTCTCCTTCAGGGAAAACAATAACCTTATTTTCTCCACTAATTTTCTGCTTTAATTGTTCAAATAATTCAACCACAAATCTTCCTCCGGCATTTTAAACATGCTTTTAATTTACAGGTTCATTGTAACAGAATTAAAACTATTTGTCTGTTAAAATATATGAATTTGTGATTTTTTTCACTCATTTTAACCAATCAATTTTTTGACGATGATTCTGTTCTAAAAAAATGTTTGCTTTCGAGAATGGATGACTGCCGAAAAAGCCACGATAAGCGGATAACGGACTGGGATGTGCTGATAAAAGTACTAAATGTTTAGATTCATCAATAAACTTTCTTTTTGATTGTGCATATTTACCCCACAATATAAAAACTGTCGGTTTTGTTTGACTTGAAACTGTTTCTATAATCGCATCTGTTAACGGTTCCCAAACCTTTCCGGCATGTGCATTAGCTTTTCCTTGCGGTACAGTCAATACGGAATTTAGTAATAATACACCTTGTTTAGCCCATGATGTTAAATCATGGGACTGACGATAACCAATATCGGTTGCTAACTCTTTTAAAATATTTTTCAATGATGGTGGTGCAGTCACAACGTCTGGAACCGAAAAACTCAACCCTTGCGCCTGTCCTATTTCATGATATGGATCCTGTCCCATAATAACAACCTTGGTATTTTCCAAAGTTGTGATCGACAATGCAGAAAATATTTTTTCGCGTGGCGGAAACACAGTACCTTGTTTGTACTGTATGTCAATAAATTCTGCTATTTGTGATAGTTGATTAGCTGTTAATTTAGATTTGATATATGGTGCCCATGATGTATGTGATAATGGCATAATTTAAAAACTACTTTCATGTTAAAATTATTGCAAGAGGCAATCATGACAAAATATTATTTAAGACAACGACATAGCATAGATGACGGCGTCAATATTGTATTCGATGAAAACTTTCAAGCAAGTTACTTGGTTTCTGGTCGTACTGGTAAAAAAGGTGACGAATTACATGTCCAAGATATGTCTGGAAAAGTACTTGTACGTATACAACAAACGTCTTATGGTGTATTACCGCGTTTTTCGTTAAAATATCTTGATCACACCGTTGGATCAATTAGTTTTACCTTTGGTCACTTTGGTGATATTGTGTATGTTCGCAAATTAAATTGGCTCATTTCAGGTAACTTTATTGCTGGCAGATACCTCACTACACATAATACCAAAAAATTACTAACAGTAAAGCCAACACTTAGACCAGATGGTATTTATATACGTCTCAACATCACTTTTGACTCCCAAACACCAGTCCATATTGCAATCGCTGCACTATTAGATGTTTGGGGAACAAAATCTAATCCTATGAACACACTTAAATGGCTCCCTGGACAATCAACAAATTTCAAATTAACCTTATGGCATGAATCATGAAAATCTAAAAATATATGCTACTGTTAACTTTCCTTTACGTTAATGTTTATGCTGCTATAGTCATTGAAGAAAAACTATTAGTAACCCTCCTCCTTGGTTGTCCATCTTCTATATAGATTTTTATATGGAGGACAATTTTATGTTAAATGTAACATGCTCATTAACAATTATTTTTGAGTCGCCTTATTAGAAAGGTATTTTTGAAGTTAGAAATAAACAGGATTATTATGTTAATAAAATTACTTTTGGTCTTCTGAACCTACCAATTCATTAATTTTGCAGTGGATTTTAACAAACTGGTCAGGAATCAAATTTTATAAAACATCTTTTAGTGCCAGCCATCTTGATAAAAAAAAAACAGAAAAAAAGAAAGCGCAAGATAAACAATGATTTAAAGAAAAACAATTTCAACTAAAAATGACTAAAAGGAAACAAAAACATCGTCGTCATTAAACTAAATAAAAGACACTAAGAGTACTCTTAGTGTCTTTTATTTAGTTTAAAACTTTTGATATGCATCAAATCATTTCTAAGTGTAATTGATTTGGTTTTGCCCAACCCATCTTTCGCATAATACGATAGCCAACAAATGATACAATGACAGGAATAGCAACACCAACAATCATATATGCTGAAAATGCCACAGGATTAGAACCAGCCAAGGCTAAAGGCACAATGAATGAATTAAATCCAATTCCAGCCATAGCAAACGGTGCTGTGACGTGAAATACCATCGTAGCAATTGGGGCTGCTATTGCTGCACCAATCATTGGTGGAATGATCAACGCTGGATTCTCTGTTAAATTAGGAAATTGAATCTTAGGAGTGACAATACCTTGAGCAATAGTAGCTCCAATTTTATTCTCATGGAATGACATTGCTGGAAAACCAACGAACACTGCTGTCGTACCAATCAATATTGCACCTGCTGCTTCTGGAGATGTTACCCCTGTTGCTCCAATGGCAACAGCTAATGCTGCTGCCGATGCAGGTGTCATTGTTAATGCACCAAATACCATTGCGACAACTGCTGTACCAATAATTGGATTTATTGCAACGCTTGATGCGATAAATTGTCCAATAGCTACTAAAGCTGGTGTTGTAACCATTGCTAGATAATAACCGCTAACTGTTCCTATAATAGTTGTAGCAGCAGGTACAATGACCATATCTAATGGTGTCTTTCCGCTTAACCACTTACCAAATAATACGGCAATAACTGCTGCAATAACTGCTGATATTGGTTGACCCGTTGTAATAATTGCTGATCCTGCTGCTTGCGTCCCAGCGTATCCCGTTGCAGTAACACCAGTAACAGCTGCCTTACTAAAAAATACAGCATTTGCACCAACAGTTGACGCAGCCATGGCACTAAACATAACCATTGTATTCGTCTTCATTTGCGAAGCAACGGCGGCCCCAAAAGCGGCAGGCAACATGACTTTTGTTATAGCGCCCATTTGAACCATGGGTGCCCAATGTATAAACCCTGCAATTGTTTGGAGAAGCAAACCCATTCCCAATGTTACCAAAATGGCATTTGAAACGGCTGCTGAAGTGTTATAAATCAAATCTCTCATTGACTCTTTTGCTTCTCCAACTTTTTCTTGAATTTTTTCTGTTTTAATTTGATCTTGTGACGCAATTGCATTTTGTACCATATTTTTTCTCCGTATTTATTTATATCCATATTTGAGCATTAAATAATCTCTAACAAAAAATAAAAAGATCCTAACGAATACTCGTTAGGATCTTTTTATTTTCCTAACCAGCTACTATTTCATAAAATTACTATGAAAAGTCTAGTAGCTGATTTACTCAAATAACAACCAACTAGACTCATATGAGAAGTAGGTTGAGGAGGAGGGCATTATTCATCTTGTTGTTTTGGTAGTTCTTCATGATAATCTCCTTGTTTGAGCAATTAATTGCTGTTCTCTATATTTATTAATATACAAAAATTAGTAAAAAATGTCAATATTTTTATTTAAATAAGTTTTTTATCACCAAAAATCACATTGTCCCAAATAATCTATCCCCGGCATCGCCAAGCCCCGGCATAATATAACCATTCTCGTTCAAACCATCATCCAACGATCCAGTATAAATATCTACATCTGGGTGGGCTTTTTGAACCGCATCAACGCCTTCTGGAGCTGAAACCAGCGTAATTAGTTTAATATTTTTAGCGCCACGCTTTTTCAAAGCTGAAATAGCATCTTTTGCTGAGCCACCGGTTGCCAGCATTGGATCAACTAGCAAAACATCACGTTGATCAATATCTTCAGGTAATTTAATAAAGTACTCTACCGGTTCAAGTGTTTGCTCATCTCTATACATACCAATGTGCCCGATTTTAGCTGCTGGAATTAATTGAACTATCCCATCAACCATACCTAATCCGGCTCTCAAAATTGGAACAACAGCTAATTTTTTACCTGCTAACTGCTTTTTAGTCGTTTTAGCAACTGGTGTTTCAATTTCAACATCTTCCAATTGAAGATCTCGGCTGGCTTCGTATGTCATTAGCATAGCTATTTCATCGACAAGTGCGCGAAAATCTTTAGTTCCAACCGTCTTACGACGTATCATCGTTAACTTATGTTGAATTAACGGGTGATCCATTTCAACAAATTTTCCCATGGTTACTTATATTTTAGAAGTGCAGTAAAATTACACAACGTTTCCTTTCATGAATAGTCTTTTCTTTTGTTCATTATATCAAAAAATTATTTATACTGGAAACGCTTTCTTATTATAAGAAAATGCATCAGTTTTTTATAATCAATAATCTATTTTGATTTGACATTTAATACAACATCACTAAATCCATTAGTAAAACTAACTCGCCATTCTCCAGCAACTAATTTTGGTGGTAATAAAAATGTTCCTGTTGATGCATATGTTCCAGCAGTGAAAGGATGTCCTTGAGAAGCTAATTTCCCAACAAGCCATTGAAGTGACATTAAAGGATTTCCTAAAACTTCTGACCCAAATCCTTCACTAACTTTCTGACCATTGTGTGTCAGTGTAGCTTTAACCTCAGCTAAGTCTTGAACATTTAGTTCATCCCCGTTTCGAGATTCTCCAGATACCACTGCACCTCCAACAGCTGAATCGCACAATACTAAATATTTATCTAAACGTGGAAACCAATCTTTAAATCTAGCATCGGGAACTTCCAATGCTGGTGCAACGGTTGTATTATTTAGTAATTCCTCTAAATCCATATCAGGTGTTAAATCTTTTTTCGCTGTAAACTGCAATTCTACTTCAACAAGAGGCTCATTGTAATCTGATAAATCTAGCGTACATGGTGATTTCAAAAAACGACTTGCAACTTGTGCACCGTAAAGTGGCGAATCTGAATTAAACATGGCTTGTGTTTCTGGCGATGTTAACGATACTTTATAGCCTGCAGTCTTTTCTGTTTTATGAGACATCACCACTTCTTGAACTTCATATGCCGTATCAAAATCATTTACTACACCGACATACTTGTCACGTTCTAATGGTTGATTTTGATTGAATGCATTTCCCAATCGTTCAGCTAATTTTTTTTGTTCTACTGTTAATGTCATAATCCTTCTCCCCTTTTGATCCAAACAAAAACGAGCTACTATGGTAAGTAGCTCGTTTTCTAAGAAAAACACGGCTACCTATCAAATAAATTGATAGGCACCACGAAATGTCAGCACCTATCATTCAATAATGATAATGCTGATAATAATTCGTGAATTTTTATAAGATGTGTTTTTCATAATGTTTTTCTCTTTTTTATTTAATAATTATATTAAATCACACACAAATTATTTTGTCAATTAGTGACATCTATAATATAAATAACTATTTTCGAGTAATTTAGTGTATAATAATATAGTTCGCACTAATAGTTTAACAGGATAAAACGGGGACCTCCTAAGTCTTTGCTCCCAGTTCGAGTCTGGGTTAGTGCATAAAAAAAGCTTGCAATGTGCAAGCTTTTTTTATCCAACAATTTGTGCTTTTTCAGCTACAGGAAGCAAAATATTGCCAATTATTGAAACAATAACAATGCCCACAATTATTTCAAAAATTGCATTGAATGAAACAATGCCAAGTAACCAAAATAATATATTATGATTTGGTACGCCAGTAAAATTAGTATGCATTATACTAAATCCCAAAGTGGTAAGCAGTAAAACACCAGTTGTATTAATTAATGCTGCCAACATACCTAATAATGCTAATCCAAACGATCTAACTGACTTTGAACGTTTCCGAAAAAAATGGTTAAACAGCCAGCCTATTAATAATCCTACAAATACTCTTGGTAAAATAGCAGTGAATGGATTTTGAAAAATTAATGATCCTATTGTTCCTGGATGAGTTAATGCGTTAATCAACGATGCAATACCCCAAAAAAAACCAACAATCGCACCATACTTTGGTCCAAGTAAAATGCCAGAAATAGCAACAGTAAATTGTATAATGGTGGCACTTGCACCAACCACAAATGCACCTAACGGCATAATGCCTAACCATGGTACCATCATTTGTAAAATTACAATGGCAACAAACATTGTTGTTAAAATGTAGTATCTATTTTTTTTATTTGTCATACTAGTATCCTATTTTTTTATCATGACCAGTTAAGTTACATTGTATCATGCAATGCGTATTTATATAAATCAAAAAAGATTATGTTTTTAACATAATCTTTTTTGATTTATTCCAATCCTTCTGAAACAGCTTCAGGATAAAACTCTCTAATAATTTCAGCTTCATGTTTTGACAATTCTGGGAAAGCAGGATCAGCTCCTAAATCTTCATGGAACATACGATCACGTGGTGATACACCACCTGCTGCACGTGAAACTACTATTTTGAATCCATCGTAATCTTTGATACTGTTATCACTAGTCGTTGATTCCAAATGTAATTGAGAAACCATTAGCAACATTCTTATATTAGCATTCAACTCACTTACCAATGTTTGTTGTTCGTCTGTTAAGTATAATGTCAACGCCGCTTCTGCATTTTTTCCAATCAATTCAGAGGCTCTTGCTTCTTCAAGTGCTTTGTTGACAGAATTGCGCATTATCATAAACTTTTCCCAAGTTTCAAGTAGTTGAGTTGTATCTCCAAGATCTTGGACTTCAGGCATATCTGATAAATAAGCAAAATCTGTTGTTTCATTTGGCAAGTATTCCCAAACCTCTTCCGCCGTATGTGGTAATACAGGTAACAATAGTTTAGTTAATGCCAATAGTGTTTCATAAAATACTGTTTGCATTGAACGTCTAGCATGACCAGTTGGTGCTTCAACGTAAACAACATCTTTAGCAATATCTAAATAAAAGGCTGATAAATCAACATTAACAAAATTAATGACACGCTTGAAGACATCATTAAATTGATAATTATCATAGGCACTACGTACATCCTTAATAAAATTATTTAACAGCACTGAAAAATATTGATCATGAGCTGCACGCTCTGCATAGGTTACTGCATCAGTCTGATAATTAAAGTCTGAAGTATTAGCCATCAAAAATCTTAACGTATTTCTTAATTTACGATAGCTTTCAGAAACTTGCTTAAGAATTTCGTTTGATACGGGCATGTCTTGTGAAGTATCTACTGAAATAGTCCATAATCTTAAAATTTCAATACCCATTTGATTTGCAACGTCTAATGGTGAAATTGTATTTCCTAATGACTTAGACATCTTGTTACCCTTACCATCTAATGTGAAGCCTTGGGATAAGACATTCTTATATGGTGCATGTCCTGTTACAGCAACTGATGTAATCAAAGAAGAATTAAACCAACCACGATACTGATCTGACCCTTCTAAATACAAATCAGCAGGGTAGTCTAACTGCTTACGTGTATTCATAACACCAGCCCATGAAGAACCAGAATCAAACCAAACATCCATAATGTCTTCTTCTTTTTTAAATAAACCATTAGGTGAATGTTCGTTAGTATAATCTGCTGGCAATAAGTCTTTTGCTTCATGCTCAAACCAATAATTTGAACCATACTTTTCAAATAAATCAGCAACATGATTAATAATTGTTTGATCTAAAATAGGTGTTTGATCTTCTGCATAAAAGATAGGAAGTGGTACACCCCAAACACGTTGGCGAGAAATGACCCAATCACCGCGATCGCGAATCATATTATAAAGACGTTTCTTACCCCATTCAGGATAAAATGTGACATTATCTAGGTCATTTAAAATACTTTGACGAAATTTATCAACTGATGCAAACCATTGTGGTACTGCTCGCCAAATAATAGGCTTTTTAGTTCGCCAATCGAAAGGATATGAATGTGTTATTTTTTCTTTAGCTAAGAATAAATTCTTGTTACTCAATTTTTCAATAACCAAGTCGACAACATCATCATAAAACTCACCTTCAAAATCTGTCCCAGCTGACGCGGTCATGAATCCCTTTTCATCAACTGTTACAGCAACTTCTAATCCATATTTTTGACCAACATTAAAATCATCTTCACCAAATCCTGGCGCAGTATGGACAAGACCTGTACCTGAATCAAGAGTAACATGATCCGCATTCATGACCATTTCTTCAGCACTTTCATCCCACGGATGGAAAGCTGTAATACGATCCAAATCTTGACCTTTATAAGTGGCTAAAGTTTTATAATTTTCCCAACCAAACTTAGATGCAATAACATCCAGTCTGCCGGTAGCAACGACAAATTTTCTAGTTTCGCCTTCAGGTTGAATAACAGCATAATCCATGTCGGGACCTAAAGTAATCCCTCTCGATGCTGTAACAGTAAATGGTGTTGTGGTCCAAACAACAAAGTAAGTATCCGAATCTAGAATTCCCTTTCCATCTTTTACCTTATTAGCATAATACAATGATGTCGAGTCAATATCATGATACTCAATTTCAGCTTCAGCCAAAGCCGATTCTGATGACCAAGACCAGTAAACTGGCTTTGAACCTTTAAAGATATACCCCTTGCCTGCCATTTCACCAAAAACTCGAACTTGTGCAGCTTCAAATTCTGGTTGTAAGGTAATATAAGGATTATCCCAATCTGCCATGATTCCTAAACGCTTAAAATCATTACGTTGCTTATTTACTTGTTCTAAAGCAAACTGTTTTGCTAAGTCTCGCCATTCTGACTTTGGCATAGACTTACGATCATGACCTGCTTTGGTTAATTGTTGTTCAATAGGTAATCCGTGAGTATCCCAACCAGGAACATAGGGTGCATAGTACCCAGACATATTTTTATAACGAACAATAATGTCTTTTGAGATTTTATTTAAAGCATGCCCTAAATGAATATTTCCATTTGCATACGGAGGACCGTCATGCAAATTAAAATGAGGTTTCTTTTCGTTTTGTGCCAATCTTTGATTATATAGATCTGCATCATACCATTTTTGTTGACGTTCCGGTTCTGTTTTTGGTAGTGACCCTCGCATTGGGAATGCAGTTTTTCCTAGATTTAGTGTATCTTTATATTTCATAGTTACTCTCCTCTTTTAAAGTATGTAAATAATGACAAAAAAATCCCTGTATATTTATTTCTAAACACACAGGGACGCATAAGCGTGGTACCACCCATTATTTGATTACAACGCTTCCTATGTAACATAACAATATGCCATTGTAATCCTCAATCCAGTCTTAACGATCTGCACCGTTTGAACTTACTGACTATTCAGCTCAACATTTTATGTAACTGATCTGAAAGATTACAGGGACGATCATCTCTAACCATCATGACTCGCTGCACGTATGAAAATCTTTCTTGCTGTTTTACACTTTAATTTATTTTGTAAAATTAATCCGGCAATACAATAACAGGTCCTTGATCTGGATCATCACTTTCGTTTTCAACGTTGTGAAGTTGATTTGTGCCATCCATCTCAACTGTCTGCTCTGGCATTACAACCTCTGTCTCAATTTCGTTGTCGCGTGCTAATCTCTCGGCACTCGTTTTGCCTAATGGTAACTTAACAATTGCCTTTGCTAACTCATCATTTTCTAATAGTTTACGCTGAAGTTCCAACAAATTCAAGAAAGAATTTTTAAATTCTAGAACTTTTTGTCGTAAATCATTTTGTTCCTCAACTAAATCAGCATTTTCTTGTGCTAAATAACTTGCTTCATACTCTGCTTTTGATTTAGCATCACTTATGATTTTTGTAGCTGCTTCTTGCGCATGTGTTAGTTGCTTTTTTACTTCTATGTCAGCATCTTTTTTTAAGCGATCTGCTGCTTCTTGTGCGACAACAATAGACTGAGTTACCTGCTCACGTTTTGCTTCTAACTCATCAACCTTGGCTTGTAATTGTTCATTTTCATGAGCTAACTTATTACGCTCAAAAATTGTGGTTTGATAATCAGCGTTAACTTTATCCAAAAAAGCATCAACTTCAGATGCAATATATGCTCGTGAACCTTTCTTTGTAAACTCATGATTTAAAATTTCTTCAGGTGTTAATGACATCTTTCTCTCCTTAACAAATTAATTGAATTTTCAAAACTACCGCTGAATAACTTTTAAAATTACTTTTATTTTGTCTTTTTTACTTTTCCCTTCGACTTTTTCTATTTTAAAACGGCCATATTTTCTAACCGATACAATATCCTCAGTCGATAAAACAAAATCAGCTCTTACTTCGGTGGCCCAGTTAATTTTCACTTGTTGTTGCTCAATTAGTGTTTTGGATTCTTTTCTACTCAAGTTGTACACTGCAGAAATAACTGAATCAACTCTCAAAGAAGATAGCAACTCGAATTGATCATCCCAGTCAACAGTACTCTGCAAGGTCTCAGAAAAATTTTTATTTTCAAATGAAACTCGAACATTCCCAATTTTTACAACATTTTGAATAACATAATTAGCTAACTTTTTATCAAGAAAAATTTGCCAATGTTTATGTTCATCTCTTAAAATATCACCAAAAAATGACCTATCAATCCCATTGTGAATTAATGATCCCAAAATCGTTGAGTGATGCAATTCGGAAAATTTTTCAGGATAAATTATTTCCAATAAGTCAATTTGAAAATCGTCAACTGTTGGCTCAAAATATTCTGGATAAATTAAGGCTCGTTTACTTTCAGCTTGAGTAGTTCCGCCATTAAACGCAACTTTGACTGTGCCATGATGATTAACTAACGTTGACACAATATACTGTTCTCTAGGATTTAAAAATTTAGTCAAAATGCCTTGGTAATTATTGTTAGCCTTTTGTATCCAATCGGAAACTTTTTGAATAAAAAACATTTCTTCTGATCTAAAATGTTGTTCAAGATTTATAAACATTGACATAACTAAAAAATCAACATCAAGAGATGTGCTAAACCACTAGTTGCAAAATTCAAAGCTAAAATAGCTACAATTGGAGAAATATCAATTATACCAGCTATAGGTGGTATTACTTTGAATAAATTTAAGTACGGCATCACAATACGGCTCAACAATCGGCCCAATTGAGATTGCTGTGCCCCAGGAAACCAAGACATTAAAACATAAATAATTATGGCATATTCGTAATAACGAGCAATTCGAATAATCCAATCTAAAATTAGTAACATATATTAGTACCGTGTATTTGGTTCTAAATTATCTGTTAACGTACCAGATATTTCGAAAGTATCAGGTGTTACCAAGAAAATAGATTGTCCAATACGTTCAATTTCACCATTAACTGCGTATACAGCCCCACCTAAAAAGTCCAAGATGCGCTTAGCTTGTGCCTCATCAATTTGTGTAAAGTTAACAATTACTGCCTCCCCACCTAAAATTTGTGACGCTATTGCACGTGAATCAGAATATACCTTGGGTTCAAAAAGCGCAATTTTACTGTTGACATTATTTGGATCCGTCATTGTTTGACGACTAAAATAAGTTGCTGACTGTTGTCCACTGTTTTGAACTGGTTGTTGATATTGCTGTTGTTGATGCTTTTGACCATTGTTATCATAGTCATCTTCATAATAATCATCTTCTTCATTACTGAAAAGACGCTTAATTGTATCGACTACTGCCATGTTTTCTCCTTACCCGGCTAAATTGTTTTAGGATTAACGCTTTTTAAAAAATGGAGGTTGCTCATTATCGTCTTCAACATTTGAAAAGTCGACTGTACCCTGATTTGCAGTGGGTGTATTAAATACGTCAAAAGATTGTTTTTGTACACCATCAAATCTCTTATCTTCTGCAAAGGCATCTTTAGATTCACCACTAATATTCCAATCAGCAAAAGGGTCATTAGTTGTTGGTTTAACTGCTTGAGTTGTTGTGTTATTATTCGATGATTCAAATACAGATGTTTTTGGTTGTGGCGCAACCACTTCTTGCGTTTGATTGTTTTGACTATTGACACCAAAAACACTAGCTGCATTTGCTTTAGGAGCTGATGATTGTTTTTGAGACACATCTGTTGCCAACTTTTGAAGTCCTGTTGCAATAACCGTTACACGTATTGAGTCACCAAGTTCTTCATCAATTGATGTTCCAAAAATAACGTTAACTTCTCTACCAGCCTCTTGAGCAATCACTTCAGAAGCAGTTTGCGCTTCAAACAATGACATATCAAGGCCACCTGTAATATTAAGTAACACATCCTCAGCCCCAGACATATCAACCTCTAGCAAAGGTGATGATATCGCCTGTTTTGTAGCATCGGCCGCACGCGTTTCACCACTAGCTTGTCCAACACCCATTAATGCTGGTCCAGCATCTTGCATGACAGTTTTCACGTCAGCAAAATCTAAGTTAATAAATCCTGGATTAGTGATTAGTTCTGAAATACCACGCACGCCTTGTGCTACAACCTCATCAACAACCTTGAAGGCTTCTGACAAAGGTGTACGCAAATCAATGCGATCTTTCAAACGTTCGTTTGTAATTACAATTAAAGAATCAACAGACTCTGATAAAGCTTGTAATCCTTCGGCAGCAAATCTACCACGTTTAGGACCTTCCCATCTAAACGGACGTGTAACTACTGCTACAGTCAAAGCTCCCTGTTCTTTGGCAATTCTCGCAACAACAGGTGCAGCACCATTTCCTGTACCACCACCCATTCCGGCAGTAATAACTACCATATCTGCTCCAGATAGCGCAGAAGCAATGTCCTCAGAAGATTCTTCGGCTGCCTTTGTTCCTCGCTCAGGGTTAGATCCTGCGCCTAAACCACCAGTAAGTTTAGGACCAATTTGAATTTTAACGTCAGCTTTTGATTTATCTAACGCTTGTACATCTGTATTAGCCACGATAAATTCAACGCCGCTTACACCTTCTTCAATCATATGGTTAACAGCATTAGATCCACCGCCTCCCACTCCGATTACTTTTATGATTGCACCTGATTCTTGGGCATCGTCAATTGAAAAATCCATGAATTGTCTCCTTAAAATTTACTAATCTTCGCGAAATAGATTCTTAGCCTTTTGCATCCATTTGGCAAAAAAACTATTTTGATTTGTTTCATTACTATACTGATATTCGTCAAAAATTTGATTAGTCGAATCAGTAGTTTCTTGATAAGCAGGCATCATATTTTGTGATTGCTCATCAGCAGGAAATTTATCAATATCATATTTTGACATGATAACATTTTTAATTACTTGTTGAGTCATATTTTTTCGTGAGGCAAACATTGCGTAAGACATAGCACGAGTATAAGAAGGATGACGTAGGCCAATTTGATCTGGCACAAATAATCTCACATTGTCACCTAATATTGTTTTAGAAAAGTCAACAATACGTGGTAAGGCTGCATTCCCCCCTGTCAAAACAAAACCACCCGGCATATCCAAACCATTTACTGCACTCAATGGCTCGAAAGCACGACCTAGTATTTGTTCCAGTCGTGCAGCAATAATTTCAGCTAAATAGTGTTCATTTGAAGTTTGTGGAACAGAGTCACCAACAACTTCAACTGTAAATTCATTTCTAACATTGGCTTGGGAAGGATCAGCATACCCATAATTGCGCTTTAATTTTTCAGCATTATTATATGATGTACTCAACACAGTGGATATATCTTTTGTGACATTGTCGCCACCTTCTATATCAATGGTATGAAATTTCAGCTTGCGATCGTGCATGATAAATGTTGTAGTTTGACCACCACCTAAATCAATAATGACGGTACCAAAATCTTGTTCTCCATCATTTAGTATGCTCGTCCCAACAGCAAGTGGTGACAAAACAAATTCTCGCAATTTCAAACCAGCTTTTTGAATTGCCATACGTGTATTATCTAATATTTTACTTGGTCCAAGATACGCTGTCCCGTGCATCTCAAGTCTAACACCTATCATCTCATGGGGATCTTTAATACCATCGAACCCATCAACGCTAAATTCCTCAGCGATTAATTCTATGACATCACGATCTGCGGGCACATTGCTAGAAATAGCTTGTCGCGTAACATTTTGGACATCATTATACGTTATTCTTTTATTTTGATTAGCAATTGAAACCAGCCCATCAACATGTATAATGTCGATTTGGTTAGCAGGAATACCAGCTACCACTTCATTAATTTGAATATTAGCTTTTTCTTGTGCTTGATTAATTGCTTCTCGAATTGCATTAGCTGTTGCATCTATATCAACAATCACACCCTTATGTAATCCACGTGATGGTGCATTACCTGCGCCAATAACATTAAACTGATTCCCAATTGTTTGCGCAATGACAACTTTAATTGACGTTGTGCCAATATCTAAACCAACTGTCACGCCTGAATTATTCATGCATTGTGCCCCTTTACATTTTTTTACAAAGTATACCTAAGAATAATAATATCACAAAATAGCTATCTCTTGTTATTTTTTAATAAATGTCTTATAATAATTTATTTTTTCAAATTGCTCTTATCAGGTTTATCAGTACCATAAGCATAAGAATAAGCACCGAATTGTAAATCTACGATACCTTTATTGGGCATTTGGGCTGCTATGCCAGGATAATAACTCACTTTTTTACCAAATGTATCAATTGAGGCGTAAATAGTATTACCATCATTCATGACTACAACTATCCTTGAAGCATTATCCTTTGTAGGTGAAAAAATTATTTGGCTAATATTTTGACGTAATGTCAATTCTTGGCTAGAAAATTGCTTTGCTACTATTTGAAGCGATTGATTATTTTTAAAGCCCGAATAAACGGGAGCATCCCCTTTAGGAAAGTTTATTGCTTTCAAATTGGCATTTCTGTCCATTACATACCACTTATTATTTTTATTAACATAACCTGATGTCACTTTTTCAATCACATTAATTAAAACAGTATTCCCTTGATGTTTTATAGTGACCGAATCAATTTTATCATCAGCTTTCAATATTTTGTTTGATAGAAAAGCCGTTTGCCCTAGTATTTTCCAATATGGTGTTCCCACACTAATCTGAGCATATTTCTCTATTTTTTGTTGTGATAGTTCCATAGAAGAAACATCAACATGGCTTATGTTACGCCATGGTTGCAAAGTACCAATCGTGCTAGTGATTAACACAATAAAAATAATTAAACTAAAAATGAATGGCTTGCTATATTTTCTAACTAATTGTTTTTTTTCATAATTAGCATTCAAAGAATTACCTCTTTTTATCTTCAATCGCATTGATTAATAATTTATACAATCTATCACCTGCATCAGGCATGCCTACTTTGGTTGCCTGAGCTGCCATTTTATCACTCAATTTTTCATCTAATAGAAGTGAGTCTACCGCCGTAACTAATTTATCACTCGTTAATTCTGACTCAACAATAGCTAGCGCAGCACCCGCATCAACTAAACTCTGTGCATTCTTTGTTTGATGATCACCCGTAACATGTAAACTAGGTATTAAAATCGAAGGAATACCTAGTGATGTAATTTCAGCAATGGACGTTGCTCCTGCCCTAGAAACAATCACATTTGTTTGCTTTAACATACTTGGCATGTCATCAACATATGGTAGAATTCGAACATTTTCAGCAGGTGCTATATTTTTTTCTTGCAGTAGTTTAATTACAGATTCATACCTTTTAGGACCAGTAACAAATACAACTTGATAATTTCTAACATTAAATGCCATCATCGCATTTATAACAGCCAAATTTATTGCTGGTGCTCCTTGAGACCCCCCAAAAATTAAAACAGTCTCTTTATCATCACGCAAACCTATTTGTTGCCATGAAAATGATGACTTCATTTCAGCAACTTGTTGTGCTCTAGGATTTCCAACCAATCTAACTTTTTGAATAGGAAACTGTTCTTTTGCAATATCAAATGCTACACCAATTTTAGTGGCACCACGAGATAAAAATTTATTAGTCACACCAGCAACTGAATTTTGTTCATGAATAACAGTTGGAATATTCATTCTTTGTGCAGCATAAACAACAGCACCAGCGACATAACCACCTGTTCCAATCACAACATCAGGTTTAAATTGTTTAATAATCTTTTTTGACTCTTTAACGGCCTTCAAAAACAGTTGGACTGTTTTAATATTATGTATGGATATT
Organism: Leuconostoc palmae; assembly: GCF_019656075.1. Lineage (GTDB taxonomy): Bacteria > Bacillota > Bacilli > Lactobacillales > Lactobacillaceae > Leuconostoc > Leuconostoc palmae. The sequence continues at coordinate 102,923 of NZ_BPKZ01000005.1, read as the reverse complement.
GATCGACTAAACCCTTGAACATTAAGTTGTACAAATGGCAAACCTGCTTTAGGCACAATTGTCGATTCAACACCACGTTCAGATCCAACATACAGAAACTCAGCTTCTGGATGATGGTGCTTGATTACTTCTACTAAAGCAAGCGCTGGATATATATGTCCACCTGTTCCGCCACCTGATAATATCACACGCATACTATACCCCCAATGTTTGTTTCAATTCTTTGACAAATTCTTCGCCACGAATTTCAAAATTTTCGTACTGATCCCAACTTGCTGCAGCTGGGGATAGTAGCACAACATCTCCAGATTCAGCGCATTTATTTGCAACAGGCACTGCTTCTTTAACACTTGTCACAGTGATGACTGGTTTGCTAGCAGCTCTAGCTAATTCTACAACTTTTTGTTGCGTTTCACCAAAAGCAATGACTAATTTAACGTGGAGTAAATCAGGTAATAACCTCATAAGATCGTCACCACGGTCTAACCCACCAGCTAACCAAATCGTTGGTTGTTGAAAACTTTCTAACGCTGTTTGTGTTGCTTCAATATCTGTTGCTTTAGAATCATTGTAATATTTAATCTGATTGTATGTTCCAACATATTCTAAACGATGCTTAACTCCTCCAAATTCTTTCAAAACTTTTTTAATTGATAAATTTGAAACTTGAAGTTGTTTAGCAACTGTTACTGCTGCCAGAATGTTTTGCAAGTTATGCGGTCCTACTAACTTGATTTCAGTTAGGGGCATGAGCGGTTCGTTATCAATTATTAAACTATCACCACTAATTCTAACAATATTTTCTCTATTTCCACTTGAAAATTTTATAACTTTAGCATGTGTATCCGATTCGAATTTAGCTGTATCTTTTCCCTCAGCATTTAACACCAAAATTTGATTGCTAGTTTGATTTTTTGTAATTTGAAATTTTGCATTCACATAATTTTCTCGATTACCATGATAGTCCAAATGATTTGAAAAAATATTTGTAATTAATGCAATATCTGGTTGAATGTCTGGTGTCCCCATTAATTGAAAACTAGATAATTCCAAAAGCAATATATCTGTTTCTTTCAGACTTGTCATAACTTCACAAACAGGTGTCCCAATATTTCCAGCTGTTACAACAGATTGATTATCTGCAAGTAACATGTCTCTGATTAATGACGTAGTTGTTGTTTTACCATTAGATCCAGTTACAGCGACAACTTTGCCTTCAAAAGAACTCAGTGCAATTTCGACTTCAGTTAAAATTGGAATATCAAGAGAAATAGCTTTTTGAATGATAGGTGTTTCATACTTAATACCTGGATTTTTAATCACGTAATCAAATGTACTGTCTAACACATTATCAGAATCGTTTTCAATGAAAATCACACCGTCATTAACTAATTTTTGATATACTTCATCTGCTTTATTAAACGTACTATTATTAACAACTACTACTGTCGCTCTTAGTTCAACTAGTCTTTGTGTCGCAGCCTTACCTGAACGAGCCCAACCAAATACCATTATTTTTTTATTTTTAAATTCTTTTGATTCCATAATAACCTGATTTCTAATTTAATTATGTACGCGAGAAATCTCGCTTTTAATTCATATAAAAGATGCCTGAGACAGCTAAAATAAGCGATATAATCCAAAACAGCACATCAATTTGCCATTCAGTCCAGCCAAATTTTTCAAACGAATGATGTATAGGAGCCATTGGAAATATTCTTTTTTTCCAAAAGTGATAACCTACAGTTTGAATAATTACTGATAGTGTCTCGATGACAAATACAAGACCAAACCAAACAAGTGAAAATGGTATACCTAGTAAAATTGATTCAATAGCTAAACCAGCTCCTAATGCTAAAGATCCTGTATCTCCCATAAATATTTTTGCTTTTGGTTTATTAAAAATTAAAAAGCCAATCAGCGCACCAATAATAGAAAAATTAAACAAGACAATAATTTGATTATGCATATGCATTGCAATCATTGTATATGCCCCATACACAATGATTGCATTTCCTGTTAGTAAGCCGTCAAGACCATCTGTTAAATTAGTTGCGTTAGACCATCCTACAAGCCAAAACCACAAGAATACGAAATAAAAATTACCTAAATTAATTGTGCCAATTAATGGTATGTAGAGCGTAAATGGAAAACCAATTAGCCACATAACACACATAATAATTGCAGCACTCACTGTCTGAGCTAACATTTTAGGTTTAAACGAAAATCCATCATCTGCATGGTTAACAAGTTTCAGTGCGTCATCAATACCACCGATAAGCGCATAAGCCAGAACTGCCAATACAGGAATAGCAATCAACTTTAATCCGACAATACCAGAAAATAACGAACTCGCAATTATTGCACTAATTACTGCTGCTAATACGAATAAAACACCACCCATGCTAGGTGTCCCAGATTTTGCCTGATGATCAGGACCAAGTTTGCGAATAACTGCTTGTTCTTTTGATTGTTTTAAAAATTTAATTAAAAACGGCATAAATACTACCGTTATTATAAATGCTCGAGCCAACGCCCATAAATTATCTGAAATCATTCGTTCTCCCTAATTCTTCTCTTTTAACTCAATATCTACTTGACTACTACTTACTATTAGTTGATCTTTCGCGATACTTTGCTTCGTTATATAACCAGATCCTTGCCAATTTAGTTTAAATCCAACTGCATTTGCATATGATTGTGCATCTGCTAAACTCCAACCAAGCATGTCTGGTAAATGTGAGTTTCCTTTTGCTTTTAAAATAATCAACTGATTAGTTAATGATTTTTGTTCAGGCAATAATGATTGTTCTAATACCTTACCGTTTGAGCCGACTATAGCAACCCTAAATCCAGATTTATTCAGTTTTACTGATGCATCCTTAATACTCATTCCAATAACATTAGGCACTGTTTGTTTCGTCGTCTTTGATTTTACAGCACTACTACTATTATTCAAAGCCTGAAGCATTAGTGGCTGAAAAACTTTGTTCATTGTTTGTTGAATTGTAGGATCGGGGAAATTTTTAGGCTGCTTAATCGCCAAATAAAAAATATATTTTGGATTTTTTTCTGGTGCAAGCGCGACAACCGAATGTATCGCATTATTTAATCCTTGTAAATAACTTCCCTTATCAGCGACCTGTGCCGTTCCTGTCTTTGCAGCAACTTGATAACCAAATTTTCTGAGATCAAATTCTCTTGCTGTTCCTGTTGGTTCATTGACAACGTCAATCATATACTTTCTCACTTGCTTAGCGGTAGTCGACTTTATCGGCCTTGCAACATCTTCCGTTTTGCCTTCACTCACTACAGCACCAGTTGATGGATTAACAATTTTATCGACAAAATATGGTTTGATTTCTTGGCCATCATTAGCAATCGCTGAATAAGCTTGTAATAACTGTAAAGGTGTAACACTAATACCTTGCCCATATGCTGTATTAGCTTGATCAATTGGATAATTAAAAGAAATAGAACCACTGTCTTCACCATTCAAACCAGCATTAGTTGGTTGTAAGAAATGAAATCTCTCTAAATAATTGCGCCAAGTGTTGGCGCCCAATTTTTGCTCGGTTTTAGCAAACGCAACGTTAGAAGAACGCCAAAATCCTTCTCTATAAGTCAGTCTTCCTTCTCCTTGACCAAAAGCATCAACTACTTTTTTACCATCAATTAGAAGTGTTCCAGATTGATAAGTTTCATTTGGCGCCCATTTTCCTGTATCAATAGCTGCAGCTAAAGTTATTCCTTTCATTGTTGATCCTGGTTCAAAAGCATTTTGGTCTAATAGGTTACTCCACAATTTAGGAGATATAGGTTTATCATTAGGATTGAAGTTTGGACGCTGTGTCGCTGCTACTATACGCCCTGTCTTTGCCTCCATGAGTACGCCAACAGCAGACTCTGGTTTAGTGGCGTTGAATAAATCTTCCATTGTAGTTTCTAATGTATTTTGCAAATTGCTGTCTAGTGTCAGATAGACATCATTTCCATCCTCAACTGTTTTACTATCTTGGAGGTTTTCAGTTTCACCATCGTATTTTTTTATACCGTCTTTTCCTGAAAGCGTGGTATTTTCAGCAGCTTCAATCCCCATTAATCCTGTTTGTTTAATCAAGCCGGTTTTAGGATTATCCACTGTTTGCATAACACCTATCAAGTGTGAAGCGGTTGCATCTTCAGGATAAACTCGTGAAGGATGTGGGGTAAAGTTAATACCTGGTAAATTAAAAGATTGTATTTTTTTATACTGTTCAATGCTTAAGTTTTTACTTGCTTGTACTTTATCAGATATAAATTCAACTTGATAAGCCTTTTTCTCAAGCCTTTTTAATATATCTGATTTACTCATTTTAATCACTTGACTTAACTTACTAGCTGTCTCTTCTGGATCAATAACATGCCCAGATCCCGCTATATATTTATTAGAATTAGCCTCCTTAATACGATTTACTTTCTTATCTAAAACTGCATACATATCATACACAGTTGTATTTTCAGCTAATACCTGCCCTGAAGCATCATATATCTTTCCTCGACTAGCAGGTACTAATTGTTTCGCCATGAATGCTTGACGTGTAGCGTCATTGAGATTATGTCCGTCGATTGAACCACTAGCAATTACAAAAAGACGAATACCAAGTCCCAAGATTACAATCGTCATTGCACCCAATAACACAGCACCAAAAATTTTGGTGTTTGTTGTAACTCTTTTATTTGGTATTCGTCTTTTATTGTTTTCCATAATTACTGATTTATATTTCTGACATTGCTATTTGAGCGCGTCATATTATACTTCTTGGCAGCCTCATCTAAATTTTTTTTATTTGTCTTACTTTTAATGTCACTTCGTAGCGCGTCGTTTGCTTCCCTTGTTTTATCAATTTTAGCTTGCATTGTTTCCATATTAGTTCTTGCAGCATTAGCTTGCATACTTGAAAACACAACACCAATCATTAATGTCATAACTACTGCAGAAACTAGCGTAGCAATCAAACGCTCTCTTCTTGTCCAAGGAGCAGATTTATATTTTATCGTTACTTTTGATTGAACAGAGTCCAAGCGTTCGGCTGATGTCGTAAATTGATATGCATTTTGTGCCATAAAACTAACTGCTCCTCACTACTATTTATGTTCAAGACCTCGTAATTTTGCTGATTCTGAACGATGATTAATTACCATCTCATCCTGACTAGGTAAAATAGGTTTTCTAGTTAATAACTTGTAGTCTAACTCAAATTGTCCAGGCAATATAGGTAACCCCGCTGGTAAGTCGGGCATTGTTGTTTTCTCACGAAACATTTGTTTGACTAAACGATCTTCCAACGATTGAAAAGTAATGACACTAATCCTGCCACCACTATTCAATAACTCAATAGCTTGTGTCAGTGAATCTTCCAATGCACCTAATTCGTCATTTACTGCCACACGTAAAGCCTGAAAAGTTCTCTTAGCAGGGTGTCCACCTTTACGTCTTGCCGGTGCCGGAATTGCCTCTTTGATAATGTCAACTAATTCAAATGTTGTATCAATCGGCTTGATTACTCGATGCTGTTCTATCTTTCTAGCAATTTGCTTAGGAAATCGATCTTCTCCATAACGGCTTAAAATTCTCAATATATCATGAAATTCCCAATTATTGACAATTTGCTTTGCCGTAAGGGTTTGACGTTGATCCATGCGCATATCTAATTCGGCATCATAGTTGTAACTAAAACCTCGCTGTCCATCATCAAATTGAACAGAACTAACACCCAAGTCATAAACAATACCATCTACCTTTTCAACACCGTAATCTGATAATGCAGACACAAGTTGGCGAAAGTTTTTATGAATTAAAATCAATTTACCTTGAGAGATTTCTTGACTATAACGTTCTTGATTAAATTTGATGGCAGTATTATCTTGATCAAAACTGTAGAGTTTACCGGTAGTTAAATGTTTTAATATTTCACCCGTATGCCCTCCACCGCCTAATGTGGCATCAACATAAATACCATTTGGTTTTATGTTTAGCAAATCCACAGCTTCATGTAATAGTACTGTGACGTGTTCAAATTCTGCCATTTATTAACGTCCTTTTAATATTAAAAATCAAAATCTACTAATCCCTCTGCAATGTCATCAAAGTTTTCAGCAGTTTCTGCCGTGTACTTATTCCAGTTTTCTTGGCTCCAAATTTCAAAGGAATCTCCAGAACCGGTAATAATGGCATTTTTTGCCAAATCAGCATAAGTTTTTAAATTGGTTGGTATTATAATTCGCCCTTGTTTGTCAATTTCAGCTTCCATTGCGCCTGCCAAAACAAATCTTCTAAACTGACGAGCTTCCTTTTTTCCTAAGGGTAATTCATTTAACTGATTTTCTAATTTTTCCCATATCGGCATTGGCATCGCACGCAAAGCGTGTTCCATCCATCGTGTAACAACAAATTTGTCACCCAGCTGATTACGAAATTTTGAAGGTATTATTAAACGCCCTTTTATGTCAATCGCATGTGAATATTCACCCATGAACATAGGGACTACCTCCATTAAAAAATCCATAGTATTAATTTACCACATTTCCCCACTTAGCTCCACATTTTTATTATTTTGTCATATTTTAGTAAAATTAGACCAACTAAAAAAGTGATTGTCTAAATGACAATCACTCTTTTATATAGGTGGGGGCTAGTGGATGAATAATCCCACTATAGTAATCACATACAACATAAAATAACTTAAAATACTAGTCCACTGCCAATATTTGGACCAAAATATCGAGATGGACCAACCTTTTTTAGTTAACAATATAAATAAAAATAAACCAACAACCCACCACATAAGCAGTAACCAACCGACAATACTAATTCCAAATCGATATCCCAAAGTTAAATGTACTAAAATCCAACCCGGAATAGCAATTAAATCTAAAACAGTCAAATGATATTTATTGAGCTTGAATAACTTAACTAAAAAAAAGCATACAATAATTATTAAAATTGAAATAATTGGAAATATAACCCAATGCATTTTGAACCCCTTTTTATCCACTCTAATAACAATAACCGACCAAATTTCAAAAAACAAGCTTTATCATAATATATGTCGACCTTAAGGTATTACAACATAAATATCTAAATTTTTATATCTTAAAAAAATATGGTAAACTTAATTTCGAAACAAATTAGAGGTAAATTGTGATGGAAAATCCAAAGAAAACATCAACAGATTCAAAATTACAAGCAGAAATAGATGCTAAGCTAAATCAGCATCGCATGCCAAAATACGAAAAAAAAGTACGTACCCGTATTGAAAAAATGACACTGGCTATGTCATGGCTAATGGTAATCTTAATGGTTGGCGGCATTATATATGCTGCTATCAATGCCCTTGGCTGGCTATAAAAAAACACGGTATATAAATACCGTGTTTTTTTATTCTACTGAAATTAAGAAAGGGTAAAGTGGTTGCTTACCATCATGAATTTCAATTTCTAAATCTTGATCTATAGCTAATATTGATTCTTTTAATTTTTCAGCTTCTTTTGATTTCACTGATTCGCCGAATATGATTGTCACAATCTCAGAATCATCATCTAACATTTTTTCTACAGCTTTTAAGACAGCATCTTGCATTGATGGAACAACAACACTAATTTTTCCATCAATGATTGCCATCCAATCACCATTACTGATTGATAAACCATCCAGAACTGTATCTCTAACTGCTTGAGTGATTTGAGCTGATTTCACCTCTGACATCATACTCGACATCTCATCTACATTCTCAGATAATTCAGAATCTGGATTGTAACCCAACATAGCTGTCAATCCTTGCTGAATTGTTCTTGTTTTAACAACCTTTACTGGTATTTTTGCTAGTTCACTAGCCTGTTGTGCAGCCATGAATATGTTCGAATTATTTGGCAAGATGATAGCTTGCTTGGCTCCACTTTCTTCAATAGCTGATACTATATCTGCTGTTGAAGGATTCATTGTTTGTCCGCCAGAAATTACCGTATAGGCTCCGAGACTCTTAAATAATTCAGCAATACCTTCACCAGCAGAAATTGTAATTATTGCTGTTTCAGGTTTTGGTTGAAGCTTATGTTTCAAGTTTTCAGCTTCTTCAGCACGTTGTTCATCAATAACTGCTTGCTGCTGATCTCTCATGTTATCAACTTTTACTTTGACCAATGATCCGTAATGCGTCCCCCAACTAATGACTTCACCGGGATTTTCTGTGTGTACGTGAATTTTAACAATTTCATCGTCATTAATCACTAACAGGGAATCTCCTAATTCAGCCAAATGCGCATAAAAATCGTCATAATTAAATTGTCTGTCAAAAGTTGTGCCTTTACCGATTTGTACCATAACCTCTGTACAATAGCCGAATTTAATGTCTTCCGGATTTAAATTGGCATTTGCTTGAGCACCAGCATGCAAATCTTTAACCATTTGGTCTAATTCAGCATTATCAGGTGCTTTGAACTGTTCTTCATCAAAATCACCGCTTAGAACCTGATAAAATGCGTTTAAAACAAATACTAATCCTTGACCACCTGAATCAACTACTCCTACTTCTTTAAGAACAGGTAAAAGATCTGGGGTACTTGCTAATGCGGCCTGTGCTGCAACATCAACTTCTCTCATCAATACTACAATATCAGTGGTCTCATTTGCAATGTTATTAGCTCGAGAGGCTGCTTCACGAATAACAGTAAGAATTGTCCCCTCCGTGGGTTTCATAACTGACTTATAAGCTACTTTAGCCCCAGACATCAAAGCATCTGCCATATCACGAGCAGTTAGTATTTCTTTGTTTTCGACTGAATTAGCAAAACCACGAAATATTTGTGAGAGTATAACACCAGAGTTACCTCTTGCTCCCATAAGTAATCCCTTTGAAGTTGCTTTAGCTAACGCTCCGATATTTGTATCTAAGGCATCGCGTTCATATTGTGCACCACTAGCCATAGATAAACTCATATTAGTACCTGTATCACCATCAGGTACTGGAAAAACATTTAGTTTATTAATTTTTTCTGCATTTGCAGCTAATGCTGCAGCTGCAGCATTAATCATCTTACCGAATTCAACATTGGTAATCTTTGTTAGTTTAGTCATGATACTCCTAATCTGTGACGCGTACACCTTGAACAACAACGTTAACTTCTGTTACGTGGATCCCCAATAATGCATCAAGATTATACCTTACTTTTCCTTGAACAGACTTAGAAATTTCCGATAACTTAGTCCCATATTGAGCTACTAAATAGACATCAACACTGACACCATTCTCTTCTTGATGAACAACCACACCTTTAGCATAATTTTCACGATTCAAAATTTGATTCATACCATCTCGAAAAGTTGCCTTTGATGCCATACCAATAACACCTGGATTTTCAATTGCTGATCCGCCAACAATTGTGGCAATAACATCGTTTTCAATCGTAATATCGCCATTTTTTGTTTTGATTTTAATTGCCATATTTTTTTAAAGTAGTACTACGATACTATTAATCATTGCACTGCTTTTCCTCCTTAAAAGGTTTACTGCTAATATTTTAACATAGATTAACATGACACAGATAATCCTCAAATTATGGCATAAAAAAACCACCGCTGTAAGGTGGTCGTTTTATTTTAACTATGCTTTATTAATCAATTAAATGTTAATTAATTAAACGCGTTCGATAGAACCGTTCTTCAATCCGGCCTTCAAAGTGCGCGCAGTCAAGTAAACTTTCTTTGCAGCAGCACCGTTGATTTTAACAGTAACTTTTTGCAAATTTGGCTTCCAGCTACGACGACTTGAGTTCAACGCGTGTGAACGTTGATTACCAAAACGTGTGCGTGCGCCTGTAATAGCATCTTTTGCCATGTTCGACCCTCCTTTTCGAGCCAATAATTTAAAAAGCTCTTTCTACAACATTAGTAAATTTTACCAGATTTTCGTTAATTTGGCAAGTTAATCCGCATATTTAGCTAAAATTTTGGCTAATTGGTCTTTAGTATGAAATCCTGTTAAGCGATCCACAACTTCACCATTTTTCTGGATCAGCAAAGTGGGAATAGCACGAACACCAAAATCTGCGGGGGTTGTAGGATTTTGATCAACATCCATTTTTACAAATTTAACGTTATGAACTTCATCAGACAACGCATCTAAAACTGGAGACTGCATACGACATGGTCCACACCAAGTAGCCCAAAAATCTGTAATACTAACACCATTGCTCGTAGCTTCTTTGAAATTTGAATCATTTACTGCTGTAACTGTCATTATTTCACCTCCAAATTAATCTACAGTTTGTGTTATTAATATAACCCCTGTGTCAAAACTAAAATGAACTACTTCGTCTATAAATTCGTTAGATGACCACATTTTAGCAACATTGTCTTTTAGCACTAGAGGATACTTAGCATCAAAAATTTTTAGATTTTTGACGTCATTTAATGGCATAAAACCAAGATATCGAGTTCCTGGTATTTTTTTTACGACATGTTCTCCTGGATTTGCAAAACAAATATTATTTGTTTTATCAATGAATGAAACTTTATCTCTTATGGACTCAAAGACTGGATCAGCCATTAACCATAAATTACTTAACAAATGATCGACTCGCCCACCAGTAGCTCCAAAAACTTTGATAATATCGGGATTTTGCTTTTCGGCATTCAGCAGGGCTAATTCTGTGTCAGTTTCATTTTTTTCAGCTTGTACATGAAGAATTGCACTTTCTGATAAATATTTTTTTAAAACTGTTAGTTCAGCACTTATGAGTGAATCAAAATCTCCTACAGCCATGAAAATAGGTTTTTTATGCTGATATAAAAACCAAGCACCACGATCAGCACCAATCCATATACCAGGCTCATCAAACATATTATCAGGCCATAAATCAGTCGGACCGCCTGCTAAAATGTTAACTTGCATTATTTCACTAGCGCTTTCAAAGTTTCAATTTTAGACTTTGGATCAACTTTATCATACACATATGATCCGGCAACAAAAACATTTGCTCCAGCCTTATAGGCTGCTTTGATTGTTTCGTTGTTTACACCACCATCTATTTCAATATCAAATTGATAATCAAACTGATCACGTAGCTTTTGTAGTTGAGCAATTTTTTCTAAGGTTGATGGCAAAAATTTTTGACCACCAAATCCTGGATTAACTGTCATAACAAGCACTTGGTCAACCATATCTAACACAGGCTCAATCATTGCAACTGGTGTACCTGGATTAATCACCACTTCAGCCTTAACCCCTTTATTTTTAATCATTTGAAGTGCACGATGTATATGCGGAGTAGCTTCAACATGTACACCAATAATATCTGCACCAGCATCTGCAAATTCATCAACAATTTTTTCGGGATTTATGACCATTAAGTGAACATCAAGTACCATATTGGTTTCTGGCCGAAGTTGCTTAACCCAATTTGGGCCATATGAAATAGATGGGACAAAATTACCATCCATAACATCAATATGTAAATATTCTGCCCCTGCATTTTCAACTAATTTCACATCACGTTCTAGGTTTGTATAATCAGCACTTAAAATTGAGGGTGCAATAATTCCAGGCATAACAGATTCCTTCTTCCTAAAAATTTCTATTATCAGTTTTATATCTTGGCTTTTGAGCTTTAATTAAAGTATTAAAGGCCTTATAGCTATTATACCTTGATTCAGCAATTGCGCCAACTTCAACTTGTTGTTTCACCGCACAACCAGGTTCATTTAAATGAAGGCACCCTCGAAATCTACAGTTTTGACGTACTTTTCTAAATTCTGGAAAATAATCATCTAATTCTTCAACAGAAAAATCAAAAACTTCATACGATGAGAATCCGGGTGTATCAGCAATCATTGCTGCACCAACTTCAATCAAAGTTACTTGCCTAGTTGTATGTTTACCACGACTAAGTGCTTTTGAGACAATACCAGTTTCCAAACCCAGTTCAGGCGAAAGTTTATTTAAAAGTGTTGATTTCCCAGCACCTGTTTGCCCCATGAATACTGAAACTTTTTGGTCTAGAAAATTTTGCAATTCCAGAATACCATCCGCCGTCAATTGACTTTTTGGAAAAAACACACGATAACCAATGTCTCTATAATTTCTTACCATTTTACTAATATCGTTTATTTCGTCAATATTTAGTAAATCAGATTTAGAAAAATAGATTGCTGGCGTAACATTAGCAGCCTCAAGAGCAACTAGCTGCCTATCTAGCAAATTAGAAGCAAAGTTAGGTTCCTTCACTGCTGTTACAATAACAGCAACATCAATATTAGCAATAGGTGGTCTCACTAAAACATTTTCTCTAGGATAAATTTTCCATATCAGTCCTTCATCATTTTCACTTTCAAAATCCACAAAATCACCAACTAATGGCTTTTGCCCAGACTTTCTAAATTCACCACGAGCACGTGTCCGTTCAACACTACCATCTTGTGTTTTTATATCAAAATAACCGCTCAAAGAGCGAATAATGCGTCCTTTTTTCATAAATTAATTGTAACAAAAAAGCCAATCTTAATCGACTAGCTTTGTCTCTAATTTTTATGATCATTATCTTTTGAACTTTGACTGGAGTTGTTTGAGCTACTATTACTAGACGAGCTACTAGTGCTAGAATTATTAGATGAACTACTACTATCATTAGATGATGAACTACTATTATCATTAGATGATGAAATCGAATCACTCTGTGGTCCTCTAGAAATTGTTACTAATAGCACCATATCTTTGGTAATAGTGGATCCCCCTCTGATAGATTGACTAATAACCAAATCTTTTTTTGTAGAGCCATCATATTGAGTATTAAAATTAACAACAATATTATTTTGATTGCCCCAGTCTTGAACTTCTTGCTGAGTTGCTTTATTAGTAAAATCAGGAACTGTTATTTTAACTGCACCAGTTGAAACTGTAAATACTACATTTGTTTCAGTTGGATCTACTTTCTCATCTGCATCAATTGATTGGAACATAATTTCACCTGATGAAAAATCATCAGAAGCAATTTCTTTTTTAGTTACAGTGTAGCCTTGTGCTTTTAATTGATCAACTGTAACACTATAATCTGATCCAACGTAATCCCCAAATCTCACCTTAGCATGTCCCGATGATACAATTAAATTTATAATATCTCCTTTTTTAGCCTCAGAACCCATTTTTGGTGTTGTTCTAACAACATTACCCTTTGCAATTGATTTTGAAGTTGTGGAGCTGACACTTCCAACTGATAAACCGGCTTTTTGTAAAGTATTTGTAGCATCATCTTGTGACATATTAACGACATTAGGTACTGTTATTTTATTCGATTGGTAATTAAAAAATAATCCAGCACCAATAACAAAAAGTCCTAATATTACTAAAGCTACTGGCCATTTTGGCCGTTTTTTATATTTAATACCATTTTCACGTAAAATCTGTCTAACGTAGTTTTGTGTTCTATCAACCAATCGAGCAATGTGTTTAATTGCATAGCCTTTTTTGCCGTACTCTATAATTTTATCTACTACTGACGGTCGCTCTGGTTCTGCCTCTGACTGCTGACTATCAGTAATAAGGCCTGATCTAAGTTGATCTTGTATCTGAGCCATAGGAATAATTCTAGTCTCGTCAATTGTTTCAGACATTGGCATAAATCGCTCTTCATCAGATCTTCTAGGTGATAAAGATGTTGTTAAATCATTCGCCATTGATCCTGCACTATCATAACGATTTTGGGGCCGTTTGGCTGTTGATTTTAAGATGACATTTTCAAGCGCTTGTGGTATACGAGGATCAAAGTCCCTCACTGAAGGCATATCTACTGTTGCATGTTTCATAGCAACCTCAACAGGTGTTTCCCCTTCATAAGGCACTTGCTTTGTCAACATTTCATATAGCATAACGCCTAACGCATATAAATCAGACTTAGTTGATGCTTTATCACCTTTAGTTTGTTCAGGTGAGATGTAATGTACTGAACCAATAACAGTATTTGTTTGCGTCATGTTTTGTAGTGATTTGGCAATTGCAATACCAAAATCGGTAATTTTGACATGACCATTGCCATCAATCAAAATATTTTGAGGTTTCAAATCCCGATGAATAATATTTGCTTGATGGGCTGCTTCTACTGCATTCAGTATTTGTAGCATAATATCAACAACTTGTTGATACGGAATTGGAAAATGATCAGCAATGAATGTCTTTAAATCAGTCCCTTCAACATATTCCATTACTAAATATTGCGTACCCTCGTATTCACCGGTATCGTAAACTTGAACAATGTTGTTATTGACTAACTCAGTTGCTGCAATAGCCTCTCTTTTGAATCGTTTGGCTAAGTCGACATTGTCTTTCATGTCTAAACGCATCATTTTAAAAGTAACATTGCGCTTTAAAAATTGGTCGTATGCTAAATAAACATTGGCCATACCTCCGCCGCCCAATGACTTAATAATTTTATACCGGTTGTCGATTACTGTATCTGGTAACATATTTATTCGCTATCCTTTTCATCACCACGGCCAACTAGTAATGCTGTAATATTATCTGATACATTCTTCGCATTAGCTTCATTAATTAATTTCTCAACTCGCATTTTTAAATCTAATTTTTCTTGTAATATCGTTGCAATCATATCAAGTGTTAAAACTTTTGTGATGCCATCTGAAGTTAAGAACAATATATCATCTGCAACAAAATTGTATTGTTCAATTTCAATGTCAGCATGTTTATCAACACCTAAATAACGCGTAACACTGTTAGCACTTGGTACATTTTCAGCATTCTCATGGCTAACAGTTCCAGCTCGAAAAAGCTCATTTTTTAAATTATGATCACATGATACTTGTTTCAAATGATTATTGTGCAACAAAAATGCCTTAGAATCACCTAAATTACCAATCAAAACTTTTTTTTCAAAAAAAATTGCTAAAACAATTGTAGTAGCCATATTTTGCAATTCACTAAATCGATCTCCAGCAGATAAAATAGTGTCATTTTCTTTTTTGACCATTTTTTTCAGCCATACTGTAGCTAACTTTATTGTATCAATCTTTGTTTGTTGCCATTCATAACCAAAATGTTCGACGGCCATAGAACTTGCTACTTCACCACCTTCATTTGAAGTTACACCATCGGCAACAATAGCCATGACGTAACCTTTTGTGTTGGTGTAAGAACCAACATAATCTTGATTCTCTTTTCTTGTTCCTGAGTCGGTTTGAAATGCAATTTGCATAAAATTCCCTCATAATCATATTTAAAGCTCTAGATTGCTTAAATTAATTAAATGAATTTAAAATTAAACGACTAATTTTATTTTTTTAACAGTGTCGCAATGAAAAAACCATCAGTTTGATAGTCATTTGGAAAAACATGCAGTAATTTCTCATTGCGATTAGGTTTAAGGTTCTTATCCGTCGCCGTTTGAATAAGTTCGAATTCTGGATGGTTGGATAAAAACTTCGTTATAACATCATCATTTTCTTGACGTAATATCGTGCATGTACTGTAGACAATAATACCATTATCGGAAACATTATGACTAACGGCTTCTAAAATTTCATACTGTAATGTTGCTAATTTGTTAACATCTTCAAGATTTTTATCATATCGAATCTCAGGTTTACGTCTTAATAGACCAAACCCAGAACAAGGTGCATCGACTAAAATACGATCAAATTTTGTAGAAACTACTTCAGGAACTTTACGTGCATCTAATACACGTGCCGTTATTTTTTTATCAACATGTAACCTTTTTGCATTGCTCTTTATTAATTTAATCTTATGCTCATGAACATCAAGTGCCAATATTTTGCAATCGTCACTTGTGAATTGCGCAATTTGAGTTGTTTTACCACCTGGTGCTGCTGCTGCATCGAGTACATTAATCACACTATCATTAAGTCGTAAACTTTCAACTGGTAACATAGCACTTTCATCTTGGATAGTTATCAAACCATCCTCATATAACGTTGTACTTGCAACATGTCCGCCACTAACAGTGTAAGCATGATTAGCCACTTTGGAGGGTTGAACTTCTAAATTTTCACCCTTAAGCCTTGTGATTACCTCATCATCTCCAATCAGTGTTGAATTAACTCTTATGGATTGCTTTGGTGCCTCATTAATTGTTGAAATAATATGACGTGTCGCTTCTTCCCCTTGTTGTTCAAATAATTCTTGAATTAACCAAACTGGTAAACTAGCTTCAATTGAAAGTTTATCAATAGGATTTTCAATTGCATCTAGTTTTCTTAATCCTTTACGATCTATATTATGTAAAATTGCTGTAACAAATTTAGCTGTTCCAACATGACCCAAAATTTTAGATACATTAATAGATTCATTGAAGATTGCATGTTTGGGAATTTTATCTAAATAAACAAGTTGAAAAATTGCTGTATAAAGCAATTCTCTGACCCAGGGATCTATTTTTTTACTTTCAATAAACGGTGCTAGCCAATATTCAAGTGTCAATCGGTGTTGGATGACACCATAAACCAAGGTTGTTATTAATCTTTTATCAGGGGCATTCAATTGATGACGCAGCAATGACTGATTCAATTGAATATTAGAATAAGCACCATTTTTTATTTTCGAAAGAATTTGAACTGCTATCACACGTGGATTATCCGTTTTAACACGTTTATCACTCATTTAATATCCTCTATCCATTGTTTCCCAATTTCAATCTGTTTGCCAGCCCCATTCAGATAGTCTTGAATGAACATTTCTGATTTTCCAGCAGGCTGCAATTTATCAAGACTTATAACAGTATGATTAGCTGCAGCAACTAGCAGTTGCTTTTTAGTTTTGTTTACGATATATCCGGCTGGTAAATCAGTTTTCTCAGTTGTTGGTGTCACACTGACTATTTTCATACGTTGTCCATTAATCTGACTATAGGCTGGATGTGTTGGGTATAATCCTCGAATGTGCCAATCTAATTGCTGTGCTGTTTCTTTTGCAAAATTCAAATTTTGCATTTCATGAGATATGTTTGGTGAAAAAGTAACTTTACTATCCTCTTGTGGTTTAGGTACAATCTCTCCACTAATTAGTTTAGGTAATGTGGACATTAGTAAATCACGTCCTGCTAGACTTAATTTTTTAAACATTGTCCCTACATTGTCTTGCTTTGTTATGGGAACAGTTATCACATCAATAATATCACCAGCGTCCATTTCTTTGACCATATACATAATAGAAACACCCGTTTCTTGGTCACCGTTCATAATGGCGTAATGAACTGGTGCACCGCCACGATATTTAGGTAGTAATGACGCATGCGTGTTAATAGCAGCAATCTTGGCAGATGATAAAAGAGATGTTGGTAAGAACTGGCCAAATGCTGCTGTGATAATAAAATCCGGACTAATCGCCATAATCCTATCCATTTCATTTGAACCGCTTATTTTATTAGGCTGTAATACAGGTATTTGTGCTACTAATGCTGTTTCTTTAACTGGACTGTAGGTTAACTGATGTTTACGACCTTTGGGCCTATCTGGTTGAGTAACCACAGCTTTTACGTCATAATTAGAGTCTTGAATTAATGCCTCTAATATTGGCACCGCAAATTGGGGTGTTCCCATAAATACAACAGAATAGGTCATGCATTGATTCCTCGTTTCATCGTTAAATTATAGCGTGTCTGCTTAACTGGTCTTAATTTTATTTTATAGTCAATAAAAAATACCCGTCATCCGAGTATTTAAATTATCTCCATTATACCATATAATTTTGTAACGTTTTTGTCACAAAAAAGAATTAGGATCTCTGTCAATCATTATTTGCAAACCATCTTTTGCCTTCTGCGCACGAAAATTTAATTCTTCCAGTAAATCGTCTAATGACTCACGCTGCTTAAATTTTAAAATGATTTGAAAAAAATATTTATTTCTTAACTTAGCAATGGGTTTTGGTGATGGACCAAGTAATATAACATCGTCGTTGGTATTATTTTTGAGCCAACGCCCAATTTGAGTCATTTGTTTGGCAACGACATTTTCTTCTGTGTGACTTGCTTGGATTTGCACTGTGTAGTAATACGGTGGATAGTTTCCAAGATGTCTGACCGACATTTCTTGCCGATAGAATCCTTCATAATCATGTTTACTAGCATACCTAATGGCGTAGTGCGCCGGATTAAAGGTTTGCACGATAACCTCCCCTTTTTTTTCACCTCGTCCTGCACGACCACTTACTTGAGTCAGTAACTGAAATGTACGTTCGCTAGCATGAAAATCAGGTAACCCAAGTGATGTATCAGCATTGAGTACACCAACTAAAGTAACATCTGGAAAATCCAATCCTTTAGCAATCATTTGTGTCCCTAAAAGTATATCAGCTTTATGATCCCCAAATTGGGTTAGTAATTTATCCATACTGCCTTTTTTTCGTGTTGTATCTTGATCAAGACGAATAATACGTGCCTCAGGAAAAAGCGTTTGTAATTCTTTTTCAACTTTTTCAGTACCAGTACCATAGTATCTAATACGATTAGAATGACAGTTTGGACAAATATGAGGAATTGATTCTTCGTATCCACAGTAATGACACTTCAATGTTTTAGTATCCATATGCAATGTCATTGCTAAGTTACAATTAGGATCTCTAGGTACGTAACCACAATCTCTACACATCACAAAACTTGAGAATCCACGTCTGTTCAGCATTAATACTGATTGTTCTCGATGAATTAATCTCTCTTTTAGCGCCTCTCTTAATTGCTCTGAGAAATCTGTTTCCGGATAGTTAGACAGTGTGTCTTTCATGTCTACGATGGTAACTTTAGGTAATTTAGCGTCACCAGCTCTTTTGTTTAATTTCAAAAACTGATAAATATTGCGATGCGCTCTTGCTCGAGATTCTAACGATGGCGTTGCCGAACCTAGGATAACAGGAATATGATGATATGCTCCTCGCCACAAAGCCACATCTCTAGCATTATATCTAGGATTATCATTTTGCTTATAAGTCGTTTCGTGCTCTTCATCAACGATAATTAATCCTAGATTATCCAGTGGTGCAAAAACAGCAGAACGGGCACCAACAACAATTTTAACTTCCCCTCTCTCAATGCGTCGCCATTCATCATAACGTTCCCCATCAGATAAACCAGAATGTAATACCGCTGTTTGTCCACCAAATCTTGATTTAACTCGTCTCACCATCTGAGGTGTGAGAGATATTTCAGGAACTAAAAATAAAGTTGTCTTTCCTTGTTCAAAAACATTTTGCGCTACTTGTAAATAAACTTCTGTTTTACCAGATCCGGTAATCCCTTCAAGTAAAAAAGGTTGATAAATTTGTTTCTCAGCTGCGAGAAGTATTTGTTCATAAGCTAATTTTTGTTCAATATTTAAAGGTATTGGCTCAGTGGGCTTGACTTGCATATCAGATAATGGATTCCTAAGTAATTCAACTGTTGTTTTTGTTAACCACTTTTTTGATGCTGCATCATTTAAACTAGCGGGACTAATTGCTAACATATCTTGTAGTTCTTTTTTTGTCCATGTTTCTCCTAAATGCGCCAATATGAAATCTAATATGAGATGCTGCTTTGCAGCACGTTTTTGAATGTGTTGTTTTTCTTGGTCTAAAAATTTTTTTTCGTTAGAAAATTTATAGGCGAGTTGTTTTTTTACAGATGATTTATTAGAAATTTTAGGAATAACTTCAATTTTTCCTTCCCTTTTCAATTTTGAAAACAACATCATATCTTTGTTTTGCACATTACCAGCATCTAAGACTAATTCATTCAATCCGTTAAAAACAACTTGCTGGATTTCAGAACTAATCTCACCAACTATTTTAATTTTTAATTGATAATTAGCTTTTAAGGCAGTAGGAAGCATTGTTTGTAGAATAGAAATACGAAATGCAAATGTTTCTTTTGCCAAATATTCAGAGAGTTGTAACAACTCAGAATTTAAAACTGGTGAAATATCCAAAGTTTTAATTATTTTCTTTAATTGGATTTCATCTCCCAATTCTTTATTTGATAGTGCAATTATAAATCCCATAACATGTCTGTGACCAAAAGGTACTTCTACACGCATACCAGGTTTGACAGTATCTAACATATAATCTGGTATTTCGTATGTATATGGCTGATTAGTTTGCATTGTTGGCACATCAACAATGATTTGTGCATATGGATTTTTCTTCATACTGTTATTGTATCAAATAGGTCAAATAATTTAGCTTTAAACAAAAAAGCCAACCAAAGTTGACTTTTAAAGATGTGACTCAATCCATTTCCAGACTTCATCTTTACCATATTTTGTTTCTGATGAGAAAAATTGAAAATCACTATCTGTCTCATCAAATCCCAATACACGTTTTATATTGCTTTCAAACTTGTTAAACTTGCCTTTGGAAATTTTATCTGACTTTGTAGCAACAACTAAAATAGGTATATTGTAGTAATGAAGCCACTCATACATTGCTATATCATCTTCACTTGGATTATGTCTAGCATCTACTAAACTCACTACCCCTCTAAGTTGTTTACGAGTTGTAATATATTCTTCAATCATGTGCCCAAATGCTTCACGCTGCTTTTTTGAAACTTTGGCATATCCATATCCTGGGACGTCAACAAAATATAATTTATTTTCTACATCATAAAAATTCAAAGTCTGTGTTTTCCCTGGCTGAGAAGATGTCCTAGCAAAGTTTTTACGTTGAATTAACGTATTTGTCAACGAAGATTTGCCAACATTAGAACGCCCAACAAGCGCAATTTCAGGTTTACCATCTGTAGGATATTGTGCAGATGTCACTGCACTCATAACCATTTCTACATTATTAACATTCA
Organism: Leuconostoc palmae; assembly: GCF_019656075.1. Taxonomy (GTDB): domain Bacteria; phylum Bacillota; class Bacilli; order Lactobacillales; family Lactobacillaceae; genus Leuconostoc; species Leuconostoc palmae. Next base: position 82,094 of record NZ_BPKZ01000005.1, on the reverse strand, counting down.
TGCTAATCTACTTTCTTTAAATGTAATTCTGGCGTTTTGCCCTGAAGTACACTGTCTTTTGTGATAATAACTTTATCAACATCTTTTCGACTTGGAATATCAAACATCACATCTTTCATAACGTGTTCAATAATTGACCGCAAGCCTCTAGCACCAGTATGACGTTTTATAGCCAGTTCAGCCATTGCTTCCAAAGCGTCTTCCTGAAATATTAGCTCAACATTGTCAAGTCCTAATAATGCAGTGTATTGTTTTATCAAAGCATTCTTTGGTTCAGTTAAAATACGTTTCAAATCAGAAACTCTCAACTCATCTAAAACCGAAACAATTGGAAGTCTTCCTATAAATTCAGGAATCAATCCAAATTTTGTCATATCTTCAGGTTGTACTTGAGTCAAAATGTTTTCTGAATTTAAAGCTACAGCGTTTTCATTTGCATCAGATCCAAAACCAATAATACGTTCCCCTAAACGTTCTTTAATGATCGTATCAATTCCAGCAAAAGCGCCACCAACAATGAACAATATGTTAGTTGTATTAACCTGAATCAACTCTTGCTGTGGATGTTTGCGCCCGCCTTGCGGTGGCACACTAGCAGTAGTACCTTCAAGTAATTTTAGCAAAGCTTGCTGGACACCTTCTCCAGAAACATCTCTTGTAATTGAAACATTTTCAGATTTCTTTGCTATTTTATCAATTTCATCAATATAAATTATACCTTGTTCTGCCGCACTAATATCAAAATTTGCAGATTGTAATAATTTTAAAATAATATTTTCAACATCTTCACCAACATAGCCTGCTTCGGTTAATGTTGTTGCATCTGCAATAGCAAATGGTACATTTAAAATTCTAGCTAAACTTTGCGCTAAATATGTTTTACCTGAGCCAGTTGGCCCAATTAATGCAATATTTGATTTTTGAAGCTCAACGTCAGTTGTTGGTGCAATATTCTCATTAATTCGCTTGTAATGATTATAAACTGCAACAGCCAAAGTTTTTTTGGCATCTTCTTGCCCAACAACATAATCGTTAAGTTTCTCTACAATTTCATGTGGTGTTGGTAATGTCAATACTTTAATCGCTTGTGAAGCACTCAATTCTTCTTCGATAACACTTTGGGCTAACGTAACGCATTCATCGCAAATAAAAACATTGTTTGGCCCAGCAACAATTTTCTTGACTTCGTTTGCTGACTTGCCACAAAAGCTACAATAAACTTCTTCTTCAAAACCTTGTTTTTGTGCCATATACTATCCTTTAATTAATCAATAGATACTTTAAAATCTATAAAAATAAATACTATTTCATTCTACCAGATTATATCGAATATTAAAGTGTTAATTCTTTTCAGCTTAAAATCAGGCACAAAAAAAAGCCCTTGGGCTTTTATTTTGTCTTTGCAGACTCTGTAATTTTTGCGATCACTTCACGCATAGCAATATCGTGCTTCAAAAGTGAGTCCGATAATGATTCACGAACTTTAGTTGCATCCATATTATATTGTTTTGCCAAGTTATTAATTTCTTCAGTAACTTGTTCTTCTGTTGGTTCAATACCTTCAGCCTTAACGATTGCGTCAAGCACAAGATTAGTTTTAACACGTGTTTCTGCACCTTCTGTGAATTGCTTGTGCAAATCTTCCTCAGTTTGACCTGAAATTTGGAAGAACATTTCACGTGAAATACCTTGCTGTTGCAATTGTCCTAAGTATTGTTCTGATTGACGATGTACATCTTCTTCAATCATAGCTTCAGGAATTGTTTCTCCTTCAACAGATGCATTGTCAACTGCCTTAGTTATAACAGCGTCTTCGAAAGCAGACTTTGCGGCTGATTCTTTTTCATCAGTTAACTTCTTAGCAGTTTTTTCTTTCAATTCTGCCAAAGTTTCAACTTCTTCATCAACATCTTTAGCAAATTCGTCATCTAATTCAGGCAATTCTTTACGCTTCAATTCATGAATTTTAACTTCAAATAACGCATCTTTACCTGCTAAATCAGCTGCTTGGTATTCTGCAGGGAAAGTGACATTAACATTAACATCTTCACCAGCTGAATGACCAATCAATTGGTCTTCAAATCCAGGGATAAATTGACCTGATCCTAATTCAAGAGAAAAGTCCTTTGATTGTCCACCTTCAAAGTGTTCACCATCAACTGAACCATCAAAATCAATGATAACTGTATCACCTTTTTCAGCTTTAACTGAAGCTTCTTGTAAGACTAATTCAGCTTGTCCATCTTGCAAACGCTTGATTTCAGCATCTACATCAGCATCTGTCACTTCTGTGTCAGCAGCTTCAACTTCAAGGTTCAAATATTCACCTAATTGAACAGCAGGGGCAATTGTAATTTCAGCTTTCAATGTCCAAGGCTCCCCCTTCTTCATTGAAATAGGTTGGATATTTGGGCGCCCAACGGGGCTAATACCAGCTTCGTCAACAGCTGTTTCATAAGCTTCTGGTAAAATAATGTCCATTGTCTCTTGATATAAAGCTTCTTCGCCAAATTTTGACATAAACATTGCTTTTGTTACTTTACCCTTGCGGAATCCAGGAACAGAAACTTGATTCTTATTACGTTGGAAAGCTTTTTCCAAGCCTTCTTCAACTTTTTCGCGTGATATTTCAAATTCTAATGTGCCTTGGTTCTTTTGATCCGCAGCTAGTGTCCAGTTAGACATGATAAGTCCTCCAAATGTTTTAAATACCTTTTAATTTTATCTTAAAACCTTACAAATCACAACTTTTTTCTAGCAACAAAAGATAACCTCTATAATTTCCTATAGCACAAAATATTTTTAGCTAATTCATTTTTGACACGATTATTGTAATCATTTTTTTAATATCCTGATTTTTAATGATATAGAAATTAACTAACAAAATCGCAATGTCTGGTTCTAAAACAATTGATTCAATATGTAGAATTCCCATAAAGATCACTGAAATTAGCATGTTGTGACAAAGATTTTAGTTATCAAATAACTGATTATAAGCGTTAACCACTGTTTTAGCTATAAATTGAATAACGTTTATAATTGTATGCACGCCCGTATCATGTTTTCCAAATACTGGCTATAATGCTCATTATCAGAGAATATGTTTTATATTCTGTATCCCCTATAAAAATAATTCTCTACATAAAAAGTGCATGACTAGGAAAACACTTTTTTATTATTTATGCACCATTGGTAATTCATTAAACGTGTTTGATATTAAACCCTGTTCGTTCCTGAATCGCATCAAGTGCTTGAAGATATCTTGCATAGTAACCATATGGGTCATCGCTATCTCCTTTAGCATCAAGTAAAACCACCTTATCCATAAATCCGTAATGTTCAATGACCTGCATCAGTTGCTGATGAAATTGCAGGCGAGAGTCTATGTCAGAGGCATCCATATTTCTAAAACCATCATTTATGTATGGTGTAACTGGTGGAATTACGAGGATTAAATCAATTAATTCTTCACTAATTGTATTATCAAAGAGAGGTTGTAATTGTGCATTATCTTCTTGGTTCAACCACATGTCAGCATACACTTTGGTAACCATAGCGTCAGTGTCAAAAATGGTTAGTCCATTATTGGCTGGAGAATTAATTTCCCTTGAATTAGCATCATATTGGCCTTGTATTAAACGAATATAATCCTTAACAACAAGTTCATCATCACTAACATTGGAATTTTCTTGGTACTCTCGCGCGTATTCTTCAGAGAAGGGCGAATTACTTGTTCTGGCTAGTCTTCTTACTAAGGTTGATTTCCCCGTTGACGCTGAGCCCATAACAGTTACTTTTTTTGTAAAATGTCTTCTAAACACACGATTTATGTAATCCCAATTACCAATTGGATCACGGCGTATTTCTGTAGCAGAAATTTTAAGCACTGTTCGATCCATCAAGCTAACATGGAATTGCCCATTCTGTGGTAATCTTTTTTCTAGTTCTTGCTTATAGTTTTCTTCACCAGTATAAAATGTAATTTTAGCATTTTGATTGACAATATTACGTTTAACTGTTTCAACTAAGATGTTCGTCCATTCATCCCATCCATCCGGCATTTGTGGAATATGATCTTCGTTTATATAGTCAATTTTTATTGCTGTTTCATCACTAAAGGCTTCTCTTAGGTAGCGAAATCGCTTTTCTACTGATAGACCCATTTGATAGCCTCGATCCCCTGTATAACCTGATGAAATGACAACAACACCATCATTTAGCGCTGCTGCTTTGTAAATCTCAGCCTGATGTCCAACGTGCATCGGTGCTAAGGTGCCAAAAAAAACGCCTATTGTGTCTCCTTCAAGATCATCTTTATATAGATTACCAGCAAAAGTTCTCATGTTATCAATTCATCATATTAATATTTTTTAGTACTAATATGACATTCTCGCTTTCTTTTTATTAATCTAAGTTAGCTATCTCAGCAATTGATTGAGCATAAATCGATATTGATCGGTACAGATCATCTAACAGTGCAAATTCATTTACTTGATGCATCGTATCAGGAGAATCAGGGAACAAAGCACCAAAGGCAACACCTCGTGCCATTAACCGACCATATGTGCCACCGCCAATCACTTGGTCATGTGCTGGTAACCCTGTTTGATCATGATAAATACGTAGTAAGGTTTTAACAATTGGATCTTCAGGTGATACGTAATGTGGTTCTTGAGCGTGCCCCCCAACAGTCGGTAATACTTTCCAACCATCTAGCTGTGATGACAAACCATCGACAATTTGTTGAGGTGAAATCCCCTTTGGATAACGAAAATTAAAGTTAATAAATGCTTCTTCGCCATCAATAAATTTTTGAATCCCAACATTCATTGATAAAGCGCCCATGACTTTGTCAGTGTAACTAATCCCAAATTTCTTACCAATCGTATCATTATGAGCAGGCGTACCTAAATATGTCAAGAATTTTTTTGCTGAGCCTCCAAAATCAAGTCTTTGCAAAAAATTAGCCAAATATGTCCCAGCATTCTTACCAGTTTCTGGCATTGCACCATGAACTTGTTTACCATTTAGAACAAATGATAATTTATTGTCTTCTTCCGAAACAATGCCTGAAATATCATGATTATCTTTCAAGAATTGATTAAATTCTTTTTGAATATCATTTACATTTTTGGCCTCAACGGTTGCACGAGCAATACCTGGTACCATATTAGTTCTAAGTCCTGCTTCAAAAGTTTTTAACGTAACACTGCCGCCATTGTTTGCATGACCTGACACAACAACTTGTACATTCCCTTTTTCGCCATTGATTATAGGATACTCTGCATCAGGTGAAAAACCAAAAATTGGAGCTGGTTCAACCTCAAAATAACGTGTCATGCCTAACCAATCATTTTCTTCATCGGTTCCAAAAATCAATCTTACGCGATGCTTTAGTGGGACTTTCAAATCCGATAGTATTCGAAACGCATAATAGGCAGCCATACCTGGTCCTTTGTCATCAGAAGCACCGCGTGCAATAATTTTGTCTTCAGTCACAACAGGTACAAATGGGTTTGTATCCCACCCTTCTCCCGCAGGCATAACATCAACATGCGATAATATAGCAACATAATCAGCCGCCTCTTCTGGTCCAATTTCGATATAACCAACAATATTATCAATATTTCTAGTTTTAAATCCGTCACGTTCTGCAATTGCCAACATTTTAACGAGTGCATCTTTGGGTCCTGGCCCAAGTGGCGCATCTTTTGTTGCTTTATTATCATCACGCACTGATTTTACCGCCAGCAAGCTTTTTAAATCTGTCACAAATTCTTCTTGTCGATTTTTTGCTTCATTTTTCCAATTAATTGTCATTCTAATTGCCTACCCTTTCGACGTATTCTCTATTATGACCTATTATACTGTTTGTTCTAATTATTACAAATTGAACCATAATATTGTCATAAATATTTAATCTTATTATTTGACATTTATTTGTAAATCAATAAGTATTACTTTACAATTAGCTTTGTATAAAATTCATTAGTACAATTAAAAAAATATATAAATGGAGTTTATAATAATGAAAAAAACAGTTCTTTATATGGTTATTTTGGCTATGATTTTAATGTTTATTTCCTTGGCAAGTTGGGTATTGAATCAGTCCAACTTGGCAATTTTAACTGCAAATTTTGGCCTCGTTATCCTTTCTATCATGGTCCTTTTGCAAAACAGGGAATAGTTTAAACAATAAAGGTGTACGTTTTGGAAAACATAACCAATGCAATTCTTTCAAAAATTATTCATACTAGACAAAATCATACTCATAAAGGTAATTTTGGGCGACTACTGATTATTGGCGGTAACTCCGAATATGGTGGTGCAGTTATCATGAATACCATAGCAGCAGTCAATTCAGGTGCTGGCTTGGTGACTGTTGCAACGGACAAAACCAACTTTACAGCAATACATAATCATGTACCAGAAGCCATGGTTATCGACTTTAATCATGATTTGACTAACTTTGTCAAAAAAAGTGATGTAATCTTAATTGGTTCGGGTTTGGGTGATCGATTGGATATTTTAGAAAATGTACTTTCCACTATTAAAGATGACCATAAACTTATTATCGATGGTTCTGCTATCACCATGCTAGCGACACATCAATTAACTTTGCCAAACTGTGAGCTTATTATGACACCACATCAAATGGAATGGCAAAGACTAAGTGGTATCCCTATCATCAAACAATCTGAAGAAAGATTAAATCAATTCGCCAGAGCAACTTTAAACCACAACTGTATTCTAGTATTAAAACAATTTCATACAGAAATTTATACTAATACGGGTGCATATAAATTAAATATTGGTGGCCCATACCAAGCAACTGGTGGTATGGGTGACACTCTAGCAGGTATTATTGCTGGTTTCGTGGGTCAATTTCACAATGATCCGCTGTCAGATGTTGTTATGGCTGCCGTCTTTTCTCATTCAGCTATAGCAGAAGAATTATCTCAGACTCAATATGTTGTATTACCAACACGTATTAGCCAACAATTACCAGAATTTATGAAACGTTATACTAACTAAAAAGGAACAATATATGCAACTTATTTCATGGAACATTGATTCAATTAACGCAGCTGTCGAACACAAATCTGCTCGAGGTGAAATGACCTGGTCTGTGTTAAACCAGATTGCTGAAAAAAAGCCAGAGATTTTTGCCATTCAAGAAACCAAGCTAAAAGCAACTGGACTGACTAAAAAACAATCTGAGACAATCACCACGTTATTCCCAGATTATCAAATTTATACGCATTCAAGTACTGGTCGTTCAGGTTATTCTGGTACTATGATTTTATCAAAAAAAATACCATTAAAGATTGATTATCCGAAAATTGATGTGCCCGAAGAAATGAACCTTGAAGGTCGTATTATTACCTTAGAATTCGAAGACTATTTTGTATCAACAGTCTATACACCAAATTCAGGATCTAGCCTTGCTCGTTTAGAAGAGCGTGGTCAATGGGATGATGCTTATAGAAACTATATAAAATCTTTAGACTCACAAAAGCCTGTTATTTTCAGTGGTGATATGAATGTTGCACATAAAGAAATTGATCTTAAGAATCCAAAAACTAACCATCAATCTGCAGGGTTCACGGATCAAGAACGTGAAAAGTTTAGTCAATTACTAAGCGCAGGATTTACTGATACAATGCGTGCCCAATATCCTGACATGACAGGTCTCTATACCTGGTGGGCGCAAATTAGTAAGACAAGTAAAATTAATAATTCTGGGTGGCGTATCGATTACTACCTTGTTAGTAATCGTATAGCATCTCAAGTGACAAACACTGAGGTCATTGATACTGGCTTACGGCAAGATCATGCTCCAATAAGTTTGGAAATTAATTTATAAAAACAAAAATGACCTTGATTAGGGTCATTTTTGTTTTATAAAATACTTTAAAGGCTCATCCCCAAAATGAGTTTGCTGATATATTAATATATTGGCTGCGGCAACAGCATCATCCAGCGCATTATGATGATGATTTAGAGAAATACCTAAATTTTGAGCCACTGTATTTAGCTTGTGATTCTCAAATTTTGGAAATAATTTCCTACTAGTACGAACAGTGTCTAATAACATATAATGAGGCTCTTCAATATTATAGTAAGCTAATGTCCCTTTTAAGACACTATTATCAAATGAAGCATTATGTGCTACGACAAGTTTATCTTCCGTAAATAGGGGCGAAATTTTTGCCCATACTTCAGGAAACTTAGGCGCATTTGTTACATCACTCTTTTCGATACCATGAACAGCAGTATTACGACTACTAAAATAAGTCTCAGGTTTAATTAAACTATAAAATTCATCAACAATTTTATTATCCCGAACAACTGCAATTGCGATTGAAACAGCAGAATGCTTCTCATGATTAGCAGTTTCAAAATCCATTGATATAAAATTCATATTATTACTCTTTTTCCTTTAAATACTTGGTCATCCTTTGTAGTTTCGCTACTTTACCATTTGGTAGAGTAAATGATGTTTCATATCCTTGGTTTACAAAATTAAATTTATGATAAATATGTATGGCAACTTGATTATTGGTTTGAACGTCAAGCCACAATTCAAAAATATCATTTTCTTCTGCCCAAGTAATCAGTTCAGTCAATAATAATTGTCCAAGTCCGGCTCTTTGAAACTGTTTTAAAATTGCTAGCCCGACTTCCCCACGACTAACTGATCCTATGCCAACTGGTTGACTCATACTTTCCTGTTTAGCAATTAAAAGTAAAGTAACTGCTTTGTAATCGTTGAAGTCGGTTTCAGAATTGCCATCACGCATACTACCAATAGTAAACAGGTCAGTTTCAGACATCAGTGTTTGGATTAAATTTTGCCATTTAACAGCGGAATCTAAATTAGCTACTTCAATCTCGAAAACTATTGGCTTATCAAAATCAAACATTATAATAGTTCCTCAATTTCACTAGCTTTCCCATGACCTTTAAGACAAATACGTCTAAAATCATCAGGTTCACCTCTAAAAAAACTAATACTTAGTCTATCATTAGGTAATAAATCTAGCATATATTGTGGCCACTCGATAATTGTAACCCCATCTGTACCTACATAATCTTCAAATCCTTGATCTTGGGCACCAGTTTCTTCTAAACGATACGCATCAAAATGATAGATTGATAGCTGATCACCTTGGTAAGCATTCATAATGTTGAATGTTGGACTTTTCACTCGTGATTTCACACCTAATTGTTTAGCAAAACCTTGTGTAAAGGCAGTTTTTCCAGATCCTAAATCCCCATTCAGCGTAATGACCAAACCAGGATAAACATGCTTAGCAATCTCAGCTGCTAATTTTTGAGTTTGAATGATATTATTAGTCAAGAATTCTTTCATGGCATTATTATAACACGGCTTTTATAATTTATTTTTGTTATAATATGAGCAATAATCATCTTAGAGGAAAACATAATGTCAACGCAAGACGATTCACTCACATTACATACCGATCTCTACCAGATCAATATGATTTACACTTACTGGCAAACAGGTATTCATAACACACCTGTTATTTTTGAATCCTACTTTAGAAACTACCCTTTTAAAAATGGTTATACTATATTTTCAGGATTAAGTCATATTATTGACTACCTGAAAAACATTAGATTTAGTCAGACAGATATTGATTACTTAAGAAGTCTAAATCTATATAGCGAAGATTTTTTGATTTTCCTCAGTAATTGGCAACTATCAGCCACAATACGGTCCCCTTATGAAGGCGAGGTCATGTTTGCCCATGAACCGTTAATTCAAGTTGAAGGTCCTCTTATTGATGGCCAATTATTAGAAACAGCTCTACTAAACATCATTAACTATCAAACTCTGGTGGCTACCAAAGCATCAAGAATAGTCGACATTGTTAATGGTGATCCGCTTCTTGAATTCGGTACTAGACGTGCTCAAGAATTAGATGCCGCATTATGGGGAACAAGAGCTGCTTACATTGCAGGTTTTGATGCAACGTCCAATGTGCGAGCAGGTAAATTATTCCATATTCCTGTTTCAGGAACACATGCTCATGCTTTAGTACAAGCATTTAAAAATGATTATGAAGCATTTACAGCTTATGCAAAAACACACAAAGATGTTGTCTTCTTAATCGATACCTTTGATACATTAAACTCTGGTATTGTCAATGCAATTAAAGTAGCCCAAGAATTTGGATCAAAAATTAATTTTAAAGGTGTCAGAATTGATTCAGGTGATATGGTTAGACTTTCTAAACGTATACGACTAAAATTAGATGAAGCGGGTTTTCCAGATGCAAAAATATATGCTTCTAATGACTTAGATGAATATGCTATAGCCTCTTTAAAACATAAAGGTGCAGCAATAGATGTTTGGGGCGTTGGTACAAAACTAATCACTGCATATGATCAACCAGCACTAGGTGCTGTTTATAAGATGGTTCGTATTGCAAATGAAAATACAATTAAATTGTCAGACGATATCGAGAAAATTTCAACGCCGGGCAAAAAGCAAATTTGGCGAAATAATGGACAAGATATTGTCGGCTTATCTCATGAAAATTATAGTGGAGAGAAACTACTACATGATATTTTTGTGAACGGAGACTTAACATATCAAGAACCATCTACTGAACAAGTACGCGACTATAAAAAAATGTCACTATCAAAAATTTCTGATAATTATAAGAAACTTGAGGTAACTGATCACTATCCAGTTATACTTTCAGATAGTTTAAAAGAACAAAAAGTAAATATCATTAATCAAGTTAAAAATCATATTAAGGAGAACTAGTATGCGAACACTCCAATCTCAAATCATTGCTAATTTAAAAGTTCAGCCGAGTATTAATCCATTATTTGAAATTGAAAGATCAGTTAACCTTCTGAAACAATATTTATTACATAATCCACAATATCAAACTTATGTAATTGCCATTTCTGGTGGTCAAGATTCTACATTAGCTGGCAAACTTGCCAAAATAGCCATTGAAGAATTAAACGCTTCACATGATGAATCCCTATATCAATTAATTGCTGTACGACAACCATATGGTGAACAGTTAGATGAAGCTGATGCACAAGAAGCCTTAACATTTATCAATCCTGACATTATCTTGACAACTAACATTAAAGCAGCGACAGATGCTATGACTAGTTCTCTAAGAGAAAGTGGTTTGATTGTTAATGACATGAGCAAAGGATCTATTAAACCTAAAGTAAGAATGATTGCCCAATATGCCATTGCTAGAGAACACAATGGTGTTGTAATTGGTACTGACCATGCATCAGAAGCTTTTGCTGGTTTCTTTACAAAATATGGTGATGGTGGGACAGATATTAATCCTCTCTGGAGATTAAACAAGCGGCAGGGGCGCCAAATGTTAGTGGCATTGCAAGCACCAAAAACACTCTATGAAAAAATACCCACTGCTGATCTTGAAGATAAACATCCTCTGTTAGCTGATGAAACTGCATTAGGGGTGACTTATAATGAAATAGATGACTATCTTGAAGGAAAATCAGTAGAAGAGTCCGTAGCAAATAAAATTGAATCACTTTATTTAAACAGTGAACACAAACGTCATGAACCAATAAACGTTTACGATACTTGGTTTTATTAAATTAATATTCTATACCACAATTTATAGGAGTTTTATAATGACTAATAGCTCACCCATATGGATTTATTACGACAATATAGCAACATTGGAACCTCTAATTGATTCTGAAACAAAAGTTGGTATGATTGGTGATTCTTATCATATTAACCCACCATTCATTGAAAACTTTGTCTACGAAGATAGTTCTAGTGAGTTAACTATTCGTTTTAACGAACAACCACAAAATATATTTTTATATTATCGACCGGAAAATTGGCAAGAGGTTCATAGAATATCAATGTTTATCGAAATTCTATCCAATACAATTGCTTATTACAGTCCTGATGACAATCGTATCACTGTAAATGTGCCAGCTCAAAGTTTTTGGGAAACGCCATTACGCGTTATCTCTCAAGATGGCCAATTTTGGTACCAAATTGATACACACGCTTGGTTGAGATACGATCCTGTAATCATGACTATATTGAATCAAGAGCCAAAAACTCATGTTATAAATTATTTTAAAAAACAATTTATAGAACCTACACAACCTAATGCCGTAGTTGACTTCATTAAAAATGGCTCAACAGATGTGTTTTCTGAGCCATATGGGTTACCTATAAGTAGTTTGATGGATGGCGACTTAGTCACCATTATTGATGAACAAAATAACCAAAACGGACTGACTTGGTTTAAATTAGCAAACAATGGCTGGATTAATAGCCTTTATATTAAAAAATTAAAAAAAGACTCCTTATAATAAGGGGTCTTTTTTAATTCACTGTCTTAATTATTTTTCCATTTTCAAGATAATTGACAGCATCATCAAAGGTTTCAACTGGTATAACCTTTAAATTAGGTGCATACTTTTTAGCTGTTTGTTTTGCCAGTTGATAATTAGTTTGATGTTGATCTTCATACTTCAAAAGCGCTTTAGTGGGTTCAATGTATGGCGCAAAAAAGATTGTTGATCCTGCATTTTTAGCCGCAATAATTTTTTTATCAATACCACCTATTTCACCTACATAACCATTCGCATTGATTGTACCAGTGCCAGAAATATTGCGATTTTTTGACAGTTTATCACCAGTTAACTGATCATACATTTGTAGTGTAAACATTAGACCCCCAGATGGTCCTCCTATTTGTCCAGGATCTACTGTTACTTTGGGATCAGTTTTAACCTCTACATTGTCCGTCAAAACAATGCCTATTCCTGAACGACCATTAGGGTACTCCGATGATTTACTACTAGGCAACTTAATCGTTTTGCCAGTTGTTTCACCTGCTTTGCCATCTCTTAAATACTCTACTTTGACATCCGTATCCTGCTTTTTGTTTGCTAAATACTTGATAAAGCCATCTGAATTTTCATAATGATGTTGATCAACAGCTGTTATGGTATCTCCAACATTAATCGTTTTTTTAAAATGCGAGTTGTCCGTCACACTTAACACATATATACCGCGATAAGTTGTTGTGATTTTTTGATTGGCTTTCTTAAACGCAACTTGTTCAGCATTAGCAATGGCACTTTGCATATAAAAATTTTGTACTTTGGCAAAAACTGCTGAACTTTCACCTCCAGTTATATCTTCAGATTTAGAAAAAGATAAATGGGGATTAATCAACGTTTGTAAATATCCAAATCCATTAGCCTTTGACAAGTACACTGACGTAATGTTATATCTACCTTTACTATTATCTTGTTTGCCATCTATCTTAACAAACTGTGACAAATCATCTGCTTCACCGGGAGCTTCAATATATCCGTCCAATGGCCAAAACATACCACCAATCCCAATTAATAACAATCCTGCAATAACTGCCGCAACAAGTTTACTTTTCTTTCTCATTAATTGAACCGCTCTTTCAAAGCATCAACAACAGCTTTGGGAACAAATTTCGACATATTTTCTGCTCCCATACTGCCAATTTCTTTTACCATTGAACTTGAAATATTTTGATTTTCAGGTTTTGCTAATAAAAGAACCGTTTCAACGTCGGCTAGTGCACTGTTAACACCCGCAATATCACGCTCATACTCAAAATCTTTACTGTTTCTCAATCCACGTACAATAAACTTAGCACCTACTTCAGACATAAATTGGACAGTCAAACCATGCATAATCTCAACTTCAACGTTTGGTATATCTGCAACTACCTTACTAATCAAATGACATTTTTCTTCTGGTGTAAACAAGTTTTTTTTACTGTGATTATTTCCAACACCCACAATTACCCTATCAAACATAAAACTAGCTCGTTTAATAATATCTAAATGACCATTGGTTAACGGATCAAAGCTTCCTGGAAACAGTGCAATACTCATTTTTCGTCCTCTTTTTTTATTCCTAAAAAGCGATAAACCGTAACAACAGTTATACCGTAGTGCTTTTGTTGTATAATTTCAAAATATGAATTTTCTTCAGGTAAATTGGCTGAATCATTACTTTCAGCTAATATAATAGCATCTTCATTTAACATACCATTAGTGGCTAAGTATAACATATCATCTTGAATTGTCTCTTTTGCATAGGGTGGATCCAAAAAAACTAAATCAAACAATTGATTATCACTTTTTAATTTTTCTAATGCTTGCTGTGCTGATGATTTAATAACAGTAAACAAAGATTGTTGATGTGTTTTCTCGATATTACTTTGAATCACTTTAATCGCTTGAAATTGACGATCAATCAAAATAGCATGATGCATGCCTCTTGAAACAGCTTCTATACTTAAACCACCAGTCCCAGCGTACAAATCCAATACTTGTCCACCACTAATATATGGTGTTAGTATACTAAACATTGCTTCTTTAACTTTATCAGTCGTAGGCCTAGTTTTATCACCATTTACTGCTTCTAATCTTGTTCCCCTAAATTGTCCGGATACTACTCTCATATTATAAATACTGAACGTTGTCTGAGTCCATCATCAACGCACACTCTCCTCATCATAGTTTTCAAAGAAAATATCATCATGTAAATTATCTAAATCTGGATCTATATCTGGGCGTGGTGACATTAATACTTTTTTAACAAATTTATATTGTTTAATTTTTTTTATTTGCTCGTCAATGTCCTTGTCATCGACATAAATCATGGCAACATTCATTTTATGAGATACATAACTTAAATAACCAAACTTTTTAAGTTGTGGTGCATGTCTTATTTGTTTTAAATAAATATATAAAGCGCGTCTGGGATAAATTTCAAAAGTCATTTATAATCCTTTCTAGATAAAATATCTGCGGGATGAATATCTACTTCTTTCTTTTGTGTCGCGGCTATGTTAAGTGTTAACCCAACTGCAGCACTGAAAACAATATATGATGAGCCACCACCAGAAATAAACGGAAAAACAACACCTGTAATCGGCAAAACACCGATAACACCACCTAAATTAACCAAGGCTTGAATAAATAACAATGAGGATATACCAAATAGTAATAATCTATAGTATTGGTTTCGCTGTCTAATACCTAAAAGTATCATTCGACCAACTAGTATTAGAAGTAGTATCAAAACTATTGCAGTTGTAACAGCGCCTAGTTCTTCAGTCATTACCGCCATAATAAAATCAGTATTTGATTCCGGCAAGTAAGGTTTAATTAATGAATTACCTAATCCAACACCTAAAAATCCACCATGAGAAATAGCATAGTAACCATATAATAATTGACGACTAGCATCAGCCGCATCTGGATTCCAAGGGTTAACAAAGCTTGTTAATCTTGTTAAAGCATAATGATTACTTCCCGTAATATGAAACACTTGATCGCCAATTTTTATTATTGTTTGTAGAAATGCAAAGCTCAAGCCTCCAAGAAAGGCTACAAATCCGATAATCAAACGAGGCACACCTGATGCCATAAATAAGACAAATAAAATTAAAAATGTAATCAATCCATTTCCATTATCCGGCATAATAAAAACTAAAAATAGAGCTGATATTGGTAGTGCCAGCACATTAAGGTGAAATAGCGGTTGATTACGGAACCCAACGCCTATACGCCAAGGATGTTTTGCAAAAAAATCTGAAAAGTATAATATTATGCTCAACTTTAAAAATTCAGCTGGCTGAAGGGTTACTGGTCCTAAATTAATCCATCCATGTGCACCATTTACTGAAGGCATAATGAATTTAGCAATTAATAACGCACCAATAACAATTAACAGTATACGCTTCATATTTTTTTTAGTTCTTAACAGGTTCATGTTTAAATGATATAAAAAAAATGCCCCCATTAAACCAGCTACAACAAATATAGCTTGCTTAATAAAATTGAAAAATGCTGTATTTGCACCTTGAGTAGCTGAAAAAACCATCACAACACCTAACATACTTAGCAAGGCATATGGTACAGCTATCCAATAGTCTAATTTCCGTAATTTTTTAAACATAACAATTTAATCACCCATTATTGTTTTTAGATTGCTATTATCCAAATTTTTGGCAATTGCAATAACAAAATCTTTTGCAGCTTCAAAATCTGATA
This sequence comes from Leuconostoc palmae, assembly GCF_019656075.1. Classification (GTDB taxonomy): domain Bacteria; phylum Bacillota; class Bacilli; order Lactobacillales; family Lactobacillaceae; genus Leuconostoc; species Leuconostoc palmae. The sequence goes on along the minus strand of NZ_BPKZ01000005.1, from coordinate 65,984 downwards.
TAGACCATACAGTTTGGTGCGTATGGATATATCTAGAAGCAACACCTAACGCTACAGAAGGAATCCCTGATAACTCACTTTGTGCTGCTGCATCTGTGCCACCCTTTGCAATAAAATATTGATAAGGAATGTGGTTATCTTCGGCAGTAGACAACAAAAAGTCACGAAGACGTACAGGCATCACAACAGTTGGATCAAACACGCGTAACAGTGTTCCTTGGTCCAGTATACCTTGCTGCCCGCTATGCTTAATAGTATCATCTGCAGCGCTTGAATCAACTGCAAAAAAAATATCTGGCTTTAATAAATTAACTGCGCCGTGCGCACCACGTAATCCAACTTCTTCTTGGACATTGGCGCCCATAATTAATGTATTGGGTGTTACTTGATTTTGTAATGCTTCTAATGCTTCCAAAATGGTAACCATACCAAATCTGTTGTCCCAAGATTTCGAGAAAACACGTTTTTTATTTGCTGATAAAATTGTTTCAACCTGTGGGACAATAAAATCACCAGGTCTCACGCCATATGCTATTGCTTCATCAGAGTCAAAGAAGCCAGCGTCAAAAATAATATTGTCAATTTCGGGCAGTGATGGATTGGCTTTGTCTCTTAATAAATGCGGTGAAATCGAACTTGAAACAACTGGATACTCCCCAGAACTAGTAAATAACGTAAATCTCTGAGATGAGACAACTAGCGGATTCCATCCACCAACATTGGTAACTTTTAATGCACCACTAGATAAAATGTTCGTTACAATGAACCCTACCTCATCCATATGTGCAGCAAACATGATTCTTGGTGATTCAACTAATGTCGTATTTTTAACACCAAAAATACCCCCTAAACCATCCTGATGTATGCTATCAACTAAAGGTGTAATATCTTCTCTGAATAGTTTACGAATATGATGTTCTTGACCAGAAGTGCCCTGTATTTCAGTATATTTTTTTATCTTTTGCCATGTTCTATCGTTCATAGTTTATCCTTTGCTGTTGGGCAATTAGTGATGTACAAGATAGTGACGACTACTCATTTTAAAATTTGCATCAAAAACATAATAAATAGGATCGCCGTTACCAATTTCCAACCCATCAATATCATTATCACTAATTTTTTCTAAATATTTAATCAGTGCCCGTAATGTACTTCCATGAGCAACTATAAGTTGATTCTTGCCAGCCTTCAACGCAGGCTGAATAACTGATAGCCAATACGGCAGCAATCTGATACTGGCCATTTCAAGACTTTCAGCTCTAGGTTCAATATTATTAGGATAACGTCTATCATAGACTAGCTCATTGACCAAAGGTGGTATAGCTGTATAGCTGCGACGCCATAGCGCAACTTTATCGACACCATATTTAGCACGTGCCTCATCCTTATTCATCCCTCTTAATGCACCATAATGACGCTCATTTAAACGCCAAGTTTTATAAATCGGTATCCAAGACTGATGAGATTCAGAAAGAATAATGTTTGCAGTCACAATGGCGCGTTGTAAATATGATGTGTGAACTGCATCAAAATTTAACTGTTTTTCAAAAATAGTCTCCCCAACAATTTTAGCTTGTGCGCGCCCTTTGTCAGTTAATGGTACATCGGTCCATCCAGTAAATTCATTGTCACGGTTAGCAGTTGACTCTCCATGCCGGACAAGTACTAAATATGCTCCCATAAGCGAACTTCCTTTGATTCATAATATATTAATTATAACATTAAACAAATTTGATATAAGACGATTTAATATGTCTTGTCATCATTATGTGTTAGATTGATATTTCAATGATAACCGAACAATTCTGAGAATCCGTTCGTTATTAAAGCGCTTTCAAATATTTAATACACGATTTTTTTGTCATTCTTTACATAATTTTATACTGTAATTATTTAATTTAGTATTTTATACTGTTACACTTGAGTAGAACGTGTTAACGTTACATTATTTTTGGGAGGCAATCATGTCTACGATTGCAAATTATTTTAAACTGAACGAGTTAAACACATCGATTCGTACAGAATTTATTGCTGGTTTAACAACTTTCGCTTCAATGGCATACATTTTATTTGTTAATCCAACAGTTTTAGGTGCTGCTGGTATGGACAAAGGCGCAGTTTTCACGGCAACTGCTGTCGCATCAGCTGTCGCAACATTATTTATGGGCATTGTTGCTCTATATCCAATTGCTATTGCACCTGGATTAGGTGTGAATGCTTTCTTTGCTTACTCTGTTGTTATTGGCATGGGTGTCAAGTGGCAAACAGCTCTAGCAGGGGTATTTGTCGCTGCCATCATCTTTTTAATTTTAACCTTTTTCAAAATCCGTGAGAAAATTATAAATATTATTCCTCATAATTTGAAATTGGCTATTGCTTCTGGTATAGGTTTGTTTATTGCATTTATTGGATTACACGATGCCGGTTTAATTGTGGCTAACAAGGATACAATGGTATCTCTTGGTCATTTGACAACACCTACTTCTTTGCTTGCTATTTTTGGCATTATCGTTACATTTGTCTTATTAACTCGTCAAATACCTGCTGCTATTTTTATTGGTATGGTACTTACTTCAATTGCCGGTGTTATTTTTGGACTCATAAAATTACCTAATAGTTTTGTGTCATCAGCTCCTTCACTCTCACCAACATTTGGACAAGGTGTGATGCATATTGGAGATATTAATTCCTTACAAATGGTAACAGTTGTTATTACCTTTTTACTGGTAACTTTCTTTGATACCGCAGGAACAATGATTGGTCTCGCTACACAAGCAGGTTTCATGAAAAATAATGAAATGCCACGTGCTGGACGCGCCTTGATGGCCGATGCGGTAGGTATGACTGTAGGAGCTGTTATTGGTACATCTCCTACATCTGCTTATGTTGAGTCATCTTCTGGTATTGCTGTTGGTGGTCGTTCTGGTTTAACCAGTGTCTTTACTGGTATTTTCTTTCTACTTGCTTTATTTTTCTCACCACTACTAACAGTAGTTACTTCTCAAGTAACCGCACCTGCTTTGGTTGTTGTAGGTGTGCTTATGGCAAAAAGTTTACGTCACATTGAATGGGATGATTTTGCTGTTGCTGCCCCTGCTTTCTTAATTGTCATTGGTATGCCACTTACATATTCTATTTCAGATGGTATCGCTTTAGGATTTATTCTATATCCTATTACAATGATTGCTACAGGTCGTGGCAAAAAAGTTCATCCACTGATGTACGGACTTGCCGTACTATTTATACTATTCCTTGTAATTGTTGCACATTAAAAAAGACTGAGCTGGCTGCTCAGTCTTTTTTACTTACGTCAAGTTACCAATTTTTGCACGTAATTCTTTTGCATTTGCCAAAGCCATTTCAGTGACATCATCACCAGATAACATCATTGCAATAGCATGTGCCTTTCCAGATTCATCTAGTGGTGTAACATGCGTTACTGTTCGATCACTATCAGTCGTTTTAGCAATTAAGAAATGATGATTTGCTGCTGCTGCAACTTGTGGTAGATGAGTAATCGCAAAAACTTGTGAAGTCGATGCAATTGTCAACATTTTTCTTGCAATGGCTTGCGCAACACGACCCGAAACACCAGTATCAGCTTCATCAAAAACAATAGAAATAATTTGTTGTTGTTTAGCAAAAGTTGTTTTTAATGCTAACATCAGTCTAGATGTCTCACCACCAGAAGCAATTTTTGAAAGAGGCAACATACCTTCCCCGACGTTAGTTTGTACGTAAAACTGCACTTTTTCAGAGCCAGACGAGGTAAATCCTTCTATTGATTCGAATTCAACAGCAAATTGTGCTCCTGACATTAACAATTCAGACAACTGAGCATTAACGTTTTGCTCTAATTCTCGAGCAACTTGTTGACGATTTTCACGTAATCTCATAGCTTTCTGACGTAAAGACTGTCTTAAGTTATTTTGTTTAATCTGCAATTGTTCAATATTAAAAGTATCGTCATTTAACACAGCTAGTTCTGCATCAACTTTTTGTTTAAACATTAATACATCGTTAACTGTTGATCCATATTTACGTTCTAAACTGTGAATTAACTGGAGTCGTTCATCAATCCTTATTAATTGTTCTTCATCATATGTTAACTCACTGATTTGTTCATCAATATCTCTACCTACTTCTTGCGCTGTATAATAGCTATCTGCTATTGTTTTTGCTAATTCTGCATAGGCATCATCATATTCAGCAATTTCTTGTAATTCATGCATTGCTTCAGCCAATAAATCAATTGCACCACCTTGATCACTATTTAATGCCAATTGTGTATTATTTAATCTATCAGCTATCTTCTTATAGTTAATCAGTTTACCCCTAGCGTCAACTAAATCATCTTCTTCATTTGGCTTCAAATCTGCATCTATTAACTCTTGCTGTTGAAATTGCAATAAGTCCAGTCGCTGAGTCATCTCTTGCTGGGAACTCTGTATTTGTCTAATACGCTGAGTTACCGCTTTAAAGTCTAAAAATTCATTTAAATAAAGTGATTTAACTTTTTGTAATTGCTCTCCACCAAATGCATCTAATAACATTAAATGCTCATCTGAATTAAGTAACTGTTGCGTGTCATTTTGTCCTTGAATATCAACTAGTTGACGACCAATTAATGCTAAGAATTTAAGGTTGACTAACACACCATTGATGCGAATCACGCTACGCCCATTTTGGTTCAGTTCACGATAAATAATGAGTTGGTTGTCTTCAACATCAATCCCTTGATCAGATAGTTGTGCCATAATAACCTGATTATTTTTCACATTAAAAATAGCTTGCAATATGGCTTTTTTGCTACCATGGCGAATCATATCAGAATTAGCACGACCACCTGTTAATAAAAGTAATGCACCTATAATAATTGATTTTCCGGCACCAGTTTCACCAGTTAAGACTGTCATGCCTTCATCAAATTGAAGTGAAATTTTTTCTATAATAGCAAAATTTTCAATGATAAGATTTTCTAACATATTTAACCTACTCTTTCAATAACAATTATTTTTCAAGCAATTTTTGAATAATATTTGTCATCTGTAAAGTCGCCACACCTTCTTTTAATAATACGAGTACTGTACCATCATCACTCAGTGTACCAAATACTTCTGGAAAATTAACTTGTTCAAACAAATTTGCTACAAGCTGTCCGTTACCAGGTTGAACTTTTATCATGATTTGTCCACGTTGCGAACGCTGACTCAAAAAAGATTGCTGCATTGCCTTTTTTAAACGTTGCAGATGTGGGCGGTCATCTTGCTTAGGTAAATGGTATTGAAAACTACCATAACTTGTTGGTACCTTAATTAATCCTAGTTCATTAATATCACGTGAAATTGTTGCCTGTGTGACACTCTCACCAAGCGTTTCAAAATAAGCGACAATATCTTCTTGTCTACCCAGTTGTTGATTTTGAATCAACGCCATTAAATTTTTTTGACGTATTTTTTTATTCATCATCTTTACTACCTGTGTGATTTAATTGCGCATATGTTTGTTGTAACAAATGATCAATGCTAATATGTTCTTCAATACTAGCAAGCTCATCGCGTTGCAGAACTGCCAAAAATTCAATATTCCCTTGACCACCTTTAATTGGTGAGTATGTCAATGCTTTAACTGAAAATCCATCATGCAACATAACTTGTATCATTTTTTGTAAAACTTGCTTATGAACTGCGGGATCTTTGATGATGCCATTCTTGCCAACATGTTGACGCCCTGCTTCAAACTGAGGTTTAATGAGGGCAACTACTTGCCCACCCATACTAATGATATCTGATAATGGTGGCAGAATTAATCCCAAAGAGATAAATGACACATCAATGGTTGCAAATGAAGGTTGTCCAAAAACAAAATCTCCTAATTGCGCATATCTAAAATTAGTATTTTCCATGACTTTTACACGGCTATCAGATCTCAATTTCCAAGCAAGTTGGTTAGTCCCAACATCTAATGCATAAACCAATTTTGCACCGTTTTGTAAAGCCACATCTGTGAAACCACCGGTTGATGAACCAATATCTAAGACAACTTTATCAGTGACAGAAATATCGAAATCATTTAACGCCTTTTCAAGTTTCAGACCACCACGGGAAACATATTTCAACTTCTCACCTTTGAAATGTAATTCAGTGGTGACTGGAATTTTTTGTCCTGCCTTGTCTAGACGCTCTTCATTTTCACCCAAAATTTCGCCAGCCATAACTGCTCGCTTAGCTTGTTCGCGGGATTCAAATAATCCTTGCTGAACTAATAAAACGTCAACACGTTCTTTTTCTACACCACTCATAATTAATCTCCAATAATGTTCAGAAAACTATCTAACAAGTCACGATTGAAACACGTCTCACGTTTAGCAATTAAATCTAAGCACTGTTTAGCTTGACTGATAAACTGATTCCTTAAATCACGTGCAGCATCTAGTCCTATGATATGTGGCAATGAGGCAACATCTTCTTGATTATCTTGTTCATAATCATCTAAATCATCTTGAATTTGAAAAGCTAACCCAAAATTTTTGCCAAATTCAAATAAATCATGGCTTGTATTTGCATACGACGTTAAATTTTCAACGAACTGTTTTAGTAATAATCCACCAATTCCTGCTGAAAAACTTAATAGTGCAGCAGTCTTTGGTACATAAACCTCATCTAACAGCCAATTTTTTAATATTTTGTCTCGTTGTCCATGATTTTGCATATCATGTACCTGACCAATGACCATTCCCTTACCACCTGAAAATAGTGATAACTGTTGAGTTACTGTGATCAACAATTGATCACTAATATTTAAATCTTTTTGACCTATATCATTGGACTCGGCAATAATCTGAAAAGCACCAGTTAGTAAAGCATCCCCAGCTAATATGGCCATATCTTCGCCAAATTTAGCATGCAGACTTGGCTTACCACGACGCAATAAATCATTATCCATAGCCGGCAAATCATCATGAACCAAGGAATATGAGTGTATCCACTCGACGGCTGTTGTCAATTTTAGTAGCTGTGGCGAAATATGCACGCCAAAACTATCCAAGACTGCCAATGTTAGTATCGGTCTTAAACGTTTTCCGCCATTTAATACGGCATAAGATAACATATCAGTAAATTTTTGATCGTTAGCAATTACTGAAATATCTCGATTTAGTTGATTATCAATTAGCGTATGCCATTTTTCTTGAAACTGTTCCATTTTAGTCATTTGTTAATTCCAGATCTGTCATATGATTATCATCACTCATGACTTTGGCTAAAGTAGATTCGGCATCTTTTAGTGTTTTTTGTAAATCCTTAACAAGACTTACCCCATCTTTAAAATCATTTAAAGCACTTTCCAAAGGTCGATTGCCTTTTTCTAATTCGCTAACAATTGTTTCTAGTTTCTCTAGCTTCTCTTCAAATGTTTGTGATTCACTCATTAATTATCTCACTCTTTTCCATAATTTTTGCTGTTGCTTTTCCATCACTCAAACGCAATTCAACTTGATCACCAATTTCAATATCACTTATTTGTTTCACAATCTTATTTGATTTTTCCATCATAACAAAACCACGATCTAAAATTTTTAATGGACTCATTGTATCTAATTTAGCTGCTAATATGTATAGTTTTTCTTTTGGTTGCTGTAACAAATGCACCCCAATTTGTTTGTGCCTTTGAGTTAATACATCTAGATGATGACTGGCATCCACAATATATCTTTGAATGCTTTGACTTAAACCATAATTCAACTGATCAAGTTTTTGATTATATCCGATGTATAAACGGTCTGGTTGTTGAAAAATAATGTGATTTGCTACTCGATTAACCCGATCTCTTTGAACATCAATTCTTTTTTTCATGATTAAGTTTAACCTAACTTGTAATTCATTTAATCGTGAAAGTAATTGATTCAACGTTATTGGTGTTGCTAGCTCAGCAGCGGCAGTAGGGGTAGCTGCTCGATGATCAGCAACCAAATCAACTAGTGTATTATCCGTCTCATGTCCAACAGAACTAATGACTGGAACCTTAACTGCTGCTATGCTTCGAGCTAATTGTTCATCATTAAAAGACCACAAATCTTCAATTGATCCGCCACCACGGCCAACAATCAATGTATCGAAATCATTAGACTGATCAACTCTTATCAGTTGCTTGATAATAGACTCTGCAGATTTTTCACCTTGCACAACTGCCGGAAAGAGTACAACTTGCGCAGTTGGAAAACGGCGTTGGACTGTTTTAGCAATATCTTCAATAACGGCACCTGTTGGGGAAGTTATCACTGCTATTTTCTTTGGAAACAGAGGTAATACTTTCTTTGGTAAATTAAATAGGCCCTCGGCGGACAACTTCTTTTTTAATTGCTCATAGGCCAAAAAAAGATCCCCTATACCATCTGGGGTCATTTGTTCCAAAATAATGGCATATGTCCCATTTGGTTCATAAAGCTGAACCCGCCCAATCGCATTAATTTTCATCCCTTCTTCAGGTTCAAATTTTAAACGATTGGCATAAGAAAACATAGCAGCAGAAATTACTGCTTGACCGTTTGGGTCTTTAATAGAGAAATACAAATGACGTCCACGGCGTCGACCCATATTAGAAATTTCACCCGTTATATAAATTTTTGATAAATAGGGATCGACATCGAATTTACGCTTTAAATACGCCGTCAAAGCACTGATTGATAGATATTTTTGGTTTTCACTCATAGGTAAATTATACCATTTTCATGCATATATACAAAAAACAAAAAAGCATAGGTGCCCTATGCTTAATCTAATATCGTTGTTGTAAACGCTTTATCATTTTCATTTCTTGTTAAAATAGCTTGTGTATCATTTGCTGTCTTGATTACTATTCTAACGGGAACATTACTTGGTAAAAACTTTAATGCTGATTGTGCTACATAAGTCGTAAAACTATCAATCTCTGTTTGTGAATAAAACTGCGTATTCACTGTCACATTCATTTGTGTTAACACGCCAGATTTAAAATTAGCTACAGCTGTTGCCCCAGCAATATTAGGGAAAAAATTAGCAATATCGTTTTTAAAGTTAGCAAAACCACTGTTCTCATCATTCCCAAGTTTTGAGGCATCATTTGCTTCTTTAGGCAATACAATTGATTTATCACTAATATCTGTCCATTCTCCCAGATCGTCCCCGTGAGTACTTTTTGCTTGTGCATAAAAACCACCTGGTGCTAGTGAATCTGCTGGTGCATTAGCATACATTGCAATGACAATAGGCACATCATTTGGAACACCTGATTGTGATCTTATTTGAGCTAGCAACTTAGGTGCGATTTTTTTGCCATATGCAATACGATCTGCATCTGAAATATTTTGTGTGTAAGTAGCACCATACTGCTCTTTTTGATATTGATCTTGTGTATTCATAGCAACACCGACAACCATCCCAGATAACTTTAAATCATTACCTTGTTTAGACATGAAGTCCTGTTCCGTTAAGGTTTGAATATATAGTGGATTGCGTGAATTATCATTTTTACCATTATCTTCTGGGTTTAGTCCATTTGCATCATCATTACTTTTTCTTCCTAGCAATCCCGTAACAGTATCTGAGCTCAAATACTGCCCTTCTTGAAAAATATATTGTGCTGGCTTAAACTGTGTCTTTGAAAATTTCAATAAACTCGACTCAAAATGTTGAACATCTAATTGATTAGGTTCTGAACTAGCCGTTATACCACGTGCGGCACTTACTAAATAACGCCCGTCTTTAATAACTGTTTGATATTCACCAGCTGTACTCTGTGTTATTTGTACACCGCTAGCTTTTTTAGTTGCAGTTGGTGCTACACGATTCATATTAAAAAAATATAATCCGCCCACCGTAATAACTAAAATACTAACTGCAATAATCATATAGCCACGAAAACCGATTCGACTCATTTATCATTACCCTCTTTTGCTTGCGCTTCAACTAAATTTTGTTCTGTCCAAACTGTAACACCTAATGATTTTGCTTTGTCGAGCTTGCTGCCAGAATCAATCCCAGCAATTAGTAAATCAGTTTTAGCTGAAACTGAACTAGACACTTTGGCACCATGATTTTCTAACCATTTTGTAACAACTGGACGACTATTAATCTCTAGTTTACCAGTTAATACGATCCTTTTGCCATAAAAAAATGAGTTTTCATCAACTGTAACATCAGAAAGATACTTTTGGTTAACATTTTGATCAGCGAGTTCTTGAATTAATTGTTTAGATTCCGGCATACTAAAATATTGGACAATTGACTTGGCTATCATTTCTCCTATACCGTCAACCTTAGCAATATCATCCTTTGAAGCTTGAGCAATTGCTGACAATGTTTTAAATTGTTCAGCAACTAGTCGTGCAGCTTTGGATCCTACCATTCTAATACCCAAACCAAAAACTAGTCGTTCTAGTGAATTACGTTTTGAATTTTCAATTGCTTGAATTAAATTGGTTGCTGACTTTTCTTTAAATTTATCTAACGTTAATAGTTGATCGATATCAAGCCTATAAATAGAGGCGACATCCTTTATATATTCTGCCTTGAGTAATTGACTAACAACCCTTGGCCCCATACCATCAATATTCATAGCATTTCTTGATGCAAAGTGAGTTAATTTTTCTTTGATTTGTGCTGAACAAAACGGATTAATACATCTCAAAGCAACTTCACCCTCTAAATGCACTAACTTAGAGTTACAGGCAGGGCAATCCATAGGTATTTGATATATTTCACTATTTTCTGGTCGTTTGTCTAATATAACTTGCCCGATTTCAGGTATAATATCGCCCGCCTTATGTAAAGTGACTGTATCCCCAATCCGTATATCTTTAGCAAGGAGATAATCAGGATTGTGTAGGCTAGCCCTTTTTACGGTTGTTCCAGCAAGTTGAACTGGCGTCATAACAGCAGTCGGAGTAACGGCTCCAGTTCTACCAACTGTCCATTCAATATCATGAACAACAGTTAATGCTTCTTCAGGCGGAAATTTATAAGCAATGGCCCAGCGTGGTATTTTTACTGTGTTACCAAGTTCTACTTGCATGTCTAACTGATTAACCTTTACAACAACGCCATCAATACCATAAGATAACTTATCACGTTTTATTGTATATTCACTAATAAATTTTTTTATCTCTGACATATTTTTAATAACCACATTGTGTTTATCCGTTGGTAATCCAAGCTCAGAAAAACGTTGCAAAGCCGAACTTTGTGTTGTTACACCAATTTTTTCAGGTTCAGCAGTGTAATAAATAAAAGCAGATAATTCTCTTTGCTTTGTAATTCGAGTATCCAACTGACGAAGCGAACCAGCAGCTGCATTTCTAGGATTGGCAAATGCTTCTAGTCCGTCTGCCTCACGTTGTAAATTCAAAGTTGCAAAGCTAGTTTTTGGCATATAAATTTCACCACGTACTTCAATCGTTATTGGTTCATTTAGGGTTTGAGGTATTGATTTAATTGTTTTAACATTTGCCGTGACATCTTCACCAATTAAACCATTACCACGAGTGGATGCTTGAATCAATACACCGTTTTCATATTTCAGAGCCACTGCTAATCCATCAATCTTCAATTCTAAATTATACTCTGATTTAAACCCTAAAGACTTACTTGTACGTAAATCCCATTCATCAAGCTCTTCTATACTAAAAACGTCACCTAAGGATAGCATTGGTGCTGGATGCTGGACTTTTGCTAAATCAGTTTTAACGTTTTTTCCACCCACATTTTGGGTCGGTGATTCTGGTGTGATGAAATCAGGAAACTTAGCTTCCAGTGCAACCAGCCTCGCATACAAAGCATCATAAATATGATCTTCTACCATGGGTGCATCTTTTTCATAATAAGCAACACCATATTGAAGCAAATCAGTTTGTAACGTAGCAATTTCTTTCTGGGCTTGCTGAATCGTTAAATTAGTAATTGGTGTAAACTCTGGTAACATTTAGTCTTCTTCTCACTTTTATTTTTAATCAATCTTTTTAATTGGTGCAAATGCTGCTAATAGCTGCTTAACACCTTCCGATGGAAAGGCTACTTTAAGTTCTTGATCATCAGACTGTCCTGAAACAGAGATAACTGTACCTATTCCCCACTTTTTATGTGAAACTTTATCTCCAGATCTCCAAGCTGTTTGATCTGCACCCGTTACACCATTCGTTGTTTTAGTAACTGGTGTTGCGCGATAAGTAGTTGCTGTCGCCATTTGAGTCTTGCGGTCAAATGGAAACAAACGCGACGCTGATTCATTTTGTCGACTACTAAACTGGTTGTCCAACAATTCAGGAGAAATTTCATCAATAAAACGTGATGCTTCATTTGCTTGGGTTCTACCATAAAGTAAACGTGAAAATGCGTTTGTTAAGAACAAGCGTTTCATGGCGCGTGTAATGCCAACATAAGCCAATCGTCTCTCTTCTTCTAATAAATCTTCGTCCATTAATGATCTAGATAGGGGGAAAATGTTTTCTTCCATGCCAATCAAAAAAACAATAGGAAACTCTAAACCTTTTGCAGCATGCAACGTCATTAGAGTCACTGCGCCATCATCTTCTTCAAAATTATCTAAATCACTCATCAACGCAGTTGTACTCAGGAAATCTGTCACTGGATCAATGGTATCAGGATCATTATGTTGATATTTATCGTCAAACTCTTTTGTAACAGATAAAAATTCTTCTAAGTTTTCAAGTCGTGCTTGACTATCAGGATCGTTTTTCTCAGTTAACATTTGCCGATATCCTGATTTGACCATAGCGATTTCTGCTAGTTCTGTAACATTTAAAAACTCAGACTGCTGTTTTAAATTATGCATCATATCAGCAAACTCCAAGAATTTTGAAGTTGCTTTAGTGCTAATTGCAGGTGCTAGTTCAATGCTCTCAATTGCGGTCATATATGACACATTTAAACGATTTGACAAATCACGTAAACGATTCAACGAAGTTGCTCCTAATCCTCTTTTAGGTTCATTAACAACACGTTCAAAAGCGGCATTATCATTAGGATTAGTAATTAAACTCATATAAGACATAATATCTAATATTTCTTTGCGTTCATAAAATTTATGCCCACCAACCATTGTATAGGGCATATTTGCTTTAACTAAAGATTCTTCGATATTACGTGATTGTGCATTTGTTCGGTAAAGAACAGCAAAATCGCTATAGGCCAGTTGTTGTTCTTTACGAAGTTTTTGAATGTTAGCTAATACAAAATTAGCCTCATCATGCTCACTTTGAGCACGATAATAAATAATTTTTTCTCCTTTACCATTTTGTGTCCATAGATTTTTAGGTACTCTTTCATTATTATTATTGATGACCGCATTAGCAGCATCTAAAATATTTTGAGTTGAACGATAGTTTTGTTCTAACATCACAGTATGGGCATTAGGATAATCTTTTTCAAAATTCAAAATGTTATTCATGTTTGCACCACGCCAACCATAAATCGATTGATCAGCATCACCAACAACCGCCAAATTTTTAGAACGTTGCGCTAATAAATTAACAATTGTGTATTGAGCATCATTTGTGTCTTGATACTCATCAACATGTAAATATTCAAATTGTTGTTGATAACGTTCTAACACTTCTGGTGTAGATTGAAAAAGATCAATAGTTAGCATAATTAAATCATCAAAATCAACACTTTGTGCGCGTTTTAATTCAGCCTGATAAGCCGTATAAATTTCTGCAACTACTTCTTGAAATTGATTATCAGCTGATTTAGCATAATCTTTTGGCCGTAACATATCGTTTTTAGCATTAGAAATCATCCCTAATACTGATTTTGGATCATATTGATTAGTGTCTAGATTAAGATCATTAATAACACGTTTCATCAACGTACGTTGTGCACTAGTATCAATGATTGTGAAATTCTTGGCTAATCCAATAGATTCCCCATCTCGACGTAAAATACGAACTGCCAGCGCATGAAAAGTAGATACCCAAATATCTCTAGCAACGTCTTCTGATAACAGTTTAGCAATTCTCTCGCGCATTTCACGAGCAGCTTTATTTGTAAAAGTAATAGCCAAAATACGCCACGGCATAACATTTAAATCTTGTACCAGATGAGCAATACGATGCGTTAAAACCCTTGTTTTTCCAGATCCAGCACCTGCCATAATCAGAAGTGGTCCTTGTGTTGTTTGGACCGCCTCTGATTGTTTATCGTTCATACCATTAATAAGTTGTTCTACTGACATATTTGCTCCTAAGCTGTTAATTAACTTCTACTATTATACCAGATTTCTAGTGAACAAATGTTCGTACAACAAAAATAGAGCGTATAAAAACGCTCTATTTTTGTTGTAAATCAAAACGAGATAAGTGCCAAGTTTCAATTATCGATATTAACTTTTGTGCATAAGTTGGATCAGTCGCATACCCGTCTTCTGTTAAAGCTTTTGCAGCCGTTTGATAATCTTTGGATTCTAATACATGTTGGTATTGAGCTGCGTTCCAACTTGTTCCGTGATACAAAAGTTTAGCATGCGCCCGCATACTTTCTTGCCATGAATCATAAGCTGCAAATCTGCCTTGGATAGTTATCCATTCACCATTTTGAAATTCTTGTGTTGGCAGTACAATACTTTTCTGACCAGCATCTGCTTTTATACCATAAAGATTATTATATTGCGTTGATAAGGTAGACGTATGCCAATCTGATTCAAGAATGGCTTGAGCAATGCTAATTGAAGCAACTACACCATATTTTTCTTGCATTTTTCTTGCATACGGAGCCAGTTCATTAATCCAAGCAATTTTTTGTTGATAGACTTCATCTTGTGACTGATTTGATTGCTTGTCATATATTATTGTTTTAGACCAAAAGGTAGCTATAATGGCTAAAATAACGATAGTACTAATCCACATCCCAAGATTGAGACGAAATCCTTTTTTCTTACGACGTCTTTTTTTTCTTTTTACCATTTACTGAAAGTCATCCATTGCTAGTAGTTGTTTAAAGTGTTCTGAATTTTGTTTTAACTGTTTGGGAGTATCAGCTAACGAAAATTGCCCATTCTTCAAAAAATAGACATGATCGACAGACTCAATACCAGTAAGATGGTGTGTCACCCATATTATTGTCCTGTTTTTTAATACTTCAAATATTTTCGATAACACTTCGTGTTCGGTTTTAGGATCTAAGCTAACAGTGGGTTCGTCCAATATCACAATTGGTGAATCTTGTAACAACACTCTAGCAAGTGCAAAACGTTGCTGTTCTCCCCCAGAGAAACGTTTGCCGGCTTCTTGCATTTGTGTTTGATATCCCATGGGTAATGAATCAATTAGTGGTTGCAGCCCTGCTTGATTAATAGCTTGTTTAACTTGATCATCAGATGCATTTATATTTCCCATCTTAACATTATTTAAAATAGTGGTATCAAATAAATAAGATTGTTGATCTAAGATAGCAACTATTTTCGATAATTGATTTTGTAATTTATTAATAGGTTGTTCACCAATTGTTATGCTCCCTAAATCAGGTTTTATATCGCCAGTTATTAATTTAAGTAGTGTTGTTTTGCCTGATCCAGAACGACCAAGTAACGCGATTTTTTCTCCTTTTTGAACAGTTAAACTTAAGTTATCAATGACTGTTTTATGATCATAACTAAATGTTACATTTATTAATTTTAAATCGGTACCGTTAATCTGTTGCTCGAGTGGCTCTTTATCCACCAATTCTGGTAAAGCATTTAACCTGGTAATACTATCTTCATAAAATGAAGCTTCACTAACCCCTTGATTGACCGCTGTGAAGCTTTCAACTAATGGTAAAATAGCCAATGTAAAAGCCGCAATATAGTTAATCGCCATTTGATTATTTTTAAATACACTATTAGCCCAAAATAAAGTTGTGATAACTAATAATAGTGCCAACAACTGTATCAGAAAGTCACGCCACCATCCAAACTGCATAGACTTGTTCTTAACACGAGCCAACTCTTTCATTGCACGTCCTTGATGTGCAACCAAATCATCTTGTCTTCCTGAAGATATCCAGTCTTGCAAACCTAAAATAGCATCGGTTGCATCAGCATACAATTTTGCTTGTAAGTGTTTTTGTCTCTGTATGCGCGATCTGTTTGTTAAAAGACTAATCACCGGCACGATTATCATAATGACTGTTAGCATAATAAGCCACCAGATGGCGAACTGCCAGCTAAATATACCAATCCCTATTATAACAACCAAGTATAATACCAGCCCTGCACCCAATGGGAACAAAGTTCTTAAATATAGATTTTGTAACTGATCTAAATCATCCGCTAGTAAGCTAAGCACTTCTCCAGTCTGTAGTTTACTTCTGATTTTACTTGCAGAACTAGCAACGCGTTCGTATAACCTACGACGTGATTCAGAAACAAACTGTAATACCCAATTGTGTGATACAAGTCTTTGAGCATATCTAAAAATTGGTCGGGCAATACCAAAACCACGTGTTAACACTATCGGTACGTATATTAAAAGGATATTATCTGGTCTTTGAGCAGCTCTTGAAATTAAATAACCTGATATAAACATTAATCCTGCTGCAGCAAATATTGTCATGAAACTCAGTATAATTGACCACAATAATCCTTTATGTTGATTTTTTAAAAAAGGGACTATCCAGCGATCGTTTTTTAGTAATGCTTTTAAATTAGTCACTTTTCACCCCTTAAATGATAACGCAATTGATTTAATCTACTATTTTTGTTTGATATTAATGTTCTAGGCTCACCTACTTCTACAATTTCCCCTTTCTGCATGACCAAAACATAGTCCATTTGATCTAACCAATGTAATCGGTGCGTTGCAAAAAAGACTAATCTTGAAGACATGATTGGTGTCATTGTTTGCTTTAAATCATATTCTGTTTCGATATCCAAATGTGCAGTAGGTTCATCAAATAATAGTATCTTTCTTTTACTATCTAATAATAAACGTGCTAATGCAATGCGTTGTGCTTGACCACCGGAAACTTGCCGACCGCTTTCACCAATGACTGTCTCTAAGCCTAATTTTAGTTCAGATACTAAATCACTTAATCCAGCTTGTATAACTGCTTTTTTAATAGCTTCATCTGTAGCATCAGGCGCATAAAAAGAAATATTATGTTTCAACGTATCATGGAAAATATATGGCTGTTGTGGCATATAAAAGAATTGTTTTTGCCAATCTTTCTGTGCTAAATGATCAAGTGATTGTTCGTTTATACGAATACTACCACTCGTAGGTTGTAGAAATCCAGCTATCAAATTTAATAAAGTGGACTTTCCTGAACCACTTTCGCCAACAATAGCAATTTTTTGATAACCATGAATACTAGTAGTGATATCTTTTAAAACATTTTGAGTATCATAACTAAAATTAATATTTTTGAAAGATAATTGGCTATTTGGAGACCAAGACTCTAAATTCAAACTGTTTTTATTTATCATTTCTGGTTGATCAATCATTTCTAGCACATCAGTCAACGCATTTTTACCGTTCAAAGTTGCATGATAGTCATCTGAAAAATTTCTCAATGGTAAAAAATATTCTGGTGCTAAAATAAGTGTTGCCAGTGCTGGAAAAAGTGTCATGTGACCATCTAATAAGTCAAAACCTAAAAACACGGCTACAACAGCAATAGATAAAGTCGTAAAAAAATCAAGTGCAAATGTCGATGTCATCGCAATTCTGAGTGTTCGCATGGTCGTTTTACGATAATCCTCAGAAATATTATAAATTTCACCGCCATAGATGTCTGCTAATCCCAGTTGTTTTAATGTTGGTAGTCCTCTTAGGGCATCGACAAAACGATTATTCAAATTTTTAAAATTAGCAAATTCTGCATCAGCTTTACTTTGTGCAGCTAATCCTAAAATAATAAAAAACATAATGATAACTGGAAAAATGAGTAATAGAAATAAACCTTGTTCCCACTTAATATAAAATATATACAGTAAAATTATCCAAGGTATGATTGCCAAATCAAAAAGTTTAATCAATAATAATTGAAAGTAATTTTTAACGTTATCCAAACCGACACCAAGCATTGTTACAGCATTTCCTGTCCCTTGTTCAACTGTCAGTGTTGATCCTAGTGCTGTGTATTTTGCTAATAATTGTCGACGAAATATTTCAACAGCATTGTCAGCATAAGCTGACATAAATTGATTTTTTATAACAACCAATAGTTGCCGTATGATGAATGCAATTGCAAAGATACAGATTGCTATTAACGCATTTTTAATTGGTTTTCCCTGCCAACAATTTACAATAGCAGATGCTAAAGTAATCCCTTGAATCAGAATTGCTAGTCCTTGAATACCAGTCATTATGGTCAAAGTAAATAACCTACTGATAATACCATTAAGTTTAAAAAGTCTTTTATCTATCATGTTTACCTTATTAGATTTTTTCTTATAACAAAAAACGCTTACCTAATTGTAAACGTTTTGCTTTGTCTTATTCAACCACTTTGTGAGACACAATGCGCTTTCGGAAAACCCAAAAACTCCAAATTTGATAACCTAATGTCACTGGCAATGCTGTAATAACAACAATTGTCATTAATTTCAAGGTATATGGAGATGAAGACGTATTCATTATATCTAAGTTGTACAATGGATTATTTGCTACCATTACTCGTGGGAACAATCCTACAAACAACAGCACAACAACTTCAACTAAAGTTAGGCCTGAAAGAACAAATGGTAACGCTTCAAGTTGTTTTTTCACTGTCAAGAACCAACCAATGACTGTTGTCAATACAATAACAACAAGTATTATTAAAGTTAATAGCGTTTTTGTCTGCAAAAAGTCTGTGTAGAAAAATAGCAAAATAGCAAATAGTGCTTCACCTGCTAACAATACAGGATACAGATATTTTAATTGACTAGATGCTCTTACACGTACATTGCCATCAATACGTAAACGTGAATAGTTGAGTCCGTGGATATAGCTCATTAGTGTCACAGCAATACCACCAACCAAAGTAAATGGTGTGACATAATCAAAGAATCCAGCTGATAAATTACCATGTGCATCAATTGGTGTTCCAGACACCATCGCCGTAAATATCATACCTAAGAAAAATGGTACTAAAAATGACGTCAACGCAATAAGACGTTCCCAAATATGTGTGCCTTGTATCGTAGGCATGTGTTCACGAAACTCAAATGATACACCACGATAAATCAAACCTAACAATACGATGAATAGCATTAGGTAAAAGCCAGAGAATAGTGAGGCATACCATGCTGGAAAAGCAGCAAACGTTGCACCGCCAGCGGTAACTAGCCACACTTCATTTGCATCCCAGTTTGGCCCAATAGCTTGGTACAGTGCTTCACGATCTTTTTGATCTCTTGCATTGAATGCGAATTGCATTCCAACACCAAAATCAAAACCTTCCAAAAAGAAGAAACCTGCCCAAAGAATACCAATTAGGGTAAACCATAAAATTTCTAAAATAGTCATTAAGCTTCAACCCCCTTTGCTAAATGATCATAAGGGTCACTAGGTGACTCAACTTCTTCTTCTTCAGCATAAGGTCCCGCATGGAGTGCTCGACGTGAGATCCATACCATAACACCACCTAAAGTTGCGAACGTTAAGAAGTACACAATATTTGAAATTAACAAAGACATTGCTGAAACATTTGGTGATACGGCAGAACTAATTGGCATTAACCCATACACTACCCAAGGATAACGTCCCAATTCAGTTACTAACCATCCTGCTGTGTTAATAATAAATGGTACGAAAGTTGCAACACCTAGTATCCATAAAAACCATCGTTGTGTCAAAATCAACTTAGACTTACGTCTATTCATCCAAAGAGCGACAACACCAAGCATTAGTAAACCACCTGCGCCCATTGCCATGACACGGAATGAATAGAATAATGTGTTTTCAGGAACATAATAATCTTTTATGTCACTATGTGTTTTCCCGTATTTTTGTTGAAATTCTTTTTCTAGCTCAGTGGTTCCAACTGTATTTCCACCTGTTAATGAGTGGTTCCCTAAAATAGATAATACATACGGAATTTCAATATGAGCAATGACTTTGTGTGTATCAGGATTAGTAACAGAAATCAGTGACCAAGGCTGCGCTTTGTCTTTTCTTTCAGATGAAGTGATGCTTTTATCAACACCCTCCATCGCAGCATACTTCATTGGTTGCATAGACTGTAAATCAAAAGCATGCTGATCACCAGTAACTAAAGCCCCAGCGACACCAATTAATCCGATAATTAAAGCAACATTCATAGATCGACGGAAAAATTTAATTTCCGGATGTGCTTTCTTCAACTTTAACAATTTAAAAGCTGACATACCTGCTACCAAAAAACCTGCAGTAACAAAAGTTCCGATCACAACGTGTGGAAATTCAACCCATAACTGTCTATTAGACAACAACGCGCCAAAACTTTTTAATTCAGCTCTTCCCATATGGTTATCTATTGCATAACCAACTGGATTTTGCATAAAGGAATTAGCTGCCAAAATCCATAATGATGAGATAGCTGACCCGATAGTCGTTATCCAAATGAATAACACGTGCACTCCAGGTTTGAATCGATCCCAAGTAAATGACCACAAACCAATGAAAGTTGATTCAGCGAAAAATGCAACCAACGCCTCAATAGCCAATAGTGAGCCAAATATGTCACCAACATAACGTGAGTATTCAGACCAGTTCATACCAAATTGAAATTCTTGAATCAATCCAGTAACGACACCAACAGCAAAACTCAGAATGAATATTTTACCCCAGAACTGTGCCATTTTTTTATACATCTCATCTTTTTTGATGACATATATTGTTTCCATAACCGATACAACAACTCCAAGCCCAATTGACATTGGCACAAAGAAAAAATGGAATATTGTTGTCATGGCAAACTGAAAACGGGCGAGATCTAAGATCCCTACTAATGTAACCATATGTTCCTCCCAAGTACGTTTCACTCACCATAATCAAATCATTATTGATGCTATGCCGCAATAGCGTACGTTAAATAATAAATAAAAGTGTGTTACAAACTTTTATTCTCTAATATTTATTTTATCACTTGATAAGAAAAAAATCTGTTAAATTTTTATAATAAAAAAACGCCTAGGCGTTTTTTATTAAGCAAAGTTAGAGTCATCTTCAAGGAAAGTATTCAATACTTCCTCAACCATGTCCCATTCTTTATCATCTTCAATTTGAATCAAGTCTTCTTCAGTAGCATCACCATTTTCGTCAGGATTAAAGATGTACGCTTGAATATCAACTTCTTCGTCTTCTTCCACACCCTCTGGTACTAGTAAAATATAATCTTTACCATATTCTTCTGAATGGAATGTGAATAATATTTCATATAAAGCTTCATCACCATTTTCATCGACGAGTGTAATTTTTTGAACTTCATCATTACTTGTCATAAGTTTATCAAAATACTAATTTAATTATTAACACTATTAATTAACTAGTATATTCCCTTCAAATTGATACTTACATTATAACGTAAAAGCAACACTTCGTGTAGAAATGTTATTTTTACTATCTTGTTAACTTACCATGAGCATCTAAGTAATTTTGCAAGATGAATTCAGCCGCAATTTTATCAATTACTTGTTTTCTCTTTTTTCTAGAAACATCTGCTTCCTCGACTAACATGCGTTCAGCTTGAACTGTTGTTAATCGCTCATCTTGAAAATCTGTTGGCAAACCAAACGTTGTTTCCACAAGTTTAGCATAATTTCTAGCAGCTTCTGCGCGTGGTCCTTCGGAATTATTCATGTTCTTTGGTAACCCAATAACTACACTCTTAGCTTGTTTATCTTTAATGATTTCAGCAAGTCTTAACAAGCCAAATTCACCTTCATCTTCATTAATTCTGATAATCTCAACACCTTGTGCAGTCCATCCCATTGGATCACTAATAGCAACCCCAACTGTTCTACTACCAACATCCAATCCTAAAATTCGCATTATTTTTTTAGATAGACGCGTACAAGTTCTTCAATAATTTCATCACGTTCATGACGTTTAATTAAATTACGTGCATCATTCAAACGGGGAATAAATGCAGGATCTCCAGACATAAGATATCCGACTATTTGGTTGATTGGATTATATCCTTTTTCCTCTAACGCATTGTAAACAATTTCTAGTGACTCATGAATATCTTTTGGCATTTCGTTACCAAAATCAAATATTGTTGTTTCATCTCCTACTGGCATTGTACACGCTCCTTTCTGATATTATTTTTGTACTAGTCAATGAGTACCAATCTGATCTAGCTTATCTTTTATTTTACATAAAAATTATGACAATTATATGACAAAAAAGTAAATTATTTCTTAGTAGGCATTTGTTCCAAGAATACTGAAACTTCAGTAAATGCATCATTGATGCCAGCTGGGTTTTTACCACCTGCTTGCGCCATATCCGCTTTACCACCACCACCGCCACCAATTTTAGGTGCAATAACTTTGATCAAATTACCTGCTTTAATACCAGATTCATTTGCTTCAGGTGAAGCAGCTACAATTAAATTCACTTTTCCTTCTATATTTGCAGCCAAGACTATCAAATTTGAAGGATACTTTTCACGCCAAGTGTCCACAACCTTACGCAAGCCATCCATACCAGAAACCTTAAGTTGGGCCGCAATATAAGTGTACCCATTAACTGTTTTGACTTTTGAAAGTAGATCTGTCGCAGCAGCATTTGCAAGTTGTGCTTCTAGTGACTCTACTAATTTCTGAGTTGCTTTCAAATCAGATTGTAATTCAATGACCTTGGTTGGCACATCTTTTAGTTGTTGCACCTTTAGATTAGTAGCAATTGATTGTAGTGTCTTCTCTTCTGATTTGTATTGCGTAATTGCCTCTAAACCAGTAACTGCTTCTATTCGTCGAATACCCGCACCAATACCAGATTCAGAAACTATTTTAAATAATCCTAATTCTGAAGTATTGTTAACGTGAGTACCACCGTCAAATTCTTTATTAAACTCTCCAATTGAAACAACACGGACGACATCCCCGTACTTTTCTCCGAAAACGGCAACCGCTCCCATTGATTTAGCTGTGTCAATATCAGTTTCAATCCAAGACACTGGTAAATTCTTAGCAATTTCTTGATTTAACATTAGCTCGATTTGATCCAATATTTCATTTGATACAGGTCCTTCATGTGTAAAATCAAATCTTAAATAGTTAGGCTCGACTAATGAACCTGCTTGATGAACATCACCACCAATAATGTTTCGCAAAGTTTGATCAAGCATATGCGTCGCTGTATGATTTCTTGAAACTGCGATATGTCTAGCCATATCAACTTTCAAGTCAACAACCTCATCTATTTGAATTGATTGCTGCAGCTTAACAGTATGAACGTGTTGACCATTTGGCGCTTTTTGTGTATTAGTAACTTCACCAATAATTTGCCCTTTTTTGTTTAAAACTTCACCGAAATCAGGAACTTGTCCACCCATTTCAGCATAAAATGGTGTCTTATTGAAGACTAATCCAACAACCTGATTTGAATCAGCACTCGTTAATAAATCATCAATTTGTTGTTCATTTTGACCAATAATCGCAACTATTTTAGCATTTTCGACTTGTGTCTCCGACCAACCAACATAATTTGATTCCACTTTCAAATCGGTTAAGACGGCATTTTGAACACCCATTGATTTATCATTTGATCTTGCTGATCTAGCTCTATCTCTTTGAGCCTGAAGTGCTTTATCAAAACCAACAGTATCTACTGTTAATCCAGCATCTTCTGCCTGTTCTTGGGTTAATTCAAGTGGGAAACCATAAGTATCTGATAACTTAAATGCATCTTGACCCGAAATGATATTTGACTCTGATTTTTTAGCATCATCAATGATAGTATTTAGCAAAGACAGCCCACCAGCTAAGGTAGCATTAAAACGTTTTTCTTCAGCCGCAATAGTCTTTTGGATTTTAGATGTATTCTCAGCCAGCTCTGGATAATAACTTGACATAATTTCAGCAACAACAGGGACAAGTTGTGTTAAAAATTCACCCTCAATACCAAGTTTTTGCCCATGCAATACGGCGCGTCTTAGAAGTCGACGAATAACATAACCACGCCCTTCATTTGTTGGCAAGGCCCCGTCCCCAATTGCAAATGTAATCGCACGAATATGGTCCGCAATCACTTTAAAACTTGTATTCACTTCAGAATCAGAGCCATCATAGTGATATCTACCAGAAATTGATTCAGTTTTCCTAATAATTGGTAAAAATAAATCAGTATCAAAATTAGTTCGGCCATTTTGAAAAACAGATACTACACGCTCTAATCCCATACCTGTATCAATATTTTTATGTGGTAATTCAGGATACTGAGAGTTATCAGTTAAACCTGGTAAATGATTAAATTGTGAAAAAACAATGTTCCAAATTTCAAGATAGCGTTCGTTTTCACCACCTGGATACATTTCTGGATCGCCATCTGGTAAATCTTGAAAATCAACACCACGGTCAAAGAAAATTTCAGAATCAGGTCCTGAAGGTCCTTCTCCAATATCCCAAAAGTTATCTTCTACCTCATATATATGTCCATCAGGTAGATCTGTTTGTTCTTCCCAGATTTTCTTTGCTTCTTTATCTCTTGGATAAACTGTAACGTAAAGTAGGTTCTTGTCTAACCCATACCATTCAGGACTAGTTAATAGTTCCCAAGCCCATGGAATCGCACTCTCTTTAAAGTAGTCGCCAATTGAAAAGTTACCCATCATCTCAAACAAAGTATGATGTCGTGCTGTTTTACCGACGTTTTCGATATCATTTGTTCGAATAGCTTTTTGGGCATTAGTGATTCTTGGATTTTTTGGTACAACAGAACCATCAAAATATTTTTTTAGCGTAGCCACACCAGAGTTTACCCAAAGTAAAGTAGGATCATCTTGTGGAATTAAGTTTTTTGACGGAACAATTTCATGCTCTTTTGATGCAAAAAAATCTAAGAACATTTGACGTACTTCTGATGATTTTAATTCTTTCATTTTCTTCTCCCTGACTATTTAAATATAAAAAGACCAAAACAAATTGCGGACGCGTGACCGTGGTACCACCGCATTTTGTAATGATCTATCATCTTTACCTTTATGAGCTCATAACGCTGAGTCGCGGCATCTTTTAAAATGCATTTATATGGGAGCACAAAATTTACGACGTGTGTTTTTCATCAACCAACACATTTCTAATGACCAAACTATAAATTTTGCATATCCATAACACTGAGATAATTATAGCATATTACCAACCAATATGATTATCTGTATCTGGTAATTTTAATTTACCAAAGGAAAGATCTGAAAACGCCTGTGCCATAATTGCAAAAGCTTGATCAAGTTGCTGTTCAGTGATGACTAGAGGTGGCTGAAATCGTAAAGTATTCCCACGCAAACTAATCATAATGACACCAAGTTCATACATCCTATATATTAATTTAGTTGTTGATTCATTATCAGGTTTTCCATATTTATCAACAATATCAATGCCACCATTTAAACCATAGAATCGAACATCTCCAATAAATTGATACATTTGCGAACATTTTTTGAAGAAATTTTCTGCTTTATGCCCTAGTATTTTTGACCGTAATACTAATTTTTCTGCCTCAATAACATCTAGCGTTGCGAGTGCAGCTGCTGCAGTTACGGGATTTCCAGCCGTTGTATAAACATTTGCAGGTGCTGATAAGCTAGACATAATTTCTTCTCTGCCAATTACTGCACTTAGTGGTAATCCACTAGCAATGGATTTGCCGATACTCATTAGATCTGGTGCAATATCAAAGTGGTCTATAGACCACATTTTTCCTGTACGACCCAATCCTTGATTTACCTCATCAACCGCAAATACAATACCATGCTTTCTAGTAAACTGGTAAACAAGGTCCATATATTTTTTTGGCGCCTTAACAATACCACCATCACCTTGTATTGGTTCTATAATAACCAGTGCTACCTCATCTGCGGGTAAATAAGTTTCAAAAGGTAACAAAAACTGTTTAAACAATCTATCAGAAAAAGCCTCATCGGTCTCATTATCTAAACGTTGATGTTGATCTGGAAAAGGTACTTTAACAATGTCTGGTAATAAAGGACCGATATGACGTGTCATATTTAAGCTCACCCCAGAAATTGATATTGAACCATAAGTTGAACCATGATAGGCACCTGTAAAACTAACAATATATTGGCGATGAGTATAGGCACGAGCATACTTAATAATAGCATCATTAGCATCCGAACCTGAATTGCCGAAAACAACCTGTTTTTCAAAATTACCTGGCGCCATTGATGCCAATCGCTTAGTTAACTTTGCTGTTGTCGTATTTGCAAAATAGGCTGGTGTATATTGAATCAGTTTTTGTGCCTGTTGCGTAATGGCTTCAACAACATGTGGGTGTGAATGACCTGTATTTGTCGCACTTGCACTTGCAAGCAAATCAATGTAATCATTACCGTCAGCATCAGTAATAATCGCACCTTTTCCATGATCAATGACAACATCAAAATATTTAACACGAGAAGCATCAGCTAAATACTTTTTCTCCTCGTTCAAAATTTCTTTATTTTTCGACATTATTTCTCCCCTTTTTGTTATTTTTGTAAAACAAAAGTCCTGACATGTCAGGACTTTTGTTTAAATAATTATTTACGTGATATTTTACTGTGACGTGAACCGTACACTGCATAAATAATTAACCCAAGAACAAACCATCCAAAAGCATATATTTTTGCTTGGTTGTCTAATTGGTAAAAGATGAAACCCGATCCAAGAGCTGCCAATGCCGGCAAAACTGGATACAACGGCATCTTAAATCCTGGCATAGGAATATCTTTTCCTTCACGAGGCCTCAAGGCATAAATGCCAATCGAAACGATAATAAAAGCAATTAATGTACCAGCAGAGATTAATCCTGCAAGTTCAGTAAAACTAAATACTGACCCAATTAAAATAGCAATTAATGATAGTACTAACAAAGCATTGTTAGGCAATCCTTTATCATTAACTTTTCCAAGGAAATTAGGTAATAAGCCATCACGACCAAATGCATATAACAAACGTGATCCAGCCAACATCATCCCAATAATAGCAGTGAACATACCTACTAAGGCTACAACAGATAATAAGTTAGAGGTGAATTCATGTCCAGAGTTTAACAAAGCCCAAGCAGCAGGAGCGGCATTGTTTTCGTATTTTGAATAATGGAACATACCAACCAATACCAATGCAACTGTTACGAACAATACTGTTGCAATTATTAGTGATCCAATAATACCTCTTGGCATTGTTTTCTTTGGATTTTTGGCTTCAGCAGAGTTTGCTGCAATTGAATCAAATCCGATATAGGCTAAGAATATTTGAGCTGCACCAGCAAAAATACCTTGCCACCCACCAAAAGAAGTTCCTGACTTATGTTCAGGAATAAATGGTACATAATTTCCTGGATGAATTGCTGTCAAGCCAACACCAATAAAAATTAAAATAACAAGTACTTTACCGATAACTAAAATATTTTCCACACGTGCAGTTGTATTTGTGCCGCGCCACAATAGTACTGTAATAATCAAAACAGCAAACAATGATGAAATGTCAATAATACCACCATGACCTGCAGCAAAAGATCCGGCCAATGCTGGTGGTAATACAAGTTGATGTGAGGCTAAAAACAACTTGAAATTAGCTGACCAACCAGAAGCAACAAAGGCAACTGCAATAAAGTATTCAGCCAATAATGCCCATCCGGCAATCCAACCAAAAACCTCACCAAACACAACATTAGCCCATGAATATGCTGAACCAGCAAATGGTAGTGCAGATGCAAATTCTGCGTATGCGAATGCTGCTAATCCTGAAACAACAGCTGCAATAATAAATGAAATTGCAACTGCTGGACCGGCATGATCAGCAGCTACTATTCCAGGTAAAGTAAAAATTGCTGTAGAAACAATTGTTCCGATACCGAGTGCAAGCATTTCCTTAACACCAAGATTTTTTTGTAAATGTGAATCACTTAATTCAAAGCTTGACGGGCTAGCTTTATGGAACCATCCCGTCCTTTCTTTTGACTCTGACATATCTCATCCCTCCAAAGGTTACAAAAGTTACTTGATAATATTAACATTTTCTAATAATGTTGTCAACAAAAAAACAGAATCTAAGATTCTGTTTTTATTTATCCAAAAATCGTTGTTAATATAAGGATAACAATGAGACCTGTTATTGAAATAATTGTCTCTAATACTGTCCAAATTTGAAAGGTTTGTTTCACTGACAAATCAAAAAATTCTTTAAAAATCCAAAAACCAGCATCATTAACATGTGAAGCGATTAATGATCCTGCCCCAATGGCTAACGCAACAAAGACAGGTAGTAATGTATTACCTGGATTAGCAGCTAAAATTCCTGTCACAATTCCCGCTGCAGTCATGCCAGCAACTGTTGCAGACCCAACAGAAATACGTAATATCGCTGCCACTGCCCAAGCAAACAATACGATTGCAATTGGACTCATTGCACCGCCTGCCTGAAATATTGAAGCAATTTTATTAGAAAGACCAGAAGATACTAATACGCCTCTAAGTGCACCACCGCCACCAACAATAAGAAGAATGCCGACCACTGCTGACATCCCTGCATTTAATGACTTACCAACTTCACTCATCGTTTTATGTTGCCAAATACCCATTGTAAAAATAGCAAATATTAAAGCAATTGTCATAGCTACAGCTGGATTAGCCACAAATTCAACGATTTGATCTATGAATGTTGGATTTTTTGGTGTTACACCGCCTGTGTAAATTAATTTATAGACAGTTGCAATAATCATAAAGACTAAAGGAAATACTCATGTCAAAACAGATAACCCAAAGTTTGGTGTCGTGTTTAAATCGTATTCTTTTACTGGGCCAACTGACTCGATTTCTGTTTTAAATTGAAATGCATCAGGCGCATACTTTTGTGCTAATTTTGTGAATAGTGGACGAGCTACTACAGCTGTGATGACAGAAACAATCAATCCAAAAATTAACATCATGCCGATGTTAGCTCCTAATGCTGAAGCAGCAGCGGTTGGAGCAGGCTGAGGTGGTAAAAATCCCTGTGCAGAAGATAAAGCGGCTGTCATGGAGATCCCAAGGTAAAGCAAAGGTACACCAGCTTCAATACCTACTGCAAATACAATTGGTATCAATAACACCAAACCAATCTATTAATGTTTTGGCAATTCGATACGAACCACCTACATCGGTAACTAATCGACCAATCATCCCACCAAATATAAAGATAACAGAATTTGGTCCTAGAATATTCCCTACACCTTGTGATCCCAAAACAGCTTCTGGAATTTTCATTGGTGACATACCAAGTAGTAGTGCCAAAATAAAAGCAGTAATAATTAATGAAACAAACGTATTTAATTTCAATTTTGCAATTAATACAAGTAATATTAAAATTGAAATGATTAACATGACAAATTCCATGTTCAATATTTAACAAGCAATTTAACGTGTTATCTCCTAATTCCTATATATTTTAAAGTGATCTAATGTGTTCTATTTGGAGTGCTTTCGTTGATAATTAGCAATATTCTCATATTCTGTTTGTAATTGACGCGATAAACGAATAAAAATAGGTGCTAATTCTCGATAAGCTTCAAAATTTTCAGGTAATGGCTGATAAGTATTAGCATTCCCAACATATTTTTCTATAGTTTCAATTTTTTCAATTTTACCAAGTGCTTTTTGAGCCATAATAACTGCAGCTAATGCCCCAGATTCAAAAGCTTCCGGCACTGTTACAGGTTGTTCAAATATATCTGCAAACATTTGTCGCCATAAAGGTGATCGTGCAAAACCACCAGTTGCTTGAATTGATTTAAGATCCCCAACAACTTCTTCTAGTGCTAAACTGACCATATAGACGTTAAACGTAATACCTTCCAAAACCGAACGTAACATATGTGCACGTGTATGACCATGATTTAATCCGAAGAATGAGCCTCGGGCATTGGCATCCCAGATTGGCGCACGCTCTCCGCCTAAGTATGGGTGGAAAATTAATCCTTCTGATCCTGCAGGCACTCTTGCTGCAATTTTAGTCATAAGATCATAAGCATCTGTTCCCAAAAGTGCAGCAGTAGACTTTTCAGCATCAAACATATTATCACGTGCCCATCTAAAGACATCGCCACCATTATTAACTGGTCCGCCTATGACCCAATGCTCTCTATCAAGTGCATAAGTGAATGTACGTCCTTTAAGGTCGATTACTGGTTTATCAGATACAACACGAATAGCGCCAGACGTACCAATAGTGATTGCTGCAACACCAGGTTGAATAGCATTAACACCCAAATTTGATAGTGGTCCATCTCCAGCACCATAAACAAATGGCGTATCAGAAGGAATGCCAATAACATTGGCATATTCTTCATTCATACTATTTTCATAATCATAAGGTTGTACCGTTTCCGGTAACTGTTCTTTTGTTAACCCTGTTACTGCAAGCGCTTGTTCATCCCAATCTAGGTTAAAAATATTAAACAATCCCGTACCAGAAGCTAAAGAAATATCCATTTTATTCGACCCAAATAATCTATGAAATAGATACTCTTTGATACCTAGATAGTGAGCGGCATTATTATAAATATCTTCATGTTCCGACTTCAACCATAGAATTTTTGACAAAGGTGCCATTGGATGAATGGGTGTTCCGGTTTTTTGATAGATTTCTTGACCTAAGCCAGATTTTTTTAACTCCTCTGTAAAATTAACAGCACGAGTATCTGCCCAGGTAATGACACGTGTTAATGGCTGCCAATTCTTATCAAAAGCAATTAACGAATGCATGGCTGATGAAAATGAAACAGCTTCGATTTTATCATCAGTTGTTAACTTAGCTCCTTGGACAACTTCACGAAGTGATTCAAGTAATGCTTCGAATATCTCGTCTAAATCCTCTTCTGCCATATCTGGTATATCTCGATACAACTTGTAACCATTGTTTGAACTAGAAACTACTTGATTTTTTTCATCAAATAGGACTGCTTTTGTAGATGTTGTGCCTAAATCAACACCAATCATGTAATTCATAAGATCACCTCTTTTTGATAAACGTCAACCAAAATAAAATTTAAACAGAAAAAGCTCCCAATCGGGAGCTAATACTCAACTGAGTTGAGAATTATACAATAACATTACTTAGCTGAATCCATTGCGTGACCACCAAAGCCGTTACGCAAAGCTGAAACAACTTTACCTGTAAATGTATCATCTTGCAATGAGCGGTAACGCATGGCAAGTGACAAATAGATTACAGGTGCTGGCACATCAAGATCCAATGATTCTTGAACTGTCCACTTACCTTCACCAGATGAGTGCATACGGCCAGCAATGGCATCCAACTTAGGATCCTTTGCGAATTGTTCTTCAGCCAATTCCATCAACCATGAGCGGATAACTGAACCATGATTCCACAACTTTGAAACTGCTTCATAGTCGTAATCGAATTGAGAAGCTTCCAAGACTTCGAATCCTTCAGCAATTGCTTGCATCATACCATATTCAATACCGTTGTGAACCATCTTCAAATAGTGTCCTGAACCCAAACGACCTGTGTACAAGTAGCCATCTTCTTCAGCAATTGACTTGAATAGTGGTTCGATAACCTTCCAAGCTTCGGCATCATCGCCACCAATCATGAAGTTACCACCATTGCGGGCACCATTCATACCACCTGAAGTACCGGCGTCGAAGAACTTAATACCTGCAGCAGTTGTACGCTTGTTTTGTTCCAAGTTGTCTTTATAATTTGAGTTACCACCATCAATGATGATGTCACCCTTATCCATCTTTTCAATCAATGTATCAATTGTTGAATTAGTTGGTACACCAGCTGGCACCATAACCCAAACAGCCTTTGGTGAAGGCAACTTTGCCAACATATCGTCGATGTCTGATGCACCTTCAATTGCTGATGAGTAGTCTGTTGCTTCCTTAACAAAGTCCTCATTCAAATCAAATGCAACAACTTCATGACCGTTATCAACGGCGTTTTTTACTAAGTTCAAGCCCATCTTACCAAGGCCGATCATCGCAAACTTCATGGTTTCTTTACCTCTTGTATTTTGTATTTTTACTACACTGTTATTATATGAAAATAATTTACATAAATCAACCCTGATATTGTAAATTATTTTCTTTTCTTGTATAGTTAATTATACATTAAATGGAGTCTATCTATGGCACAAACAATCGTTTCGCAACTACGTGCACAAAAAAAACAATATAATACAACTGAAAATAAACTAATTGACTATATCCTTAAAGATATCTCAAGCTCTGCAGATGCAACGATACAAGAATTATCAAACGGTTCAGGAGTTTCGACAGCGACAATTTCTCGATTTGCAAAAAAAATTGGTTTTGATTCTTTTCGAGAATTTTCCATGGCATTAAGTAAAGACGCTGTTAACCCCAATCAGTCAGATTTTTTTGGTGAAATCACTGATGAAGATGACACAGCTGCAATTGCTCACAAAGTGTTTGCTGGTGCAAGTAATGCTTTAAATGCAACAATAAATCATTTAAGTGCATCTGTCCTAGACACTGCCAGTCAATTTTTAGTAACAGCTCATCGTGTAGGATTTTTTGGTATTGGTGGTTCATCGATTGTTGCCTTTAATGCCTATCACAAATTTTTACGTACACCGCTTGATGTTATTGCACATCCTGACTATGATATTCAACTCATGCAAGCAGTCAAACTTGGTAAAAAAGATGCTGCTGTTGTCATTTCACATTCTGGTCGTAACAAAGATACTTTACTGATTGCACAAAAATTAAAAGAAAATGGTGTCAAAGTTATTGCAATTACCGCTTTTTCAGACTCACTTCTTGCTAAAAATGCTGATTTAGTTTTGTTATCACTTGCTGAAGAAATTAATTTTAGAAGCGAATCTATGAGTTCTTTGATTGCACAAATAACCATCATCGACACGCTCTTTACGTTAGTTGGTTCACAATTATCAGCCCCAACTCAAAATGTTGTTGATACAATGAGAAATGTTATTGAAGAAACACGTTCACACTAAAAAGCGTCCGTATATACGGACGCTTTTTAGTGATTTTCTTTCAAAATTGCTTTTGCTTGATTAGTTAACATATCAATTGCCACCAAATTTTCTCCACCTTCTGGCACAATAATATTAGCATATCGCTTCGTTGGCTCAACAAACTGGTGATACATGGGCTTTACTGTCGCAAGATATTGATCAATAACGCCACGTACTGTACGGCCACGTTCTTCAATATCACGCTCTAATCTACGTAAAAATCTGATATCATCATCAGTATCAACGAATATCTTCATATCCAACAATCCTCGAACCCGTTCATCATTGAAAAGTAAAACGCCATCAACAATAATAACATCACTGGGTTCAACACGCTCATATTCTTTAGATCTAGTATGATTTGCATAATCATAAATTGGTTTATCTATTGCTTCATGGCGCATTAATCGTCTTAAATCAGACACAAATAAATCAGTCTCAAATGAGTCAGGATGATCGTAATTTGTCTGAATACGTTCAGACATTGGCTTTTCGGATTGATCTTTATAGTATGAATCTTGCTGTAATAAAATTGCAGAAGATTCTTCATTAGCTAAACGTCTAACTAATTCACGACTAACTGTCGTCTTCCCTGATCCCGATCCACCTGTAATTCCAATTACTAATGGCTTCCCGACCATTATTGCTTTCCTCCTTCGCTAGCTTCAATACCAGCATTCAAACCTTCTAATTCTAATTGCATATCTCTAAATTCTGGATTTTCAATTGGTAAGTGCTGAATAAATGAGTCAAATATTTGTAGTGTTCCTGATATATTTTCAGCCTCAAAGTCTAACATATGACCTGCAAATTTTTTATCATCTGATAGAAAATGTAAATGCCAACCAGCTGCAGTAGGTCCGTTAAAAATTTGCGGTGCAAAGTATCCCATTATTGTGCCAGAAATTTGCTTGGCTTCAAACTCAGGCTGATTTGAAGCAACCTCAAGTAA
This sequence comes from Leuconostoc palmae, assembly GCF_019656075.1. GTDB lineage: Bacteria > Bacillota > Bacilli > Lactobacillales > Lactobacillaceae > Leuconostoc > Leuconostoc palmae. Next base: position 31,869 of record NZ_BPKZ01000005.1, on the reverse strand, counting down.
GCTTGGATATGGCTTATTTTGCTTTGGTGCAATACGAACATGAATTTTAGTGAAATCACCATGAAATTTAACAGCAGCAAACACATTAGCTAATTTCTCATCTCTCAATTGTTGACTAAGTGTGTTAGCGGTAACTTCTGAAAAATTAAGAGTACTTGTTGGTTTATCAAAATGTACCGAGGCAAAGGGCATTACAACTGATTCATCAGTAATTAAATTAACGCGCCCATCACTTTGCGCTTGATATACTTCACCATTTAAAATAATGACCTCACCATTCAAACCATCTAATGTGCCAATACCTGTATCCCCATGAGTAAGTAAATCTTTAACTGTAATTGTTCCTTGCATTTGCTTTCCCATAAGCATTGCAAGTGTCCCATGTTCGTATAAACTACTCATTATTTTGTTTGTGCATAAGATTGATGATTATGCACTTCCTCCATATCATTCATTTTCTCTTTATTTTAAGCGAATAAAAAAGGACTGTAAACCTTTTTGTTAGGAATTAGCTGATGTTATCAAAATCAAATAAAAAAAGCTACCAAAAGGTAGCTTTTTTTATTTGATTTTTTGGACTTTGCCAACTGCTTCAACAAGTAATCTCACATAATTCCTATCACCTTCAGGACCTTGGTGCACACCATCATCAGCGAACCAATCAATGTGTTGCTTAGCCAAATCGTGCCAATTAACAATGTGTAAATTTTTATATTTTTTTGCAGCATCATTAAGCATTTGATTATTATCATTTTGCCAAGAACGACTTTGCACAAAATTATTAAACCAATATACTTGACGCTTAGACCCAAATGTTTTCATCATCTCATCTAAGTCTTGACGCTTAATTTCACCATTTGTCCCTAATCCAATTAAAATATTTTGAGACAATTTACCCTGTGATGCCATTTGAGAAACAATTGATGGTGTTTGATAAGATTGTCTACCAACTTCAGCATCAACAACCATATTACTGTTCACTTCTTGAAGATATGGTGCAGCATCTAACATAACTGAATCACCAATAGCAGTAAATGGTAAATCTTTAAACGCAATATATTGCGCCTTATTTAAACTATATTTTTTTATAATTGCTTGTTGGTCATTAGTCAACTTGTTAGTTGTGACTGCGCCACCTTTTGTACTCTTAGCTGCTTGTTTATTTCGCTTTGTAATTTCGCTTTGGTTTGCTTTAAGCTCTTTTTGTAATTTTGTTTCTGGTTGGGCCATTCCAGCTTTTGTACTGGCCAATCCATGTCCAATGAATAGTATAAAACAGCTTATCACAATAATAACAGAAAAAAATAAATTACGAGAACTGACGATTTTTTTGATTGTTTGACCAAAAAAGCCATTGTGTCTAAAAGTATTTTCTACATATCTATAACTCAATTCACTCAACGCTAATACAATCAAAACTTCAATAATAATATTGATTAAGTTCGGTTGATAATTTGGCAAAAACTTTTCATAAAATACAAAAACTGGCAATTGGTATAAATAGATACTGTAGCTACGCGTGCCTAAATAATTCAACACACGTTGGTCTAATAGTTGATTAAAAACTGATGCAGGATGGGCTGTTACAGCAATCAAAATAGCTACAACAATTGTAAAAAGATACATCACCCCATAGTAAGTTGCACTCTGTTGCCCACTTAACCAAAACATCCCTATCAAAGTAATCACAAAAGAAAAAGCGCCTGTTAAGTTAAGAATATTTCTTGTTTTAGGGTTCACAGCTGGATTAAGCCTTGTTGATGGCCAAACAAAAGCCAGAGCCGTCCCAATTAATATTGCAAATAAACGTGTATCTGTACCATAATAAACACGATTAATTGTGTCTGGATGATATAAAATAGCCATTAGTATAGCACTGACAACCGACATAACTATTAAGCCACTCGCAATTAGTGGTCTTTTCAACTTTTCTTTTAATAATACCCAAACCACAAATGGCCAAATGCAATAAAATTGTCCTTCAATTGAAAGAGACCATAAGTGTGTAAATGGTGATGCACCACCAAACTGTTGAAAATATGATTGTCCATGATTAATAGCCCAAAAATTATGCACATATAGCAAATTTGTTAAAACTATTTGTCTTAAGTTATAGATTAACTGCTGGTCAAATAGTAAAATAACACTTACTGTCAAAAATAACATCACTACTAACGCTGGATACAATCTTTTGAGTCGTCGCAAATAAAATTTTAAAACAGCTATATATTGATGTTTATCAAATTCTTGAATTAATATATCCGTAATTAAATAACCAGATAACACAAAAAAAAGGGGCACACCCAACCAGCCACCAGAAACTTTATTAGGTAATAAATGAAATGCAATAACGCCAATTACAGCTATTGCTCTTAACCCATCAAAACCTCTGATATAGCGCTTTTTAACCATTTAAAATGTGACCCTTCTCGTTTAAATTATAAGAAATAAAACACTTATAACAGTTTACTTTTTTTACGAAAAAATATCAAATATTACTATTTCATTTCTTTAAAATGATTTTAACGTTAATTGATTGTTGTGCCTCGACGTTCAATCGTATGAGGCAATTGAACCTGTGTTTCATCAATCATCTCATTGTTCATCAACTTTGTTAACATTCTCATTGAAACTGCTCCAATATCATATTTTGGTTGTCTAATTGATGTCAATTGGGGCCTAGTAACAATCGCAAATTTTGTGTTGTTTGCTGTTATAATTTCAAAATCCTCAGGTATATTTTTACCTTGATCTATCATATAATTCATAATACCTAACGCTACTTCATCATCGTAAGCAACCACAGCATTAGCACTTGAGTCTAATATTTTTTCTGCAATCTTCAGTCCAGCATCGTAGTCTTGATGTGCAACAAATAATAATGACTCGTCATATGGGATATTTGCCTTTTCTAACGCACTTTTATACCCTTCCAAACGATGTAACTTATTAATAGCGTGAGACATAGGACCAGTAACTAAAGCCACACGTTCATGACCATTCTTGATCATCATGGTCACCGCTTCATCAACGGCATCAACGTAGTTAATATTCACACTTGGTAGTCGTCCTTCGGCATCCACTGATCCTGCCAAAACTACTGGTGCATCAGCACTAGTAATCTTGTTTAACACTTCACGATCAAGTTCATTTCCCATAAAGATAATACCATCTACTTGCTTACTTGCAAGATTATTAATAGCCATTGTTTCACGAACTGGATCTTCGTCAGTATTAGTCAATAAAACATCATAATGATACATATTAGCCACATCATCAATACCACGTGCTAGTTCAGAATAATACATATCTGTCATATCAGGCATGACCACACCAATTGTCGTGGTCTTTTTTGAAGCCAATCCACGCGCCACAGCATTTGGGTGATATCCCAATTCCTCAATTGCATCTAAAACCTTACGCTTAGTTGAATCACGAACATTGCTATTACCATTAACGACACGGGACACCGTTGCCAATGAGACACCAACTCGATTTGCTACATCATATATTGTTGCCGAACCTTTTTTTTGCATAGTTAACCTTCTTTTATTTTTCGCTTCCATTTTAAAATAGTAGTTAATTCTTCACATTCCATTATAGCAAAAAGGTAACTAATTGCAAACGCTTACAACGCTATTTTTACAAGTTTTCATTACTGTTTCAGTTTGTTACAAAAAATATTCAATATGAAGTGTTAAACTATAAATAAACGGAGGCTATTATGAATATTAATAAACTACATGAAATGACGAATTGGCTTAACAAAGAACATCTTGATGGTGTGATATTAACAGATTATCATGACATCGCTTATTTAACAGGATTTAATTCAGATCCAATTGAGCGTGTTTTAGCATTGGTTTTATTTGCTAATTATGAACCTTTTCTTTTCGGTCCTGCTTTAGAAGTTAATAGTATGGTAGTCAGTGGTTGGCAATTTGATACAGTTGGCTACGAAGACAATCAAAACCCCTGGAAAATGATTGCAAGTAAACTAAAATCACTTACTTCTGGCACCCAATTCGCTATTCAATTCGATCAAATTACTTTGTCACGTTATAACGCTTTAAAAAAAGCCTTACCAAATGTCTCTTTTTTAAAAGATGCTACAGGACAAATTAATCAAATGAGACTCATTAAAAGCAAAGATGAATTGCAAAAAATGAAAGTTGCTGGTCAAGAGGCAGATAAAGCTTTTGAAATTGGGTTTAACCTTATGGAAAATGGTATCTCTGAAATTAGTTTAGCATCTGATATAGAATATCAACTCAAAAAATTAGGTATTTCAAATATGAGTTTTGAAACTTTAGTTCAGTTTGGTGCTCATGCTGCTAACCCTCATGGTACTTCATCATTAATCCCTTTAAAGTCACATGAAATGGTATTATTTGATTTAGGTACAATCCACGATGGTTATGCATCTGATGCTACTCGCACTATTGCTTATGGTAAAGTAGATGACTTATCCGAAAAAATACATGCAGTAGTTTTAGAAGCACAACTCACTGCTCAAAGCAAGGCTAAAATTGGTATGACAGCTAATGAACTAGACAACATTGCCAGAAAAGTGATTACTAAAGCTGGCTTTGGTCCTAACTTTGTTCATCGTTTGGGTCATGGTTTAGGCACGTCTGTTCATGAATTCCCTTCAATAGTTGCTGGGAATGATTTAATTTTAAAAGAAGGCATGGCATTTTCAATTGAACCTGGAATTTACATCCCTAATATGGCTGGTGTTAGGATTGAAGACTCTGGTTATATGAGCAAAAATGGTTTTATACCATTTACAGAAACATCGAAATCACTTTATCAACATTAAAAAGCATCGTTAATTTTATGATATTAACGATGCTTTTTAATGTTGATTACTACGAATGTTTCACTGCTATCACTAGTATTGGAATCATTGTAATAAAATTATTAATAAAATGAATAGCTATACTATCTTGTATATTACCTGTTCGTTTGTAAGTATAGGCCAAGACCATACCCATTGACGCATATAATAAGTAGCTTAGCCCATCAACTAAATTAGTTGGAATTAAACCCATATGAGGAAAAGCAAATAAAATGCCCGATAGTATGATACTAGCCCACCACCAAGATTTCCGAAAAAAATAATTAATCACTAATCCACGAAAGATAATTTCTTCTACTACCGGCGCCATAATCACTGCGTATATAAGCATAGCGACCATTGTAACATTCATATGTGACATTAAGTTAGTAATAACTTCTTGATTATCAGTTGTAGCTACACCCGTTAACGCAACACGGATAGTATTTATTGTAACTTCCAAAATCATCATGATAAAAAATAATCTTAGAATAAACCAGATATGAGGCCAGTTACGTATATTTGGTTTGTGAAAAACTTTGTCAATCGATGTTTTTTTCAACAGTGTATAAGCATAGTAACCAAGTCCACTATAACTAACAAACATCATAACAATAAAAACAAGTTGTAATACGATTGTTTTTTGGATCGCTGCGAGTTGAATAAAAACTGGTATAAAAATTAGCAGAATCGTAACGATAAAGAAATTAAAAATCCTTTGCCACAAAAGCTTCGGATTAGGATCGGTGTTAAAATTTATCACGTTGTTCTTCCTCTTTTAGTTCCTTTTTCTTTTTTTGCCAAGAAATTAAAATATAGGCTACATTAATTATAATAAATAAAATGACAACAAGAATAATGAGCAGAATATTGGAAATCAAATGTTGTGCCGATAAAATAAATAGCGATATAAATATAAAAACTGACACGATAGCGATAACAATTTGACTAATGTAATGTTTCATAAAGAAATGCCACTATAGTTTAAAATAAAGTCTGCTACAGCTGCTTGATTATTAGTTGTTTTTAAGACAATATCTGCCAATAGCTTTATTTCTTCTTTAGCATTTGCGACCGCAACACCAACGCCTGCTTTTTCAATTTGTGCTAAATCATTTAAACTATCCCCAATAGCTGCTACATTTTGCTTATCGATACCTAGTAACTTAGCTAATTCTAAACCTGTTGATCCTTTGTCTACACCTTTAGGATTAAACTCAACATATCGATTAGAACTAAAAGTTAGTGACACATCTTGCGATACTTGGCTCGTAACCGCATCAGCAATCTTTTGACGAACTATTGGGTCGTTATGCTCAAAAATAACTTTCATCACCGGTTTTTCTTGATTTAAAAAATCTAAACTATCCGTCAACTGCTCAGAATATGGTACCTGTCTTTCTGACATATATTTTTTATCTGATTCAGAAATATTGTGAATAAATAGCTTATCTAAGGTATAAATATGTGTATCGACATCTTCTTGTACTTGCCCTAATTTAAAAATTGTTTTTGCCAAATCCAGTTGCATGCCATGCTGAACAATAATCTTTGTTTCGCCATTAGGCTCTACTTCCGCAATTGCACCACCATTATAGGAAATAACAAATTGTTTTTTCTGGTCAAGTCCTAAAGTTTTTAAGGTAGGATAGACTGATCTATACGATCGTCCCGTATTGGGTACAAAAAATCCACCCTTGTCTGTAAATTTTTTGATTGCTGAGATGTTTTCGTCATTTATTGTGCCATCATCGTTTAATAATGTTTCATCTAAATCAGATAAAAGTAATTGAATCATAAATTTAAAACCTTCCTAGTATGTTTTACTTTTAACATGACATATTCTTAATAGAAATTAACCTTCTATATGCATACCGTCAAACAAAATTTTTGAACCACATTTTGCACATCGATATTTTGAAATATCAAATCGGCGTTTTCTAATAATAATATGTCCGTTTTCACAAATATAACGTAAAATTGAAGAGTCTGCTGTAGCTATATTAGGCGCATATCTTAATCCTTTTACATCTGCGAGTAGTTGTTTGAATTCTTTATCGCAATGCCGATACCCTTTTTGTTGTTGGTGTAAATGATAATGAACTAATTCATGTTTAATGATACCTATAAATTCTGATAAATCAACCATCTTTGGATTAAATTCAATGTCATGCGTATTTAACAAATAACGACCACCAGTTGTTTTTAAACGTTTATTAAAAACAGCAGTATGTTCAAACGGCATGCCAAAATTTTGAACTGATATTTTTTGGACTAATAATTGTAACTGTTTTTGAGATAGCATTTATTTAGTTAATCCTTGCTTGTCAAGATATTCTTTGGCAACTTTGGCGGGATTTTGATGATTGACATTGACATCATAATTCATCTTTTGCATGTCCGTATTAGATATTTTATTAGCTAACTTATTGATGGCTTTAACAACTTTTGGATTTGCTTTTGCAAATGTACTTTTCATTAATCCAGCACCTTGATAAACTGGGAAAAAATGGCGATCATCATTTAACACCTTTAAATGATATTGCACAAGTTGTGAATCTGTTGAATAGGCATCAATAATATTAACCTGGTTTTGCTTAATAGCTTGATACCTTAACGCTGGATCCAAGCTAACTGTTAGTATTTTCAAACCATAACTTTTTTCAATACCAGGCATACCATCAGCTCGATCAAGAAATTCTGCAGTCATACCCGCTTTTGAATTGGGTAACTTAGATAAATCACTAATATTGGCTAACTGGTATTTTTTAGCATTTATTTGAGTTACTGCAATCGCATATGTATCATTAAATTTCATAGGTTTTGTTAATGTCATCCCTTGAGAATTCGCCAATTTTCTAGCTGCATCATAAGTTATTTGTGCATTAGCACCCTGAGATAGTTTAACTGGACTTTTCCCTAAAGATTCAGTGACTGTTCCAGTAAATTCTGGATAAATATCAATCCTATCACTTTCTAATGCTTTATATAAAAATGAAGTGACACCAAAGCTTGGTTTTAAAACAATTTTTGTCTTGGGCTGATCTTGTTTTATCAGGTCAGCGTACATATTAATCAATATTTCTGGTTCTGATCCTAATTTCCCTGCAATAGTAATAGTTTGAGATGTATTATCAGTCCTAATATATGGTAAGACACTTGCTCCTATAAAAAATAATGTTAAAAACATCAGTATACTGTTTTTTAACCACCCTCTCAAGCGAGACAATAAATTAATTAGTAAGCCACCTAAAATAGCTAATACAGCAGAAGCAATTGCTCCAATTACAATTAAATCAGTATTGTTACGGTCAATGCCGAGTAAAATAAAATCGCCTAAACCTCCAGCACCAATTAATGAAGCCAATGTAGCTGTTCCAATAACGAGTACAGTAGCTGTTCTAATACCAGCTACAATACTTGGCATAGCTAATGGTATTTGTATTTTTTTCAAAATTTTTGATTGCGATAATCCCAATGCTCTTCCAGCATCTAAAACACCTTGGGATACACTGGCCAAACCTAAATAAGTATTTTGAAAAATTGGTAATAGTGAATATATAATCAAAGCAATCAATGCAGTAGGTTTGCCAATACCAACAAGCGGTATTAGCAGTCCAAGTATGGCAAGCGAGGGTAGTGTTTGAAAGATGCCAGTAATTTGTAAAAAATATTCCGCATACCGTCGGTGTCTTTCACACCATATAGCTAATGGTATTGCAACCAATGATGCAATAATAATCGCTATAACTGTCAACTGTATATGCTGCCACAACGCTGCTATAAACTGTGGATATCGCACAATAAATGTATGCCACATCGTAATTCACCTTTTTCTAAAAGCTATTTTAATGTTAATTGTACAGATATGGACAACTTATCGCAAAAATTAACCTTAGTTAAATAAGGCACATCGACATTAGAAATAGTAACAGACAGTCAACCACCAATAATTCTCTAGGTTATATTGTTTTCTATTTATTATGTGAACTCACATACCACTAGTAATTAAATTAAATATATTCGAGTAACGTTTGAACAAAATGTTCCAGTTCAGACTGTTCTTCATTTTTAAATCTTGCTAGTAATGGTGAATCAATATCCAGTACACCAATCTTATTTCCATTTTTATCTATAATTGGTACCACAATCTCCGAATTAGAGTCTACATCACAGGTAATATGCCCTGAAAATTTGTGTACATCGTCTACCACAATCGTTTTAGATGCGACAAAAGACTTTCCTACCACACCTGATCCAGGCGCTATAATAGCCACAGCAGGTTTTCCTATAAAGGGTCCTAATACTAGTTCATTATTTTTTTGATTGAATAAATAAAATCCTACCCAATTAATATCTGATATGTTTTGATAAATAATGCCAATAGCATTGGATAGGTTTGCTAAAGGATATTCTTCACTTTTTTCTCCCTCAATCCAAGTTGATAATAATTGTGATAATAACGGTGTATGCTTTGTTCCTGACATCTTCTTCTCCAATACATTTTTTATTAATCAAAAATAAAACATCCCGACAAGAATTCAATAAATTCTTGTCGGGACGCTAAGCGTGGTACCACCCGTCTTTATAGCCCAATGGAACGGCCACCTCTAGAGTCTATAGTTATATAAACTATTGGAATGTATCGATTCCATCCGAATCACTAGCTTTTACTAGCTCATGTGTTACATTTTCATACATAGATTTGACTGTTTTCACCATACACAGCTCTCTTGACAAATCTTAAAATACTACTCTACTCACCACTTAATTTGATTAACTTGATGATGATTATATACTGATATATAGTAAGTGTCAATCTATTTTTGATGGTTCACAATATAATCAACTGTTTGTTCCAAAGTTGTCAAATTTTCTGCGTCATCATCGGAAATACTGACGTTAAACATATCTTCAACTTCTAAAACAAGTTCCACAAAATCAATTGAATCTGCATCTACGTCTGTGAGAAAATTTAATTTTGGTGTAATTGACTCACGTTTCACATTAAATCTTGTTGCAATTTCATCAGCCATCATATTATAGACAGCCTCTCTCTCCATAATCATGTAAAATAACCTCCAATAATGATAACCATAAATCAAAAATACATTAACGATTCATTTCTGAAGTGATCATCTCTTTCCCAGCTTTCAGTTCTTCACTGTGTTCACTGATATAGTTTTGAATATCCAAAATTAATTGATTGTCTATCATGGTTTTTATTTGTCCCATTGTATTGGCAACAGCGTTTGCTTTTGCTGACCCATGGGTCTTAACCACTGGTGCTTTAACACCTAAAATAACAGCGCCACCGGCTTCGTTATAATCTAATTTTTTCTGAATTGACTTGAATGCTGGCTTAAGTAAAAGTCCACCAATTTTTCCTTTTAGACCTGAAGATAGTATAGCTTGTTTAATTTGCTTAAGCATCATCAAGGCAGTTCCTTCCGTAGCTTTTAAAGCTGCATTTCCTGAGAAACCATCTGCAACTACAACATCTGCAGTTCCTTCTAATAATTCTCTTGCTTCAATATTACCAAGAAAATTAAAAGCAGGTGAATGCTTCATCAGCTGATGTGCTGACTTATGCACTTCATCCCCTTTATCTTCTTCTGCACCGTTATTTAATAAACGAACAGAGGGGTTGTTTATGTTTAAAACATGTGAAGCATAGAAGCTACCTAAAATACCATATTGATATAAATGTGCTGCTTTACTCTCAGCATTAGCACCTAAATCCATAAAAACAAACTGATCATGTGTTCCGCCAAAGCTAGGTAATGCCGTTGCTAATGCTGGCCTATCAACCCCTTTAATACGACCTACCAAAAAAATTGCACTTGATAAAAGCGCACCAGTATTTCCGGCACTAAACAATGCATCTGCTCGTCCTTCTTTTACTGCTAGTGCAGCTCGAACCATAGAAGAATCCTTTTTATGACGCATGGCTTTTACAGGTTCATCGCCCATTTCAATTACTTCTGTTGTTGGAATGAATTCAATTCTCTCTAAATTTTTGATTAATGGCTCAACTGCAGATTGAGTACCATATAGTTGAAACTCGATATCCATATAACGATCTCGAGCCATCTCGACACCTTTAACGATTTCAAGTGGTGCAAAATCACCGCCCATTGCATCTATTGCTATTTTCATTTTATAAAAACCCTTAAAAATCTAAGGTTATTCCCTCCAAGTCATTATTCTCGTATTATTTTATCATTTATGCCATCTACAAGTCGAGACAAGCTATATTTTTATGAGTGTCTTTTTCGTGTTAGGAAGAAAACTATAGACATAATGATCAAGAATGTCAAACCTACCAATAAAGGTATTCTGGTATCTGGATTAACTAACATATAGGCTAACGTTACCAATAACATAATAATGGCAAAATAATTTGTATAGGGTGCAAATGGCATTTTGAAAGGATGTTCTGCCATATGCGCTTTGTTTTCATGCCTAAATTTAATTTGACTCAAAAGTATAACAAACCATGGAATCATTCCTGGAAGCGTACTTGCTGAATAGACTATAACAAATATATTGGCACTACCATTCCAAAACAATGGCAATATGGCGTTCAAGATAATACCAAGCAAAATACCAGTAGACATTGCTAACACAGGCAATGTAGGCACACGATGTTTTGACAACTTTAAAAATTTAGGAGACAGTTCCTTGTTTAGAGCTAGAGTATACAACATACGACTAGAACTGAAAATACCTGAATTTAAAGCAGACATCGCTGCTGTTAGCATCACAAAATTAATAATACCAGCTGCAGCTGTCACACCAACACGTGAAAATGTCTCCACGAAAGGTGATCCTAATTGATCAAGCTTGTTCCAAGGGTAGATGGTTACAATAACGAAAATCGCACCTATATAAAAAATTAAAATTCGGGCAACAATAGATCGTATTGCAGCAACAATAGCATGTTTCGGATTTTCAGTTTCACCAGCCGTAATTCCTATAATCTCTATCCCTTGATATGATGTCATGACTATTGCAAGGGCAAACATAAACCCATTAAATCCATCAGCAAAAAATGGACCATGTCGCCATAAGTTTGAAAATCCGATCGGATGCCATCCATTCCCAAATCCCAATAAAATAACTAAAAATCCAAGTATAATCATCAAAATGATTGTTATAACTTTTACCATTGAAAACCATGTTTCCATATTGCCGTATGCTTTAACTGTTGATAAGTTAGCTAATGTGAGTATCAACAAAACAACAATACCAGTTATCCAATCAGGAATTCCTGGGAACCAATATCTTAAATACAGACCAACAGCAATGGTTTCCGAAACACCTACAGTTAACCATTGAAATACATTAGACCATACTGTTAGATATCCAGCAAGTGGATGGATATATTTTGTGGCATAATTTGCAAAAGAACCCACTGTAGGATCAACGTAAAGCATTTCACCAAGTGCACGCATGACCAAATAGAGCACAACACCAGCTAGAGCATATGCTAATATAACAGATATACCTGTCCACTTAATTGTGGATGAAGAACCCATAAATAACCCAACACCTATTGTGCCACCCAAAGCAATCATTTGCATTTGATTTGATGATAAATCTCTATTTAGTTCGCCACTAACTTTTTTTGCCATATTTTTTCCTTTATTATACTTTGTGACAATAGTCAAGTGATTGCAACAAAAAGCGCCCCTGTGATAAAAACTAATTTACCACAGGGGCGCTTTTGCGCGGTACCACCCAATTTTTAGCAATGCTCTTACTTAAGCAAAGCTTCTTGAAAAAATTAGGATAACGGCTAATTACTCCGACAATACTTTCAGATTAATACTTAATCATATTATGCATCAACGGTAGTTTTTCGTTATATACTATCACCACTTCCACCAAACGTGATGTCTCTATAAAAGAATTATAACTACGTGTCCGTCTCAATGCTTCTAAACAATGATACTATGCTTCAATTAAATTTGCAACTGATATTTTTATTACAAATAGAACATATAATCCGATAACTGATTACTGTTTGAATGCCAAAAATAGATTTTAGATTATCGATTCTGTTGGAAGCTGTAATGTATTACAATATTGTTCTTTATTTTTATAAAAAAAAAGCAAGTAACTTGAAGTTACTTGCTTTTTTTGGAATATCCCAAAGGTCTCCTGACAGTTATATCAGTGCTCCCTCTCGGACTCGAACCGAGGACCTTGGGATTAAAAATCCCCTACTCTAACCAACTGAGTTAAAGGAGCAAACATGCCTTAGCACATTTATATATATTACAGACATTCCATAAAAAAAGCAACCCTTTTTTCTAACTTTTTTTATTACATTTGTAATTACAACAGAAAACACTTTAATATCAACGTTTATAACAAAAAAAAACCATGAAAACATGGTTTTTACTTTTCTATATCTCCGTCACTCAGATCATCTAAATCATTTGTGCCAGCCAGTTCTGATAAATTATCATCAATGTTTTCATCATCACCAACTACGATGTCATCTTCTTCACTGTCTTCTACTTCCACATCAGTGTCATCAGTATCAACTTCAGTTTCTTCTTCAGCTACTTCACCAAATTCTTCATCTTCAGGATCGTCATCGTTATAATCAATTACATCATCATCGGCAGATGAATCGGCAAAGACATTGACCTTTTTAGCAGATTTTTTACGTTTTGGTGTATCGTCATCATCATCCATCTCATGAATTGATTCATCAATAGCATCTACAGGATACCATGAGCGCAGTCCCCACTCGTTATTACCCAACGAGATAAATGAACCATCTGTATTAAGTTCTGTATAAAATTGTGAGAGACGTGACTTGAACGTCTCTGCATCGATTTCCAAAAAGTCCTGAATTTCTTGAACTAAAGAGCTAAATGGCATGACCGCCCTATGTTCTTCCAAAATTGCAGTTGCAATTTCAACCAATGCTAATTCTTCTTTTGGGTGATTGCCTAATTGTTTGAGTGCCATAGTGCACGTCCTTTCGAGTTTCTAACTAATTAAGTTTACTAGATTTATCAGTAAATTGCAAGAAAACCTCATACTGACCAATTAGAGCATTTTGAGCAAACAGTTGATAGTTAATTTTAATCGTACCATGAGAATAATCTTCACTAAGTGAGACATCTAGTAGCTCTGTTTTTGTTTCTAATTGCATCTGTCCAGCCGCAGTCTGATATGTTGCAGATAATAACTCATTTTGTGTGAAAATTAATTTTGTGTTACTATCGCCACTACGATTTAGTCGGACTGTTTTATTTTTAATTTTAAAAAGCACCTGTGTATCGTTTTGTCCTTCCAAATGCTCACTATATTTGATAAATAAATTGTTGTTTTTTCGATACATGAGTCCATCAGCATGTAATTGAAATTCTTCAAATTCATTTTCTTGCCTAATAGTCGTTTTTAGTAAAACATCAATTGGTCTTTGGTCAACATCTGTCATGTAAATTCTCCATCAATAATGCTTACATATCCCTATAAGAATAAGCATAATTAAACTTTTATTATTAATTTAATTCTTTTTCTATTATAATATACTTAATCAAGTAGAGGGTAAATCATGATTCTAGAAAAATTACAAAACGAAAAAGTGTTACGCGACCCAATACATAATTTTATTCATGTTCAAGATCGCGTTATATTAGATTTGATTAATACATCCGAATTTCAGCGATTACGACGTGTTCAGCAATTAGGTATCAGTGCAACTGTCTTTCACGGTGCTGAACATTCTCGATTCGGGCATTCTGTGGGAGCCTATGAAATTGCTAGACGTATAACCGAACACTTTGGACAATATTATGCTTCAAAAAAATTAGATGATGGTCTTTGGCAAACAGATGAACGATTATTAACGTTAACCGCAGCATTGTTACACGATATTGGACATGGTGCATTTTCACATACGTTTGAACATCTGTTTAACACTGATCATGAAGCAATGACACGAGCTATTATTACCGGACCAACAGAAATCAATGCTGTGTTATCAAAAGTATCTCCTGATTTCCCAAATAAAGTAGCTAGCGTTATTGCTAAAACATATCCTAATCAACAGGTTGTTCAACTTATTTCGAGTCAACTCGATGTTGATCGTATGGACTATTTGCTTCGAGATGCTTATTATACAGGTACTAAATATGGTGAATTTGACATTGATCGCATTCTACGCACCATGCGACCAACACACAGTGGTATTGCATTTGATATTGCAGGCATGCACGCTGTTGAAGATTATGTGGTCAGCCGTTATCAGATGTATTTACAGGTATATTTTCACCCTGTCTCACGTGGTATGGAAGTCCTACTCGAACATTTATTACATCGTGCTAAAGTATTATACTTAGATAGCCATACAAATGAAAGAAATTTCGTTGGACCACTTCTCCAACCACTATTTAGTGGTCAAACTCTCAGTGTTGGCGATTATCTTAAATTGGACGATAATGTTTTCATGACTTATATTTCAATGTGGCGCGAACACCCTGATGCCATACTGTCCGATTTATCGCAACGATTTTTAAATCGTAAGCCATTAAAGTCAATTGTTATGGACGATAATACTGAACCTCTTATCGATAATCTAGAAAAATTAGTTGCTTATACAGGATATAACCCCCATTACTATACAGCACGTAATAAAGCCTTTGATTTACCATATGATGACTATAACCCAAATGTAGCTAAGCCACGTACACAAATTGACTTTTTACTTGGTGATGGTACACATCGAGAATTATCAAAACTTTCACCTTTAGTAGCCGCTATCAAAGGTCAAGTTTCTTTTGATAAACGATTCTTTTTTCCTAAAGACATGTTAAGTATAGAACCTGATGAACTTTTTGCAGATACTTTTAAAGAATTTCGAAGTTATATTCACAATAATGCACTAACCACACCGAATCCAGAAAGTTAAAAAAAAACACATGATGATATCATCATGTGTTTTTTTTTAACTTTGACGTCCTAATTTCTTAAAATCAGGAATGGTTAACATAAAGACTAAACTAACAATATACATTGTAGCTAAACTTAATAATACTGCTGACACACTATAATTATCCATAACCCAGCCAATAGCAACAGATGAGAAAGCACCAATAGCACGCCCAGATCCCATCAATGTATTAGCAGCAGTTGCCCTGATTTCAGCTGGATATAATCGGCTAATGACTGCTCCAAATCCACCATACATACCATTGGAAAAGAAGCCAACAATTGCGCCAAGAATAGTCAATGTCCACATGTTAAAGGCAAAAGTAAAGGCAAATATCATTAATGCCGAAGCAATTAAGAATATTGCAAATGCTGGTCTTGGTCCAATTTTATCCAAAATCGTGCCAAATGTCATCATTCCCACTGCCATGCCAATAATAATCGGAATCATACCTAAATTAACATACCCTGCTGTTACAGTAGCTGTAATACCAAGTTGTTTACGCATAATTGTTGGAAGCCAATTCATCAAACCGTAGTAACCTGCTGTTTGTATTGTCAACATAATGATTAACACGAAGGAAGTATAAGCTCTTTTTGGTGTGTTAGCAATATAAGCAAAACTAAACTTTTTGTTCCCTGACTTATAATCGGCTTGTAACTTTTCAAATTCAGGTGTTTCTTTCATATGACGGCGCACAATATATACCACAATTAATGGCAAAAAACCAATCATAAACAATCCACGCCATCCAAATGCAGGCATAATCATAGTAGCTAATATAGCTGCTAATATTGCACCTACCTGACCGCCTATTGCAGTAATAGAGCTCACACGACCGACTTTATTAGCCTTAAAGCTCTCAGCAATCAAAGCCATACTAACGCCGTATTCACCACCTGTTCCCATGCCGAGTAAGAAACGTGAAGCATATATAGTATAAGCATTATCTAAGAATGCCAAGATTACTGTAGCAAATGTTACCAATATGATAGTGTAAGATAACACACGTACTCGACCAATACGGTCAGCTAAGATGCCAAATAATACACTACCAACTAAAGCACCCCAGTTTGACATTGCTGCAATAATACCACCTTGTGTACCACTGATATGTAGTTCAGCAATCATTGGTGCTAAAGCAAACGACAGAAAAGTTGCATCCATATGATCAAGTGTAAAACCAAGCGTAGTTGATCCAAGCACAACTTTTTGTTCTGAAGTCATTTTATTAGACGTAGCCTCTTTGGCAACGGCACTGACTTGACTTAACGACATTAAATTTTCCTCCAAAATGGCTGTTCACTGACAACCGTTATTTTGTCCGTTAACTATTAAACCACAACTAACTTCAAATAACAATTAAACGTTTAACATTTTTTAAAAATTATATCCGTATATTAAATTGGTTAATAGCGATTATCTCTATAAAATAAAACTTTTATAATAAATAAAAAAGAGTGCTTTTACTAAAGCTCTCTTTTGAGATTCTGACAAACAGCATGATTAACTGTACTAGCATACTTATTAATTAATGCGACTCGACTTTCAATTTCGTTAGTATCCATTATAATCTCTCTTTTGATTGCTGGTTGATCCAGTTTAGTATGAAAGAACGTTTTAAATTCTAACAAACGTTGTTCGTTTTTTAATATGCTAGCAATTACTGTAATATATGAGGTAAATTCCATATCACCGCCAACTGTTTTTTCAAGCCAAGGCCACTCCTGACGCACCCAATCCCATGCATAAGACTCGCCTTTGGGATTATTTAAAACACCCCCAAACCAACCTCTCAAATCTTGTGGTTTTATTACTGCGTTATTTTGAAATAACTTAATCAACTGTTGCAACTCTAATATATCTGTTGTGCTAGAGATAGCAGATCTGATATCCCTTTTATAGTTGGCATCATTTGTTTTAGTATATTCTGATATTAATTGATTGAATAGCGTTTGATTATTATTGAAATGAATCATTTCATTCTTCAAGACAAGCGCACGAATATCTGCTGGTAATGTGTTTAATGCACCGCTATATTTCTGAAACAATTCATGTCCTTTATTGATGACATATTTGTTTTTAGAATATAGAGATGCCGAGATAATATAAGGTCTTGTTAACTTATCATTTATAGTGTCTTGTGGCTTTTGTTGCCAGCCTAACCGATTAAATTGCTCATCACTTAGTTGTCCAAAAAATTGTTGCAAATCTTTTTCTTCTTTTGAATCAGCTTCGACAAATTGCTTTAAATTATTAGCAATACGGTACAGTGCATTATTAACAATCGCAGATTTATCAGACGAAAGCCTTGATAATAAAGGTATTATCTCTGTATATGAAGTCTGATGTCCTTCTGATAACAAGCGCAGATCTTGCAGTAATTGTAATTTGTCAATGGCATTTAATTTTTCAATATTTTGTATGATATCTTGCAATAATGTTGTATCATAGTGAACAATAAAATGTGAATCATTCCCTATGTTGATCCTAAAAGCCTTTTTCTCTTGATTTCTTAAACTCTGATACTCACCCAATACGATAGTTTTCTGATCCATTATTTTAGGCACATTTTTGTAATTACTATTCAGAGGTATAAACCACTGTTGATCAGTTTTATGGCTTTCATCGATTAAAAATTGCGATTGTGTGAGGACTAAATTACCCTCCTTAACTTCAGCCTTGACTACTGGATACCCAGGCTTTTCCAGCCATGCATGCATTATTTCAGCGATATTTTCATTTGAGGATTCACCTAACGCTTGCCACAAATCATTTCCTGTTGCATTTGCATATTGATGTTTTGCAAAATAATTTTTCAACCCCAATCTCATAGCATTATCGCCAATCAATCCTCTAACCATTACTAATAATCGAGCACCTTTAGCATAAACTATGGCTGGATCAAATAGCGCATCTATTTCATCTGGATGTTTCACATCAACATGAACAGGTTGTACACCAAAAGTGGCATCACGTTTCAAGGCGATTGGTACGTCAGATGTTTGAAAAGTTTCCCAGATGTGCCATTCTGGTTTAATTGCATCAATTGCAACATACTCCATCATATTAGCAAAACTTTCATTTAACCATAAATCATCCCACCACTTCATTGTGACTAAATCTCCAAACCATTGATGTGCCAGTTCATGAGCAATCACAGTAGCTACAGTTTTTTGAGTTGAAATAGCAGTATTTTCAGGGTCTATCAAAAGATAAGCTTCACGATAAGTGACTAATCCCCAATTTTCCATTGCACCTGCCGAAAAATCTGGTAATGCCAATTGATTTGACTGTGGTAATGGGTATGGTGTTTGATAATAATCTTCAAAGAATTCAATCGAAGATTTCGCAATATCCAAAGCAAAATCTAATGTTTTATGATCATGATTTCGAGTAGCATATACACCAACATTGACACCACTTTTAGTTCTAGTATGCTTTGATTGCAGTTCTCCAAAAGCAAAAGCTAACAAATAGGTTGACATACGTTTGGTCTTATCAAAATAATGTATGCCATCTTCAACTCGTATTTCAGGCATATTTGCAAGCACTATTTCATTTGGTTGTTCATCAAATTTCAATGAAAGACTAAATGTTGCCTTGGCCTCTGGCTCATCAATACAAGGAAAAGCTTGACGTGCAAAATTAGTTTCAAACTGTGTTCCTATAATTTGTTTCTTTTCGCCATCTATTTCATAATATGATGGATATATACCCATCATCGTGTCCGTTAAGTCACCGGAATAATTAATTGTGATAACATCATCGCCCACATCTGGTAAATCAATTAATACGGCATCTTGATTATTTATCACTTGATAGTTAGTCAATAGATTGTTTATTTTTACAGAGGTAATTGTTAAGTCTTTCTGATGCAGAAATATCTCTTTCGCCATCGCCTCACCAAAGATAACAGTCTGACCAAAAAAAGTTTTAGTATCCCTATTAATATCTATAAATACATCGTAATGACTGGGTTTAAAAAAATTGTAAAATTGTGTGAATTCTGCCATGTTTACCTCAACTAAATGATTAGAATATCTTCATTATACACTTTTAGGTAAACGATGTTCATTTCTTCATAATGTAATGTATTAAATGATTTTGTTATAATACGTGGTGTAATCAAAAGCCATTAAAACGTTAGGATTATTTTCATGAATACTCTATATACCATTTTTTTATTAATTATTGGCGTCATCGGCACTAATATCATCAAACAATTTATACCGAAAATACCTGATGCGTTTATTCTTATTATTGTGGGGGTATGTTTATCATTTACAAATATTTTCCATGATTTTGAGTTAGAACCGGAATTTTTTATGCTTGTTGTTATTGCACCATTAATGTTTTTAGATGGGCAGCAACAATCTTTTTCGAAAATACGACAAAGATTTAGTATTATTTTTATACTTTCAGTTGTTTTAGCCATAGTTTCTGCGGCAGCCGTTGGTTTATTAGCTAACTGGTTTGAATCAAAGTGGACTTTGCCTTTAGCAATCGCATTAGCAGCTATTGTTGTCCCCACTGATGCTGTAGCCGTTAAATCTTTAACAGCCACTACAAAAATGCCAGAAGGTGTCAATGAAGCATTGGAACTAGAGTCGTTATTTAACGATGCAACGGGTTTGGTTATGCTAGATTTAGCTTTATCCGTTCTACAAAGTGGCTCCATTTCTTTTTTCAGCGGTCTATCTAAGTTTTTATTTGTTTCAATCGGTGGTGTTATTGTCGGAATTTTAACTGGTTTTTTTATTGTTTGGTTACGTACTAACATTAGCTTTCGAACAACTAAACCGGAAACTACCATCATCCCCATTAGCTTATTAACACCTTTTGTCGTCTATATGTTAGCCGAATATTGTCATACTTCTGGTATCTTAGCTGTTGTTGCAACAGGAATTGTTCATAATTGGGAATCTAGCAAACTTAAATTAACGTCTACAAATGTTCAACTCACACAAAATACAGTATGGGAAACTATTGCAAATGTGTTAAATTCTGTCGTCTTTATTATTCTAGGTATTTCTTTACCAACTGTTTGGCATGTCATGTCATCATATGGCACAATGATGACATTACAATTAATTGGCTTGGCTATCCTGATTTATATTACAACTTCTTTAGTTAGATTCGTTTGGGCTCGGCAAGAGGATAATCCAACTTTCGAAACGTTATTTGAAGAACATAATGCGCCACAGCATAGTTTTAATGCTCGAATTTTTGCGATTAGTGGTGTTCACGGTACAGTTACATTAGCGATGGCTTTTTCACTACCAAAAACTATTGCTGGACATACTTTCCCTTATCGAGAAGAATTAATTATTGTTGCAACAACAGTAATCATAATTAGTATGATTATCAGTGCGATTGCCTTGCCAGTGTTGTTACCAAAGAAAATTGCGTCATATACACTTGCTCAATTAAACGAAACGAGAGATGCAATGGTAGATTATGCTACTATCCAGATGCGTCGCATTATTCCTCAACATGACGAACGAGAACAATTAACATCCCAATTACAATCTCAAAAAGGATTTTATCAATCATCTGATAGGCAAGCCCTTGAAGATAGTTACCAAACTGTGAGAAACGAAACACAACAATTTATTTTAGATTATTTACATAGTCAAACTATTACAGAACAATATGATGATAATGTGATAGCTGCTTATGAAAAGATTATTAATAGATTTACTAGTAAACAAATCCAGCTATTGAATACCAAAAATAGAATTTTAAAACAAATTTATCGACGTATCAAGTACACAGTAAATCATTTCAAATGGCATATCGTAAACGGTCAATACACAAAGAAACAAAAATTATCTAGTCGACAAAAATGGCTACAAGACCACCAAGATAAAAAACAAGATTGGTTAGATATAAGAAATAGGTTATTGGATTTAAATACTCAAGTCATTAATCAAGTAGATAAGTATTTGGATTCTCTACTTGATTCTAGGATTAAAAAGCATCTTACAAGTAATCAAGACATTAATATGGTAAGAAAAGAATTCGATCACTATTTCTCTCTAATTAGACGTGATTATAGTACTAGTACAGTCAAAGTGGATAACACACTATTTATCCGCGCTTTTCAGGAAGAATATAACTACGTACAGCAACAACTAGACCAAAATATGATTCCAAATGCGATGGCAACCGTACTCTATACTGAAATTAATCAAGCGCAATCACTTCAATTACAACAAAACGAAACTTTGGACAGTTTAGTAACTGATAAAAAAACACATGTCAATTGACATGTGTTTTTTTATTTAACCAGTTATTTATTTTATTTGATAATACTGCTTTGGCATGATAACCATCAATCCAGACTAATCCAGGAATTTGATGACGCAAATATGTCAATTGGCGTTTCGCATATCTTCTAGAATCTTGTTGAATCTGACTAATTGACGTCTCTAGTGACATATTATGTTCCAGATATGGAAATAATTCTTTGTATCCAATTGCCTTTCCTGCTTGAATAGTTTCTCCACCAGCTTCTAAAATTAATTTGGCTTCATCAATCAACCCGTTATCAATCATATTGTAAACACGCGAATTGATACGTTGATAAAGAAGTTCTCTTTCCCAATCAATAGCAATAATTAGCGAATCATAATCCGGCCGTTTTTGTATATCAGAATGTTTACCATGACGTGCAATTTGTATTGCACGAACAACACGCTGCTTATTTTTTAAATCAACACGATGAGCTAAATCATTATCTAATTGCTTTAATTGTGCAACAAGAGTGTCAATAGGCTCTTTATTTAACAGCTTAACTTCATCTGAATTGCTAGCAACAAAATCAAGAGTTGCTTCACCAATAAAAGCCTTAACATAGAATCCTGTTCCGCCAACCATAATAGGTAATTTTCCGCGCGAAATAATATCAAGGACAACTTCATCAGCTTTTTCCAAAAATTCAGCAACTGAAAATTGTGCTGTCATATCTACAATATCAATTAAGTGATGGGGTACTTTTTTTTGTTCACTTACTGTTACTTTTGCAGTGCCGACATTTAACTTGCGATATATTTGCATAGCATCTGCAGATACAATTTCTCCATTATATTTTTCTGCCATCTGAATGGCTAAATCACTTTTCCCAGATGCCGTTGGCCCAGTAATTATAAGTATTTTATTCATTTTTCACCTTGAATCTCTGCACGAATTTTAACTGCTAAAGCAACTTGGTTAGTTATTAAACCAGGTAATTGTGATTTAAAAACTATACGCATATCATCTTCGCTATCAACTGTCCATGTTCGAATATGTTGATTAAAAGTCCACAAAAATTTGGGTTTATGTTTTAATATCCGAATGTCAGTATGAATATAGTCAAAAACACCACAAAATTTAAGCCAATACACCTTAGGCGTTGTTGAAAAAACTAACGCCGCAATTTCGGCTTGAGGTAATAACTGACGTACAATTTTTAATGTCTCGAGATTAAAACTTTGATAAATTACCCGATATGTTGGCTGAAATAAACCTATCATGTCAACGATTTCTTTTTCAATATTAGGGTATGCTACATGATCTGTCTTAATTTCTAATAGTAATGTTTTATCATAATTTTTCTCTTTTAAAAAGGTCAAAAATTCCTCAAGTGTTGGAATTTTAATGCCTATCATGCGAGGTTCTTTATAACTTCCCGCATCTAATTGCTTAATTGCATCTAATGTTAAATCTTTAACATAGCCACTGCCATTGGTTGTTCGATCAACCTTTTCATCATGAATAACAACTAAATGACCGTCTTGAGTACGATGTACGTCCATTTCTAACATATCTGGATTATAAGCCAGCGCTGCTTCAAAAGCAGGAATTGTATTTTCGGGTGCAACAATGCGATAACCTCGGTGTGCAATAATTTCTGTTTTTTTATTCATAGTTCAATTATACTAAACTCATTTACAAATAGACTAAAATAGTTGATAATAGGACTTAAGAAACTTAAGAAAAGAGCGAATATTATGAAATCATTTAAATCAGGCGTTTTCGTTGGCATTATTGCTTCTGCTTTTGTCGCTGCTGCTTCAGCTATTGGCTATCGCCAAACAATTGTGAAGCCAGCTCAAAAAGCTGAGGAGCACCATGATGAAGTTTCTAAGCAAGCTATTCGCCGTAGTATTTCTGCACACCAATCACGCTTTTAACGTTTAATTTTTTAAAAACTTTTCCACACTGTACGGGAAAGTTTTTTATTTACTCTTGATTTATATAAACTGTAAAGTAATTGAGATCCCTAATAAAAAGCAGTGTTTCGATTACTTGTTTTAGCATAACTATGAATCAAGATGAGCCTTTATGTCTGTTTACCAAGTCATGATTATTGTCCCAATCTTATCGTTATTACTCTTGTTTGTATTAAAAGTGCAGCCTAAACGTTAACCATGACGTCACTAAAAAAGAGACCCTCAACAGGTGGTCTCTTTTTTTAACGTAATAAGTAGCCGCCATCAACAGGAATCGTTGCGCCAATGACATAATTAGAAGCTGAACTAGCGAGATAGACTATCGTCCCCATTAGTTCCGACGGTTGTGCCCAGTGTTCAGCTGGAATATGATTAAGAATCTCTGTATTGCGTGTTTCATCTGCCTGCAAAGCTTTCGTCATATCTGTGTCGATATAACCTGGTGCTAACGCATTGACCTGTATACCATAAGGCGCCAGCGCATCTGCATACGCTTTGGTCAAACCAACGACAGCATGTTTGCTAGCTGCCTAGGGATAAATATATTTTCCAGCTCGAAACGATTGCATGGAGCCAATGTTGATAATTTTCCCAGATTTTTGTGTAATCATCACTTTAGCGGCTTCATGTGACAAATAATACAGTGCATTAAGATTAATATCAATTACTTTTTGCCAATCTTCATCACGATAACTCACGATATCGTTACGAATTTGAACACCTGCATTATTAATCAAAATGTCTAACGATTCAAAATGCTTTTTAAATTCAGTAATGACATTAATAGCGGCTTGTTCAGCAGTTAAATCTTGTGTCATAAACACAACTTGTCGCCCATGTTATGCTGCAAACTGTCGGAGTTCCTGCCAACCTTTTTCGGAACGGCTAACCACAAAAACATCGGCGCCAGCACCAATCAAAGCCTGCGCATAGTATTGACCAAGTCCGGATGCCCCACCAGTGACAATTGCAGCTCGACCTGTTAAATCAAATAATTCAGGAATCGTCGTCATTTCAAGCCTCCATGATGTTTACTGATTATTATTTATTTTCTCTATTTTATGCCTACCACCAAAAATTGCCAAAAATATCATGATAGCACATGATTATTAATCAAAGTCACTAACTCACGTGGCTTATCAACGCCTAGTACCAAACGCGTATATTTTTCATCTTTAAGTTGAATAACAACTGGTAAGCTCGTGTGTTTAATGTTAAAAAAGGTCATTTCATCATTTTTTCGAAACGTACCTGCCCAGTAACCGGGTATGGCTGTTCCCGGCATTCTGAATCCCTTACTTTCATTGATTATGCCAGTATCGATTGAAGCACCAACAACGTGCGTCAATGGTATCGCAATACGCTCTTTAAGTGCTGCAATTTTAGTCAATCCGATTGGTTCAATCACTAATTGCTCATTTTGTATATTAACTACGTTTTCCATTGTCGTTATCCCCCGATAAAATATGACTATACTTCAGCAACTGTTGTCCTAATTGCGTTGCAATATTAGGACTATTCTGTTTGGCGTACCACTGACTGACGATTTCATTCACAGCTTGGCTATTTGACGTCAATTCTAGCATTGCCACAAGCAACAAAAACCATGTGACATCATCTAATGGTTGCTTCTTCAAATTTGCTTTTAAACACGCCATAAACATGCCCTGTTTACTACCAAATTCACTATAAAGGCTGCCACGTAATAATCCTGTCGCTGTGACTAAATCATCTAAAGATGTCCCTTCAAAACCACGCTGCACAAACACTGTACTCATTTGTGCAACGACGATATGTTGATCAAAACTTTTTTTTCTACCCATGCCCTTAGTATAGTTTTATTTGACTGATCGGTCAAGTAAAATAATAATTAATTTAATATCCCCTTGATTTTTTTATTAATTGCGTTGTATACTGAAGTTAGTTTAGAATGATTATAATTTAAAAGGAGGAAAATCATTATGACTAACTTTATTGACCAAGAAATCGCAGACTTTTCTGTCAACGCCTATCACGACGGCGACGTCACACAAGTTACTAAGCAAGATACCCTAGGAAAATGGGGCGTGTATTTCTTTTATCCCGCTGACTTTTCATTTGTTTGCCCTACAGAGCTAGGTGACTTAGCTGACCATTATGCTGATTTCCAAAAGGCTAATGCTGAAATTTATTCGGTTTCAGAAGATAGCGAATTTGTTCATAAAGCCTGGGCCGAAGCAACAGATACCATCGCTAAAGTAAAGTATCCAATGCTTGCTGATCCCGCTGGCAAATTAGCACGTTTCTTCAATGTCTTAGATGAAGACGCCGGTTTAGCATTCCGAGCTGTCTTTATCGTCGATCCTGAAGGGAAAATTCAGTCTTATACAATCAATAATATGGGTATTGGTCGTAATGCCGAAGAAATTCTCCGTACACTAGAAGCCGCACAATTTGTGGCTGAACACGGCGATCGTGTTTGCCCAGCAAATTGGCATCCAGGCGAAGACACCATTGCGCCTAGCTTAGATCTAGTTGGTAAAATTTAAGAGGCTTAAATTCATGACAAACCCCCACATTTATGACACTTTGATTATTGGTGGTGGTCCAGCCGGACTTTCTGCTGGTATTTATGCTGGCCGTGCCACGATGGACACATTGATTATCGAAGGCAACCAAATCGGTGGACAAGTTACAACCACATCAAGTGTCGCCAATTATCCAGCGGTAGATACCATTGAGGGTACTCAATTGGTGAATAACATGAAGCAACAAGCTGATGCGTTTGGTGTTAATTTTGTATCCGATACCATTACATCAGTTGACTTTAGTCAACCAGCAGTTAAAACAGTTTCAGGCAAGCAAAATACTTATCAAGCTCGCAGCATTATTATCGCAACCGGCGCCCAACCTCATCAAGTTGGTTTTACAGGTGAAAAAGAATTTCGTGGCCGTGGTATTGCCTATTGTTCAACTTGTGATGGCGAATTATTTAGCGGTTTGGAAGTTTTTGTCATCGGTGGTGGTTACGCCGCAGCTGAAGAAGCTGAATATTTAACACGTTTTGCTAGACATGTGACTGTTGTGATGCGCTCCGATGATTTTACTTGTCCGCCACTAACAGCCGATCGCGCGCGACTTAATGACAATATTACGGTTTGGCCAAACACTGAAGTGCAATCTGTTTCGGGTAAAGATTATTTAACTGAAGCTGTCTTTGTTAATAATCAAACACATGAAAAGAAAGTCTATCATGTTGCTCAAGGTGACAACACTTTTGGCATGTTTATTTATGTCGGGACCGACCCGCAAACTGATTTATTCACAGAAGAGTTAACACTCGACGATGATAAATACATTATCGCTGACAATAAATGTCAAACTAATATTTCCGGTGTCTTTGCTGCTGGCGATGTGATTGCTAAGCCACTACGTCAGATTGTCACTGCGGCGGCTGATGGTGCAAATGCTGCAACAAGTGCCGAAGTTTATGTCACAAATCTTAAGAAAGCATTGCATATTCCTATTCAACGCACACAGATTACAAAAAAACACCAGCAACCTGACAATATGCGACAACAATCGCAACTGGGAGATGAACCACATATTGCAACCCAACATCAAGGACAATGGTTCGATCAAAATTTAATCAAGCAACTCCAACCTATTTTTGACCAACTATCCAAAACAGTTATTCTGTCTCAAATCACAGATAATAGTGATAAAAGTCATGAATTATCGTCATTTTTAACCGAATTAGCTTCATTAAGTCAACATTTAACATTGCGTATCACCGAAGCAAAAGCTGCCGACATGCCATTATTACCACATTTTACATTACTCAATGAAAATAATGCAGCCACAGGTATTGCATTTAGTGGTATTCCCACTGGTCATGAATTAAACTCGTTAGTACTTGCACTATACAACGTTGCTGGTCCAGGACAAAGCCTTGATACGCAACTTCAATCACGTATCAAGGCTTTACCACCAACTAATATTAAAATTGGTGTGTCACTAACCTGTCATTTTTGTCCAGATGTTGTTGCTGCCTGTCAGCACATCGCAGCCCTGAATCCACATGTCTCAGCTGAAATGATTGACTTACAGCTTTTCCCTGACATTAGAAATTCGCATCACATTATGAGTGTGCCAGCGATGATGATTGATGATCAACCAGATATTATTTTTGGCAGTCAAACGATGTCAGATATCGTGACAGCAATTGAAAATGTAAATGCATAAATAAAAAAACGCCACACAACTCAGGTGGCGTTTTTTATTGAGATTATTTTCTGTATAAAATTGCTAACAATTTGATTAAAGGTGTCTGGTGCTTCAATATGTGGTATATGACCGGCATCTTTGATAATAATATATTCGCCTTTAGTTGTTAATTGGCTTGTCACCACCGCATGTTGGGCTGACCAAAGGGGCGATTTATCACCCGCAATAAAGAGATGGGGGACTTTTTCACGCGCAACGACGTCACGCCAATCTTGCAATAGGCTATTAAATAATAGCGGTGCATTATATTGAAAATCAAATGGTTTATAGTGCAGACTAATTTGACGTTTCATTTGTTCTGATAGCTTAATATTGGTTAATTTCGTACTAGGAAGTTTGCTCATTGCTTCGGTGACATGCTCAAAATCGGCTTGAAATAAACCAAATTGCCAGTCTTTTTGCTTAACCATAACCGGGACTTGATCTTCTGTAATGATGCCCAAAACGTTATCATCTCCATGTAATGACAAGTAGGCCCAAATCGTGCTAGCCCCCATTGAATGTCCCAATAATATAGGTTGTTTTAACTTAAGACTTGCAATTAATTCAGCTAAGTCTTGCCCATGACGTGATAAACGCATGCCATAGTCAACATTGTCACTATCACCATGATTACGTCTATCATAGGTAATCACTTGTAACCCATTTGCGACCAGATGATCAATCTGTCCAGACCACGTCGCCTGATTACCTGAATAACCGGCCACTAATATGATTGGTTGTCCAGAATCATAGATATGATAGTCTAACATCACATGATCATTTGTTGTCAGTTTTGCCATGTTACTCCTTTTAAATTCAGAAAATCTGTTAAATATGAATTGGTAAACCATCCGCTAATTCAGCTGTATCCATGATGGCTTCGCCTAATGTTGGATGTGGATGAATTGTGAGTGAAATATCATTGGTGGTCAAACCATTTTCAATCGCCAATGATAACTCTGATATCAAATCAGAAGCACTGGGACCAACGATTTGCGCACCTAACAAGCCATGTGTTGCTGTATCACTAATTAGTCGAATAAATCCGGTTGTCTCATCCATCGAGATAGCACGCCCATTAGCGGCAAATGGGAATTTAGCAATCTTAACATCTAGTTGTTTTGCCTTAGCAGACTCTGGCGTTTCGCCAGTTGTCGCTAACTCAAACTGTGTATACGCCACGCCAGGCAGAGAATAGTGCAAGTCACGTACGTGCTTGAGCTTCACCAGCGATGGCAGCAGCAGCTATTTTACCCTGAAAGCTCGCCTTATGTGCTAACTGAGGGCCAATTGTCACATCCCCGATTGCATAAATATGTGACACATTTGTTTGCATGGTATCCGCAATTTCAATTAAACCTCGGTCACTTAGCTTGATATCCGTATTATTTAAACCTAATCCATCTGTATTAGCCCGACGGCCAACAGCAACTAGCAAATAATCGCCAGTTATAGTGTGTTCTTCTCCATCAACTTCATACGTCAAACTAACATCCTGGTCAGTTTGTTGTGCTGATTTTGCCATGGCAGATGTCACGATATGACCACCATGTTGTTCAAAATCGGCTAATACTGGTTTCGTCATTTCAGCATCAAAACCATTAAGCGTATGATCTAATCCTTCAACGCTACATTTAGTGCCCTAACCATTGCATCAACATCCGTATCCCAAAGTAAAGTTCCGTGATGCATTAGATATCCCCCAGAATAACGCTGTGCATTTCCAGAGACTTTTTTGCCTGCTATCTCTAAATCATTTCTCCCTGAAATTTTTACATTTATACCTAAAGATTCGAGTGCATCTGCCATAGGTTTAACGAATTGCTTAAAGTCGACTTTTGCACTACTAGACACTGGAACAAAAAACGTAAAACAAATATTTCCTAAATCGTGATAAACTGCACCTCCTCCTGAAACACGTCTCACCACTTGCACATCATAATCTTTAACATAGTCAGCGTTGACTTCTGAAAACGTATTCTGATTCTCGCCAACAATAACAGCTCTTTTATTTTGCCACAATGAAAACACTGGCTTATCGTTTTTTAGGTTTTTCAATAACCATGAATCCATAGCAATATTAGTATACGCATCTTGGTTAAAATAATTTATGTATTGCATCAATACCCCACCTTTATTGTAACCGCTTACATTTATACATTAAGTATACTGCTCTTTTCATGAAAAAAAAGGTTTTTATTTCAGAAACAAAAAAGCAATAACTAAGCTATCTTAGTTATTGCTTTTAGTTTGTTTTTTTCCCAGGATAATTTTTAAACCCACCCCGTAGCAAAAAAATATGTTGCTTGTCATATGATTGTTTTTTTAGTGCCTTGCTAGCTCGTAAAACATTTCTTAAACTATCATCGTATAAAAATATATCTCTGTCTTTTCGTAGTCCAGACTTACCTTGAGAAAAATTCATACTAGGTATGTTTCTGGCACCCATAATATGTGATCGCTTATAAGTACTTGTTTCTCTTACATCAATTATTTGAGCTGAGTGTGTTTCCTCAATTTTTTGCGAAAATTGATCAGAAGTCAGTATAGTACCAGTTGATTTTGCACTGATTATAACCCACAACCAACTAAAGAATGTCATTAAAAGCCATAGAATAAGAACCATAGCAACAGTTACAAATATGTTCATGTCAAACCTCTTCCAATTAGCATCAATTCCTCCATTATATCAAAATTTATGCTTAATTGTGTTTAAAAATTTTACGTATACTAGCTAATGCAGTTTCTTTATAAACTAATTGTCCATGTTCATTCAGAACATCACTATCTTTGTCACTTAATTGTAAAAACTCAATAGCAAAAGATTTTAGGTTATCAATATCATCTTGACTCAAAGATTTATCTAAAAATCTCAAAACCAAATAAAAGTTATCATCATATTTAAATAGATCTGATGATAATGAATAATCTTGCAACAAATCAGAAATTACAATAAGATTTTCAAAATCTAATATTTTTAATGCAATTACATTATTTATTAAGGCAGGTTTATTTAAATTTTTAGATTCCCTAATACTTGTTGATTGATTTATTTCGACTTTATCGCCATTATCTGACTGTTGTAATTCTGTACGGCGCTTATCCGAAATATCATCTAAATCTGATGTACTCTTCTTCGCGTGAGATATTATATTATTGATAATATCACCGACTTGATCATCTTCGGATATCCTTGATATGAATAATTCTAGACCATTTCTATTAGGTAATATCTGAAAAGTCACTTGATCATCATCACCAAAATCATGTTCAACATCGACTTCAGAAAGAATACTATAGAAAAAAGATTCTATTTTTTCATGATTTCCTAAAAGTTCTGCAATGGAAATACCTCTTTCTTTAAGGTCTGTATTCTCAATCATGACACGGATTGTATTATCATTAATGCGTTCCATTTCCATTATTGACACCACCTTTCATAACTATTTTAGCTATATTTAAAGATAAAAGCAAAATTTAAAATTTTATATTCAATGGTATAAAACAAAAAAGCACTCTTCTCAGAGTACTTCCTATGTACGGCACCGCATCTTCCTATCCTCGCAGCCAGCGATCCGGCAACTACTTTCGGCGTGATAGAGCTT
>NZ_BPKZ01000004.1 GCF_019656075.1 Leuconostoc palmae | reverse complement strand
ATGTTTTTCTCTCTCGCGCTTTCCGCTCTTAACACAACTTTATTACTATACTATCTCTTCTCAAAGTTGTCAACCCTTTTTAAAGTTTGCAAAAATCAGAATATTTGTGAGACAACTATTACTACTATACTAGTAATTTTAAAAAAGTCAATACTTATATTTATTCTTCAAAACTAACAAATGATGTTGTTTGCAGAGTTTCTAACAATTTATGCAATTGATTAGCTGGAACAAATTCTAATTTACCTTCTAGACATTCCTCAACCCCAGACATTTCAGGAACTTCAAATGAATATAATGACATAAGAGCGCCTTCTCTATTAACACTTGTTAACTCTCCTAAGTGCCAAGTATCAAAATTAACTATACCTATTGATTTAAAAGCTCTCAATACTGCACCTAAAGATGTATCCTGATTATGACGATGCATTTTTGCAGTATAAAATTGATAGCCTTTTTCACTGTTCTCGACCAAAAAATAAGGCAAATTGTTTTTTACTGATATTACTGTTGCTGCAATGAGGGACATTTTTTTCTCCTACTTATTTGTACGCTTCAATCCTTCTTCAATCCACTGATCTAACTGATCTTCAATGGGTTTAAAACCTATATTCAAGTGATTATTTGTCCAAAATCTTTTTCGGTAATTAACATTTTTTGTTGGTCCATTACTCTTGGGTATATCTTCTTGACGTAATGATAAACTAATTTTTTTGTTATATTGTTCGATGTCTAATATGGTGACTGAGACTTCTTTTCCAACACGAAGTTCGCTTTTTAGGTCATGCACAACACCTGATTTGCATTCAGATATATGAATTAACCCTTGCGTTTGATCATCTAAAGAAACAAATGCACCGTACGGTTGCACGCCAGTGATTCTGCCATGTACAGTCTGCCCAATATGATAAATTGTCATAAATAAATCCTCAAAAACAATTATAACAAAAAAAACAGAC
Source organism: Leuconostoc palmae (assembly GCF_019656075.1). Classification (GTDB taxonomy): domain Bacteria; phylum Bacillota; class Bacilli; order Lactobacillales; family Lactobacillaceae; genus Leuconostoc; species Leuconostoc palmae. The sequence continues at coordinate 169,315 of NZ_BPKZ01000004.1, read as the reverse complement.
TATCAGTCTGTTATTTCAATAGTTTCTATTTTTACTTCTTTTTTAGGCTTATCGTACATATCAACAGCAACGCCAGCAATTTTGTCTACGATATCCATACCTGAAATCACTTGTCCAAATACAGTATGTTTACCATTAAGCCAAGGCGTTTCTTCAGTTTGTACAATAAAAAATTGCGAACCGTTTGTATTTGGGCCTGCATTAGCCATTGACAGCGCACCACGTATATTTATCAGTTTGTCCGAAAATTCATCTTGGAAACTGCCGCCCCAAATACTTTCTCCGCCCATTCCCGTACCATCTGGGTCTCCGCCTTGAATCATAAAATCTTTAATAACTCTATGAAAAATACTATTATCATAATAACCATTTTGTGCGTGAGAAATAAAATTTTCTACTGTTTTTGGTGTAATATCTGCAAAAAGTTTAATCGTTATATCACCTAAATTTGTCTTAAAGACAGCAGTAGGCCCTGTATATTCTTCAGCATTATGTTGAGGATATTCCGTCATTTTAACCGTTCCTTTAGTCTAATAGTTTATAAATTTAAACTTGATCTTCCAAATCGGGATCAATAATGACATCCCCATTTTCAATTTCTTCCAATGCTTTACCGACAGATTTATTAGAGTCAAATTTTTCTTGTGTTGCTGGCAAACCAGCATCTAATTCACGAGCACGTTTTGCACCAAGTGCAATTAATTTGTAGCGCGAATCAACTTTCTCAAGCAATTTATCAACAGATGGATATAATAGCATAATAAATCTCCCTATAATGTTTTTTCAAAAACACGTGCAACGCGTAAACGTTCTGACGTAATAATAGACTTAATACGTGATACTGCTTTTACCACTTGATCATTTTCTACAGCATAATCATAATTAATCATCTGTTTGAGTTCATCACGTGCAGCACTTACTCTTTTTTCAATAACTTCTTGTGAATCAGTTCCTCTACCAACTAAACGCTCTCTTAAATTAGTTAAGTCAGGAGGTGTTAAGAAGATATAAATGCCTTCTGGCATTTTTGATTTAACTTGCAAAGCACCTTGTACATCAATTTCCAGAAATACATCGCGACCACTAGATAGTGTTTCGTCAATAAAACTTTTTGGTGTGCCATAGTAATTATTAACATACTGAGCATACTCTAACATATCACCATTCGCTATTTTTTCTTCGAACTCATCTTTTGAAACGAAAAAATAATCTTCACCATCAACTTCGCCAATTCTTGGTTGTCTTGTTGTTGCTGAAATAGAATATTGAAAATCAATACCATCTTCTTCGAAAATAGCTTTACGAACTGTCCCTTTACCAACACCTGAAGGGCCAGATAACACTATCAGTAAACCACGCTGCGTCATCATTTTTCCTCTTTATGTACTAATGTGAATATTATACAGGCTTTCCAGTTGATATACAATAACTGTTTTATATAGATTATTTAAATTGAAATTTTGTTTGTTTTTGTGAACACTTGTTCGTATAATATAGATAGAAAAAAATTAAGGAGTGAACAGCATGCAGAACTATATCGCACAAAACTCAATTAATTCACCTTTTTTTAACGGTATTCGTATATTGGAAACAATCAAGCAACTATTCATTCCTAAAAAAAGAGTGCCTATCAAACAACAATTGAATGCGAATACAATCATTAGATTATTGGAAGATGCTTTAAATTCAAACAAGAGTGTTACGATTCAAATTAATCAATCATTACTCTCTGAAGAAGTTGAAAATATTCACGGTGTCGTTTATCAAAATAATGAAGGCCAACTACTTGTTCAGTCACTAATCGATCATAAATTTACCATTATATTACCTGGCACAATTAGACATATATCATAAAAAGAACTCGAAAATTGACATAATTTTCGAGTTCTTTTTATGATAGCTCTGCTACTTGATCAAGCGTTAACTGTGCCAACAAATAATTTATGGCCTTAACATCGATGTATCGCCCAATTGATTCAATATTATTGGTTTCAGATTTAAACCCACTAATTATATTTTTCTCACTCAAGAACAACAAATATGACTTCACTTCTCCACCTATACCGTCTAAATTGTGCCACTCTGGTGTCCAATAATCAAGTAAATGATCCATAATAAATTGATTAATGATAATCGGTGTCCACTCTCTATGCGTTAGATTATATTCCTTTGCAATACCTTCATGTAATGCAAAAAGCATCTTCAAAACGTTTTCAGATATAACATCCTTGACTGAGGTTGCCTTAAATTGTGATAATTTAAGTTCTGCATAGGCTAGTTCATTATTAATATCGTCAGTTGTTAAATTAATATCCGCATTGCCAATATTCCCCTCCACCTCTACTAATGGTTTTAACTTTGGTTGGAGACCTTTGAACGTTTCTGCGATAATCTTTAGATTAAAATCATCATCTTTTTCATTTTCCAATAAAAATTTAAATTGCAGATCATCAATAGCTGATGAAGTCTTAATCATCTCAGAAACATCTTTATTTTGCCATTTGAAAAAATTGATCGACATAATTGTCCTCATAATCATACGCCAAAAATTAATATCAAACTTACTTGTTTCAGTGATAAATCTTGGGTTAACACTAGACTCTTTAACAATAAATTGCTGGATATCATATATTACTGGTACTAATAATACAAAATACCGCCAATCTTTATCATCACTATTAACCAAAGTTGCTTGCATAACTTCATTCATTTTAACAACTGCTTGCTCGTTACTGGTAAACTTTGAGAAACTCTGATTAACCATCATAGCGATAAGATCATCTAAGAAAAAAGAGGCAACCTCAAAAGTTTTTTCATCATATTTATTATGGTGTGTCAAAAAAAATCTTGCGCGAAGAAATCCTGCAAAATCATTATAGTTAAATGGTGGTAATTTTTCTTGCATGTTAAATTTTTGTTTCCGCTTGCGATTTTTTATTTGTTTAATTTGAGCTGATTTTCCTTGTTTCATAATGTCAAACCTTTCTAAATACTTAAATCTAAATTATATTTCCCATTACCAAATTCTTTTAATTTGAATTGAAAAACCTGTTCTTCTCTCTCTAAGTTTAACGTTTTCACTACAGCTTGTCTTTTGCCTTCAAGTTCTGCAATTTCTATTGCAGCATTTATTGAAGATAATACGCTAGCGAAAACTTTTGGCTCAGCAGAGACATAAAACATTTCAGCATGCCCATAAGTACTAGATTTTCTAACGAGGTTAACAGAAATTTTATATCGATTTACATCAAAAACAATATGATTGAAATTAAAATCACGTGCGTAATGAAACAAAGAAGATAAAAAAGCTGTTGAATCAAATTTTTCTTTTATCATGACATTTTTAATGTGCTTAATTGCACTTCCTTTTTTTGAATAGATTATCACTTTTATTGTACCTATAAAAAGTAATTTATACAAAAACTTATTACTTGAAAATAGTTTTGAATAAAAAAAGCCTAAATCAGCTTAGACTTTTTATTACTTTGTTTTATCTTCAATTTTTTCAGTAATATCAGCTATTTTCTTGTTAATTTGACTTTTAGTAGTATCAATATTTTTTTCAACATCTACTTTAACGTCTGCAACTTTAGCTTCTGCTTCTTCAGATAAATCATTCAAATCATCTTCAAGATGCAAATCACCTTGTGTTAATTCAATATCTTCATTACTAAACTTATCTTTTAAATCTTGCAAAGAATTTTGTGCTTTATCAACATATGTCGTTGCAAAATTTTTTGCTTTATCAACATATGGTGCAGCTTGATCAGTTAAATTTTTGACTTTATCATTTGCCAATTCAACTTTTTCAGCATATTTTTCTTGACTTTTTTCTTTCAAATCCATAGCTTTGTCTTTTGCTAAAGTAGTAACATCCCCAGCCAGTTCAGCCCCAATATACGCCGCATCATAAGCTTTATTTTTAACTGATTCAGCCGTATCTGCTGCTACTCTCTTCAACTCATCTTGTTTATCTTTAGGTAACGCTTTAAATGCAGCATATGCTGCAACACCTGCTAATACACCTGCTAAAAATCCTTTTGCTTTTGACATGATTATTTCTCCTTCTTATGAGATTTACGTTTTTTGTAATTACCCATTACTGTTTTTGCTACTGCCGCTGCAACCCCACTAGCACCAAAACTCGTCGCTGCTTTTGCTGATGAAAATTTATTAGTCACTACTTGTATCGAACTATTTAATTGTGAAACAGTAACAGAAAGATCAGCAACGGCCTGGACTGTAGGATCAAGTGTTTTCACTTTCTCATTAACATCATCTAGCAATGTATTTGCATTTCCTAAAATTTCGTTACTTGATCGTGCTATTGTATCAACATCCATTGTTATAATACTCAAAGAATGTGTTAATTTTAGTAAAAAAACACCAATAAACAGCACTAACAAAAGAAACGCAACAGCAAAGATAATGAGTGCAAGTTGTCCTAGTTCCATAATCCCCTCCAAAATATTAATAGTCATAAATCAACAATGTAAATACTAATATGAAAATTTAATGACTTTCATATGATATCAGTATAACAAAAAAAACTACTCATTGAGTAGTTTTTATATTAATGTGCGTAATCAGTTGCTCTTGTTTCACGAACTACAGTAATTTTAACATGACCTGGATATTCAAGATTTTCTTCAACATCCATTTTGATATCATGGGCTAATACAGTGGCTTGCAAATCACTAAGTTTTGTAGGTTCGACAATTACACGAACTTCCCTACCTGCTTGAATTGCAAATGCTGTTTCAACTCCATCATATTGATTAGCTATTGATTCCAACGCTTTTAACCGCTGAACATAATTTTCTAGTGATTCACTACGTGCACCAGGTCTTGCAGCACTTATACCATCTGCGGCTGCCACCAATTCTGAAATTGGTGATATAGCCTCAACATCACCGTGATGCGATGCAATTGCATTAATAACAACTGGTTTTTCATTAAACTTTTCTGCTAAACGGACACCAAGTTCTACATGAGAACCTTCTACTTCGGCATCCACCGCTTTTCCAATATCATGTATTAAACCAGCGCGCTTCGCAAGCGCGACATCCATTTTAAGCTCGGCTGCCATCATTCCCGCAAGTTTTGCGACCTCTATTGAATGTTGGAGCACATTTTGACCATACGAAGTACGATAATTCATACGACCTATCATTTTTATTAAATCAGGATGAATACCACGTAATCCTAATTCAAAGACTGCTTCTTCGCCTTTTTCACGAATTGTTTCATCAATTTGTCGTCGTGCTTTTTCAACCATTTCTTCAATTCTAGAAGGATTAATACGACCATCTGAAACTAGTGTATCGAGCGCCATTTTGGCAATTTCACGTCTAATTGGATCAAATCCGCTCAATACAACTGATTCTGGTGTGTCGTCTATGATTAAATCGATTCCAGTTAATGATTCAAGTGTCCGAATGTTACGACCTTCACGACCAATGATACGACCCTTCATGTCTTCACTTGGAAGATGAACAACCGATACTGTAACATCAGCTACAGCATCGGCTGCTGAACGTTGAATAGCCTGTACAACAATATTTTTGGCGCGCTTATCAGCTTCGCTTAGAGCATCTTCTTCATACTCCTTGATCAAAGAAGCTCTTTGTTGTATTAGTTGATCTTTGGTTTTGCTTAAAATCTGATTTTTGGCATCTTCAGGAGTTAATTGTGCAATTAACTCTAGCTTTTCCTGTTGTGAAATTACCAGGCTTTCAGCAACCTGTTGTTTATGATTTACATCATCAAGACGCTGCTGAACCTGATTCTCTTTTTGAATCATCTGAGCATCTCTTTGATTTAAGGCTGCATCTTTTTTATCGAGGTTTAAAATGCGGTCTTCAAGCCGTTGTTCTTGTTGCTGCAACTGTTTTTGACGGTCTTTAAATTCGTTGTCTATTTGATAACGATAATCTTGAGCCATTTCTTTTGCATCAGTTCGAGCTGCACGTGTTAAACTTTTAGCTTCATTATTAGCTTGTTCAAGAATGTTTGCTGCAATTTGTTTCGTTGAAGCTATTTGCTTTTTGTCATGCGACATATGCAAATAATAGCCTAAACAAATACCCATTACAATTGCGAAGAGCACTGAAATGATTGTAACTACCATGAGTTTTTTCCTTTCAGTTTGTGAAAATTTAATAATCACATGCTTTAAGTATATCTATAAAAAAGCTTAAGGTCAAACAAAAAAAAACTAGAAAATACTTAATGCTTAAGTCGTCTCCCTAGTTCTCTTTCTTGATCTCTACGCTTGATATCATCGCGTTTATCGTACTTCTTTTTTCCACGACCAATACCTATTAACACTTTTGCAAAACCATTTTTGAGATACACTTTTAGCGGGACAATTGTCACACCAGGCTCACTACTAGCCTTCAATAAGGTCTTTATTTCTCGTTTATGCAATAATAGCTGTCTAGTTCTCAATGAATCAACATTAAAGCGATTTCCCTGTGTATAAGGAGCAATATTAACATTTGTTAACATCGGATTACCATTATGAATAGTAACAAAACCATCTCCAATAGTGATCTGCCCAGCACGTACAGATTTAATTTCTGTTCCTGTCAGTGCTATTCCTGCTTCAAACGTTTCAGATATTGCATAATTAAATCTTGCTTTACGATTTTGTGCCAAAATGCCTTTATGGTCATTTTTCTGAATTTTTGACATGCTATGTTAGTACCACCTTTTAAAAAAGAATAAACTAAAAATTACGCTTCGAGTCTCGTCTTTGCCCTTGTTTTTGGTCTAATGGACCTTTTTTAGTTATTGGTCCTTCAGACTTTCCTCTTCTTTCATTTTTTCTACGTTCATCACGATTACGGCCTTTGCCAAACTTACCTTTTGTTTTTGATGCAACTCGTATGTCTGTAGTTGGTGCACTTTCTGGGTCAACTAAAATAAAATCAACCGTTCGTTCTTCCTTATTAACACGTAATACTTTAACTCTAACTTTTTGCCCAATTTGAAAAATACGGTGTTTAGATCGACCAATTAAGGCAGCATGGCTCTCATCATACTCATAATGATCATCAGTTAGATTAGAAATATGTACTAATCCTTCAACTGTATTCTCCAAACTAATAAATAGACCAAACTTTAAAGCAGAATTAACAACACCTTCAAATTCTAAGCCAACTTTATCCATCATATACTCAGATTTTTTCAAGGCATCAACATCACGCTCAGTATCAATAGCTCGACGTTCTCGAGTACTGGTATCTTCACCAATTTGTTGCAATTTATCAGCATACTTTGCTTGCGATTCAACGCCTAGACCATGTTTTTCATACCATTTAATTAAACGGTGTACTGTTAGGTCAGGGTATCGACGAATTGGCGATGTGAAATGTGTATAGTATGATGCACCCAAACCAAAGTGGCCAACAGGATCAGGTGAATATTTTGCTTGTTTCATTGCACGTAACATCATCGTTGAAATCATTTGTTCAGCCGGATCACCAGCCACGTCTGCCATTAGTTTTTGTAACATGGCTGGCGTAACTTTACTTGGATCACCATAAACAGGATGCCCCAATGCTTTAGAAAACTCAAAAAATGATTTTGCTCTTTCTTCATCGGGTGTTTCGTGGATACGATATAAGAAAGGCACTTCTAATTTATCAAAATGTTCAGCAACTGTTTCATTTGCAGCTAACATAAAGGATTCGATCATGCGCTCTGCAGTACCGCGCTCTCTAAGTTTAATATCAATTGCCTTACCGTCATCATCAACAATAATTTGCGCTTCTGGTGCATCAAACTCTATAGCTCCACGCCTTTTACGCATATTATAGAGAATTTCATGAAGTTCCCCCATCACTTTAAACATTGGGGTTAACTGTGCATACTCTTCTTGAACAAAAACATCCCCTTCAAGAATTTTATTCACAGCGTCATACGTCATCCGAGCGTGTGATTTAATAATTGAGGTATGTAAACGGTGATTAACAATACGTCCCTCTGGATTAATTTCCATCTCAGCAGACATCGCTAAGCGATTTACGTTAGGATTTAAAGAAGCAATACCGTTAGAAATATTTCTTGGTAGCATAGGTATAACTCTGTCAGTCAAATACACAGATGTGCCCCGACGATAAGCTTCTAAATCAATTAATGATCCTTCCGTAACATAATGAGAAACATCTGCGATATGGACCCCCAAATGATAGTTACCATTATCTAATTTCCAAGCAACTACTGCATCGTCAATATCTTTGGTATCGGCACCATCTATTGTAACTAAGGTTTGTTCAGTAATATCTTCTCGACCCTTAAAATCAGTAGCATTAACTTCATTCGGAATTTTTTTAGCTTCATCCAAAACTTCTTGTGGAAAATCACTAGGAACTTTTTTAGAGTGAACAATCTGTAAAATGTCCATACCTGGCTCATCTTTAAAGCCAAGTGTTTCTGTTACATGTGCTTCAAGTTCACGAGGATGTGTTTTATCAGGAAAACGAGTCACTTCAGCTACAACAACTTGTCCATCACTTGGAACCAACCCTTTGTCGTTAACCAAAACTTTATAGTTCATGGCTTTCTTATCACTAATTCGCAATTCTCCAATGGCGTGCTTAGCTTCTGAACCCAAAGAAAACGTACCCACGATTCTTTCATAGGCATGCTCTAGAATTTCTGAAACTTTACCCTCCGCGCCACGATCTGGTGAAGATGATGGTTTAAGTGTGATAACTCTAACTTTATCGCCTTGCATTGCCTGTAATGTATTTTCTGGGTTTATAAAAAAATCAGGTAACTCGTCATCGTACTTAACAAAACCAAATCCTTTGTCATTGGCACGATAGTCACCCACAGTTTCCCCTGACTTTAAATTAAAAGTATATTTGTCAGATTCAACTGTCAGTGTTCCTTCGCGAACTAATGCGTTCATTGCATTCACGACTTTTTTATATTCAGATGCCGAATTCATACGTAAGCCATCTGCTAAATTCTGTGCTGTAAAACTCTGCCCTTGATTTGCTTTTAAAAATCCACTTATTTGGTGTTTTAATTCTTCTATTATCATTGATTATTTCTTTCTTTTTTCAAAAAAAAAGTCAGTCTACAAAAAAGCAAACTGACCATCATATTCTAGTGTGCTGATAGATACATCAGAGCAAAACCGATAATAAACCATACAGTGCCTAAAGTCGCAGTTGCTCGTCGCATAATTGCCTCAAACCCCCGAGATTTACGCTCAGCAAACAGTTCCCCAGCGCCACCTGAGAGAGCTGACAATGCATCTTGTTGTTTACTTGGTTGCATCATGACTGTCACTATGAGTAAAAAACCCACAACAATCAAAGCAACAGTTAGTACTTGTTCCACAGTCGTTCCCTCTACTTTAAATCGTTAATACCAATTATAGCAAATTACTAATAAATTTGCACATGATATATTTTAATATGAACTTAACCTGTTCAAAAGTATAAAATTTAGTTTCCAGCCAATAAACTAAACATCAAAATGCCACCTGCAATTCCAACGTTAAGGCTTTCTGCTTGACCTTGAATAGGAATGTATAAGTTAGCAGTTGTTTTACTTGCTAATTCATCTGACATTCCTTGTCCTTCATTACCCACAATTAAACCAAATTGTGTACTAGGTTCAATTGAACGATATGATTTAGCAGACTCATTTAATTGAGAACCATAAACAGGCAAACCATTAACAGATAAGGCTTCTGTCCAAACTGTCAAATCTCCACTTAATACCTCTAAATGAAATTGAGACCCCTGCATTGCACGAACGACTTTTGGTGAATAAACATCTGCTGTTCCTGCACCAATTACCACACCCTTGAAACCAGCAGCATCTGCTGTTCGTACCAAAGTTCCTACATTTCCAGGATCTTGAACATTATCTAGTAATAACCACGCACCATCATGAACATAACTTGGATCAAATGTTTTTTCGGGTAATGAAATTTCTGCAAAAATACCCTGTGGCGTGTTAGTTCCTGCAATATGTTTTGCTACTTCTTCACTAATTTCAAATGCGGGTACCCCATGAGGAACATCGCTCAAGTGAAGTGCCATTTGCGCTTCAGTAGCCATAACAGCATGGAATTTTGCATTAGCTTTGATAGCTTCTTCTACCAAATGCCAACCATCTAATAGATAGGTACGATTTTCTTGTCTTCCTTTTTTAGTAGCTAGCTTTGCCCATGCTTTAACACGATTATTTTGATTTGATAAAATACGATCCATTTTTTTACGCTTTCTTTATTATAAAAACTGACAAAAGTACGCCAAAAAATGACGTACTTAACTATTAACGTTGCTGTTTTCCAGCATTACGTTTTGAATTATTGCTCTTTTGGCTTTTTGATGCCGTTTTTTCTTTAATATCTGTATTAGAGGTTGCTTGACTAGGTATTTTAGTCTCTGCTAATAAATCATCAGCTGTTTTTTTAATTTTAAATTCCAGACCAACTCTCTTTTCAAGACCTGGACGTTGAAAATGTAAAATCAATGTTTGTAGTAATGCAAATAGTCCGCCCACTACAAAGTATAATCCAATGGCACCACTTGCAATCATTGCAAAAACAAAAATCATTATTGGACTAATAAACATCATTGCAGCTGAAGTCTTTTTTTGTTCCTCAGGCATATGTTGCATTGCAAGCCAAGCTTGAATTAAATAAATAATTCCCGCAAGTATTGCAAAAACAATTTGCGGATTAGTTAGATTAAACCCTAAAAACGTTGCACCTTTTAAAGATGGAGAATGTAAAATGGCAGAATAGAGACCAGAAAAAATTGGTAACTGCATTGCCATCGTTAAGAAAGAGATACCGCCAATTACGCTAACATCATTTTCACGATATAATGACATCATTGCCATGCTTGCTCGTTGTTGTTCTTCAGTTGTACCAGCTTTACGAGAACGTGCTTGAAGCTTATCTATTTCCGGCTTAAGCGTTTGCATCTTAATTTGATTAATAGTTGTGTTGACTTGTTGATTTAAAAAGAAAGGTAATAATACTAATCGCAAAACTGCTGTGATAATAATAATTGCCCAACCAATCCCATCTACACCACCAATTAAATGTGCAATATTGGACATAATGTCAGCCAATGGGTGCCCAATCCAACGATACATTTTACTATGTTGATCATAGCCACCGGTAATTAAAATAATGTCTAAAATGACAAAAGCTGCTGTTAAAATGCGCTTTACTTGTTTCATATTTTTTATTTTCTCCTGATTATTACAGAAGTTAATTATACCAATAATTACGACACAATAGCAAAACTATTCGCTTGAAAATGATCAATAGTTTTTTGTTCAATTCTATCAACATGCGCAAAAAATCCCGGACCTTTCGACAAATCATATAGAAAATGCTGCATAAGTATATCGTCTGACTGTGCATGAATTATTACAGATCCATTATCTTGATTCATAACCCAGCCGATAATACTGTACTGCTCAGCTAGTTGTTTTGTAAACCACCTAAATCCAACACCTTGAACTTTGCCAAACACAGTGATTTCTAAACTTTTAGTCATTAGCATTCTCACGATACAATGGCATTCTTACTGTAAAAACTGATCCTGATCCTAAAGCGCTTTCTAGAGTTATTTCACCACCATAGGCATTGACTAATCTTTGCGCAATACTTAATCCTAAACCGTTACCCCCTTTTGCGCGAGATCGAGCTTTATCAACACGATAAAAACGATCAAATACGCGTGAAGCATCTTCTCCTGATAGTCCTTCGCCAAAATCCTGTACACCAATTTCTACTCGATTTGCTGTTTGCGATAAAGCAAAATGTATTTCTTTACGCTCTAAGGAATATTTAACAGCATTATCAGCAAGTATGATCAATATTTGTTCCATGTGATCCTGGCGGACTTTAACATTTGCGATTTGGCTTAAATCGTCATCAAAAGTAAAAATAAATTCTGGATGTATTAACTTAAAATTATCAAAGACACGATGTACTAATCCGCCCATATCAGTTATTTCACTAACATTTTCAATCGGAATCTGTTCCGCACGCGTTAAATTAAGCATTTCATTAATCAATGTTTCCATTCTTTGCATTTCGGCAAGAGATGATTTAATTGAGTCTTCTAACACGTCTGGTTCATCTTTTCCCCATCTATTTAGCAAGTCCATATGTCCTTTAACAATAGTGACAGGTGTACGTAACTCATGTGAAACATCTGAAACAAACTGCTGTTGTGCACTAATTAAATTTTGCAAACGATCAATCATACGATTTAAAACGTTGACTAAATCAGAAAATTCATCATTAAGTCCCGATCGCTTTGCTCTAACATCTGTCATTGGATCATCTTCAAATGCTTCAATAGTGGCCTCAATAGATTTAACAGGACGCAAAATATACCTTAACAATAAAAACGCATACGCAAATACGCAGGCACCACCAATAATAATAGTAACGCCTAACCATTGATATAGTGCTTCAGGGATTTTGCCATAATATTGACGAATGATTTGGGACAAAATAAATGCAAACACTAAGAATATAATAAAAAAACCAGACGCCATTCCTAAAGAAAGTTGCCAACTTAATGAGAAACGACGCGCGGTTTTTTCGATTGTTTTTTTATTAACATTCATAGTCATTAGCTACGCATAACATATCCGGTACCGCGAACAGTTTGAATATACGATGCCTTACTTTCTGGATCATCAATTTTGTTACGAAGATATCTAATGTATACATCAACAACATTTGTCTCTACTTCAGAATCAAATCCCCAAACCTCTTTTAGTAACTGCTCTCTTGACTGCACCACATTGATATTTTCAACCAACGTCAGCAACAAATCATATTCACGTTTCGTTAAATTAATAATTTGATCGTCACGTCGGGCAATACGATTTTCTTTTTCAATACGCAAATCTTTAAAATTGATAATTGAACGGTGCTTATCACTTGATTCAGTTTCAATAGCAATTCGACGAAGCAATGAGCGGATACGTGCCAAAAGTTCTTCTATTGCAAAGGGTTTTACTAGATAATCATCAGCACCGTAATCCAAACCAGACACACGATCAATGACTGAGTCACGGGCTGTCATCATGATAATAGGTGTTTTTTTAGATTCACGTAAACGTCGAGCTACTTCCAAACCATTTAATTCAGGCAGCATTAAATCAAGCAAAATAACGTCGTAGTTATTCTCTAAGGCTGCATCTAGTCCTGATCTACCGTCCAAAACGGTTTCAACTTCGTAGCCTTCGTGCTTGAGTTCAAGACCAACAAACTTTGCCAAGTTTTCTTCATCTTCAATAACTAATACTTTACTCATTCTTTGTCCTCAACATTTAAATCGGCACTAGCCAAATTAATTTCTTTTACTTCTCCCTATTTTAGAGTAGTTTCTAAACTTTTGCAAGGTTTTTCTCATTCTTTGAAAAAATCATCTAATTTAGCAAGCCTAGGGTCAAGCTGTGCTTCATTCCTATCTTTTTTCTCATTTTCAAAATTTATCTGGCTCACAACATGCCAATCATTTCCAGAGGGCAATGTATCTGATTGCTCTTCTGTTGGTGTTAAAATTTGAAGTGGCAATTCAGCAATAATATTATCTAAAATTGCCTCATCGACATTCAATGTATCATTTTCTAATAGAAATACTGCTTCTGTTTCTTCAAAATCATCTAGTTTTTTTTCATCTTCTATATAGCGTTCATTAATTATTAAATCAACATCTCGGACAACGGGATCAAGCGAACGTGATGACGGTACTGTTATTTGCCCAGATACCGATGCATTTAACAACAAATCATCATTATCATACTGAATATTACCAATGACCTGCAATGGTGATAAGCGAATTACGGTCTGCGGAAAACGTTCTCTTGCATCATGTTCAAGTGATAATACTTCGTTAAATTCTAATGGTTTTTGGCGGAATTTTTGTAATTGGTTCTTGAGAAATTTCATAAAATAACTCCTTTTTTATTATCTTTTATAATATATTGGTTGACGTTTCACATCTTGCTCATTTCCAGATTGACTAGCCAACATTTGCCAGAGTTTTCCTGCTTTATAATCTAATCGTAAGTTTGCTTTAGCTAAACTCTGATCTACTTTGCTAATTAAAGGTAACGTCAACTGTTTTTTGACGTTATTTAAATAAGCTTGTCCTTGTTCTGTAAATCCTAAAATCCTTAAATAAGGATCCTGCATAGCTGCTTGCATTTGATCAACTTTAACGTTTAACAATGTGTAAAACAACGTTCTTTGTATTCTTGAAAAGGTATAGCGTTTTGACTTCACCGATTTTATGAAACTTTGATAACTTTGTGGTCCGTCATCGCTTAAAGTTGTCGCTGCTAAACGATGTTCTAAACCTTCTGCCATTTGATAAACTTGTCCTAATTGCCCAATTGTGTCAGTTGTTAAACGGTACTTTAGCAACTGCCAAAAATTTTTTTCAAAATCAATAGTATGATTAGCCGTATTAATATTTTTTAATGTCTCCAATGGTACAACATCTTGAACTTTTTCAAGTTTTGACTTATGTAAAGCTAAACGAATAGATGAGGCAGAAGCAATTATTTGATTATTAGAAAATGTTTGATCATGATAACCCGCTGCAATGCGTTGAATTGCATGTAAGTTAATCGGTGATTCAATATTTAGTGCTGCTTTTGCATATCCAAAAGCTAAAATATCATTTGGATCTTCTAATTTAAAACCTGTTTCGGCTTCTAACTGTGTTGCATATGCCTGTGCAAATGTTTGATTTTTTTCCTGAAAATGCTTACTATTTTCGATGCTTGGTGCTTGCTGAGCTAACAATTTAAAATCAACATCAGCATGTTCACTACCAAAAACCATATCGGTCACTCCTAATGCCGTTAACAATTTAACAGCACCTTCAGCAAAAATATGACTAGGTTGAACAGCATAAAATGTGGGTAACTCAATAACCAAATCAACGCCGTTAGCAAGGGCTGATTCAGTTCGTGTCCATTTATCAAAAATAGCCGGTTCTCCACGTTGCACAAAATTGCCAGACATAACAGCAACAACAACATCAGCATCTGTCACTTTTTTTGCTTGTTGAATATGATAAATATGTCCGTTATGGAATGGATTATACTCAGTTACCAGGCCAACTGCTTTCATGACTTCACCGCCTTAAAAAACCATCTTGTTGTCTTATCAGTAATCGAACCATTGCCAAAATCTGAGGATACTTCAATATTTTTAAATCCCGCATTGATTAATGATTGTTTGTATACAGATAATGCATAAGTTTGTTCATGGTGAATTTCGCGAATAATTTTAAATCCGTCAATAGTTGTGTCATATTCAAAAAACTTCAAATCATGATCAACGCTGTCAGGATTTTCACCGGGATAAGATGTCCACATAAAAATGTTATCTTCATCTTCATCATTATTATAATAATATTCCTGATACAAAACATTCACTTGGTACGGCGTAATAACATCAAACAAAAGTTGCCCACCACTATTTAGATGATTAGCGACTTGATCCAGAGTCTCCTGAAAGTCTTTCAAAGTAGATAGATAGTTAAACGAATCCGCAAAACTGATAATAACATCATACATTTTTTGCCAGTCAGACCAGTCCCGCATATCGGCCTGTAACAAATTAATATTTACATTATCATGATTCGCATGCTGTTGAGCTAAAGACAACATTTCTTGTGAAATATCCAAAACATCTAGCTGATACCCCGATTTAGCCAATAACACTGCTAATCTACCAGAACCACCACCTAAATCTAAAATGGTCTTTGTTTTTTTATCAACGTTTTGCTTCACAAAATCAGCCCAACTTTGATACATTTCACTATCAAAAAGTTGATCATACTTTGCTGCAAAAGTAGAATAATTGTTTTGTAAGTTTTCATTTTTCATATTATCATTTTAACAGAAAAAAACGAGCCGTTGCTCGTCTGTTAAGTATTTAATCAGCAACCAACAATGTTGTTAAATCAACATAAGGTGCATCATTCCATAAACGCTCTAAATTGTAAAAATTTCGTTGTTCAGTAGAAAAAACATGAACAATAACATCCCCTAAATCAATCAGTACCCAATCAGCTGACTGATAACCTTCAATTAACTTAATAGTACCTCCAGCTTCTTGGACCTTATCTTTAACTTCAGTCACGATGGCTTGTACCTGTCTATTTGAAGCAGCATCCGCAATGACAAAATAATCTGCCATTAAACTAACATTGCGCATATCTAGAGCAACTATATTGTTAGCCTTTTTATTATCAACTGCCTTTACTGCAGTTTCTAAAATTGTTTGTACATGTACTGTCGTTGTCAACTGTCTTTCCTTTACTTTCTATAAATAAATGATCTAATTACCATTGCCCTTATCCAGCCAGTAGTTATAAGTTTCAATACTTTTAGGATAAATTTTAGTTTCCTTTGATACTAATCTCGAAATTGTATGAACGATTTGAAACCTAACACCTGCTGCTAACGATTTTTCAGTAATGGCTCGAGCCTCTTCTACGCCTTTAAAATGTCGCCCTAATTCTAAATAATCCGCCATAAAAATGACCTGAGACAATTTTGACATAGTTTCTCCTGCTCCTGTTGTGTGTTCTCTAACCGCATTTAGAATTTCAGAATCATCAATATTCAATTCATCGCGAATTATTTCTGCACCAACTACACCATGCCAAATGTAATTACCCCAATTTTCCAAATCTTTATCTAATGACTTTAGCTCAATAATTGATAAAAACTCTCGATCTGATCTTTCTTTAGCATAATCATGCACTAATGCTGCGATTTCTGCTTTTTCAGGATCAACACCATTTTTTTTAGCCAATTTAACAGCATAGTCGCGCACTCTTAAAACATGTTGAAAGCGGTAATCAGATAATTTACTAGCAACTTTAGTTTCTAATTCTTGGATTGTCCCATTAAAGTATTTAGTCATATAGCCCTCTGTATAAATTATACTCCTCAATGAAGTAAGCTTCACGTTCAGGAACTAAATAATTAATGCTTTGGTTCATACGTCTTTTAGTTCTGATTTCAGAAGATGAAATATCGATATTTGGTACATCAAACCATAAAACAGGATAATCACATTGTTTTCGTTTACCACCACGTGCACCTGCTGCAAATGTAACAATTTTAGATAATTCATCAATATAATCCCACGTGGTAATCTTATCAACTTTATCACCACCCAAAATGAAAAAATAGTCGTTTTCTGGATGTCTTTCGATTAATTCTCGCATTGTTTGATACGTATATGACTTACCACCATTCTTGATTTCAATTAATTCAATATCAAAAAATGGGTTCCCCATAATCGCAGTTTTTACCAATTGTGCACGATATGAAGGCTCAATTGCACTTGAATGTGTCCCATCCACAGGCTGAGCATTGGGCATCCAAAAAACTTTTTCAAGTCCTAACTGTTTCCCAACACTTTCAGCTAGAATTAGTTGCCCAATGTGTGGCGGATTAAACGTGCCACCAAAAATACCAATACGCTTCTTTGATTTTAGTGTCATTGTTTCTGGACTAATTTTTGGATAAACTGTGTACGTATCATTCATGGTCATTACCCTTTACATTTTAGCAAGCAATAAGGATACTTTTTTATATTTGTCTTCTTGAGCGGGCAAATATAAAACTAAAGTACGTCCAATAGATTGGACAACCGTGATAGATGATGCTTTTTCAATAAATTCAGCAACCTCTTTAACCGTTTGTTCGGCCCCTTGTTGCAAACTAATTTTAATCAATTCTCTCTTAGCAATCGCCATAACAACTTCATCAACCCAGACCTGTGTTAAGCCGTTCTTTCCCACTGAAAAAATTGGAGTTAATGTATTTGCTTGAGCACGCAAGAAGCGTTTTTGTTTACCTGTAAGTTGTAGCATTAAATCATTGCCTTTCTAATAATAACTGAAACATTTTCTGGTGCCCAACCAGACACCTTGATACCTGCGGGAAGCGTTATCCACCCTAATCCAGAGAAAACAAGATCACTTTTCTCTGAAATATTAAAACTATGACGAATTAGTTTTGGTTGTCCATTTTGATTTGTAATCGGAGATAGTAGATGTCCAGCATGTTTGGTATAGAATTCATCGGCACCAGCTAGTTTTGTACGATGTAACATCAAATTGTTTTCAAAATAGGCTGTTACAGACGATCTGTTCCCCTTTTCAAAATCAAATCTTCCTAATCCACCTAAGAAAATAGTTTGCCCTTCATTAAGTTGGTAAGTTTTTGGCTTAATTTCATTTTTAGGTAATGCATACTTTAAATTCTTATCATCCAAAACATGTGCAAACTGTTCTCTCTTGATAATTCCTGGTGTATCAATAAGGTAATGTCCATCATCAAGCGGTATTTCAATACGATCTAGCGTTGTTCCCGGAAATCGAGATGTTGTTATCAGATCTGCAACACCTGTTCGTGATTTAATAATCTGATTAATTAATGTTGACTTTCCCACATTAGTTGCACCAACGACAAAAACATCTCTATTCTGTCGCAAAACATCTACTTTTTCCAGTAGATCGTCTAGATTTTGTGGTTTTGCAGCAGATGTTAACAAAATATCAACTGGATTTATACCCTGCACTTTTAATTCTGAGCGAATCCAATTTTTTAGATGATTTTTGTTTAATAACTTTGGTAATAAGTCTACTTTGTTACCAACTACTAAAATAGGATTGTCTTTACCCACAAATCTTGGTAAACCTGATATTTCTGAACCATTAATATCAAAAACATCGATTACATATAAAATGAGTGCATGACTATCTGAAATTTGATGTAGTAGCTTTGCAAAGTCATCATCTGTCAGCTCAACAGGCTGTATTTCATTATAATGTCGTAATCTAAAACAACGTTGGCAAAATAATTCATCGTCATTAATTGATTTTTTTAGTGCACTTAAGGGTAAATAACCTGAAGTTTTTGGACTACTGATTTGCATGTTTGCTCCACAGCCAACACAACGTAGACCCTCTGCTAATTGTTCTTGAATATATTCATCTGTTATTTCAGTTGTCACGAAGTGATTTCTCCCATTTTAATTGTGGATGTGCTTTAAAAACAATTTTCTTAACTAATTTTTCAATATTACGATTTAACCATGTCTGCCACATATCAGATTCTATTAGTCGTTTAACTAAAACACTACGTACGCCAGCTCCATGTGCAGCCCAAATATCAGTTAACATCTGATCTCCAACCATAATGACTGATTCTCGCTTTAAATGATGGGTCCGGATAACATGTAAGATACCTCTTGGCAGTGGTTTGAGAGACCAAGACACAAACTTAACACCTAATGGTTCCACTGCTTTAGCAACTCGCGAGGTCGTATTATTTGAAACTACAATAAGTTCAATACCACCTTCTCGTAAATCATCCAGCCATTGCCTTAATTCAGGAGTTCCTTCAGGATTATTCCATGCCAACAGCGTATTATCTAAATCAGCCAGTACAGTCTTGACACCGTGCTGTTTTAAATCATCAACTGTTAAATCATATATTCTTTCTACCATATAAGTAGGCGTAAAATGTTCTAAGCGCATTAAAAAACCATCATCCAATTTATTTATTCTTTACTATTATACACTAGAATATCATTATTTTATAAACTAAAAAAGTAGTCTCAATGGCTACTTTTTAAACTGCTACCAATTATTTGATTGTCAGTGATAAATTACGTTGTCAACAGTATCATTTTGATTCTATTATTATCCTTAAGTAATTGAATTAAGTTTATAGTGATATTTTATTTTGTTGTTATCGTACTGACTAGATTAAATGTCAAACCACCCAATCGATTATGACAAGTAATAAATTTTTGAATGGCATGCCAACTATTTTCACTCTGATTTCTTACGTTATTATGACGTCATGTAGCAATTTAGTATACAATCAATTGATAATCGATACTATCTATAATTAATTAGTGTTAAAAAAAGCATGCTTAGCATGCTTTTTTTTAAAGATCTTGTTGAAAATCAAGAGGCTTGTATAGTTTTAACACATTACTAAAAATTAATTGTGAAATTAATCCAGCAATAATAGGTACAACGACCCAAGCAATTAGTGCCACTACTGGATTGATAAAATGATTCATCACCGTTGTAGGAACTGTGGGATCTTTTACCATTGATTGTATTGGAGAAACTAATCCAATATAACCAAATCCAGCTGTCGTTGGTGTTCCTTGTATATTAAACAATGCTACCGGAATACCAGAAATAGCAGCAGTTAGCAAGAATGGTAACATCGTTACTGGTTTAGCAAAAATTGATGGCATCATGCCTTTCATAGCTCCTAAAGCAATAGCAATAGTTACACCTGGTTTATTAACACGCCAAGAATTAATTAACAGTACAATTGTTGTAGCAACAACTCCCATGGCAGCTGCACCAGAGCCAATTCCAGATAATGAAATCGCCAAAGCAATCCCAACTGTTGATATTGGCGTAATAATGATAATTGAAAATGCCATAGCGATTAAAATTGCCATAGGAATCGGTGCAAATTTCGTAAATGTTTCAACAATTTGTCCAATCCATGTCGTCAAAGCACCAACATATGGTGCAATTGATTTACCAAGTAAGCCAACACCACCACCTACTAAAATAGGACTCAAAATAATAGCAATTGATCCAAAACCTTTAAGATAACGTGCTACCAACCAGGTAACCAGTACAGCAATAGCTGCAACTATCATCGCATTGATAACATCCCCAGCACCATTAGCAATAAAAATATTTGCAGGTGCCGTCGCTTTAACATGAGTAACTGGGTTAACAAATCCCGGTGACACTTTTGTCCATTTGATAGACCCAGACGCGACTGCTGTAGCAATTGCAACGACACCAACATCTAAGCTTTTCATCTTAAATTGCAAGGCTACTGCCATACCAATAAGAAATGGAATCAGCGACGTGAACAATGTCAATATGGCACTAAGATTAGCACCAAAAGCTGTTGTTCCTAATCCAGAATACTGGATAATGTATTTCATGACAGCTGAAGGCAAAACACCAATCAAAATACCTTGAGCTGATCCAGATAATACTTTAAAGAAAAAATCTTTTAATTTTAGTTCGGTTGATCCATTAAAAACTTCTGTCACGTTTTCAGATGCTTTTCGTGCGTACTCTTTGTTGCGCACAAGTTGTGATTCTTTTGTGGCCCATTTTTGACCATCTGCTTTAATTGTCATATCATTTTCCCACTAATTTAGTAGCTGTTTAATAAATACTTTTTCAGTAGCATGAATAGCCAGTTAACTTTGCAACAATTTAAATATAGATTAATTACTCAGCTTTTCACAACTCTGAACAGAGAATTAATATTTCACAGCAATTGATGGTGTATCCCCTTTTGCAAACGACACAGCTGCATCAAATGATTGATGTACCATTTCTTGAACAGCATGAGTCGTATAGAATGCTGTATGCGGTGTCACATAAACATTCTCACGAGAAATCAAATCATCCAAGCGGTGGTCATCAAGTCCATTAGTGGACCAATCTTTGTTAAACACACCTACTTCTCCCTCATATGTATCCATTACAAAGCCAAATAATTTTTTTGTATCTAATGCTGATACAACTGCATCAGTATCAACAAGTAGTCCACGAGAAACATTGACCAACACAGCATTATCTTTCATTTTAGCAATTGTGTCAGCATTAATCATCTGATCATTACTACCTGGGATGTGTGGTACGTGCAAAGAAACAATGTCTGATTGAGCTAATAATTCATCAAGCGAGTCAACATAAACACCTGTTTTTTCAAGTTCGGCATTACGGTAAAGATCGTAAGCAATGACTTTAGCACCAAATCCTTGCATAATTTGCATAAAGACACGTCCAATATGTCCAGTCCCAACCACGCCAACTACTTGGTCTCTAACCTCACGACGAATAGTTGGTTCCCAACGCAAATCACGCTTTTGAACTTTATTTTCCATGACTTTTGATTGTGACAACAAGGCGGCAACTTGAATAGCAGCATGTTCTGCAATAGCATTTGGTGAATAAACTGGCACATTTGATACATTAAAGTTAAATTCTTTAGCTGCTTCAAAATCAATGTTATCTGTTCCCACATTACGCAACGATAAGTTTGTTACACCGTTTTCTGATAATGCTTCCAAAGTCTCGCGTGTGTAGTCTAATTGCTGATAAACAACAGCTGAATCTGATCCTTTAGCTAATTTCGCTGTTTCAGGTGTCAATAACTGTTGTGTGAAATCAACTTCAACTTCAGGATGTGCAGCTTTCCAATCTTCAAGTGATGGTTTCTCATCATCTCTAATTCCATATGCAAAAATTTTCATAAGATCCTCCAAGTTTTTTATTACAAGACCATTTTACCTTATTTTGTGCATTTTTGCACGTGTAATATCACAGTGAAAACAAATGGTATAAATAAAAAAGCAGGACCTTTTAAGGGTCTGCTTTTCTACTTATTTGATTGCGGTTTTTCACCTGATTTAGTTAAAATACCATCAATGAATCCATATTCAAGCGTTTCTTTAGCACTCATCCAATGATCTCTCTCAGTGTCGCGAGCAATTTCTTCTAAATCTCGTCCTGACGCATCAGCTAAAATTTTGTTTAATTTGTTGCGTGTTTTTGTCAGCTGATCTGCGATAATTGCCATATCAGTTTGTTGCGTACCACCAACTGCTCCACCCATTGGTTGGTGAATTAGGTACTCAGCATTAGGAAGCATGAAACGATGTCCTTTTTCTCCTGAACTTGCAATGATGGTTCCCATGGACGCAGCTAACCCCATAACAATTGTTGTAACAGGAGCTTTAATAAAGTTCATAGTATCAGTTATGGAAAGTCCTGCCGTAACAGATCCCCCGGGAGAGTTGATATACATTGAAATTTCTTTATTTGGATCTTGGGCTTCTAAGAAAAGTAATTGGGCAACAATTGAAGTTGCCATGCTATCTTCTACTTCACCTTGAACCAAAATAATACGATCTTTTAATAAACGTGAAGGTAAATCATAACTTTCTCGTCCATTGGCTGTTTGTTCAATAACTCCTGGCCACATAATTGTTCAACTCCTTGTTTTTAAATGCGCAAAAATTAACTTTTGCATACGTACAAATATCCCATTGATAAAAGGATTAATTACATTTTAGCACAAACATAATTAGAGTGCTAACTTTAAAATTCAAAGTTTCTCAAAGTCATAGTCAATGCCATCAATAATCAACTGTTCCAATTTTTTCAATTTACGCATACGATGATTAGCACCTGACTTACTAATATTCAAATGTTCCCCTAACTCTGCCAGGGAATCATCTGGATATTCAAGTCGCGTCTTGGCAATATCTCTCAATTTTTTTGGCAACAAATCTAAGTCTCCTATCTCATTAGCGATAAATAGAATCTGTTGCACTTGTTTGTTAGCCGCATTAGCTGTTTTTTGTATATTAGCCATTTCTGCATTAGTCATGCGATTAACCGAATTACGCATATCACGCATCATACGAATATCTTCAAATTTAAGCATTGTTTGCGTGGCTCCAATTGTCGATAGAAAATCGACAATTTTTTCTGCACGTTTGATATAAACGATATAACCCCCCGTCTTATCAGTAATTTTTGCCGGCAAACCAAATTCACTCATTAAACGTCTCAATTCTTCAGCTAGTTCTTCATGAGAAGTAAAAATTTCAAGGTGATAGTTTGCTTTTTCTGGCGAATTAACAGATCCTGCAGCAAGAAAGGCTCCTCTTAAAAACGAACGTCGCTTATCAACTTGATTTAAAATCCGAGACGGTATTTCAGGATGCAATCCAAAAGCATCCACACCCAAATCTACCATAACATCATGAGATTGATTTTTTACCAAAACACCATATGCCTTATGATGAGACATATGATTATTCTCACTAACTTGAACTTCAACATCAATCTCAGAATAATTTTCTTTAAGTAATGTGTATATTCTTCTGGCAATAGCCGCGTTTTCAGTTTTAACAGTAACTGTTTGATCAAAGCCAAGTGTGCTAACACCATTCATTCTCATAAGAGCAGATAACTCAGCCTTAGCATTACCATCGTGTACTCTGAGACTAGTTAGTTCTTTTTTTACATCAGATGCATAAGACATTATTTTTTCTCCAAAATATCTAACAACTCTACCATGATTTTGTTGCCATCATGAAATGCGCCAGCGTCACGCAATTGTAAAAAGTCTCCTGGAATTTGAATTGCTCCTTGTACTTCAACAGCTGCTTGATCTACTTTGACTTGATGAGAGATTTCATGCCATTTTTGATAATCAACGAAATCTTCAGGAACTTTAGCATTGTTTGAAATCACGTAATTAATTACTTGTTTACCAACATGCGAGTTTAAAGCGAGCAAGTGTTGTGCATCTGTGTAAGCATCGGTTTCACCTTTTTGTGTCATAATGTTAGAAATATATACTTGCTTAGCAAGTGTTTTTTTTAATGCTTCTTGGACTTCTGGCACCACGACGTTCGGCAAAATAGATGTAAACAAACTACCTGGACCATAAACAATCATATCCGCTTCAATAATTGCTTTCACTACCTCAGGAGCAGCTTTAGGTTCTTCACCAGGTTCATCCCCGGTAACCCACACATGATCAATTACTTTGTGTGCCTTTGTGATTTCAGATTCACCTGCAACAATATCCCCATTTTTAAACTCAGCATGTAAGATTAATGGCTCATTTGATACGGGATATATTTTGCCATCAACTCTCATAAATTTTGCTAAGTGTTGTACTGCATCAAAAATATTCCCATACATTTCAGTCATAGCGGCAATAACCAAATTTCCAACAGCATGTTTAGCAAAAAAATCATCTTTTGCATCAAAACGATATTGCATAACTTCAGTTACTTCAGGATTCACGCGTGACATTGCTACTAGAATGTTCCGAATATCACCTGGTGGCACAATGTTAATATAATTACGTAATAAGCCACTTGATCCACCATCATCGGCGACTGTCACAATTGCTGTTAAATCAATTTTTTCTTTTACCAATGGTTTGATAATAACAGGCAGCCCTGAACCACCACCAATAATTACAATTTTAGGTTTTTTTAACATATAATATTTTTAATGTTTCTTTTTACTAATTAAGCAAAAATAACCGTTACCACCTTTCTTTGTCTAGTGATAGTTATCTACATTATTCTATCACGTATAACATTTTTTAAAAATATCATACACCTAAACTCTGGCAATATCGCGTTCGATAACTGCTTTTAAATATTTTCCTGTGTAGGATTGGCTACTAACCATAATTTTTTCAGGTGTTCCTGCAGCTATAATTTGTCCTCCACCTTCTCCACCTTCAGGCCCCATATCAATGACCCAATCAGCAGATTTTATAACATCTAAATTATGTTCAATGACAACAATTGTATTGCCCGCATCAACTAATCTCTGCAATACCTGTAGTAGCCTAGAGATATCATCAACATGTAATCCCGTCGTTGGTTCATCTAGTATGTACATTGTTTTACCATTTGAACGCCGATGTAGTTCAGAAGCTAATTTCATACGCTGCGCTTCACCACCAGATAATGTTGTCGCTGATTGTCCCAATTTAATATACCCTAAACCAACATCACTAATGGTTTGCAATTTACGGGCAATTTTAGGAATCGGTGCAAAAAAAGCCAATGCTTCGGTAACAGACATATTCAAAACATCCGAAATAGTCATATTTTTGTATGTAACCTCAAGCGTCTCGGAGTTATATCGTGTGCCATGACAAACCTCACAGACAACATAGACATCCGGCAAAAAATTCATTTCAATTTTAATAACACCATCACCACGACAATTTTCGCAACGTCCGCCTTTAGTATTGAATGAAAAACGTCCTTTATTATAACCACGCATTTTAGCTTCATTAGTCTGTGAAAAAAGTTCTCTAATATCATCAAACACACCTGTATAGGTCGCCGGATTAGATCGCGGCGTTCGCCCAATCGGAGTTTGATCAATATCTACGACTTGATCAATATAATTCACACCTTCAATACTTCTGTACTTTCCTGGTTTTTCAGAGTTGTTATTTAATTTTTGTTTTAATGCACGTTTTAGAATTTGATTAACTAAAGTTGACTTGCCTGATCCTGATACCCCAGTCACTGACACAAATTTACCTAACGGAATCTCAACAGTGATATTCTTCAAATTGTTTTCCTGTGCACCTTTTATCGTGACAAACTCACCATTACCCGCCCGCCTTTTAGTGGGTACTTGAATAAATTTTTTACCAGATAAGTACTGGCCTGTAAGTGATTTTTTGCTTTTTGCGACTGACTTTGGCGTTCCCGTTGCAACAATTTCTCCACCTAAAATACCAGCACCTGGTCCAACATCTATTAGATAATCAGCAGCCAACATCGTATCTTCATCATGCTCAACAACGACTAAGGTGTTTCCTAAATCACGCATATTTTTCATCGAAGCAAGTAACATATCATTATCTCGTTGATGCAATCCAATGGATGGCTCATCTAAAACATAGAGTACCCCTGATAAGTTAGAACCAATTTGGGTTGCTAAACGTATCCTTTGGGATTCTCCACCCGAAAGTGTTCTAGCCGATCGAGAAAGAGTTAAATAATTCAGTCCAACGCTGGCTAAAAATCCTAGACGATCTTTTATTTCTTTAATAATAGGTGCTGCAATTTCGGAATCTTGTTGCCCTAATGTTAATGTTTCAAAAAATAATATTTCTTGATTAACTGGTAACTCAGATACCTCACCAATATGTTTCCCATTAATTTTTACAGATAATGCAGCCTTATTTAAGCGATAGCCGTGACATGCTTGACATGTCAATTCAGTCATATAATTAGACATCTGATCTCTGGTGAAATCAGAATTTGTTTCATTAAAACGTCGTGAAATGTTTGTCATAACGCCTTCGAATGGTATATCTACATCTCGCACACCACCAAAATCATTTTGATAATGGAAATGAAAATTTTTAAGGCCAGAGCCAGTGAGAATCAACTTTTGGTCTTTTTTACTTAATTTTTCAAATGGTGTATCCATATCAACATTAAATTGCTCGGCAAATTGTTTTAACATTTCAGGATAATAATTCGATGATATTGGATTCCACGGTGCTATCGCACCCTCACGTAATGTTTTTTTACTGTCAGGTACAACTAAATCTAAATCTACTTCACGTGTCACACCCAGTCCTTGACAAAATTCACAAGCACCTAAAGGGGCATTAAAACTAAATAATCTAGGTTCTAATCGTCCAACACGAAAATCTTGTAATTCTCCAATATAATGGTCAGAATACTTTATTGATGGGATTTTTTCCGACTCACCTCTAGTCAAAGCATCTAGTTCGACTGACCCATTGGTTAATTTAACTGAAGCTTCAATCGAATCAAATAAACGTGATCGCGAGTCATCACGCAAAACGATGCGGTCTACCATTACATCAATTGTATGCTGTTTATCTTTATCTAGAGTAGGGGGAACCATATCTAATTCAAAGATTTCCCCATCAACTCTAGCCCTTATATAACCTTGCTTCCGCATGTTTTCAAAAGCTGTTTCGTGAGAACCTTTTTTTTGTGAAATAATTGGTGCAAATATTTGTAAGCGAGAACCTGAAGGAAAACTTTTATAGGCATCTTCCACCATCTGATCAACAGTGGTCATTATTCTAGTACCATCATCAGGGTTATCAGGTCTTCCTACACGTGCATACAATAATCGAAAATAATCGTTAATTTCAGTTACCGTTCCTACTGTTGATCTCGGATTATTCGAAGTTGTTTTTTGATCAATTGATATTGCTGGTGATAATCCATCAATTGAATCAACATCTGGCTTATCCATTTGTCCTAAAAATTGACGTGCATAAGATGATAAGCTTTCTACATATCTTCGTTGTCCTTCGGCATAAAGTGTATCAAAAGCTAAAGAAGATTTTCCTGATCCTGATAACCCCGTAATAACTGTCAATTTATCTTTTGGAATGTCCACATCGACATTTTTTAAATTTTGAGTACGCGCACCACGTATTTCAATGTTCTTTTTTGCCATATTATTTCACTTTCAACCTTTGATTATTATTTTTAATACAAACCAAAATGAACTCATTTAATTATTCGAAATAAAAATTATTTGGAAATTGTCGCTTTTAGAGCCATAACATTATCTCTTAACTGTGCTGCTTCTTCAAAATCTAATGCTTTAGCTGCTGCTTTCATTTGACTCTCAAGATTTTTGAGAATTGCGCCTTGCTCATCCTTTGGTAAATCTCTAAATGCAATTTCAGTTAAATCTATTGGCTTAGATTCATCACCACTCTTTGTTCTGACAGATATTAGATTTCTAATATCTTTCTTAATTGTCGTTGGGGTAATGCTATGATCAACGTTATATTTTATTTGTATCTCTCGGCGCCGTGCAGTTTCATCAATTGCTATCTGCATTGAACGAGTTATGTTATCAGCGTACATGATAACATGCCCATTAGAATTACGAGCAGCACGTCCGACAGTTTGAATCAATGAACGCGGATTACGTAGGAACCCTTCCTTATCTGCATCTAAAATGGCTACTAAGGACACCTCTGGCACATCAATACCTTCTCGTAGCAAATTAATCCCAATTAGAACATCATATTTTCCCAAACGCAAATCTCGAATAATTTCTGTTCGCTCTAACGTTTTAATATCAGCATGCAGATAGGCTACTTTAATACCGATATTTTTTAAATAATCAGTCAGATCTTCGGCCATACGTTTCGTTAACGTAGTAATGAAAACACGTTCATCCTGACTGGCTCGTTTATTAATTTCACCAACTAAATCATCAATCTGCCCCATGACTGGTCTAACCTCAACTTCAGGATCTAATAATCCAGTCGGTCTGATTATTTGTTGAGCAACATGTTCCTCAGAAACACGTTCAGTTTCATAATCACCTGGTGTTGCTGACATATAAATAATTTGATTGACATGCTTTTCAAATTCTGGTAATTTAAGTGGTCGGTTATCTAACGCAGAGGGCAGCCGAAATCCATAATTTACTAACGTTTCTTTCCTTGCTTTGTCGCCATTAAACATACCTCTAACTTGAGGCATAGTAACGTGACTTTCATCTACAATAATCATATAGTCTTTTGGAAAAAAATCGAGCAAAGTAAACGGTGCTTCACCAGGTTGGCGACCATCCATCCATCGTGAATAGTTTTCAATTCCTCCAACGAATCCCATTTCTTCAAGCATTGCTAAATCATATTCGGTACGTTGTTTAATTCTCTGTGCTTCAATTAGTTTACCTTCAGATTCAAATTTAGCCACCTGATCAGACATTTCTTGCCTAATACCAGACAACGCATATGTCATTTGATCATCATCCGTCATAAAATGCTTAGCAGGATATATGGAAACGAACTCACGCTCAGATATTGTTTCCCCGGTTAACGAATTAATTTCTCGAATCCGATCAATTTCGTCACCAAAAAACTCAACCCGTAACGCCAACTCATCTTCTGATGCTGGAAAAATCTCTACAACATCACCACGAACACGAAAACTACCACGATGGAAATCAATGTCGTTTCTTATAAATTGGACATTAATCAGATCTTTCATTAGCTGATCTCGCCCATATTCGTTTCCTATACGTAAATTAATGACGTGTTCTTGGTATTGATGCGGATCTCCCAACCCAAAAATTGAGCTGACTGATGCAACAACGATAACATCACGCCTAGATAACAAAGAACTAGTTGCTGAATTACGTAGTTGATCTATCTCATCATTAACAGCAGAATCTTTTTCAATAAAAGTGTCAGAGCTTGGAACATAGGCTTCTGGTTGATAATAATCATAATAAGAAACAAAATACTCAACAGCATTATTTGGAAAAAATTCTTTCAGCTCACTGTATAATTGACCAGCCAGTGTTTTATTATGACTCAACACTAATGTTGGCTTTTTCACGTTCTTAATCACATTTGAAATTGTGAAAGTTTTGCCCGTTCCAGTTGCACCTAACAGTATTTGTTCTTTTACGCCTGCATTAATCCCTCTGACTAACTGATTAATAGCTTGCGGTTGATCACCAGTTGGCTGATATTTTGAAACAAGATCAAATTCTTGAGTTGCAACTTTTTCACGCATTGGATTCTTCCTTTTCACTTTTTTCCATTATACAATAAAACGAACAAACGTTCTAATGTTTGTTCGTTTTATTTACTAGTGTTATTGTTGTGATTGTTAGACAATTCCGGTGCATCAGTTTTATACATTCCTAATGTAGACTGTCCTTTATTTTGGGCCAAGATACTTGATGGATTACTTTCTTGAGCTGCTTTTAATTGTGCTAACCCTGAAGTTTTCTTATAATCAAAACTCTTTTTATTAACCGCATTAAAATCTGAACGATTTTTATCGAAACGTAATAAGTCACCAGTAATGACGGCATCAGAATAACTTAACACTTTATCGACATAAGATTGTGTTTTAGTGGCTACTTGTTTCAAGTCACTATTATCATTTAATATTTCTTGCTCTCCACTTTGCGTATTAAAATACTGATTGTTAAATTTCATATACTGTGGCGTTATCCAATCACCATCACGCATGGCAACTACGCCTTGATATTTTGGTGATAATAAATCTTGTCCAAACATCGTCATGTTATCATCTGGTACACCCAACAAATCCAATAATGTTGGTAACATATCAATTTCACCACCATAAGTATGATTAATGCCACCTTTTAAATTGTTAGCATGAATCATAAATGGTACTTTTTGAAACTGTGCCAAATCATAATTAGTAACTTTATCTTTACCTAGTAGTTGCGCAATCGCTGGTTGATGATTTTCAGAAATACCATAATGATCCCCGTATAATACAAAGACAGAGTTATCATAAAGTCCTGCTTTTTTAAGATAATCCATTAGCTCAGCAAATGCCGAATCTAAATAATGCGCAGTTTGCACATACCCATCAACAGTGTTATCTCCTGTTTTAGTCGCAGGAAAATCAATATTTTCTTTATCTAAATCATAGGGATAATGATTAGTGACAGTAATTAATTTTGCATAAAATGGCTGCGGTAGTTGTTCAATATATTTTGCACTATCTTGTAGGAAAATTTTATCTTTCAACCCATACCCAACATTAAAATTGGGTTTATTGGCATTAGGATAATATGCTTTAGAAAAGAAATAATTGTACCCAAAAGATTTATAAGTATTGTCTCTATTCCAAAAACTGGCTACATCCCCATGAAAAGCAGCACTAGTATAGCCACGTTGATTCAAAATGGCTGGTAAAGATTCAAAAGTATTGTTTGTCCCATATTTAACCATGGCTGAACCAGTTGCTAATCCAAAAAGGGAATTTTCTTGCATCATTTCAGCATCTGATGTTTTACCTTGGCCAACTTGATTATAAAAGTTGTCAAAACTAAGCGTACTTTGATCATGATAGAACTTATTTAAGTTAGGCGTTACTTCTTGACCATCTACTTTGTAATCAATTAAAAATTGTTGGAATGATTCTAAATGAATCATAAAAACATTTTTACCTTTTTGTGTGCCATAATACTGAATGTTGTCAGGTAATTTTTGTGTTGACACAAACTGCTTAATTTTATCTAAATCAGCTGGTTTAGCCCTTTTTCGACTTTCTGTTTGATTATATGTTTGAACAGCGTTAAACGCAGCATATTCATTCAAGCCAAGATATTTAACAATATAATTATTATCAAAGGAACGTGTCAACAAACCTGAACGATCTGAGGAAGCTATGCCGTAATCTACCAGCATCAAAACAACTCCTAAAACTGTTGTTAACACCGCAAACTTTTTTTGTACTCCTTTACGATCAATTGTTAGTTGTTTAAAAATAACTAACCCAATCAAAATAATGATATCCAAAAAAATTAAGTAATCAGACCAATGGATGATAGCAGCTATAGATTTTCCTAAATTATTGCCAGTTGAGCTACCAGAACTCAAAATACCCATCGATAAAAAGTCCGAAAACTCCCGATAATATAACATATTTGAAAACAACCACAAGGATTGAATTGCATTAAATAATATAGCAATCCAATAGCTCAAGGCGCCCCTAAAATAAAGTGCAATACTCAAAAATATAATCGCAGTTGGAATTGGATTTAAAAATAGTAAAAATTGTTGAATCGCACCCTCAGCACCCAAGTTAAAATTCATATGATAATTGACAAATGTCTTAAACCAAACCAAAATAACGTTAAGTACAAAAAACCAAACTAACGGTGCTGAAGTATCCATTGTTTGTTTTATTTTTTGCCAAATTAATTTAGGGCTAGGTATTTTTTTTAAGAAGTTTAGCATAATCTTTTCTTTCAAACATATTTAACTAGTTATACAAAGATACTCTTAGAAAATCAAATTAAAATCATGTAAGATATCATATATTTCAATTGCTACTAAGTCGACATTATCAAATTGGAAATTTTTGGACTGTCGATGTTCATGTATCGTCCATATTTTAGTTAACTGATCATAATCAACACTTAGAGCTTCAATACCAAACGCATCAAAACTTCTTGTTTGAAATTGACTATCTGTTGAATCAACCATAGCTCGTAAGCGATTTAATATTTTGTTAAGATCTGTTAATTGCTGTGTTTCTGATATTTTCATACGTCACCTCTTTACTCGTCTTGCAGGTATAATATAAGCGATAATTCCGGCAAACAAACCAAAGTAATAGGTAATCAAACGCCAAATAAGAATGACTAAAATTAATGTCGCGGGATTTTTAACAAACGGTGAAAATAGTAACTGAAAACTTAATTCTGCACCACCCACGCCTCCTGGAATCGGAAATAATGAAATGACCATTACAATCATAATGTTCATTGTTACAATTAGCCACGGATTAACGCTTTCATAACCAAAAGCTCTAATTACAAAATAAGGAATCATATAAAAAACAAGTAGTTGTAAAATAGTAAAAAAAGTTGCACCTACTAATGCTTCCCAACTACTAATCACACGTCGCGATTCTTCATGAAAATTAGCAATTTTTTGTTTAATTGTTGTTATTATTTTATCAAAGCGATGCTTAGATAATATTTTACCAAATAATGGTGCAATAACATCGACTAATTTCACCGTAAGGGCTGGCCAAAACATTACGAGCGCAATACCAACAATCACAATAGCATGAATTGTAATTGCAAATGGAATAAATGTTGCAAAGGTTGGGTCAACCTGCGCATAAATAAATTGATCGGCTGCAAAGTATGCAATAATGAAAAAAATAACCACAACCACTTGGTAAACCAAAAATTTCATTAGTATAACTGAGAGTGCACGTCCAGACTCAACTCCTGATCTAGCTAAACCAAACAGTTGAGCTGGTTGCCCACCAGTAGCAAACGGTGTAAGTCCTGTTCCTAATTGATTTAGTAAAGGAACACGTAGAAGCGAAACAATAGATGTTTCGTGTCTATCTTTTTTATTAAGCATAGTATAAGTTGCTGCTGACTCTAAAAACAAAGACATAATCATCATGATTAACCCTAAAATTAACCATCGCCAATCAAGATGTTCTAATGCTATTTTAAGTTCATGACCTTTTCCGTACAATTCAGTTGTTAAAAAATAGACAACTGCTGCAGTAAGAACAATCACTACAATGGCAGAAATCTTATCAGTTTTTGACATATTTCTGACTCCTTAATAAAATCATGCCTTAACTTTCTAGAACTGAGCGATATACTGTTGACAGTTGCTGTCCTATTGCTGGCAAATTACGTTCAACTGCAAGTTGATATCCTGATTCATTAACTTTAGGCAATTGATTATTTAATAGGCTAACCATTTTTTCTTCAAATGTCTCAAAACTTGAAGCCTTGTAACAGTTCACACCATCAATAAGCCAATTACTGTACACTGGAATATCTCTAAGCAAAACATTTTGTTTAGAAGCCAATGCTTCTAATACAACAATGCCTTCTGTTTCTTCAAAGGATGGATACAAGAAAAGATCAGCGCCTTGATAAGCACCCTGAATAACATCCCCTGTAATATATCCCGGAAAAATTAAATTACGTGGATGATTGCCTTTAATTAACCGACTAATTTTTTTTGGTACCAAACGCAAATCGGTATAACCAAACCAAATAAACACGTATTCTGGATGTTTTTCAGCTAATGCTACAAAATCTAATATTCCTTTTCTTTCAAAAAAAAGTCCTACACTCATAACAACTTTTTGATCTTTTGATAAATCAAAGTATTCTCGGAATTTAGCTACCTTATCATTATTAGACTGGTACTTTTCAAGTAAGATACCATTCGAAATTGGAAAAATAGGTTGTGTTAAACGGTACCCTCTTAACAACTGTTTAGAATATGGTGTTGGTGTAATAATAGCATCAGCTTTTCTATAAAGTGAGACGAGATATTTTTTAAATAATGGTGCTATTGTATTAGATCCAGTAAACGAATTACGGAAATCTTCATAAGTTGAGTGCCCATGATAAATAACTTTTTTATTCATTTTATGTGCCTTATCAACCATATGGTGACTATTAATACCATAGGTGTTAATATGCAAAATGTCATAATCTGTTGACTTTGGATCAGTTGTAACTTCTACATCTGTATATGCTAAAGCAGCTTTTTGTAACTTCAATGCTCTACCAATACCCGACTTAGCAATCCATTTTTGATTTTCAAAATAAAGCAATACTTTCAACTTAATTTCTCCTAAATGGATTGCGTAAAATCCTTTTCATATATCCCACTTCATCATCTGTCGGATAGTCATCGCCTGCATCATCTGGCTGATGATGCTCCGACAATACAAATTCGTAAAAATTTAGCACACGACTAGCAAATGTATTAGCATCTACGTCTTTCATTTTCATATCTCGAATTTTTTTATCCATGTCAGTTAATGGTCGCAATAGATATTTTTTGATACCAGATAAAAGTTCGTCATAATCTGATACCAGTGTACCAATCGCCTCGTTATCGACTAAATTATCTAAATAAGGAGAATGTATCGCCACAAATGGCCTATTAGATGCCATTGCTTCTATAAACGTTAACCCTTGGGTTTCTGTATCTGATGAGCTCACAAAAACATTACTCATTTTGTAATAATCAGCAATTGATTCGTGATCAACCATACCAGTAAACACAACTTGCTCAGTTAAAGAAAGTTCCGAAACCTGTTCCTCCAGTGATTTTCTAGCAGGTCCATCACCTGCTATTACAAGACGCGCTTCTGGATATTGTTGGCGTAATTCTGAAAAAGCTGATATCGTCAGAGCAATGTTTTTTTCAAAAGCCAGTCTACCTAACGATAAAATAATGGGTTGTGTTTCTGTAAATCCAAATTTGTGTCTTAAATCATTATTGGATGCATTCGTATCTGGTAACGAAATACCCGTTGGAATAATTCGAATAGGTGATTTAACACCATATTTCAACAGTGTCTCTTGCACTAATTGAGATGGCGCAATAACCCCAGACATTCCCATCATATAGGCTTTCATAATCGTGCCAACACCTTTAGCACCAATCAATAAGCCTTTGGCAACATAGTGTGTGTAGTCCTCATACATGGTGTGGTAAGTATGTACGGCAGGAATTTTTAATTGTCGTGCAACAAATTTACCAAGCAATCCTAATGAGAATTCTGTTTGTGTATGTACAATATCCAAGTTTACTGACTTAGCAATTTCCACAGCTTGAATTAAACCTCGAAATGCCAAGCGCCTGTCCTTGAACCCAACATAAGGTACACTTGAAAATCTATAAATATGTGGTTCAAATTGATTTTTTGATACTTTTGGATCGGTAGAAGTGAAAATATACACTTGATGTCCTTGCGCTTCAAGGGCATCTTTTAGCGTTTTAATCGAAGTCGCAACACCACTTACTTGTGGAAAATACGTATCCGTGAAAAGGCCAATATTCATTGTCTCCTCCAAAAATTATATAGACATTAAAAATTTATACGCCAAGGAATGGCAATATTAGTATTATATCACAGATTGTTTGAACACCTCATCTGTGCCTCGATATAAACAATAAAAAGGTTCTCCCATAATGGGAGAACCTTTTTATTCAAATACCATTTGATTGTGGTATAACTCTGCATAGAATCCATTCTCTTTTACTAACGCATCGTGTGATCCTTGTTCAATTACACGTCCATTTTTCAATACTACTATTTTGTCAGCACCTAAAATAGTTTTCAAACGGTGTGCAATCACAAAACTTGTCCGTCCCGCAATCACATTGTCCATTGCAGCTTGTATTCTAGATTCAGTAACTGTATCAACATTGGAAGTTGCTTCATCAAGAATTAAGAAATCAGGATCAGTCAATATAGTCCTAGCTATAGAGAGCAACTGTTTTTGTCCTGTTGAGAAAACTGAACTTTCATCATTAACCATGGTCTCATATTTATCAGGTAAACTCATAATAAAGTCATGTATATTTGCTTGTTTTGCTGCAGATATCATGGCATCATTACTAGCATTTGGCTGTCCAAATTTGATATTATCTGCTACTGTACCACTAAATAAGATAGCATCTTGTAACACAATGCCTACATTATTTCGCAACGATTTTAAATCAAATTGACGTACGTCAGTATCATCAAATTTGACTGTCCCAGAATCAACATCGTAAAAACGATTCAACAAATTCATTACTGTTGTTTTACCTGATCCAGTAGGACCTACAAGCGCAACCATTTCGCCTTTTTTAACATCAATAGTGACATCATGAAGTATCAATTGATGATTATTATATCCAAAATCAATATTTTCTAGTTTCACACCATCTTTCAATTTATCTAATTTTATACCTTTTTCAGGACTCATTTCTTCGCCTTGGTCATGTACATCAGATAATCTTCTAGCACCTGTTATGGCTAACTGTAGCATATTATATATTGAGGTAACCTGAGTAATGGGTTGATAATACTGTTGAGAATAATTGACAAAAACAACAATCAAACCAAGTCCCGTACCGGCACTTAGACTATTATTTACTACAAGCCAAGAACCAAAGAAAATGACTATAGCTAAATTAAGCAATGATAAACCTTGCATTAGTGGGAATAATACACCAGAGTATACTTGACCCTTAAACGTTGCTTGTCTCACCTTTTCATTGTACGGCTGAAAGCCTACTATCGATTTTTTTTGTAAACCTTGCGTAATAATGATTGCTTCGCCATTAACTTGTTCATTAATATAACCATTCATTTCTCCAATAGCATCTTGCTGTAAATTAATAAAAAAGCGAGCATGAGATATAACAAACCATGCTATGACAATTGCAAAAGGGGTTGATGCCATCGTAACCAATGCCAAATGTATATTCTGATTAAACATCATCCAAATAACGCCAATAAATAATGCTAATTGTGAGACTAACTGAAAAATAGCTTGATTCATAGCGTTGAAAATATTGTCTAAATCTGACGTGAACAAAGATAAAATTTGTCCATCTCTATGTGTATCAAAATATTTAATTGTCATTTTTTGCAACTTGCGAAATAATCCAATACGCATTTGACCAGAAGTTTGAGCAGATATTCTGGAAGATAAGAAACTAGAAATCAGCATTGTGATTGCCGTCAATAAAAAGAATAGCATCATAGCTTCTAATGCATGATAAAAAGGTTCTTTGCTAGCCATTGGACGAGTATTTGGATTAAAATATTGTCCTAAAAAAACCGATAGGTCAGTAATTGCCTTTCCCATATATATGGGTGCTTGTACCTGAAAAAAAGTAGATATTGCTGTTATAGCAACTGTAAAACTTAATCCTAACCAGTAACGTCTAAGATATCTGGAGAAATAATTGAAAGCCCGTGTTAAATCTCTCATCTTTCCTTATCCCCTTTTGCTTTTTGAGTTTGGTAAATTTCTGCATAAATTGTCGATGTTTGTAACAATTCTTGGTGAGATCCAATACCAACTAATTCACCTTTATCTAAAACCAAAATACGATTAGCATGAATCACAGAACTAATTTTCTCAGCAATAACAATTGTCGTTGTCCCTTTTAGTTCTTTATTAATTGCTTCTCGAACTTTAACTTCAGACTTGGCATCAAGAGCCGAGGTTGAATCATCTAATATTAAAATTTTAGGACGTCCAACGACCCCTCGTGCTATTGATAGCCTCTGCTTTTGTCCTCCTGACAAATTAGCTGATCTTTCTTCAACCATATGCTCAAACCCATCTTCATATTGCTCAATAAATTCTGTGGCTTGGGCAATATCTGCTGCCTTTCTAATTTCTTCTTGTGTTGCATCTTTTTTCCCCTGACGTATATTGTCTGAGATACGTCCGCTAAACAAAATACTTTTTTGTAAGACATAAGAGACAGTTTCCCGAAGAGCATCTTCATTAATTGATTTAAGATTAATACCGCTTACAAATACTTCGCCTTCAGAAGGATCATACAATCTAGGAATCAATTGTGCCAGAGTTGATTTACCGGATCCTGTAGCACCAACAATACCAATCATTTCTCCCGGCTCAATATCAAATGAAATATTTTTTAAAGAAGGTAAATCATCGTTTGGATAATTAAAAGTAACATTCTTAAATGAAATGGAGCCTTTTAAGTCCGTTTTTTCGGCATTAATATCATATGATAAATCAATTTTTGTATCTAGAACTTCTTTAATACGTCCAATTGAAATAAAACCTCTTGAAGCAAAAGTGGAGGTCAATCCTCCAATCATGAAAGCAAACAAAATCTGCATTAAATAGGAAATAAAAGATGTGATGGCAGCTAAATCACTAGGGTGATTAACAACTCCTTGACCAACAAAATAGATGGCCGTTCCAATACCAATATAAGAAATCAACATAAACATCGGGATTAGAGTAGAAAATAAATAACCAATCATTGTTGTCGTTGCAGTCAAATCATTAGAATTATCAACAAAACGTTTAATTTCATTGTCTTCTTGATTAAATGACTTCACAACACGAACACCCTGTAGGTTCTCTTTAGCTAAAGTATTTGTTTTGTCAATTAACTTTTGTATCCTACCAAAATACTTACCCATTCGTTTAAAGATCATTTGAGATGATAATACAATTAAAACAATCATCAAGACCACAATCCACCATAGTCTAGGTATAGTTAAAATAGCTAGTATAAATGAGCCGATAAATAAGATAGGTATCCGTGTCAAAGTTTGCAAAAGTGTCATTACCAATTGTTGCACTTGGTTAACATCATTAGTCATTCTAACGACAAGATTTCCAGCTGAAAACTGTTCAACATTTCCAAATGAAAAAGATTGTATTTTTTTATACTGACGTTCTCTCAGATCAGCCGCAATACCTTGGGATATCTTAGCAGCAAAAATTGTATTAGTCACACCAGCAATCAACCCAATTATTGCTAATGAGATTAATTCAACACCATATATTGTGACATCGTTTTTATCGTTATTAATAATTGCTGTCATCACATATTGTAATAATTTGGGTTGCCAAAGTGCTGCCCCCGACATAATAACAACGGCTAAAATAGAAAAGAATATGTCTCTACGATATGGTTTAGCTTGCTCTTTTAAAATTTGCATAATATCCTCTATCATGTGTTTTGATGTCATAATGTTTACTTTATAAATCTGACATCTGATTTATAAAGTAAACTATAACACAAAAAAAGTGCAGAGAACTGCACTTTTCATTAATCTGCTGCTAACGCATCAATTGTATTTAGCTTGGCTGCACGCCGTGAAGGAACAAAGCTCGCAACTAAGGCAATTATAATTGAAATAACCACCGCAAATATAACATTCCCAATCGAGACACGTACAATATCAAAATGAATTAAACTTTTCAATGCTAAATTCATGGCGATTTGAGCACCATAAGCTAAAACAATCCCAACAACTGCTGAAATCATTCCAATTAAAAGTGCCTCATTAGTAAATAACCCACGAATATCTTTAGCACGAGCACCTAAGGCTCTGAGTACACCGATTTCACGTGTACGTTCTGAAACAGACATATACGTTGTTACAATAATCATGATGGCTGATACAAGCAATGAAATACCCGCAATGGCTGCTAATACATATGAGGCCAAGCTAGTTATTGTATTAATTGTGCTAAGAATATCGTCCAATGAGACCCCAGCAAATTCTTGCATCCCATTATTTTTAACTTGATTAATACGTTTCATAGTTGCTTTAACTTCTTTAGTGTCTTTAATTTCGACGGAAGTATAATTAGCATCAGTAACAGCACCACTCTTTTTCAAATCACCTTGTATTGTTGACCAGTTTTGAATAAACAGCGCACCAGACTGTCCACCATCTGTAATACCAGCTATTTTAGCTGAAGTCACAATAGGCACTGGTCTATTATTTTGATCAAACGCAACATAACTAAATGAAATTGTTTTGCCAATTAAGTCAGAATAATTAGACTGTATTTTTTTTGCAAAGTCCTTATCAATAACAATTTCACCATTTCCAGGGCGATGTCCATTCTTAATGGTTTTTTCAGAGTATTGTGGTGTCCAAGACTGTAACTGGAAAGGTTGTGACTTAACATTACCATAGGTAAATACGGTATTGTTGAAACGTCCACCAGCATAAACATTATCTACACCCTTAACTTCAGATAACCGTTTAAGCATCGAATCATTCATCGTTGTTGAGCTGTAGTCTGTGGCCATTGCACGCATTGTTTCCTGTACACGTTGTCCTGGGCTTGCCTTCGTGTCATTGGTAACGTTTCGAACAACTGTTTGATAATTAGGATTGACTAAATCGTTTACTTGATCAGCTATGTAAGCTTTTATGCCATTTCCTAATCCTAAAAATAAAATAACTGAAAATACACCAATTGCTGATCCAAGAATAATTAATGCATTTTGTAATTTTTTATATTTTAAATGATCAAAAGCCATATTCCAAATTGATGATTGTTTTAATGGTTTAGATTTAAACTTATCGAGAGATTCAGGGACAATAAATTTGTCTTTTAACTGCTTCTCCTCATCAATTTTACCGTCTGCCATATGTACAATACGTGTACCATAGTCAGCGACTGCTTGCGAATGCGTGACAACAATGACTAACTTGCCTTCTTCAGCAATTTGCTTAAGTAGCTCTAAAACTTCTGATGTGTTTACTGAATCTAAGGCACCCGTTGGTTCATCAGCAATCATAATATCGGGATTGGAAGCCAAAGCTCTGGCGATTGCAACACGTTGTTTTTGACCGCCTGAAAGTTGAGAGGGATATTTATGAACATGTTCACCTAGCCCTACTTTATTAAGCAATTCAACGGCATACTTTTTACGTTCAGAGCTAGACAAATCTGTCATATTGAGACTAGTTTCGACATTTTCCAGATTAGTTTGATAATTTATTAAATTGAAACTTTGAAAAATATAGCCAACAGTCTCTCGCCGATAAATATCTAACTTTTTTTCCTGAGTATGGTCCAGTTTATCACCATCAACTAAAACCGTACCATCAAAATTACGATCTAAGCCACCGATGATATTCATCAACGTTGATTTTCCACCACCAGATTCACCTAAAATTGAAACAAATTCTCCTTTTTCAAATGATAAATCAATACCTTTCAAAACAGGAAATGCTTCCTTACCTAAATAATAAGATTTTTTAATGTTTTGTAATTCTAAAAATGCCAAGGTTACTTACCTTTCCTCTCGAATACGCATATTATAAAGTGAGATCATCATAACACAAATTATTTATTGTCTTGTTTCTCTGAACCATGGCTGTTGACTTTGTTCATTTTCAGTTAAAATACGATGCAACGTATCTTGAGCCTGTGGGACAAACATGGTTGGTTCGGGATTTATCGGAACAAAAGCTAAATCTAAAGTTTCGGTTCCGTCTTTTTGTAATTCACCACCTATCTTTGATACCTCAAAACCGACACCAATCGTTTCTTGTGCATCACCCCAACTATTTTTTCCCGTTAAATGTGTTGTTAAACTCAACATACGTTCAACTTTCACATCTAATCCTGTTTCTTCCTTAAATTCTCTAATCACAGCCTGCATAGGCGAATCACCATATTCAAGATAGCCACCAGGAAATCCCCATCCTTTATCTGAATCCCAACGCTTTTCTAATAAAATCGCATCGTGTGCTTCATTCCACAAGACACCAAACGCCGAGACAAAGATCATCCCTTCATGTCCAACCTTTTCTCGCATGCGAGCAATGTAATTTTTTGCCATTATGGATTAAATCCCTTCTATTGATTTGATTTACACTGAGATTCATAAAAATCAGGTAATAAGCTCTTTGCCAGATCATATAATTGATCTTTATGAATAAAACTTTCCAAGAAAAGATCAGGTAAAATATCTGTGGCAATATATTTAACGCTTGCCATATGTTTAAACTCTGCTAAAGCTTCTAGGCTACTTTGGAATATGTTGACGAAAACAGGTTCAGGATTAAACTTCTCTAATTCACCATACGCTTCGTACATTAAATCAAACTTATCTGCAATAGATAGGATTTGGCCTTCGATGGTATCATCTTTGCCCTCTCCAAGACGCCTTGTATATGCCGACTGATATTGGACTGGAATTTCTGTTTTAATGAAATTTTCAGTCATTGACTCTTCAACATCTGCTAACATTGAGCGCAAGGTCGACGTAGCATATTTAACAGGTGTTTTAATGTCGCCAATGAATCGTTCTGTGTAGTCATGATTCAAGGCTTTTTCATAAACTGATTGCCAATTAATAGTCGCACCGTTTTGTTCCTCAACATCCGCTAAAAATTGAGCTATTTGCGTTACTTTCCAAGAATGCGCTGCTACGTTATGTGGTTGATATTTAAAAAAACCTGGGGCACGATTAATTAATTCTAATTGATTCATTCCCATAAAAAACTCATGCATTGGCATATAATTATTTTTATAACACACTAATTTAATGTGTTATATCTCCTCTCCTTTAGTAATTTCATTATCTTTATCATACAGGAATTTAACTTCAGGCGCATGATTAACACCTTTGTTGTCTATCTTTAATAATCCTATCATAACCATAATAATCCAAGATTTTCTTGAGTAGGCGATATACATTGGCACCCAGTTTTTTGTAAATTTATTTTTATAATGGTGTAACCCTTCAAATGAATAAACCCGTGATCCAAATTGATATACCAAATTTGCCAGTTTTTCTCTCCCAAAACTTTGTCGATGAAGACCAACATTTGCCAGTGGAGACATGCCTAAATTTAATGTTTCTAAACCGAGTGATTTAGCATAATTAATTGTATTGACGAATAAAACGTCCATTACACCGCTCGGTGCTTTTTTAGTAAATCGCATTAAATCAACTGCCATTTGATTTTCCGTATGAGATGTTACCAATGTTGCATAAGCTTCAATTTGATCATCTTTTGATAAAATAGCGATAGGGTATCGTTGAATGTAATTTTCATCAAAAAATCCCAACGAGTAGCCTTTTTCTTCTCGACCATTAAGCCATTCACGGCTAATATCACTAAGCTGTTTCATGACATTGGTATTGAACGGTGGTTGCAAAACTTTGAAAGAAAATCCTGCTCTCGTTGACTGGTTAATGACAGATCGAACATTTTGCATTTTTTTGCCTGCAGTTGA
The DNA here is from genome assembly GCF_019656075.1 of Leuconostoc palmae. Lineage (GTDB taxonomy): Bacteria > Bacillota > Bacilli > Lactobacillales > Lactobacillaceae > Leuconostoc > Leuconostoc palmae. Next base: position 125,585 of record NZ_BPKZ01000004.1, on the reverse strand, counting down.
AAATTCGGCCAAAATGACTTGTGCTTCTTCCCCTAATTTAAAGAAATCATATCCGAATTCATGAGCTAGCATGGCAATTTTTTCACTCACTTCATAAAATACCGGTATGAAATTCAATTTGTCTGCTTCTTCTACAAATTCTTGCATTGCTTCTGAAAAATAGCCTACATCTCCGAACGGATCTCCCATAACCATAGCCTTGTTATTCACTATTCTAAATTGTAATCCTACTTTGTCTTCTTGATTAACTTGGAAATAATAAAATCTTTTATCTCCCAAAAAAGCTAGATTTGTATAATGTGTGTCACCAACTGTTAACAAATTTTGTAATCGTTTTTCATCAAAAAGCTCCCCAAGTTTTTTTTGCCGTGCACGAAGATACTTTGATAAGATCAAGCTAAACAATGAAACCACACTTATAATAACAACACCAATAATCCACCAATGAATGGAAGGAAGCATACTGGTTTCATAAAAATGGTTAAAATGGCGTTTAATAAGTGGCGCATTCATAACTCCCAATAACAGGTAACTAATAATTAGCGCTCCCCATATAATACCGTCAATAACTTGTTCTTCCCAAGCATAAATAAATTGTTCACGATATAATGTTCTTTTCGTAGTAATAAACAAAATTAGCAAAATACTGACAAAAACCATTGGTATAATGTGACGATATTCAAATAACGCATAAATGATAATGAGCATTAATAATGCTATTGTGGAATCATAAGCTCGTTTAACGCAGTTAGCTACTCCTCTAGCACTAATTAATAATAGGAAACCTAGTAAAATATTAGGTAACTGATTAGCCAGTGCATGCGTAATTGGCCAAGATCTAAAACTGTTTAATACAACAACACGTGTTACAACCGTTGGCATAGTGCCTGATAATACTAGTAAAATACCTGTCATATACAATGCTACCGTAGTTAATTTATGAGTGATAACCCCCGCAACATAGTGTGGTACCCCTCGATAAGTTTCATTAATTTGCTTTGATAAACGGTATCCAAATAATATCAGTGCTGATAATAACGGTATAATATTGTAAACCAGACGATACAATATTAACCAAACAACAACTTTATCTTGTCCGACTGCAATATCAGACATAATAATTAAAACTGCTACATCAAATGATCCCCATGTTCCAGGGGTCATTGTAATTAATGCAATAACGCTAGCAATTGTAAAAATAATGCCCATATCAGGGATATCTATATCAATCCCAACAGTCAATCCAATAGTAATGAATAATATTGCTTGAATGACAAAAGATAATAGCGATACACCAGCTAATTTTTTAAGCACACTACCTCGCATACCTTGCCAAAAGTTGATTCTTGGAATGAGTAAAATACTAAATATAATTAGGGCAAGAATCACAATTGCAACAAACCAAATAATGTCATCTTCAAACCCTTTCACAATATCGAAAAAACAAACAATACCAACTAGCGTGCTAGCGATTAATAATCCAAGTAAACCAATAACATACATTTGTACAAATGTTTTGATTCGATTATTTTTTTCTTGATCGAAAAAGAACACTCTACGTAGTAATATGCTCACAAATCCAATAAATCCAGCATTAATATTAAAAACATTGATTTGCCAAGAACGCTGTATTAACTCAATAGTACTGATTTTATATTCTTGCCACCGAGCCAGTATGAAATCATTTAATATTGAAGGTACAATAGCCATAAATCCAAAAACAATTAGCAGAGAGGTCTGCCACCAAGCGATGTTCCCAATTGTTTCTAGAATCATATCCCATGTAATTTCTCTAGTCATAAATACTAACTGACTAATTAAGATAATGGTTACAGCTGGCACAATTAAATGTGACAAAATTTTTTTGATTTTATTCATCGATAAATTCCTTTGAGTAAATATGGCATAACAAGTTGACTAAATTTTTTAGGGTTAGTATAAGTTATAAAATGACTATGTCTAGGAATAATCATAACTTCTGAGTTCGGTATTAATTCGGCAATTCTTTCAATATGTCGGCGTTTCACTAAATCAAAACTACCAATTACCAATAATGTTCTAGAATTGATTAATAATAAGTCTTTTCGAGAAATATTCAATGGCTCACTCATAACATGCAATTGTTTATGTCGACGTTCGGCATAGTGGCTAATAGGTGCTAGTACTTTCGTTATAAATTGTGCGATACTATCCAACCACCAAAGAATCTGATATATTCCTTTTTTGGATAGGTTGGGCGCATTCAAAACCATTTGAATAACCCGATTTGGGTATAATGTTGCATACTTCACTGCAATATTAGCACCGTCACTATAACCGAGTATGGATATGTGTTTTAAATTTAGCTTGACACGCAAACACTCAATATCAGAGACAATGTCTAAGATTTCAATGCTTTTCTTAACGTTATTAGAACGCCCATGTCCTCTTGTATCGATAGCTATAACATGAAAATGACTAATATATTCAGCAATTTGTCGCTTAAAATATTTTGCTGAGCTACCGTTACCGTGGAGTAAAAAGAGCGTCTCTGTATGTTCACTGGCGTACTCATCGTATACAATTTTTGTACCATCTTTAACATTAATTGACTGTGTTATCATAAATTTTTCCATTCAAAAAAAGAGAGCCATTGCTCTCTTAATTATACCGCTTATTTTTCTGATGGCTTGTCAGCATCAGAGGTAATTGTTTCTTTATTGTCAACAGTTTCTTCATCGCCTAAAGGTTTCAAATCTTCAACTGCTACTGCATCATTTGCCTTTTCAACTTGAGGTAACACAGTACGAATCGCCGCCATATCAAAAGTTAAAATCACACCTTCAGCATCCAAATCAACTGTTTTATCTTCCTTATTTATAGCATCAACGACAGCATGTAATCCACCAATAGTTACTACAGAGGCGCCCTTAGCCAAATTATTTTGACGTTCTTCTTGGGCAGCACGCTGCTTCTTTTGTTGGCGTCCCATAAACCAAAACATACCAACAATTAAAATTAATGGGAGAATTAAATTCAAATTCATAAAATTTTTCCTGCTTTCTTAATATACGTGGGAATAAAAATAATTCATACCATATAATTATAACAAAAAAATACTAGCTTGTTTTAAAATAGTCTGGCATTTGGTTTATTATATCCATATTCCTCCATCACAGTCTCTCTAAATGCCAACAATTCATCATTTTCAATAGCCATTCTCATATCTTCCATAAATTGAAGTAAATATCTCAAATTATGTTGTGAAGCCAATTGAGCGCCTAAAATTTCGTTTGCATTAAACAAATGATGTAAATATGATCGCGTAAGCGTGTTAAAAGGATTATATTCAGGATTGTCAAACTGTGCCAAATTACCAAATTGTTCATGCCGTATTTTATTTGAGGAATAATAACTCAAATCAGGATCAAGTGGCGTGAAATCATGTTTATATTTCGAATTTTTTATAACAACACGACCAAATCTCGTCATTAAAGTACCTTTACGTGCAATTCGCGTCGGCAACACAGAATCAAACATGTCAACACCCCGTATAACACCGTCAATAAGCGAATCTGGAGCAGCAACTCCCATTAAATAGCGTGGCTTGTTTTCTGGCAACAAAGGCATTGTAAAATCTAGCACACGGTTCATTTCGATTTTTGACTCACCCACTGATAAACCACCAACTGCATACCCTGGTAAATCCATTCCTACAAGCCCTTTTGCTGATTCTGTTCTCAATGCTTTAAAACCAGCACCTTGAACAATACCAAAAAGGGCTTGCTTATCTGGGCTACGATGAGCAATTTGAGCACGATCAGCCCACCGCAAAGAACGTTGCATTGATTCTTTAATATACTGGTAACTTTCAAAGTATGGTATAGCTTCATCCAATTGCATCATCACATCTGATCCTAAGTTATTTTGAATGCGCATAGCCACTTCAGGTGATAAAAACATCTTATCACCGTTAACATGATTTTGAAAAGTTACACCTTCTTCTTTTAGTTTTCGTGCATCTGATAAAGAAAACACCTGAAAACCACCTGAATCGGTTAATATAGCTTGATCCCAACCCATATATTTATGCAACCCACCAGCTTGAGCAATTAGCTCATCTCCAGGGCGCACCCATAAATGATAAGTATTACTTAAAATGAACTGCGATCCAATCTCTTTTAATTCTCTTGTTCCAACGCCTTTAACTGTCCCTTGTGTCCCGACTGGCATAAACATGGGGGTTTCAAAAGTACCGTGAGGAGTATGAATCCTCCCACGACGTGCCCCAGTATATTTCTCGGTGTGTAAATGTTCATACCAAACTGCTGGTTTATTTGTTGTCATAAATATATTGCATTGATTAGTTGCCTAGAAATCGCACTAATCATATTCCTTTTCTATAGTTAAATTAATCTCTTTTATTTTACCAGTTTTATCAAGAAAGCACATTAAGATAACTACTATACAGCATTATGCAGTAATTACTTTCAGTTGGCCATTTTCTGATAAGCTCCAATAACTATCATGCGTCACAACAAATGAGTCAAACATAGGCGCTGCCATCTCTTCTCCTAAAATATTTAATCTTCTACTGAAATTAATATCGGCTTCAGATGGCATAACATTACCACTGGGATGATTATGGATAATCATAAAACCTAAAGCATTAGCTTTTAATACCCGTTGAAATATTTCACGTGGTGAAGCCTGCACTTGAATTAAACTACCTATAAATACTGTTTCCCAACCAATCACATTCAACTGAGCATCAAGTAATGCAATGCATAACTGTTCCTGACGTAAATGGCCTAATTGTCGTTGTGCGTAACGGCCGATTTCTTCTGAAAATTTCGCATTCAAAATTTTTGGCCGTGTTACTGATGCTACCATTTGGCCTATTTCAATGGCAACTAGTAGTGCCTTGTTAACCGATTGATTTTGTAAGATAAAGTCCTCAGCACTATTAGTCGTTATTTCAGCTAAATCATAATCATTGGGGAAGTGTTGTCTTAACACATTGACACTTTTATCGCCTTCGTGCCCTAATAATTGATAAAATTTTTTAATTTGATTATTGATTGTCATTCTCTACCTCTAATGAGATAGTACGTAATTAATGACGTTGCGTAACAACCCTTAGGGCACTCAATGATAGTAGCGATGCAATAAAAATCAATGCAATGTCTAATCGAAATACCAATGATGTAGCAAACTGTGTGCCAGTTATATATGAACCTTTATTTTGACAAATTGTCATAATACCTGCTGCTAGTGCGATTCCAACAGCTGCTGAATAATTATTGGTCGCTGAAAAAATAGAATTACCAGCACTATGATACTGAGTTGGTACATGGCTAATAGCATGTGTCATGTTATTACCAAACCAAAAACCGGCACCTAATTGCACAAACATAAAACTAACCATCATATTAAACACACCTATTGGTAATATAGCCATCATAATTGTTCCAAAAACCATAAGTACAATACCTGTATATATCGGTACTTTTGGGCTAAAACGATCGTACAATCGACCAGAAATAATTGCCATAATTGCATATCCTAAAGCACCCGGTAGCAAAGTTAGTCCCGCAACTTGAGAGTTTTTAACTAATACTATTTGTAATACCATTGGAATAGTATAGTTGAATGTTAAGTTAGTAACTTGTGTTATAAATGAAGCCATGACACTAAGTGAAAATGTTTTAAATCGAAATATTGCAGGGCTAATCAGGGGATGACTAATTTTATTGCCCCATATAACGTAACTTACTAAACTGATACACATGATAACAATCAACAATAAACTCAATAAATTAAGCAAGCCGTGTGTGCTAAATCTTTCAATCATAAATATACCTGAGACAAAAAATGAGCTCAACAGTAGCCAACCAACCCAATCTAATTTTTCATGTGTTACTTCAGCAACTTGTTTAATCGTAAACCAACCTAAAATCAATGATCCTAGTTGAATAGGTAATACAACCCAAAAAACCATATGCCATCCATAGTTTTGAGTTAAATAACCACCAAAAGCTGGCCCGAGTGCCGGTGCAAAAGATATAATAAGTGATCCTAATCCTACCATTGTACCACGCCTATTTTCAGGAACCTGTTCAAAAATCACATTATACATCAGTGGCATTCCTACACCACCACCAATACCCTGTAGTAGCCTACCAAATAAAATTAAATTAAAATTATTACTTGTAGCATCAATTAATACACCAATCAAAGAAATAATCGTGGCTACAATAAACTGACTCCGATTTGTAAATCTCTTTTTAAGCCACGGTGATAATACCACAACGATACTAGTCAATAAAATAACACCCGAGGTTAACCATTGAACTGAATTTGACGAAATATTAAAACGCTTCATTAAGACTGGAAAGCTAACATTCAATGCTGTTTCTAGCATGATATCTGAAAATCCTAACAAACCTATGGCTAAAATACTCATTACTAATCTTGGTGTCAGTTGTTTTTCTAGTGTTATATTATTCATAGTTTGTCTCTCACCTCACTTACAAAGTACAATGACCCAGTAAATACAACAGGATTGTCTTTTACTTTTTGATAAGCTTCCTGCCAACTTTTATATGATCTAATTTTATATTTCTGGGCTACTTTTTCTATATCTAAACTAGGTCTTCCATTAGGTCCCATAAAAGGAACTAATATCATTTGAAAGTCTTTTTTTGACATAATTTCTTCAAATGCCTTAACAACATTTTTGTCCATCAAACTACCAATTATCAGTGTCTTTGTTTTACCTTCGAAAGGACGATACTCTGATAATGATTCAACCAACTTTAACAGACCTTGTTCATTGTGTGCGCCATCAATCATCACGTTTGGCTTAATTAATTCAAAACGTGCATTGAAATTACTTTCCAATAAGCCCTTTTTTATGATTTCAGGAGAAATACTTGCATTAAATGCCGTAACTGCTGCAACAGCAGTAGCAGTATTTTCAATCTGATAGGAACCAGGCAATCCAGGATCATATATACCACTTTTCCCCTCTATTAAGGGGTGAATTGATCGTTTTTCAATAACCTTCTTCGCTTCAGCAGGTATATTACCCACAACCACAGACATACCTTCATGAATAATTCCAGCTTTTTGTTCTGCAATCTCCTCTATTGAACGACCTAGAATTTCTTGATGATCTAGTCCTACACTTGTAATCACTGCAACTTTTGAGTTTTTCATAACATTAGTTGAATCCAGCTGTCCACCAATTCCAACTTCAATAACTAAGGCATCTAAAGATTTCGTAGCAAAATATGTCATCATGATGGCAGTCAAAACTTCGAATTCGGTTGGAATATCAGGTTTCAATGCATCATCAACTACTGACAGCTTATCAAATACTTCAACTGTTGCGTGGATTAAGTCATTTTGGCTGATCATATCATTATTAATTTGAATCCGCTCTCTAAAATTTACAATATATGGTGATATGAATAATCCAGTTTTATAGCCAGCATTTCTTAAAATATTACTAGTCATGGTAGCAACAGACCCTTTACCATTGGTACCTGTTATATGAATAGTGGGAGGCAATTTTTCTTGTGGGTGATCTAGCGCATCCAAAAGAGTAAACATGCGATATAAAGATTCTTTTTTCCCACCTTTTGGACGAGCATGAATCATATTAATAGCTTCTTCTACCGAAATCATAATTTTAAACTATTTCTCCTCTATCTCGAATATGAAAAACCGTTCAAAGTGTTGTTTGAACGGTTTCATCGTAACTATTTGATTAAAATTAAGATTAATTTGATAATTAGGCTTAGTCTTTTTCACGAACAGTAAATTCACGCTTTTGGCGAGAAGCACCAGTATTAGAAGATGAACGACGATCTGTCGAACGTCCATCACGTCGCTTATAATCACCAAAACGTCGCTCACTGTTGCCACGTCGCTCACGACCACTATGATTTCCGCGATTACCACCACGGTAACCACCGCCATTGCTACGGCGATCGCCACCACGGCCACCACCATTACGTGACCCATTACCATTTCTGCGGCGTGGTAATGGTCGTTCGCGGGTAATTTCAACTGGTGTATTTTGCTTTTCCAAATCTGCAACTGAGGCTAATAAAGCCCCGGCTAATTGTTCAGATGAGTATTGATTAATCAATTTATCAACTTCAGATTGAATTTCACTAATATCCGTTGTTTTAACAATTTTGTGAACTTCACTAGTTGCATTCTTAATTTTACCAATACGTGCATCTTGAAGAGAAGCTGGTTGAAGCGCGGTCATGCGTTTCTTTGTCAAATCTTCGACAGCACGTAAGTAATCCATTTCATTAGGTGCCACAAATGTTACAGAAACACCTGCTGCTCCGGCACGTCCTGTACGTCCAATACGGTGTACATATGATTCAGGGTCTTGAGGAATATCAAAATTATAAACGTGACTCACATCTTTCACATCTAATCCACGCGCTGCAACATCAGTCGCTACTAAAATATTGATTTCATGAGACTTAAACTGAGCGAGAACACGAGAACGCATCTGTTGTGTTAAATCACCGTGCAATCCTGCAGCACGATAACCACGTGCTTCAAGCCCTCTAGATAATTCTTCAACACGACGCTTTGTACGTCCAAAAACAATTGCTAATTTAGGTGCTTGAACATCAAGAATGCGCGTCATTGTATCAAACTTTTCATTCTCTCTCATGCGAACAAAATATTGATCAACTAAATCAGTTGTCAACTCCTTGGCCTCAATTTGAATATGTTCGGGATTAGTCATAAACTTGACACCAATGCGTTTAATAGCAGGTGGCATTGTTGCTGAGAAAAGTAATGTTTGACGCTCTGCAGGTGTGTTTTTAATAATAGATTCAATATCATCCAAGAATCCCATATTTAACATCTCATCAGCTTCATCTAACACTAATGTTTTAACATGATCAATTTTTACTGTCTTACGGTTAATATGGTCTAATAAACGACCAGGTGTCCCCACCAAAATTTGCGGATGAGACTTCAAATTTTGAATTTGACGTCTAATATCGGCGCCACCAAATACAACTTGAACATCAACACGCTTGTCTTGCCCCAACTTCTTTAATTCATCAGCTGTTTGAATAGCCAATTCACGTGTTGGTGAAACAATAACAGCTTGGATGTTCTTGTTGTCTAAGTCAATATTTTCTAGAATAGGTAACCCGAACGCTGCTGTTTTTCCAGTTCCTGTTTGTGCCTGTCCAATAACATCCTTACCAGATAATGTTAGCGGAATTGTTTTTTCTTGGATGGGTGTTGCTTCAACATACCCGTGTGTTGTAATTGAATCCAAGATATTTTGTGATAAACCTAATTCACTAAACTTCAAAATTTTTCTCCTCTGCGCATTTAGCGCTTATAATTATTTAACGTTAATATTTGTTACTTGCATAAAAATCTGTTTGGTTAATGGTTGCCAACTGCTACCCTCTAAGTGACGATTACTTAATAAAATAACACAATTTTTACCATCTTTAGTAAGAAAAACCGTTGGCTCAAAGCCTCCAAGAAATCCATGTCCATAGTGATAATCTTCATAATGGTATAACCCACTAGCATAGGCAGAATTATAAGGATGTGTCCACATATCAGCCAAAAACTGTTTTTTCAAAATCTTGTTATCTATTAACAATTTATAGTACTGATATAGCATTCCAGCAGACATTGCCACATTTCCAGTACCAGTTTCTTGCGCATAGTTTTGCTGACTAATATTAGATACTTTTTTACCTGTATAGCTTGTTGTGCTATAAACATTATCTTTAAAGTGTTTATAATCGACTACGTTCAACTTTAGTTGTTTGTTAAAAAAATTATCAACTAATGACGTGTATGACTTATTCGTAATCTTCATTAAAATACCAGCCAACAACCTAAAATTGATTGATTGGTATGTCCACGTTTTGCTTGGTAATAATTGAGTATGGATAGCATCAAACTCAATATTTTCCTGTTCAGAAGATACATTCTCGTTAATATCGGATTCTTTTAATCCACTAGTCATAGTCAACAATTGCCTAATCGTAATGTGTTTAGCATCGGGAATCCGTGGATAAAATTGACTCAGTGTAGTATTCATCTGAAGTTTACCTTGCTCAACTTGCTGCATAATCAAAGTAGCTGTCAAACTTTTTTGTAAAGACGCAATTTGATAAAGCGAGCGCGGGGTATTTAATTGATGTGTATCTAAATTAGCATATCCATAGCCCCTGTTTAGAACGACCTGATTATTTTTAACAATCAGAGCAGTACCAGTAAACCGACTTCTTTTCAACTGTTTATCAATCGCAACAGACTCATGATTACCTGGTAAATATACCTCTTGCCGAAATGGGTCAGTGATCTTTGAGGTTATAGATTGATTATTAACTGATACTACAGTTGTAACTACAATGACCGTAGCAATCAGTACTAGAGCAATTACGATCACCGGGCTCAATGTTGTATGCGATAAATTACCTTTTAATTGTTGATGTTGTTTACGTTGCACATTCGCAGACCTGAACTCTCTTTATAATTATAAAGTCATCAACAACTTAACAACTTCTTCCAAATGAATGCCATGGCTTCCTTTTAAAACAATTAGATCATCCTGATTAGCTATAGTCGATAATTCATTCGCTAGTTGATCAAGTTGCTTAGCTCTATACTCATGTACGTTATCTCTACCCATTGCCTTTATAAGTAGTGGTGCAGTATTCAAAATAAATAAATCACCAACTAGAAATACACCATCGACATTACTGTCTAATATTTGAGTTGCCAAGCTAGCATGCAACTTGTCAGCTTGTTCACCCAATTCTAGCATATCCCCCAAAACAACATACTTTCGACGAGCTGGAATCGTCTTAATTGTTTTTAATACAGCAGCAACAGCTGTGGGATTAGCATTGTAAACATCACTAATTAAAACAACACCTTTGCTGGTTACCATTTTTTCGGTGCGGTTTTTTGTTAAATCAAATGTTTTTAATGCCAGAGTGGCTTGTTTTAAATTAATACCTAATAACATACTCGCAGAAATCGCTGCGAGCGCATTCATAACATTATACCTACCTATGACAGGAATTGCAAATCTTTCGTTTTTAAAAACAAAAGTTGTCTCGTCTGATTTTGCTTCAATTTGCTCGACTTCTTGTCCAAAAAATTGCATTGACTTGTCCAAATTAGCTTTTACTAGTAGTGGTTCATCAAAGGGTACTAATAATATCCCGTTCTTTTTTAACCCCTTTGTAATTTCAAGCTTTGCTTTAGCAATATTATCTCTAGTTTTGAAAAATGCTATATGAGCTTCCCCAATCATTGTAATAATAGCAATATCAGGTTGGACTAATTTTGAAAGTATCGTCAGCTGACCAGATCTATCCATTCCCAGCTCAATTACTAACAATTCAGTATCTTCAGGCATTGCTAATAACGTTAGCGGCACGCCAATTTCATTATTATAATTTTCTGGGGTTTTAAAGGTTTTAAACTTTGTTGATCCAATAGCAAACATCATATCTTTAGTAGTTGTTTTACCATTTGACCCAGTAATAGCTATCACTTTCGGATTAATTTGTTCACGTCGAATACGTCCCCATTGCTGTAGTGCTATTAACGTATCCTCGACAATGATTGTTGGTACATTTTTTAATATTTTGTGTTTGTGATCAATCATCACTGCCGAAGCACCACGTTCGATTGCTTGTGTTATGTAGCGATGCCCATCATTTGCAGCGACTAAAGCAACAAATATATCACCAACTTTAACTTGTCTAGAGTCAAAAGCAACTCCTGTAATAACTGCATCACCACGAACGTCTGCTTTCAGTAGACTAGCAATATTTTTTAATGATTCATTCATTTTCCACCCCAAGATCATACATTTTTATTTAAATAAAATTGATAGCATTAAAATCTTTTCTTAAATACAGTAATACTTTCAACATGAGAAGTTTGAGGAAACTGATCAACCGGAATAATCGGTCCATCAATTTGATAACCACTAGCTATAATTTCTTCTGCATCTCTAACTAGACTCACTGGATTGCAACTGATATATACGATTTTATTTGGTGCCATATCAACAGTAGCTTGAATAAGTTGTGTCGTTAAGCCACGGCGTGGTGGATCAACAAAAACAACATCTGGATTTAATTTTTCTGCTTGCCATTTCTTAAATTGTTCAGGCGCATCTGACAAAATATATTCAGCATTTCTAATATTATTATTACGCAAATTTGATTGTGCATCTACCACGGCACCAGGAACGACTTCCACACCTAAAACTTTTTTGACATGTTTTGAAATTGTTATACCTATTGTTCCGATCCCTGAATATGCATCAATTACCGTATCAGTTGATTTTAATTTTGCTTTTTTAGCTGCTAAATCATATAGTATTTCAGTAGTCTGTGGATTGACTTGGTAAAAAGAATTTGGCCCAATGATAAATTGATATCCCAACAAAGTATCATTTATAGTAGTCTGCCCCCAAAGCGTTCGATTATTTGGGCTTAACAATACAAAATCTTTTTTGGGACTATAGTTAAAAATCAAGCTTTTTAACTCCGGTAATTCAGACTTGATATCATCTATAATTTCAGCTTCTGATTTTATCTGCTTTTCATTTGAAACTAACACAACCATTAATTCATGTGAATAATATCCACGCCTTATCATGATATATCTTATTGCGCCAGTTTGCGTATCAGGATCAAAAGCACTAATAACGTATTTTTCTAAGATGTTTCTAACGATAATAATCGCCTGATCAATTTTTTCATCATTTACAAAGTAATCATTCATTGGAACCAAATCATGAGTCCCACGACGATAAAAACCACTAGTTAAACGTCCATTTTGCCACTTAACAGGTACAATAGTTTTGTTTCGATAATAGGTAGGATTTTCCATACCGATAGTATCACTAACAATAACATCTATATTTTTCTGTTCAAATAAGCGTCTAACTTGCTGTTTTTTCAAATCAAGTTGTGCATTATATTTCAAGTTAACTAATGGTGCTGTTCCGGCATCAATCAAATATTGTCGATCACTATTTTGACGCTTATCTGATGCTATTAATCTTTTGATAATTTTTCCGTAACCCGAGAATTTGTCAACTTGTGTCACTTCAAACAAAATTTTTTCATCGGGAATAGCATCTGCTACAAAGATTGGATAATCAGGTGTGATATAGACAATACCCATACCGTCAATACGAATATCATCAACATCGGCTGTAATCTTTTGATTCAACTTAACTGGAAGTACTGTTCTTGTCATGTTTATTCTATAGTGCAGAGTTAATAGCTATCAAAAAGCATATTAACCTACAGTATCCCTCCATCTGTTTTAATAAAAAATAAAAGCGTTCACTTAAGTGAACGCTTTTAACAGAACAATTACTTATCTTCGTTGTTCTTGAAACCAAATCCAGCAAACTTCTTGTTGAACTTGTCGACTGCACCATCAGCTTGCGTAAACTTTTGCTTACCAGTGTAAAATGGATGTGAGTCTGATGTAATATCCATACGAATTACAGGATATTCTTGTCCTTCAAAATCAGTTGTATCATTTGATGTTACTGTTGAAGCTGACAAAAACTTTTTACCTGTAGTAGCATCAAGAAAAACTACTGGACGGTAATCTGGATGAATTTCTGCTTGCATAACTATTTCTCCTTAGCGCCCTGATACTTCTGTAACAGAGTCAGTATATAACCAGTATATTTTATCATGGTACACAATTTGTTGCAAGAACTTAAATTATTATTTAAGGCATTAAATTAATTAAATCAATACCTTCAATTGTTATATCAGCACCTAACGCTGTCAACTTATCTTGTATACGATCATAACCACGCAAAATGTGATCTGCATCATTAATGACTGTTTGGCCTTCTGCCATAATAGCAGCTATAACAAGGGCAGCTCCTGCTCTTATTTCTGCGGCTTCAACAGTTGTTCCGATTAATCGTGGCGAATGATTTACCCTGATTTTCCCTGGAATTTCAGAATCAATATCTCCTCCCATTCGTCTTAATTCAGCAATATGTTTAACTCGCTTTGGATAAATGGTATCACGAATAAGACTTTCACCTTCTGCCATAAGCAATAATGGTGTGATTGGTTGCTGTAAATCGGTGGCGAAGCCAGGATAAGGCATTGTTTTAATGGTAACTGGTTGCAATGTGTTTGATGGATAAACATGGATAGTATCTTCACCTATTTCAAGATTAACCCCCATTTCAATTAATTTTGAAGTGTAAGATTCCAAGTGTTCAGGAATAACATTTTTAATCGTTACGCCATTACCAAACGCAGCAGCCATACTCATATATGTTCCTGCTTCAATCCTATCAGGAATAACAGTGTGTGTATTCCTTGCTTTCAAACTTGGTACACCCGCAATACGTATTGTATCTGTTCCTGCCCCGCGAATGTTTGCTCCCATGTTGTTTAAAAAAGTTGCAATATCAATAATTTCGGGTTCTCGTGCAGCATTTTCAATGACTGTCTGTCCCTTTGCACGAACAGCAGCCAAAATAATATTGATAGTCGCACCTACAGAAACAGTATCTAAGGCAATGCGAGCCCCAGTTAAACCATTCTCAGTAGCATCTATATGAATAATATCATTTGATTCTGTTACACTAGCTCCAAGTGCTTCGAAACCTTTTATATGCTGATCAATAGGTCGACGTCCTAAATTATCACCGCCTGGAAAAGTGACAGTAGCACGATTAAATCTACCCAACAGTGCACCCATAAAATAATAGGAAGCTCTCAATGATTTAATCGCACCACTAGGTAACTCACTTTCCGCAATTTGTGTTGGATCAATATCTAAATCACCATTTTCAAATTTCGAATGTACATTCATTGCATCTAAAATCAATTGCAAGTTTTTAACATCGAGAATCTGAGGTACAGTATCAAATTTTACTGGCGTATCAGCCAAAATAGCAGCGGGTATTAACGCTACTGTCGAATTCTTGGCGCCACCTATTGTGACCTCTCCTTGAATGCGCTTTCCACCATTTACAATTATTTTAGCCATGAATTTTCCTTAAAACGTTATAGTCCACAGTCAATTATACAGGGAAACTGTACTTAACTCAAATTAATTTAAATTGACTAACGAATTTCTGCTTTTATTTCTGATACTAATGCTTGCAAAACCCTATTAAAAGCAACATTTATTTCTGATTCGACTAATGTCGTATTCTCGTCTTGGAAAACTAAGTTATATGCCAATGATTTTTTACCTGCGGGTAGTTTATCGCCAACATATACATCAAATAATTTAACTTCAAACAGTTTATCTCCTGCATAATTTTGGATCACTTCAATAATATCTTCATGTGTGATTTGATTATTAACGAGTAACGCAACATCACGGCTGATTTGCGGGAATCGCGACACAACTTTATATTCCGTAGAATGATTTGTAGCAGAAAGCACAGTAAATAAATTCAATTCAAACCCAAAAATTGCAGGTAGCTTTTGTGATTTAGTTAATTTAGGATGAATTTGTCCTACAAATCCTAAATAAGTATTATCACTGTATACATCAGCGGTTTGTCCTGGGTGCATATTATCATGCCGTGTTGTGGCACGATATGTTACGTTTGCAACACCTATTTGTTCGAGATATGAGTCAACAATTCCTTTGATATCATAAAAATCTACAGGTTGAGCCATTTTTGACGTCTGCCAAGTTGAGGTTTGTAAAGTACCCGTTAGTACTCCTGCAATATGCTCAATTTCTGTTGGCAATGATTCTTTGTTATTTGATATAAAAATTCGCCCTTGTTCATAGAGTGCAATATTATGAACAGAATGACTAACATTATAAGAAACATCTTCTAATAAACCGGCCAGTAAATTTTGACGAACAGTTGTACGATCAGAACTCATTGGATAATCTAATGATACAACTTCATCGATAGCATTTTCAGCAAATTGTTTAGCTTTTTCAGGTGTCGTTAACACATATGAAATAGCCTGATTCATCCCTAAACTTTCCATAATGCGTCGACTCGCTCTAATTTGTCTCTGCGTTGTTGTCAATTTACCCGGTGTTGTTGGTCCATAAGGTAATGTCATTGGTAAGTTATCATATCCATAAAGGCGAGCTATTTCTTCAATCAAATCCGCCTCAATAGACAGATCAGGACGGCGAGCAGGTAATACCACCTCAAAAACATCTTTGGAGACTGTATATTGAAAATTTAGTTTAGCAAAAATATCAGATATTTCTTTTTCAGATAAAGCTGTCCCTAGGATTTTATTAACTCTCCGGATACTTAACTTTTGTTTTTTTGTTTCATATGGTTCGTCTACTGCAACAACCATACCATGACTAATCTGGCCATGGGCTACTTCATCAGCTAACTGGGCTGCATGGTCTAAGGCAACAAACGTATTATCTCTATTGATGCCTCTTTCAAATCGCGCAGATGCCTCTGAATGTATATTATGGCGACGAGCAGTAGCTCTAATCAAACTAGCATTAAAAATGGCACTTTCAATTACAATATTTTTTGTATTGCTATCAACTTCTGAACTAACACCACCCATTACACCAGCTAACATTAGTGCTTCATCATCTGTAGCTACCACAATATCTTCATTAGCTCTTAAATCACGTTTTTGTCCGTCAAGTGTTGTGAGAGTCTCGCTATTTTTTGCGCGACGTACAATAATTTTATGGCTGTGTAACTTATCAAGATCAAATGCATGAAGGGGTTGTCCATACATAAGCATCATATAATTTGTGATATCAACAATGTTATTGATTGGTCGCATACCAGCGTTCCATAATATTTTTTGTAACCAAAGCGGGGAATCCGTCACAGAAACGTTATTAATCACTCGAACTGCATATTTAGACGTTAGGTCTTTATCTTGAATATCTAAGGTAATTTGATCCTTCGTCTCTTTTTCATATTCTGCTAAATCAAATTCAGGAAGTAATACTGATAAATTGAGCATAGCTCCAAATTCGTACGCTGTGCCAATCATTGATAGCATATCTGCACGATTTGGTGTTAAATCAGTATCTATAACCGGTTCGTTCATCCCCAAAACTTCAAGCGCATCTTCTCCTACTTGCATACCATCTTGTTCATCAAAAACAAAAATGCCTGCTTCAAAATCTTTTGGCGCAATTTTATTATCAAAACCAATTTCTTGTAATGCAACTAACATACCAAATGATTCTTGACCACGTAAATTAGCTACTTTAAGTTCAACAAGTTTACCTGTTGCAGCATCCAAAATATGCGCTCCAACTTTTGCTAAAATAACTAATTGCCCTTCAGCGACATTAGGTGCACCTGTAACAACTTGGACTAACTCTTTTTGACCAATATCTAATTGTGTGATGACCATATGATCAGAATCAGGGTGCGCTACTATGGAACAAACTTTTGCAACAACCAACCCATCTTGTTTTTTTGCAAGTGTTGAAACAGAATCCACCTCAACACTTGTTCGTTCAACTTTTTCGGCCAAGTCATTCACAGTTTTTTCATCAAGCGAGATATTTTCTGACAAAAATTGATTTAACCATTTCAAACTAATCTTCATTTTTAATTACCCTTTCGATTAAATTGTGATAGAAATCTAACATCATTTAAGTAAAATTGACGTATGTCATCAACACCATATTTCAGCATTGCAAATCGGTCCGGTCCCAATCCAAAGGCAAAAGCTGAATACTTTTCTGGATCTATACCGTCCATCCGTAGTACATTTGGATGAGTCATACCAGCACCAAGCACTTCAATCCACTGAATATCTTCTGGTTTCATGTCAGGTGTGACTTCATTCCAAGAAACATCTACTTCTACTGATGGTTCAGTAAATGGAAAATATGATGGTCGCATACGTATTTGATGTTTTTCACCAAATAATTCTTGCATGATTGAAAGTAATGTACCTTTCAAATCAGCCATGGTAATATTTTCTCCGACAACCATTCCCTCTACTTGATGAAATTGATGTGAATGCGTTGCATCATCAGTATCCCGTCGATAAACTTTTCCTGGTGCAATCATTTTCAATGGTCCCTTTGAAAAATCATGCTTTTCTAACGAACGCGATTGAACAGGAGAAGTTTGCGTTCTGAGTAAGATTTCGGGCGTAATATAAAAAGTATCTTGCATATCTCGAGCAGGATGATCTTTAGGTAGATTTTCTCTTTCAAAATTATATTCATCAGTTTCCACTTCAGGTGAATCAACAATATCATCAATCACTTCAAATCCAAGTCCTAAGAAGTGTTGTTCTATCTCATCAATAATTTGTTGTAAAACGTGTGGTTGTCCAACGTGATGATTGCTACCAGGCATAGTAACATCAACAGTTTCAGAAGCTAATTGTTCGTTTAGACGTTGCTCTTCGATTGCAGCTTTTTTTTCAGATAATAATGTCGTAATTTTTTGTCTAACATCATTTCCAATTTCACCAACTGTTTTCCTATCTTCAGGAGCGACATCCTTCATACCTTTTAGTAATAACGTTAATTCGCCTTTTTTTCCCAATAATCCAACTCTCAGTGCTTCTATATCCGCTTCAGTTGCATTAATACGCTTGACAGCTGTTTCTTTAAGGGACTTTAAATCCTCAATTAAACTCATAATTATTCCTTTCAAACTATACTAGAATCTTCAAATAACTTTTTGTGGACTTTTTCAATAAAAAACGTCCCATGTTATCTAATATTAGATAACATGGGACGTTTTAAACCGTGGTACCACCCAAATTTCCAGCATTAACACTGGCTTATGTAGCGATATCGCTGCTATGCGTCGACCATTACGTCAAAACACTCCTGACTGAAATTCAATGTTCATAATAAGATGGTCTTTTCATCAAAAATTAACCACTCGCTAAACAGATTATGACAAATACTAGGTCATTCACAGTGTTAGAAAATATTTAAACTGAACGTTTTATTTTACTTTCGCTCAATCCCTACTAACAGTATATCATGACAAAGCGTTGCTGTCCTTATGTTTGGCAATAGTTAGACTATTGTATTTATCTGACCACTCATGAATAGCCGCCATCATAGGTCTCATAGCTTCACCAGCCTCTGTCAGTTTATATTCAATTAAACTTGAATCCTCATAAGTCACTCGTTTTACTAAATTAGCTGCTTCTAGTTCTTTCAAACGTTCAACTAAAACACGGTCAGAGCAGGCTGGAATAGCTCTTGAAAGTTCAAGAAAACGCTTTTTTCCACTAATTAAAAATATCTCAATAATTAAGCCATTCCACTTACGTCCTAAAATTTTAAACGTATTGGTAAAATTTTCGCATATCGCAATATCATTGTCCTTGATTGTTTTCGCCACACTTTTGTCCTCGAAATATTAATATGTTCATAATAACATAAAAACATTACGTCGACAAAAAGTAAGAGAATTACAAAAGTGTTTTAGCTAGATAGAAACAACCCAATATGCCAGCATTATCACCATTAGCAACAGGAACAATATAATCATCCAAGTCCGGTACATCAAGATAATCACTCATTTGTTCTGCAAAGCTTTTTCTAATTAATGGAAATAATGTTTCTCGGTGAGGTACACCACCACCAAGTACAATCTTTTCTGGACGCAAAATCATCGTATAATCCACTGCTGCTTGTGCCAAGTAGTATGCCTCAATTTCCCAAGCCTTGTGCCCATCTGGAATTTCCTTAGCGCTCATTTGCCAACGATCTTCAATAGCAGGACCAGCTGCCAAACCTTCCAAACAATTATCACCATGGAATGGGCAATGACCTTCATATTTGTCTTCTGGATGTTTTTGCAAGAAAATATGTCCTGCTTCTGGATGTCCATAACCACTCACTAAATGCCCACCAGAGACAATACCAGCACCAACACCAGTACCAACTGTTAGATAAACCATATTGTTGACATCTTTAGCAGCTCCAGTTTCAAATTCTGCCCATCCAGCACCATTAACGTCAGTCGTCCAGAAATATGGAATATCACGCCATGCCTTCATACGTCCAAGGAAGTTATATCCTGACCAACCTACTTTTGGTGTGGCTAGCACATATCCGTAGGTCTTAGATCCCTCAACAATATCAATTGGTCCAAATGCAGCAATTCCAATAGCATCAATGTTTTCAAATTTATCAAAGAAAGCAATAACTTGATCGAGTGTTTTTTCACCGTCCAATGTTGGAAAGGCTGTTCTTTCAATAATGTTAAAATTTTCATCTGCCACAGCAACAACAAATTTTGTTCCACCAGCTTCAATTGCACCTAATAATCCCATGACTATTCTCTTTTCTTTTTATAATCTAAGTATTTGTACACCACAGTGTAACAATGCACTACACAAGTATCATACTAGGCACTTTATCAGTTAAATAATAAATGATGTTAAGCGCTTACATGAATAGTTTAATAGATTTTATATTCCCGTGTCAAGCGATTGTCACATAAATAAATAACTTAACCAAATGAAAATTATGTAACATTTTCTGAAATAATGTTGAAAACATTTTTAAATCAATACTTCTAAAAAAAAGGGACACAGTAAACTGTGTCCCTTTTTTTACTTAACAATTTCGCAAAATTCAACAATAACTGCATCAGGTCCCTCAATGTTAAAGAACTTAATACCTTTTTCCCAGAAAGCTAAATGTTGCACTTCTGAATCAATTAGTTTAAAACCTTCAGCCTTAGCAGCAACAAATGCTGCATCAGCATCTGTAGTATCCATAGAAATATGATTAATTGCGCCAGGTTTTCCAGCAACTTCATCTTGTTGCCAAGTTTCAATCACAAGATTGTCGCGCTTCATGAAAATAACATTTCCAACTGGAAAATCACCTGTTTTAGTGAAACCTAGCTTTGTCCAAAAAGCTTCAGCAGCTGCTAAATCTTTTGTTGGAATACCAATGTGTTGTACGCCTGAATAATAATCTGAAAATGACATGATATGCTCCTATAATTTAGAATGCAAAGGCCGGAACTATCTTTTGTTCCACGTCTTCATGATAATTAAATCCCTTGGTGCTTAAGATTTGGAAAAATTGCTTTGTCTCCCCAACCCGTAATGCCACCTTGAAATAGAAATGCGAACACTGTACCGACACCATAATTGGTAAAATCAGGTAAGATAATAATAGCAATAATACCAATAATTGTTGGCGGAATATATGACGCCCACATCGCTTTAGCGGCAGAGCCTTTGAAATACTTAAATCTCAAAATCTGCATTAAATCATCTGCTGGGTGTAATACAAGATTAGTGCGCTGATAAATTGAAATAGCGATTGCAATCATCGCAACGCCAACAAAATTCAGTACCGTGTAAATTACGGTTGTTACGAGACTATGTGATTCAGGTAATACTTGTGAAAACAGGCCCGCAAAAAAGCTAATTAGAACTGAAAATGGCACCATAAATGCTATATTACCAACAAACTTTTTCCAATCGAAATAACCTTGTAAAAATACATTTAAAACGGCAATTAAAACCCCTACAATGAAAAACACCCAACCAAGCATCAAGTTTGATCCTTGAAATACTGCTTTATTAAAACCAGACTCTGCGGCTGTCCAATAAGCAGAACCCAGAAAAGCTGGGTGGATTTTTTGACTTGTAACGACTGTTAAGACATTACCAGCCGCGTTGATTACCAAAGAAATCACAAAATATGATAATGAAGCGCCAATCGTCAGCGTGCGACCAGTTTTAGATGTCGTCTGTGCTACGTTTTTAGCGTTCATCGAATTATGCCTCTTCTCCACCAACTTTAACAACGGCCTTTGAAACTACGCCAAGCTTACCATTAACAAAGTCGTCAACTGTGTTATAGTCCAATTCGTGTGACATCAATGCTTCAACGTTCAACTTACCTGATGACAACAAGGCCAATGAATCTTCAAATGCATTAGGGTTAATAAATGAACCTTGAATTGTCAATTGCTTTTGGAAGACTTCATATGTGTTCATTTCGAACTTGGCATCAGGACCACCAACACCAAACATCAAAACTTGTCCACCACGAGCTGCTGCTTCAATTGCAGCTTCTTGTGTTTGTGGCATACCTACTGCTTCAATCACAACGTCATATTCACCATCTGGGATCTTGTCACCCTTCATTGTGTTAAATGTATTCTTTGCGCCAAACTTTTCTTTGTTCATTGCCAACTTTTCGTCAACAATACCTGCCAAGTCAACTTGGTGAATACCGTAGGCTTGCAAAATTTGTACAAAAAGTTCACCCATGAAGCCATCACCAATAACCAAAGCTTTTTGATATGGTGTAACCTTCAATAATTTAATACCATGAACAGCACATGAAATGGGTTCAACAACAGCTGCTGACTTCAATGAAACATTATCAGGAATTGGGTAAACAACTGATGCTGGTGCTGTGAAATATTCTTCAAAACCACCATCACGAGTAACACCAACAGCTGACAAATGTTCACACAATTCTGGACGTCCTGTACGGCAGAACTTGCATTGTCCACAATAAATGTTAGGATCAACAGTTACACGGTCACCTACTTTAACATTTGTTACAGCCGAACCAACTTCGGCAACAACACCTGAATTTTCGTGTCCCAAAACGATTGGAGGTACAGCAGGTGCTGAACCTGGCAAACCAGCGTACAATGCATGGTCTGTACCACAAATACCAGCAAATGCTGTGTGAATCTTAACCTCGTTTGGTTTTACTTCTGGTTGTGCAATGTCTTGCAACTCTAATGACTTGATGCCTGTCAATACTAATGCATCCATGATTAATTCTCCTCTTCTATTGTGATCTATTTAACTTACATGGACAATGTTAAACCTTTGTAATTTTATTGTCAAGGCAGAATTATGAGAAAATTATGCAACATTAAATTTTCACAAAAAAGTGTATAATGGATTAAAGAAAACAAATTATTTGGAGGTTTCCATGGTTGCAAAATTAAGTGACGTTGCTGAACTAGCAGGTGTCTCTGTAACAACAGTTTCCCGTGTTATCAATAACTACGGTTCATTGAGCCAAAAAACAATTGATAAAGTTCATGATGCTATGCGTGAACTTCATTACCAACCAAACGCAATGGCAAGGTCTCTACAAGGAAAATCTTCACAATTCATCGGTCTAATATTTCCTAACATCCAAAATCCATTTTTTACTGCTTTAGCCAGTGAAATTGAACAACAATTATTCGAAAAAGGTTATAAAGTGATTATTGCCACAAGTGCTAATAATATCGAAAAAGAAGAGCAATATTTACAAATGCTTGCTGCTAACCAAGTTGAAGGCATTATTACATCATCACATAATCTGGGTATTGAAGACTATAAAAACGCATTCTTACCAATTGTTGCCTACGATCGCCATTTAGCAGATAATGTCCCAATAGTTAGCGAAGATAACTATCAAGGTGGCTATTTAGCCGGCGACTATTTACTCAAACAAGGGGCTAAAAACCTACTTGTGCTAAATGATAATGATAACTCACTTTCTCCGACAACAAAAAGATATGACGGATTCATGGATGCTGTTGGTAATCAACAAAAAGTAGTTACCTTAGAATTCAACTCAAATAGCACACCTGATTCAGAAGTTATAGAGCGTGTTGTTAATCATATTAAAAACCAAAAAGTAGATGGTGTCTTTGCTTATAACGATGTGATGGCTATTCAACTTAAAAATACGTTGGAATCTCTTGGATTTAATGTACCAAAGGATGTCATAATTGTTGGCTATGATGGTTCCCCGATCGTACAATCACTACATCCAAATTTACCAACAATTGTACAGCCAATTCATGAAGCAGCTACAAAACTGATTGATGTATTATTTGCTGAAATTTATCAAACGCCAGAAATTAGTACTGAACCACTACCAGTCAAACTTTATGAACCGAAAAAAAACAACTCGCTATAAGCGAGTTGTTTTTAATTAACTTGATTTAATGGTTTCTCATTATTTAATACCCTTACAACCTCTTTAGCTGCTGCTAATCCAACAGAATCAAAGGCTTCTATTGATTTAGCAGCAATATGAGGAGTAACAAAAACATTAGGCATTTTAAGTAAAGGATTATCTTTAGTCGCTGGTTCTTCGGTAACCACGTCTAAACCTGCACTTGCTATTTCACCATCTTGCAATGCATTAATTAAAGCTGGTTCATCAATCACTGCGCCACGTGCAATGTTCACAAGTACAGCAGTATTTTTCATTTTCTTGAAAACTGTTTCATCAATCATATGTGTTGTCTCAGGAGTTGCGGGTAGGGCAAGAATAATAAAATCAGACTGTTTATAAATTTCTTCTAATGATGCCATTCTGCCATTTCTCACTGTTTTAGCATGGCGTGCATAAGCTAAAATATTGACATTAAAACCCGAAAGTAATTCATCAATTTTTTGTCCAATAGCACCAAAGCCAATAATACCCACTGTTTTACCAGTTATTTCTTGCCCTTTTTGTGGTTTTAAAGATTCACCTGTAATACTTTGCCGTTCCTGATAAAAGTATCTCCCCGCCATTAGCATATGCATAACAGCAGTCTCAGCAACAGCTGTCGCATTCGCACCAGGTGTATTTGTAACAACAACACCATGTGACTTAGCGTCTTCTAAATTGACATTATCATACCCCACACCATAACGCGCAATGATTTTAAGATTATTCAACTGATTTAATATTGGTTCAGCTATTTGATGCATCATTAAAATGATCGCATCAGCATCCTGATTATCTAAAAAATCACTGTCACGACTTTGTTTATTAGACACAACTGTTAAATTATTTTCTTTTAAGTAATCAATCGCCTTTTGTGCAATACCATCAAAAACTAAAACTTTTTTCATAAATAATCCTCCGATTTTCAAACGGCTATTATGCTCAATTGAGCGATTTAAATGAACCTGGCATTAGAGACTCAACATTAGTTAAAATTTCATCACCTTTATTATTAATCAACCATATAAGCATATCAGGTTCGAAAAATTCCACCATTACTTGGCGGCATGCCCCACATGGTGTAATAGGTTTCTGCGTTCGACCAGATATAACAAGTCCCTTAAATTTGCGATGTCCCTGAGCTATTGCACTAAATATAGCTGTTCTTTCTGCACAATTTGTTAGTCCAAACGAAACATTTTCAATATTAATACCCTTAAAAACTTCATTACTGTTAGTCAATAAAGCTGCCCCAACAGGAAAATGTGAGTAAGGAGTATAGGTTTCTTCTAATGCTGATAGCGCAATATTTTTGAGTTGTTTTGGTGCTTTGTTATCCAACATTTTTTCCTCATCACATCACAAATTTATTAAATATTATTGTTCATTAGTTTTTGTTAAAAGCAATTCTAACTGCGTTAATCGAGACTCGAATACATCAAATGCTTGCTCTAAATAAGTATCACTCTCCATGTCCACACCTGCTTTTGCAATAACATTTAGTGGATAATCTGAAGAGCCAGCTTTCAAATAATCTTTATATGAATCAGCTCCATTTTTGTTAATAATACGATCTGCCAATGTTGTAGCAGCTGCCTCTCCAGTAGCATATTGGTAGACGTAATAATTATAATAAAAATGAGGAATGCGCGACCATTCATAGGCAATTTCTTCATCTGGAAACAAGTCTGGACCATAATATCTTTGATTAAGCTCTGCATAATAATTACTCATTTTATCAGCAGTCAATGCTTCTCCAGCAGCAGATTGTTCATGGATCCAGTGTTCAAACTCAGCAAACTGCGTCTGTCTGAACACTGTTCCCTTGAAACCATCCAAGTACTGGTTTAATACATATGCTTGAAACTTAGGATCATTATTAGTTTTCAAAAGATAATCTGTTAATAAGCTCTCATTTGTTGTAGATGCAATTTCTGCCAGAAATATTGGATAATCACCATAATGATAATCTTGTGTTTTCCGAGTGAAATAAGAATGAACAGAGTGTCCCAATTCATGTACCAAAGTGTAAACATTATTCAAATTATTTTGCCAATTTAACAAAATATAAGGATTGGTATCATACGCACCACTTGAATAGGCACCAGTTCTTTTCCCTTTATTTTCTACAACGTCAATCCATCTTTCATTGAACGCCCTTTTCACAATGCTTATATAGTCATCTCCCAATGGTGATAGCGCATCAAGAACAATATTTTTTGCCTTATCATAGGAGACATCAAAATCAATATCTGCTACCAGTGGCACGTACAAATCATAGCTATGGACATCCTCTACATTCAAAAGTCGACGACGTAATGCCACAAATCTATGCAATAAAGGTAGATGGCTATTTACTGAACTACGTAGTGTCTCAAAAACACTTGTCGGCACATTATGTGGCAAAATAGCAGCCTCTTTAGCAGACTGATAATGATGCACCTTAGCTAGAAAATTATGCCCTTTAATATGCGATGACAAAGTTGATGCAAATGTATTTTGTAATCCAATGTAACTGTCATATAAGGTTTCAAAAGCTTCTTTCCTAAGTGATCTATTTTGTGACTCTAATAGCAGACTGTATAAACCGTTAGTTAACGGCACTACCTCACCAGATTCAGTATGTACATTGCCAAAAGTCAAATCAGAATTATCTAGTGCCCCGAATGTATTCTCAGATGCACTAAAAATATCACTTGCTCCCGCCAATAACGCTTCTTGATCAGCTGGTAATGTATGTGATTTCTGTGCTAATATTACCTCAAAAAGATGCCTATACTTTTTGAGACTAGGTGTTGATAAATAGTCGCTCAACGTATCATCTGGAATATCTAGAATTTCTGGTTGGAAATAAGCTGTTGCTTCACTTACTTGAGCCCATAGCGCTTGCACTCGTGCATTAAAACCAGCATATTTTTGATTTGTCGTGTCTTGATCGTATATTTGATGAGCATAAACATAAACTTTTTCTAATCTACGTTCAACAGATAAGTTTGATTCCAAAGCTTTTAGCAATGTTTCTGCCGAATCACCCACATGTCCCATAAATTTAGTTAAATGATTTACTTTTTCTTTTACTTCAGCAAAGGCTTTCTCCCACTCATCATCAGAATTAAAAATACTCGTCAAATCCCAAGTTAATGCTTGAGGTACTTCTTCACGACTTAATTGTCCCATAATTTGCTAAACGTCAATTATAGTTTCTACTATGTTATAGCCAACTAAATTGATATGCCTTTCTTAAATATAATATCTTATTTTATCACTTTTCTCTCACTTTAGATAATTTTTCACTAAAAGAGTCATACCAAGAAAATTGATTAACTATCATTAAATCTGATTCCTTTATTCTAACAATGTTCAATCTTTCAAGATCTGATAATAATCTACAGACCTGGTTTGTCTGATAATTTGACGTCCCGAGAACATATAACTTAAGCTGTTGTACAACTTTAATTAAACTTATTTTATTTCCTATTCCCACTTCTCTCAATAAAGAAATAGCAATTAATCGCCAATGCCAATTCGCAATTTTTAAACCAAAAGTTGAACCACAATGAATCCATATTGGTGCGTTTAGCAAAGATAATTTATTTTGATAGAGATAATTTACTAATGCTTTATCGATTCTCTTTTGCAGTAAAAGAGTTTGTAATTTATAAAGTTGTTTTTCAATTTCAACTGTCCTTATAACATAATCAGCTGGTTGAGTTCGTAAAGGATAGTTTGTCTCAATGAAATTAAGTCGTTGAAAATCTATTTTTTGAAACTGTCCTCTATAATAAAATTTTTGACGGCTACTTAGATAAAAAATCAGCTGTTCACGTCTATCGATAAATTTCATAATGGTTGCTTGAGTGAGATTTTTAAAGTAATAGCTATCTCCTAATATCCAAATCACCTCAATATTTAATGTATCATATCCTTGATTACGCTCTTTCAACCGTTTTTCTGAAATAGGACTACATTGATATTCAATTGCTATTACTCTATTATTTTTTACTAACAATATATCAGGACGTTGCTTAATGCCTTTTAAAACTGCCTCAATTTTAACTTCCCCATGCCTCATAAGTCGGTTGGCAATTTGTAATTTCCCCATCAAATGCTCTTTGGTTTCATTTTCGCTTAAAGTATTACAATTTGAACTGACAAGATGAGCAAAATGACGTTGCTTGATTTCTCCAGTTTTTAACATAACGGTTTCCAAACAACTAGGACAACGATATGTATTTTCTTTGTCAGCCTCATGTGCTTGAATGTACTGATTAGTTGTATTGACTGCAATTAACATAAAAACCTCCAATTCATTATACGAATTGGAGGTCAGTATTAGAAAATACTATTTTAACTTTTTTTCCACCCAGTTGCTTAACCAAGTAAGTAATGTAATTACAATCAGATAAATAACAGCTACAATTGCCCACACACGGAATCCTTGAGAGTTTCGAGCAACAATCAAGGTTCCTGTCTGCGTCAATTCTAGTAAGCCAATTGCTGATAGAATTGAGGTATCTTTTAGCGTAATAATAAACTGATTAATGAAACTTGGTACCATGATTCGTAATCCTTGAGGCATAATTACTCTACGCATAGCACTACTATAATTCATTCCAAGTGAACGTGCTGCTTCCATTTGACCTCGTTCAACTGCTTCAAAACCGCCACGCACAAAGGCACCTGTGTAGGCTCCTTCATTTAAAATCAACGTAATAATTCCCGCGGTAAATGCAGGTATTTTAACCCCTGTTACACCAGGTAAACCAATGTAAATGAAGAATGCCAATACCATTAGTGGCAACCCACGGAAAAGATAAATAATTGTCGTTGAGATACCACGTACCCACTGAGATTCGCTAACTCCCATAATGCCTAATAACGTACCCCATATCGAGGCTAGTACGATTGCAATAATGGTAAGTTCAACAGTTTGCCATAATCCTTTTAAGAAAGCTGACTTATTAGATTTTAGAATACCCCAAACAGAGCTATTATCTTGTTGGGAGCCTGAAAATGTTTGTTGAGTCGCTCCAAGATATTTAGCTGTTATTTTGTCATAAGTGCCATCAGCTTTAATTGCAGCAAATCCCTTATTGAAATCGGCTAGTAACGCTTTATTTTTACCTTTTTGAACCGCAAAACCATAATAACCTGCGTTTCCTGGATGGTCCGCATTCATAATTTTAAGTTTCATACCATTTTTAATGGCATATTGAATCACTGGCATGTCTTCAAAAGTTGCAGCTGAATTGCCTACAGCGACATCATTGTACATTGTATCAGTATCATTAAAATACTTCACTTTAAAACCATACTTTTCCTGTAATGACTTACCATATTCTGATGCTGCCGTACCTGTTTTCAATGCAACAGTTTTACCTTTTAAATCGTCTAAACTTTTAATCGTACTATTTTTTTTAACTATCCAAGCAACACCAGTTTTATAGTATGGTGTACCAAAATCATAAACCTCTTTACGTTCTGGTGTAATAGACATACCTGCAATAATACCATCTGCTTGACCATTTGAAACCAATTGAGCGGCTGAGTTAAAACTCATTGGCTTCATTGTATAAGTAAAACCTTCTCTTTTAGCAATTGCTTGCATCATGTCTTGTTCAATACCGACATAATTATTATTTTTATCTTGAAATGTAAATGGTGCATATGTTGCATCTGTCGTAATAACATAGTGGGGTTGAGATGCTTGAATTGATGAAACGAAAGCAAAAAAAGCAGCAAACGTTGCCAAACCAAGTAAAAACTTTTTTAAAATACTCATCACCTTTTCCTTTCTCACAAAAAAATCGACCTATTGGTCGCTTTTTAATATTTTTACATACTTATAAGCTTAATGATATTAATGTTAACTTACGCATGCATGACTTTACTTAAAAACTCCTGCAAACGTGCATTCTTCGGCGCATTGAATACTTGCTCTGGAGAACCTGACTCCTGAATTTTACCTGACTCGAAGAAAACCACACGATCCGCGACTTGCTTAGCAAATCCCATTTCGTGCGTAACGATAATCATTGTCATACCAGATTCAGCAAGATTTTTCATAACTTCTAGCACATCTCCGACCATTTCAGGATCAAGTGCAGAAGTAGGTTCATCAAATAGCATAATATCTGGCTCCATTGCTAAGGCTCTAGCAATCGCAATACGCTGTTTTTGTCCACCGGACAAAGAATTAACTGAAACACCTGCTTTATCTAATAATCCTACCGTATCAAGCAATTCACGCGCTTTTTTCTCTGCAGAGGCTTTATCCATTTTACCAAGTTCAACTGGTGCCAACATAATATTTTCAAGAACAGTATAGTTATTGAACAAATTAAAATTTTGGAAAACCATTCCAATATTTTGGCGTACCTTATTAATATCTGTTTTCTTATCAGAAATATCAAAACCATCAACAATGATTTTGCCATTATCAGGCATTTCAAGTTGATTAAGCATACGCAAAAACGTTGATTTTCCTGAACCTGATGGGCCAATCATTACGACAACTTCATTTTCTTGAATATCTAATGATATATCACGTAGCACGTGGTTATCACCGTAAGACTTATTTACTTTTTCAACATGTACTTTAACTTTATTGTGCGTTTCACTCATGCACCTGACCTCTTTTCTAACTAATTACTCAATTTGAGTAAAAGTAATCACATTTCAGTATATCATAGCTACAAAGTTCATTGAATGGCAAAATATAATTACACTAAAACAGCTGTTTTACTTTGATCATATGTCAATACTAGATAAAAATGCTCTCAATAATAATTGAGAGCATTCTTAATTTTTAAAAATTATGGATGCACCGGAACATTAATGTCACCATCGATAATCTTTTTCTGTGCTTTTTCTACAGCTGACCATACTTCTGAAGAAGCTGAATCATTTGTTAAGCCAACACCGTTTTCTTTCATACCATAAGTGATTGTTTGACCACCTGGGAACTTACCATTACGTGCTTTATTAGAAAGCGATTTAACCGCATTATCAACACGCTTAACAGCTGAA
Organism: Leuconostoc palmae; assembly: GCF_019656075.1. GTDB lineage: Bacteria > Bacillota > Bacilli > Lactobacillales > Lactobacillaceae > Leuconostoc > Leuconostoc palmae. The sequence goes on along the minus strand of NZ_BPKZ01000004.1, from coordinate 94,598 downwards.
ACGAGTGTAAAGTTAGACTGCTTGTTATCCTTGTCTGTATATTGACCATCACGCTTTTGATCCATATCTACACCAATAACCCAGACTTTTTTATCTGAATCTGCAGTTAGCTTTTGGTTTGTTGCCTTTGCTTCAGCAAATACACCTGACCCCGTTCCACCAGCTGCTTGGAAAATAACATCGGCATTACCTGCAATCATTGAGGCAGCAATTGTTTTACCTTTGGCTGCATCTGTAAATGAGTCAGCATATTGCGTTACAACTTGAACATCAGGATTAGTTGCTTTGACACCAGCCTTAAAGCCGGCTTCAAATGTATCAATTACATCACCATGGATTCCACCAATGAAACCAACTGTCTTTGACTTAGTTTGTTTAGCCGCAGCCACACCGGCTAGATAAGATGACTGTTCAGATTTGAATGTTAATGATGCCACATTTTTGTCTGGAACCACTGAATCAATAATAGCGAAGTTAGTCTTTGGATTTGCTTTTGCAACAGTATTTATTGCTGGTGCAGCAGCAAAGCCAACGCCATAAACTAACTTATAACCACCTTTAACGGCTGTTTGTAAGTTTGTTTTAATATCTGAGGCATCAGTACTTTGGAAATAGTTGTAACCTTTTGTACCTTGAGATAACTTATTTTCCTTACCATAAGCTTTCAAACCTGACCAAGCTGATTGGTTAAATGAACGATCGTCAACACCACCGCCATCAGTCACCAAAGCTACTGTATAATTGTCTTTACCTGCTGACTTAGAATTTGTTTGTGTAGCAGCATAAATACCACCACCAATAACCAAAACTGCTGCAATACCAATACCAATTTTTGCTGAGCGTTGCATATTATCTATAACGTATCCCCTACTAAAAGTGATACATCTCCTCTCAAATTTATAATTCTATTATGCGACTTTTGATGATGAAAACCATGATAAAAAGATTAAAAAATTAAATTTAAAGCGAACATTATTATTACAATCAAAATATAGTTCGTATTTTTATTATTTACCAGAAAAAACGTTCGGTTTTTGTTAGAATTAAGCTATGACAAAATATGTGACACAAACAATTGAACCTTGGATGCCCCTAGGCGCACTTAAAGCTAAGGCTGATTATGCTACAATTGCTTCTTACTCAGGTTGGCAAGTACTACCTATAGAACGCTATAATGATACGCGCTTTGATAATCAAATACTTCACGATAAAATTAAACATTGGCTTTCAAAAGTCCAATCAAAAGATGTCGTCATTCACCAATTCCCCTCTTATATGAGTAAAAATTTTGAACTGTCTTTTGTAAATATGCTACATCATCTTGATATTAAAAGTGCAGTTCTTATCCACGATATTGAACCTCTTAGGTTAGAGAAAACGTTTGTTTGGGAATTTGAATTACTGAAAAAATACGACACAGTTATCGTGCATTCAGAAGCTATGAAAGCACGGCTCCAAGAGGCAGGTGTTTCCACTAACTATATTATTCAGCCTTTTTTTGATTATTTAGGTAAAACACCAACATTAGCAACGTACAATAAAAGCATTAATTTTGCTGGTACATTTCAAAAATCTCCATGGTTGCAAAATCCTTTAGCGTTCAGTATTAATTTATTTGGGTCAATACCTAAAAAATGGCAAAATATTGAGTTACCTCAAAATATTAATTATTGTGGTAATTTTGATCCAGAAGACATCGTTGAACAGTTACAAGGCGGATTTGGATTGATTTGGGATAGTGATTTTGAAGATAAAACCTATCAAACATATACTAAATATAATACGCCACACAAAGCCAGCTTATATTTAAAAGCCGGATTACCACTAATTGCATGGAAAGAAAGCGAGATTGGAAAATTAATTGTTAAATTTAATATTGGCTTTGTCATATCGAATTTAGATGACATTCCTGATATAATTGCGCATACCTCTAGTAACCAGTTTGCTTTATGGCAAAAAAATATCCTCCCTCTTAGAAGCAACATTTCAGAAGGTATTAATACTCAAAATACGTTAGCTCAATTGTAAAAAAAAAGCATTGCCTACGGCAATGCTTTTTTTAAGGTAATAACCGGAGTCGAACCGGCGATCACGGTTTTGCAGACCGTTGCCTTACCACTTGGCCATATTACCATCATAATTAATTGTGCAATTTTATTATCACAACAACGCTTATAATTATAGGGTAAAACATTAAAAATTACAATCTTTTTATCATTTTGAACTTTTTTCAACCACCTCACCATTATTATAACTAATATTCGTTTTGACAGAGCCATCAGACAACCACACGGGTGTGTGGGTTTTTGGATCCCACCATCCAAGCGTTCCCATCCTTTTATCAAGCATTAAGTCTGTTCCATATGGTAAATCTAATACATGTGTTAGGCTAGATTCTAAGGCAATAGCTGTTTCAATGACTATTGGTAAAAAGTTGTCTGGTTCTTGATTCCATTTAGCTGTATCGTTATCGGCAAATAATAGCCATCCTGTATCTTGCGATGTTGTTGGCGCTAATTCCCGATAAATCCATCTCAAATTACCTGTTCCATCGAGTAAATGTTTTGAAGCAAGTACAACTGCCTCCGGCTGACTGAATACTGATTGCAAAATAAATTCCTTTCAAAATATATTATTCTTTGTTGGTTACCCTAATTTATTTTCTAATAAAATATGGGTCATGGCCTCTTCCATTTCAGGTGTGCGTACCCACTCTTCCCAACCCTCATACTCAAGAGGTAATAACTGATAATGACTATTAATATAGCTTTCTAATTTTTCGACATAGCCAGATCTGGCTATATTGATTTTTAAAATTCTAACACTTTTAATATAACCATGTTCAGCAGCAAATTCTGCCCGCCCATTATGTGTAATATTACCTAGCTCATGATAAATTGTATCATCTAAACGGGTTATTTCTTCAATTAAATTAAATATTTCTTTCATCAGTTATCTTTAACCTCTTTTGTCGCATGTGTTCGTGAACCGTTAACCAGCTCGCTACCCAAATACTGAGTAAAATCCCCAACATTCCAAGTAACATGGTTACAATTTCAGCTGCTAAAAGCTTCGCATTTATGAACATCGCTAGGGAGTATTTTAGTCGCGTAAACCAAATAAGCAATGGTAAATTACTGCCCAATACACCAAAAAATAATGTATTGATAGCTGTTCCTAAAATTTGTTCACCAATAATTCTAGAATGTGCGTACAGACTACTACTAGTCATGTCTGGAGTTCGTTCAAGCACTTCATTTAAATCAGCTACGATTGCCATGGCAGCTTCAGCAACAGCACCTAAAACAGAAATTACCATTACTGCCATGGCAATATTATTGAAATTAAGACCAACTGTCATAGACAGACCTTCCAATTCCTCAGAATTTTCAGTTGTAAACCCTTGAAATTGACCAAAATATTGCATCATAATAGTTAGTAACATTAACAAGCCAACAACAATAAGACTCGTTTTGAATGCTCTATTTGTCACCAAACTACTATCAGCGCCAAGATAAATTGCAATTGCTAAAATAATGACACTTATTACTGCTATCACAACATAGACATTAAACTGCCAGTTAATTAAAATAATCATAGTAAATATAGCAACAAAGTTAAATATTAAACCCAAAAATACTTTTAGACCTTGCCATCGCCCCACAAACAGCATAAGCATTAATAGAATAATAATTAAAACACTAATAGAATTCATTTGGTTACTCGCTTTCGTGTCACAACTAATCCAACAATGATACTCGTTACTGGAATTGCCAACACAATACCTATTGCAGACACCACAGATTGTAAGATTCCTAAATTCATAATCTGATCCATAATATAAGACCAATTATTGCCGTTTCTTAGCATTAAAAAAACCATTGGTAATGTTTCAGCCATAAATATCATGAACAACACATTAATCAAAGTACCCATGATATCTCGTCCCACAGACATTCCAGCATCCCAATACTCAGAAAACTGACGTTGATTATTTTCTCGTCGCATACCAAACTGCATGGCAACAATATCTGAAGATTCATCCATTACAGCTCCTAAGACACCAATGACTGTCTGTGCCATAAACAAACTTGATGGTACTTGGGTAACATAAGACATAGTCTCAAAATGTACCCCAACATTATGTGTTATTTTCAGAACAATCATTAATATGATTATAGTAAAAATAGTCGTTAACAATGTCGCTAGTAAAGTCAATAACATTTGAAGTGTTTTACCCAAAACTAATAGTAAACTAATCGTTGCAAATAAAATACTTAAAACACTAAAAATTAGCAAAACATTGGCATTTTTGTCATGTATGTCTATTAATAAAGCTAAACCAAAAAGAACCAAGTTCACTAAAACACTGAGTAACAACCATCTAGATGAACGCCATTTACCATAAACTATCAGCAGAATAATTAGCAAAACAGCCAGCGTCCCAACCCATACATCTCTTTTTAGAGACAAAATATGCATTGTCCCATCAACATTTTCTAGTAATAATTGATCTCCGATACGGTAACGATTAGTAATGACTTGAGATTCTGCATAACTATTCTCAATTTTTAAGTATCCATGATTTTTATTTAAAAGCCTCACACTCAACCGCTGATTTTTTATGACATCATTATTATTATGCTCATCTGTTGTTTTTTGATTAATAGTCTCTTTAACGCTGACGACTTCCCCAACAGGATTAGTATACAAAAAAGCGTCATGTCGTAAAAAAATCCACACAGATAACATAACTAAAAATAATACGCCATATTTTATTATGTTCTGCAATTTAATCACTGATTTAACCGTCTATTTTTTCCTGTTACTGTGACTTGTTTAGTCAAAAACTGAATGCGTTGCATTAAACGCGCTGCCTTCCCAGCATCGCGATCATCACGTGTCTCTGCCAAGTAGGCAGTCATCTCGTCCATATCTAGATTTGAGGTAATAAAGGTTGAAAGCTCGTTTTGCATTCGATATTCTAATATCACACCTAAAATATCATCGCGGATCCACATACTTAAATTTTCAGCGCCAAGGTCGTCTAAAATAAGTACGGACACTGTTTTGGCTTGGTTCATTAACGTCGTCTTTAAGTTATTTGATTTTCCAATGGCATCTTTTAAATCGACAGCAAATGATGGAAAATGCAACATCATTACATCAACATTATTAGCAGCCAATGCATTGGCTAACGCACCCAGCAAATAAGTTTTCCCAACACCAAATGATCCATACAAGTACAATCCTTGAACATAGTTCAAACTATCATCTAGTATGTTAGTTAATACATTAACTATTTCCGTAACCGCCTGTGCTCTACCAGGTTCAAGAGCAATGGTCTGTAAATCAGCATCTGCAACCGCTTTTGGCATCTTGTAAGTTGTTAATTTTTCAGACTGCATACGCTTTTTTTTCGTTTGCTCATCAGCAACGTAACGAACGTGTGGATAACCTTTTTCAATTTCAAGTTGTGGATAATATCCCGGATAAAGTGACTTTTCACCAGCTTTTATGCGTTCTTTTTGTTGTACAAACTCATGCAGATCTATTAACTTTCTTTGAAAAGCATCTGAACGCAATTCATCTTGATGTGTTTGCCAAAAATTGCGTACATCATCATCTTCAGAAATTTTTTGAATCATCTCTGTAATATTTGTTTGTTCAATTTTAGGATACTGTTTTTGAAATTGTTTGAGCACTTCTGATAAATTTTGCATATTAGTTTTTCGTCTTTATATTTTTTAATTTTGCCAATGCTGCTGCAGCTTCGTCAGATGGCACACTGTCCAATGAGCCACTTTCTAGAGTGGCTTCTGCTTGCTTTAAAAACTTAGGAGTCGTTTTTTCCATTTTTTTAGAACGACTAAATCTTTTCTCCTGTCTTGTTTGACTTGCTTGTTGATGTTGTTGAATCTGAATGAGTGCTTTTTCTGGTGAATCAACATGATTTTGTGTCCAAGAGTCAGCAATGGTTGTTACTAAAGCTGCCTTTAAGCTATCATTTTGCAATCCAATCAAAACATAATGAACTAATATATTAATGACCGCCATTGATAAAGCACTTTGAGCTAATAAATAATCGACTAAGTCGCGTTCATTTTTTAGAACTAATCCGTTTTTTAGTGTTGTCTTCACATACATCAAAAAGTCCTGTGCATTAGTATGACGTGCTAGTTCAATTAAAGCACGTGCTTCTGAATTTTTAATTTCTGGTACTTGCTCATCATTTGGCCGCAGTATTTTTTCAGTAGCTGTCTTGCTCAATCGCATATTATTCGAGATACTCCGCAATTGTCTTTGAATATCTCGTTCATTAATTTCATGTTTATCCAAGGTCACACTTTGACTGACTACGTTAGCAAGCGTGACTTCATCCACACCATAGTTTAGATGCATCGCAACCAAGAAATTATGGTGTTTCTCAACTTCATCGCGACTCGCACCATGGATCATATCAGCAAAATCATCAAATTTAAAATTAACCGGATCAATTTGTACTTGGGCTTCTTGATAAACAATGGGTGTTTTGGGGATATTCATATCATTTTGATTTTGAAACACATGTAAAAATCTTGCAGAAATGTCATTTCCAACCAAGACATCTTGTCCTTGTTTATCATAACGTTTTTGAAGTTCCAAATATCGTTCCTCACCAACAAATTTATATAGCAAACTTGCCAGTAATGGCTCTTTAAAAAATTTTTCGGCACTTAAAGGTGTCAGCAAACGATATCCGTAAACTTCACCAACAGCATCATTTTCATGATAAGTCTTAATTAGACCAGCAGCTTCTAAACGTCTCCTAAATTTAACAAAATTCGGTAAACTAACATTTAAACTGTCAATTAAGAAGTTATGATCTTGTCTATGTAAATGACTGTTAGCAAATGGTAACTCGTTTACCAATAGATGATACAGTGCATAACTAGTGGCACCAATAAATGGTAAATAAAGATTAAACACACGTTCTAAATCATCTGGGTTAATTAAGTGATCACTTTGTATAAACACACCCGATGTGGCATGAAATTCAATTGTCTCGTGGCTCTTTGTCATAAGCGATTGCAATCCTTTTTAGTTCGGAAATCAAGTGATTTACATTACTTACCAGCTGGTCTTCATCCCCATTATTATCAATAACATAATCTGCTTGTGACACTTTTAATGACATGGGTAGCTGTGCTTTAATTCGATTTTGTGCCTGAAAATTATCAAGTTGGTCTCTTAATTTCAAGCGTTTAAATTGTATTTCTGAAGAAGATTTAACAACAATAATTTTATCTACAGGATATTTTTTGTGATAGTTATGTTCAAATAACAATGGTATATCTAATATTAATATAGGTGTTTTTTGTGCTCGCCAGAAAGCAATTTTGTCAGCCATGGCAGAACAAATTGCTGGTTCCATCAATTTATTCAGACGAGAAAGCGCATGAGGATTACCAAAAACAATATCGCCCAGTTTTTTACGATTTAAAACACCATTATCGATCATATCAGCACCAAACTCTAATTTGATAGATTCTAAGGTATGTGTTCCTGGTTCAACAACTTCTCTAGCAACCAAATCAGCATCTACAATTGGTAATCCTGCTGCTTGCAAAAGTCGACTAACGCTAGATTTCCCGGTAGCAATACCACCAGTTAAACCAACAATCATCATTAGTCTACCTGCCTTTCTGCTAGCGTCAATGTTAACAAATGTCTAGAATAAGCAACGCGTGTCGCATTAAGATAAGGTACAACATAGATGTACGCTAAACCAAGCGTAATAATCCCCAGAACATGCCAACCTATAAAGCTTAATTCTAACAAAAACAATTCCCACTTACGCCCATCCATAATACGACGGCTAATAGTAATATAATCGGTAAGTTGGCGCTGTTGCTTCCCATTTTCAATATCAATTTTATAAATAAAATAAGTTTGCGAATAAGAAAATGATTTAATAACACCTGGGATAACAAAAAGCAGTGTCCATAAGAATTGCAAAATACTTTGCACAATTACTAGAATGAGCGTATGCCCAAGATTGCCTTTTCTTATAATTTGAAATACTGACTTTGCAACTGGTTTAGCTCTTGGGTTTTCGTACCAGTCAATTAATGTCCAGTAAGTACCCCATATTAACATCATCTCAATAGCATCGCTCAAAATATTTTGAATGATAGAGAACATTTGGGAAAAATTATCATTTGTATCAGTATCTGCTACGACACCATTGCGCATCTGTGCAAAGATCGTGTAGATTGTCAATATAAAACTAATTGTTGTTATAATTGTTAAAATAATTGGTATGATATTAACTTTGATAGCTAAGCCCATTCTACCACGATATAACAATTTCGCTTCATGTTTGACAGCTTTAATACTAATTGTTTCTGTTGACTTCATTACTTCTCCTAAGGGGTATTTATATTTATCTGACACTGCGGACAAAATGTGGTCCCACGTTGTCCAACTTTAATTTTAACCATTGGTGTTCCACATCTTAAGCATGGCAGGCCTACACGACCATATGCCTGTAATTGATTTTGAAAATTTCCAACTTCCCCAAAAACATTACTAAAACTATGTACAGTAGTACCATGATGCGCTATTGCTCTTGACATCTCATCAATAATATTTTTTCTCAATTCAGCAAGTTGTTCAACTGAAAGTTTATTAGCCGAAACCTCAGGGTGTATCTTACTTTGCCACAATACCTCATCAGCGTAAATGTTTCCAATACCAGCAATTTGATTTTGATCAAGTAGAAAACTTTTAACAGCTTTTTTAGAACGGGAAAATGCATTAACCATGTAATCAAGTGTTAATTCAGATTCTGTTGGTTCAGGTCCTAATTTACCTAAAGTCGGAACATCTATCATCTCATGATTGGTTGTCGTTAAAGTCATACGACCAAATCGACGTGTATCATTATAAAAGACGGCTCTATTATCTGTTAACTCAAAAATTATTTCGGTGTGCTTATGTGGCTTGGATGTAATGGATTCGACTGAATACTGACCTTCCATTCTTAAATGAGAAACTATGGTATGCCCGTTTGACAGCCTAATAAAAAGATATTTGCCGCGACGATCAATTCGTGTAAACTCAGTGTTTAACACGCCTGCTATAAATGCTTGCGAATCGCCATTAATGACCTTAGGATAAGGAATTTTCACATTTTTAATTTGCCCACCAATGATTAGATTTTCTAAACCACGTCGAACAGTTTCAACTTCTGGTAACTCTGGCATAGTAATAGGGATCCTCTCAAACTTATAGTGTTTTATCTGATATTTTTTGACATAAAATTGATATCAACACTCATTTTACCATAGAATAACAACCACATTTTCATAGTTCAATATGGTTATTATGATTAAAAAAAAGAAGTTTGCCTAATGTAGACTGACTTCTTTTTAATTTAAGCTAATTCCGCAATAGTGGCACCATCTCCACCAGCATTAGCATTAGCAAAGTGAAAAGTTTTGACACGTCGATCTGAACGCAAAAACTCTGTGACACCCTTTCTCAGAGCACCAGTTCCTTTACCGTGAATAATTTCTACTGTGCCTAAGTTTGCCAGTACCGCTGTATCCAAATACCTATCTAATTCAGACAAAGCAGCTTCGTAACGAACACCACGTAAATCCAGACTTGATTTAGCAGTAGCACGTGCAGATCCTCCATATGTCTTTGTTTTAATCATTTTCTGTTGTTTTTGCTTGCGCTTTTTCTCCTGTGCTTTAGCAGTTGCCTGTGTTTTAATAATGTCCTCTTCATCAACAAGCATTTTTAAAATGCCCATCTCAACTTCCCACTGTCCATTACTATGTTGTTTAATCAACGTACCTTGTTGCCCATAAGATTTTACAACAATTTCATCACCTTGACTTAGTTGCTTGGCTTGCTTAGCTTTTTGCAAAATTTTATTTTTTTCAAGATGATTATTCTGTTTTAATTTATCAAGCTGACTTTTTTTAGCTTGTAATTCTTGTTCAGTTAAGTTACCACTTTGTTGACCAGAATTTAACCTATCTTTTCTGATTTCCGAAATTAGCGCTTCAGCTTGCTTTTTTGTAGCAGCAACAATATGGTTAGCTTCATTTTTAGCATCTAAAATCAGGCGTGCACGCGATTTTTCAAGTTTTTCTTCTTTTTCAATCAGATCATCCGCTTTTTTTTGAGTTGCTTTGAGTTTTTCTATTAATTCGTCATCATGTTGTTTCACTGCATCACGTTGAATCACCAGATCTTCAATCATATGATTTAAGTCTTGATCCGCTTCATTTGTCAATGCTGTTGCAGCACCAATAACATCTGATCCAAATCCAAGTCTCTTGGCAATAGCTAACGCATTAGACTGACCTGGTACGCCGATTAAGAATTGATAAGTTGGTTTCAAAGTTTCAACGTCAAAAACCATTGATCCGTTAATGGTTTCAGGCCTATCATAACCATACAATTTGAGTTCAGGGTAATGTGTTGTAGCGATAACGTATGCACCTAAGCTTGCCATTTTATCTAAAATAGCAATAGCAAGAGCTGCACCTTCTGCTGGATCTGTCCCTGCTCCTAATTCGTCGAAAATAATCAACGTTTTATCATCGACATGATCAATCATCGATACAATATTTGCCATATGTGAACTAAATGTCGATAAGCTTTGTTCAATAGACTGTTCATCCCCGATATCGGCAAAAATTTCGTTAAATATACCAACAGTAGATGGCCTTTTAGTCGTAATGAACAGACCCGATTGCGCCATCAGTTGCAATAATCCAAGTGTCTTTATCGTAATTGTTTTACCACCAGTATTGGGTCCGGTAATGATAATTGCTTTATAGGCATCTCCCAGAACAATATCATTCGCAACTGCACTATTTCTATCAAGCAAAGGATGCCATGCTTGTTGTAAATTAACGTGATTTTCTGAATTAACTGTTGGCTGCATAGCATTGAAGCGACTGGCTAACCGAGCCTTAGCATTAACAAAATCAAAGTGTCCGAGAATAACAACATTTTGGTTAATTTGTTCTGCATAAGGTGCTAATTCAGCAGATATTTGCTGTAATATACGCTGCTCTTCAGCTTTTTCTTTGACACGTAATTCGCTTAATTTGTTATTAATTTCGACAACAGCCTGTGGTTCAACGTAAAGTGTTTGCCCAGTTTGACTTTGATCATGTACCACACCACCAAACTGACTACGATACTCTGCTTTAACGGGTAAGACATACCTGTCAGATCTTATTGTCACAATTGGATCACTTAAGTATTGAGCCGTTTTACCGCGTGTATACGCCTGCATTTTATTTTTTACAGATTGCTCATTACCAGTAATTTTAGCTCGAATTTGCTTAAGCTCATAAGACGCTTCATCAGTAATATGACCAGTTATATCAATAGCCTCTTGTATGGTGCGACTAATTTCTGGTAAAGTTTCTAATTCTGTTGCTTGGTGTGGCAACGCTACTAAAGAGTCCCCAATTGTTTCATCCGTCATTTGTTTAAAAAAATTAGCAATGGTATTCGTATTACGAAGCACCACACTAATTTCAGACAATTCTGTAGCACTTAAACTTGCATTAATATTTAACCGCTTTAAATGAGGTGTAATATCCGATAACTTACTCAGCGGAATACCACCTTTTAAACGATCAATTAAAACAGCATCTGCTGTTTCAAGTAACCATTGATTAATAACGTCAGAGTTCGTACTAGGCTCTAAATTATATGCCTCTTGTCTGCCAGTAGGTGTTGTCAAAAAATCTTGTAATTGTGCCTTGATTTTATCGTACTCTAAAGTTTGTAATACCTTTTGATTCATATCTGTTTAGTCATTCTTCCTTTTTGATAATAATCAATTAAAGCCACCATTGATAAATTTGTCCTGCAAAAAATGGTGCTTGATCTAATATTTGATTAAGTTGTGGTGTATTTAAAAACTGATCTTGCACCCAAGGTTCTGGGATGACTGATAACAATTGCAAAACAAAAAATGAAATAACAGCTCCTATGGTTCCATATAAAATGGCACCTAATAACCCATCAACCCACCCTAGAAAGGGAATGCGACGAATAATACTCATGGAACGAAGCACATAGTGACTAATTACGCCACCAAGTATCAAGAGAACAGTAAAAGCAATACCAGAACCTAAAAACTGTGACCCATGGCCTGCAACGTCTTGTGGGATAGTTGTCCTTATAAATTGTCCATTAACAAAGTTAGCAATATAGCTACCGACTGGCTTTGAAAACTTAATTGCGATGTACCAAACAATAATCCAGAGCGCCAATCGCAATACACCATTAACAAAGCCATGCTTATAACCGGATATTATCCAACATAAAATAAAAACGGCAGAAATGCCTAAAATAATCATAGTGTTTTTCCTTGCTTAAAAAGTTTGTCTGTTGTATGTGTTTGACTGTCTTGACGAGCGTTGTCAATAATAGAGCCTATTGCATTTTTAGGTTCTCGTTTTATCGAGTGTTTTGCCATTTGTGCTTGATTTGCTATTTTCTCTTCTAACTCTGCCACACGTTTTTTTAAATGGTCAATCTCAATTTGTTTATAAAGCTGGTCTGAAATTGTATTAAATGTTAACAAAATGGCTTGATCTATTTGTGACAGATTGGGGGCAACTGTTTCTATTTGTACCCATTGTTGATTATAAATTTTTTCAGTTGCCTTAAAATGTGATAAAGTGGCCTGCCCCGAGATGGTATAGTTTTTTCCAGCCAAGTTAGCTTTATATTGGCGTTTCTTATTTTGTGTTACCATATCATTTTCCTTCATTATGTTCTATTAATTATACACCATATATGTTTATCAACAAAAACTGATATACTTATACTATGCAAAGTGTAATTCAAGTGTCAATGCAACAATTAAAAATAATGGCTGACTATTATCAACAATTTTCGATTGCAAAGATACCAGTTGGCGCTATTTTCTCTGCAAAGACCAATCATGGTGTTGTAACAGGTTATAAATCAGGAAAAATTCTTTTTCAAGGTAATGGCTTTGAAAAAGAATTGTCTCGTTGGCAATCACATGCTATCACCCCTAATAATGCACTAAAACCCAAAAAAACCTTTTCAAAAACTATTCCTGGTGAAAATATTCCCGCTAATTTTTCTGAATGGTCGGTTTTGGGTTCAGACGAGGTAGGCGCTGGCGCTTATTTTGGTCCATTAACTACTGCTGCAGTATATGTATCTAAAGAAAATCTGTCTTGGGTTAAACAATTAGGTATTGCAGATTCAAAAACGCTAACGGACGACAAAATGAGACAAATTGCACCGCAGATTATTGAAAATCTACCTCACCATGTGGTTAATTTAATGCCTGAGAAGTATAATCAGCTGCAACCTAAGCATAATGTTAATCAGATGAAAGCTATTTCACATAATTATGCTCTAAATAAAGTGCTTCAAAAAATTTCACCCGATCAACCTCAAGGCATTTTAATCGATCAATTCGCACAGAAAACAACCTACTATAACTATCTTTATCGTGCTCAACAGTCTCCTATTGTGAAAGATAATGTTTACTTTTCAACTAAGGGTGAGCAATACCATCTAAGTGTTGCTGCTGCATCCATTTTAGCAAGAGTTGTTGAACTTAATGCATTAGAAGAACTAAGTGCTAAAGCCGGTATTGTTTTACCAATTGGTGCTGGCAAGCCAGTTGATTTAGTTGCAGCAAAACTCATTAAAAGTGGTCAAGATCTCAAGTATTTTGCTAAGCTCCATTTTGCCAACACTCAAAAAGCCCAACACCTTATTCACTAAACTATATTGGAGATAAACTTATGTTTACATTATTATTTTTCCCTTTAATTATTATTTTATCGGTTGTTTATTTTTTCGCTTTTTTGTTCTCAAATACTTTCGGTGTTATTCCTAGATTAATTTTGGCAATTATTCTGGTGCTCATTGTCGCATTTGTGATTAAAAACTTTTTTGCAATCGTTGGTATTTTATTCCTTATTGGACTGGCTTTTTATATTCGATTCAAGTTTATTCTTCCCAAAAGACAATCCTATCAAGACACCACAAGTCACACTTTCGATGGTGAGTTTGAAGAAATTGATGACAACAAAAAATAATTTTCTAAAAAACACGTATTGATCCTATTAATACGTGTTTTTGTTAACAATATCTATTAAATATTACCAGTAAATATGCTTTATATTTATTTTCTTATCTGATAGAACGTTTATATTTGAGTCTTAATTTTATTCCCCTTACATTTTTATCACAAGGAAGTCAATTATATGAATTTGTTGCGTCGTAAGTTCAGTCAAGTGTTACATCACCCTAATACTCTAGTGGTCACAATATTAAGTACCATGGTCATGATAATGTTAAGTTATAACACCATTATACGGTATGGCATATCTCTTTCTGTGATCCTAACTATTGTCAAAGTATATCCTGCAGCGGTTATATTTATATATTACTTAAGGCGGTTTGTCACATTGCCACTTGTTTTACGGCTTCATGATTTCTATCCCAATATTTTTTCAAAAATGGCGCCACGTCATGTCACAATACCTTTTTTGGTGATTGCAGGGAATGTATCTGTAATGATGGTTATTCTAACCGAAACACATCGTAGCCTATACCCACTTTTCTTACAAGGTTATATCGATAACTGGTTCAAAACATTTCTGGTAGCTGTTCCACTGTTCTTTTTTATTGTTCGTCCGCTTATTATATTAATTTTTGACCAGCTCAAAACGATTTTTCCATTAGTTGACGACTTAAGTTAAAAGGCATCCCTAGTTAAGGGGATGCTTTTTTATTTTATTTAGTTGTTTTACCGGTAGACTAATCAGTAAAACCGTTGACAATATCAATAAGATACCGACAAATTGAAAGGCTTCCAAACGTAATTGTAATAATGTAACTGAAAGAGTAGTAGCAGTAAGTGGCTCTACTGTCCCCAATAAACTAGCAACTGTTGGTGGTAATGCAGATAAACTAGCAATATATAATGCATAAGCTAGTAATGTACCGCCTAGGGTAATAAAAATAATAAGTAAAATACTATCTTCATTCATGTTAATAGGTATGATCCAAATCGGATGAATGCTATTTTCAACAACCCCACCGATGAATAATCCCCAAGCAACAACAATTAAAGCATTGTTATTTTTTAATAATGGTCGAGGAATTAAAGTATATCCTGCCACACCAAAAGCTGAAATAATTCCCCAAATAATTGCTTGCCCATCAACATTTAAATGTGTCAAGCTACCATTAGTAACCAATAAAAAAACACCTATTAATGCTAAACTAATTGTAATATATTCTATTCGACTCGGTAAAACACGATGCTTAAAACTGATTAATAACACAATAATTGTTGGCCCTAAAGACTGTAAAACAGTCGCAGTTGCAGCATCCCCATAGTATACTGACATAAAAAAACTTGATTGCGCCAAAAAAACGCCTAAAATGCCAAAACTAATGAGTAAAATCACGTCATTTCGATGCTTAAATAGAGTAAAAATATTATAGCCTCTGATCGCCAATAGTGTCAGTAAAATAATGCCACCAAAAAACATGCGAATGCCAACCAACCATTCAGGTGAAATGCTCTTATTTCTAAACACAAAACTCGCTAATATGCCACTAACTCCAAAGAGAATTGCACTACCAATACCGTAACAAATACATTGCCTTTTTTTCTGCATAACCATTCTTCCTGATTTAAATCTTCCATGTATATGTTACATTATTTTAATGTTTAATTCATCTTTTTATCATAATATGTAGTAATGTTTAACTAAAAGTGTTCTTAATAATCTAGTGTTTGTTTTACTTTTTTTTGCAGATAAGGAATTACAGATTCCTCAAACCATTGATTTTTAGTAATCCAAATATTATTTCTTGGTGAAGGATGTACAATTGGAAAGTATTTGGGTAAGTACTTCTTAAATGACTTAACCGTTTGCGTCAGTGTATCTTGATAACTTAAATGTAAGTAGTACTTTTGTGCATATAACCCCACTAAAATGACTAACTTAACATTCGGCATTTCTTGTAAAAGTCTTGAATGCCATTTTTCTGCAATGCCTTTACGTGGTGGCAAGTCGCCGGATTTACCCTTTCCAGGATAGTAAAAATCCATCGGAATGACACTAATCAGACCAGAATTATAAAAAATATCATTATCTATGCCCATCCACTCCCTTAGCCTTTCCCCAGATGCATCGTTCCACATGATACCTGTATTTTGAACTTTTAATCCAGGTGCTTGCCCAATAATAACAATTCTGGCATTTTTTGAAACGGCATATATTGGTTTTAAGCCATTTTGAGTATATGTTTTATTCATTTCATCATTAACAATCTCATCAAAAATATTCATTGCCATCATCTCTCATCTTCATAAACAATCCAACTGCTTATTCAAAATTATTCTTTATGCTAACCCAATTCTATATACTGATTTTATTTTTTTCAAACAAAACTAGCATGCTATCTATCCCCATTCTTAGTTATGTTCAGTTTATAAATGAATAATTTCTTTATAAAACATGTCAAACTGTTCATCAATTTGCTTTTCTTTCAAATTACCAGTTAAAGTCAAAATACTCATACCTTCAATAAGTAACATAAAATTGTCAGAAATTAATTTTACTTTCTCACTACTTACTTGGTTTTGTTGCACACCGACATCTAATACCGACCTAACAGTTGCTCTTGTAGCATTTATTTGTTTTTGCTTTAATTTTTTGTCAGTATCAGAATTGTGTGTGAAAGAATATTCATACATTGCTCGTAATAACGAGCAGTCATTATTGATATGATTGATTAACCTTTTTTTATGTTCCATTAAGTAGTCCTCTAACAGTTCATTAAAAGGCGGATTATCTTGTATTGCTAGTCTAATCTCATCAAACTGACGTACAGATCTCTGTGTAATCGTTTCAAAAAAAAGTTCGTCTACTGAATTAAAGTACAGATAAATACCACCACGACTAATGTGACACTCATCAATAATATCCTGCATTGATACGGATAAAAATCCTTTTTTTGAAAAAACTTTTCGCGCACCATTTAAAATCGCTAGTCTTTTAGATTCACTTTTGTTACTTACATTTGTTTTAATCATATAGGTTCTCCTTAAAACAAAAATGACACATGTGTCATTTTATAGTACAATTATATTTAATTAATGACATACGTGTCATTTTTAAGAAAGGTATTATTTATGAAATTTACTGTTTATCATATTTCAAGTACTGCAGTATTAGTTGCGCTAAATATCATTTTAGGCAAGATCAGTATTGGTCCATCATTTGCTAGTGTGAATTTAGGCTTTATTGCACTTATTATTTGCGGTTATTTGTACGGCATTAGACTAACAATATTAACTGCTGTAATCGCTAATCTATTAGCTTTCACAATCATGGGACATGGAACGTTCTCTATTTTATTTATTATTCCAGCTCTTTTAGCTGGCGCAACATACGGCATTTTACAAAAGCTAACATTATGGAAAATCATTGTTGTCAATGTCGTTGTCGTGGTAGGCATCAGTTTCTTTATAAACACACATCTAATTGCATATGTTTATCACTTAAATTATACAGCCTTATTAAGCACTAGATTATTTAAAATGATTGCTAGTTTAATTGTACAAATTATTGTAACCTATTTCCTATTGAAACAATCAGCAATTAAAAATTTTAAGACGAAATTACATATAATGACCAATAGAAAATTAAGTTAATGGTTTGCCAACAGTATAATCAATAATATGATTTAAATAAAGAATTCATACTATATAATAAATAATATATAAAATAAGATTAATCAATGTCACTTTACGCATCCAATAACTAGTTAAACTATACACAAAAAAGATAAACCCTATGAACAATGCAAACCTAACTCTATCATTTCATCATATCGGAAAGCCCGTACCATTAATGGAAATTAAAGATAATGAGCAAACAAGATATAGTCCACTTTTTGATATGTATACTTTTGACATTCTTAATGACTTATCTTTGCCAATACAGTTACATGCATTTGGACCATCATCAAGTTTAAATGTCAAAATCCAAACAGAGTCTCATGGTGCTTTTAAAGTTTCTAACATCCAAAAAGCCTTACAAGGTAAACAAATTGTTATGCCCTTATATGAACCCTTTGCTGGCTAGCAATGTGCCATGATTCTAGTGAACCAACAACTTATTGAATTGATTGAAACGCATTTATCAGAAAGGGAAATTTGGGGAGACGGCGTTTTTAAAAACAGCATTTTGTATCCCTAAATCTCGCTCTCCAAGACATGGAGAACGGGATTTTTTTTAGTGTAAACAAAAAACAATACGGTTATTATGATACTGGATATCTTAATTGAATCAGTCCATACCTCATATAAATCAATAGATCAGATCTTGTTAAACAACGGTTTCATAATTATCGGTGCTACCATCGTTGAAATAATCACGGTAACAATAAACTCTGCTGAAATATTATCATTAATAATATGTGATGATATCCCTATTTGAATAACAACTAGAGCCATCTCACCTCTAGAAATCATACCAGCTCCGATTGCACTTGCAATATGAACACCTATTCCCGCTAATCTTGCACCAATATATGAACCAAAAAACTTTGTAAAGATAGCCAAAATACTCACTATTAGTATTAAACCTACTTTATTATTTAATCCTTGAACCACTAATTCTAGTGCAATAGATCCAAAAAAAATGGGGTAGAAAAACCACTTACCTAATTTTGTACTTATAGTAGCAACCTGGTGAGACACATCAAACTTTCTGACAAACATTCCAAATAAAAATGCAAACAAAGGTAGTAAGCTAGTCAAGCGAAACGTTTCTACACCAACAAATATAGAGAATAATGTTACTGCAATAAGAGCTATAATGTCATCCAAAACAGCTGCTGAAAGTATGATTGCTCCCGTTGGGGTAGCTAATTTGTCTTGTTCAGATAGCACAGCTAAAGTTATTGAAATAGAAGTTGCCGAGAAAACAATACCTGCAAATACAGAAACTTGTAAACTGTATCCGATCATCAAAAATGAGATAGGAAAAGCAATTGCAGGTAATAACACTCCCATCATCGCAATAAGTGTCGACGCTTTGATATGTTTTTTCATTTCTTTTAAATCAGACTCTAGCCCTGAGTGAAACATTAATAAAAAGATGCCTATCTCAGCACTCAAATGTATTAAATTACTTGGTTGTACAATATTCAATAGACTAGTTCCTAAAACAATACCTGCTAATAATTGCCCAACTACTTCTGACAATCCAAACCATCTACCTACCTTTCCAAAAATAACCGTAACGACAACCAACAACAAAATTAATAGATAGTCCATTATTTCTCCTAACAATTAAAAAGCTCCAAAAACAGTTAGTTCCCCGACTAACTATTCTTGAAGCTTACGCCCAACCGTCTACGTTTAATTAAGATAAATATATCATATTTTTGCTATTCAAATCAAATTTTGTTAGTTAACTCACTAGATAATTCATATAAACAATCTGTAATGTCATTGCGTCCTGTAAAGTATTTTCTTAGTATCTGTCTATTAGTTCATTGGGTCGTCATAGTTCACTCGTTAAACAACATGATTATCTATGAATATTATACTGTATATATACAGTTATTTTCGCATATATTTTACATATTTACCATATTTTGGTTTGTGTGCTATTTTGTATCATTTAGACAAATAAAAAACCGCTTAAACGCCGCCATCTCAATCAATCATCCGTTTAAATTTTGTGTTATTTTTCCTGAAATCCCATGCAATCTAATGAAATCTTTTTCATAAGAAAAGGCGCTACATTAGGCTTTTTAAAACCTTATGCAACGCCATGAAATGATTAGTGGAGTCGAGGGGAGTTGAACCCCTGTCCAGGCCACCCGGTACATCAACATCTACGCTTATAGTATTGTCATTTAAAATTCATATTTTGAAACGCCACAACACACGGCTCACACAAAATACAAATCTGAAATTTTAACTTGCATTATCCAGATTTAATAATACAAGCGATCTGACCTTTTATGACCTAACCTTAGACGTCAGCTACCAAAGTTAAGTTACGCGTCACTGGTTTTTAAGCAGCGATTGCGAAAGAGTTTTCGTTTTTTGCAGTTAAAATTTCTGCCCGTTTTAACGCCCGGATGGCGAAACGCAGTCAATGCCCTAAATAACCTGTCGAATTCCAAAAACGACCCCAAGTATTATGACTTTAAGCAATAAAAAAATCATTAACCTAAGTCAATGACTATTATAACACATTAAAAAGCTCTAAAACGTGCACGACGCTTTTGAATCAACTCTTCTGGAGACAATTCATTTAAGAGTGAAAATTCATCATCCAGTTTCTTGCGAATTAAATTAAACACACGTGGATGATTGCGTGATTCTGGTATAACATACTCAATAACATTTTTTTCTAACAAATCTTTTGGGGTAAGCCCCATAACTGCTGCTGCCTCTTCAGAACGCTTACTGTCTTTCCATAGGATAGAAGCAAATCCTTCCGGAGACAAAATTGAATAAGTTGCGTTTTGAAACATCCAAACTTGATCAGTTGTGGCCAAAGCTAATGCTCCGCCAGATCCACCTTCACCGTATATGATAGAAATCATTGGAACCGCCAGTTTCATAGATTCTAAGATAGACTTAGCAATCGCTTCACCTTGCCCTTGTACTTCAGCAGTTTTGCCAGGGAAAGCACCAGGCGTATTAATAAATGTCACAATAGGACGATGAAATTTGTTAGCTTGTTGCATCAACCTTTGAGCTTTTCGATATCCCCAAGGTTCTGGCGAACCATTGCGTTTGCTTAACTTATCATGAATATCAGTCCCTTTATCAATTACAATAACAGTGACTGGTTTGTCATTCAATGTCGCGATACCACCAATAACAGACATATCATCCCCGCTTTGACGATCACCATGAAACTCAATAAAATCATTAAAGACACCATCAATGATTTCTCGAGCAAAAAAACGATCTTCACGTGATTTTTTAACTACTTCAGCAGGTGTGGGTTCGTGTTTAAAAAGTTTTAAGCCAATATTAACTGCCATGTTATGCCTCCGCTCTATAGTGTAACTTTACCAATTGACTAATAACATGCCCCAGTTCTGGTCTTGGCACAATTTTGTCAACGAAACCATTTTCAAGTAAAGTCTCAACACGTTGAAAATCTTTTGGTAATTTTTCATGAATCGTAGATTCAATGACTCTAGCACCTGCAAATCCTACTAACGCATGAGGTTCTGCTAAAGTGATATCTCCTTGCATAGCAAAACTAGCTGTCACACCACCTGTAGTTGGATCGGTCAGTACTACAAGATACAATAGCCCAGCTTCTTGATGTTGAGCAACAGCTGCAGAGACTTTAGCCATCTGCATTAATGAATTGATGCCTTCTTGCATTCTAGCACCACCAGAAGCAGTAAACAAAACAACAGGCAATTTTTTTTCTGTTGCATATTCAAACAAACGGGTAATTTTTTCACCAGTCATTGATCCTAATGACCCCATCATGAAATAGGAATCCATGATACCAAGTGCCACTTTAGCATCTTCAATTGTTGCGATACCTGTTAGAACAGACTCACCCAACTCGGTTTGTGACTTTGCGCGAGCAAGTTTATCAGCATAACCTGGAAAATCAGGTGCAACTATTTCAATGTCTGAATCCATTTCTTCAAATGATTGTGTCAACAGTGCAACACGTTCTCGAGCTTGAAGTCTAAAACCATAACCACAGTGTGCACAAACACGATGTTCACCTAATTGTTTATTATACATTTGTACCCCGCAGTAGGGACAAGCTAGAAATAGACCATCTGGTATGCGATCATTGACAGAAGCATCCCGTTTAATTTTAGAGGTTGATTTTTGATTATCGTATAAATCCATTGTAGTCAGGCGAACTGGTTACCAAAATAATTGAATAACCAAGCACACACATCTCCTTTTCATTCTCGTAGAACTTAATAATAGTTAGTATTAAGACAACAATACCGCATATGTGAACCATACGCGGTAATTTTTTTATTCACTATCTGGCAAACTTTCAACCCATCTAGGTAAAAATTCACTTTCTAGGTAACGCGTATCAAATTCACCACGTTCAACTTGTGGATCTTGTAGCAATGCTTTTTGGAAACTACGGCTAGTTTCAACACCCCGAATAACCGTTTCGTCCACAATACGGCGAATCTTTGCCATGGCTTGCTTTCTGTCATCAGCATGTACAATAAGTTTTCCAATCATCGAATCATAGAATGGTTGTACTTTATCCCCATTAAATAATGCTGAATCAATTCTCACACCCGGTCCACCTGTTGGTAGGAACACAAAGTCAACTTTACCTGCACTTGGCGCAAAATTCTTTTCAGGTTGTTCAGAAGTGAGACGAACTTCAATTGAATGTCCTTGAACTTCGATTTCATTTTGAGTAACAGGAATATCTTGTCCATCGGCAACTAAGACCTGTAATTCCACCAAATCTAACCCTGTCACCATTTCAGAAACAGGATGTTCCACCTGAATACGCGTGTTCATTTCCATGAAGTAAAACTTACCTTCACGATCTTGCAAAAACTCAATTGTACCAGTATTAACATACTTAAGCGCTTGAGCAGCACGTGTAGAGATATCACCCAAATGAGCACGCATTTCTGGTGTCATACCTGTTGCCGGTGATTCTTCAATTACTTTTTGATTATTGCGTTGTAGAGAACAATTTCGCTCAGGTAAATAAATCACATGGCCATTTTCATCTCGTAATAACTGCATCTCAATATGACGGACGTGCTCCATCACTTTTTCGATGTACATGTGATCATCACCAAATGATGCGCGGGCTTCATTTTGAGCATCATCAAACTTGTCTGATAGTTCATCTTCACCGTAAACGAAACGCATCCCTTTACCACCACCACCGGCAGCAGCCTTTAATAATAATGGATAACCAATACGATCAGCAACTTCTTTAGCTTCTGAAAAATTTCGTATAAATCCTTCAGATCCAGGAATCACAGGTACACCAGCACGTCTCATTTCTTCACGAGCGTTAGCTTTATTTCCCATTAAGTCAATCGTTTCAGGTCTAGGACCAATCCACTTAATTCCAACCTCACCAATCATTTCAGCAAATAATGAATTTTCAGCTAAAAAACCATAACCTGGATGAATAGCTTCAGATCCTGATAGCAATGCCGCACTCAATATATTTTTCATATTCAAATATGAATCTTTTGGTTTTGGTCCACCAACACAAATTGCTTCATCAGCAATTTGAACATGTAAACTATCTTTATCAGCTGTTGAATATATCGCAACTGATCCAATACCCATCTCTTTTAATGTTCTGATAATACGAACCGCAATTTCGCCACGGTTTGCAACCAATACTTTTTTAAACACGATTAATCTCCAATGATGAATGTTAATTCAGCTGTCGTTGCTTTTTTGTCACCAATCCAAACAATGCCTTTACCTGTTCCGATTGGTCCGCGCAAGCGATCAATAGTAACCTCAAGACGCAAACGATCGCCTGGACGAACCATTTGACGATAACGTGCCTTTTTAATACCACCAAAGTATGCTGTCTTGCCTTTATACTCAGGTAATGATAATAGTGCCACTGCACCGGTTTGTGCTAGTGCTTCAACTGTTAATGCACCCGGAAAGGTAGGATTGCCTGGAAAATGTCCTTGAAATATTTCCTCATTAATTGAAATGTTTTTAAAAGCTACTGCTTTTTCACCAGGAATCAGCTCTTCCACAGTGTCTAACATCAACATTGGGTAGCGGTGAGGGATAATTTCCATAATTTGTTGTGTGTTCAATACAGTCATTTTATTATAAACACATAGCGTCCTGCTACGTGCATTTCCTCCTATTCAGGTATGTACGCGGGTAAACCCGCATTTTAATCTTCTGTTACTAAGTATAACGGTTTATTGTAATCTACAACTTCTTCATTTTCCACAAGAATTTCGGAAATTGTACCAGACACTTCACTGTGTATTTCTGTCATCAATTTCATTGCCTCAATGACAGCAACTGTTTCACCAACAGAAACTTTATCACCAACTGATTTAAACATAGGTGCATCAGGCTTAGGTTGCAAGTAAACAGTTCCAACCATCGGTGCTACAATTTCTTTTCCTGGTTTCACAGGTTTAGCTAATGGATGTTCAGTGGAGGCCACTTCAGAAGTCACATTAGGCGCCATTGTAGGAGTAACAGCTGGTGATGAAATCGGACTAACTGTAGCGACATTTTCATTCTTTGAAAGATGTAAACTAAAGTCTCCATCTAATATTTGGAATTCTCTTAATGAACTATTTTCTAAATCATTCATTAAATTACGTATTTCTTCAATTGTTAAACTCATGTATTAAGCCTCTTCGTGCCAATTCTTGAAAATGATAGCGGCATTATGTCCGCCAAAACCATAGTTTGCACTCAAAACATATTCTGGTGCTTGTTGTTTTGTTGCTGTTGATACTAAATTAACCAACTTGGTATCTTCGTCTTGTTCGTCCACACCAACGTTAACTGGTAATTCACCACGTATAATTGATCCAACTGATATCACCGCTTCTATGGCTCCCGCAGCACCCAACAAATGACCAGTCATTCCCTTAGTTGATGAAACAGGCAATGAGTTTTCTCCGAATACTAATGCAATGGCATGCGCCTCACCAGAATCATTTGCGCCAGTTGCTGTACCATGAGCATTGATATAAGAAATCTTTTCAGGTGACAAGTTGGCATCACGCAAAGCATCATTCATTGCGCGTGCAGCTCCTTCACCATCTGGAGATGGTGAAGTCATGTGATAGGCATCAGATGATGCACCATAACCTACTAATTCAGCTAGGATTTTGGCACCACGAGCTTGTGCATGCTCTAAACTTTCAATAACAAGAATACCTGATCCTTCGCCAAGAACGAAACCATGACGATTCTTATCAAATGGCTTCGAAGCGTCTTTAGGATCTTCTTCTGTTGATAATGCAGTTAAGGCAGCAAAACCAGCGATTCCGATTTCATTGACAGTAGCTTCTGAACCACCAGTAAGCATAACATCTGCCTTCCCTGATTGGATACGCCAGAAGGCTTCACCAATAGCGTTAGTTGCCGAAGCGCATGCCGTTACTACTGTGTAATTCACACCTTTAGCGCCAAATCGAAGCGAAACATTTCCAGAAACCATATTAGGAATTGATTCAGGAACGAACAATGGGCTAACACGTTGTGGTCCTTTTTCATGCATTTTGATTACTTGTTCTTGAATAGTTGTCAAACCACCAATACCATTACCAAGAATAACACCAAAACGGGTTGGATCTGCAACCGTTGTTGGATTTTCAGAACCTTCTTCAGACTTTAATCCAGCATTTTCTAATGCTTGATCAGCAGCATCAATAGCATATTGTGAAAACAAATCTAATTTTCGAGCATCACGCTTACCAACGCGCTTAGCAGCATCGAATCCATCAACTTGCCCTGCTACAGAAATACCTGTCTCTGAAGCATCAAATTTTGTAATTGGCTTAATGCCAATTTCTTCATTAAAGATACCATTTAAAAATGATTCTGTATCGTTACCTAGTGGTGTCACTGCACCAAGACCAGTAATTACTACTCGTGACATGTGATTCTCCTTTAATTAAATATACAAACCGCCATCAATAGTTAATGTTTGTCCTGTAATGTAATTATTTTTAGCTAAAAATAATACTGCATCCGCAACTTCTTTTGCTTCTCCGAAACGTGACAATGGAATATTTTTAAGTATTTCAGCCTGTGTTTCTTGAGGCAAAACAGCTGTCATATCTGACACAATCATACCTGGTGCAACTGCATTAACACGAATACCTCTACGAGCACCTTCTTTAGCCAATGACTTTGTAAACCCAATTATCCCGGCTTTAGATGCAGCGTAGTTAACTTGCCCCATGTTTCCCATAAGACCAACAACTGAACTTAAGTTAACGATGGATCCATGCTTTTGACGTATCATTTTTTTAAAAATAGGTTGTGTCACATTAAATGTACCATTCAGATTAACATTAACAACATTTGCAAAATCTACTGGAGACATTGCCATTGCCAATTGATCCTTTGTAATACCAGCATTATTAACTAAAACGTCAATTCCTTCAAAACCTTCTTGTTTATAGAGTTTCTTAATATTTTCTTCAACAGCTTCAGCATCAGAAATATCAAATTGAAGTGTCTGGGGTGTTTTTGTAAATTCGGCTAAAATTTCCGGATTAATTTCAGAACGCGCATGTAAAATTAAGTTCGCGCCAGCAGCATCAAATGCCTTAGCAATTGATAAACCAATACCACGCGATGATCCTGTCACCAAGACAGTTTGATTAGTAAAATCTGTCATATTAAGCTTTCTCCTTTTCTGACAATAGTAGTTCTTTAACTTTATTAAAACTTTCTAAATCAGTGATAGCATATCGTTTCACATCTTTTGGCGCTATCTTCTTAGCAAATTTAACAAGTGTTTCTGAGGGGCCAACTTCTAGAAATGTGTCTACACCCTCATCTAACATTTTTTGCATTGCTTGTGCAAAATAAGTTGGTGAAATAATTTGTTTAGTCAGGGTGCCGAATAGTTCTTCTTTGATAAACGGATTACTTGTTGTATTTGAATATACTGGGTAGTTAAAGTTACTGAACGTTTCACCCTCTAATCGTTCACTAAGCATGTCTGCTGCTTTAGTTAACAATGGTGTATGAAAAGCGCCAGAAACTGGCAACTCAACAATACGTTGTATACCAGCTTCTGTTAATGCAGAGATAGCAATATCAACATCTTCGGGCACACCACCAATAACCAATTGAGCAAACGTATTATAGTTAGCAGGATATACTTGTTTACCATCAGCTCGTAACTTGGCCAGAACATCTTCAACTAGTTTTTGGTTTTCACCCATGACAGCTGCCATTTTACCAGGTGTGGCATTCCCTACCGTTTGCATATACATGCCTCGGTCTTTGATGATGGCAACTGCTTGTTCAAATGACATAGCACCACTGGCAGTTATGGCTGAGTATTCTCCCAAGCTCAATCCCAATCCAGCAACAGGTTGTGGCAGTAAATCACCCAAAGCATTAATAATTGCAGAACTCATTGCTAAAATAGCTGGCTGAGCATACATAGTCTGTGCTATTTTAACTTCGTCGTTTGTTATTTCTTGTAGATCGTAACCAAGTATTGCAGAAGCACGATCAAATGTTGCTCGATATTCAGGTAATTGCTCGTATAAGTCAGAACCCATACCAGCTTTTTGCGCCCCTTGTCCGCTAAATAAGATGCCTAATTTCATGTTAAACCCCATATACTATCTATCTATAACAAATGGCAATAGCCATTTAGTTTATAGTGTTTTATTTTCAATACCCATTAGTTCAGTTGCTTGTGCCCAAATATCTGATAAAATATCTGCGGCTGGCTTTTCATCTTTAATCAAACCAGAGATTTGACCAGCCATGAATGCCCCTTTATCTTTATCACCCTCTTGAACGGCACAACGTAATGTTCCTGATTCAAGTTTTTCAATAGCAGCTGCATCTGGCTTTTCTTTTTGAATTTCGATCACTTCATTTTTTACAAAATTTTTAGCCATCTTATTTTTAAGCACACGTGCACGGTTACCCATTAAATTACCTGTAACAATTGTGTCAATATCTTTTGCTTTAATAATTTTAGCTTTAAAATTAGGATGAATTTCTGATTCAGTAGCTGTTAGGAATCGTGTACCCATTTGAGCACCAGAAGCTCCAAGCATAAATGCAGCAGCAACACCACGTCCATCAGCAATACCACCGGCAGCAATAACTGGAATGCTAACAGCATCAACAACTTGAGGTACAAGTGTCATAGTGGTTAGCATTCCAATATGACCACCTGATTCCATACCTTCAACAACAACAGCATCAACACCTTTTTTTTCCATCATTTTTGCTAATGAAACGGAAGGTACAACTGGCATAACAATTATTCCTGCCGCATGCAATTCATCCAAGAATGGCGAGGGATCTCCTGCTCCAGTTGCGACAACCTTAACACCTTCTTCAATAATGACATCAAAAACTTCACGAATATGTCTACTCAACAACATAACATTGACACCGAATGGCTTATCTGTCAAAGCTTTGACACGCTTAATTTCTTTACGAACATCTTCACCGTGCCAATATCCCGTACCGATGAAACCTAGTCCGCCTGCTTCTGAAACAGCCGCTGCCAATGCGCCTGTTCCTGCCCAAGTCATACCACCTTCAACGATTGGGTACTTCATGCCTAATTTTTTAAAAATTGGGTTTTCTACATTTATTGCCATATTATTGTCCTTTAAGTAACTATGTACGTGATTATCAAATTGATAATCACCTGTAACATTTATGCTGTCAATTGTTCTTTAACTTTGTTAACCAAGTCTTGAGTTGTCTTAATATCTTCAGCTACAGCTAACTTAATATCAAAATCATCTTCAACACGATTCAAAACTTCAAACAAGTCCAAAGAATCTGCATCAATATCATTAGTCAAATCAGTTGTCAAAGTTACTTCATCTTCTTCTAAATCAAATTGGTCAACCAAGATTTCCTTAACCTTGTCGAAAATTTCTGCGTCTGTCATAATTACTGTCTCCTAGTATAATTTTTATGTATTTTCGTTAGATTTTTGCGGTGCAGCCGTTCTACACCGATTATGGTTAATTAAATTGTCCAAATTTGGGCCCCAACAGTCAAACCACCACCAAAGCCAACAAAAGCTATCTTTTGTCCTGAGTGAACCTTGCCACTCTCAATTAAGTCATCTAACAATAGGCCAACACTTGCAGCACTTGTATTACCATTATTAGACATATTCATTGGAAACTTTTCAATGGGTTGCCCGAAACGTTTGGCAATCGAAGATACAATTCTGGCATTAGCTTGATGTAATAAATAATAATCAATATCATTTGCTGTTAAATCGGCTTTTTTCAACGCGTTTTCTAATGCTTCTGGCACTTCTCTAGTAGCGAAATTGTAAACTTCACGCCCATTCTGAGCAAAATACGGATCTAACGTTGAAATTTCACCTGAAAATGGATTTTGATTAGCTAATCGACCTGCAACGAGATGATGCCCTTTATCGCCAAATGTCCGTAATTCTTCACTGAGTAATCCTATTGATTCTTCAGTCCTTTCAATTAGAACACCGGCTGCACCATCTCCAAATAATACAGCCGTTGTACGATCTTCCCAATTCACTAACTTTGATAAAACTTCCGCACCGATTACTATCCCCCGACGATATCTTACTGATAGTAAACTAGAAGCAACACTCATACCATAAATCAATCCTGAACATGCTGCACTTAAATCAAATGCAAATGCGCGCTCTGCGCCAATGTTCCCTTGAACAATAGCTGCAGTGCTTGGCGATAGTGTATCTGGTGACATGGTACTTACAATAATAAAATCAAGATCACTAGCCAAAATATTAGCTTTATTTAATAATTGTTCAGCAACACTTGTTGCTAGATCACTTGTATTTTCAGTTGTCACAATATGACGTTCATGAATCCCTGTTCTACTAAATATCCATTCATCATTTGTTTCCATCATTGTGCTCAATTCATCATTAGTCACAATTTTTTCTGGAAGTTGTTTTGCTGATGCCACAATTTTTAAATGTTCCATGGTGCCCCTATTTAATGTTTAATGACATTTGCTAAATAACAAACTAAATTATGGATTGCTTTTTTGACAACAACCATTTCTTCAGGTTCCATGTTATTTAACAAATTATGCGCTAAGTCACGATGAAAACCCTGATGTGCACGGTAAACAACACGTCCTTTGTGTGTTAAACCCAATCTAACAACACGACGGTCTTGATTAGAACGTCGACGCTCAATGTATCCTTTATCAACCAATTTGTCAATTGCAGTCGTCATAGCACTAGGTGTTAGATGTACTATCCTAGCAACTTGAGATGCACTTTTTTCAGAATACATAGAAATAGCGTCAATAGTGTGCATATCTTTTAGCGTAATATCAGAAAAATCACTTTTCTTTAAGGCAGCCTCTTCAATCCACATAACATTGTTAAATACATCAACTAATTCATCATTGAGTGATTCAAAATCTAATGGTGCAATTTCATTCATTTTTTTCATCTGGTGAAACAACAAACATCAATTCTGCAGATGTTGCTGTCTTTCCGTCAACTTTTGCTTCGACAATAACACTTCCCATGTTTGAACGTAACTTACCAAAAGTAACATGTAACTTCAAAACATCACCTGGAACAACCATTTTTTTGAACTTAGCATCATCAATTCCTGTCATGTAAGCTGTTTTACCTTTAAATTGAGGAGATGATAAAATCAATATTGATGCTGCTTGTGCAAGTGACTCGATAATTAAAACACCTGGCATGACTGGATTTCCAGGAAAATGACCTTGGAAGAATTGTTCATTGATTGTCACATTTTTTACAGCAACGATTGACTCACCTGGAACCATTTCTTCTACATAATCCATGTATAAGATGGGATAGCGATTAGGTATAAGATCCATAATTTCTGTGGTTGTAAGAACTGGCATAATTTATTTTTACTTTAACTTTAACTAGTGAGTTAAAGTTTATTCCTTTCGTGAAATACTTCGATAATCGAAATATATAATAGTCAAATTATCTCATGGATTATTTCGATAGTCAAACTAATTATTAAAAATTTAAAAAGATGTCTTAAATGACATCTTAAAACTGTAACATCAATAACCGGCTTTGCCATTCGGTAATAAAATTATCAGATGCCCATTCATGCACCCTTGCAGTATTATAACCGACAGCAACATTATTATACACATTATTTCCCACCTTTAATGGTGATGGATGTAAGTGTAAGTGCCCTGTGATTGTGTTTGTTGTATATGACTTATCAAGTAAATCACCCACTTTTGTACTCCCCAAAAGTGCGTTGGCCATGTCTAGTCGTGTATTTCTATTGGGAAAACGTCTGATGTAATCATTACGTGGGACAAAATGAGACACAACAATTGTTTCTTTACGTCCGGCCTTAGCTAATTGCGTTTTAATCTGGTTAAGGTTGATATCAAATCGTTCCTTATCAGACATAGGTTGTTTTATACGTCGATCATACCAAAAAGCATTCTTAAATTGCAAAATTTCATCATCTGAATAATCATTGCCAATAAAATCGTAATCATACCAACCATTATTACCAATAATACGAACTTCATCTGTAATGTCAATAAATTTATTATGAAAATAAAGCGGATCAACATCACTTTCAAGTTCATCATAGGTGATTCCTTCACCCATTTCATGATTACCTGCAATAAAACGAATCATTACTTTATCTCCCAAAGCATCTTGCATGTCTCGGGCAAATTTTAAAGATTTATTGAAGTCATTGAAAAGATCACCAGCTAGAATATAAAGATCAACATCATTATTCAGTAAATAGAGTGCTTGAATATGCATCATTCGCTGAGCATCAAGCTTGTTCAGATCAAAATGATTATCAGATGAGAATGCAACTTTCACAAATAAACCCTCTTTCAAATAGATGAATAAAGTATAGCATATATTATTCTGAAAAGTGACAAACAAAAGAGCTTACAATTAATGTAAGCTCTTTCAAAAAGTCAACTGATATTACAATGTAGCAAAGTGCAACAATGTACGGATCATGTTTGAAGTGAAACCGTATTCGTTATCGTACCATGCAGCAACCTTAACAAGTTGAGCATCTTCACCTGAAACGATTTCAGTTTGTGTAGGATCGAATACTGTACCGTGTGTGTCACCAATGATGTCTGTTGATACCAAACCGTCACCATTGTAACCGTATGAATCTGATTCATACTTCTTCATAGCTGCGTTAACTTCTTCTACAGTTACTTCTTTTTCCAAAACAACTGACAATTCAGTGATTGAACCTGCAGGAACAGGCACACGAATAGCTGAACCAGTCAACTTACCATCCAATTCAGGAACAACAAGACCAATAGCCTTGGCAGCACCTGATGAGTGTGGCAATGAATTTGAAGCAGCATCACGGTTAGCTTGACGCTTTTCAAACTTTGAACTCTTAGGTCCATCTTGCAAGCTTTGTGAAGCAGTGTATGCGTGCACTGTCAACATCAAACCAGTCTTAACACCAAATTCCTTTGACAAAGCATTAGCCATTGGTGCTAATGATTGCGTTGTGCATGAACCGGCGGAAACAATCTTATCTTCTGCTTTCAGAATGTTTTGGTTAACACCATAAACAACTGTTGGCACCTTACCTGCTGGTGCAGAAATCAAGACTTTCTTAGCACCTGCATCCAAGTGAGCTTGTGATTTTTCAGCTGATGTATAGAAACCAGTAGCTTCCAATACATATTCAACACCATCATTTTGAACCCACTTTAGATCGGCAGCATTACGTTCTGCGTAAACTGTGTAGTGCTTACCATCAACGATGATACCTGTTTCATCTGATGAAACTTCTGCCTTCAATACACCATGAATTGAGTCATACTTCAACAAGTATGCCAACATTTCTGGTGAAGTCAAATCGTTAATTGCAACTACTTCAATATCTGAAGCTGTATCTGACAATTCAAGGATACGACGGAAAGCCAAACGGCCAATACGTCCAAATCCGTTAATACCAATCTTAACAGTCATGTGTTTAGATCCTCCAAAAATTTTTGACTTATGTCAACACCAATATTATAGCACAAAGTTATCTTTTGAGCGAAACAAACCAATCGATATCGCTCAATTTATCACTTTATCTGATACTGTCCCTATCACCAAATCAACTGGTTATAAAACCGTTATTTAGTCTAATTTTATCTACAAAGACAACATTTTATTAACTTAACATGTGAAAAAATAATCATTCAATTTAAAATACAAATTCTCGTATTAATTTTTTATTCAATGCCTGATCCCGCTTCAATCGTATCAGGCAAAATAGTCACTGTCACAATATTATTTTTCTCAGCCGATAAAATCATACCTTCAGATAATTCTCCCGCCATCTTCCGAGGCTTCATATTAGCGACAATAGCTACTGTTTTACCTACCAATACTTCTGGATTTGGATACCACTTACGAATACCAGATAAAATTTGACGTGTATTACCTGATCCGTCATCAAGTTTAAATTTCAATAATTTATCTGATTTTTCAACGATTTCTCCAGAAATAATTTTCGCCGCTAAAATTTCCACTTTATCGAAGTCATCATAAGTAATTAATGTCTTACCTTCAATAGGCGTTTCTACTAATTTCGATGCTTTTTTAGCTTCTTCTTTAGCTGCGCGACCTTTCCCTTTAGTATCCTTAGAAACTAAGCCAGATATGAAGGCAACTTCTTCTTCGACATTTTGTCGAGGGAAAATTGGCTCACCTCTATCAACTACTTTTCCACCTGTTGGTAACTTACTAAAAGTTAATCCGGCAATTTTTACACCATCTTTAGGATACTCAAACCCTAGTTGTTCATATATTTTCTTTGGTGCTTGAGTTAATACAGGTTGCAACAAAACAGCCACAACACGAAGTGCGCCTGCTAAATGAGCCATTACACTGGACAATACAGCCTTTTGTGAATCGTCTTTTATGAGTACCCATGGCTGTGTTTCATCAATATATTTATTTGCACGTCTAATAATTGTCCACACTGATTCTAAAGCATCTGCTGTTCTCATAGCCTGAAAATGATCGTTATAGTTAGCAATCGCTTCCTCTATTGTTTTTACTAATTCTTCGTCAAACGCTGTTTTACCTGTATTAAGTGCTGGAACAACACCGTTTTCATATTTATTAATCATCGCAACTGTACGATTTAATAGATTGCCTAAATCGTTAGCCAAGTCAAAGTTTACACGTGCTACAAAGTCTTCAGGTGTGAACACACCATCATTACCAAATGGCATTGCTCTTAGTAAATAGTATCTAACAGCATCAAGTCCATAACGATTTTCAAGTACTTCAGGGTAAATAACATTCCCCTTTGACTTAGACATTTTGCCATCTTTCATAACCAACCAGCCATGTCCAATCACAGACTTTGGTAATTCTAGTCCCAAAGCATGCAACATTATTGGCCAATATATAGTGTGAAAACGCACAATTTCCTTACCAACCAATTGTACATTTGCTGGCCAAAACTTTTCAAACAATGCGGTATCATCAGAATCATATCCTAAAGCTGTAATATAATTAGACAACGCATCAATCCAAACATATATGACATGCTTTTCATCACCAGGAACTGGAATACCCCAATCAACCGCTGTACGTGTTACTGCTAAGTCTTCTAGTCCTGGTGCAATGAAATTATTGATCATCTCGTTCATTCGTGCTTCAGGTTGAATGAATTCTGGATGACTTTTATAATAGTCAAGCAACCAATCAGCATATTTACTCATTTTAAAGAAATAGGCTTCTTCTTTAACAAGTTCAACATCATGACCTGAGGGCGCTTTACCACCAATCATCTTACCAGAGTCGTCCCGATAAACTTCAGCCAATTGAGATTCTGTAAAGTATTCTTCATCAGAAACTGAGTACCAGCCTTCATACTCACCTTTATAAATATCCCCCTTTTCTAGTAAAGTCGTAAATATTTTTTGAACAGCTTTTTCATGACGTTCTTCTGTCGTACGAATAAAGTCATCGTAAGAAATATCCATCAATTGCCACAGTTCAATAATCTGTTTAGCCATGCCATCGAGGTAATCAATTTCAGAAGTACCAACTGCTTCAGCCTTTTGTTGAATTTTAAGGCCATGTTCATCAGTACCAGTTAAAAATCGTACCTGTTCCCCTAACAAACGATGATATCGCGCAGCAGCATCTGCTAAAACTGTTGTATAAGTATTCCCTAGTTGTAATTTACCCGAAGGATAATAAATTGGTGTTGTAATATAAAAAGTTTTATCTTTTTGAACAGAAAATTGTTGTTCAGCTTTTGAAAACTTATCGTATACAACGGTTGAATCAGTTAAATTAGCCGTGTTGAATAAAACATTATTTGGTTCTGACATATGAGTCTCTCTTTCTATCTATACGATTGATATGCAATCACATATTCTTGCCATATGAGGCTTAATTACTATGATAATTATAACGAATGTTGATATAATTTCATAGTTTTTATTCTTGGATAAGCTCCCCTTATAATAACCAATACTGGTAATTTGACATCAATTAATCTTTTGCTAAACTAATACTACATCTTTAAATGTTTTTAAAGCTTAAATCATAGGAGAAAACATGACACACATTGAATTAATTTCAGATTATATGAAACAAGTATTATGTAATGATGACACCGGACACAGTGTTGATCATATTAATCGAGTTGTAGCCTTGACAGATAAACTTTTGATCGCCGAACCAAAAGCAGATAAATTTATTGTACATGCTGCAGCTTTACTTCACGATGTTTATGATGATAAGCTTTTTGAAAGCGACACAGACGCAACAGCTGCTAAAGAAAAACTTGTATCGTTTTTACAGTCAATTCCTGTAAGTCATGATGTGATAGACCAAATTTTATATATCATCGACAATATGTCTTGGTCTAAAACAATTGAAGGTCATGCTAAACCACTAGACATTAATGGACAAATTGTACAAGATGCTGATAGGTTAGAAGCTATGGGAGCAATTGCAGTAACACGTGCTATCACTTATGGTGCTGTCAAACATCGCGTTCTTTATGATCCCAATATTCCACCACGTATCGCCAAAACTAAAGCTGAATATCGCAATACAGATAGTACAACAATTAATCATTTTTACGAAAAATTATTATTGATCAAGGATCAGTTAAACACTGAAGCAGCAAAACAAATTGCTGACAGTCGTCAACAATTTATGATTGATTTTCTGAAACAATTTAAGGCCGAATGGCATCTAGAAAAATAATCATCGTTGACAAATAGCACAATACTATTTAGAATATAGATATTTTGGAGGATGTTATGTTCAAATTATTAACAGGAACTGTATATTGCTCAAACCGGCGCATGATTTAGCACCGGTATTTTGTAGAACATTCTATCAAATTATCATACGGACTAAGCAAGCGCTAACTAGAAACATTACTAGTTAGCGCTTTTTTATATTCTCAGGAGGATAAAAATGAGAAAAAAAATCACTATTAGTGTTGTTATCACCTTAATCGTTGTAACAATTGGTTGGATTACTCTTCAAAGTAATACTAGACATGAAAAGCAATCATTAACTGTTAAACCTGGGATTTTAACAATTGGGCTAGAAGGTACGTTTGCCCCATTTTCTTATCGCCAACATGGTAAACTAACCGGTTTTGAAGTTGAACTATCAGAAGCAGTTGCCAAAAAAATGAATCTCAAACCTAAATATGTAGAAACAAAGTGGGATTCTTTAATTACTGGATTAGATGCCAATCGTTATGATGTTATATTTAACGATATTGGTATTACACCAGAAAGAAAGAAAAACTATCTTTTTTCAACACCATATATATACTCCAAAACAGTTTTAATAAAGCAAAGTAACAATTTAAGTTTGAACCACTTAACCGATTTAAATCACAAAAAAATGGCCCAATCAACAACATCAAACTTCGGTACCTTAGCCCAAAAAAATGGTGCTAATATCGTAGCAGTACCAGGTATTGTTGAAGCCATGAATCTGATTACAACCAATAGAGTAGACGGGACATTAAACGATCTTGGGGCTTATAACACTTGGAAAAAATCAAATCCAAATGCAAAAACTGTAGCCATCGATATCAGTAAGGAAAGTCCTGCTATACCCGCTGCACCGCTAATACAAAAAAATAATAAAATATTGCAAAAACACATTAATAGTGCACTGACAGAACTAAATAATGATGGCACGCTCAAATCACTCTCAATGAAATATTTTGATACTGATTTAACGACAAAATAATTTAATTAATTAGGATATAACATGATAGAATTCCTCCAAATAACAATAGAATATTTACCAGAAATTCTAAAAGCAGCTCTGGTTTATACAATACCCCTAACAATCATTTCCTTTGTACTAGCTATTATTTTTGCAACAATAACAGCAATCATCCGCGTTGTACCTATGCCATATCTACCTTCTTGGGCGCACCTTATGATGCACACTATAAAAATATTCGCTAATTTTTATGTATGGATTTTCCGTTCAACACCAATGATTGTGCAGTTATTTATTGTTTTTTACGGTCTTCCAAATGCCCACATCACAATATTTTCAAATGCATGGGTGGCAGCAATTACTGTTTTTTCGTTAAATACAGGTGCATATGCTTCGGAAAGTATACGTGCTGCCATTTTGTCAGTTTCTTCTGGCCAAAGTGAAGCTGGTTTATCATTAGGTATGTCAATAGGACAAGTGTATAGGTATATTGTCATACCTCAAGCTGCACGTATGTCTATTCCACCACTTAGCAATTCCCTAATTAGTTTATTAAAAGATACCTCTTTAGCCAGTGTTATTACAATCGTTGAAATGTTTTACTTAAGCCAGCAAATTGCTGCCGCAAACTATCACGTTTTAGATTTATATATTTTAGTAGCCCTCGTATATGCATTCATGACTAGTATGTTATCATTTGGACAACGTTATCTTGAAAAGTATACAACCAAATATAGGAATTAATGACGGTACGGTCAATTATTCAACAAAAATATTGATATGGTCTTTTATGGTAGAATTGGTTTATTGGAGCAAATACATGGCAAGAAAACGATCGTATAAAAACAATACCAATCAATTACAAAGTAAAATCATATCTGTGCTAATTGTTTTAGCAATTGTTATGTTTTACTTATGGCAAAATCATCGTCCTCAAAATCCTACAACAGAAACAAAAGTTTCAAAATCTATTGTTGCTAATGACAATCAAGCACTGTTAAATATACAGTGGGATGGCACACTTGATGGTGATATTGTCCATATCAATAATAACCAAGCTAATTTCTCTGATACTGAATTAAAAGACACATTCCCATCGCAAGGTTCTAAGTTACGTCCCGTTGATGGACTGAGTTTGTCCCCTTTAGATGCATTGGGGAGATCTCAACAAGGAAACTTCTTGGCTAGCCAATCCAGTATGGACAAAGTAACTACTAGGCCCCAGCGTATTGGTTATGATGTGAGACCTTCTGGATGGTTTATTAATGATCATTATGATGGTACTAAATGGGTTGGGGGTTATCATAATAATCCAAATGTTAAACTTGGGAAAAGTAAACAACCTCTATGGAATAAATCACACATTGTTGGTTATCAATTTTTTGGATTACCCACCATGGTGACAGAAAACATGACTACTGGCACCCGAGTAGAAAATGCATATCCTGGTCAGTTAGCAGCTGAAGATGACATCAGAAATGCTATTAAAAAAAATCCCACTGTTAAAATACGAGGTCAAGTCACCCCTTTATATTTAAATTCAGAGCGCATTCCACGCGGAGTTCATTATATGGCTAAATCAGTTGATGATAATGGGAAAACATTGAATTTCAATTATTGGATTTTCAACGTTCAGCCAGGAATCACAATTGATTATGCTACTGGAAAGGTAACCGTTAATGAAAAATAAAAAATCAAACCGCAATATTACGGTTTGATTTTTTATTGCTATGAATTTATCATTCTCTTAATTTTCAAAACATTAAATGACTGACTTACTTTACATTATTATCTTCTGAAATTTTCTTTTGATTTGAATCAATAGAGTCAATTTGCCATGTTTTAGATTGCTTATCATACATCATGTGTGCTGTTAATTCAAATGTTTGAGTTAAATCACCAGAAGTATCACCATCATGGTCAGAACTAGATGAATAGTAAAAATCAGTTTTAACTTGATAAACAGCATCAGCAGTATTCAAT
Organism: Leuconostoc palmae; assembly: GCF_019656075.1. Lineage (GTDB taxonomy): Bacteria > Bacillota > Bacilli > Lactobacillales > Lactobacillaceae > Leuconostoc > Leuconostoc palmae. The sequence goes on along the minus strand of NZ_BPKZ01000004.1, from coordinate 55,590 downwards.
CCAGTTTGATTCACTGACTGCACCTCAGGAGAATTAAAACTTACCGATTGGGCGTTTCGCTTTGCATCATGTAAATTATGCTTAATCATTTGCTTATAATCTTGATAAGATTTATTGTTTGCACCATTTTTAAACATAGTTAAATCATTTGAATCTGATTCATTTGAAGCATAAGAACTTAGCGCACTATACATGCTGTTGATCGTTGAATTGGCATCATTTTTTGTCATCAAACCATCTGCATCTAAATTAATACTTTCGCCGTCGTATAGATCACTTAAATTCATCTTTTCAGACCTAACTACTGTCCCATTAAAATTAGATTGAACATAGGCTTTTGCACCTTTACTGATTGGCATTTTATTAACTTTTAAAAGACCATCATTAAGTTTTCCAACCTTTTTTCCTCCTACATATAAATCCCCGGAAGTTAAATTAGAATTAACGTCAAAACTAATCATATTTATAGACAAATTAATATCATCATTTGTCATTATCATTCGTGAATCATTAGCAGAAACATTTTGACCACTAACGTTACCAGTGGCCTTGAATTTATATAAACCACTTGCCTGATGAATTAACTGTTTCGTATAAGTATCAGAATCTGATTCACCAATTGATTTACCATTCATCTCTAGCTGAATACCTTTGTTGTTTGTGGTTACACTTAAGTTTACCGGATTAATTTCAAGTTGATATTTCGGAAAAATAAAGAAATTACTACCTGTTTGCTTAAACACAAAGCCATTATCATCTTTTTGACTAAGTAGTTGACTATAAATATCATTCTCTTGATTAGCAGACCATTTGCTAGGCATACTATTAACGAATGGCATAACATCTTTTTTATTAATGCTTTTTTTTGTATCAGACCACACAAAATTATCAGCGTATGTTTTACTATTGCCCGACTTCAACACTTTAATCACGCGTTTTGCAGTCTCACCTTGAGAGTAGTAATGATTGCCCCAAGAGTAAAGTGCAATCAGAATTCCTAAAACAACAAGTAACGTACTAATCAACCATCTATTTTTTTTAGATAATTGTTTTTTAGGATAATCAATCACTTTATCAGATACTGAAGAATTTACATTGCTAAAGTTATTACTTTTGGCTTCTTTTAATTCCTCTATATTCGGTTGTCGCCCATTGTTTTGAACAAAATTCTTTTTCCATTCAATAGCAGTATCTGACACCTTATTTTCTATATCGTGATAATCGTTTTCATTAGCCGACTCTGTAACACTGTCCACCTGGAAATTATGCTTTGAAGCTTCAGTCACTTCTTCAAGTGTAGGATTCCTGTTATAAGTTTTTCTAAATGCAGCTAACCATTCTTTTTTTTGATCTATCATTCTTATTTCACCCTAAAACATTTGTAAATACGCGACCCAAGTTTTCAAACATAGGTATAATAATTACTCTTAATTCAATGATAGTAATTATTATACTAATCACTACTTGTAGTAACATTAACCACAGTAAGTCGATTTTTTCTGGTTTAGAATGCGCTTTAACAATCACTAGTTGTTGTCCAATTATTAGAGTAGTTATCCCAAACTCTAGAACGATTAAAACAAGGTTAAATGAACTTGTCATTGTTTTCATTAATGTGTCTAAATTATCTAACGATAAATTATCAATTAATGGCAGTGGCACGATAAATGATAGTCCTAAAGAAACAAGACTAAATAAAGATACTGGTACTAACCATTTAAGATATTGATTAATGGTCTGTTTAATACTGGCTTGATTACGATTAATTAAAACAAGACCTGGTATCGCAGTCACATAGGCTAAGGCGAAAGTTACGAGGATGCAAAAGAAAAATTGTGAATTGAAATTACTAATCACAGTTGCTACCTGTTCAGGAACTGCCCTAAACTTTGAATAGCTTTGCATCGTACTATCAAGTAATCTTCTAACAAGTGTTGTAACTGTTAATGTACTCGTTAATGTGGCAAAAACGTATATTATCCACAAATACAGTGTACGTGACGTCTCTGTTTGACTTGGGTGAACAACAAGTGGCTTCACCCAAGTGAAAAAATTGCCAATGCTTCCCTTAGCATTGGTATATACTCGGTCTGCATCAGCAGATAACTCTGACGGCTTTACAGTTGATTTTTCGGTAATTTTGACATCAATTTCACCCTCTTCAATTGCCTTAACAATCTCTTTATCAGTAGGTTGCCTCTCATTAATCAATTCAAAATACTCAATCCATTCTTTTTTTGTAGCCATTAACATCCTCCCCTGTGATATTCATTTTTGTATAAAATAGCCTTTTTAATTATATACTATTCCGCTGATAAAGAGTAGAAAATCCCCTAAAATGAGCAATGACACGTGTCTAGATGATAACAAATAGTTAATTCAATATATAATAAAATGATTTTTTACATGCATTAATAACTCTTTTTTATATTAATTAACTATTTACAAAAATATAAAAAAAGCTTATCAATCGTATGCTGATAAGCTTTTAACATAATAAAAAGTTAGTAAGCAAATTATGCTTGACGATAAACATAATAATAAGGGTACCCATAATGTGATTACTTATTTTACTTTACGGCAACGTACCGTACCTAAAGAAATATTAGGTCGAGTAGTATCTGTAACACGTATGATTTCTTATGCTTCAATTCCGGTGGGATCATGGTTTGAGGGACTACTCTTAGGATGGGGACAGCCTATGTTTTTAGTGATTATGATTGCTGGTGTTATTCACACTTTAGCAGGAGTTATAGCTAGAATTTCTCCTCTTGGAAAAGAGATTTGATATAAATGAAATGTTATTTCTTAAATCATCATCACAAAAAGAGTGACAAAAATTGAAGTAAGTCAAGGTGATTTTTCAATTAATTGCAATAAGTTTTTTTAATATTGAATACTTGAATCGTTGCTATAAAATGATCTTGTTTGTTTTTAAACATCAAAATTGAGCATAAAGTACCCTAACATTCTAATTGAATCAAATCAGAAAAATCCTGTAACGTATTAATTATAAGAAATATACCAATTATTTTTCAATAACTTCACAGAAACAGCGCTCTACCTACTAAAAATAGGTTGAACGCTGTGTTGTTAATACTGAGATGGTTGTTAAAAATTATCGATATAATAGTGCTTTTATTTTTCTTTGCCAATTATATTTAAAGTCCATAGTGTTAGATTCATCAAATTTGCTCAACATGTCAAATGCACGGACACTCATCACAAATATTCCCCAAATTGTCCATCCTAATACCCCGCCTAATTTAATGACACTAAAACAATCTAGTATTTCTATAACTAATAGAATAAGGGAAATTAATAACAAAATACGATAAACTGGTTTCAATTCACTTTTAACTGATTTCTTATCTAAAAATAAACGCATTTGCTTGTCTTCACGCAATATTTCATCTATCGAGAATCCAAAATAATCACTTAATTTAATTAGTGTCATAACATCTGGATAACTATTTCCGTTCTCCCAACTAGATATTGTTTGTCTAGTAATAAAGAAATCATCAGCGATTTTTTGTTGCGTTAAATTCATAGCCATACGTGCCGTTCGTAATTTTTTTCCAAAGGTCATAGGTCTCTCCTCTAAACATATTATTACATTATGAACTTTGATACATCAAGCAAATCATATTTGCTACTGTCTAGAGTCTCGTGTTGTAGTCTAAATTTTGGATATATCACATATTGTGACAGATTTTCATTTATATACTCAAAGAACTGGAATGTCCTGGACCACCACGATGTGGATCAAAATGACGAATTGCAGCATTAACTGCAATTGGTGCCTCACCAAAACCAACAGCAATTAGATCTGATTTCCCATCGTAGTGATTAGCATCCCCAATCGAAAAAACACCTGGAATATTAGTCTGCATTTTTTGATTCACATTAAAAGAGAAATTTTCTTGTTGAGGCTTGACTTGCCATGATTGTATAGTTTTACTTTCAGATATAAAACCATAGCTAACGATAAGATCATCAACTGTAATAGTATTAATCATTTGATTATCTTTAACATGTGACAAAGTGAGTTCTAACTGCCCATTGTATTTTTTCGATACTTCAATAACTCTCTTTGGTGTTTCTTGGATCACAGTTGACTCACTCAACTTTTGGACACTTTGTTCCATTGCTCTGAAATGATTACGCCTATGAATGATAGTTGTTGATTGCGTCACATTATTCAACATGGTTGCCATATCAACAGCTGAGTCACCACCACCAACAATAGCGACATCTCGGTTACGGAAATCCTCTTTGTTTTTGACAAAATAATGTACCCCTTGACCCACTAAATCATCCACTCCCGCAATTTGCATTTTTCTAGGCTCAAACGCTCCCTTTCCCGTAGCAATAATAATTGTCTTTGAAACTATTTTTTGGTGATTACTAGTTGAAATAATAAATAAATTATTGTGTTCTTTAACATCATCCACCGTTGTACTTGTTCTAATTTCTACTGGAAACAATGCTAATTGTTCGTTTAATGCCTTAATAAAATTTTCTCCTGTCACGCCAGCAAAACCCGCAACATCTAAGAGTGTTTTTTCAGGATATAATGCCGTAACTTGACCACCAAGTGTCGCCAAACTCTCAATCAATATGACTTTTGTATTTCGTAACCCTGCATAAAAAGCAGCGAACATGCCTACAGGTCCACCACCAATAATTGCTATATCATATATTTCTTCTGTCATCGTTTACCACTTCTATTTCTTATAATTATGTCTATATTTTTTCAATCTTAGTTATCATTATACCGATAATTAACTCTTTTAACCCAATTTAAAAGTATAATCGGTATAATAAAAGTATTAATAATTCGGAGGATAACTATGACACTCTCTTTAACGTGTCATACATAATGAACATGGCTCAAAAAAAAATGATTTTAGATCTCGACACTGGTATAGATGATGCTTTAGCTTTAGCTTATGCTGTTAGTGATCCAAATGTTGATTTAATTGGTATTATCTCAAGCTATGGTAATACGCTGGTTAAAACTGCTGCTCAAAATTCGCTGAATCTGTTGCATTTATTAGGTGCTGATGATGTTCCTGTATTCTTGGGTGAAAGCCATTCCTCAACAACTGATCATTTTGATGTTATGGAAATATCACAATTAATACATGGTAAAAATGGCGTTGGCGATGTCACTTTGGAACAATCACCACGTGACGTTGAATCACAATCAGGCATTGACTTTTTAATTTCAGCTGCACATCAATATCATGATAACTTGATTTTCATTCCTACTGGTCCACTAACTAACTTAGCAACAGCTATTAAAAAAGATCCCGAAGTAGCAAAATTAATTGGTAACACAACACTTATGGGTGGTGCATTAACTGTTCCTGGAAATGTTTCACCGTTTACCGAAGCTAATATTCACCAAGATCCTGAAGATGCAGATTACGTTTTTTCACATCAAAAAAACCTGACGATGGTTGGTTTGGATGTCACATTACGTACATTATTAACAAAAAAAGAGACAACCGCTTGGCGTGCGCTTGGCACAAAAGCTGCTGAAAAATATGCTGATCTTATGGATTTTTATATCGATGCTTATTTTAAACTTAGTATTGATAAAAAAGGTGCGGCCTTACATGACCCACTAGCTGTAGCTGTTGGGATTGACCCAACATACGTCACAACGTTGCCTTTAAATATGAAAGTGACTTATGATCGTCAAAGTGGTGATTATGGTAGAACGATAGGTAACAAAGAAAAACTACTTGAACCAACTACGACTAAAGCTGCTATTTTGGTTGATTCTCCACGATTTGTTTCTGACTTTCAATCAACTATGCTGTCTATTCTATCTAAATAAAAAAGTTGCAACTAATAGCGTTGCAACTTTTTTATTTTCTAATTTGCCCATCACCAAATACTTCGTACTTTATCGTGGTTAGAGCTTTCAGCCCCATTGGTCCTCGAGCATGCAACTTTTGAGTAGAAATACCAATTTCCGAACCAAAGCCAAATTCAAAACCATCAGTAAATCGACTAGAAGCATTTTGATACACAACTGCTGCATCAACTAGATTCATAAATTGAACGACATGATCTGTTGTTTGACTAATTATTGTTTCTGAATGATGTGTTGTATGTTGATTAATCCAACTAATAGCTTCATCTAAGTCTTGTACAATTTTAATGCTCATAATTAAATCATTATACTCAGTATCCCAGTCTTTTAGAGAAGCGGGAATAATGCGCGAGTCAATAGCTCGACTTAATTCATCTCCACGTAATTCAACTCTCGCAGCCAATAATTTATCGACAATTTTGGGTAAGAATGTTTTCGCAATATCAGTATGAATTAATAGTTTTTCGGCTGCATTGCACACTGATGGCTTTTGAGTTTTAGCATTATGAATAATATTGAGCGCTTGTTCTTGATTTGCCGAATCATCCACAAAAATATGTGTATTTCCAGCGCCAGTTTCAATGACTGGCACTGTTGCATTCGTAACCACAAAGTCAATAAAATTAGCAGAGCCTCTAGGAATCAAAACATCTACTGTCTCTCGCATGTGGAGCAACTCATTAACTGCCTCATGAGACGAATCTTCTATTAATTGAATAAAATCCGGATTGAACTTATTCTCTTCTAGTACTCTCCTCAATATGTTTGCCAAACATTTATTGCTATTTAAAGCCTCTTTCCCACCTCGTAAAATAACTGAATTTCCTGATTTTAAAGTTAAAGACGCAGCATCTACTGTTACATTAGGTCGCGCTTCATAAACCATAGCGACAACACCTATTGGGACAATTTTTCTTACAATTTTTAAATCAACATGGTTTCTCCACGAGTCAAAAGGCCCGGCAAGTGGATCATCTAGTTTGGCAACTGCTACTAGTGAAGTAACCATATCATCAATAACCTGATCGTCCAAAGTTAAACGCTTTTTCATTGATTGACTTAAAACATCCCCATATTTCGCAAGATCAATCTTATTAGCGCTAATAATAGCATCTTTATTATTTAATAAAGATTGCGCCATTTTCTTCAAAAGTGTATTGCGTTGATCATATGAAAGTTGAGACACTTCCATAGCTGCTGCTTTAGCTCGCAGGCCAATTTCAACCATACTATTTGTTGTCATCGTTTTCTCCTTCAAACAATGTGCCGACGTACTTTCCCTCAACAACATCTAAAATAGTTGCCGGATTTTCACCATTAATTAGCACCATCTTTCTACCGTTTTTAATAATATAATCAGCTGCTTGAAGTTTGGTTACCATGCCACCTGTTCCAAGAGTAGAAGAGCCATTAGCACCAGATAAAAGTTTTTCAGTAACTTGATTAACTTTAGCAATTGGTTTGGCGTTCGGATTAACATGCGGATTATCAGTATAAAGTGAATCAATATCGCTTAAAATAATCAGACCATCTGAATTTGTTTCATGAGCAACAATCGCTGCTAAACGATCATTATCACCAAAAGAATGCTGATGATCCAATTCATCAACAGCTATAACATCATTTTCATTGATAATTGGTATAACCCCTTGTGACAACATAGACTCTAGTGCATCTATCGTATGTTTCAGCATTTGCTTGTTATTAAAAACATCGTATGTCAGTAATACCTGGCCAACATGTTGCTGGTAAAATGCAAAACTTTGATTATAAATTGCCATTAAGTAACTTTGCCCAATAGCTGCTAATGCTTGTTGTGACGGTATATCGGTGGGCCTTTTTTTAATATTCATTTGTTCTAAAGCCACACCAATCGCTCCTGAAGTAACCAAAATGACTTGATACTTAGATTTCTGTAACTGGGCTAATGTTTGTGATAGCCGATTAATAACAGGATATTTTATTTCTCCACTAGCATCAACAATGGTGCTGGTTCCAACTTTAACAACTAAACGTTGCCAAGATTTATTGGTGTCTTTCTCTAAGAAATTGATTGACATTTTGATAATCCTTTTTTATAAATCAGTATTAGTTTTCAATACATAAATGATTTTGAAAAACGACAAATAAACAATGATTAATTAATTTGAATATTATTATATCATGAAAAATTCCTAATAAATAAGCAAAGAAGTCTTATGTACTATCTCGAATCAAGGGTTGTACTGATTTAAAAAATACGTTATTTTTTCTTTGTATAGCTCTGGATAGTCATTAAAGCTCTGGACATGCTTTGTTCCTTTAGTAACCCACAGTTCTTTAGGCGCATTTAAAGCATGATATAGTGGATAAACCATTTTAGTTGGCACAAATGTGTCAGAATCACCTTGAATAAATAATGTTGGTTGCTTACTTTTTTTGACTTGTTCTAAAGGACTAGCTTCACTATAGGAGTACCCCGCTCTAATCATCGAAATACCTGAGACAACATTTACTAGCGGAAACCAAGGTAAATGATACATAGCACCTGCTTGATACTTAGTCTCATCTAACAAGCTAGTATAAGACGAATCAGCAATAACTGCTTTCACTTGTTTTGGTAGATCATCTTCTCCAGATGTAGACAAAACAGTTGCAGCACCCATACTCATCCCATACATCACAATACTTGACTCTACACCATTTTTTTGAATAATTTGATTTAACCATTGTATATAGTCACGTCTATCTAACCATCCATACCCTATCACATTACCTTGTGAATCACCATGGGCACGGTTGTCAGGAATCAAAACATTGTACCCAAGTTGGTGAAATAGCTCGCCATATATAGCCATTGTTGTTTTATTATTATGCCAACCATGAGCCAATATTGCTGTTTTATGAGTTACTTGACTTGCTGGGACGTACCAAGCTTCTAAAGTTAAATCATCTGATGTTTTTTCATGCCAAATCGTTTTTTTCCTTGATAAAAATGCATGTTCATACTGATATAATGGATTATTTTTGGATCGTAACACATCTGGTTGATTAGATTTCTCATCACGAATTTGTGCCACATGAAAAAAGTACATGCCAGCAAAGAATAAGATTATAATCATAATTAACATTATGCTAATGATCCATTTTATAAGGATATTCATTACCTATTACCTCTCAGAATATTCATTTTACACTGTTATGTGGAGGCTAGCAAACAACTAATTTTTTACTTATTTGTAGATAATATTAGAATCATTAAGAATGGTATACTTTAATAAGAATATTATGAAAGAGGTAAGTTAACAAATGAAATACTCACAAACCTGGAACTTAGAAAGTATTTATGCTGGTGGTATTAATTCAGATGAGCTAGCAAGCAAGTATACATCTGTTGCTATTGAAATTTCGGATTTCAATCAACTTGTATCAAAAGCAATATTTTCAACTGAAACGATTGCTGATTTAGCTGAATTGGCACAAGTAATAGAGTCTGGCTTAGGGACAATCAATACTTTCATTAATGGATGGGCTTCTGTGGATTATGGTAATAGTATTTACACAACTCATTTTGACCGACTGGGAAAGTTATTTGTAGACTATGCAATTCCTATGAATAAATTTAAAAAATTACTTTTACAAGCTAATGAAAGACAGTTCAATGAGAGCCTCTCTTCTTCAAAACTAAACCCAATTGCCTTTTATTTGAGAGAGCTGAGAAATGATGCAAAAAGATTATTAGATGATGACACAGAATCTCTCGTTAATCAACTAGATTTAGATGGTCAACAGGCATGGTCCAAACATTATGATACGATATCTTCAGGACTGTCAATGATTTATACGGATGAAAGCGATGGTCAATCTCATCGTATTTCAGCAGGACAAGCGCTTAATATGTTAGATGGGGAGCCTAATAAAAATACTAGAGCAAATATAATGACAAATTATGAAAAAATGTGGGGGAAAGCTGAAAATCTATCCGCTGATACATTAAATCACTTAGCCGGTTTTCGCTTAACGAATCAACGCATTCACGGGCGTCATTCACATCTAGAACAACCATTAGAGATGAACAGGATGTCTCAAGAAACTTTAGATGCTATGTGGTCAGTTGTAGATAAAAATAAATCGATGTTTAAGCCTTACTTTGAAAGAAAAAAAGCATTGTTAGGTTTAGAAAGTATTGGTTGGCAAGACCAAGTAGCACCACTCACTAATATTGGTGATTATAAACCATCGGATATTTCATATGACGATGCAGCAACATTCATTATTGAACAATTTAGTAAATTTTCTCCTAAAATGGCCGAATTTGCAAAAATGGCTTTTAAAAAGCGCTGGATTGAATCAGAAAATCGGCCAGGTAAACAACCAGGTGGTTATATGGAATCTGTTCCTGACTTAAATGAATCTCGTATTTTTCTTACCTATACTGGATCTGTAAATGATGCTGCGACTATAGCACATGAACTAGGTCATGCATTTCACTCAGCACAATTAGTAGACCTACCACTTTGGCGAGATGCCTACGCAATGAATGTCGCTGAAACTGCCTCAACATTTGCTGAACTAATTGTCAATGACGCAAATGTCAGAGAAGCAAAAACCGATGCAGAAAAATTAGTTTTATTAGATGCTAAGATGACAAACCCAATTGCAATGTTTTTAAACATTCATGCTCGTTTCTTGTTTGAAGATGCTTTCTATGCCGAAAGAAAAAAGGGGGTTTTAACACCAGAACGATTGAATACATTAATGGACAACGCTCAAATTAACGCATTTGATGGTATTTTAGAAACGCGCCACCCACATTTTTGGTCATCGAAACTGCATTTCTTTATTGATTCTATACCATTCTATAATTTCCCATATACATTTGGTTACCTATTTTCTGCTGGTATTTATGCCAAAGCTCAACAAAGTAGCCAAGATTTTGAAAATCAATATATTGCGCTACTAAGAGATACGGCAAACATGTCATCTGAAGAACTTGCGAAAAAACACCTTGGTGTTGACCTAACACGTCCTGAATTTTGGCAAGCTGGTGCCGATTTAATTAAATCTGATATTGATGAATTCCTATCTTTATCAACACAATTTATATAAAAAAGAGCTATTAAGCTCTTTTTTACTTCTTAATCTTTTCCTAGAAACATTACCTAAAAATCAACATCATTTTACTAATATTTGCGCTAACAAAAACTAATTGATCATAGCTTGCACTCAAGTTCTTGCCAATAAGCTAGCGTACGTTTAATATTATCACTTTGGCTAATCATACTAATTACCGCAACCCCATTTGTTTCTGTTGACAAAACCTCAACAATATTTTCAATCGTAATACCACCAATAGCAACTGTTGGAAAATAACTGATATTATTTAACATAGTTAGTCCTTTGATGCCAATCTCAGGTTTGGCATCTGATTTGCTTTTAGTGTTAAATATGGGTCCAATACCAATGTAATCAATACCTGATAAATTAGCAATTTTTTCATATTCTGCAATATTTGATACTGAAACACCAACAAACAAGTTGTCAGCCAGTTTAATATTTTCCGTTGGATTCCCGTCTTCTTGTCCAAAATGGATACCATCTGCATTGACTAACTTGGCTAATGGTATATCATCATCGATAATTAATGGTACGCCATACTGTTTAGTGAGTTCACGTACTTGAAAAGCAACACGTTCTTTTTCACTACTGCTTAAAGCATGTTTTCCCTTTTCACGATACTGAAAAACAGTGACCCCAGATTCTAATGCTTGCTTCAAAATGCTAAAAAAATCCGACTCACTTTGAACGTCTTGGGTTCCCATGACGAAGTATCGGGACAGTATTTTTTTATCAAATTTCATCTAAAATCTCCGGTAAATTTTCTGTCGCAACCTTAGCCAAATGATTTAATGGGCCATATTTATGCCCAACTTCTATCCCATCTCTAATGGTGGCATCAACATATGCTTTGGATTCAATAATAGCTGATTTTAAATCTAATCCCATAGCTAATTTAGCTGTAACGGCAGCAGAGATTGTGTCCCCTGTTCCGTGTGTTCGCTCAGTTTGACAACGTGTTGTTTTTAACCAAAAATGTGTGCCGTTGGCCAGTAAAACATAATCCTGAACAATTGGATTATCACCATGTCCACCTTTAAGTAATACGTTTTTAGTACCCATATCTTTCATCTTTTTAGCAGCTAGTTGAATATCTTTTGCTGTTCGAATGGTTATACCTGATATAACTTCAGCTTCGGGTATATTGGGAGTAATCAAAGTTGCCAATGGCATTAAATTCATTCTTACTGATTCTACCGCCTCTTCAGACAACAATTGCGCGCCACCTTTAGCAATCATTACTGGATCTAATATGAATTCACCAAAATCAAATTGTTTAATCGCTTCTGCAACTATTTTTACCGTATCTGAATTACCCAGCATGCCTGTTTTAAATGCTATGATTTTCAAATCGTCAGCAATCGCTTTGAGTTGCGCCATAATCATTTCGGGCGTTATCATTTGAACTTGTTGTACACCTAAAGTATTTTGTGCAGTTACAGAAACCACTACATTAGCCCCATAGACACCTTGGGCAGAGAAAGTATTTAAATCAGCTGTCATTCCGGCACCACCACTAGAGTCAGTGCCCGCAATTGTCATGACTTGTGGTGTATCGTTAACCATACTTCACCTCATTTTCTATAAATGTTTCCAGCTCAGAATCAGTTATTGCACAGCATTCATCAAGTAACTGATTGACAAAATAACCAGGTGTTTTGACTTTTAATGTTGCTTTAGTCCCTGCTAATTTCATCATTGCCATTGCACGTAATGTATTTTCTGTAGAAATAGTATCACCGTTAAAAGCACCAATTAAAGCGGACAGCGCATCGCCAGTACCAACATTTGTAGCTAAAAGCGGTACATCGACATCAATTATGTGAGCTTGTTGTCCGTCACTTACTACATCTACTTTACCGCTCATTGCAATGATCGCACCTGTTTTCTTAGCAGCTGTTTTTGCTATAGTAAGTATGTCTCCATCTCCAGTAGAATCAATGCCATGGCTAGCCAACTCAATGCCTGCAAACCATGCAATTTCCGCAGCATTACCACGAATAATATCAATATTGGAATTAGCCATTATATCATGAACAGGCAGACTGCGTGACGGAATTGACACGGCAACAGGGTCAAGCACCACAACTTTCTTAGCAAGATTAGCCAACTGGACTAGTTTGATTGTTGCCGGCAATTCTGCTCTTTGCCAAGTCCCTGTATTGACGACAATCGCATCACTAACTTGGACCAAATCAGAAAATTCTGCTAATTCTCTGGACATGATGGGTGATCCACCGACAACATTGATTGTATTTGCAACAAATTGCGCAGTAACATAATTAGCATAGTTAAACACTAATGGTGTTTGCTTCTTCAATTCAGATAAATTCATAAGATTCCTTTCAGAGATGTATCAACAGCCAACGATATTCTTCAAACAAAAAACCGTTATCTAGTTTTGCTCAGAAAAATAGATAACGGTTATCAAAAAAACTTACACTTTAAGTATTGTTTAATAATCATTAGCCTATCTCCCTTCGCGCGCATAACCACGATCAGGTTCAATGGGTATTTCTCAGCCAAAGGGCACCCCAGATAGTTTAGTTTATTTTGTTTATGGCATAATTGTAGCCTAAGTTATCTTATTATGCAACTATCAGTCTGTTTACCAACTTTTATCATCAAAATCTTTCATTTGGTGTGTTAAAGATAATTGCTCTTCAGATGTAATACGACTATAACTAGTCGTATAGGGATTTTTCATTAAATGTTTCATTTGTTCATAAATGTCACTGTTTAAAAACTCTGCTAACGCACTATGATTATCATAAAATGTCCAAAGCATGTATTCTGTCTTGCCCATCTGCGTTTGAGCTAAGACGGCATTATTGGGAAGCAGTTGCGCAATCAGCTCATCATTGTGTTCTTTAGTTTGGAACACAATTTGATGAACAACATTGCCCTTTAATGGTTGATGTGCCTCTAAAACTTCAAAAGACATTGGACGCTGGAACTGCTCTACAATTTCTGGAGAATCTATAATAAGCACATTTGTTCCCGAAAGTTGCGATTCTTTGCCTAGATAAAAAATATTTTCCTTATGCTCAGCTTGCATATTTAACAATGTCGCTGGTGCTTGTTCTGGTGCTAAAACAAGATTAATTTTCATAAAAAAGGCTCCTTTAACTTATAAATAACAGTTCGAGAAATGTATGACTGATTTAACTTAATGAAAGTTTGTACACCTGAAAAAGTTGTCAAATTAATGTTGGATTTAACTGTATGTGTTAAATTTAGCCGGCAAGCAAACATAATATCCTCATATGTCATCATTGGATTATTAGTTTGATAATTGTCAATAATTTCATACCACCTATTTGTCAATATGGCTTCGGCTCGTTTAAAACGACAATCTCTATCGATGACACTACGTAAATCTGGTGGTGAAAGCTTACTAAGCATAAAGTCCTCTTTTCAAACCTATTAAAAATCAAATGTTATTACTTTGCCAAACGGTTTTTTTAGGCTTAAATGTTTATTTTCCGGTAGAATCCAGTATACTTGATGAAAATTTCTATTTATTACCTCATTTTCACCATCGCCATCGGTCAGTATCACAATAGCGGTTTTCGTTGGTTCATAATGTTGAGCTACCAAATAATCAAAAATTGATTGGAAAGTTGTGCCTCCTCCAGAATAGCGTATGTTTTGATGGTTATATTTAACGGGCTTTACCATAGTATCAAAGTTAAAAATAGCTACTTCAGCGTCCAATGATTTTGTTATCTGTCCAACATAATCAATTATTTTTGCAACTCGTTCATCACCTATTGATGCGGAGTTATCCATAAAAATAGCTAATAAACTAGTATTCGTGTAACGCTCTCCAGGTAATTCTAAGCGATAAGGTTGCCGTCTATTAAAGCGACTATGAGTATCACTTTTCTTATTTGGCATCTGACTTAATCCTAATTTTAAAATTGAACGCCACGGTTTCTTGGGTTGCATCAATTGATCAATATGCTTTTGGATAGGTGCAGAAACTTGTGTTCCTCGAGCAGTAAATTCCGAATCTTTCCATGCTTTTTTAACTAACTGTTCTGATGCAGCATGAGCTTCACCAAGCGCTCCTTTAGCTGTCTGCCAACTATGGTGTTTAGCATGGCTCTTTGGTGTATTTTTTGACATATCATTGTTTTCTAAATCAGCAATAATCTTAATATATGATTCAGAATCCAACTTTTCTGGTATAACTTTATTATATATCTGAGAAATTGTTTGTAAAGTCACAAAGTCAGGTAATTCCTTAACATTTATTGGTAAATATTGATTTACAGCTATATCTGTCCCCATATCTATCAGCTGATCCTTATAGTTACTCTCTGCATATCGTGTTGGATGTTGCCAAAACATATGTAACGCCTCATGCGCTAAGGCTACGGCAACATCATTACTGTTATTGCCATATTGTTTTTCTAATAACACTGGATTAACAACAAGATACCAACTAAAGGATTGCCATTTTAATTGTAATGCATTAGTTGCTTCTTCATCATACAATCGATTTAAATTCATAATTATAAAACCATAAAATGGTGAAACATCTAGTAACGTTTTAATACCATTTATCAGTAATTGTTTTTTAAATGTCGTCATCGGGTAGCAATATCCATAATTTGCTGGTACAGTACATTAGCATAATGATTATCTGATAAATACAATTGATCTAATAAACTGGTAGATGTCATTTTTTTAACTAAAGCATATTGACTATCTAATGCCAGCTGGGTTATCAATTCACTATATCTCCCAGCATTACTATTGGAAACAATATCAGCATACGACAAGAGCGATTCAGCTATATTCAATTTTTGTATCTCA
Source organism: Leuconostoc palmae (assembly GCF_019656075.1). Taxonomy (GTDB): domain Bacteria; phylum Bacillota; class Bacilli; order Lactobacillales; family Lactobacillaceae; genus Leuconostoc; species Leuconostoc palmae. Next base: position 39,782 of record NZ_BPKZ01000004.1, on the reverse strand, counting down.
GACATAGCTTGAAATTGATCTTGAATATTTTGAGGTAATTTTGGCCCTTGAGGAGACGAATAAAATATATCTTGAGCAGTTAAACCAGTAATTTTACCTCTAACAAAACTCACAAATTGACTAGACACAGCTTCTCCCAGATCCCCTGAGATGATATCAAACAATAAATCATCTTGATTTTTCTGAGATAAACATTGCAGCTGATATAAATTATCAGATACTCTTTGCCATGCTCGAGGTGTTGGATTTAGATCTATTCGCCTGAGTTCTGGGTACAATAACTCAGGATTTTCTGCTATAAAACTTGTCACTAAAGGATTAATATTACTGTCATTAGACGCTTTTTTTTGGTTTGCCCATATTAACCAATCATCAACTGATACTTTCATAACAAGACGAGTTGTTCGATCCTTAATCGCATTATCAGAGATCTGAACGCTATACTCTGATGATTCAAATCCAGTCATAGAATCATCCGGGTTTTCAGCAAGAACTAATTTAACATTTGAGGGCAAAACAATATCGTTAATTTGTCTTTGTAAGACTAAATTCATTAATTCAGCTTGTACTGCCTGAGAACCACGATTAAATTCGTCTAAAAACCATATAATTGGTCGTTCAGGAAATGACTCAGCATGTTGAATAATTTGAATCAATGTATGCGTGTAGCCAAATTTCACATCAGCTAACTGTCCATAGTTTTTGGTAACTAAAAAAGCAGATTCAGTCATTGGTGGAATTGGAATAGCTAAATCACCTTTTTCAGATAAAGAAACTACTGTTGTAAATAGTTTAGCATTCATATTGCTAGCTATTTTAACTACTAATGCTGTTTTTCCAATGCCGGCTTCCCCCACAAGGGTTGGGACATTCCCACCATTTAGAATAAGTGGTACTGCCGTTAGTAATTGTTGAAAAGATAGTGCCATAATTTACCTCGACTTTACAATATCATTTTACCGCTTATTGAATTTTCATGCTAAAATTAAACCATGAAAAAATTACTTATTCTTGGTGCCAATGGACAAATCGCTAAATTAGTTGTTCCGATTTTAGCCAATACCAATATCAATGTTAGCTTAACTTCATTGCATGCCAGACCTGAAAAAAATATATCAGCTTTAGATGCTGTCGATACAGCCAAACTCATACCAGCACTTCAAGAAGTAGACATTGTCTATGCTAATATTGGTGCCGAGGGGCGTCAAAAGTCAGTTGCTAATAGCCTTGTTAATGCTATGCACGAAGCAGGAGTTAAACGGTTAATCTGGGTGGCCACAGTTGGTGTTCATGATGAACTACCCAAACATCAACGTGACTTATGGCAAAATATTCTTGGGACAACTGATAATGAAAATACCTACATGGGTAATCAAGCCGCAGCTGTTTCCCGTATTATGTCATCAAACTTAGATTACACCATTATTCGACCTAACGAATTAACTGATGATAACATCATGCAAGATATTAATGTACAAACGGACATCACAGAAATAATTGTAGGTGGCCCTATTTCAAGGTTAAGTGTTGCTGAATTTATTTCTCAACTCATCTTAAACCCTGATAGATACATTTCACAGTCAGTCGCTATTTCAAATCGCATTTCATAAAAAAGGAACCAACACTTGTTGGTTCCTTTTTTATTTTGGTTTATTAGCAACATATTGCCAATAAGCATCAATTATTTTAGCCGAAATTTTACCATTCGTACCGTCTAGGTAACTATTCATCCCTGGAATAGCCATAGCAACGGCAAATGGCTGTCCCGGAACATACGCAACCATTGATTCAGTATAAGTATCATGACCATTAGTTTTTGTCTCAGCCGTTCCAGTCTTAGCATAAACATGAGGTTCTAGTTTGTGCATGTTAGCACCACCAGTATTCCATGAATCTGAACCGTTAGCAACCCTATTCATCCCCTCTTTAATGACATGCCATTCATCTGGAGTCAAATTAACTTGTCCTTGTATATTTGGCTTAGCTGTCCATACTGTTCGTTGGTTATCACTATTGGGAATGCTTTGCTGTACAGATCCCACGATATGTGGTGCCACTAAGTAACCACCATTAGCAATAGTTGAAACATACCGAGCTAATTGTAAAGTTGTATAGGAATCATATTGACCAAATGACTCATACAAATACTTTCCTCGTGCTTCTCCTGTAGTAGGGCCACGATAACCAGCTGTTTCTCCACCAATGTCGATACCAGTTTTTGTACCTAACCCAAATTGTGCAAAACCATTACGTAATGTTTGAAAAGCATCTGCTTGAATCGCCAATGGTGAACCAGGTGAGTATGTCTGTCCCCCAATTTTCATACCCAGTTGAACAAAGTAAGTGTTAGAGGATCGTTCTAGCGCTGTACCTGCATCTATTGGAGTTGGTGCACCGGATTTATTCCAATAGGAGGTTATGTCAGGTGTCCCTGCAATTTTAATGGCTTGGTCTGTTAGAACTGTATTTTGTGGCGTAATAACTCCCTTTTGAAATGCCGTTGCTAAAACTGCTGGTTTAACAACAGATCCCATGACAATGCCTTGATTCATATTCCCCAACGGATTCGCTGTTTTTTGACCAGTGGTAGAATCTCTACTAACACCTGCCATTGCATAGATACCACCAGTGAATGGGTTTATAACTGTTGCGTAAGCACCCTCAACATCGCCACCTGGTAAATTATCTTCCAAAATTTTTTGTACTTCATTTTGGAATTTAGCATTAATCGTTAATTTTAAATTATCTCCGGCCTGTCCATCATATTTAATTTGAGATGACTTAATTTTTCCATCACCACTAGTTGTTACGATCGTCTGGGATGCTGATCCTTTTAAAATAGACTCATAAGCCATTTCAAGACTTGAGTTACCAACTGGCTCATTTTGTGAATAGCCCTGAGCCAATAATGTATGTAGACGATTGTCAGGTAATCCAGTCGCTTCGTTAGTAACAGTACCAACTAATGCTTTAAACTCTTCACCTTGAGGATACTGCCTTGTCCAACTTGTGCCAAGTTTAATTCCTGGAAAATCACTAAGACGTTCCCCTACTTCAGCAAGCTCTGTATTGGAGACATCGGACTCTTTTATAAATGTTGTGGATAATGTGTAAGCACCACTCATTCTTTGAAATATCATAGCTGCATTAGGATCCACATTATCAGCAAGATGGTTATCTTGAACGTAACTAACCATATACTTGTTAATTTGATCAGCCGTTAACGTATTTTTCCCTTTTTGATATTTCTTAATAATTTGGTTAGTGATATTGGTACTATTTTTGTCATCTGCCAAATAGAAATCTGTTTTTGCACGCTCACTTAACCTCTTTGTATCAATAGTCACAAATTTTGCGAGTTGAATAGCCGTTTTACGCATTGATATTGGATTAGCAGACGTACTTCGTGTAAATGTAATTGCCGCTTGAGCTTTATTACCTACAATTACTTGTCCAGAAGAATCAAAAAACATGCCACGCGGTACATTACCTTTTTCAATTGTTTGATCACTTCGGTTCACTTCGGCTTGATAATATGCACCTTGTTTGATTGTCAAAAAAGCTAACTGGATAATTAATGCAATCATCAAGGTTAGCGAAATACCTAACAAAATATTTAAACGTGCTGGCAGATTAGCACTAGCACTATTTTTTTTATCACGATCTTCTAAATAAGGATTACGCTTCATAATTACCCCAAATTTATCAATAAGTTACTTAAACTAGATTACCACAAATCACGTTTTTGCGCTAAAAAACACAATAAATTTGGTATATTAAGAACATGAATAAATTAAAATGTATCTTAACACCGTTAGCTATGTCTTTTTGGTTCCCAATGCTTATTATGTTGGGGTATTTTATATACCGTGGCATGGCACCGTTTGGTAATCAAACGATTCTAACTGTTGATCTCGGACAACAATATATTGATCAATTTGCTACTTTTAAATACACAATATTATCACATCCCAGTAGTTTTTTTTACTCATTTAGTAATGGTTTAGGAGGCGACATGATAGGTGAATGGGCCTATTATTTAATGAGTCCATTTAATTTTATTTATCTCTTTTTTCCTATAGCCAACTTTCCTACTGCCATTTTAATTGTAACTGTATTAAAATTTGGTAGTGCTGGTCTAAGTATGGGTTACCTATTAAAAAAACTTAAGCTACAATCTGGTTATGCCATTCCTCTATTTGCGATTAATTATGCTCTTTCAGGTTGGTTTGTCGCAAATGACTTAAACTTGCTTTGGCTAGACGCAGCAATATTGCTACCTTTCCTTATTTTACAACTTGAATTACTTTTGAAACAAGGTACTTGGTATCGATATGCCATTGTTTTAGCTCTAACAATTATCAGTAATTATTATATTGCTTACATGATTGCCATTTTTATTATTTTATATTTTTTATGGCGTATCTCTTGGCCACAACAACACACTCTTAGATGGCGGTCAATTAAAAATTTTTGTTTAGGTAGTTTAATCGGTGGTGGCCTTAGTGCTTGGTTAATTTTACCTATGTATTGTCAATTAAAATTAGGTAAAACACAGTATAATACACCTTGGTCCTTTAAATTCGACAATGATCCAATAAAGTTATTACTAAAACTAATACCTGGTAGTTTTGATTTTAATCAAATGCAAAATGGCCAAGCTAATTTATTTGTTTCTATATTTATTATATTTACCGTTTTTTTGTTTTTCACAAGTAAAACTTTCAATTGGCGTATTAAATTTGGTGCACTAATTATATTATTTATACTTATTTTGGCGACTACATGGGCGCCACTCACCTTATTATTCCACGGCATGCAATATCCTGTTTGGTATCCATACCGATTTAGCTTCATAATTAGTTTTGTGTTAATTTATTTAGGTGCGCTCTCATGGCAATCAATAAAACCAGTCAATTTGAAACATATTTTGAGCTACTTTATTTTAATAATTTTAATAACATTTTACGCTTTAACGCAACTGAAACATATATCATATATTGATTATAGCAGTGTGACATTATTTGCCGGATTAGCGATTTTAACAATAACTCAATTAATAACAAGAAATCCTAACCAACAACTATGCTTACTATTTTTAGTGACTACAGTAACTTTAATATCAAATGTCACACTAACTTTGAATCGTTTTTCTTATATCTCTAATGCAGAATACCAACGTACGATTCATTCGTTATACTCTGCTAATCAACAACTCAAAGATGACCATTCTTTTCATCGCGTTGCCCAAACTTTTCAACGAACACGTGGTGATGCATTAATGTTAAATTTTTATGGTGGTTCTCATTTCAGCTCAACCTTATCAAAAAATACGACTACTTTTTTTGCCAATATAGGCCAACCTGAAGGGGATAATTATGTTGCTTATACAAATGGTAGCCTTTTGTCAGATGCGTTGCTAAATATGAAATATTTGATTACACCTAATAATTCTAGTAATACCAAAGCAGGTAGTCCAATAACACGTTTAACAGGGTATCGTCCTGATTCTAAACTATATCAACCTGCTAAACATAATCAAGATAGTGAAATTTGGCAAAATCCGTTTGCTCTTCCTCTCACTTTTGCTGCAAACGAAAAAGCACTGCAAACACGCATGTTAACTAATAATCCGCTGCAAAATCAAAATAATTTACTACAAAATCTAAGTGGTGGCTTAAATCCGAGTGTGACAACAGAAAATTTCAGTCAGGCAATTGGTTATAACCTTAATGTACCAAACGAAATTACTGATGCAGTATTGATGAAAAAAAATATTAACCAACCTGCAAGTCTTGATTTGAAATTCACGCCAAAAACTGATGATAGTTATTATCTAACCATTGGTGCAGGATTACCTATTAAAGATTTTGATTTATTGATTAATAATCATGTTATTACACAATTCAACTCATACCGACACACTGTCATAGTTAATTTAACCACTAAAGCTCAAAACACTCCTCAAACAATTACCATTAGATTTAAAAATACAAAAACACTATTTCTTAATAATTTAACTTTATACCGAATTAACCAAAAAATATTTGACCAACAAATTAAACGACTACAAAGTAACTCACTGATAATTAATAAACGTAATGACCGTTTAATTAGTGGACGAATCCATGTGGACAAGCATGATTCACTTGTCATGTCAACTATTCCTGATGCCCCAGGTTGGCATGTTTATCTTGATGGTCATCGCGTCAAAAAATTAACAGTAGCTAATTACTTTATCGCATTCAAAGCATCTCCTGGTTCTCATGAATTAACTTATAAATATACACCACCATTTTTTGAAGCTGGTGTTGCATTAAGTTTACTATCATTTATTTTTATTTTATTTAGTTGGATATTAAGAAAAAAGCTTGCAAGAAGACTTTCTCCATGATATGCTCGTCTTGCTATTATTTGTGGAAAATCCACAAAATTGAAAGGAATCTCTACTATGTCAGAAGAAAAAGTATTTCCAATGACTGCTGAAGGTCGTGAAAAGCTTCAAGCTGAATTGGAAGACCTTATTAAAAATCAACGTCCTGAAATTACATCTCGTATTCAAATTGCTCGTTCATATGGTGATCTCTCAGAAAATTCTGAATATCAATCAGCCAAAGATGAACAGGCATTCGTTGAAGGCAGAATTTTAACTTTAAGAAAAATGATTGAAAATGCAGAAATCATCGATCCCAATGCCACGGCTGCTGACGAAGTTTCACTAGGAAAAACAGTAACCTTTAGAGAGTTACCTGATGAAGAACCTGAAACATACGCTATTGTTGGTTCTACTGAATCTGACCCACTATCAGGTAAAATTTCTAACGAATCAGCTATGGCTGTTGCTTTACTCAGTAAAAAAGTAGGTGACAAAGTATCTGTTCCATTACCTAGCGGTGTTAATATTGAAGTTGAAATTTTAAAAGTTGAAAAGTAATAAAAAAGCTCACTAATGTGAGCTTTTTTATTATAATCAATTAAGCAAATTGATTAATATTTCCAATTATTATTGCCCCAATAACAACCAACACAGTCCCTAAAATGATTAATTTCATTTGGTAATGAGTCTTCTTTTCACCCAATAAATATATTCCTCCAAACGTTGCCACGATTATACCTAATTGTGAAAAAGTTGTGGCAATTGTTTGTCCAATAGCAGGATTGGCAGCAGCAATAAACATAAAAATGTTTCCAACAGCCCACACTAATCCTGTTAATATATTCCGCCAGGTTGCTCTCTCAAACATTTTGTTAGCTTCTCTTAGAACAAAAATAACAATAATGAAGGCGCCAATAACTTGACCAATTGCTTGTGGTCCAACAATAGCAGTCATATAGTCAATACCATTATGCTGATTTTTGATTTCATCTGAAATATAATTTATTTTATTTAAAAAGTTAGGTAATACAAAATAAATCATAAATCCAACTGTAGAAACAGTTAGATATACCAAACCTTTCGTCATATTATTTGCTTGTTCACTAGCACCAGATTTAGTGGCTTTATCGCGTGCTGAGATTAATGTTGCGCCAATAACCACAATAACGATAGAGACAACACCTACAGCCCACATCTTACCTGTTTTCCAATCACCTAAAACGGCTGCTGCCATTAAAGCATTAGCAACAATTTGCCCTGCTGTGGAAAGCGGAATTGCCAGAGATACTCCTAAATCTTTGATTGCAAGAAATTGACCTGCTGTTCCAATAGCCCATACTAAACCAGATACTATACCAACAGTCCATATCTCTTTCCCTAAATACGCATGGTGAGGTATCACATAAAAAAACATCGTTGCTAATCCAAATATTAGTGCGCCAAATGTCATTCCTAAAGTCTGTTGCCCAGCTGACCCACCCATCTTGGTGTTTACAAGACCAACTGATCCCCATGCCAATGCTGGAATTAATGCCAGCAATATTGTTGCATTCATTTCAAAACATACTCCTTTTGCTATTAATCATCTTTTAACTGATGCAAATCACAATTATCATTCTACATCAATGTAAACGGTTACACAAGCGTTTTCGGTAATTCTGTAAACGATTACAATATAACAAACAAAAAAACTACAAAATAGTTTGTAGTTTTACTTGTCATAACGTTGCATATTCCAAGTCTCTATAACATTAATCAATAACTTTGTATAATTGACATCAGTTGCGTAATGGTCATCATAAAGCGCTTTTGCAGCCTGCTTATAATTTTTGGCAGCTAAAACGTCTTTAAATTGGTCTGGATTCCATGAGTTACCATTAACAATTGTTTCAGCATGTTCTTTCATGCTATCTTTCCAACTATCATAAACAGCAAATCGTGCCTGCTGGGTTTCTGGTTTCCCATCAACATATTCAGTTGTATCTAATACAACTGATTTACCAGGTGTTTCATCTTGAGTTTTAACTCCATAAAAGTTATTATACTTTGATGAAAGCTTTGAATTATCCCAATTAGATTCATGCGCAGCTTGTGCAATAGAAACTGAAGCCAGAATGCCATATTTTTTGGACAAAGTTTGAGCATATGGTGCAATTTTTTTCACAAATGCCAAACGCCGTTCAAATTCTTCTTTTCCTGATGTTGCGATTAAAGCCATAACATTGGGTGTGGCCATGCCATTTTCTTTTAAAGTTGAATAATATGGTGCCATTGTTTTATTCGATGTTGCTAACAAAGTTTCTACAACATCATTTGCATTTTTTGCAGACGTTAAATCAAATGCTTGTGGATAAACATAGTCTAATAGTTTAGCACTTTTTGTACTTGAGCTATTAATTCCTCTCAGTAAATCCGGATATTTTTTATACATTTTATTAGTTAAGTCTTTATCATTTAAAGCATTCACTACAGATTGCTCAGATACGCCTTTGACTTCATCAGAAATATTTTTAGCTACTTGGCTAGGAGTTTGTCCTATACTGACAAGTACATAACCTTTAGGTAATTTTGGCGCTGCTGACGGCCCACTAGTCATCTGACTATATATTAGTTGTACTGTTTGTGAAGGTGATAATTGGTAGCTACCAGCTTGTAATTTCTCCGCTCCTTGAGAAACTGCATATTTATAAAATGCTTTCGAGCTCTTAATTATTTTCTTATCTTCTAGAGTTTTCCCCATTTGTTGTGCCGTTGAACCATCGGCAATTTTAACTGTTTTAAAAGTTGTGTCCTTAGGATCTAAAGCAGCCTTATCATCTCCAAAAATAAGCTTCATCACAATAACCAAGCCAATTACTGTTATGACAGCTAGTATAGATAGCATAATTTTTCGTTTCAGACCCTTATGATATTTTTGAGGATCGTTGCCTCTTCCAATAGGTTGCATAAATGGATCGTCTATCCGCTCATTATTCTTATTTTTATTAGCATCTAAAGCTTCTGCAGCTAAAATTTCATGCTGATGTTTTTCTTTTCGAGATTCCATAGTTCATCCTCTAAATATAACGTTATAATTACAGGCCGACTCACAAAAACATATGAGTCGACCTGTAATATTTTATCATATTTATTTATAAGATAGATTAAGAAGAGATTACTTAAGTTCTTCAACATCACGAGCAATCATCAATTCCTCGTTTGTAGGTATTAACAATGCCTTAACATTGGAATCCTTAGTTGATATTTCTATTTCGTCCCCACGCTTATTATTAGCGACAGGATCTAGTTTAACACCAAAATAACTCAATTTGTCTATTATTCTTTGCCTAATAGGTGCTGAGTTTTCACCGATTCCTGCTGTAAAGACGAGTGCATCGACACCGTTCATTTCAGCTACATACTGACCAACATACTTAACGATACGGTTAATAAAAATATCAATTGCTAATTTTGCATGATCATTTGTTTCCTCTACTTCGAGTAAATCACGCATATCAGAAGAAATTGTTGAAACACCTAGTAATCCTGATTTTTTATTTAAAATATTTAACATTTCTTCATTAGAAAGATTTTCACGTTCTTGGATATAATAAACTAGGGAAGGATCTACATCCCCCGTTCTGGTTGCCATTGCAACACCAGCAAGTGGAGAAAATCCCATTGAGGTATCTAATGACTTTCCATTTTGGACAGCCGTAATAGATGCTCCAGCACCTAAATGTAGTGTAATCAGTTTCAGTGAAGCTAATGGCTTTCCCAGTAATTCAGATGCTCGTAATGATACATATCTATGTGATGTACCATGAGCGCCATATTTTCTAGCACCATATCTCGTGTAATATTGATAAGGTAAAGGATATAAATAATTTGATTTTGGCATTGTTTGATGAAATGATGTATCAAATACTGCAACAGATAAAGCATTAGGCAATAAGCGTTGAAATGCTCTAATACCCATAGCATTGGCAGGATTATGCAGTGGTGCATAATCTGCTAATCTATCAATTTTTTCTAAAACAGAGTCTGTAACAACAACGGAATGATTAAACCATTCACCACCAGCTACTACTCTATGTCCAACACCAGTAATTTCTTTAAATTCACTAATGATATTCAAGTCAGTTAGTTTCTGAAGCATATAATTAATAGCTTGTTCGTGATCACCTATAGGAAGAACATTTTCATATTTTAGTTCTGAACCGTTTTTAGAGAGTGAAGTATGCTCCTTATCATCACCTTGTTCCAATTCACTTACAATACCAGATTTAGCATTGTACTTGATTGTGACAATCGCATCATTCATTCCGATTCTTTCAATAACTCCTTGGGCAATTACTTGCTCTTGAGGCATCTCTAATAGTTGAAACTTCAGAGATGAACTTCCAGCGTTAACAGCCATTGTTTTAGCCATGATTTGATTTTTACCTATCTTTCTTAAACCACATCATATTAATGCTTAAAAATTTAGGAAAATATCTCACTATTGCCCTAATATTTTCAGGCATTATTATAATTTATGCTTTACCATTTTCTTTAATTAGTGTAACCCAAGCTTTAATATCTTGCAAAAATTTTTTCAATGTTGCAATGTCTTTCAAGTTTGGATATTCTCCCATTAGTACTTCGCTAGTTGGTTTGGCATCTTTTTTCTGTATTACTAGAATGGCTTTAGCGGCTCGTGGGTCTTTAAAAAAACTACTTGGTAATCTCAAAAATGCTCTCATTCTAGTTTGTGTTGCAATAAATTTTAATATGTTAGTAGCGTTTTCGCCCGTCAACATTGAAGCTGGTACAATAAAATAAGCCCACCCATTATCATCCAGAAAGTTCAGACTTCGTTCTATCATCAAATAATGGCTATAAGACAAGCCATCTTCCACCTTAGTTTGATAATCATCATTTATTTCTAATGGGTAATACCCTACTGGTAAATCAGCAATAATTGCTTTTGCTTGTATTTGTTCGTCAAAATGAATCACATCATCATGATAGAATACTGCTGGTTTTTTATTTATCATGGCATCCACGCCTACAGCTGTCGCTATCTGAGACTCATCACTGTCAACTCCTACACGTTTAACATGAATTTTATTCATCTCTAAAACATCATTAACTGTATTGAGTAAATTACCCGTTCCTACTGTTAAATCGAGTAACGTATCATTATCTTGCAAATCAGCCGTTTGTACTAAAAAATCGGCCAACAAATAGCCAATACCATCAGGGGTTATCTGCTTGTTGGCTTCTACGTTATCGTTCTTATTCACCTGTAATATGACTAACTGCATTAATTTTCTTAATTCTGACGTTGATATTATGTCAGCATTAAGCCGATGTGATAAGCTTTGCAAGTTGTTAGCGATTAATTTTGATTGCTCATCAAACATATTGTCAGGTTCTAAACCATTTAATATATCAATTGATTCAATTAAAGCCTCTGTCTCACTAATTTTCAGTGTTTCTGATAACTTTTTATTTAAAGTTGTTATTTGGTCGAAATAGTATGCTATTTTTTCTTGTGTCATATGATAATTTTAGCTTTTCTAAGATACAATATCAAGGATCGTATACTAATACACTTCGTCTGTAACTTTTAGACTTTAAATGAATTGTCATATTATTGTTCGCAATTTCAACATGATTTCCATTAACTTGTTGTTCCAACTTTTTGTGTTTATGATAATACAAACTCGCTTCGATTTGAATCCTATCTAATTGCATTGCAACTATCATTTTTTCCCTCGAAGACAATTGAGTATATAATACATAGCTTTGTGCTACTACACCAACTCCTAACATACTTAGAAAAAGAACTGTTGAAACAAAGATAGATGCTTTAAATCTTTTCATTTTGATACTTTCTGTTTTAAAAATAAAAGACCTTCTAATGTTTCTCCTCCGCTATCCTGTAATACCAAACGCAGACAATACTTTTTATCTTCAATGTTTAAATGACGAACATGCTCCATTAAAATAATTTGACCTGTTTGTTCTGATTTTATCTTCAATTTTTCCTTCTCTACAAGTAAAGTCATTATTTTGCCATCCTTACTTTCCAAACTCAAATTATTTTGACTAGTATTTAGTAACTTATAATTTTGTGATTCAATTTGGTGCAATATGGTATGAAACGTGATATCGTTAGACACTTTAACATAGTTACTAAACATTGGCATGCAAGTTTGTAAAGCAACAATTATTAGTGATATAACAAATAATGTGATAACCGATTCTAAAAGCGTAAAGCCTAATCTATTTTTCGTAAACATAGTCTTGCCATAACGCCATTGCTTTTTCTCTTTCTATAATTGCTTTATTATATTGTGACTTCAAAATTTTTTCTTGCTTTTTGAACATAACCAATTGCTCATGTTCAAAAATAATTACAGTTGTGATCATCATAAGAGATAATATTGCCTCAATTAAGATAAAGGCTTGCTTACGAGTTTTCAATCCGATATTCTCCACCACCAAAACTGAAAATTATTTTAAGGATTTTTTTACCATTTGTCAGCTTAATAGTTGTCGGCGCAACATACCCTGTTGTTAATATATCAATGCTTTGATCTTTACTTGCATAATATCCTTTTGGATAAGGAATTTTTTTATTAGGTGTTTCTATATACTGTTTCTTAAAATGAATTCTTGTACGTTGTTGACTTTGTTGAGTGGATAACCTTACATTTTGCCAATGTGATTTAAAAACATTTTCCCATACTTTAATTTCATTAGATCTCTTCGCATAATTACCAAAGCTAAATAATAAAATTGAGCTAATTATACTTAAAACAATTATTGATTCCATTAATGTATAGCCTTTACTGGTGCGCTTCATTGTTTGTCACTGAAATATTAAGTTCTTTAATTTTTTCAACTTGTCTTTCTGTCAAATAGCCGCTACTATGAAGATCGTCTACTGTAACATTCTTTTTTTCAGGAAACATATTAACATACATATCAACTTGACTTTGAACAGTAGCTATCATTGCCGTTTTATGTGTTTCCATCGCCTTTTTTCTTTGAACATTCAAGTTCGGCAGAACAAGTAACATCAGTAAACTAATGATAAACAGCACTATCGCTGCTTCTATCAGTGTGAATGCCTTAAGTTTTGATCGGTTGAACAACTTTTTTGTCATTGATATAATCCTCCTATACTCTGGTACATCGGTAATAACATTGATAGATATACACCTATAATGGATAATCCAATCACGCCAAAACAGACTGGTTGTATAATGTTAATTAATGTATCAATTTTTTGAATTAATAAGTTAAATTGTGTTTTACTAAAATAAGATAGATGTTTCGCAACTAATCTAGAACTATGCCCTCTACTAAAATAGCCTGCAAGTGATTTATTAATATAAGGTTGTTCTAAAATGTATTTTTCCACTGGATACCCTTTCTTCAAATACGATTGCGCATGCCAAATTATTGCAACAGGAATTTTGGGTAAATGACTATGTTTAGTGTCCTCCACCAATTCATCTAATACTTCTGATAGCTGTAATCCGCTAGATAATAACGACGACAACTGTTGTGAAATATGATATGTAATCATCGTTTGAATAATTTTACCAACTACTGGTATTTTGATCATTAAGAATAGTTGTTGTCTTGTATTCAAATGTTGCCATAAAAAAATACAAGTGATTAATAAAAATCCCAGTAAAATTATGACTATTTTGAAACTATAAGAAATACTCAAAAAGTCATGACTAACTCCTGTATGCCATTGCTCTAATATCGGATATAAAAAAAACTTAATCCCTAATAACATACCAGATAAAATAACAAACAATAGTAATGGATATTTCATAATTTGTTTAATTTTATTTTGATGTCTTTGAATCTCACCTAATGACCTTCCAATTTGTATTAAAGTTTCGGGCAAATTACCGTGATTTTGGGACAATTTGAGTTGTAGTAGAATATCTGGTGCAACAAAATTAGCAAGACAACGATAAAATAAATAGCCAGAACATAATTTCTCATCAATTTCTTGTAAAGTATCAGACCAGTCACGATGTGCGTAAGTGAGAACTTCTATACTTTCGGATAAACTATATCCTGATTGCAGTAACTCTCCCATTTCTTGAAAAAAAATGACCTGTTGCTTTTTATTCAAGATTTTTGAATTTTTCAAATGTTTTGTTTGAAATAATTTCATGTTCAATACCATAATTTAGCCCATTATGCCAAAAATCCGAAAACTTTGACATATTTCTCTCTGAAAAAATTGTATTCACTTGCTCTTTAGATAAATAATCTATTAGAGCACCTTGTTGATTCTTTTTTGTTGGTAGCAATCTTTGATACACTGTGCCATTTAAAGATAAAAGCAATTGGCTTTTATCAACACCCAAATCTAATAATCGCATAACAACATCTCTGGCTGACATTGCATGTATCGTTGACAGCACTAGATGACCACTTAAAGCAGCCCTAATTGCTGCCTGAGCTGTTTTCTTATCCCTGATTTCTCCTATAAGTAATACTTCTGGTCTATGTCGTAATGCCACCTTAATTAAATCGTCATAGGTCATTTGTGCTTCTTCATTAACCTGTAATTGTACAAAATTTGGTTCTTGTATCTCAACAGGATCTTCAATGGTCAATATGAGTTTGCTATCAGAAAGTTTTTGAAGCATATGATAGAGTGTCGTTGTTTTGCCAGAACCAGTTGGCCCAGCAATAACCACTAAACCTGAACTAGGCAAACTTTCTTGAATTATCTGTATTTGTTTAGGCATTATCCAATTTTGCTGGCATTGATTCGAATAAATAATTCGTAAAACTAGTGTTTCTTGATTTAAAAAGTTACTAACAGTTGAGACTCTTATCCATATATTTTGATAATCAAAACGGCCAATCTGTGGCCTTCGACGTTCCGAAATGTTCATTTTTGCACGGTATTTTATTTTTGATATTAAAATCTGAGCTTCATCACTTGATAGCTCTGTAAAAACTTTTGTTTGCCCATCTAAATGATATTTGATATTGTATGTATCTGTATTTTTGGGAATAACATATACATCATTCACAAAAAGAGCAATTGCTTGATTAATTATTTTTTCCATCATTACTCCTCTCTACACTACATATTACGATCAATGATAAATATGCACACAAAAAAAGTTATTTACGATTTTTTCGTAAATAACTTTTTTTAGACAATACCCTTATTCCCCTAAACGCGCTCTGAAATCTTTAGTTTGTTCTTCATAACCAGGCTTACCCAATAATGCAAACATAGCTGTTTTGTACGCTTCAACACCAGGTTGATTAAAAGGATTGATACCAAATGTGTAGCCTGATGCGCCTACAGCCATTTCAAAGAAATAAATCATATAGCCCAAAGTGTACGCATCTTGTGCAGGTAGATGCAAAGCTAAGTTTGGCACACCACCATCAACGTGAGCTAAAGTGACACCCTGTGATGCTTTTGTATTAACTTCGTCAATTGTAATTCCTTCTAAATACTGAAGACCGTCATTATTCCCTTCTTCATGTGGCAAATCTAAATTAGAGACTGGGGAGTCCAACTTGACTACTGTTTCAAACAAGTCTCTACGACCTTCTTGTATGTATTGTCCAAGAGAGTGAAGATCTGTTGAATAGTTAGCTGATGATGGATAAATTCCCTTTTGATTCTTGCCTTCTGATTCACCCATCAATTGTTTCCACCATTCTGACAAATATTGCATAGAAGGTTCCCAATTGATTAGCAATTCAGTAGTATATCCCTTATCATAAAGAATTCTACGTGTTGCCGCATATTTGTAGGCTTCATTTTTAGTAATGTCTGCTTCCGAATATTCAACTTGTGCGTCATGAGCACCATCCATCAAAGCTTGAATATCAGCACCACTAGCTGCAATTGGTAACAAACCAACAGCTGTTAATACAGAGAAACGTCCACCAACACCATCCGGAATAGTAAACATTTCATATCCTTCTGCCACAGACTCATCGTGCAATGCACCACGATTAGCATCCGTAGTTGCATAGATACGCTTCTTAGCGTCAGCAGTACCATACTTTTTTTCCAAAAGTTGTTTGAACACTCGGAAAGCAATTGATGGTTCTGTTGTTGTTCCCGACTTAGAAATAACGTTAACAGAGAAGTCTTGGTCACCAATCACACGTACTAAATCATTCAAATAAGAAGCAGACGTTGAATTCCCTGCAAAGTATACCTTGACACCTTGACGATCACGTTCTGGCAACTCATTATTGAACATAGGATTTAGAAAATCAACTGCCATTTTGGCTCCGAGATATGATCCACCAATTCCAATGACAACCAAAACTTTTGAGTCAGACATAATTTGTTTTGCTGCCTTCTGAATACGTGAAAACTCATCTTTATCATAATCAGTTGGTAGTGTAATCCAATCAGAATAATCTGCCCCTGCTCCTGTGCGGTTGCGCAGTTGTTGATCAGCCATTGTAATTAATGGTTGCATTTCTGCTAATTCATGATCCGCCACGAAATTTTCAATATTTTTTGTATTAAATGTGATATGTGCCATAACTTTTGTTGAGTAACACACTTTAAAAGCTGTATTACAGTTCCTCCTTTGAATTTGTTAAGCGCTTACAAATTTATTTTATCACAAATTTGTTGCAGCTGCGTTATCAATAATAATTGTAACATCATTATGACGTTGAAGTACTGAGGCTGGCAAATCCTCCGTAATTGGTCCATGAACCATCTTTGCCACAGCCTCAGCTTTTTCTTTTCCAAATGCCATTAACAGGATTTTTTGGGCACTCATAACTGAAGCAATTCCCATAGAAATAGCTTGAGTTGGTACATATGATTCTTTTTCAAAAAAACGAGCATTGGCATCAATGGTTGACTGCGTTAAATCAACAATATGTGTCGTCGTATCAAATGGTGTACCCGGCTCGTTAAATCCAATATGTCCATTTCTGCCTAATCCCAACAATTGAATATCAATTGGATTTTCTTGAATAATTTGATCGTATGATTTTGTTGCAGCATTATGGTCAGGATTTGTTCCATCAGGCACAAAAGAAGCTTTAAATGTTTTGCTATTAAACAGGTTTTGATTCATAAAATAACGATAACTTTGCTTATCATCTCCTGATAATCCGAGATACTCGTCTAGATTTATAGCGGTACTATTTGAAAAGTCTAAATCACTCTCAACAAATCTCTTATACAGTTCAATTGGCGTTGAACCAGTGGCTAATCCAAAAACATTAGCCCCTTGGGATAATGCAACTCGATAAATCTCAAATGCACAATTTGCACCAATAGATGGATTTTCAACTTTGATAATTTTCATGATGACATCTCCTGATTTTGGTCTATACCAATATGGTCTATACCAATATAATAACATATATTAATCAATTTGGATAGAATATTTTATGTAAAAAAGATTTCTACCACTAAATGACAGAAATCTTTTTTAACAATCAAATAAATGATGTCATATTTTAACACAGCAAATAGCTTGCCCATTACTCTGAGTGGTTTATCAAACAATACATCGTGATTCTTTTTGTGTATTAGAAATACACTCAGCTTTTCAAGTAATTGGTACATCATCATTACAATTCAATTTACCATTTTTAATTGAGCGTCAACTGACTATATTATTTTGGCCCGCTGCATTTTTTCTCCTAGACTTTTTGCTTCAGTGGCATCAATATTTTAAAAACTGTTAATTGATCATCTGACGTTGCACTGACAGAACCACCATGCTGATTAATGATTCCTTTAACAATCGCCAAACCCAATCCTGTTCCACCAGTTTGGCTGTTTCTAGAACTTTCCACGCGATAGAATCGATCAAAAATGTCAGTTAAAGCTTCTTTAGGAATTCGTAAACCATCATTAATCACTTTAATTTCTACCATGCTATCTTTAACTTGCGCTGTCAGTTTGATAAATGTTGCCCCTGAACCATATTTAAAAGCATTTGTAATTAGATTAATGAACACACGCGCTAATTTATCAGAATCTGCTTCTAGAATGATTAAATCTGGATTGGTCAGTTGCATCATTTGAATTTTATGTTCTTGAGCTTCAATTGCATAGCTAGCAAGTAATTGAGCAAATAAATCACCTAAACTTAACATCGTCAAATTTAGTGTTGCATTGTGTGCCTGCGTTTTTGAAAACTCAAACAAATCTTCGACCAATACTTTCATCTGATTAGACTTGTCGTAAGCTGTGTGAATATACTTAGAACGATCATGTTCGGATAGCGATTGTCCGTTCATCTCTACTAATCCAAGATACCCGATAATTGCGGTTAAAGGTGTGCGCAAATCATGTGAAATATTAGTGATCATTTCATCTTTAGAACGCTCACTTTCACGTTCTTCTTCTCTAATTTTACGGGTATTTTTAGCAATTTTATTAGATACGTCTATTAAAGCTTGTGTTTTAGGCGCATATGGAGCCTGCCAATCTATTAATCTATCGGAGTTTTCACTAGCAATTTTTCGCATTTCACGAATTAAGTGTACTAAGCTTTTCTCCTGACGCCATCTAATAAACTGCCAAACTATAATCAAAGCATTTCCAATGAGTAATACTACAAGTTTACCAATTATAATTAGTTGCTCAGATAAATAACTACTTACTCTCTGCACAGGTATCGTAATAATAAACCAACTAAAAAGCAGTAATAACAATAATGTCATTACCGCATAATATAGTGTTATGCGATTGTGCTTTTGAATCTCAACTAATTTTTTCATCAGTTCACTTCTATTTTATAGCCGACACCCCATACCGTTTGAATAACTTGATCACCATTAGTGGCTTCTTCTATTTTATCTCTCAAATGTGACACATGAACCATAACTGTTTTAGCTGAAACAACTGATTCTTGTTGCCAAACACGCTCAAAAATATCATCAGCTGAAAAAACGCGATTAGGATGAGAAGCCAATAAATATAAAATACCAAATTCTAACGCTGTTAAGTTAACAATATCTCCACTAGAAGTTTTAACTTCATGACTATCTTTGTTAATAACTAACGATCCAATGTCTAATACATCTGGCGTTTGATCTTGCACTGAGTTTTCAGCGCGACGAAGTAATGAGCGAATACGTGCCATAACCTCAAGAGGGTTAAATGGTTTCGTCACGTAGTCATCAGCACCCGTAATAAGACCTTGTATTTTGTCCATGTCACCTGATTTTGCAGACAACATCAAGATGGGAATTCGACTATCTTTTCGGACAACCTTGACTACTTCAAGACCGTTCATGTTAGGCATCATCACATCTAAGACCATTAAGGCAATATCTGGATTGGTATGTAATTTAGATATTGCTTCTTTGCCATCAGAAGCCATGATTGGATCATATCCTTCATTTTTTAAATAGATTTCCAGTAACTCGGCAATTTCAAGATCATCATCTACAACTAGGATTTTCATGGCAAGGCTCTCCTATTTTTTATTTTTTGTGGCATCTAACCGTGCTTGCTGTGATAATTGACTAATCGCAAAGAATCCGCCTTTTAATCCTGCTTGTTTGCGATTCCATTTGAAAACACCATAGGCAACAATTGCTAAAATGATGTAGGCAATTGAAGGTAAGGTTGGATTAATAACCGTTGGAAGCATCCCCAATACTAAGAAACCAACTAGCCAGGCTATGACAGCTCCAGCTAAATATAGCCACCGTTTTGTTGAAGATGGGTCTTGTGACAATTTTGGATTGGGTGTCAGCTTTAAAACAATGTTAGTGTAGATAGATCCCCCTAGAATTGATATTAGTAGCAAAGATACAATGCCCGCTCCTTGATTAGTTTGTTGTTTTGCAAAAAATAATGACAATCCAAAAACAGCACTAAATAATATGAAGATAACCAGCGATGTATCTAAAGACAATACCCAAAACTTGTAGTCATGTAACTTTTTAGCTGTTACTTTTGGGTCTAAATATTTTTGCGCTGCTTGCGTGGGTGTTCCAAAAATTTGGGTAGCTGTTACACCTGTCCCTTGTGCTTCACGCAGTTGCGTACTAACATCTTCTGTAATATCTTCTAATTGTTCAGCTGTTAATTTGCTGTCTTGAGCCAATATTTTCTTAAATCGAAATATAAAATCTTCATTCTTTTTAGTTAATTGGAAATTATCTTCTTTCATGGGGCTCTCCTCAAAAATTATGTACGTAACCAGGCTGGTTACATTTTAGTTATACATTAAATCTATATTCGATAATATCGCCATCATTGACGACATATTCTTTACCTTCAGAACGTAGTTTACCAGCTTCTTTTACGGCCTTCATTGACCCTAATTCATCTAAATCGGCAAAAGCTACTGTTTCAGCTCTAATAAAACCACGCTCAAAGTCTGAATGAATAACTCCTGCAGTTTGTGGTGCTTTCATTCCTGCTTTAAATGTCCATGCACGTGTTTCCTTACCACCTGCAGTAAAAAACGTACGTAAATCTAATAAATGATAGGCCGCACGAATCAGTTTGTTTAATCCTGGTTCTGTTACGCCAGCCATTTCCAAAAATTCAGACTTATCTTCATCAGCTAGCTGTGCTATTTCTTCTTCAGCACTGGCTGACAAAGCAATAACATCAGCACCTTCAGTTGCTGCAAAATCTTTAATATCATTAAAATATTTTGATTGTTCTGGTGCCGCCATATCATCTTCAGCAATATTAGCAACATACAACACTGGTTTTGTTGTTAGCAGAAATAAACTTTTCACAATTTTTTGTTCTTCATCTGTAAATTCAAGAGTACGAACTGAGTGGCCTGACTCTAATACTGGTTTTATTTTCTCTAGAACTGCAAATTCTGCCTTTGCAGACTTATCTGCTCCTTTAGCAGCACGGGCCACTTTCGAATATCTTTTATCTATAGTTTCAAGATCAGCCAATATTAACTCAGTATTGATTGTATCAATATCGTCTAAAGGATTCACCACGCCATTAACATGAATAATATCGTCTCCGTCGAATGCTCTCACTACATGAACAATTGCATTCACTTGACGAATATTATCTAAAAATTTATTTCCTAATCCCTCGCCTTTAGATGCACCCTTTACAATGCCAGCAATATCAGTAAATTCAAAAGTAGTCGGAATAAGTTTATCAGCTGGAACAAGTTCTTGGATTCTAGCCAAACGGTCATCTGGAACTTCTACCATACCAACGTTTGGTTCAATAGTGGCAAATGGATAATTTGCCATTTCCGCTCCAGCTTTGGTTATTGCGTTAAATAATGTTGATTTGCCGACATTGGGTAGACCTACGATTCCAGCAGTTAGTGACATAATTTAGGTATGTGATGCTACTATGATTCAACATCACATCCTCCTTTCTTTATAATAAATTAATAACTTAAGTCAGTTACTATTTTTAGAAATAATAACTCTTTTAAGTCGCTTATTAAAGTCAAACCTTGACATCATGATACTTCGGCCACAATTTGTACAAGACAACTTTATATCAGCACCAATACGTTTAATTTCCCAAGAATTTTCACCACAAGCATGTGGCTTTTTCATTTCGACAATATCATGTAATTCATACGCCAATGGTTCAACCATACTAATCAACCTCTATTTCAAGTATGTTTAAGATACGCTCCAAATCTTCATTGGAAACATAATTAATTTCAATTTTACCAGTACCTTTATCGCTCGTGTTAACTTTAACTTTAGTACCAAATTTTTCCTCAAGTTGAGTCGAAAGTGCTCTTACATATGGCGAAATTTGTTGATTAACCTGATGATGACTTTCAATACTACCTATATTTAATTGTTTCACTAAAGACTCAACTTGTCGTACGCTAAGTTGACGCTTAATAACTGTATGAGCAACTGATTCAATTCGCTTTTTATCTTTTAAACCTAAAATTGCACGCGCCTGACCCATAGATAAATTACCATTTCGAACCATATTTTGAACAGTTTCAGGTAATTTCAACAGCCTAATGGCATTTGCAACCGTTGTTCTTTCTTTACCAACTTTTTTAGCTAATTCAACTTGAGTCAATCCCAGTTGAGACATTAACGCTTCATACGCAGTGGCTTCTTCAATTGCATCTAATTCATCTCGTTGCAAATTTTCTACTAATGCAACCGCTGCCATGGTATTATCATCTACTTCTCGAATAATCGCAGTTATCGTTGATTGTTTAGCTAATTTAGATGCCCTGACACGTCTTTCCCCAGCGACGATTTGATAGCCTTTGTCATGCTTTCGCACAATGATAGGTGTTAGAATACCATTTTCTATAATAGAATTGGCCAATTCTTTTAATTTATCATTATCAAAATGGTGTCTTGGTTGAAATGGATTAGCTGCAATATCAGCTAAGCTAATTTTAGTAACGCTTTCAAAAGATGCAGGGGTTTTTATTACATTTTTAGTGTGTTCCAGTGCTTCTTCAGTGACACTATTAGCATTAAATAATCCGCCAAGCCCTTTCCCTAATCCACCTTTTTTACTTACCATATTGTTTCAAAACCTCCTCTGCGAGATCTGTATAAACTTTTGCGCCAGTAGATCTTGGATCGAAGTCAATAATTGCCTGTCCATAAGAAGGTGCCTCACTTAATCTTACTGTACGAGGAATGACTGTATCGTATACTTTGTCACTAAAGTAGTTCCTTACTTCTTCAGAAACTTGTTTGGCTAAATTAGTTCTCCCATCGTACATCGTTAACAAAATACCTGCGATGGCTAAACCATCATTAAACTGTTGTCGTACTAATTCTATTGTATTGAGTAATTGACCTAGACCTTCTAAAGCATAGAATTCAGTTTGTACAGGAATCAGAATTGCATCTGCAGCAGTAAAGGCGTTTACTGTTAGCAAACCAAGGGCTGGTGGATTATCAATTAATATAAAATCATAGTCTTCAGAAACTTCATCTAATGCCTTTTTTAAGCGATACTCGCGTTGATCTTTATTAGCTAACTCGATTTCTGCCCCTGACAACTGAATTGTAGCTGGTAATAAATCATAGTTATCAGTTGGCACGATAACTTCTTTAATTGGACTGCCGTCAACAATGACATCATAACTGTCTTGTTCTAATTCTGACTTATCAATACCAGAACCACTTGTTGCATTTCCTTGTGCATCAATATCTATCAACAAGACACGCTTCCCTGATTGAGCAAGTGCCGCACCTAAATTAATACTGGTCGTTGTTTTACCAACACCACCTTTTTGATTAGCTAATGCAATAATTTGTGCCATAAGCTGTTGGGATCCTTTCTATCAATCTAACTGACTATAGATTTTTTATCTCTTTATTGAATGGGCTTTTTACTGGGTGTTCCCGCTTGGCGTGGATACTTTTTTGGTGTATGTGTAACTTTGCTAACAATTTGAATATATCGTTGATCACCGTTTGGCAACTTAAAATCGAATGATTTTACTAATGATCCACCAAGTGTGGCTAACGCTTTCTTACTGTCGGCCAACTCTTGTTCAGCAGCAGCGCCTTTCATTACTAAAAATTCGCCACCCAATTTGACAAATGGTAATGTATATTCCGCCAAAACACTTGTCCGTGCTACAGCTCTTGCTGTTGCGAAATCAAACTGTTCTCGGTAACTATTGTTTTGACCGATATCTTCGGCGCGACCGTGTACTATATCAACATTCGACAAATCTAGCAATTCTACTACTTCTTTTAAGAAGTTAACACGTTTTTGAAGAGCATCCACCATTACTATTTTAAGTTGTGGAAAAGCTATTTTTAGAGGTAATGATGGAAATCCAGCTCCCGTGCCAATATCGATAAGTGTCTTGCTTTCATTCTGCAATGGCTTAACATAGTGAGCTAATATCAATGAATCATAAAAATGCTTCAGATATACTTCTTGCTTATCTGTTATAGCTGTTAAATTAACATGTTCATTGGTCTTAATCAGTAAATTAAAATATTGTTCAAATTGTTGAACTTGTTTTTCAGTTAAAGAAATGCTAGCGTTTTTTAATGCTAAAATAAACTCGTCGATTGTCAATTTTTTGCTCCGTTTCAAGTTTGTACAGCACAAAAAGCGCTAATTACAACTAATACAAGAATACCTGAAAAAACGCTATTTTTCAACCTTTCCAGCATTCACTGCTGTATCAGTAATTTTGGCAATTTCTAACAAATACCAAGCATTAAAGGCCTCTGAATCAACATCAGTTGCAACGTGTATATTTGTGCTTTGATGATCGAAAGATTGAATGTCTGCTACGGTGGCACCAATAGCTGGTCCATCAGTTACAACATCAATCCAATAATCATTCAGTACATATTTATTAGGTGCTAAAAGAAAAAACAACGTGTTTACGTCATGCATAGGTTTTCCATTAGCCAAATTACCATCTCCATAAAAAGAAAATAATTGTGTCAGCATGTTACCCGTCTCATTCATATGTGACAATACGTTCATAGATTCATTTGTTAAAAGCGCTTTTTGGGTTACATTTAATCCAATCATTGTAATATCTAGCCCACTGTCAAACAGGATTTTAGCTGCATCAGGATCTGTATAAACATTAAACTCTGCTACAGAAGTCATATTCCCTCCAGCAATGGATCCTCCCATGACAACTACACGATCTATTTTTTCTAGCGATTCAGGGTACTGCTGAATTAGCTTAGCTAAATTAGTAAATGCACCGACAGCAACAATAGTGATTTTGTCCGTACTTTCAGTTAATGTTTTTCTGATTGCTTCCACTGCATTAAGAGACAACGGTTTCTGATTCGTTGCCTCAAATTGGTATCCCGGCATACCATTGACACCATGAATATTAGAAGCATCCTTAAAAGCTTTTACCAATGGTTTTTTGGCTCCTTGAGCAACTGGTACATCTCTACGATTAAAAAAATGGGTAAGTTTCAAAGCATTAGCAGTTGTTTTATCAACAGAGACATTACCAGCCACAGTGGTAATTAAGCGAACATCGAACTGTTTGTTACTTAATAAAACTGTTAGTGCTGCTGCATCATCAATTCCAGGATCAGTATCAAAAATTATGGGTATTTTTTTTGTCATTAGTCACAAACGCATACGGCTTTGATAGTTTACTATATGGCTATTAAAGAACAACACGTATTCCTCCATTCCTTGTCTCAATGTCATTATAACAAACAGCATTGATCATCATCGAATTAGTTTACTTGATGCCTAATTAAGTTAATACTGTACTAAAGATTTTATTAATATAATTTTTTAATTATTTTTTAAAATTATTTTTTATTTAATCATCTATCATATTTAAAACATTTTTTTATAATGAATAAAGATATATAAGCCCAAACAAATATTTTATAAAAATACTAATATATTGGTTTAAACCTTTATCAATATGAGAATAAAATAACAGTTTATCGTTATTTAAAACACATTATTACTTGAAATAAGTGATTATATATGCGATTTTAAAATTATATGTTATAGTATATATCTAACAAAAATATAACATATAAAGGTAATCATTATTATGACTGGATTGGCATATAACATCATTACAGAATGGGGACGAGAAGTTTACGCTAGTGAAACTGGCGACACCTCATTTAAAAATGTTCCAGAACGTGTCCAAAGATTGTGGCACGATTTCCGTTATGCCTATCAATTGTCAAACGAAGAGCGCAATTTAGAATTCAACCGTATCTTAACTGATTTTCAAACAAACGGTTGGTCAAAATAATTGATTTTAAAGTAAAAGCCTATATTTTTAGGCTTTTTTATTTTCAAAAGAAATCATTTTGGAAAAATATGTACGTTAAAACTCATGTTAAAATAATAAACATAGACAATAATTTGGAGAAAAAAGATGAATCAAATCTTAAAAGAACAATTTCTATTGGATAATCTTTCTCAAGATCAAACTAACGTTATTCATGATATTAATCAGTACATTCATCAAGGTATCAAGGATGACAATCATTCGGTTGCGATTATTGAAGGTGCTGCAGGGACAGGAAAGTCTGTCGTATTAATGCAATTGGTTAAAAGTTTTATGACCAATAAATCATTTAATTCTGCCCTTGTCGTTAACCATCCTGAGTTGTATAAAGCTTATCAAGATATGGCAAAAGATTTCCCTGGACTCAATACTAAATCTATTCGTCGCCCAACTGCACTAATTAATGATGCCAACAAAAATAATCGCAAATATGATGTTATTTTTGTGGATGAAGCTCACTTACTGTATTCTAAATCAGAACCGTATGCTCATTATCGCGGCAACAATCAATTAACGGATCTAATGTCTTTGTCCAAAGTTGTTGTGGTCGTTTATGATTTCAACCAAGTTTTTCAATCTAAAATGTATTGGACAAAATCATTACTTTATCAAACAATAGCCGGACACCCTTATCGTGAATATAACATGAATTTTCAGTATAGGATGATTGCTAGTAATGAGCAAATAGACTGGATAGATAACCTAACTAGCCAACACCGTATAAACAAGTTCCCTACTAATAGTCAGTTTGATTTCAAAGTTTTCCCAACTGCCGCAGCATTATATGAAAAAATCAAAGAAAAAAATAGCGATGTCGGATTAAGCCGTGTCGTGGCTACATCGGGGTTCCCTAGAATTGACGGTCGTCACAATGTTGAAATGGACAATTTTTCATTACCTTGGGATGAATGGGATCCACAACGCACACATTGGGCGAAGAGAGAATCATCTATTTCACAAGTTGGTACAATCTATACGTTACAAGGTTTTGATTTGAATTATGTAGGCATGATTATTGGCCCTTCTTTTGGCTATAATAAACAAAAAGATTGTCTAACAATTATACCGGAAAAGTATTCTCATAAAGAGATATTTAAAAAACGATCAGATATACAATTGTCATCAAAAGAATATCAAGCATTTATAGCTAATGTTTTAAATGTTTTAATCAAACGAGGTAAGTACGGTTTGTACTTAACAGCCTATGACGACGAATTACGGAACCGATTACTACAAACACAGGCATAAAAAAAGCACACTGTATAGTGTGCTTTTTTTATGCCGTCGGTGGGAGTCGAACCCACACGGTGTTGCCACCACTGGATTTTGAGTCCAGCGCGTCTGCCAATTCCGCCACAACGGCATATAAGTTATTTAAGTAAACAACTATATTATAATATCAAATTATATTGATACGGTCAAGCGTTTCTAAATTATTTTCATTCATTTGAATTAAATGCATGATCAACGTGCTTCGAGGCATTTTCTAGTAGAATTAATATGTGTGAATCGCTTAATGAATATAAAACTACCCTACCTCGTTTAACTGTTTGAACCAATTTTGCTTCTCGTAACAATTTAAGTTGATGCGAGACAGCTGACTGTTCCATGTTTAATAAATTCATAATCTCGCTGACTGACAAAGAATTTGATTTCAACAATTCTAAAATCGTCAAGCGTTGTTTATTACCCAAAATTTTAAATATTTGTTCTAACTCTTCAATCGTTTTAGTCTTCATGATGAATATTATAACAGCATTTCAAAAATTATTTTTTTAAATGCTAGTTTTTTATACTGATTTAATATTACTACGTTATATTTTACTCAAGAATAAAACAAGTCATCTCAAACAACGACGCGTTTTGGAAAGGCAGGAAAATGCATATGACATAATTTGCTAATGAGCTATCATTAGCGCACGAAACCCCATGGCTACTTTTCCTAATAATCCTCTCAATATTCTCTTCTAAAAACTCTCTTAAAAATAAAAAGCCCCGATAAACAGGATAGTTTATCGGAGTTTCGTGCTTTAACTATTAATATCTTATCGAATTGGCCTACGCGCAACCATTGAAGAAATTTTTGCGTGGCGTGCAATATATGCTGCTTGTGATCCAAGTGATTCCCAAAAGCCCTCACGTGAATGTGCACCAACAATTATGAGATCAGCATCGACCTTTGGCACAATATCTTGCAACAACGTTTCTCCGGCTTTTGCGCCATCACCAAATATCGTCGTTACGTTTTCAGCTCCTTTAGATTCAGCATACGCTTTATATTTTTCAAGGTTAGCTTCTATTTCAGCTCTACGTTCTTTAATAGCATCTAGGTGTAACGCATCAATTGCTGATAAATCTCCCATTTCCAAAACAGAAGCAATAATTAATTCAGCTTCATCCTCGCTTGCTTGATGAATGGCATTAGCCAAAGCAACATACCCTTGTTCAGATTCATCGACACCAACTAAGACACGCTTAAATTGAATCGGTTCGATGTTTAAGTTTAATTCACTCATATTATCTCTCCTCTAAGTATTAATTCTTTACTTAAGCGCCCATCATTTGCTGAGCTAAGTTAATAATGATTTGGATATTCAACCCTGTTAAGACGATAAAAGTTATCCAAGCAAGAACCGTCATCCAAGCTGGATTGGCGTACTCACCCATAATCTTTTTTGATGATGTAAAGTAAATTAATGGTGCCATGGCAAATGGCAAAGCAATTGATAAGAATACCTGTGAATATACAAGTAATTGATCTAACTTATCCTCTGAACCACCATAAGCTAATGTAAATATAACAACAGGAATCAATGCTAATCCACGTGTTACAACACGACGTAGCCACATCGGAATTCTCATGTGGATGAAACCTTCCATGATAATTTCACCAGTTAGTGTACCCGTGATTGTTGAGTTTTGACCTGATGCTAACAATGCTACAGCAAACAATGTTGATAATACAGGTGATGCAACAGCGCCAGCTATTTCTTTATTATTAAGTGCATCATACATTGATCCGAATGTACCAATCTGATCACCATGTCCAAAGAATAATGCTGCGCCTAAAATTAACAACAAAGAATTAATCACAAATGCTAATGAAAGTTGAATATTTGAATCCCATGTCATTAATTTGACAGCTTCTTTCAATTCGTTAGCATTTTTACGATCAACTTTACGAGTTTGCGCAATTGATGAATGTAGATATAAGTTGTGGGGCATTACTGTAGCACCAATAATACCAAGTGACATTAGAAGCGGTGAATCCACTCCTTTAGGTCCATGAGGAGAAACTGCTTGTAATTGTGGCAAATAACCGCCAAACAAATCAACAATATCAGGGTTTGATAGTGCAACTAAGTAAGCAAATATAACCAAAATTGTGATGATTAATGTCATAACAATAGCTTCAATCTTGCGGAAACCAAATCTCATTAACAGCAATAACAAGATAACATCAAATGCTGTTGTCAAGACGGATGCAATCATTGACCAGCCAAATAGCAAGTGCAAAGCAATAGCGCCACCCACAACTTCAGCAATATCTGTTGCCATTAAGGCTAACTCTGTAACTATCCAAAGTACGAAGCCACCTTTTTTGCTGGTACGTGCACGTGTAGCTTGAGCCAAATCTTCCTGTCTTACAATACCCAACTTACCAGCCATGTATTGCAACATCATTGCAATCAATGATGAAATTAAAACAATTGACAACAAAACGTAGTGGTACTGTGCACCACCACCTACTGAGGTAACCCAGTTACCTGGATCCATATAGCCTACAGCAACCAAGGCTCCTGGTCCTGAAAAAGCTAGTAATTTACGCCAAAAAGACCCATCTTTAGGTGCTTCAATTGAGCCGTTAACATCGCTCAAGCTCAAAGTGTCATCTGCCTTTTCTAGCAGATGATTTTTTGGTTTAACACTGTTAGAATCTTGCATTCTAATTCTCCTTTAGATTTCTCTTCAGAGCAAATAAAACGAATTGATTCAAATACGTATTTAGTATTCACTTTTATCAGCTACTTAATGGTGAGCTAAACACGTATTAGAATGCTAAATAATTTTCATAAAGGATTTCATTCAACAATGTTGAAAGCTTATGAAAGGTATCTAACTCGATTATCCTACTCTAATACATATTACATATTACACGTTTTAAATTATACGTCAACTAAAAAAAAAGAAAGAATCACTTATCTTCCTTAAGTATCCCGTTGTTTTTTATTAAATGATAAATATATTTATACATCTAAAGTCTTTTAATCTACTTTATTAAAAAATTAAATTTAGGTAATAATTTAAATAATATTACAAGGTTGATCAAATATTTTAGTTTCAATTTGGATTGTGACATGATGAATATCAAAATCATGGCGGAGAACTGTCGTGATGTCTTCCAGTAATTCTTCAATATCTACATTGTCTGCAACAGATAAGTGAACCGTAAGCGCTGTTTCAGTTGTTGAAAGTGGCCAAATGTGTAAATCATGTAATTTTTTTACCCCATCATGATGACTAAGGTACTTTAAAATAGCTTCTTCATCAATTGATTCTGGTACGCCATTAACTGCCATTGTAATTGTTGAAGCCATAACTGGCCAAGATGTCACTAAAATGATTATCCCTATAATCATCGAAACAATGGCATCAATTACCATAATACCTGTAAATTTAATCAAAAGACCAGCAATGATAACACCTACAGACACACCTGCATCTGCTAATAAATGAATGTAGGCTGTTTTAGCATTTAAATCCTGTTCCTGATGATGCCCATGTTCATCTGGTGCACCACTAACCTTAAACAACATGGCAGTGAAAAAATTGATCCCAATACCAATGGCGGCAACTATTGTCACCATCATACCGTTTGTATGAACTAGTGGCGGCATAATAATATCTCTAATCCCTTCATAAAAAATTGTAATTACTGCAAACATCAATAAAATTGTATTGAATAGACTTGCCAAAATAGAAACATTATGCCAACCATATGTATGCTTTTTAGTTGCTTTTAAACCAAATGCAATAACAGCTAACCACGCAATCACCAAAGCCAAAACGTCACTCAAATTATGAAAGGCATCAGCAAATAGTGCTGTTGAATGTGCTAGTCTTGCAAAAATTAATTCAGTTAGGACAAAAATAAGATTTAACACAATACCTATAATATAAGGTGTTTGTTTCATTTTTACTTGTTCCATGTTTTTCCCTCCAACTTCACTATATCACACATGAATTTTTTTTCATATATATAAGTTAAAAAAGCCTTAAGCTTAAATTTTTAGTGATTGAAAAACATCAACAGCATCACCAATAATTTGTTCAACCTTAAAAGGTGTCTGAATAAATTCCAAATTAATAGCTACAACTGGAACCGACTGTTGCACATAGTTTAGTAATCCTGCAAATGGATACACTTGAAAACTAGTCCCGACAATAATTACCAAGTCTGATTGTTTTATCCATGACACGGATTTTTCGATGTCAAATGGCATTTCTTCATAAAAAGTGATTTTAGGTCTTAAATAATTGTTTTCTTGATCTAAAGGGCTTTTCAAATAATCATCAACTTTATATTTTTTATTGTCCGTTGGTGAGTATATGTCATATAAAGAACCATGAAATCGAATTAAATTTGATATTTTAGTATTAGCTTTAACATGTAAGTCATCAACATTTTGCGTTATTATTTTGGCACGATTCAGTTGTGTTAACGTTGCCATTTTTTCATGAATAATATTAGGCTGTGCATCTGGAAAATACATATTATCAATCATAAATTGATACTGCTTGAGTGGTTCTTTTAAAAAAGCAGTTAAAGATAATAAATATTCAGGACGTAATGTTTGTCCATTATATATACCATTTTTTGAACGATAATCAGGAATACCCGATGCAGTTGAAACGCCAGCCCCTGTTAAAAAAATAATATGTTCTGCTTCGTTAATTTTTTGCTGCAATCCTGATGTCATCATCTTATTTTCCTTCTTCCGTTCCTCTAACAATATATGGTAGTGCCACTTTTTGGAAAAAATCTCCGACTTTCATTTGATACAGGTCTTTAAAAAATGTTGCTGAATCCTGATTCTCAGGTTTAGTTATGATAAAACTGTTTTGCCCGTCCACTTTATTCAGACCCACATAGGCTGTTTTGTGTGTTTGAAAATCAAACATTTCAGAATGATATATTCTAAATACTTGACTGATTGATTGATTGAGTTGACGATTAGAAAATACACTAGTTAGTGCGACGTATTCTTTAGCATTAATTGTTGGTTTTCCCCATTTTTCCATCACACTATCTATTGATGAAAACAGATTAACTACTTGTCGACGAACATGTCTTGGCTGCTTCAAATCAGCTAATAAAATAGGTGCCACTAATTCTTTTGCTGCTGTATAAGCTAATGGATATACATCAGCAAGTTCATTAAAGTCAAAGTCACCAGCATCTGCAAAAATTAATGCATCAACCAACATTAATAATCGCCATAAAATTTCATCATCAATGTCTCCGGTTTCAGGAGATAATTCTGACATCACACCGCTCAAATAAGCTTTGCCAGTTAATTCTGTTAAAACATCTTGTTTTCTTAATTCGCGGTAAGTTATCGCATGTATCACACTACGGTGCATTCTTGCGGCAATTTGAATCAACTGTTGATCTAATTTTTCATCTTGAAACGTCAACGAAAAAAATATTTGTGGTGTTATACCATTTAACGTTAATAACATTTTCAACAATTCATTGGCAAACAAAAAGTCACTTTCTGTATCTTCAGCCAACTCTATCAACAACCGATCACCAAATGCTTCTTGGGAAACACGATCCACATGTAACCGTCCATCCCCTTTACCAGCTACTCTTGTCATCACTGTTCCCGGGTATATCGCATTCACTTGTTCTAGTAAATTTTCTACTTTATGTTTCATTTCTAAGCTCCATTAATTTCATTTTAGCAATTGATTCATCAACGTACGCTTCCGCAACTAATTTACTAACCAACTCTGGTATTTCATTTTTATTAGCCCCAATTTGTAAAGCCAATGCACGATACTGCATACGCATGTGTCCTCGTTGAATGCCACCATTTGCAATTGCTTTTAAAGCTGCTAAATTTTGTGCCAATCCAACTGCACCAATTACAGATCTTAATTCATCAGCCGAGTCAATATTACAAATAGCCAAATTGATTTGTGACTGTGGCATCGCTGAAATTGCCCCACCAACTATACCAACTGATATTGGTAGTTTTAACGTTCCCACTAATAAGTTCCCATCTATATGCCATGAAGTCAGCGATTGATATTTACCATGCCTACTTGCATATGCATGACCTCCTGCCTCTACTGCGCGCCAATCATTGCCCGTAGCTAAAACCACTGCGCTAATGCCATTAAAAGTCCCTTTATTCTCTGTTGTTGCCCTATAGCAATCATTTTGTCCAAACTCACTTAATTCTACAATTTTTTGAGCGGCTTGTTTACCACCAACTGCCGGTATCGCCACACTACCTGTTATGGTGACTACTTGTGCTGTGGCATAGTTTGATAAAATCGCTCCCACAATATTTGATTCATACATATTAAACAGTACTAACTCAGCTTCCAATATCGTATTGACAATATTAGCCCCCATAGCATCTTTAGTGTCAATCATGAAATCTATACTAACTTGCTTTTTAGAAACTTGTCTTGCATGAACTGACTTTAAACCACCACCGCGTTTATAAATACTAGGTTTAGCCATTTGCGCCGTTTTGAATAATTGTACTTGATTGCTTTTTACAAAGATATTAATTTCTTCAAAATCAATATTTTTAAACATGATTTGCCCAATCATTACTGTTGGACTTGATAAGGTAGCTTTAATGCCACCACCAGTTTTTAATAACTTTGCACCATAATTGGCCGCTGCAATCACACTAGGCTCCTCAATTGCCATTGGCACATTGTATGATTTACCGTTCAGTTGTATATCTTTCAAAATACCTATTGGGACATTTAAATCTGAAATATAATTTTCAACTAACTGTTCATGAATACTATCTTGATGATTATGTAGATATTGCTTGTCTTGCTCTAGTAAATTTAAAGACGCCAAACGTTCATCTGGCGTCATTTCATAATATTTTTTTATCATCTTTTATCATCATTTCCGCAATTAATCCTTCACGAACACCGCTTTCTGAAAAAACTACTTTGGGTGCGTGAATAAAGTTCATCAAATTAAGTAATGGTAGCAGCCCACTAATGATGATGTCAGCACGCGAGGTCTCGAGTCCCGCAAGATTTTCACGTTCTAATCGAGTCATATGTCTCAGACCACTAAATATGTCTGTCACTATAGCTATAGGCATTTCAAACCCATGAATATCATTGACTTCATTTTCTTTTAAGATGGTACGCCCCATACGTGCCAGTGACCTGTTTGCACCACCTAATAGTATTACCGGTAAGTTGTGAATATTTTGAAGCCAGTTTAATTTCTGATATTGCATTAAAATATGCTTACAAGCTGATTCAATATCGGTTTGTGTCACATTATTGGCTAAATTATAGTCTTCTGATAATGTAACTGCACCAAAGGGCAAACTAACTGCTTCTTTATTTCGACCATTTTCTACTAAAATCAGTTCAATTGATGCGCCCCCTGTATCTAAAATGATTGCATCTTTTATGTCAAGTGTTGAGACAACACCTAAATAATCATAATAGGCTTCTTCATCGCCTGTGAGTACTTGAAATTGTATATTCAGCTCATTTTTTACACGATTTAAAAACACATCCTGATTTGTAGCAACACGAACAGCTGCAGTAGTTATAGCTCTTACTCTCGGAGTATATTTCTTATACTGCTGTTGAAACCTTTTCAAAGCAGCTATTGTTCTTCTTATAGGTTCTTCCTGTAGAATCTTATCATCACCCATATTCTGAGCAATACGTGTATCTTCCTTTTCACGAATGATTTCTTTATAAGTGCCATCACTGTTCAACTCTTCAACAACCATACGCGCTGAGTTACTACCTAAATCAACAATTGCTAAATAATCCATCCCAATACCCTAAAAATATTATTTATTAAATATAAGTATAACAAAAAAGATAGCCATCGGCATTGAAACATATGATATTATATTCATTTTTCATCATAACACCATGCTTATTAAAACACCTCATTAACAAAAAATGACATCCTCACAGATGCCAGCCTTCTCAATGCTTTGCAATACTAACGTCAGAAGAAGTGACCAACGCACCGCAAGTCATCGAAATAATATGTTTACTTTAATCATAAATTCAGGAATTTCCCTGCTTGCATCGCTATTTCTCCGTAAAGCATTAATGAACGATTACTAATTTACAAATTTTTTGATTCTACGAAATGAGCCCCAATCAAACGGCTTGCTGCAAAAATTAACAAACCAACTAAAATAGAAGAAACCGTGACATCACTCAACCAATGAGCTCCAATACGGACACGGCTCATTGCTGTTAAAATGCCCATTGCAATGTCGAAAATTGTCATTTGCTTTTGAGCAGAAATGTTTTGACGTGAAACAAACAATGCAAGATATAGAAATAACCATCCTGACATCGTATGTCCCGAGGGAAAGGAATTATGACCGTTAACACCATTCATATGATACCAAGGTGTAAATTCACTGTATGCTTGCCCAGAAACTGTTGTCATTTCATATGGTCGAAACCTTCCCCAAAGTGTTTTCACTTCACCAATCATTGTTTGTGCAATAAACACCGTAACCAATCCAACAACTGCAACAGTCACTAAATAATTTAAATCAGCATCACTTTTTTGATTAATCCAGCGTGCAAATAAAGTGGATAAGACTAATGTTATAATCGCAGCTAGTGTCCAACGCAATAATTCTGGGTAGTTTTGAACTGCAGCAGTATTATTTGCTACACCCATTGGTATCCCCTTTGAAATATTATTTAACATGGAAAATGTATAACTAAGTGCATTTTGAAGTAGAGATAATGATTGATTAAATGCAAAGACAAGCATTCCACCTGTCATAATATACTTAATAAAATTATCTGACACACGTCGCCAAATGTACCAAGCCATTACTTCTGAACAAACAAAAGCTACTACTTGCGCCCCCTGATCAGCATAGTTTTGAAAAATATTCCCGAATATTGAATTCTGGTTCATAACCGCTTGTGTCACATTTTTATCAAAAAAAGTTGCAGTCAATAATGATACAATCCCAATTCCTAAAAGTGAAAAAACTACTTTTTTTCAATACTCGTTGTTTTAAAGACACTATGTTTTTGGTTAACGCCAAAGCTCCAATTACTCTGACGATTACTGACATCCCCTGTAAACTGCATAACATAATACTCCGTTTCCTTTTCTATAGTTTCATTGTAAATAATCATTGTGGATATTACGTCAATGTTTCATCAAGAAAATGTAAAAAGCTGATTGTTTCCAATCAGCTTTTTACATTTTTACTGTGCATCTAATATTTCATTAATTACATTTAAATTATTTTGTGCTATACCTGAAGATCCAACGGGAACCTCACTACCAAACTGCGTGCCAGTCTTTTTACTTGATAGTTCTAATGATTGTCTCAACTTGTTGGTAACACGTTGCTTTTCTTTTTCAGGCACCATTTGATAACTAACCCCCTCATACATGTCACCGACACCTTGCATATGGTCTGAAACTTGATTCTTGGTTGCTGGCATGTATTTTTTAGCCAGTTGCATAATCTGATTATAATTCATATCAGTTTCAACGTTTGTTGAAATCGAATTCATAAAATTAGCATTCATCAATGTCGAAATGCTGGCTGATTTTTCCAACAATGCTTTCAAAACAAGACGTTGACGGTATTGACGACCATAGTCACCCTGAGGATCATCATAGCGCATACGAGAAAATGATAAAGCAGCATCACCATTCATAGTAGTATAGGACTTAAAGTTCTTACCGTCTTTAGCATATTCAAATTTTTCCTGACCTTTAAAAAACTTGTATGTCGCTGGTGTGGTATCTGCTTCTGGTGTATAGGTAAAGGTAAGTGGCGAAGAAACATTTACACCGCCAACTTGATCAATCAATTTTTCTAATCCACCCATATTAACTAATACATAAAAATCAATTGGCACATTTAAGTAATTCTGTAATGTCATCATAGATGCGCCAACCCCAGCTATCGGAAAAGCCGCATTTAATTTTTGAGGAAATGTATTTTCAGCACCAACAATAGACATCATAATATCACGCGGTATTGACATCATAGTTGTCGTTTTAGTTTTAGGATTAACTGTAATTAACATCATAGAGTCTGTTAATCCTGTACGGTCTCGCTTCAAAGCGCCGGTATCTGTACCTAACACTAACATAGAGAAAGGTTTCCCAGATTTCAACACCTCAGAAACATTCCGTGCCTTCGTGACATTGGCACTACGCTGCATCTTATTAATCGACTGATGTACATTATTTAATATAGTTGCAAACACAATTGCACCAATAATAGAGCACAACAAAACAATTACAATCACAATGCGCCAAATTCTTAATTTACGTTTTCTTCTTTTTTTAGGTGGCTTAGGCCCCCCCATATTCCCTGAAACATTTGAATTAAGTTGTTGTGAATTCATACTATTGTGTATCTGTTGACGTCTTGAAGTGCGACTCAAATCTTGGTTATTCATGCTTGCCCCCATTTGGTATGAACTATTATACCATTAAAAATGATACTCTAATATACGATCGTACACCCTCAGACTAGTTTTTAAAACAAATTTTAAGCACGTCCAGATAATTTTTTTAATAGTCTATACGCTTTATATTTGATTGGATTGACTGGTAGGATAAAGCTACCAATCAATTGTCTAGCATAACCATTAAAAGCTGTTTTAAATCCTAATACACCATCTGAACCATCAAACAATCCGGATATACCGTAAAAATTATATATAGGAATATTTTCTGTCATAGCTGAACGAATCATTGTATCTTGAATTTGATACGGACCGTAATAATCCATATATTCTTCGTATGTCCCAGAATAAAGATACGTTATCTCTTGTGGTTGCTTAATAAATAAAGCACCAGCTACAACAACTTTTCTTTTCCTAGCCTTCTCATATTGTTGAGTTGCTTTTGCTATTCGACTATCATGATGATTTTTTTGATCTTCAAATTCTTGATACTGTCGTTTAAATTTATTTTGTAAGGGATATTTATCAATTTTATGTTGTATATTAACCAACTTTGTTATTAAATTATCACGCTTAGTTTGTTCTGAATTAATATACGTCTCAAAATCTAGTTCAGCAAAAATAAATGTGGCATCTTCTCCATATATATCGTAAACATCTTCGTAAAACGCCAAACTTTTATCATGATAATGTAATCTATCAGCTGTTTTTTGGGTTAATTTTTTAAATTCAGATAGTTCTGAACGCTTTAATTGCCTAAGTTGAATACCAAACTGCTGATTTTTCTTCAAATAATACTGTACATTTTTGGTATAACTCTTCGTTAACTCAGCGTTATCTACAATACCAGTTAACTTCTTTTGATATTCCCAAGTAGGTGAGCCATTTGTTGACATACCGAAACTAAAGGGCTGATGTTGGAAGTTATATTTTTCTAATTTAGCAATTAGCTCTTCATTGACAATTTTTTGCGTAACACCTTTATTATCAGTTAATTGATAACTGACATTAGGAACCCACTCTATATATAAAACACCATGTTTTTTTGCAAACTGTACACATGAATTTACAAAGTAACTAACTAAAGAATCATCAGAAAAATCAATTAATGGCCCTCTATCAAATAAAAAAACAGAACCAAATTTCGTTTTTTCTGTTGTAATAAGCGCTGCAGCAACAATAGTATTATCGTCTTTAACGCCAATTAAAATAGGATTTCTACCACGAGTGCTTAATAACTCATACTGCTTAGCAGACTGAGTATACGAGCCCATACTGTGATTCAATTCAAATTGCTCGTATTCTTCTGGTGATAATTCTGTAAATCGTCGCATTTTCGATTGTTATCCTCTATTTATTATTATACAAAAAAAACGCCCCGAGGACGTTTTAAAAATTATTATTATTAATATTGTCCAACATTTGATTCTGCAACAATTGTACCACCAACAACACCGAAACCAACTGAAGTTGCGTTTGGGTTTGCAACCCACATGCGGTGGCCAGGAGTACCATTAGTCATCATATTTGTTTCATTATACCAAGCATCAACCACTGATCCAACACCCAAACCAATAGCAACAACTTCACCATTAGTTTGGAAATGATTTGTTGGTAAACCACCATTAGCAACAGCATTATTTGCACGTGACTGCGCCTGATTTGTCAATCCTGAGTCCAAAGATACAGGTGCCAATCCCAATGATGCGCGCTTTGCATTCAAAGAATTCAACAGAGCTTGTGCTGTCGAATTAGCTACAGGTTGTGCTGATGCTGCTACAGGTTGTGCTGACGCTGCTGCAGGTTGTGCTGATGCTGCTGCAGGTTGTGCTGATGCTGCTGCAGGTTGTGCTGATGCTGCTGCAGGTTGTGCTGACGCTGCTGCAGGTTGTGCTGACGCTGCTGCAGGTTGTGCTGACGCTGCTGCAGGTTGTGCTGACGCTGCTGCAGGTTGTGCT
>NZ_BPKZ01000003.1 GCF_019656075.1 Leuconostoc palmae | reverse complement strand
TGCAGGTTGTGCTGACGCTGCTGCAGGTTGTGCTGACGCTGCTGCAGGTTGTGCTGACGCTGCTGCAGGTTGTGCTGTAAAGCTCAACGCTTGTCCAACACTGATATAATTAACATTGCCAATATTATTAGCTGCGGCTAATTCTGCAACAGTCAAACCATTTGCTTCTGCAATCTGATACAATGTGTCGCCAGCTTTTACTGTATAAGAACCATTTGATGCCTTAATAGTTTCATTATCTGTTTGTTTGTTGCTAGTATTTGC
Source organism: Leuconostoc palmae (assembly GCF_019656075.1). Classification (GTDB taxonomy): domain Bacteria; phylum Bacillota; class Bacilli; order Lactobacillales; family Lactobacillaceae; genus Leuconostoc; species Leuconostoc palmae. The sequence continues at coordinate 10,750 of NZ_BPKZ01000003.1, read as the reverse complement.
TAGTTGCAACTTTTGACCAACAAAAATCAAGTTTGCGTTTTCAATCTCATTTGCTTTTACAAAAGCATCCACAGTTGTATTGTTTGCTTTCGCAAGTTGATTTAAAGTATCACCAGATTTTACATTAATTGAATCAGCTGATGCTGAAACAACTCCAGCAGCTGCAAATGCTCCAGCTGCTAATGCAGATTTCATAATAGTAGATGTTTTCATAATAGGGGTAACTCCTTAAGTTCGTATCTGTTAAGCATTGCTTATTGTTGTTTGAGGTCTTACTGACAATGACTAGTGTACCAAAGAAGCATAACACAGGTGTTTTATATTTTTTTCACTTTGTTTTCAAAAACACAAAAACGTTACAAAAACAGGTCTAAATCCCTGTTTTGTAACGTTTTTGTTTCAAAAATATTAATATTAAATAACAAAACTATATTTTACCAATAAAGTCTGGTGCCCAATTTTTATTTATGGACTGTATCTCAACAAGATTTTTGTCAACATTAGTTGTAATGAAAAAGCCACCACCTATATATATTGCTACAGAATATGGATTATTTTTACTACCCCATATAATTAAATCACCGTGACTAACTTCTTCAATCGTTTTCAAAATAGTTACTTCTGATATAATGTCAGTCCAGCTAATACTATAGGTAATTTGCTTACTATTTTTTATGACAAACATAATAAAAGCAATTGAAGATTTAAACTCTTTCCCCAATTGCGCAATTGCAATATTTATTAATTGATTCTTCATCATTAAAAATTAAAACTGCCCTGCATCTGACTCTCCAACAATAATACCATTAACAATACCAAAACCAACTGATGATGCACGAGAATTAGCAACCCACATGCGATGTCCTGGTTGTCCATTAGGTGTCATCATATTTGTTTCATTATACCAAGCATCAATAACAGCTTCAGTTGAGAAACCATCTGCTACAACTTCACCATTTGTAGAAAAATGGTTTGATGGTATACCACCATTTGCTGCTGCATCTTGAGCACGTGCCTGCGCTCGCGCTGACAAACCTGCATCTAATTGAACAGGTGCTAATCCCATAGCAGCACGCTTAGCGTTCATTGAATTTAGAAGTGATTGAACATCTGACGAAGCTGAAGTTTGTTGTACTTGACTAGGTGCTGAGAGCTGTGTTGCTGCAACTTGGTGTGTTTCAGCAGGAGCAACAGGTTGTGAAGGTGTTTCAGACACATTCACATTTCCACCGTTTGCTACATAAGTATTGTACTCTTCGGCACTCATAAAGCCATCTTTATTTGTGTCTGCAGCTGCGATGTATTTAACATTAGCAGGTATTGTTACAGTACTTTGTGTACTTACTGCATTAGTATCGCCACCGTTTGCTACATAAGTATTATACTCATCGATAGACATAAAGCCATCTTTATTTGTGTCTGCAGCTGCGATATATGATAACTTTTGTTCTGGCACTGTTTGTGTTTGATCAGCAGCAGTAACTGTTGTTGCTGTTGCTGTAGTTGTTGCTTTCAACGACAACTCCTGCCCTACAACAACTAGATTATCACTTGATAGACCGTTAATTGAAGCCAATGTTGCAGTATTAACACCTGTTTGTTCAGCGATTTTTGATAAGCTATCACCAGCTTGAACAGTATATTTTGTACCATCTGCTGAAATCGCAGTAGAAACTGGTGAAGAAACTGTCAGTGTTTGCCCAGCAACAATAAAATTATGGTTATCAATGTTATTCTCTTTAGCTAAATTGTCAACTGTAGTATTATTATCAGCCGCAATACCACTTAATGTGTCTCCAGCTTTAACAGAAACGGTATCTGCAGAAGCAACTGAACTACCACCAACAAGCGCAGCAACACTTGCTGCCGTTGCTAATAATGTTTTCTTTAAATTATTACTCATTATGACGAAACTCCAAATATTTAATTTATGTTATATTGTTTAATTGTTTAATTTTTAGTTCTGATGTTATAAAAATCTTAAGAACATGATTAAGTATAACTTCTTTGTATAACATACACATTTTCCGAACTTATCAGTTTCATAACATTATTACAAAAACATTACATCGATAAAACGTTGATATAAAAGCATTTTTATGCGTATATACTCCATGTTTAATTTCTTATATACCTGTTTTTGTCACTTAAAAAAGCATTATTCTATTTGTTATCATAAAAATAATGCTCTTAATATTTTCTTTAAAATTCAAGTAACACACTGCCATACGTGAATCCAGCACCAAAACCAGTCAATAAAACACGCTTCCCTGACAAATTGACTCCATGGTTTAATTCATCAAGTCCAATAGCAATACCTGCTGAAGAAGTATTACCATTTCGAATCACATTTGTAGAAAATTTACCTAATGGTTGATCTAAATCTTTTGCAATGTACTCAATCAATCGTAAGTTTGCTTGATGTGGAATATAGTAATCTACATCAGTTGGTTCTAAGTGCTGTGATGCCAAAAAATTTCTGATATGATCAGGAATAAGTGTCGTTACCTCATTGTATACATCTCGTCCAATTTGAACAAAAGCATCTGTTTTAGGATAATTTTCTGCTGATAATTCAGTTAGTGGTAAAATTCTACCCGAGTGAACCACTTCTGAATTTCCTATGGTATGCATTTCTTCCGCACCTATAACGCTACGGTCATGTTCAGTAGCTGTCATTAAGACGGCTCCTGCCCCATCACCAAAGAATACAGTACTCGTTCGATCTTTAAAATCCATCATTTTAGAATTAACTTCTGCAGAAATGAGCAAAACATTCTTATAGAGACCCGAACGAATAAATTTATCAGCTGTACTTAATCCAAATACAAATCCAGCACATGCTGTCATAATATCATAAGCCCAGGCATTTTTTGCGTTTATATTACGTTGAACAAGCGCTGCAGTAGACGGTGCCAATCCATCTGGCGTAAATGTTGTCACAATAATTAAATCAATTTCTGATGCAGTTATATCAACTTGATCTAATACTAATTCAGCTGCTTTTGTTGCTAAATCACTCGTATTCTCACCTTTTAGTGACATGTGGCGTGTTTTAATACCTGTATGAGACTGGATCCACTCATCACTGGTATCCATAATATTGGCTAAATCATTGTTGGTAATGACATCGCTTGGTACGTAATGCGCACTGGCTAATATCTTACTCACGGGCATACTATTTCCCCTTTACATCTTTTAGTCACATTAAACATGCTCTAAAATCATCTTTGTATTTTTATTTAAAACTTACAATTTATACTTATATAATTGTATCGAATTTTGATATTAACGCAAGCTATCTCGCTTACCTTCCCATACCATTGTATATTGTTTATTTATGTCAACATACCAATTAAATTCATTACAAATCGCTTTAGCCATCGGGTCACTATCAAGAAATTCTGCTTTCACAATACTGCCAATAGGCAATATACCAAATAAATCATGCCATAAATCTATTAATGATAATACATCATCAGCAAACGTAGCTGCTAAAATAAAATCGTCATTTTCCTTCATCAATAAAATGGCCGCTATAACATGCTGTTTTTCCAAACGAACAATACTGTTTTTAGCATCAAAACGAGGGTGTTTAAAAATTTTAGTTTCATAGTTTAAATCTTGTGCAGGTGGGTTAACCCTATATACTCTTTGATGATGATCTTTTGTTAATGTCACTAATTCTGCTTTTAAGTCTACGTCCAATTCTTCAACGCTAACAATTGGATTGCCAGAATAACTTCTAATAGTTATTTCCCCAAATTGTGTGATATTCCCTATTGAAAAACCTCTATCTTCTAGAAATCCTTTTGTAATTTGATCAGTGACATTTGCAATCAAACCTTTATTGTGCTTGATAGCTAGCTCTTGAAGCGCCCATACTGTTTCGACATCTATGTCTGCTACTTGATTAAATAAAAAATTATTTGGATAATCTTTGTTTTCTATAATGTATTCCAACATGGATTCTCTCTTTAGTATCGAACTGAAAAAAACAGTTCGATTACACAAACTGCTTTTTTACTTAGCTGACTTTAAAACAATAAGACGTTCCTGAGTAGCATGCCATTTTGTTTGCCAGTCACTTAACTTTTCTTTTTCAGCATTAACAATTGATTCAGGTGCTGAAGAAACAAACTTTTCATTGTTTAATTTATTTTCTGCACGTTTAACTTCATTATCAAACTTTTTCAGTTCAGATTCTAAACGAATAATTTCCTCGTCAATGTCAATTAACTCAGCTAATGGAACATAGATTTCAGCCCCAGTAATAACTTGCGACATAGCAAGTTCAGGTGGCACTACTTGAGAAGAAATTTCCAATGACTTTGGATGAACAAATCGATTAATATAATCGCTGTTATCTTTGAAAATTTTAATCAATTGTTCGTCAGAAGTTTTAATTAACAAATCAATTTCAGTCGACATTGGTGCATTCGCCTCGGAACGTATATTACGCACAGCAACAATAAGATCTTGTAACGATTCAAAAGCATCTTCCGCATTTTCATTGTTTAATTCGGAGTGTGTAACTGGATAATTTGTTATTGCAAAATTAACATCTTTACCAACTTGACTTGGCATTTCTTGCCAAATTGCTTCTGTAACAAACGGCATAATGGGCTGTAATAACCGTAAAGTTTGATCTAAAACATAAGCCAAAGTTTGCTGTACAGGTGCTTTATCTCCGCTACCATTTAGCGTTTCTTTAGTCATTTCAATATACCAATCGGCAAAATCTGACCAAATAAAATTGTATAGTTCTCTACCAGCTTCGCCAAATTCAAACTTATCAAAATTGTGCGTAACATTATCAACAGTTTTATTTAAACGTGACAATATCCATTTATCCGCCAATGTTAAAGTATCAAGTTCTGGTATGCCTAAAGGCGTATTGTCATCTAAATTCATAATGACATAACGTGAAGCATTCCAAATTTTATTGATAAAATTCCAGGCAGCATCCATCTTATCATAAGTGAAACGAACATCTTGCCCTGGTGTTGAACCAGTAGCTAAGAACCAACGTAAAGCATCAGCACCGTATTTTTCAATGACATCCATAGGATCAACACCATTACCCAATGACTTTGACATTTTACGGCCTTCTCCATCACGAATCAAGCCATGAATCAAAACATTTTTAAATGGACGTTGGCCGGTAAATTCTTTCCCTTGGAACATCATCCGGGCTACCCAGAAGAAAATAATGTCATAGCCTGTGACTAGCGTGTTCGTTGGATAGTAACGCGCATAATCACCTGTTGTATCTTCTGGCCAACCCATCGTTGAAAATGGCCACAAAGCTGAACTAAACCAAGTATCTAAGACATCCGGATCACGTTCCCATCCGTCGCCTGCCGGTACTTCTGTACCCACGTAGATTTCTTCTTGGTCAGTACCCTTGTTCTTATACCAAGCTGGAATTTGATGTCCCCACCAAAGTTGACGTGAGATGACCCAATCACGAATGTTTGACATCCAACGGGTAAAGGTATCTTCAAAACGCGCTGGGACAAATTCAACTTTTTCATCTGGATTTTGTTGCATTGCCAAAGCTTGTTCCGCCAATGGCTCCATTTTCACAAACCATTGCGTTGACAAACGTGACTCAACTGGCACCCCAGTCCGTTCTGAATGGCCAACTGAGTGCACAATTGGTTCGATGTTTAGCATGTAGTCACCGGCTTCCAGATCCGCCACAATCGCTTTTCGAGCTTCAAAGCGTTCCATGCCGTTATATGGCCCTGCCAATTCATTCAAATGCCCATCATCAGTCATCGTGTTAATGCGTTCAAGATCATGACGATTTCCGACTTGGAAATCGTTTGGATCATGGGCCGGCGTAATTTTAACCATGCCAGTTCCAAAGTCTTTTTCAACGTATTCATCCGCAATAATTGGAATTTCACGACCCACAAGTGGGACCATAACTTTTTTACCAATCAAGTCTTGATACCTTTCATCGCTAGGATGGACAGCGACAGCCACATCACCAAACATAGTTTCCGGTCGTGTCGTCGCAATTTCTATGTAATTTTTCCCATTAAACGTTGTATCATCAGTAAAAGGATACTTAACATGGTAAAATGCACCTTCATCATCCTGATAAATAACTTCAATATCTGATAACGCTGTACGAGCCTGTGGATCCCAGTTAATAATATACTCGCCACGATAAATTAAGCCTTTTTTATATAAATCAATAAAGACTTTATTAACTGCTTTATTTAATCCTTCATCTAAGGTAAAACGTTCACGATCAAAATCAAGAGATAATCCCATCTTACCCCATTGTTTTTTGATAGTTGCAGCATATTCATTTTTCCAATCCCAAACTTGCTCAACAAATTTTTCACGTCCTAAATCATATCGCGAAACACCTTCAGTACGTAATCTTTGTTCAACTTTAGCCTGTGTAGCAATACCCGCATGATCCATACCAGGTAACCACAAAACATCCAGCCCTTGCATTTTTTTCTGTCGAATAATCATGTCTTGTAATGTCGTATCCCAAGCATGTCCCAAATGTAGCTTTCCTGTTACATTTGGTGGCGGAATGACAATAGAATAAGCTTCTGGTTCATTTCCTTGGATACTTTTATTTGATTCTGGTACAAATAATTTTTTAGCTTGCCAAGTATCATACCGTCCCAATTCAACGGATGACGGATCATATTTTGTTGACATATTAATTTCGCGCATTTTTTCTCCTTTTAAATTACGTACAACTAAAAAATCGTCCTAAATATAATAGGACGATTTTCACCGTGGTACCACCTGTATTGTTGTTAGTATTTAACAACCACTTTAAAATTTATCTAGTTATTAATTATGCTTAGCAACCTTGGGCATTAACATTACCGACTCTCACCAAACCGTCGATTCTCTATAAATGTATTTGCTTAATCCTCTAAGATAAAGCTAATATTACTAGAAAACGTGCTTCCCGTCAAGTTTTTAATTATGTTGACTACCATATTTACGTAAATTTTGAAATGGGTAAAATAACATGTTAATATAAACATTCTTTGTCGTCACATAAATGACACCAATACTCACATACCAAGAAATGACTAATGTCAGTAAAGCCAATATCGCATAGTTGGAAATACCCACCTTCAACATGATGATTCGGGCAATAGAGGCAATCGGTGCGTGCACTAAGTAAATTATTAAGGAATAGTAACCATATTTACTAAAATAATTAGTGATATTATTTTCTTTTAAATGAGCAAAAATAGGTAAAAATAACACTATACTCGCTAATTTAGCTACAAAATCATATTTTGTCATCATGTTGGTATTAAACCAATTTGAGATAAACACCATTTGCCACACAATACTCAATATGATAATCATTAAACTAATGACTATCACTGTTTTATGTAACAATATTTTAGAATAATATTTTATTAAATATCCAATATAAAAACAAATTGTCCACATACATAGACCACTGACGCCATAAGGGATATTTGCCTGTGTCACAATATAATAGCCAAACATTATAGCATAAATAACTAACTGTGCTAATGCGGGCACCCCACTTATGTCCATTAATCCAATAAGAACATAAATGAAAAACAAAACATATAAAAACCATAAATAGCCAATTGGTATCGTATAAATTGTCATTAAGTCTCTCCATGTGTTGAATTGATGCACATATTGATCAACATGCTGTAAGCACACATAAATAATGGAAAAAATTATGTAAGGTATTCCGAGACTGATTATTTTTTTATACAGTGATTGCCCATACTTTTTAAATGTATTAATCGGTCTGTATGTGTACCCTGATAACGCAAAAAAAACAGGCATAACAATTGTAAATAAAATCCCCATGATAAACTGAGAAAAACCATCATACTGGGGAAATTTGCCTGTCTTATAAATTCCTTCAATCACATGAACTATTACGACCAAAAATATAGTTATACCTTTTGTCAAGTCAAGCCATTTAATGCGTGTTTTCATTGTTTTTTAATTCTCCAGTTTACGCGCAAATCAGCTATACTTTTATACCAAAACTTATTTTCAAAGCTTGAGCAACTTGTTGCATTTGCTTAGTATCACTAGGAATATGAGCAATTTTGTCTCTTAAACGCCGCTTGTCAATTGTTCGAACTTGTTCTGTCAAAATAACTGAATCTTTTTTGATACCACCCATGTGGGCTGGTAAAAGCACATGTGTCGGTAATTTAGGCTTAGATATTTGAGAAGTTATTGATGCAATAATTGTTGTTGGTGAATTCGCATTTCCAACATCATTTTGAATAATTAATACTGGTCTAACACCCGATTGCTCAGAGCCAATTCCTTGCTTAAGGTCTGCATAAAAGACGTCACCTCTCATGACATCTTGATATTCTTCTTTCATAAAAATTCTCACTTAACTATGTACGCGCTAGAGCGCTTATTTTATATAAACTCTTGGTAATCGTGAACTTAAAGATGTCACAATTTCATGCGGAATCGTTCTGGCATATGATGAAAATTCTTCAATGCTAATTTCTTTATTGCCACTTTTACCAATCAAAGTAACTTCAGTATCAATAGGATGATATCGATCCATAGCTATGACAAGTTGATCCATTGTTATGCGACCAACTACTGTTGCAATTTGACCATCTATAAGCACTTTCATGCCAGCCATACGACGTAGATAACCATCTGCATAACCAATAGGCAACGTTGCAACCCACTGTGGTTCTTGAGCTGTATATGTAGCTCCGTAACTAACCGATTCGCCTGTCTGAAGTTTATGAACGGCACCTATTTTAGATTTCAATGTCAACACACTGTGTAGTTTTATAGGCATTTTTAGTAATGGTGCTCCAGGATTGAACCCATACAAAACTGAGCCTACACGAATTGTCTGTGTATTAATTTCACGATAATGCCACAATGAAGAACCAGAATTAGCTAAATGCCAATATTTTTTTGGAATATCTGCAGACTCTACCCATTCTTCAAATAGTTTGAGTTGTTTCATATAATATGACTGGTTATTATCATCAGCAGTTGCAAAATGTGTGAACACACCAGTTAATTGTAAGAGCGATGATTCTTTCACTTTATCATAGACGTCTTGCAACGCCTGTTTAGAATGCGCTCCCATTCTCCCCATACCAGTATCTACTGCTATTTCAACGTTTAAGATCTCACTATCATTCATACCATGTAAAGCTTGATCTAACCAGTCAACAGACTCAACAGCAGGAGACAATCGATACTTTATTATTTCATGAATTTGATTAACATCTTGTACGCCTAAAAGAATAATTTTGACATTTTCATAATACAATGCACTTCTTAATTCAATACCCTCAGCAATTGTCGCAACTGCAAAATCTCGGACACCAATATCATATAGCGCCTGTGCTACTTTTATAGCACCGTGTCCATAAGCGTTCGCTTTAACCACAGCAATTAACCGTTGCGCATCAGTATGTTTTAGTATGGATTTTGCATTGAACTGTACTGCTTTTAAATCTATCTCAATCCAAGATGGTCTTGTCAATAGTACTTCATTATTCATCAGATAACACTCCACGTTTTGGAAATAATTTTAAACTAATTCTCTCTAAAACAGTTAGTCTTTCAATCACAACAACTGTATTTACAAAATCCGAACTGTGCGTAATCGCAACATACGTATTATATTGAAAATTTTTAACGCGAATAATAGGTCTACCATTAGGTGCATTTAAAATTTCAATATCATGCCAATGTACTTTTTCACCTATACCGTAACCAGTTGCTTTTGAAAAAGCTTCCTTAGCAGAAAACCTACCAGCAATAAACTCATTAAAATGCTTACCTTGTCGTTTTTTTGCCTGTTCAAGTTCTCTGGTTGTTAGAATGGTGTTCATAAAATTCGAGTTTCGATTAACAATATTACCAACACGACTAATCGACTCGGTATCATTTCCTATTCCAATTATCATGTCTATATTGTATCAAAATCAAAAGTTTTCACCAAACAAAATCTTTAATTAATCTTGTTGGAATAATTTATTTAAGTCTAAATATACACCTTTTGCCATTAAAAAGCATAGTAAACTAGTAAATGTTTGTTTTTCCATAATTACCCTCCTTTAACTATCAAAAGTGTAAAATATATCAAACATAATCTCAATAATTGTGTCCTGAACAGCTCTATTTTTGGCCTAACACGATCTAACAACCAAAATAAACATTAAAAAAAGGTAACATCAAATTTGATGTTACCTTTTTTATGCCGTCGGTGGGAGTCGAACCCACACGGTGTTGCCACCACTGGATTTTGAGTCCAGCGCGTCTGCCAATTCCGCCACAACGGCAAATATAAAGCCATAAGGCTTATAGGGCGGTAGAAGGGGATCGAACCCTCGCATGCTGGATCCACAAACCAGTGTGTTAACCACTTCACCACTACCGCCATGGCAGGGATAGAGGGAATCGAACCCCCATCAACGGTTTTGGAGACCGCTATTCTACCGTTTAACTATATCCCTACAATAAATAAAAATCTCAGCTAAAAGCTGATATAACATGGTAAGGAATTGCACCTTACTTAATAACACTGTCTGTTCATGTTTGTCAGTAATTAGCGGTCACAGCGGGGCTCGAACCCGCGATCTCCTGCGTGACAGGCAGGCGTCCTAACCAGCTAGACCATGCGACCAATGGACGCTACAGGGATCGAACCTGTGACCCCCTGCTTGTAAGGCAGGTGCTCTCCCAGCTGAGCTAAGCGTCC
>NZ_BPKZ01000002.1 GCF_019656075.1 Leuconostoc palmae | reverse complement strand
AAGCACAAGCAATTCAGCAAGTACTGCAAGTGACAGTGCTTCAATCAGTGCAAGTACAAGTACTTCAACAAGTACTGTAAGTGCAAGCACCTCAGCAAGTACTGCAAGTGCAAGCAATTCAGCAAGTACAAGCACCTCAGCAAGTACTGCAAGTGACAGTGCTTCAATCAGTGCAAGTACAAGTACTTCAACAAGTACTGCAAGTGACAGTGCTTCAACAAGTACAAGCACCTCAGCAAGTACTGTAAGTGCAAGCAATTCAGCAAGTACTGCAAGTGACAGTGCTTCAGCAAGCGCCTCAACAAGTACAAGTACGAATCAGAGTTCTTCAATGAACACGAACACAAGTGCGGCAGCAACATTAGGTAAAAACGATGACAAGCAGTCAGGAAAGTTACCGAATACAGAAGCTACATCAACTGATGTTGAGAATACAGGCGCAATGATAGCCACAATGGTAACATTGTTGGTAGCAATAATTGCTAAGAAACGAAAAAATAAGCAGTAAAAAAACTTACTCATTGAGTAAGTTTGAAAAAAAGACAGTTTAAGTGAGAACTTAGGCTGTCTTTTAAAATAGATGAATGATGGTCAGTAGATGAGAGTGCGCAATACTGTAAATAATAGTGATAATGTTGTGTATTATTTGTTATTAGTTTATGCTTAATGAGTAACTATACAATAAAGAATCCTGTTGTTATGAGAGAGAAAAATTATGAACAGTTCAGTTATTTTAACTATATTATTCGCAATTTCAATTTTTTTATTAGTAATTTGGAAAGTGAATTCAAAAAAAATTGATAACTTGATTATGTTTTTATGTTGTATTGTTTTTATATTTTTTTAGCTCAATACATTTTAGATCAAAATATATTAAATTTAGGTGATAAATCTAATAAGATTATTAATAATATAAAAAAAGACGACGCTAGAAAACAAACAAGTACGTTATCAGTTAATAGTATTAAACAGATGGTTATGAGACAGGCACAACAAGGTTTGGAAAAACAAGGTTTTGTTGCCATACCCAGTCGATACATTTTGTTGCCAATTTACAATGATGCTTATCATGATAAGGGATTGAATGCTGGTGCAAATTATGCTAATCAATCTGCAGATGATCCAGAAGGAAAGAATATTCCTATAATGGGACAAGGGAATTATGGGTTAGCCGCTCATAATTTTAATGACGGAAAAACAGGTTTCAGTGCATTGCAGGAATCAACTAATCATGATACACCATACTTAGATAATGGTAAATTAAAAGGATCTTCTTGGTTAAATGGCAATGAAGTTATATTGGCTAATGATAAGGGAATTTATCGATATGTGATAAACAATCAGAAAACAGTGCAAGAATCAGAAGTTTCTGTTCTAGACAAAACTAATCAGCCACAGTTAACAATAATTAGCTGTTTGTTCCCTTCAACTAATTATCGTATTATTACCACAGCCAAATTAACAGATCAATATACTTGGGAGAAAGCACCTAAAAAATTAGTAGCACTATTTAATTTAAAAATACAAGATACAAATGCGCATGCTAGTTGGTGGAATCCAGGTACAGAAGAAGGAGCCAATGGTGATGCTGGTGGAACAAAAGATAATTCAAAAAATAAGTAAAAAGCCAGGCATTTTGTCTGGCTTTTTTTTATAGTGGTTGGATCCAAGTATTTTGCGCCCCTGCTTTGGTTAGAGCATTAGCAATTGTGATGGCATTATCATTATTTTTTGCAAGAGCAAACATGACACCCCCGATTCCCGCACCAGTTAGTTTAGCGCCTAAAGCTCCAGCATGTAGTGCTGCATTTACTAAATTGTCGAGTTTGGGATGAGAAATTCCCAATGACTGAAGTTCGTGGTGTGCTGCCGTAAAGAGTAAGCCAGCATGTGTTGCCGCATTCTTTGTGAGGTCAACTCGTAATTTTTCTGCAATGTGACCAAGGTGTTCAATTTTTTGCCAAGTTAGATCATAATGTTCTTCCAAATTATTTTTGACAATATTCACTGCATGCATTGTTTGACCATGAATACCTGTATCAGCTACAACTAAAGTTCCCGTTAATGACATTTTAAATGGTGTCATCTCAATATTTTTAATGAACCAAATGGGATCATCAGAATTAACCGTTGCAGCATCTAATCCTGAGGCTGATCCGTGAGAAATACTTTCTTCAATGTCTGTAAAGTATTTTAACTTTTCTTCTGTTAGGGGTTTGTTTGCAAAACTATAAAATGCTTTAGTAATCGACGTAGCAAAAGCAGCAGAAGCACCAAATCCGCGTTCTTGTGGTATGTTTGTATCAATTTCTAAGCTAAATGGGGTGTTTTGCATGTTAAATTCAATTAGTAATTGCAAAATGAGTTGCCTTAACCCTTCAACGTTTGCACCGAGTTCATTGAGGTCACCATGAAAAGAATTACTTTCTATGATTTGCCCTTGAAATGAGGGACGTATTGTTGTAGTAACTGTTAAGTTAGTCAGCGGAATCGCAATAGCTGGCTGTTTATAGACGACAGCATGTTCGCCAATTAAAATTATTTTAGCATGAGCAATACCCACGCCAATTATTTGATCAATCATTTGTTTTCTCCAAATATCCTATACTATTGTACCGCAACTTATCAAATAGTGTAAAATGGTAAGAGAATTGCGTTGTTAAGTTGCATATAATGCGCATTATATGCAACTTAACAACGCAATTATCAAAAATGACAGAAAGGTGTTGTATATGAACGCCAACAAAACATTTGTTGTTGTTGATCTGGAAACAACCGGACAAAGCGTATCCAAGGGTGGTAGAATTATTCAAATTGGTATGACTTTTATAAAAAATCGACGTGTGTTCGATCATTTTGATACTTTTGTTAATCCGGGACAAAGTATTGATCGTAATATTCAACAATTAACTCATATCTCGCAAAAAGATGTTAGAGATGCACCATATTTTGAAGAAGTAGTACCTGTTATTCAAAGTATTTTACAAGATACTATTATCGTAGCCCACAACATTAATTTTGATTTTCCATACCTAAATGATGAATTAAGGAGAACAGGGTTTAGCGAGCTACCAAATGCGGCTATTGATACAGTACAATTAGCTCAAATTTTATTACCTACAGCACCAGGTTATCGACTTCTAGATTTAACCAACTACTTGAATATTACTCTTAATCATGCCCATAGAGCCAATGCTGATGCGCATGCCACAGCATTGCTCTTTTTGAAATTATGGGATACTGCTGAACAATTACCCATTAAAATATTAAAACAATTGCAATTTGGACCATTTCCTCTGTTACGACAAACACAAGATTTTTTAAAATTAATTAAAATAAAAAAATCAGATGAGCTATTTGAAAATAATGATTTGGTTGTCATAAAAAAGTTAGAATCCAGCCGAGTTGGCACTAAAAAGGTATTAGCATACCCATCAAGTGTTCAGGACAAGCACAAGCAGTTTGGACAATGGCTGACACTCAGTGATGCGCAAAATCATTTGATGAATCGGATTCATCTATTTATTTCCAAACGTAGTAATGGGGTATTAACCTTGCTAACGACACCCAAAATTGGTAAGACTTTGGGATATATAATGCCTCTAATATATCAAAATAATTCAAGACCTATTATTTTACTAACAAATGATGATAGTTTACAAAAACAGCAAGAGTTATTAATTAAAAAATTATCGAAATTTCTTGATGTCAAAATGAATACGGCTATTTTATATAATCCTCAATCCTATATTGATATTTCTAAATTTAATGAAGAGTTGTCTAAAATTGATTCTTCTTCTGAAATTCAGCTGTTAAAAGCAAGAATTCTTGTTTGGTTAGCTCAGACGGAAACTGGATTAATACAAGAAATTCAAGTTGGCGCGCAAAACACAGATTTCTTAGAAAAAGTTCATGGAGAGGAACATAGTTTGTTTGTCGAGCGAGCACACAAAATTGCGATGCGAGCTGACATTTTGATTATGAATTTTGAAAGTTTCTTTGATCAATCAACAACTTTGTTACATAACAAAGGAATCACTACATGGCCGGTTGTTGTTATGGAAACACCCAGTCAATTTCAACAAGATTTACAGGATTATTATCATGTAGATGTTAACATTACTGAAGCACAAAATAGCTTAAAAGGGCTATTGCACCAAGAAATTTCGGGACTATCTCATAAACAACGTCTATTTATAAGACAAAGTATTAATGATGCATTAAAACTAATTAAGCAAATTCAGCAATCTGACAGTGAACATAATGTTTTGAAAAAAATAGAACGATTATGTATGATTTTTGCTTGTTTGTCAGATGTTTTAATTATCGCAAATGCTAATCTGATACCGATTAATTGGAAATATTTGAATTTTAAACGAGATAAGTTAGAAAGATTAATGAAGCAAGATATTGTTTGCGAACACATAGAAAATAAAAGTGTTAATGGACAAGATCAAAAAGTATATCATTTTTCGACGCCAGCTGAACATGTCTATCAAGTTTCATTTATTAAAAAAGTGGCTAAATTATTAGTGGTCAGTGAATATCTTGATAGTAATGTGAGTCAGTTTATAAGAGATGTACCGACTGGAATCACGGTTGAAAAGGAGTTTATACGAGATGATCGTGCTCCAGTAGAATTAATTCAGTTAAATAAAATATCTCCGATTGTTCATATACAGGCAATAACGCAAACTTATCAAGATGAAATATTAATTATTGTGCCAACAAATGATCGAGTGAATCACTGGTATCAAAAAATGAAACATGCAATCACAACTGACTATCAGATTGTAGCCGAAGGAATAACGGGTTCTTTAGAAAAAATTCAGAGACAAAGTTTCATTGAGCAACAGAATATTATTATTGCGACGCCAAAAATATTTTCAACAATATGGTTACGTGAGAGAGGATTGCCTCGAATTGTTATCGTACCCGAAAAACAACTTTGGCAGCCTGTTTCACGACTGGCAATGATACTTGTTGAATTACAACGTCATACTTCTTCTATGTTAATTACCCAACTCAATGCTATGCAACGCAATCGTTTCAAATCTCAATTACATGTTGTTAAAAACTTTGACAAAAAAAATAATTTGATTGAATCGTATAATCAAATTTTAAAGAAAATTTGATATAATAAACCTAGTTGTGCGTTGGAGGAAAAGTGAATGATGCAATTTAGAGACGATATAAGAATTCGCCAACGTAGAAGGAGTTCTAGGATTCACTGGAGTCGCATCTGGTTCATCGTAATTGGTATTTTAATTCTGGTATCTTGCTGTACCTTATCTTATTTTTACATTTCGTTAACACCAATGCGAAAAGACGAAGATCGTATTCAAAAATTAGTTCAAAACCAAACAGATATTAAAACTGTTGAACAAGTTAATGTTGATTATAGAACTAGCACAACATATTCAGCAGTTGGAAAAACAGCATCTGGAATAGAGAAAGTTGCGATTATTAAAGGTAAATCTTCTAAGGTTGCAACATATGATCGTAGTGATGGTTTATCAAACGAACAATTGAGAACTATTGTTCTAAAAAAATACAATCCCAGTAAGATATATTCAGCTAACATTAGTGAATATAAAGGCGCATTGGTTTGGGAAGTCAGTTATAAAGATCAGAAAGGCACACTTAGTTTTGCCACACTAGATTTTAAAACAGGAAATCCATATCGTACAATTAATGGTTTGTGAGGAAATAGTAATGCTTTCAAAACGTGTACAACAAGTTCAACCTGCAGCAACACTAGCCATGAGTAAGATGGCAAAAGACATGCAATCGCAAGGAATTGATGTCATTAACTTAGGTGTTGGAGAATCTGATTTTGAAACACCAGAAAACATCAAGAATGCAGCAATTGCAGCAATTAATCAGAACAAGACCAGTTTTTACACACCATCAAGTGGGCTGGTAGCTTTAAAAACTGCAATTGTTGATAATGTATTTAACCGGTATGGTGCTAAAATCAATGAAAAAAATGTCTCTGTCACAACTGGAGCAAAATTATCATTGTATGCGCTGATGCAAACCCTATTAAATGAAGGCGACTGTGTTGTTTCCTCTGCACCTTTATGGGTAAGTTATGTTGAACAAATTAATTTAGCTGGTGGTATTTTACAGACTGTGTTACCCCAAAACGATCAACTGAAATTGACAGTTGAGGATTTAAATGCAATTAATGAACCAGTCAAGTTAATTATTGTGAATTCACCTAATAATCCTACCGGGCAAATATATGATCAAGAAGAAATTAAAGCCATTTTGAATTGGGCTGATGAACATGGTGCTTACGTTATTCTTGATGAGATTTACGGTCAGTTAATTTATAACGATGCTCATTTTACGTCTGGGTTAACATTAAAGCCATTAGAACACAATCGAATGATTATTGTTGATGGGGTATCAAAAGCATATGCCATGACTGGCTGGCGTATTGGCTGGACGATTGCTTCTTCTGAAATCATTATCGCAATGAATAAGTTATTGGATCATATGACTTCAAATCCAACGGTAGTTGCGCAATATGCAGCTATTGAGGCTCTCAATGGGCCTCAAGATACAGTTGAGACTATGCGATTAGCTTTTGAACAACGATTAAATACCACCTTCGAACTTTTAAAAAAAGTACCGGGTGTTACGCTAACTTCAAAACCGCAGGGCGCTTTTTATTTGTTTCTTAGGATAAATGATGATATGCTCAGAGCAGTTGGCGTTGAAAATACAAATGAGTTATCTATGAAATTGTTACAAGAAGCTCATGTCGCATTGCCAGCGGGAGAAGCATTTGGTATGCCTGGTTATTTACGGATGGGCTATGCAAAAGACCAAAAAACATTGAATGAAGCTGTTAGGAGATTGACAGAATTCTTTCAACAATACAACTAATTTATAAATAGGAGTAGTGAATCAACTGAAAGGCATAGTTGATTTACATTATTAAAATGTCACAGGAAATACCAACGATTCAAATTATTGATGCAAAAAATTATGTCGGTCAAACCGTTAAAATTGGTGCGTGGTTAAGACAAAAGAGAGGGTCTGGTAAGATCGCTTTTCTTCAACTCAGAGATGGTACAGCCTTTTTCCAAGCAGTTGTTGTTAAAGCCGATGTTTCAGAAGAAGTGTTTGAAACAGCTAAAGGTTTAAAACAAGAAACTAGCATGTACGTTACAGGAGAAATTCATGAAGATACAAGGTCTTCGTTTGGTTACGAAATGGCCGTATCTGGGATTGAGATAATTGGTGAGAGTCATGATTATCCGATTACACCTAAAGAACATGGAACAGAATTTCTATTTGATGAAAGACACCTTTATCTACGTCATTTGAAACCATTTGCAACCTTAAAAATACGTAACACATTAATTGCAGCAACTTACGAATTTTTTAATAATGAAGGATTTACAAAGCTCGATTCACCTCTATTGACTGGATCAGCTCCAGAAGGCACTACTGAGTTGTTTGAGACAGAATATTTTGGTGAACCTGCATTTTTGTCACAAACAGGTCAATTATATGCCGAAGCTGGTGCCATGGCACTTGGTAAAGTGTTTACATTTGGCCCCACTTTCCGTGCCGAAAAATCTAAGACACGTCGTCATTTGACAGAGTTTTGGATGGTAGAACCTGAAATGGCGTTTATGCATCAAGAAGAAAGTCTTGAAATTCAAGAGAAATATATCTCATTTTTGATTTCAAAAGTACTGGAAAAAAATGATCAAGAACTAGATATCTTGGGACGTGATAAAACATTGCTTGAATCATATACTAAGTTACCTTATCCAAGAGTCAGTTATGATGAGGCAATTAAGTTACTTCAAAATAATGGATTTGATGTTGAATGGGGTGTTGATTTTGGTTCACCGGAAGAAACATTTTTAGCAAATCATTTTGCGAAACCTGTATTTATTATTAATTTTCCAAAAGCAATCAAGGCATTTTATATGAAGCGTCACTCAACAAGAGATGATGTTGTGGTTTCAGCTGATTTATTAGCACCTGAGGGTTACGGTGAAATTATTGGTGGCTCTGAACGTGACACAGATTATGACTACCTTAAAGCACGTATTGAAGAAGAAGGACTAAATCTAGAAGAGTACCAGTGGTATTTAGATTTGCGTAAATATGGTTCTGTTCCACATTCTGGATTCGGTTTGGGTCTAGAGCGTATGGTAACTTTTGTGACGGGAGAAGAACATATTCGTGAAGCAATTCCGTTTCCAAGAATGACGAACCGTCTGCGTCCATAAAGAGTAGGTAAGTTTTTCAGAAACATTACGTTAAAAATGTTAAACTATACTTAACAATATAAAAACGTCCAAGTTAGGCTTGGACGTTTTTATAACGTTTGCAAATGCAAAGTTAACGGGTAGTGAAATATGACATTAGACATTAAATTACAACAGTATCTTAAAGCTGGAAACAGTAGCATTAGTAATTATTTATTGGTTCATTATCAAGAAATTGGGTTAGACAATGATGATTTAGTTTTGTATTTACAAGTAACGCGTATTCAAGATCAAGGAAATCAAGCGACACCACAACTTTTATCACAAGTTTTACATGTTACTGAATCCGTGGTTATCTCTCGGTTAAAGAGTTTGATTGCACGAAATTTAATGGTGATTTCAACGGCAACGAAGCAATTAGAAACCTATGATTTCACACCATTGATAGAAAAGTTGTTAGCAGGCAAAACAGTTAGTAATCAGCCAGTAATGTCAGATGGTAAATCGACACGTCGAGAAATTTTTCAAACTGTAGAATCAGAATTTGGACGTCCGCTAACACCAATGGAAATGCAAACGATAGGTCAATGGTTTGATCAAGATCATTTTGAACCTGATTTAATACTATTAGCTATTCAAGAGGCTGTCGCAAATAATGCACGTAGTTTACGCTATATTGAAGCAATCTTGGTTAATTGGCAAAAAAATAATGTTAGAAACCCGGCTCAGGCGCAGATAGCAAAACAAAAAAGGCGTGGCATTACTTATACGTACGATAATCTATTTTAAAATAATATAAGGAATTGTATGCTCTAAGTTTAAATGAAACCCATAAATTGGCTTTAGGTCATGAGTAAATAGCTCTGTTGCTGTACTTAGATGAAGAATTCTTGTTTCTAATTGCGATAAAGAGAGCGGCTTACTACCGACTATAAGTTTAATATTAGGAGAGTTATCAATATAGTCAACATCTGAAATAGGTATCATTGTGGCATTATGATTTACAAATATAAGACTTTTGGTAGACATGAATTGTGTTAAATTTTTAAAATCGTCCAATCGCATTATACAGACCTCAATAATTATTAATGTACAAGAATCGTATTCGTATCTAGTATAAAGGAAAAACAATGGAAAAAGAATATCAAATAATGGTCACAGCTGCAGCTGGACTAGAAGCCTTGGTGGGTAAAGAATTAGAAAGATTAGGTTATAATCATCAGGTAGAAAATTATCGTGTTAGATTTCAAGGAACAGCTGAAGACATTCTGAAAGCTAATGTTTGGCTTAGAACAGCGGATCGTGTAAAAATCATTGTCGGTGAATTTGATGCTAGAACTTTTGATGAGTTATTCGAAGGTGTTAAAGCATTACCTTGGGAAGACTATTTGAATTATGATTCGGAATTTCCAGTTGCTGGACGATCAAAAAAATCTGAATTATTCAGTGTACCAGATGTTCAAGCTATCACTAAAAAAGCAATAGTTAATAGATTACAAGAAGCCTATCATATTCGCACAAGATTACCTGAAAATGGTTATTTTGCACAATTAGAAGTGATGATAGACAAAAATCATGTAATGGTAACTTTAGATACAACTGGGCCTTCATTATTTAAGCGAGGGTACCGAGTTAATAAAGGTGGTGCACCATTAAAAGAAAACTTTGCTGCTGCGCTAGTACTATTAACTAATTGGCATCCGGATCGTCCATTTGTAGATCCAACTACAGGATCAGGAACATTGGCTATCGAAGCAGCATTAATTGGTCGAAATATTGCTCCCGGTCTGATTAGAGATTTTGACATTGAACAAATGGATTGGTTTGATAAATCATTATCTGAATCCGTTCGTGATCAGGCAGAATCTCAAGCAGATTATGATAGAACCTTAGATATAGAAGCATTTGATATTGATCAGAATATGGTCGATATTGCTATTGAGAATGCTAAGCATGCAGGGTTGGGCCAAGATATTAAATTTAAGCAATTAGCTGCCAAAGATTGGCAAACAGAGAAAATAAACGGTGTGATTGTTGCAAATCCTCCTTATGGGGAGCGACTTGGTGAATTAGAAGCAGCACGTGAATTATATGAACAAATGGGAAGTATCTACCGTCATTTACCGAGTTGGAGTAAATATATTTTAACAAGTGATTTAGAGTTTGAAACGTCATATGGTGAAAAAGCAACCAAAAAACGAAAACTATATAATGGTGCTATGCGAGTTGATTATTTCCAATATTGGGGGAAACGAGCCAAATAAAAAAAACAGGTAACCTATTGTGAGGTTACTTGTTTTTATTTTGTAAAAAAGTAGCTTTAATCATTTTTAATTTTTCTGATTTTGTTGATTGAGTTTGTTGATTAGATTTGTATTTGGCGTCAGCTTGTTTTTGTTTGAAATCGATTTGATATCTTCCCATGTAATCTATACCTCCTTACTGATATATAACCTAGTATACGATATTTTTGTAGTTGAATGGTTTATCTTTTTTTCAAAAGGATAACTTTCGCACAGTATCGCCTGCTATTAATTCGATTTTGGTATGGAAAATACCACCAGAAGTTAATTTTTGAGCGTCTAATAATTCTAAAGACAATTGACCCATTTTTTGAAAATCTTGTTTAATAGCTGTAATTTGTGGTCTTGTAAATTTAATTAATTCCGTACCATCAATCGATACAATTGAAAGGTCTTTTGGTATTTTAAGATTAGCATCACTTAAACCGTTAAGTATGCCTACACTAATAATATCAGCAGAACTTATTGCCGCAGTAAACGGAAGCGGATAACCAAAATGTTTAATAACATTTAACCCGGTTTGGTATTCATTAGTCATTCCCCAAACAAATTCAGGTTGATAAAGCAAACCTCTTTTTTCAAGTGCCTCCTTAAAATGCTCTTATACTAAAAAAATGGACTATTTCTATTCAGTCCGTAAAATGAAAGTATAGGAGTATTTTTATGTCAATTCGTTATTCACAAGATTTTAAAGATTCACTGGTTAAACTTCACCAAGAAGGACGTTCACTTAAGTCATTAGCAGAAGAATTTGGACCATCAAAAGATTCTATTGCTATTTGGGTCAAACAAGCTACCCCAGTCATGATTCATGGTCAGTCAAAGACGTTAAAAGATGTCAAGCAACTAGAGAAGCGCCTCGCTATTTTGGAGGAAGAAAACGAAATTTTATCACGCATAGCCTGACAGGCATTGAGCAGCCATCTTACTAGCCAAAAACTGTGGTGACTGTTGATCAAAAACCCAATCTGATTAGACACTTGCATGATTTGAGCGGTGTTTGGCAAACAGATATCACTTATATTCAGTTGACTAACCACAGATGGGTCTATTTAGCGACCGTTTTGGATCCTGAGAAGAGCAAGGTATTGGGCTATAAAATTGGCGATACAATGACAGCCGAGCTAGCCACAAGTGTCTTACAGATGGCGTTAGATAAGCATCGAAAGCCATTAATTATTCATTCAGATATGGGGTCACAATAGGAAGCGTTTCATGCAATATTGAAGCGTGAAGAGGTGTATTTGAAGGCATACCAAACATTAACTGAAGTCCAAGCAGCCATTGGTTGGTATATCAATTTTTATAATTGCAATCGTATCTCAAATGTCGCCTAATTAACTGAATAAAAATAGTCCAATTTATTGACTTCTGAGCATTTACAGATAAACACTTAAAAAGAGACTATCATATCCCTAAATCAGCAAAAATAATAATTAGCAATTATGAAAATGATCAACAAGAAGAATTAAGACCTTATGAGTCAAAAGTTTATTGGTTTGAAAATGACGATAATGTGTAACGAATGGTTGACTTTAATCATATAGCAAGCTATGATTAAGTATATATATAAACCGATGAATTGGAAAAGTCATGGTCTGGTTTTAAGAAATTTTGCGTTTGATGAAAGCAAAACGACGACATGAGTTTGCGACACCTTGGAGGCTACTATTGACAAAGATAGTACGTGATTACGCGTTAAGTAATTTGAGCGATGTGTAATAACATCAGTTAATAAGGTGGTACCGCGCTGAGAAGCGCCCTTAGTGACAATTAATTTTGTTGCTAAGGGCGCTTTTTTCGGTTAATGAACAAATAAAGGAGAACTATTGCACAATTAAAGCACTAAGCAATAGTAAAGTTTAAAATGGCAAAAGCAACATTTCAAAAACCAAAAGGCACAGCTGATTTATTACCAGAACAAACAGCACAATGGCAACATATAGAAAATATTGCTCGGTTATTATTCCGAGATTATAATTTTAAAGAAATTAGAACCCCTATGTTTGAGAATTTTGAAGTGTTTTCAAGATCTGCTGGTGATACTTCAGATGTTGTGACTAAAGAAATGTATGATTTTCATGATAAGGGAGATCGTCACATTGCATTACGTCCGGAAGGTACAGCTGGGGTTGTTCGTGCTTTTGTAGAAAATAAATTATATGGACCAGAATTTGATAAACCATATAAGGCATTTTACATAGGACCAATGTTTCGTTATGAAAGACCACAAGCTGGGCGTTTTCGACAATTTCACCAAATTGGGGTTGAAGCCTTTGGTTCTGAATCTCCAGCGCTAGATGTTGAAGTTATTGCAATGGCAATCGATTTCTTTAAAACATTAGGATTAGAAAATTTGAGAGTAGCAATTAACACGTTAGGCGATCAATTATCAAGAGATCAGTACCGACAAGCACTTATTGATTATTTAAGACCACATGCTACAGAATTATCACAAGATTCTCAAGAAAGATTAGATAAAAATCCTTTACGTGTTTTGGATTCAAAAGATCCTAAAGATCAGAAATTTGTTGCTAATGCACCGTCTATCTTAGATTACTTATCAGATGAGGCCACGCAACATTGGCAAACGGTTAAAGAAATGCTAACCGCTTTGAATATTGATTTTGTGATCGACGCAACAATGGTTCGTGGACTAGACTATTACAATGATACGATTTTTGAGATTATGACAGTTGATGACAGCTTAAAAGGCGCTGCTACAATTGCAGGTGGTGGTCGATATTCTGGGTTAGTCAAAGAATTTGGTGGGCCAGAAACACCTGGTGTTGGCTTTGGAATTGGCATGGAGCGATTAATTAGTTTATTAATTGCTCAAAATGTTGCACCAACTATCGACAATACTTTAGATTTTTACGTGGTTAATATTGGTAAGCAAACTGATGTTGTGGCCACCCAAATTGTTCAGGCTGTTCGATCATTTGGGTATGCGGCTGAGCGTGATTATCTTTCGAGATCTGCCAAAGCACAATTTAAAACTGCTGATCGCCATAAAAGTCAGTATGTTATCACAATAGGTGAGACAGAATTATATAATCATGTAGCCAATATTAAAAATATGTCTACTGGTCAGCAACAAACAATTAAATTGGCTGATTTATATACTGATTTGCCAACAATCATTGATTCAGAAGGAGATAACTAATTATGAAACGAACAAATTATGCGGGATTAATTGATGAACAATATCTTGGGCAGTCAGTTACACTAACTGGTTGGGTACAAAAACGACGTGATTTTGGTGATTTAATATTTGTTGATTTGCGAGATCGTGAAGGACTCGTACAATTAACTTTTAATGCAACACATCAAGAAGCCCTTAATGTGGCTGAAAAAATGCGTAATGAGTATGTTATTGCGATTAAAGGAACTGTTATTAATCGTGATAAAAGTCAAATAAATAATAAAATACGTTCTGGAAAAATAGAGATTGATGTTATTGATGCTGAAATTTTAGCTACGTCTAAAACACCACCTTTTTATATTGAAAATGGTGTTAATGCTAATGAAGAATTAAAATTGCAGTATCGTTACCTAGATCTTCGACGTCCAGAAATGCAAAAAAACTTGCGTATTCGTTCTAAAATTATGTCAAGTGCAATGCAATTTATGGATGAACATGATTTTATTAATATTGAAACACCAATTCTTGCAAAATCTACGCCAGAAGGTGCACGCGATTATCTTGTGCCATCACGTATTTTTCCTGGATCGTTCTATGCATTGCCACAATCGCCTCAGTTGTTTAAACAATTATTAATGGGCGCTGGTTTTGACCGCTACTTCCAGATTGCACGAGCTTTCCGTGATGAAGATTTACGTGGTGATCGTCAGCCTGAGTTTACTCAAATGGATGTCGAAACATCATTTATGTCAGCAGATGAAATTCGTGATCTTGTTAACCAATGGGTTAAATGCATGATGCATGATGTTGTTGGGTTTGATCTTGATATATCAAATATTCCGACATTAACTTGGCAAGAGTCGATGGACAAGTTTGGGACCGATAAACCAGATTTGCGTATTCAATATGAATTAAAAGATCTATCAAAAATAGTTGATAAATCTGAATTTGGTGTGTTTACAGGTGCTATAAAAAATGGTGGTGTCGTTAAGGCAATTGCTGTTCCCGGTGGAGCAGAACATTATTCGCGTAAAGACATTGACAAAATGGCACAGTATATTGAACGTTTTGGTGCTAAAGGTTTGGCATGGTTAAAAGTAACAGATGATGGGATTTCAGGACCAATTGCTAAGTTCTTTGATGATTCGAGTGAGTTACTATCAGCTGTAGAAGCGCATTCTGGTGATTTGATTTTGTTTGCTGCAGGAAGAACAGATATTGTGGCAGCTACTTTGGATTACTTGCGACGCCAAACTGCCAAGGATTTGGAATTAATTGATACTAATAACCCTTGGGCATTTGCTTGGATTGTTGATTGGCCACTATTTGAATATTCTGAAGATTTTGATCGATGGATTGCAGCCCATCATCCCTTTACAATGCCTAATGAAGACGATCTACATTATCTAAATGATGGTGAGGATCCACATAAAGCACACGCACAAAGCTATGATCTAGTATTAAACGGTTATGAATTGGGATCTGGATCCATACGTATTCATCGAATGGATGTGCAAGAAAAAATGTTGAAGGCATTAGGATTTACCAAAGAAGCAGCACATGAAGCATTTGGTTTCTTGCTAGAGGGAATGGAGTACGGTTTCCCACCAATGGGTGGAATTGCCTTAGGATTAGACAGACTAGCTATGTTACTAGCTGGTCAAGAAAATATTCGTGAAGTTATTGCCTTTCCAAAAAATTCTAGAGCCACAGAACCAATGACAGAAGCACCTACACGCATTCATGATAATCAGTTGAATGATTTAGGTTTGATTGTACCAGAGAGTCATTGAGATTTTTAAATTTTTATCACACTGTGTTATATTGAAGGTACTTTATTAAAAAGGAACGTACAAAAACGTACAATAATTATGCAAAAATTTTTTCACAACTTTATGAAAAATCGTTATACAAGTCGAGTTGGTGGTGCAGTATTTTATGCCGTCATTGTTGCTGTAGCGATGAACTATTTTTGGCGTCCAGGCCACATTTATTCATCAGGGTTTACAGGTTTTGCACAACTAGTATCAACATTAACTGGTGGTAAAATATCAGTTGCGCTTGCTTTAGCTTTAGTTAATTTACCGATGTTAGCTATTGCTTGGATAAAGCTATCTTGGCGCTTTGCGACATTTACGACATTGGCAGTTTTACTAAGCGCAGCCTTGATGCCGGTCTTTGATACTTCACGTATTTTAACTACCGATCCGCTAATTAATGCTATGTTTGGTGGTGCTTTAAATGGTATGGCTGTTGGAACTGCGTTAAGATATGGTGTCGGAACTGGTGGCTTAGATGTCATTGGGATGTTATTAAAGAAAAAATTTGGTTTCAAAATGGGACCAGTAAATTTAGCAGTTAACGCATTGATTATGGTTGGTGCTGGATTAACATATGGCTGGAAATTTGCACTGTACTCAATTGTTGGTGTGATTATTAGTTCAAGAATGATAGATGCCTTTTATACACGTCAACAGCAAATGCAGGTCATGATTATCACAACTAAACCAGATGAGATGGTCCAGGGCATTTACGAAAAGATGCGAAGAGGTGTTACAATTATCAATGATGCGCGTGGTGGTTACACAGGGGAAGGCCGTTCAGTTTTGCTTACTGTTATCACGCAACAAGAACGTTATGAACTACGAGAAGCAATTAAATTGGTTGATGAAAAAGCTTTTTCATCAACATGGAAAATTGAGCATACTGTTGGTAAATTTTACGAGCCAGAGTTATAAATAAAAAGACGTATTTCTTCAGAAATACGTCTTTTTATTATACTTTTTGTGTTTTAAACTTGCGATGAGCTAAAGTTCCAAAAATTAAAGTAAATATAATTGTGCCAATAGCTGGTATTCTTGAATCTGCCTGGAAGAATAAACTAATGTAAATAGCTGCAAAGAATAAGAGAGTGATTGGACTTGTAAACTTATAGCCGGGCATTGTAAATCCGTCTGGAAGATAGTCATTTGATTCACGGAACTTACGGCGAGCATACATAGTCATAGCATAAACCAAGATATACATATTGGATGAAATAGCTGTTATGAAGCTAAATGCCGAAGTAATTTGTGGAATAGAATTAATAATTGGAGACAATAGAACTAAAGCTGCAGTGAATAAAATAGCATTAGCTGGGACACCATTTTTTGAAATCTTTTTAAAAGGACTCATAGCTGATCCATTAGATTCATGAGCTAGTTGATAAAAGTGACGACCAGATGAATAAATGGCTGAGTTAAGCGCTGAAGCTGCCGATGTCAAAACAACGAAGTTAATGATTGTAGCAGTAACTTTAAATCCAGCAAGTTCAAATACCATAACAAATGGACTTTGAGTAGGTGTTTTAGCAATAACATGCCAGCTAATAATTGACATAATAATTGTCATGGCACCTAAGTAAAAAATCAAGATACGAATAATGATTGTGTTAATGGCACGTGGTAAAACAGCTCTAGGGTTTTCAGTTTCGGCTGTCGTAATACCAACGAATTCCATACCTTGAAAGGCGAAAAATACCATTGGAAAAGCAGCGATAAACATACCAGCACCATTTGGGAAAAGCTCAAAATGATGTGTAATGTTAGAAAATGAAGCTACTGTGTTACCACCAGAAGCTGATGCTTTAAATCCAGTGAAAATCAAGAATAATCCTGTGGCAATCATGGCAACTATGGCAATAATTTTAATCATTGCAAACCAATATTCAGTTTCACCAAATACCTTAACGGCAACTAGATTGACCAATGTTAAAATTCCTAAGAAAAATATTTGAATAATCCATGTTTGCCAATGTGGAAACCAAAACTTGACATAGGTAGAAACAGCTGTTAACTCAGCCATTGCTACGAATGTTAATCCGATCCAGTAAGACCATCCAGCAAAATATCCTGCTCCAGGGCTAACATATTTTGTAATAAACGAAACAAATGTATGCTGAGAAGGATCGGCGTAAAGCATTTCACCGATACCTCTCATCATTAAGAAGAAAAAGGCGCCTAGAACCGCATAAACAATCAGAATTATATTTCTCTTAGTTGCATTTTAAACTCCAATGATTTAGGATATTGTATTTTTATTTTATGCTAATTTGTTAAAACTGCACAAGTTAAATTCATATATTGTGCATGCTGACGAGATATTATTATAGATAATAATGATACATTACAGATACATACTTATTGAAAGGAAGTTGATGATGATGAGATCAGAGAAGAGAATTATTAGTAATGTGCTTAAGGGGTCTCTTGATAATTTAGTTGAGTGGTTTGATTGGTATGTGTATGCTTCTTTTTCAGTTTATTTTGCACAGTCATTTTTTCCGTCACATGACAAGACAGCTGAATTATTGAGTACGGCGAGTGTTTTTGCCATTGGTTTTTTGATGAGGCCACTTGGAAGTTTAATACTTGGCAAGTATGCTGACCAATACGGTAGAAAATCCGCTTTAACTCTATCGGTACTAATCATGGCAACTGGTTCATTTATTATTTCACTAACACCAAATTACAGCAGTATTGGTATTTTTTCGCCCATAATTCTGGTAATTGCGCGTTTATTTCAAGGGCTTTCATTAGGTAGGGAATATGGCACGTCTGCGACGTATTTATCAGAGATGGCAAGTGCCAAACATAGGGGGGGTTATGCTTCCTTTCAATACGTTACATTGATTAGTGGACAACTTATTGCGCTAGGTATTCAAATTATACTGCAAGCGGCTCTTTCTGAAAAAGATCTTGTGTCTTGGGGTTGGCGAATACCATTTGCGATAGGGGCTTTAGGTGCTGTCGTTGTCCTATTATTAAGGTTAAGCATGGAAGAATCAGATCAATTTTCAGAACAACAACGCAATAGTAATAAAACCAGAGGACAACTAGGCATACTTTTACAATACCCTAAAGCTGTTTTGACTGTTGTTGGGTTAACTTTGGGTGGGACAATTGCTTTTTATACATATACAACATATTTGCAAAAATTCATGATTAATTCGGTTGGATTACCAAAACAACAAGTGACTTTGATTAATTTTGCTGCTTTATTTATTTTTATGATTATTCAGCCATTGGCTGGTGCTTTATCTGATAAAATAGGTCGCAAACCATTACTTTTTTGGTTTGGTGGACTAGGTACAATATTTACGATTCCTATTTTTATGATGCTGTCGACAACTAAATCAGGGTGGGCAGCATTCGGCTTAATGCTTGCTGGTTTAGTCATTGTTACAGGATATACATCAATTAATGCTATTGTTAAAGCTGAAATGTTTCCAACAGAAATTAGAGCACTTGGTGTAGGATTACCTTATGGATTGACTGTAGCTATTTTTGGTGGAACAGTTGAGTATTTGGCACTTTTTTTGAAAAAAACGCATCACGAATCATTATTTTTTATCTATGTCATTTTAGTCATAGCGATAAGCTTGATAGTATACTGGCGTATGACTGATACTAAAATCACTTCTACGTTGGATAATTAATATTTATTTATTGACACTAAATTAAAATAATGGTAAAGTTAATAAGTATTTGCAGCATGTCGTTAAAACGAAATAAAATGCGAGAAAGGAGGGTTATCACATGGCAAAGGTCATCGTACGTAAGAACGAATCTTTGGATGATGCATTGCGTCGCTTTAAGCGTGGTGTTTCAAAAGACGGTACTCTCCAAGAATACCGTAAGCGCGAATTCTATGTTAAGCCTTCAGTTGCTCGTAAGTTGAAGTCTGAAGCAGCACAAAAGCGTAACAAAAAGAAGGGCCGTTAATTGGTTCTTAAAACGCCACTTCGGTGGCGTTTTTCTTTTTGCATTTTATGCTAAAATGAAGATACTACTATTTAGAAAGAAGAAGATAAATGACGTTATTAGAAGATTTAAATCATGATATGAAAGAAGCCATGAAAAGGAAGGATAAGCAGGCTTTGTCTGTTATTCGTATGGTTAAATCTACTGTTATGAATGAACAAATCAATCTCGGTCATGATCTCACTAGTGAAGAAGAGTTAACCGTTTTGTCTCGTGAAGTGAAACAGCGTCATGATTCTCTAAATGAGTTTGAAAAAGGAAATCGAGAGGACTTAGCTGAAGGTATTCGATCAGAATTAACAATATTATCAAAATATATGCCTGAGCAATTATCCAAAGAAGAAATTAAGTCGATTGTCGAAGAAGCAATCAGTCAAACAGGCGCTAACTCACCAAAAGATATGGGAAAAGTCATGGGAATCGTGACGCCACAGGTTAAGGGAAAAGCAGATGGAAAGCAGGTCGCAGCACTAGTTAAAGCAGCGCTTGCTTGATTGTCATAATGCTTTTAAATAATGATTTTAAGAACTTGAACTAAAAAAATTAAAAAGAAAACACGTGAAGTTGCGTGTCAGAGGAAAATTAATGACGAATCCAATAGTTGGAGAAATAGTAAAAGCAAGTGTGACAGATGAAAATGAACACTACTTTTTTGCTCAAATAGATGGTCATACATATGAAATCAGTAAGGCAGAGTTGCAAAAGCCTTTAAAGTTGGGTGGTTTAGTAACAGGATTTGCTTACGAAAATGAAAATCATAAATTAGAAATCACCAAAACAATACCCACAGTTCAAAAAGATAGTTACGGATGGGGAACAGTAGTAGCTACACGTCATGATTTGGGGGTGTTCGTTGCCATTGGTTTGCCAAATAAAGACTTAGTTGTTTCATTGGATGATTTACCAACAATAACAACTTTGTGGCCACAAAAGGGTGATCGATTAATGTTATCCATGAAAGAAGATAACAAAGGACGTCTATGGGGTGAAATTGCACAACAATCTATTTTTTCTGCTGTTGCAAGACGTGCGCCCCAAGAAATGAAATCTAAAAAAGTTAAAGCAACGGTTTATCGTAATAAAATTGCGGGAACACTTGTTATTACGGATGACTATTTCTTGGGATTTATACATCCTTCACAGAGATATGATGAACCACGTTTAGGGGAAGTTGTTAATGCAAGAGTTATTGGCGTCAGGGATGATGGCACGCTGAATCTTTCTGTAAAACCTTTAGCTTATAAAACGATGGATGAAGACGCTAAGTTTTTGTTAATGCAATTACAAAGGCGAAAAGACCAGTTTTTACCGTTCAATGATAAAAGTGATCCAGAAGCTATAAAGCGACAGTTTGGGTTTAGTAAAAGTCAATTTAAACGTGCTCTTGGACATCTGTATAAAGCACGTTTAATTGAACAAATTGATCAAGGTATTCATTTAGTTGAAAACAATGAAACAAGAAATTGAAAATGCTGTTATTGATTATTTGCACTATATTCGCATTGAACGTGGTCTTTCAGAAAATACGATATTAAGCTATCGTCAGGATCTGATGCAATTTGCTCATTTTATTAGTCAAAAAAACTTGAATTTATCTGATGTTGATCATATTGTTGTTTTAAGTTGGTTACAGAAATTACGACAAGCAGATAAATCGAATAATTCAATTATTAGAATGGTAACGTCACTTAGAAAGTTCTTTGGTTACTTGTCACAAGAAAAACACATTGGACATAATCCAATGCTTGATATTAAGCCACCCAAAAAGGCAACACACCTACCCGCGGTATTAAGTGTTCAAGAAATCGATCAATTGCTTGCAATTCCTATTCCAAATAAACCTTTAGGCATGCGAAACCGAGCGCTACTGGAAGTAATGTATGCTACAGGTCTGCGTGTTAGCGAGTTAATTAATTTAAAAATGAGTGATTTGCATATTGAACTAGGTCTTATCCAAACTGTTGGAAAAGGAGATAAAGAGCGTATTATCCCCATTGGCGAAGTTGCTACAGACTGGCTAACACGCTATTTTTCAACGGGGCGTGAGCAACTAATTAAAGGGAAAGAATCGCCTTATGTTTTCGTAAATGATCGGGGTAAACAATTATCTCGTCAAGGAGTTTGGAAAATTATTAAAAAGCTTGTTGTTGAGGCGGGTATCACAAAAGATGTATCCCCGCATACTCTAAGACATTCTTTTGCCACACATATTTTAGAAAATGGTGCTGATTTGCGTATAGTTCAAGAATTATTGGGACACGCTGACATTTCGACAACGCAAATCTATACACATATTTCTAAAAAAAGATTGTCCGAAGTCTATGATCAATATCATCCACGTGCTTAATCATGTTAAAAAGGTTACATTTGGGAGAAAATATGCTAATACAGGCTAGAAATGATAATGAAAAAACAGTTATGGGTATTCTGTCATTGATACCCGGATTACGTGAATTACAGCATTTGAACGCTGAGATCGCTTGGTACAATGACCGAGATACTAGGCAACTTTACATTTGGAGAGATGACAATCAATCACAAGGTGTCTTAGGAGTGGAATTTTTAAGTCAAAACATTGCCCTTATTAGGCACATTGCTTTTACACCGGAAGCACGTAACGTACGCAATTATTTTAAGGTATTATCAGAGTTTCAAAAGCAAAATAGCAATGAGTTCTTAATGGGAACACTTGATAATCAAAAATTAATCAATAAGTGGAGAAAGTCATTGTGACCAATCATCTAACCATCAAGTTGAGTGATTTTGAAGGACCACTTGATTTATTACTGCATCTTATTAAGAAATCAGAACTAGATATTTTTGATTTGCCAATAAAAGATATTACTGATCAATATCTATCATTTATTCATCAACAACAAGATATGCAACTAGATATTTCGAGTGACTATCTTGTAATGGCTGCAACTTTGTTACAAATTAAATCTTCAGAATTGTTACCCCAAGAAGCTTTAGAGGAAGTAACATTCGAAGAAGATTTTTTAGACACAAAAGAAGAGCTAATGTTACAGTTATTGACTTATAAGCAATTTCAGCAGGCAAGTGATTTGTTTAAGTCACGTGAAATAATGAATAAACAATCTTTTTCCCGACTACCAATGGTGCCATCTGAAGAAATTGGAAATGATATGAAATTGTTGGTACAAGAAATTGATATTAGTGATTTACAAAGTGCCTTTAAAAAACTAGTTCAAAGAAAGAAAAGAAAACAACCACTTAGTAAGCGCGTAATTACTGAGAAATATACCATAGCAATGGCTATAACCCAAATTAATCACATTTTTGCTAAACATCAGAAAGGTGATCTTATAAAGTTTGATGATGTGTTTGATGGTATGTCCGATCGAGAACCAATGGTCACAATATTTTTAGCATTGTTGGAGATGGCAAAAGAGAGTTATTTAAGTTTTCACCAAACTGATATTCAATCAGAAATATTTATAGAAATAAGGAATCAAAAACCTAATGAATAATCTAGCACAATTGGAAGCCCTATTATTTGTAGCTGGAACTGAAGGTATCACAATACAACAAATTTGTATAGCAACCAGTTTTGAAAAAACTGCAGTTAAACAATTAGTCGAACAATTATCAGCTAAGTATCATAATGATAAGACCAGTGCATTAGAAATTAAAGAAACCCAAGATGGATATAGGTTAGTAACAAAATCGCATTTAGGACAGACTTTAAAGGGTTATTTTGAATCGGCTGAAAATACAAAACTAACGCAAGCACAACTTGAAACTTTAGTCATTATTGCGTATAAGCAACCTATTACTCGGATAGAAATTGATCAGATTCGTGGGGTGCAATCCACTGGCCCGTTAAAAAAATTAATGATTCAACAGCTTATTACCGAAGTGGGGCGAAAAGATGAGCCAGGTCGTCCGATTTTGTTTGGCACTTCTGATTTGTTTTTAGACTATTTTGGTTTACATTCTTTGCTAGAGTTACCACCTTTACCTGATATCGATTCACTTGATATTGAGAATAATGGCGATTTATTTGATAATACTGTGTTTGAAACTGAATTAACGATGAAAGAAGAGAAGAACAATGCCTGAAGAAGCACAACGTTTACAAAAAATTATTGCTCAAGCTGGTATTACATCACGTCGAAATGCAGAGACTTTAATTACCTCTGGACGTGTTCAAGTCAATGGGAAGACTGTCACTGAATTGGGTATAAAAGTAACTGACAATGATAAAATTCAAGTTGATGGTGCGCCTATTGAAGGTCGTGAAAAGAAAGTCTATCTTTTGATGAACAAACCACGGGGTGTTGTAACAACAAACAGCGATGAAAAAGGACGCAAGACAGTTCTAGATATTTTAGAGGGCATCGATCAACGTGTTTATCCGGTTGGAAGATTAGATTATGACACAACTGGTGTTTTATTGATGACCAACGATGGCGAAATTGCAAATCAATTAATGCATCCAAAATCGCGTGTCGATAAAGTTTATTTGGCTAAAGTTTCTGGGATTGCAACTCCAGAAAAATTAGCGCCATTACAGCATGGTGTGGTTATTAAGGGACGTAAAACGGCACCAGCACGAGTTACAATTGAGCGAGTCGACAAAGACAAAAAGACGAGTATGGTTCGTATTATTATTCATGAGGGACGCAATCACCAGGTTAAAGATATGCTTCAAAAAGTGGGATTGCCCGTTGATAAGTTAACCCGTGAACAGTATGCTTTTTTTGATTTAACAGGATTGCAGTCTGGAGAATATCGTAAATTAACTAATGCAGAAGTTAAGCGTTTAAAAGTTCAAGATTATAAAAACTATCGCAAAAAATAGTGAGTTGAATTTTAAATAGAAGTCTGTTACTATAAAAACTGTAAATTGAATATTACTTCAGGGTCGGGTGTAAATCCCAACCGGCGGTGAGACATGGTTAGCCATGGTAAGCCCGCGACCTGCGTAAGCAGTTGATCTGGTCAAAATCCAGAGCCGACCGTAAAGTCGGGTATAAAGAAGTTTAAAAAAGAAAGTTAAAACTGCCTTTTTGTGCTACCCTGACAAATTGTGCAGTTTTTTTGAGGGAAAAAATATGTCAATTACATCAACAAAAACACAGAGATTAACTATGATTGCCATTTTTAGTGCAATATCATTTGGTCTCATGTTGTTTCCACAGCTACCATTAATACCAGGCGCTGATTTTTTGAAGCTTGATTTTTCAATTGTACCCATATTAATGGCCGGCTATTGGATTAATATGTCAGCTGCGATATGGACAATTGTATTAAGAACATTGTTAAAGTTAATTTTGGCCAATGAAGGTATTAATACTTATCTTGGTATGCCGGTTAATTTTCTGGTAGTTATCACTTTTACGATTGTAATATTTTTAGTTATGCCAAATTTTGAACCACAAAATTGGCTAAAAAATATTTTTGCTATTATCGTTGCTACAATATCGATGACTATTGTTGCTGTTTTAGTTAATTGGTTTGTAGCTGTGCCATTGTATGCAAACTTTGCACATTTTGATATTGCCAAGTTTATTGGATTAGGGAAATATTTTGTTTCTATGGTTATCCCATTTAATTTAGTTGAAGGTATTATATGGGGAGCAGTTACTTTTGTTATTCTATCTATTTTGAAACCATTACAGCAAAAAATATCATTTTAATAAAACGTTATAAACATATACGATCTCATTATGGTAAACTTTTAAATGAACTTACTAGAATGGAGGTCGTTTTATTATGAACGATTTTGACCCTAACAACATGAGCCGTCTTTCGCGGTCAAATAAACAAAAAATTGAACCAAATTTTGAACGCCAATCTGATAAAAAAGGTAATAAACATAAAGGTCTAAAAATTGCTTTAATTATTTTAGGATTTTTAATTTTATCTAGTGTTCCTGTTTTGGGAATGATAACGCATCAGAAATCATCTAATGGGGTAAAAACGGCTGCCACAAGCTCGGAAGAAACTTCTTCAAAATCTGATGCAAACTCTTCAAGTTCTAAAGTCGAATCATCATCTTCATCAAGTTCTGCTGAAAGTGAAAGTTTACCACAATCGAGCTCTAGCAGCACAAATGCTACTAGTCAAGATACAAACCAAGTACCAAGCCAAGTACCAAGCCAATCATCTAGTGCAGTAGAGTCAGTACCAAGTACACCCAGTGTTGCTAATACAACAGCTGTCCTAGGAGCTAGTCAGACGCTTTACAATTTTGCAACGACACATGGTATGACAACTGATCAAGTGATTGCCTTAAATCCTGGGCTGTCAGTCGCTAACTATAGTCAATTTGCAGGCCGCTCATTGAATGTTAAGTAACGATTTAGAGGAAAATATGAAGCAAAATTTTCAAATAGCTATTGATGGGCCAGCTTCAGCTGGCAAATCAACAATTGCAAAAATAATTGCAGCTAAGTTAAAATATGTCTATGTTGATACAGGTGCAATGTATCGTGCTATCACTTTGGCTGCTAAACGAGCAGGCATACCATATCAAGAAGAAAAAGAAATTACAAACCTACTGCCTGAAACAGCCATTAGGTTTGAACCAGGAACACCAGTACAGCACGTTTTTTTGAATAACGAAGAAGTAACAGATGAAATACGATCTACAGAAATAACTAAAAATGTTTCATTGGTTGCATCATATGCCTCAGTCCGTCAAAATCTTGTGAATAGACAAAGAATGATTGCAGATAGTCAAAATATCATCATGGACGGTAGAGATATTGGGACAACTGTTTTACCAAATGCTCAAGTCAAAATCTTTCTTGTGGCCAGTGTACTTGAACGTGCTCAAAGACGTTTAAAAGAAAATATTGCCAAAGGCATGACTTCAGATTTAAAAACTTTGCAAGCAGATATTGAGGCACGCGATTATAAAGATTCTCACCGAAAAATTAGTCCATTAGTACAGGCCAAAGATGCGATTTTAGTTGATACAACTGGAAAATCTATTGAAGTAGTAGTTGATGAAATTACAGATATTATAAGAAAAAAACAATGATGTAAACTTACAGCGTGAAAAACGCTGTTTTTTACTATACAAGTGTTCATTATTCTGGTAGACTATACACATAGTGTAAATTGTAGGAGGACGTTAGACGTCATGAGTGAAACAAACAACGAGTTCTTAGCAGCTCTCGAAAGCGCAGCAGATCAAATTAAGGTGGGAGATGTTGTTACTGGTGAACTTTTAGCCATTGATAATGATAACCAAGCAGTAGTTGGTTTGCCAACCGGTGAAGAAGGAGTTGTGCCAGCACGTGAGTACTCAGACGATCGTAACATCAACCTGGCAGACGAATTAAAAATTGGAGACAGTATTGAAGCTGTTATTATCTCAAATGTTACTAGCGATAAGGAAGGTGTTTCTTATCTTTTGTCAAAGAAGCGTTTAGATGCCCGCAAAGCTTGGGAAAACTTAGACTTCGCTGAAGGTGATACAGTTGATGCCAAGGTTATTAATGCTGTTCGTGGCGGTTTAATTGTTTTGGTAAATGGTGTTCGTGGTTTTGTCCCAGCATCAATGGTTGCAGAACGTTTTGTTTCTGATTTAAACCAATTTAAAAACAAAGATATTAAGGCTCAAGTGATTGAAATTGATGCTGCTAATGCACGATTAATTTTGTCACGTAAAGCTGTTGCCGCACAAGAACGTGCAGCACAACTAGCTGAAGTATTTAGCAAGTTAACAGTTGGCGAAGTTGTTGAAGGAACAGTTGCACGTTTAACTGATTTTGGTGCATTTGTCGATTTGGGCGGTGTAGATGGATTAGTTCACGTATCAGAAATTTCTCATGATCGTGTGAAAAACCCTGCAGATGTTTTGTCAAAGGGTGATAAAGTTAGCGTTAAGATTTTAGCTTTGGATACTGAAAAAGGTCGTATTTCATTGTCTATTAAGGCAACTCAACGTGGACCTTGGGATGAGGCTGCTGATAAAATTGCTGCAGGTTCAATTCTTGAAGGAACAGTTAAGCGCGTTAAAGACTTTGGTGCATTCGTGGAAATATTGCCAGGTATTGAAGGCCTTGTACACGTATCACAAATTTCTAATAAGCGTATCGAAAACCCTTCAGAAGTTTTGAAGTCAGGGGATAAAGTTCAAGTTAAGGTTTTGGACATTAAACCAGCTGAAGAACGTATTTCATTGTCAATGAAGGCTTTAGAAGAAAAGCCAGAACGTGAAGATCGTCGTAATAATGATGGTTCTGCTTCACGTGCAGACATTGCTGCCTATAACCAACAAGATGATTCTGCTGCAACATTGGGCGACATTTTTGGAGATAAGTTGTAAAATAAGTCAATAAAAGAGCTGGTTCGCCAGTTCTTTTATTTTGTATAAAGTTGAGCGGACGTTTGAGGTTGTTCGCGGTATTAAAAAGGAGACATCATTTATGGCAGCACCATTAGTAGCAATTGTTGGTCGACCAAATGTTGGTAAATCAACTATTTTTAACCGTATGGCTGGGGAAAGAATAGCAATTGTTGAAGACAAACCTGGCGTAACAAGAGATCGTTTATATGCACCAGCTGAATGGTTAAACTATGAGTTTAGAATTATAGATACTGGCGGTATTGAATTAGGCGATGAGCCATTTTTAGCTGAGATTCGTGCGCAAGTAGAGTTGGCGATTGACGAGGCCGATGTTATTGTCATGGTTACTTCGGGTAGAGAAGGCGTGACTAATGCAGATGAAGTTGTTGCGAAGATGTTATATAAAACAAAAAAGCCCGTTGTCTTAGCTGTAAATAAAGTCGATAATCCTGAAATGAGACAAGATATTTATGATTTTTACTCGCTAGGATTAGGTGATTTGTTCCCTGTTTCAGGGTCGCATGGACTTGGACTAGGCGATTTGCTTGATGAAGTTGTCAAACATTTTCCAGATGAAGCAGCTGAACAAGAAGATGATAGTGCTATCAAGTTTAGTATTATTGGTCGACCAAATGTTGGAAAATCATCAATTGTTAATGCAATGCTGGGTGAGCAACGCGTTATTGTATCTGACATTGAGGGGACAACTCGCGATGCCATTGATTCACGTTTTATAACTGCTGAAGGCGATGAATTTATCATGGTTGATACAGCTGGTATGAGAAAACGCGGAAAAGTTTATGAAAATACCGAAAAATATTCTGTTATGCGTGCACTTAAAGCAATTGATAACAGTAATGTTATCTTGATGGTAATTGATGCAGAATCAGGCATTAGAGAGCAAGATAAACACGTTGCTGGCTTTGCACATGATGCTGGTAGAGCAATGGTCATTGTTGTCAATAAATGGGATGCTATTGAAAAAGATGGGCATACCATGAAAGGTTTTGAAAACTTGATTCGTTCAGAATTCAAGTTTTTGGATTATGCACCAATAATTTTTGTTTCTGCAAAAACAGGGCAACGATTGGATAGAATTCCACAAATTGTAAAAGATGTTGATAATAATCATCGTAAGCGTATTTCTTCTTCTACACTTAACGATGTTATTATGGATGCAATAGCTGTTAACCCTACGCCAACAGATAATGGCAGACGTTTACGTGTTTATTATGCTACACAGGTAGCCGTACAACCACCAACATTTGTTATTTTTGTTAATGATGTTGAATTGATGCATTTTTCTTATGAACGTTTTTTGGAAAATAAAATTCGCGAAGCCTTTGACTTTACTGGAACACCAATCAAATTAATTGTACGTGCTAGAAAGTAATTTGTTATAAAAAAATGTAACAAATTGATTACGAATAGCCGAAAAACCGCGTAATTACTACACATTCGGTGTTTCGTA
This sequence comes from Leuconostoc palmae, assembly GCF_019656075.1. Classification (GTDB taxonomy): domain Bacteria; phylum Bacillota; class Bacilli; order Lactobacillales; family Lactobacillaceae; genus Leuconostoc; species Leuconostoc palmae. The sequence continues at coordinate 184,601 of NZ_BPKZ01000002.1, read as the reverse complement.
TGTTATTCTAATTATATGAAATAATGTTTCGACAGATTTCAAAACCGTTTAACGGTTAATAAAATACTCTCAGGAGAACAAAAATGGCTAATAAGCAAGAATTAGTAGATTCAGTTGCAAAGGCAACAGGTTTGACAAAGAAAGATGCTACTGCATCAGTTGACGCAGTATTTGCTTCAATTGAAGAAGCCTTGAAGAACGGTGAAAAAGTTCAATTGATTGGTTTTGGTAACTTCGAAGTTCGTGATCGTGCTGCTCGTAAGGGCCGTAACCCACAAACTGGTGCAGAAATTGAAATTCCTGCATCAAAGGTTCCAGCATTTAAGCCTGGTAAAGCTTTGAAAGAAGCTGTTAAGTAATTAATAGCCATTTATACCGCTGTTTTACAGCGTTTCTGGGGAAAATTGGGGAAAGTAACTTATTATTCCCTAATATTATCCAGTATATTAAGAGCAAGCTCACGTTGAGTTTGTTCTTTTTCTTTTAGCATGTGGCTATACACACTGAGCGTTATTCCGATGTTAGAGTGTCCGACTCTTTTGGAAATGTAGTCGATGTCCACACCATTGTGTAAGAGGTAGGATACGTGTGAATGGCGTAAACCGTGAAATCTTATCTGAATAGATGATATTCTGACGGTCGGCTCTTTGTATGTTTTCAACCATTCAAGATAATAATTGCTAAAGGTCATTTTTGATTTTTCTGGATCATATCCGTTTTTTACCTTAACCTCTTCCTTAGCAGCCCACAACGTAGCTTCACGTTGTGTATCAAATGTAGATGTAACTTTTTTGAAAACTCCGTGACCGTTAACATAAGAGACGACTGCTCGCCATTTCTTACCACGTTTTTCAAAACTTGCCATATAAAAAAGCCTCCTTTAAAAAGGGGCTTACATCTGTTACAATATAACAGAACGCCCAGTGCGTTTATGTATAATCATTAGCACACCTCAGTCTTTGGTCGGATAGGGTGTGTTTTTTATTTACTGTTAGAAACTTTAATCGAAAACATTAGCTTATTTAGATTACTTTTCATGTTATATGAAAAGTCTGGATTATAGTCAATATCAATTTGTAATTGCCTTGGTAGTGATACCAAAACTTCGTGAACAATTTTTCTCATTAATGCTAAATTAAGATCTTTCGTTTGTATAAATCCATTCTTATCAGGATCCATTTTTGAATATATTTCGTTGGGGAAAAATTCGGATAAATTTACACTATATCCTGTATTACCCCTTGATATATTCAGATAAGCAGAATCAACTGAATCGTCTACATGAGCACCTCCATCCTGATTAGCCATTACTGTTATAAGCTTATGTCGTGTGATTTCTGTACCCTCATTCATGAAAAATATTTTACCTGACCACCAGTCTTTGAAAGATATTTTTTTGCCTGTAGACATTATCGTCAAATCATCCGGTATGAAAGTAGTGTAGATTTTATTCTTGTCTAATACCGTTCCTATTTTTTGAACTAGATATACATCACCAAAATAGCAACTGTCATTTTTTTCTATAAGGAACGTGTTAAGTATTTTTAATTTGCTTGTATCTACTAATTGGTCTAAAATACTATGTGAATTAATCGAGTTATAGAATAGCATGCGAAGAGTTACTGACGATCTCCTAATAGACTCAAAATTACCCTTGTCATAATTTTCGGAATCTTTTACTAAGTTGTTAAAACAGTTAATTAACTGTACCTTGTATTCTTCGTTTGATCTATTAATTTTTAATGATTTTTTTCTTTTCATGTTTTTATGCGGAGAGCTTTCTAAATGGATGATTTGATTTTAAAAATAGATTCTATAGATGAAGTAGAAGAAATTAATAACATTGGTTGTTATCGTGATTTCAATAGCGAGCCGACTATCAATAAAGATATGTTAATTCATTTGTTGTCTGGGAAGCCTCTATTAGATATGACCGATGGAGAGAATGTACACTGGCTACAATTAGATTCTGAATCCATAGATTTTGTTAATAGTATTTTAAGTCTAAAAATCACTTGAGTGTGCTTTTTTGTTTGCTTATTTTAGAGACTTCATTGTCTATTATGTACGCCCAAGTGGGCATTAATTAGTTTGTCTTTTGAATAGAAGTGATCCACAATGTAGGATATTTATCACTATCATTTTTGAAAGTGACCATCGATTTTTTCATACCTTGTAGCGTTGCCTTGATATCAACAACGTCACCTTCTTTAAAGTTATATGAAGGTAAGTTTATTGCTTGAACAAATGTATTATTAATACTTGTAGTATCATTTATTGTTTGAATCCAAATACCACCATCTTGTTGATCAACTCTTCCAATCTTTGCTTTAGTTAAATGAACGCTTTTGCCGATATTGTTACTGTCTTTGTATGAGTCATCATCAAAATCTGTCGCGTTCGATAAAGCATCTTTGTCATCATATTGCTTAGTTTTAACACCGTTATTCGTTTCCTTTTTCTCAGTTGAAGAAGACGATTCGACACTATCAGAGCTACTATTAGTTGAAGTTGAAGTTGAAGTAATGGTCTTTTTAGTTGCATCATCTGATCCGTTACTAGTTGTCAAGATGATTCCTACAATACAAACAAAAAAAGTTATAGTAGATGAAATAAAAACCTTCTTTATATTTGAAGATAAACTTTTATTTCGTAATTTCAATATTATTGAATATATAGATAGTCCAATACAAATAAATAATGAAACAACAAACAAGACTCCAAAAAAAGCACTCATTTAATAAAAATCTCCCAAAACCTTTTAATGTGGTTGCTCGGCACATATATGTACGCCCAAATGGGCATTAGTTATTCACCGTTATTTAACGAAATCTATATCGCCTTTACCATCGCTATTAGCTATCAATTCTCCATTGGGCAAAATAACATTTATTTCTGGATTATGCATTCCGTATACAACAGCCTGTCTATTTGCAATGGTTTCTAGAATGTCCATTGCATGTTGAAGATGTTCATCTGGTATATCTGACCATGTTTCAAATCCAACATAGGTTAATGTATTTGTATCTTTGTCATATGTAGCTTTTTGAGCAGTTCCTTTTAGCAATGAATTAACTTTTTCTTCATAACTCATTGCATCAGAAGACGATGAAGATTCTGATGAAGAGCTACTAGTTGATTCAGAAGAAGATGAACTACTTGAAGAACTAGAATCATCTGTATCTGTATCTGTATCTGTATTATCTGAAGATTGTTTTGAAGAAACTGTTTCAGAAGTTGACGTTTCCTTGCGTGTAGCTATAGATAAAATAGTAAAAGCTAGAAACACGACAGCTAATCCCAAAAATATTTTTGGTTTCTTTTGCAAAGGCAAATTTTTTGAATCATCATTTTCACGATATTTTGCAAACAAAATCAGTGATATCACAAACAGAATTAAAAAAATAAAAATAAACACTCTATCTCTCCTCTAACCTTTTAATGTGGTTGCTCGGCACATAATGTCAATCGTTTGCCAAATGATATTAAAAAAATATGTACACCGCATAGCGGTTTATAATACAACGACACCAAATATAGACATCTCATGTTCTTCGTTAATTGGTAAGTCGCTGTATTTTTTGTTTAGTGAAACTAATCGGCAACCATTTTCGTCACGCATGAACTTTTTAACATAAGCTTGATGATCGTAGTTTGCAATGACTATTTGACCAGAGCGCACGTCTTTTGTTTTGTTTACAAATATGATTTGTTTATCTTCGAATAACGGTAACATTGAATCACCATTGACTACAACAGCGAAATCATGAGTAGGAACATCGCCATCATATTCAACAAGTTCTGGCTTACCGTCTAATAGATATTCACCAGTTCCGGCAGAAACAGCTCCGTATATTTCAACTTCGTTATTAGTAGGTAACTCAACAACGTTGTTTTGTTCATTATATTGCTGTTCAGCAGTTTCATAAACTACACGTTGACGATTAGGTTGTAAATTGTCGTAAATGCGCAGTAATGAATCTCTAGATTCGGTTTCCGTACTTAAATCTTTGTTCATCAAATCAGTAATAGAGACATCAAATATTTCAGCAATATCATTCAGAACAGCGATTTTTGGAGTGTATTTTCCTTTTTCCCATTCGCTAACGGAAGAAGAATTCTTTCTGCCGAGTTTTATAGCTAAATCTAGCTGGTCCATATTATGTTTTTCTCGTAAATATTTTAAATTATTTGCGAACATGTTTTATTCCTCGTTATTTTCTATACCTTATATTATACATAACTTCGGAAAAACCGAAACAGCCAGCATAAAGGAGAGAGGCATGACACCATAAAAGAAAGAAAGTGTAATTAAAGCATTAAGCGGACTTAGTTCAACCGAGTTGCAAGATGTTTACTCAAAGGTTAGCAACGCATATCACGTTGCACCAAAAAAGAGCTTAACTCAAGACGAAGTTGAGCAAGCTCTCAAACACACCGTTTAATCAATTAAAAAGAAAAAGGTATAAAAATGTACGAAACAACAATAGTTGAAGGGGTTTCGAAAATAGATTCTTATCTGATGGTTTTATCGCCAGTATTGCAAATTGGGCTGATTTTAGGTCTAGCATTATTCGTCATTTGCAATGACTTTTGGTGGTGGAATTGGTGGAAAACAACTCTAGTGGAGTTTGGTCTAGCTTTAATGATTCTGCTAATTTGCTGGATTCTATGGTTGATAAATTAACTAGTTCATCGAACAAGTCATTTAGTTCGAGAACATCTGCTTCATATCTGAAGTCACCTGAACCGAATGACAAGGCTTTTAGATGAAGTTGATAGAAATGAGATAGTTTTGAACAAGTTTTCTTATCTAAATATCCGATGTTATCAAAAAGCATTGTCAATAATTCAGAAGATTTTCCAGAACTAGAAATGATTTGGTAGTAATTTGAACTTCCATAATTATGGCGAATCAAGTAAGTGAAAAAAGGCATATAAAATTTAAAGTATCGTTGTTCTTTTAAACGTTTCTTCATATCAGCAGTAGCTGATAATCTTCCGAACCAAAAAGACAAAGCGATTCCGATTAAAGATACTCCTGTTGTTACTAATTGCAACAGTATTGTAGTAGGCATAAAACACTTCCCGATTAAATGAATTGTAAAAATAATTAAAGAAAAGCCTAACTAGCACAAGTAGTTAGGCTATGGAACAATAACAGTTCCATTTTAACACAAGAAAGGAACAGTAACATGAACGAAGTAGAAGTATTTAATTTTGAAGCGAACGAGGTTCGCACAATAGTGATTGACGAAGAGGTATGGTTTAGTTGCAAAAGATATAGCCAAGACACTGGGTTATTCTCGGACAGCCGATGCAATTAAAGCTCATGTCGATGAAGAAGACAAAGGGGTCGGTAAAATACAGACCCCTGGTGGAATGCAACAAATGACGGTTATTAACCAGTCGGGAGTTATTTCATTATCTCTATCAAGTAAATTACCATCAGCACGAAAATTCAAGCGTTGGGTGACATCAGAAGTTATTCCAAGTGTATTGAAACACGGTGCATATATGACTGAAGCAAAGATTGAACAGGTATTAACTGATCCAGATACTATTATCCGTCTAGCAACTGAATTGAAAACAGAACGTCAAGAAAAATTAGCGTTGCAACAAGAAAACTCTGTCTTACTACAACAAAATAACGAGATGAAACCAAAAGCAGATTATACAGACTTAGTCTTATCAAACAAGTCATTGGTAAACATCACATTCATTGCTAAAGATTATGGGCTTAGCGGACTGGCAATGAATAAATTATTGCATCAACTCGGCGTTCAATACAATCAATCAGGTGTATGGCTGTTATATGCGAAGCACCAGAAAAAAGCAAACACAACTTAATGAGTGGCATTTGCCTGTTACTCGTACATAGTAAATGAAAAAGTACATTGTATTAAATGTGTGTTAAAATATACACATGACGACTTCTGAGAAAGTTTATCTTTGCACTCGCCCATAAATTAGTAAACTAAACTTTTTGCTTGTACTTTCTGAGGAGTCGTCGTACATATTAACTTAATAACTAAACAGGTCAATTTCGACCTGTTTTACATATATGACATACACGCACCTTAACGGGTGCTTTTTTATTGGAGTTAAACATGAGTGAAGCAGAGAAGAAACTACGCAAGAGACGTAGACATATCAAACAGGCGACTGATGTTAATCGCAAGCACGCTGACATGATGAAAACAGAGAGTATCGCACGTCATGATCGCTCACGTATTCAGGTTAGGTCAGAAGTGTTGGATAACAGGCAGATTGACTATAGAAGCCACATGAAGTGGTTGAGGGAATGATGGTATGAAATACATTGTATTAACAACTAAAGGCACATTTGATTTAGAAAAAGTTGTCAATTTACATATTGAATCAGGGTGGATACCGAAAGGAGGTAGCACTGTTCAAGGGCAATATCATTATCTTTATTACCAAGCGATGATTAAACAAACTGACAAATAATTTGGTTACACGTTCAGTCCTCTATAGTATAATTACTGCTATTGGAGGTTGGAGATGAATAAAAAATGGTTTTGGTTCTTAATTGTTTTGGGAGTGATTGTTTTTGTAGTTGGTCCATTGTTTGTTCAATATAATCATTGGTCGTTGGGATATAGAGGTAGTGGAGACTGGCTAGGTTTCTGGGGTAGTTATTTAGGTGTTGTTCCCTCAGGACTAATTGCCTACTTAGTGGCGAAATATCAAATAGACAACAATAAAACATTGGAAGAAAAACAGAAGTTAGAAAATAGTCTACCATACGCTCAGGTACATTATCATCAAGAATCTTACTTTGATGTGTTTACGTATGTAATCGAATATAGAATAGCATCTTATGATGGCAGGCCTCTTATTTTTAAGGTTTTTTTGCATACTATAATGGGTGATGGCACAATAAGTAGGCATGAAATAAGTGACAACAAAGAGGAGGAGTCACTAACGCTGAACTTTTCAGCGTTAGTTAGATCTTATGCTTTAGAAATAATTATGTTTAACGGTGTTAAAGTATTTGTAACTGATAACAATAATGCGCAAGAGGTTATTCATATGTATAAAAAAGAAGATGATGATAATTGGAAAGTTTACGGAGTAAGACCATCTCAAAATGTTCTAAGTGAAAGTATCGAAAATATAAATAAAATGATAACTAATTAAGCGCATAAGCGCTTTTTATTTTGCAGTGAACGGCGAGAGTACAATGCAACAAGGACACACAAGATATAAACAGTTAAGTAGAGCAAGACATGAAATGGCATTGCACAACAGGTGCAAAGAAGAAGGCGTTTGGTCTGCGATTGGGAATGTGATGACAGGCATTGGCAATGCAATCAGTGTAGTTATTACCGGACACTTAGTATTAAGTGCTATGGCCGTTGGCAAGCAGATGGGTAGTGCGTTAGGAATTGATAAACAAATGTCTGCGCCTAATGTTGATTACGATAAGTTTGAGATTAAAGACATAGCAACGGATATGTTTAGAAACAATGCAGGAATAGTTGGTTATGGCAAGAGTCAGACGTTGTAAAGCAAATGGTTGTTTCAACATGGTTGAGTTGCCCAAGCATTACTGTGCTAAACATGCAGACCAAGAACGTGTGTATGCTCCAAGAGATAAACAAGCAACACACAGATACAACACAGTGACACGTAACCGTGACGACAACAAGCGTGGTCAGTATAACTTCTACCGCACAAAGTAGTGGGTGAACTTAAGGCAACGAGTGTTAGATGAACAGCATTACTTGTGCCAATACTGTAAGTGTGATAGCGTCGTCAAGCAAGGCAGAATTGCAGATCATATCGTACCGATTGAAGCGTCCCAAAATGATAAGGCGAACATAGCTAATCTCGCAGTGGCGTGCAGTAGGTGTCACACATTAAAAACCAAGTGGGAACAATCATATTATGGAACAGGCAAAGACAATCAGTTGAAGAATGTCAGTCCTGTTAGAAGTATTGCGATGATTAATAAGTTGATGAATAATTCAGTTGCACATTTAGTCCTCTATAGTATAATCATTCTATTGGAGGTTGGAGATATGGAATATGAAGTGTATTTTCCGTGTAATTGGCGTGTTTTAGATTCAGAATTTGATTTAAATTATAGGTATTATCTTGAAATTGAGGATGAGTTATCGGATTCAAAAGAAACTTTAATCGCTCTACTTATGAACCCAAGCAAAGCAGGCTTACCGTCCAAAAATGTAAATGGAGATATTAAGATAAGCGATACTACAGTAAATTTATTAATTCAAGCATACGGTAAGAAGTACAAAAAAATTATAATTTTTAATGTATTTCCCGTTTTGAATTCGTCCTCTACTAAAGCAAAAAAATACTTTTCAGACAAGATAAAAGAGAACCTTGATATGATTGCTTCTAAAGTTAAAAATATATCAAACTATGATCTTGTGGTAGCTACAGGTCGTTTCCCAAAAAAGTACTTTCAAAATTACAGTAGTATTATGGATGTTTTAACAAATAACAATAAAATAGTATTTGCCGTAGGATTAACAGTTCAAGGGTACGGCAAACATGTGAATCAACGTGCTGGCACAGGCAACAATTTAACAGCTTTAACTAATGTTAAAAAATACCATTGGAAATCAAACAAATTAATTCGCATTTAGTATTTAAGCGCTATAAGCGCTTTTTATTTTGCAGTGAAACATTGAAAGGAGGTGCCTTAAATGACATGAAATTAACACCGAAACAAAAGAAGTTTGCTGATGAGTATATAAAGACCGGCAATGCCACCGAATCCGCACGACTATCAGGATACAAACAGCCACATGTTCAAGGTTCACAAAACTTAGAAAAACTTAGTGTTAAAACATACATAGATGAACGTATGGCAGAAATAGCGTCAAACCGTGTTATGAGCCACACAGAAGCTGTTGAAATACTAACTAGCATTGCTAGAGGTGAGTTAAAAGAGAATGTTGTTGTGGGCACCCCTGTTGGTGCTGAAACAGTTGAAAAAGAAGCAGACCTTAAAACAAGAATTAGCGCTTTGAAAGAAATCATGAAACGCTATCCTGGTAATGATAAGTTAGTTGAACAACAAATACGTAAGCTTAGCGCTGAAACTGATATTGCTGAAGCTAATGCAAGAGAAGTTACCGATAATGGCACTGCCAATGAGATACGTGTGATTGGTTTCGATAGGAGGGCAGAAGAAGATGAACGTAGCTAAATTAGTTAATCCAGCTTTTGACCATTTGTGGGCAACAAACGCATCTAATATTATCGAAGAGGGTAGACGTGCCAGTACGAAATCTAGTGCAATTAGTATGTATCTAGCAATGGGCATGATGGCTGATGAAAATGCTAATGTGGTTTGTTATCGTAAGGTAGCTGGTAATCTCAAACGTAGCGTTTATGAGCAGATTAATTGGGCATTAGATGAATTACATGTATCGTGGCTATTCCGCTTTAAAACGTCTCCTATAGAGATTATAGATAGGCGCAATGGTAGTGGTTTTTACTTCTCTGGTGTTGATGATCCCAGCAAACAAAAGTCTTTCAAGATAGCTAAGGGATATGTTCGTTGGTTGTGGTTTGAAGAAGCTACTGAGTTCAGCAACTTTACTGAGATACACACAGTCCAATTATCATATACACGTCAAAAGCTACCTAAAGGCATGCAAGTTGTTACGATATTCTCGTATAACCCACCACGTAATCCTTATGACTGGATTAATGAATGGGTGGAAACAGTTCGTGAAGACCCTGATTTTTTGGTCGTGCATACAACATATCTAGATGATAAATTGCACTTCTTGTCCGAGCAGTATTTGCACGATATTTGCCGTTTGCACCTTAACAGGTGCTTTTTTATTGCAAAATAGTTCAAAAGAGAATAAGAACACTAAAGTTGCCCTAATAAAAATCAGTAATAGTAACTACTATATGTATCAAAAATGATCAACAACATCACAAAAATAAGCAAACATCTCATAGACTTATATCAGTGTGATAAAATGAAATGTTAAATCAATTTTTATCTATTAAATAGAATATTTTTAGGAGAAAAATATGCCAAGTAATTATGCTGAACAAATGTTAACCGCACTATCAAAGGGTCAGATTGAAACGGCACAACAATACTTTACAAAATCACTTAGAGAAGACAGTGATGAGTTAATTTATAGCTTAGCTGAAGACTTATATGCGTTAGGGTTTTTAAATCAATCCAGGCGAGCATATAAAACGTTACTTAAAAAATATCCTGATGAAGATGAGTTAAGGACTGCGCTAGCTGATATCGCTATTGAAGATGGCGAGATAGATGAAGCACAAAATTATCTCGCTCAAATTATGCCTGAATCTGATTCATATATTCAATCTTTATTGGTCAAAGCTGACATCTATCAAACTGAAGGACTAAATGAATCCGCAGAATACAGTCTACAACAGGCTGAGTCTTTAGCGCCTGATGAGCCTGTCATTGAATTTGCATTGGCTGAATTTTATAATGCTAATGGTAACTTTGAAAAGGCGATAACTCGTTATCGTAATTTACTTTTAAAAGGTGAACGAGAAATGAGTAAGGTAGATATTGTGGCTCGTTTAGGTGTTGCCTATGCGCAAATTGGTAGATATGAGCATGCCATTGGTTATTTAGAGCAAATTAAATATGAGCAACTTACACTTGATACAAAATTTCAGTTAGCTATTATATATCAAGAAACAAATAGAGATGATGAGGCAATTAAATTATTGAACGAAATTTTAGATGTAGATCCAAAATATACTTCGATTTATCCAATATTAGGGCATTTATATGAAAAATTAGGACAAAGTAATGAAGCTCTCCGTGTCTATCAAACTGGTATTTCTTTAGATGAAACAAACACAAAATTATATCAGTTGGCTGGAAAAATGGCGGTAGAAAATAAAGATTTAGTTGTTGCTGAAAATTATTATAGAAATGCTATAGCCATTAATGAAGATGATACCGAGTCGCTATTTATGTTGGCTGATTTGATGTTTAAGCAACAACGTGAATCAGAAATCATTGAGTTATTAAAAGATAGCATGTCCAATGAAGTAGAAGACGAGCGTTTTTATTGGTATTTAGCTCTGAGTTATCAGAAATTAGGAGAATTAGCTTTGGCTAAAAATTACTGGGAAGAAGCACTACCGTTGTTGGAAGATAATCAAGCGTTTTTACAGGACATAATCGATTGGTATCATGAAATTGGAGAAGTTGCGAAAGAAATTAGTACGACTGAAAAATATTTATATTTAAATCCAGATGACGTAGATATGCAAATGCGTCTTGAAAATTTATATGAGGATTAATCATAAAAGAAGTTTTTTCATTTTTTGATTTTTGCTATAATTAACTTAAGGATATACAAAAGTATGGAATTTAAAAGTCTACCAAAAGAGTTTCTTGAAGCTAAACCAATTTTAGAAAAAATAGATCATGCCGGATTTGAAGCTTTTTTTGTTGGTGGCTCTGTCCGCGATATGTTGTTAGGTAATCCAATTCATGATGTAGATATTGCTACATCTGCTTTCCCAGAAGAAGTAAAAACAATATTTGATCGTACAGTCGATACTGGGATACAACATGGGACGGTAATGGTTTTAGATCATGGTCAAGGATATGAAATCACAACGTTTAGAACAGAATCTACGTATACTGATTTTCGCCGTCCAGACCGTGTTACTTTTGTGCGAACATTGAAAGAAGACTTGAAACGTAGAGATTTTACTATCAATGCTATGGCAATGACCAAAGATGCCAAAATTATTGATCTGTTTGATGGTTTGTTAGATATGAAAGTACATAGTTTACGAGCAGTAGGTAATGCGGAGACCAGATTTAATGAGGATGCGCTTCGTATTATGCGTGCTTTGAGATTTAGTTCACAGCTTGGTTTTAGTATTGAAGAAGAAACGAAATTTGCTTTACAAAAACTTGCATCTAATTTAGAAAAAATCGCGGTAGAACGTATTCGGGTAGAATTTGAAAAATTGTTAATGGGTGCATACGCACCCAAAAGCCTTGAACTAGCTGAAAAACTTGATATTTTAAAATATCTTCCTGGTAATTTGATGTCTATGAATTTACCAGAGTTTCGAAAGGCACTTGAGTTAACTCACCCCGAATCAACTCAAGAAGTTTGGCTACTTATCGGTTACTATCTTAATCTTGAAAAAGAAGACTTAGAAAAGTTTATGCGGTCATGGAAGACAAGTCGTGCTGATATTCAAGCTGTGACATCCGTTGTCCCAGTTGCAAAAAACATAATTAACGCTACTACATATCAGTTATATGAAATTAATCAATATGAGGAATTGTTACTTTCTCTATTAAACATGATTCAGACTTCTCCTGAGGTTATCAATAAAATTTACACGATATTTAGGAAAATGCCTATTAAAAAAATTCAAGATCTATCCATTAATGGTAGTATGTTGATAGAGCAAGCGATCGTTGCGCCTGGACCAGATATGGGTCGTATTTTAAAGATTATTGAACAGCAAGTTGTTGATGAGAAAGTCCCAAATAAACAAGAGATTTTATTAAAGTATGCGAAGGAACTTGTAAAAAATGAAAAAAATTAAGATGGTTTGGGCAGAGGATACACAACATGCAATAGGGAAAAATGGTCAACTTGCTTGGTATATACCAGATGATTTAAAACTATTTCGTCAAGAGACAACAGGAACACTGATGATTGTCGGTAGTAATACGTGGCGTTCTATTGGTAAGCCATTGCCAAACAGAACAACAATGGTTTTGACACGTCAAAGGAATTTCCAGACAGGATTTTCAGATGTATTGGTTAAACATTCTATTAACGATGCATTGGCCTATATTGATTCAGAAGAAAGAGACATTTCCATTGCGGGTGGTGCGAAAATTTATAAAGAATTTATGGCCTATGCAACTGATTTGATTGTAACCAGAGTGGATACAGTTATTGATGGTGATACTTTTGTTGAAGATATTGATCTAACGAAATTCAAGTTAGTTGAATCAGTTAAACATGTAAAAAAAGAAATAACAGATTATAATTATATTGTTGAAAGATATGAACGTCGGAATTGAGGGAAATATGTCAAATATTAAAATTGTAACTGATTCAGCAGTAGCTCTGACAACAGATGAAATAGCAAACTATGATATAACAATTGTGCCACTCACTGTACAAATTGATGGTGTTGTTTATGAAGATGGTGTGACTTTAAAACGTGAAGAATTTTTAGATTTCATGCAAAAAAGTAAAAATTTACCTCAAACCTCTCAGCCCTCTATCGGAAAATTTCAAGTTGCTTATGATGCCATTCACGAAAAATTTCCGGATTCTGAAATTTTGAGTTTACATTTATCTTCTGGTTTATCTGGAACAGTGCATGCGGCAAAGCAAGCAGCCGCATTAACAGCTGCTAAAATTACGACTTTCGATACATTAAATGCAGATCGTTCACAAGCTTTTCAAGTATTAACTGCAGCCAAGTTAGCACAAAAAGGTGCCACAATGTCAGAAATTATTTCTGAAGTAGAAAAAGTGCGTGGGCAATCACATACTTATTTGAGTTTTACTTCGTTAGATAATATGGTAGCTGGCGGGAGATTAAGCAAGGCCTCTGGAATTATTGGGAATCTTTTAAATATTAAAGTAGGTGCTTGTGTTGATGAAATGGGTTCTGTTGAAGTCATAGTAAAAGGCCGTGGTATGAAAGCAATTGCTAAATTTCATGACACTGTCATTGAAAAAATGAAGACTTATCCAGAAGTATCAGCAATCGGAATTTCTCATGCAGGAATACCAGAAGTTGCTGAAAAAATGGCGAAAAGATTAAATGAAATTTGGCCAGAAATTAAAATTGAGGTCATGACTACAGGACCGATTATTTCTACACATACTGGTTTAGGGGCATTAGCTATATTGTTCCAAGCCTAATAAGATAGTTGACCTCCAATGATATAAAACATTGGGGGTTTTATTGTATTATTTTTTCTGCTAAAATAAACAAGCATTTATCAAAATCAACATTATACAGTATGTTGGACTAGTTCGGAAACTTCCTAGGATAAAAAACCAAGTAACCTTGAAAGGTAGGAGAGATAATGCAAAAACAAAAAGTAGTGATTGATACTGATCCAGGTATTGATGATAGTTTAGCTATTTTGGCAGCACTTAATTCGCCGGAATTAGATGTTATCGGTATTTCAATTGTGGAAGGTAATGTCCCAACAACTATTGGTGTGCAGAATGCACTTAAAATTTTACGTGAGGCAAACCGATTAGATGTTCCAATCTATAGTGGCGCATCTAAACCTTTGAAGCATGATTATGTGAGTGCGCAAGATACACATGGTAACGATGGTCTTGGCAACAGTCATTTAACAGATGTATTGGGCATAGATACCTATGATCTTATTCAAGATAAAGGATATGAGGAACTATTTGCCCAACAAGATATTTGTTTTTTGGCATTGGGACCATTAACAAATGTGGCCTATTCAATCCAAACACAACCTGAAATTTGGCGAGATGTTTCTCGTATTGTCATTATGGGTGGTGCATATCAGACTCAAGGAAATTCTTCACCTGTAGCTGAATATAATTTTTGGGTTGATCCAGATGCTGCAGAATATGTTATACAATCTAATATTTGTAAAATAGATGTAGTACCATTAGATGTTACTAGAAAAATAGTATTAACACCTAATATTTTACAAATAATGAAGTATATGAATCCTCAAAAAACAAAGTTTATTCATCAAATAATCCAGTTTTATTTTGATTTTCATTGGCAGCAAGAACACGTTTTAGGAGCAGTGATTAATGATCCATTAGTTATTGCTTATATTTTAGATCCCACTATTGCTATTGGTTATGAATTCTACATGACTATTGTGACAGAAGGAAAAGCATTAGGACAAAGTATAGTTGATAGTGCCAGTTTTTTAAAGTGTCAGCCGAATGTAACTCTTTTACAACAAGTTGATGCCAAAAGAGCGATGGCCATTATTATTAGTCGGTTAATTAGAGTCGACCAAGAGGCATTATTGAAAGATTTAGATCATGTCGCACAGGAATTGGAGGCGATGTGATATGCAAGCTAGATGGTCAGCAAATAAAATAGCATTAATTGCTCTATTTATTGTCATTAATATTGTTGGTGGACATATTGCTCTTTACACAAAAGTACCGTTTTATTTAGATACAATAGGAACTTTATTAGGCAGTGCTTTTTTTGGTCCGATAGGTGGTCTTATTACTGGTGTTTTAACAGCATTGATTAATGGCGGGACTGGCGATTTATTTTCAATTTATTATATGCCTAGTCAAATAACAACGGCGATTGTTTCAGGGCTTGTATATAAAAAATATAGTGCCATTAACTTTAAAAAAATATGGTGGTTGGCGTTAGTTATTTCATTGCCTTCAACAATTGTTAGTACAGTTATAACTATTATTTTATTTCAAGGGATTACTTCTTCTGGATCGAGTATTATGGTCCAATTATTATATGGTTTGGGTGTCCATAAAGAAATAGCCGTGTTTGTTGTCCAAATAGTCACAGATTATATGGATCGTATCATTGGTGTATATGTTGTAGGTATCATCTATAAAATAATAACAAAGCGAGTAGTATTAAATTAAAATAAGTAATTGACATATTTTATAGAACAATGTATAGTAAAACTATTAATAGAAATGAGAAAATTATGAACAAAAATTCCTTGAAAAACAATAATTATTTTTACTTCTGGTTTATCTAGAACCGTCGCCAAGTGCGTCGGTTATCGATGCGCTTAGCGACCAGAAGTTTTTCAAGGTTTGAGTCACTAAGTGAGAACGTTTACTTAGTGACTTTTTAATTGTCTAAACTGGGCAAAAAGAGAACGTACTAAGTTAAACTAAGCTTAGTACGTTTTTTATTGAAGGAGAATTTTAATGAGTTTATATGGGTTATTGGCTCATCCGGCAGGTCATTCATTATCGCCAATTATGCAAAATAAGTTGATGAGAGAAAATCATATCAATGGCTATTACCACATTTTTGATGTTAAACCTGAAAATTTAATCAGTAGTGTTAATGGTATTCGCGCATTGAATATTGATGGTTTTAATGTTTCAACGCCTTTCAAAGAATCTATTATTGATTTAATTGATGAGTTGACACCACTCTCAAATCACTTACACACAGTTAATACGGTTAAAAATATCAATGGTAAGCTCATTGGTACGACAACTGATGGCGATGGTTTTTGGCAAAGTATCAATCCAAATCAGCCTCATGAAAATGTTGTTATTTTGGGTAGTGGTGGTTCAGCTAAAGCAGTGATTGCAACTGCTCATCAGTATGGTGTGCGAAATCTATCGGTATACAATCGTTCTCACAGTGATTGGTCACAACGTGAGACGATGATTTCTTATCTTAGTCATGGTATAGGACAGTTGTTTGATTTGTCAGACAATCAACATATGTCATATGCTTTATCCAATGCTGATCTACTTATTAATGCAACAACTGTAGGGATGAATGATTCTAGAATGTTATTGAACGACTATCAAATCAATTTATTGCCTCAACATGCGTTGGTTGTTGACATGATTTATCGTAACAAGCAAACAGGATTATTAAGAACAGCACAAAGACGTCATTTGGCAACACAAAACGGGATACCTATGTTAGTGTCTCAAGGAGCGTTGAGTTTTGAATACTGGTTTAATCAGCCAGCAAACCGTCAAATGATGTTAGAGGCAATTCAAGGAGAATAATATATTATTCTAATAACGGAAAGTAATACAGCCGCAAAAAATATCGCCAAAATGCTAGATTCAAATAATCCAATTAAACCGGTTTTTGTTCACAATAATCGGATAGCATTAGCGGGTGTTAAAGAACTATCTGAAGAAATGATGACTACTATAAAACAAGTAGGTACTGTTGAAATCATTTATAATCATCATTCTGCTATCGGTGCTTCAAGAGCGTTTCATCCAGAAGACACTATTATCAAAACCAAGCACAGCGTTATAGATGGTAATAACTTCGTGTTCATGGCGGGCCCTGATTCAATTGAAAGTTCTGATCATGTTCTAAATATGGGACAGTCTGTAAAAAAAGCTGGCGCTACTATATTACGTGGTGGTGCGTTTAAACCAAGAACGTCACCGTATTCATTTCAAGGAAATGGCGAAACTGGTTTAAAAGCACATCGTGCAGCTGCTGACCAATTGGGCATGGACATGGTAACAGAAATTTTGGATACCAAAGATGTTGAATTAGTTGATCAGTATACGGATATCTTCCAAGTTGGAACTCGCAACATGCAAAATTTTGCGTTGCTTAAGGCTTGTGGGTGGCAAAACGGCGATTAATATAGAGAATACTAAGAATATTGCTGGAACATTTTATCAACCTGATTTAGTGTTAGTAGACGTGACTTATTTGGAAACGTTAAGTGATCGAGATTTAGTTGAAGGTTATGCTGAAGTCGTTAAAACTTCTGCTCTTGAGGGCGGTTCATTTTTTGAGTTAACTGGTAAAATAAAAAGCACTGAAGATATTCGTCATTATGCTGAAGAACTGTCATTGAGATCAATTCAATACAAAGCTAACATTGTTATGGCAGATGAAAAAGAATATCACAAACGACAATATCTTAATTTTGGACATACAATTGGTCATGCAATTGAGTTACTAGCTCATGGTAAATTGAAGCATGGAGAAGCAGTTGCAATTGGTATGATTGAGATGTCTAAACTCATGACTGATTGTGGTTATAGTGATGAGACAGTAACATCACAGTTGATGGCACGATTAGTTTCAGTAGGGTTACCTACGACATCATCATTGATAGGAACCACAGATTTTTTCAAACATTTGGTAAACGATAAAAAGAATCGTAGTGGTATATTAAACATAGTCGTATTGCAGACAATTGGTGAACCAAAAATTATCAAACAAGAAATATCAGATATACAGCATTTATTTAAAAATCATTGGAAGGAATAAACAAATATAATAATTTGTATTGGTAAAAAATATTATGAGATATACAACAGCAGGAGAAAGTCATGGCCCTGAAGAAATAGCTGTTATTGAGGGCATTCCAGCAGGATTAAAAATCACACAAGAAGACGTTAATTTAGAATTAGCTCGTCGCCAAAGGGGTTATGGTAGAGGCGAACGACAGAAAATTGAAACCGATACAGTAACATTTTTGACAGGTGTACGTCATCAGAAAACATTAGGTTCTCCAATTACATTAAATGTACATAATGATGATCATAATAATTGGTCTAAAATTATGGCGCCCAATGATCCAGAAACCTCAGAAAATACATTACGAAAAGTATTACGTCCACGTCCTGGACATGCAGATTTAGTTGGTGGTATTAAATACAGACATCATAAAGATTTACGGAATGTGCTGGAACGTTCATCAGCCCGAGAGACAACCATGCGTGTCGCAGTTGGAGCAGTTGCTAAAAAATTATTATCTGAAATTGGTGTCGATGTTCATGGCTTTGTAGTAAACGTTGGACCTGCTAAATCAGATTTGTCAACATTAACGAAATATAAAAATCTTCAAGAGTTAAGAGAAGTGACTGAAAGTTTTGAAACACGTGCTCTGGATGAAGCTGCCGATGAAGCGATTAAACACGTCATTGATAAAACAAAGCGAGATGCAAATACAGTTGGCGGACAAGTTCAAGTTATTGCAACTGGTATGCCTGTAGGTTTAGGATCTTACGTATCAGCTGATGATAAGTTAGATGGTAAAATTGCTCGCTCAATTGTAGGGATTAATGCTTTTAAAGGAGTTCAATTTGGCGGCGGATTCGATAACTCTGAAAAATATGGTGATCAAGTAATGGATGAAATTTTTTGGGATGCCGAAAAAGGATTTTACAGAGGATCTGATAATCTTGGTGGCTTTGAAGGTGGCATGACAACTGGGGAAGCAATTATTGTTAGAGGTGTTGTCAAACCGATTCCTACTTTGTATCGTCCTATGCAGTCTGTTGATATTGATACTCATGAAGATCATCGTGCATCAATTGAACGTTCAGATACAACTGCAGTTACAGCAGCAGCAGTAATTGCGGAATCAATGGTTGCAATTGAATTAGCTAAAGCAGTCTTAGATAAGTTTGATGCTGATAATATTGAAAGAATGAAAGAACAAGTAACGTTATACAGAGACGAAGTTAAGTCTTTCTAATACTGAAGTGATAGGGGGAAGAATAACCATGATCAGGTTAACACATGCACCAAATTCAGGACTAAACGGTTCAGTAAATGTACCAGGTGATAAATCAATATCACATAGAGCTTTGATGTTTGGCGCCATTGCAAACGGGACAACAGTTATTAAAAATTTTTTAACATCAGACGATGTGTTGCATACGATGCAAGTCTTTCGTGATTTAGGTGTGAACATTGAACAAAATGGTCGTATGGTTACTGTGTATGGAAAAGGCATTAATAATTTTTCAGCACCTCAACAGCCACTTGACATGGGAAATTCTGGTACATCTACACGGCTTCTTATGGGACTCTTAAGTAAACAACCATTTGACATGAGTATCATTGGGGATGATTCACTTAGCAAAAGACCAATGGTTCGTGTAAGTGATCCATTAGCTAAAATGGGCGCCAACATTCAGTTAACATCAAATGGCACTCTACCAGGGGTGATAAAGACCAATAATCAACTTCTAGGGATAACATATGTCATGCCGGTTGCCTCTGCTCAAGTTAAAAGTGCGATCTTACTGGCGGGTATTCAAGCTGAAGGTGAAACATGTATTATTGAAAAAAATCCTTCTAGAGATCATACGGAACGTATGTTAAAACAGTTTGGCGGTAAAATAAGTGTACAAGATGGGATTATCAAGGTGAGCCGCCAACTTAGTTTAAAAGGGCAGTGCATTAATGTGCCATCAGATATTTCTAGTGCTGCATTCTTTTTAGTCGCTGGACTGATAACACCTAATTCAAAATTAACTATTAAGAATGTTGGTATTAATCCCACACGTGATGGGATTATCAAAATACTGACGCGTATGGGCGCCAAAATTATTATTGATAAATTAGACAGTGATGGCGAACCAGTAGCCGACCTAACAGTTACTACACAAGAGCTTAAGGGTATTGAAATTACGGCAGAAGATATTCCAAGCGCAGTTGATGAATTACCGATTATAGCGCTAGCTGCAACACAAGCAAAAGGGGATACAATTATTAGTGGGGCAGAAGAGTTGCGTGTTAAAGAGACTGATAGAATCGCTACTGTTGTATCTGAACTTAGAAAAGTAGGTGCCCAAATCGATGAGTTACCCGATGGTATGATTATTCATGGTGGTACAGCTTTAAAAGTTGTTAATGATTCTGCTCTACTTTTATCACATGGGGATCATCGGATTGCTATGATGAATGCAGTAGCTGCCTTGATTACTACTGGTGATGTAGTATTAGAAGGTGAGGATGCTATGAGTGTCTCGTACCCTGGGTTTTTAGAAGATTTATCTGAGGTAATGAAATGAAAATTGTTGTTCAAGGGTTAGGTGAGATGGGTGCATCGTTTGCATCAATCATGAAACAAAACACTGAACATGAGATTATTGGCGTTGATAACAACACAAATACTTTGTCGTATGCTTTGAAGCACAATATCATTGATAAAGCAGCTACAAATCTATCTGAAGTTGTAACAGATGCAGACTTAATATTTTTAGCTACACCAATTGATATCATAAAAAAATCAATTATTGAGTTGAGTCGCATAACTTTAAAACCAGGCGTTTTAATCACAGATGCAGGCTCAACAAAATCTGAAATTTTAAACGTAGCATCAATGTATTTTAAGGATAATGTGCATTTCATTGGTGGACACGCCATGGCAGGAACTCAGAATAGCGGAATTGAGGCAGCTGATAATGAACTTTATCAGAATGCACCTTATTTTTTGATTACATCTCCTAACTCGGATGTAATTATTGATAGTTTAAAGCAAATATTTGCGCCACTCGATGCAAAGTTTATAACAATAAGTAGCCAAGAACATGATAGGCTAATGGCGTTTATTAGTGATGAACCACATATTTTATCTTATGCACTTGTTAATGCTGTAGTAGCTAATATACAAAATGCTGAGAATTTAGGTGATTATGTTGCAGGTGGATTTAAAGATACAACAAGAATAGCAGCTAGTAATCCTGACGTTTGGACAGCTATTTTAATGAGTAATCGAGAAGCAATATTGGCAAGTAATCAAGCATTAATAAACGAATTAACTAAATTTGATCAAGCTTTAAAAGATGAAAATAGAGCTGAAATACATAGAATGATTAGTCAGGCTAAAACAGTGCGTGAACAATTTTGAAGGAAATAAAAATGATTAAAGAACCAGATACACTCATGTTGATAGGTTTCATGGGAGCAGGAAAAACGACTGTCGGGAAAGAGATTGCTCGACAACACCAATCAAAGTTTATAGATATAGACTCTGAAATTGAGCGTGTTGCTAATAAAAGTATTCAAGAAATATTTAAGGAACGCGGAGAAGAGGGGTTTAGGGTACTTGAAACAGAAGTTTTAGCTGATTTACAAACATTTAAAGGGATTGTTGCAACAGGTGGTGGTGTAGTAGAACGACCAGAAAATATCGCTATTTTAAAAAAATCACCGGCAACTATTATATACTTGCATGGTAATTTAGAAAGCACGATTAGTCGTCTACTCCTTGAAGGACAACGACCATTGTTACAAGAAAAATCAACAGTTGATTTTTTTAGTCTGTGGCAAAAAAGAGACCCAAAGTATCAATCAGTTGCTAATTTTACGGTTGAAACGGTTGGCAAAACCCCTGAACGTATAGCAGCTGAAATTATTGCTCTTTTCAGCACAAATGAAGATGAACTTGCATTACTGCAATTGCGTTCAGAAATTGATGCTTTTGATCGCCAGATTTTTCAAATTATAGAACGACGAATGCAAGTTGTTAGTGCTGTGGCTTTATATAAGGCAAAATTTGGTATGGCTACTGTTCAGCATGAGCGTATGTTAAAGATGCGACAATTATTAAAATATGATTTTGAACAATCTGAGGACATTACCGAAGAAATGATTGATCAAATTATGACAATATTGACATCTTCAGCCATCGAAAAAGAAAACAAACAATTAAAAAGATGAAATTACATACTCTAGGACCTTCGGGAACAGACTCCGAGCGAGCCGCTAAACATTTTATTACCAACGAAACATTGATATTACACGACAGTTTTGAAGAAATATTGACTAATCTTGATAATTATATTGGTGATCAAGTAATTTTACCTGTGGCATTTAAGTCAAATAAAATACCAACTTTAAATTGGGCAGATATAAACTATTTAGAATGGCAAAGATTAGATATTATTTCGACGTTTTCATTACCACTTATGACATTAAGCTTGATTGAAAATTTGTCATTTGAAAGAAATGTTGCCGTAATTCATGCAGCAACAGAGGGACTTCTTCAAAAGTATTTGAAACAAGAAGGATTGGATAATGCCTGGGGACCATCTGTTATATTTTCACCTAGTAAGCCAGCTGCAATGTCGGACTTTATAAAAAATCAAAATCGTTTTACAATTATATCCGAAGAAGAATTCTTAAAATTATCAGAAAGTGAAAACCCAAAATATCAAGTGAAGCAAAGACTACATCCACAAATGATTTGGGTTGTTTATCAAATAAAATGACATTAAGAAAATTGTTGAAATTACAGAATAGTATTAATGATAAACCAGTCATAGCCGTACCATTGGATTTGGGACCTAATGACAAATTAACACCATTTGCTAAACTACTGCAAGAAAAGAATCCAGACGTTGTAGAATGGCGTGCTGATTATATCGCTGATGCCTTTAGTCAAGCAATGATTTGGCAACAGGTAAAAGTTGGTGCGCAAGCAGAAATTACAAAAAAAAATGTTTCAGCAATGACCGAAGCTAAAATGTTAGCAGAAATGGATGCCGCGCAAGAAGAGTTTAAAAAAAATTGGCCAGCAATGAACGCCCAAATTATTAAAGAATTAACTGGATCTGTTTTCAATACAATTGGTAGTTTCCCAATTATATTGACATATAGAACTTGCGATCAAGGTGGAAGAGGTGAGTTATCACCTGTTGAATATGCTACATTTATTATTTCAGCGTTAAGATCTGGCTATCATTTTTCAGCTGTAGATGTTGAATTTACCACTAATAAACAGTTACGTGAAACGATAGTTCAAGTTGCTAAAGAAAATAACGTACCAGTTATTTTGTCATATCATAATTTTGAATCAACACCTGATATAAATCACTTAATCAACCAAATGACACAAGTAGGATCGGATATTATAAAAATTGCAGTTACTCCCAATTCTACTGAAGATGTTCAATCTGTTTTAGATGCAACTAAAAATGCAAATGTTAATCAGCCACTAATTACGATAGCGATGGGAGAGTTAGGTAAAATTACTAGAATAAAAGGCTACATTTATGGTTCTGAAATGACTTTTGCAGCATTATCTGAAAATCAAGTCAGTGCACCAGGTCAACTGACAGTCGATGAACTCTTAGCTTCTTGGCAAAAATAAAAAGGCGCGTAATTAATTACGCGTCTTTTTATTTTTCTAATAATGTCTCTTTAGATGCAGCTGATCCAGAAATGGCAGGAATAGCAACTAAAGCAATTTCGCCGACAATAATAGCAATAATTGCAACAGTCAAAAATGAATAAGTTCCTTCAGTTAATTGGGATACGATATATCCCAAAATTTCACCGAATACAGCTGACCAAAAAGCAACAGTTATAAATTTCATATGCTCACCTCTTTACAAGACTATCATACGCTTTTAATTTGAAAGCGCAACCTTTTTAAAGTAATTTCATGTATAATGACAGGGAACAAACTTTCGTATTAGACTAAAATCCGTATTGGAGGAAAAATGTACGCACCTTTACAAATTTTAAGCGCATATAGCTTATTACAAAATCCTAATACAATTAAGCAAATTGTCGAAACTGCGAAAGCAAAAAGATATCAAGCTATTGCATTGACAGATATTAATGTGATGTACGGCGCAGTTGAGTTTTATCATGAAGCTATAAGCAATGGCATTAAACCATTGTTTGGTTTGACGCTACAATTGAACGGACTAGTAAACACATCAACAGTTTTCCCCGTAGTCTTGATTGCTGAAAACTACACTGGGTATCAAAATTTGATGTGGATTTCTTCAGTAAAAATGACATCTGAAAAAACAAATGTTACTTTTGATATTTTAGAAAACCATATGACTGGTGTTCAGTGCATCATGCCGATGGAAAGTGAATTATCTCAATTCATTGCTTCGGAGTATAGTGCGGTGAGCGAATATTGGGAAGCTTTAACTACTAAAATAAAACATAATCAACTTTATATTGGGGTTAATCCTTATATGGCAGAGCAAGTACGTGTTCGTTTTGAGACATTTTGCCAGGATTATCAAGTAAATGTTATTGCTTTAGATGATATTCATTATTTAAACCCAGATGACGCTTTCACTACACAGGTATTGAAAGCAATTGACACAAATACTAAACTAGTTGACATTAATCAATTAGCTCAACAAAAAGGTTCACGTGTGCTCAAACCATTTGATATGGTTCAAGAGGACTACACCAAGGATAAATTTTTAACCTTAGCGTTTGAAAATAATAAAGCGCTCGTTGCTCGGGCAAATGTTGAGCTTAATTTCAGAAAAACAGCGTTGCCTAAATTTCAATTACCTAAAGAAGAAAAGGATTCAGCCTCTTTTTTAAATCATTTGGTGTTAAAAGGATTGAAAAATCACTTACCAAAATTAACTGACCAATATCTTCAACGTGTTCATTATGAATTATCTGTGATTAATCAATTAGGATTTAATGATTATTTTTTGATTGTGTGGGATATTGTCAACTTTGCTAAAAAAAATAATATACAACTTGGTGCTGGGCGAGGATCAGCTGCAGGATCCCTCGTAGCTTTCTCATTAGGCATTACTGATGTTGATCCAGTAGCTTTTGGATTGTTATTTGAACGTTTTTTAAATGCTGAACGTGCACAGATGCCAGATATTGATATTGATTGGCCAGATAATCGACGTGAAGAAATTTTAGTTTATTTGCATCAGAAATATGGGCAACGTAATTTTGCGCAAATTATAACTTTTGGAACTTTGGCAGCTAAACAATCTCTGCGAGATACTGCAAGAGTGTTTGGTGTGAATCAATTAATGTTGAGTAAAATTAGTAATGCTGTACCACAAGGAAAACAAGGTCGAAAGGTTTCGATTCAAAATGCTTTAGATACTTCTAAAGCACTTGAAAATGTACTGAAAACGATTGAAAATGGCAAGTTATTGCTCAGGATTGCTCAACAGATTGAGGGATTACCACGCAATTATTCAACACATGCTGCTGGAGTGGTACTAAGTGATGAGCCGTTGGTTCAAACATTACCTGTTCAATCTGGTACTGAAAAGCGCTTATTAACGCAATTTGAAAAAAATCCGGTAGAAGACTTAGGCTTGTTAAAAATTGATATTTTAGGTCTGTCCAATTTGACAATTTTAGCGCAAACTTTAAAATATGCTAATTCAAAGTTACCAGATCATTTTAAAATTAGTGATATTTCGCTAGATGATAAAGAGACAATTCAACTCTATAGTAAAGGCGACACTAATGGTGTTTTTCAATTTGAATCTTCGGGTATAAAAAATGTTTTGAGACAGCTAAATCCTGTGACATTTGAACATATTGTTGCGGTCAATGCTTTGTATCGTCCGGGACCAAGTAGGAATATCGATACATTTATTAAAAGGCGACACGGAAAAGAGCAAGTAGCAGTCTTAGATCCTAGTCTAAAAACAATTTTAGCACCAACATTTGGTATTATTGTGTATCAGGAACAAGTTATGCTTGTTGCTGAAAGGTATGCTGGTTTTAGTCTGAGTGAAGCCGACGTATTACGCAGTGCCATGTCTAAAAAGAAGCTTAATAAAATGGCTGAAATGCGTGACAAATTTATTGAAGGAGCAGTGCGATTGGGACATCATCATGCTCAAGCTAAGAAAATATTTGAGTATATTGATGAATTTGCCAATTATGGTTTTAATCGATCACACGCTGTTGCTTACACAAAATTATCGTTTCAGCTGGCTTATATGAAAGCACATTATCCACTTGCTTTTTTCACGGCATTGTTAAATTCTAATCTAGGATCCCCAGAAAAAACTAGAATTTACGTCACGGAAGCAAAATCTCGCCATATTATCGTTAAACCACCACATGTCAATTTTTCGGAAAGATTTTGGTCAATCAAAGATAATCAACTAATAATGGGGCTCAATAATATAAAAGGTGTTAGAACAGACTTTGTGACAGCTTTGTTAGACGAACGAGTTAGCAATGGTACTTTCAAAACAATTCAATCTTTCATTCAACGTATGCCTGAAAAATTTCGCAAGACAGATATTTTTGAAAAAATGGTTTATGCTGGTGCTCTTGATTCCTTTGGATATAATCGAGCAGAATTAATATCTGGTATGGACAGTTTGGTTGAAGCAGCTAGTTTTGGTGATCTGATTCTAAATGAAACTAAAGTTAATAAATTAACGGATTTTTCAATGTCAGAAAAACTTCAGCGTGAAAAAGAAGTTATTGGTGTTAATTTATCGGGGCACCCCTTGGATCAATATGTGGATACTATTAAGCAGAATCATTTAGAACAAATAACAGATATCACCGAACCTTCTCAAACAGTTCAATTTATTGGCTTGGTAGATAATATCAAGCAAACTCGAACCAAAAAAGGAGAAGTAATGGCCTTTGTGACGATGTCAGATATGACTGGTACAATTAGTGTAACTATTTTTCACCAACTATATGCCAAGGTCGCTGAATTACTAAAAACAGGTAATGCTTTAAAGATTAGCGGCAAAACAGATAGTTATAATGGCAAAATGTCTATTGTTGCAAGACAATTAGAAAAACCGGTAACGATTAAAGATGATGTTTCAGGAACATGGTTTATCCGTTTTGATGCCCAACATGAGACAGCTGAAATTAAAAAATCTGTCATAGAAGTTATCAATAAATTTCCTGGCAACAATCCTGTTATTATTCATTGGCAAATAGAGGATAAAAATCAGCAATTAGATTCAAAATTTTGGCTAAGTAGTGAAACCGCTATCATCCGCGAATTAGCGCCAATACTTGGTAATGAGAATATTATTTTTAGAACGAGTCAATGATTTTACACCTTGTATAAACGTATAATAATGTATAAAATAGAGTTTGGGTAGAGTTGCACAAGCAACAACCAAGATAACTAAGGAGCATATTTAACCATGAAAAAGACGAAAATCGTCTCAACACTTGGTCCGTCATCATCTGATGTCGAAACAATCGTCAAGTTGATCCAAGCGGGTGCCAACGTATTCCGTTTCAACTTCTCACACGGTGATCACGAAGAACATTTAAGCCGTATGAACGCAGTTCATGAAGCTGAAAAGATTACTGGTAAGACTGTTGGTATCTTGTTGGACACAAAGGGTGCTGAAATCCGTACAACAAAGCAAGTCGATGGTAAGATTGAATTCCACACTGGCGACACTTTGCGTATTTCAATGGACGAAAACATTGAAGGTACAAAGGAAAAGATTGCTGTTACATATGCCGGACTGTTCGATGATGTACAAGAAGGCGGACAAGTTTTGTTTGATGACGGCTTGCTTGGTACAACTGTTATTGAAAAGGATGCTGCCAACCGTGAACTTGTTGTTCGCATTGATAACGATGGTATCTTGGGATCACGTAAGGGTGTTAACGCACCAGGTGTTTCAATCAACTTGCCTGGTATCACTGAAAAAGATGCAGATGATATTCGTTTTGGTTTGGATCACGAAATCAACTATATCGCTGCTTCATTCGTTCGTAAGCCTGAAGATGTGCTTGAAATTCGCGCATTGTTGAAGGAAAAGAACATGGAACACGTCCAAATCATTCCTAAGATTGAATCACAAGAAGGTATTGACAACCTTGATGCCATTCTTGAAGTTTCTGATGCCTTGATGGTCCCACGTGGTGACATGGGTGTTGAAATTCCAGCCGAAAATGTGCCTTTGGTTCAAAAGGACATGATCCGCAAGATGAACAAGGCTGGTTTGCCAGTCATTACTGCCACACAAATGCTTGACTCAATGGAAGAAAACCCACGTCCTACACGTGCCGAAGCTTCCGACGTTGCCAACGCCGTATTTGATGGTACAGATGCCACAATGCTATCAGGTGAGTCAGCAAATGGTGACTATCCAGTTGAGGCAGTTGCTACAATGGCTGCTATCGATGAAAAAGCAGAAACATCATTACGTGAAAACGGTCGTCACCAAGACATCTTCTTTGATGAAACTGATTCAACTGAAGCTGTTGCTTCAGCAGTTTCACGTATTGCCCGCAGCGTGAACGCTAAGGCAATTGTTGTGTCAACAAACTCAGGTTACACAGCACGTATGGTATCAAAGCACCGTCCTGATGTTAATGTATTAGCTGTTACTTATTCAGAACGTGTACAACGTGGATTAACACTTAACTATGGTGTGGTGCCTGTTGTATATGAAGCGCCATCAACAATTGATGAAATGATTGCTTTGGCTAAGACTGCTGTTAAAGAACAAGGATTAGCTAATTCGGGTGATACAATTGTTATCGCTGCTGGTGTGCCAATGTCACAATCAGGTACAACAAATATGATTACTGTGCAAACAGTATAATAAAAAAAGCTGCTTTCTTAAGTAGCTTTTTTATTTTGATGTTATAAAACCTACCATTGTTTTTTTGTTAATTGGTATACCTGATAAAATAGTATCAATGACAAAGGGAGGCTTTGATTTTATGAATACAGGTGACTTGGCTTGGGTATTGATATCAGCAGCATTAGTTTGGTTAATGACACCGGGATTATCTTTGTTTTATGGTGGTTTAGGAGAAAAACGTAACTTACTGCATACGATGTTTGTACCAGTTTTGATTATTGGTATTGCAACTTTTGTTTGGTTTGTGATTGGATATTCTCTTGCATTTGGAGGCAATGGTAACTTTATTGGTAATTTTAATCATTTATTTATGATAGATGTTTCGTTCTTAAAATCAACAAAGTCATTGACTATCCCAGACGGTGCATTTGCTTTATTTCAAGGTATGTTCCCAATTATAACAGCTGCCATCATTACAGGGTCAGTTATTGGACGTATTCGCATTAAAGCAATGATTGTTTTTATGACATTATGGTTGATATTTATTTATTCACCGCTAGCACACATGGTATGGGGTGGTGGTATGTTAGCAAAGATGGGTGCCATTGATTTTGCTGGTGGAACCGTTGTTCATATTTCTAGTGGTGTTACAGGATTGGTGTTGGCATTGATGATTGGTCATCGCCATAATGATAAACATATTCCAGTACGTCCGTCGTATGTATTGATTGGTGGCGCATTATTATGGGGAGGATGGTTCGGATTTAACTCAGGGTCTGCTCTAGCTGCTAATGGAACTGCTGTGTTAGCATTTGTAAACACTTGGTTGGCGTCTGCGGCAGCTGTTATGACATGGGGAATTACTGAGTATCGTATTCATCATCGATCAACACTTTCTGGCTTGACAAGTGGTGGTGTTGCAGGATTAGTTGCTATTACACCAGCAGCCGGTTTTGTGGCACCCTGGGCAGCAGTAGTCATGGGACTCATAGCTGGATTTATTGGATATGTAGGTGTTACATTTGTAAAAACTAGCTTTGGATATGATGATACATTGGATGCATTTGGTATACACGGTATTGGTGGTGCTGTTGGTGCCTTACTAACAGGTGTGTTTGCTGATAAAAAATATGGTGGTGTTGCAGGTCTTGTGAATGGTGATGTATCATTGATTTGGAAACAGATCGTTGCGATATTGTTTACTATATTATTTGCCGCAATTGGGACAGTTGTTCTTGCAAAAGTAACGTCAATCATAGCAGCCCCTCTTCGTTTAACACCTGCGGAAGAAGCACAAGGGTATGATGATATTATGCATGATTTAAAGATGGAATAATGGGCATTGGCCCTTTTTTTGTGTTAAAATGAGATAAATATTGTAAAGGGGATTTGCAATTTGTCAACACAAATACAGCAAATTTTTAAATTTGAAAATTCAGAACAGCAAACTAAATTAATTGGTGTCAATGATAGTTTTCTAAAATTAATTGAAGAAGGTTTGTCGGTTCAGTTACACGCACGTGGTGATCAAATGACAGTGTCTGGCGATGAAGATGTTGTTAAGATGGCTACGGCAGTTCTAAAAGAATTAACCAGTTTAATTAAACATCAGATTAATATTTCACCGACTGATGTTGTGAGTGCAGTCACAATGGCTCAAAGAGGTACGTTAGAATACTTCTCTGATTTATATTCAGAGACTTTAATCAGAGATAACAAAGGGCGCGCAATACGCGTTAAGAACTTTGGACAGCGCCAGTATGTTCAATCTATTAGAAAGAATGATGTCACTTTTGGTATTGGACCTGCTGGAACTGGTAAGACATATTTAGCTGTTGTCATGGGCATTTCATCATTGAAGCGCGGCGAAGTGGAACGTATCATTATTACCAGACCAGCCGTTGAAGCTGGGGAATCTCTTGGATTTTTACCGGGTGACTTAAAAGAAAAAGTTGATCCCTACCTAAGACCAATATATGATGCTATGAACGCAATAATTGGTTCAGAGCAGACTCAAAGAATGATGGACAGAGGGGTCATTGAAATTGCACCTTTAGCGTACATGCGGGGAAGAACACTTGATGACGCATTTATCATACTAGATGAAGCACAAAATACAACTAGTCAACAAATGAAAATGTTTTTGACAAGGCTTGGTTTTGGGTCAAAAATGATCGTTAATGGTGATATATCACAAATTGATTTACCTCGGGGTGCGAAATCAGGTTTAATATCAGCACAGCGTATATTACAAGATGTAAATCGTATAGCTTTTGTCAATTTTAGCAGTGCAGATGTTGTACGTCATCCAGTTGTTGGTTTGATTGTAAATGCCTATGACGCAGCCGAAGAGCGCTTAGCACTGTTAAAAAAGGAGCAATAACAATGGATCTAGCACTTATTGATCAGACTAAGGATGGGGTGACCCAATATCATCAAGACCTTGTTACCAGTGTTTTAAATTTTGCTGGTGAATTTTTAAAGCTAGAAAATAATACAGAAATGTCTGTTACCTTTGTCAACAACGACGATATTCAAAAGTATAATCGTGATTATAGGGGTGTAGATAAACCAACAGATGTTATTAGTTTTGCGATTACTGAAGGCGAAGATGATTTAGAAAGCGTACCTGATGAATGGCAAGATGATATCCCAAATAATATTGGAGATATTATTGTGTCTGTAGATGTTATTCAAAGCCAAGCTGAGTATTTAGGTCATAGTTACGAGCGAGAGTTAGGGTTCTTAGTCGTACATGGCTTTCTTCACCTAAATGGTTATGATCATATGTTAGGTGACGCAGAAGAGAAAGAAATGTTTGATTTACAACGAAAGATTTTGGATGACTATGGCCTCAAGAGATGACAAGAATATCATATTGAAAGGATCTCCTGAGCCTGTAAAAAAACAAATTGCACGTAATAGCAATTTTTTTAAAGCGTTACGAAATTCGCTTAACGGTATATGGATGATTTTGGTACGCGAAAGAAATATGCGTATTCATATCGTCCTAGCATTTCTTATATTGGTCACGGGACTGCATTATGGTCTTTATAGAGCTGACTGGTTATGGGTTACTATGGCAGTTTTTATCGTTATTTTCAGTGAATTTTTGAATACAATTATTGAAGCCGTTGTTGATTTAGTAGTTGAAAAAAATTATCATCCACTGGCTAAATTGGCCAAAGATGTTGCTGCAGGTGCTGTACTTGTTGCTGTGGGTGTTGAAATTATCATTTTGTTGCTGATATTCCAACCGTATATTTGGCGTCAATTTGGTATTGTCACCAATTTTTCAGACTTTTTACATCATTTCAAAAATTAATACTAATATAATTAGGAGAAGACAGCCTAGGCGCTGCAAAAAAACATGACAGAAACACAATTTAAATCAGGATTTGTTGCTATTATTGGACGACCAAACGTTGGTAAGTCGACACTGTTGAATCGGATAGTCGGCGAAAAGATTGCTATTATGTCTGATAAGGCACAAACAACAAGAAATAAAATAC
Source organism: Leuconostoc palmae (assembly GCF_019656075.1). GTDB lineage: Bacteria > Bacillota > Bacilli > Lactobacillales > Lactobacillaceae > Leuconostoc > Leuconostoc palmae. The sequence goes on along the minus strand of NZ_BPKZ01000002.1, from coordinate 152,281 downwards.
AGGGAATTTATACAACAGATGAAGCTCAAGTTGTGTTCATTGACACACCAGGCGTTCATAAACCTCAAAACTCTTTAGGTGATTTTATGGTTAAATCAGCATTTTCAGCGTTACATGAAGCTGATGCTATTTGGTTTGTTGTCGATGCTTCAATGTCTCGAGGACGTGGAGATGATTTTATTATTAATCGCTTAAAAGAGATTAATGAAACACCTATTTATTTGTTAATTAACAAAGTTGATTTAGTTACCCCACCTGAATTACTAAACATTATTGCAAGTTATCAAGAAGACGGACCAACATGGACTGAAGTATTTCCAATTTCTGCTACAGAAGGGGATAATGTACCGGAACTGTTAGATAATGTAGTGTCTCATTTAGATGAAGGACCACAATATTTTGATGCCGACCAGCTAACAGACCATCCAGAAAGATTTGTCATTGGCGAATTAATTCGTGAAAAAGTGCTGCAATTGACACGTCAGGAAGTACCTCACTCAGTAGCAGTAGTTATTGATAAAATTGCCCGTGAAGATGAAGAAAAAATTCATATTCAAGCTTCCATTATTGTTGAACGACCAACTCAAAAAAATATTATTATTGGGAAGCAAGGGACAATGATTAAAAACATCGGTACACGTGCTCGCAAAGATATTGAGCGACTGATGGGAGACAAAGTCTTTTTAGAAACTTGGGTAAAAGTAGAGCCTCGATGGCGTGACAGGCCACAGGCATTACAAACCTTAGGTTATAACGAAGAAAACTATTAACACTATTTTGATATAAACCACATTATTTGTTTATCCTGTGGTTATTGGTTAATAAATAATGACAGTAATTAATGGGATTATCCTTAGTACGCGACAATATAAAGACAACGATCTATTAGTTCGTATTCTCACCGAGACAGGTGGTCTGCGAACTTTTTTGGCGCGTGGTGCTAAAAAACAAAAGTCGACATTAGGCTCAGCATTACAGCCACATGCAGTGCTTAGCTTTGAAGGTGCTTTTCCGAAAAATAATCAAGGCCTAGGTTATATTAACGATATACAGACAATAAAAATATATCAACGGCTTATTGATAATGTTGAAGTGAATGCTTATGCAGCTTTGATTGCTAGTTTAATTGATCAAACATTTGAGGAGGGTGAACAGTTAACACGTTGGTACAATCAATTCGTGTTAGGTTTACAGAAGTTGGATGAAGGACTGGATCCGCAGATTATAGCCAACATTTTTGAAATCCAACTTTTAGTCCCATTAGGTGTTGCACCTAATTGGCGTCAAGACCCAATTAGCGGTGAAGCGGTTGGTCAGTTTGACTATTCTGAAAAGTATAATGGCATTATTTCGGAAAAACATTACGACTTAGATGATCATCGATTAATGTTAGATCAGAAAACTGTCTTTTATTTGAGGCAGTTTAGTATGATTGATTTGCGGCAAATTAATCATATCAATATTTCGGAAACGACTAAGCGTGGGTTGCAGCGTGTTATTGACCATATTTATGATAATCAAATCGGTTTGAAGCCAAAGGCTAAAACGTTTATCGAGCAAATGCATACTTGGCAAAATACGTTGATTAATTTTAGGCAAAATGGGAAAGAGATTTTATGACAATTAAAAAAATATTGGTACTTCACACAGGTGGTACAATTTCAATGCATGAGGACGAAGATGGCGATGTAGAGACTGGTGTTGAAAATCCATTGACCGGTGTAAAAGTTATGTTACCTGATATTGATTTAACGGTAGAAAATATTTTTAATCTACCAAGTGAGCATATTGGTCCAATACACATGTTAAAGTTGCAACAGCGTATTTTAAAAGCTGATGGTATTTTTGATGGTGTTGTGATTACACATGGCACGGACACTCTCGAAGAAACTTCATTTTTCTTGGATAGTACATTAGATGTCTCGATGCCAATTGTTATGACAGGGGCTATGCGTTCATCTAATGAATTAGGATCTGATGGGCTGTATAATTATCAATCAGCTCTACGCGTTGCAGCTGAACAGGATTCTCAGCATCGTGGTGTTTTGGTTGTCATGAATGATGAAATTCATGCAGCGCGTTTCGTCACGAAAACGCATACGACTAATGTTGCTACATTTGGCTCACCAATTAGTGGGACTATGGGCTTACTGACTAAAAGGCAAATTATTTATTTTTATGACCTCCCTAAGCGACACATACTGCCCATAGCGCATGTCGATAAAAGAATTCCTGTCCTAAAGGCTTATGCAGGTATGGACGGCCAATTATTGGAATTACTAGCTGCATCGAATATTGATGGTATTATTATTGAAGCACTAGGGGCAGGTAATTTATCAAGAGAAGCTGCTCAAGGCGTGCAATATATACTGGCACGCAATATACCTGTTGTTATTGTATCACGGAGCTTTAATGGCGTTGCCGAGCCAGTGTATGATTACTTAGGAGGTGGTGTACAACTTGAAAAAGAAGGCGTCATCTTTGCGACAAGTATTAATGGTCAAAAAGCAAGATTGAAGTTACTGATTGGGTTAGAAAATGAATTAAATAATTCTGATTTGCATAATTATTTACATCAACTTTAAGACAATAAACATTTATATGTTCATTGATAGAAAAACAGCTATCACTAAACCATTGATACTGTAGAATCAAAATTTGATGACAAATATATTAAAAAAAGCGCTTCGCCTGTTTAATTTAGGTGAAGTACTTTTTTGTTAGAAACTTACTTATGCGATAACTCATCCAGTTTACTAGCCAGATTATCCAAAATATTATTGATGTCTGCCTAAGCTTCCTTTATCAGCATCTTAAAATCAGTGTCTACTGCTGTGATTTGTTTCTCTATCATTTTTTCGAACTTAAAATTATTTTGCTTGATAAAGATGGTTCATAGTCTGAGTTTATCACAATTTTAATATCATGGTTTTATATGTGACCAACATTCTGATTTGAGTATGTTGAGAATTGATTTTGAATTATAATCCAAAAACGTCAGCGTTAAGACACCTAGTTTTAATTATTAAACTTTAAAAATATTATTATAAATTGCTTTCACCGCATTGTCTGCAAGATCTGGTTGAATACCGAGCATAATTGAAATTTCACTGGCTCCTTGATTGACCATTTGTAAACTAATACCATTTTCTTTTAATGGTGTAACAATTTCTGTCAATGCACCGATACGATTTCGCATACCTTCGCCAACAATCATGATGATACCATAACTGGGTAGCCATTTCAGAGTATCTGGTTTAATTTCAGCACTAATATCGGCTAACATATTATCAATTTGTTGCTGCGATAAGCTAGTTTTGTCAAAAATAATTGTTAAATCATCAATACCAGATGGCATATGTTCATAAGAGATATTATGACGTTTTAAGATTTCTAAAATTCTTAAGGTGAAACCAACTTCCTTATTCAATAGATAGCGGTGCAAATAAAGTGCGGCAAATCTATTTGAGTTAGCAATGCCCGTAACGGGTGTTGTATTTTGAACTTCAGTTGGTGGCACAATAAAAGTACCTGGTGCTGACGGGTCGTTGGTGTTTTTAATATTAATACGAATCCCTCCCTGAATGGCAGGAATGATTGCTTCATCATGAAAAACAGCAAATCCAGCGTATGATAATTCTCTCATTTCATCATAAGTCATTTGTTTAATAGATTGAGGATTGGAAATAATTTTTGGATTTACAGCATAAATAGCACTAACATCTGTGAAATTCTCATACAAATCCGCGTCTAATCCACGAGCCATGATTGATCCAGTAATATCAGAACCGCCTCGCGAAAAGGTTGCCATATCACCATTTTTTGTATAACCAAAAAAACCTGGAATAATTAATCGTTCATTAGTACTTAAATCTAAAGTTGCAATAGATGCGTATGAACTACTATCAAAAGTGGCTGAACGTGCATTATTATCAACTAATAAGCCGATTTCTTTAGGGTCAACAAAACGAGATGGCATACCCAAATGGGTAAAGATTTTGGCAACTAACTGAGCATTAAGATATTCACCATGAGCCGCAAAAGCAGCATATAGATAATCAAAAGAACGGTAATGTCTTTGCGATAGATGTGCAATTTGTTCATCGAGATCAATTAATGATTCTTGAGGTAAGTTAAAATATTCTGCGATACTGTGATAGCGCTCTTTTATTGATTCAATGATAGTTATTGTATTTACATCATTAATTGTTGCCTCAGCATACTTTAATAATAAATCAGTCACTTTAATATCGTCATTGAAACGTTTACCAGGCGCTGAAACGACAATAATTTTACGATCAATGTCACTAGCAACAATATCAAAAACACGCTGTAATTGATTACCATCAGCTAGTGAAGATCCACCAAATTTAGAAACTTTCATTGTTAGTTTGCCTCTTTTCTAATTGTTAAACCTTTTCGGTCTAACATAAGATTTTTGAAAATACCTGTCATATTTTTGGAATTTAATACTGTTAGTAACTCATGACTATTTTGTTTATTTAAAATTGTGATAATGGTAGGCCCTGCTCCAGATAAATAAGTGCCTTTGATATTAAGTTGGTGGGCAATAGTTCTAATTTGTTTGAGTTCAGGGACTAAATTTGATCTTGCACGTTCATGAAACTTATCTAATTCAATCATCTGACAGGCGGTATCCCAATCATCAGAATTAATTGCTGCAATTAAAACATTACTGAGAGCACTAGCAGAAACAGCTTCTTTAAATGATAAATAATCTGGAAGTGCATTTCTAGCATCGACTGTTTTTAATTCATAATCAGGTATAAAGACAATAAATTCTATGGCTTCAGGTAAATCTATAGGTGCAGTGTAAATTTTGTTGCCATCATAACTCGCTGCAACGCCTCCACCAAACAGTGCTGGTGCAACATTATCGGGATGACCTTCTAAAGCCGTTGCTTTTTCTAAAATAGCTTGATCATCTAAGTTTAAATTTGCTAATATGTTAGCCATGGAAAGACCAGCTAATAGTGCAGCAGAAGACGATCCTAAACCTCTTGCTAGAGGAATTTCACTTTTAACACTAATGTGATGTGGTGTGATGTCTTCAGATAATGATTTTGCAGCTTGTACAATGAAATGTGTGTGATCATGAGGTAATCCAATAATATCATGATCTACTATCCATTCAGTAGTTTCTTCGAGAATGTCTAAGGTTAAATAGAGCTGCAAGGCTAAGCCAAGTGAGTCAAAGCCTGGGCCAATATTAGCGCTTGTAGCAGGAACTTTAATTTGAATCATGAGAAAATTTTATACTCCGCTCTTAAATTAATACCATCGGCGTTACGTATTGTTGTTTTGATTAAGTTGAGCTGTGCATCGCTGGCGGGATGAGTCAGAGTCACAAGCCTGGCGTTACCGTTTGTTGCTAATGTTTGTTTCAAATCAGAAAAGCTAACTTTTGCTGCAGCAAAAATACCGGTAACCGAATACATGGCACCTGGTGTATCATCAACTTCAATAACAACAAATCGTCGTGCAAATCTTTGGGATGGTTTTGCCAAATCAATACTTTGATTAAATGAGTTAAATGGACGTCCAGGTGTATTTAATGCCATATCTTTGGCAATATTTGTCAAATCACTAAGAACTGAGTTGGCTGTTGGCAGTTCACCGGCACCAGGTCCATATAACATAATTTCACCAACTGATTCACCATTGACTAGAACAGCGTTATTTTCATTATTTACAGTTGCTAATGGATGCGTAAATGGAATCAAGTGCGGAGAGACAGCAATACTAATTGCTTGGTTTTCATCCCCAACGCGTTCAGCAACACCAAGTAGTTTAATAGCATATCCAAATGAGCCGGCATCGCTAATATCAGTATCTGTTAAGTTTGTCATACCTTTTATGGATATATCATTTAAAGATGGTTGAATTCCAAATGCAAAATTTGAGAGTATGATGAGTTTAAAAGCTGCATCAAAACCTTCAACATCATTAGTAGGATCAGACTCGGCAAAACCTTTTTCTTGAGCTAGATGAAGTGCGTTTGTATAACTTAAGTGGTTATTGGCCATTTGTGTCAAGATAAAATTACTTGTACCATTTATAATACCAGCAACACGTGTAATTTCATCAGCGGTAAAACTTTGAGACAATGTTCTTAAAATGGGAATACCACCAGCAACAGCAGCTTCAAAAAATAAATCAACATCATTCTGTTCAGCTATTTTGACTAATTCTTGACCACGGTTGGCAATTAAATCTTTGTTAGCAGTTACAACATGCTTTTTTGCGAATAGCGCTTTTTTAATAATGTCATAAGCCTGATCAACTGTACCCATAACTTCAACCACAATATGGATTTCTGGATTTGTCAATATATCTTCAGCATCATCTGTAATAGGAAAATTTTTTATAAATCCCGTCCGTTCTTTGGTTAAATTATTTACAACAGCATGCTTTACGACAAGCTCTGATCCCGTTCGTTTACTAATCTGCTCTGCATTATCTTGTAATATTTTAACAACACCAGTACCTACAGTACCTAATCCGAATAGTCCAATTCCTATATTCATATTATATTCCTTTACACATTATTCTTATGATTTTATCATTTTTATTCATAAATTTGTAGTAATTTGTTATAATTTGGATTATAAACTCAAAAGGAATCAATACAAATATGAACTATATTTCAACACGCGGAAATGCGCCAGCAGTAACTGCAAGTCAAGCAATCATTAATGGAATAGCTCCTGATGGCGGTTTGTACGTACCGGAATCTTGGCCAGAACTAAAGTTGGACTGGAATAGCTTAAAAAATCAAACTTATGAAGAGATAGCAACGATAATTTTTGATGCTTTTTTTGACGACTTTAGTGTTGAGGAAGTAGATAAGGTAATTAGTGAGGCGTATGGTTCGCAATGGCAAAGTAATGATATTGTTAATTATCATAACGAAGGAGACTTAGTTTATTTGGAATTATTTCATGGGCCAACACTATCATTTAAAGACATCGCACTACAAGCATTGCCCCATTTAATGACAATTGCCGCAAAAAAACTCGAGATTGTTGATAAAATGGTGATATTGACAGCTACCTCTGGCGATACTGGTACCGCAGCAATGAGTGGATTTGGTGATGTAGATCGAACTGACATTATGGTGTTTTATCCAGAAATAGGTGTTAGTGATATTCAAAGAAGACAAATGCAATCAGAATCTGCAAAAAATGCACATGTTTTCGCTATAAAAGGAAACTTTGATGATGCACAAAGATCTGTCAAAAAGTTGTTAGCTGATAGTGACTTGGTGAATAATTTGAAAGATAATCACATGCGTTTTTCATCTGCTAATTCTATCAATATAGGTAGATTAGTGCCACAAATTGTCTACTATATACATGCGTATGCAAAGCTGTTAAAGCATAATGAAATTTCTGCTGGGGAACTTATAAATATTGTTGTCCCAACAGGCAATTTTGGTAATATCTTGGCTGCGTACTATGCGAGTCAGATTGGGTTACCTGTTAATCAATTTGTTGTTGCTTCAAATGAAAATAATGTCTTAACTGATTTTTTCAATACTGGCAAATACAATCGTCAAAGAGAGTTTAAAGTCACGAATGCTCCAGCCATGGATATTCTTATTTCAAGTAACTTGGAGCGATTAATTTATTTTTTGAGCGGCCGTGACAGTGATGAAGTGGTTAGTTATATGCGTTCATTAGATGAAACTGGTACATACCAGGTTAATGAAAAAACATATGCAAATATGGCGCAGTTTGTTGCTGGTTTTGCAACTCGGGAATCTGTCTCTGAGGAAATTAAAGAGGTATTTGATCAAACAGGATATACAATTGATCCGCATACTGCAGTCGGACATAATGTTTATAAACAGGTTACACTTAATGGCAAGACTATTCTTGCTGCTACAGCAAGTCCTTTTAAATTTTCTGAAACAGTGCTTACGGCATTAGGTAGACAATCGCAAAATGGTTATGACGGAGTGGAGCAGTTGTCAGAGTACATCAAATCTGAAATTCCAAAACAAATAAGCGAATTATTTGAGCGAGCTATTATTCATACACAAGTAATTGAATCTGAACAAATGTTGTCTGTTTTACGCCATTCTCTTATAAATTAACGAATTATAAGCTCATACTTTTAAAAATATTCGTTATTTAGTGGATAATTAACTGTGTTATTGTAAAAAAATACGATATAATTAAGATATTAATTCAATAGGAGAACATCATGTCATTCAAAGAACTCGATCCTGAAGTGTGGAGTGCTATACAGCAAGAAGGAGCTCGTCAAAATCGTACAATCGAATTGATTGCTTCAGAAAATTTTGCTTCCAAAGGTGTAAGAGCAGCTCAAGGCTCTGTGTTAACAAATAAATATGCTGAAGGTTATCCTTATAAGCGATACTATGGTGGTACTGAATATGTAGATGTTGTTGAGCAATTAGCAATTGATCGATTGAAAGCATTATTTGGCGCAGAATATGCCAATGTGCAGCCACATTCTGGCTCTCAAGCTAATGCAGCGGCTTATATGGCATTTTTGAAACCAGGCGACAAGATTTTAGGAATGGATTTGGATGCTGGTGGACACCTTACTCATGGTGCAAAAGTTTCTTTTTCAGGAAAAATGTATCAGTCATTTACTTATGGATTAAACGCCGAAACAGAACAACTAGATTATGAAGCTATTGCTGAACAAGCAAGAGAAGTGAAACCACAGTTAATCGTTGCGGGTGCATCTGCCTACTCAAGAATGATCGATTTTAAAAAGTTCCGTGAAATTGCTGACGAAGTTGGTGCTTATTTGATGGTTGACATGGCGCACATTGCTGGCTTAGTTGCTGCTGGCTTACATCCAAATCCAGTAGGAATTGCCGATGTTGTAACGTCAACAACACACAAAACATTACGTGGCCCTCGTGGCGGTGTGATTTTATCACAAGAAAAGTATGCTAAACAATTAAATTCAGCCATTTTCCCTGGGTCACAAGGTGGTCCTTTGGAACATGTCATTGCTGGAAAAGCAATTGCATTTGGTGAAGCACTACAACCAGAATTTAAAGCTTACGCAGCACAGGTTATCAAGAATGCTCAAGCGATGGCGAAAGTGTTTAATGATTCTGACGATATTCGTGTTGTTGCAGGTGGTACTGATAACCATCTGTTCAACCTTGATTTAACAAAGACAGGATTGAATGGTAAGCAAACTCAAGAATTATTGGATACTGTATCAATTACAACCAATAAAGAAGCTCTTCCAAATGAACAACTCAGTCCATTTATTACTTCAGGAATCCGTATTGGTACAGCAGCGATGACAACGAGAGGGTTTGATGAAGAAGACTCTCGTCAAGTTGCAGAACTTATTGTGACGGCCATTCATAATCACGATGATGCAAAAGTATTAAAAGAAGTGAAGAAGTCAGCAGAAGTGTTGGCTATGAAACATTTATTTGAGTAATTAAATGGCACTATCAAAGCTGGTTATTGCCAGCTTTTTTATTCTATGGGTATCTCATGGCAAAAGATAAAAAAAGTATAAGGTTGGATCAGAAAGTTAAACTACGTCATTATGTTGGCAAAGAGCGTGATAACGAAGAGACATTATTACGTGACAAATTATTTCAATCAAATGTTTGGCATGATGCAAAAGTTGTAGCTGTTTTTCTAAGCACGTCAATCGAAATTGATACAGAGCAAATTATTCAACAAGCTTGGTATGAACAAAAAAATGTTGTCGTACCGAAAATTATGAATAAAAAACTTCGATTTGTCATGATTAATGAATCAACAGATTACGTTACTGGGGCTTTAAATATAAAAGAGCCAATTGGTGAAGATATTGTCATGGCAGAACAAATTGATTTAATTATTGTACCTGGGTTAGCTTATTCCCCATCTGGAGATCGACTAGGTTATGGTGCGGGTTTTTATGATCGTTATCTGGCCAATTTCAAAGGAAATACGTTAGCATTGAGTTTAGGTATTCAAATGTTAAAAAATATTCCAGTGGAAATACATGATAGGAAACTAGATCAAATTTTATCTATAGAAAAAGTATCTTACGATCAGTAAGATACTTTTTATTTTGCATTGCTAATTTGTTTGAAATAAGTTGCTAAACCAGTAGTCACATCTTTAGCAATTTTTTGTTGATAGCTAGTCGAACGAATATACTTAAAGTCAGATGGATTATTAATATAACCTAACTCTAGAAGTGCTGCTGGGCAAGTTGCTTTGTTTAATACAACATATTCAGCCGTATCAACGCCTCTATTAGAAATTGGTAATTGATTAAGCGAATTGTGTAAAGCGTAAGCTAAATCTTTGCTATTTTGATGATAATAAAACTGTGAGACACCTGTAGCTGTTGTCGCACTATTTTCATCATCTGCATGGTCAAAATGAATAGAAATTTGAGCATCTGCATGATATTTTGTAGCTACTTCAGGAATTTTTAGTAAGGGGACCAAAACATCAGAGTCTCTGATCATAAAAACCCGAGCACCTGTTTTCTCTAAACTTTGACGTATAGCTCTGCCGGTTCTTAGAGTATAGGTTTTTTCATGATATTTACCATCCGCAGATGATGATCCGTTGTCTCCCGATAAACCATTATATTTTTTGTTTGGGTCGCCACCGTGACCAGGATCAATGACAATTGTTGATTCACTCATTGAAGTTGCTTCGCGCAGAGTATGAGATTCAGCTACCCAACTGGCAACCCATCCAGTTTGTTCATTATCTGTTCGACGAACTTTATACCAACCATGAGAACGTTCAGTTATTATAAGAGAAGTTCCACTTTTCATGGTACTGATAGATTTATATGAAACATCGGGACCTGTTCGCAGTTGAACATTTGATGGACGTGTTGTGATCACTTCTCTGTTAGTGAGTGCGTATAGAGAAATGCTAACAGTAGATAAAATAAATAAGGCTAAACTAACACCAACTATATTGCTTAATAACCATTTTTTAATCATGCGTTACCCACTAGTTTAAAATTTAAATTTATAGATATTGTAACATATTACTGTGATATCAACGTGTGCAATACTTTCAAAAAATGTTACAATGTCATTATGGCATAACAAAAAATTGTTATGAACACATTTAAAAGTTAAGAAGGTAGACAGGATGTCAAAAGTAATGGCGGTCAACGCCGGTAGCTCATCATTAAAATTTCAGTTATTAGAAATGCCTGAAGAAAATGTAATTATGCAAGGCATTATTGAGAGAATTGGTCAAGATAATGCAGAAATTACAATTAAGTATGGTAAAGATGTTGAACCAAAGCGTTTAATTGGTGCGGAAGAGGGACACATTTCTTTAACTAAGAATGGTGGACAAAAGTTTGAACATGAAATGGCAATTAAAAATCATGACCAAGCTATTGATGTACTGCTACAAAAGTTGACAGATCTTGGTATTGTAAAAGATTTCAATGAAATTACTGGCGTTGGACACCGTGTTGTTGCTGGTGGAGAATGGTTTAATCATTCGGTAGTTGTAACAGATGAAGTACTAGCAAAAATTGACCGTCTGGCTGATTATGCACCGTTGCATAATCCTGCTAATGCAATGGGTATTCGTGCGTTTCAAAAGCTATTGCCTGAAGCATTGTCAGTAGCTGTGTTTGATACATCGTTCCATCAAACAATGCCTGAAAAGAATTATCTTTACAGCTTGCCATACGAATATTATGCAAGATATGGCGCACGTAAATATGGGGCTCATGGTACTTCTCATCGTTATGTAACAGAACGTGCTGCTGAAAAAATGGGTATCCCACTAGAAAAGTTTAATGCCATTTCATGCCATTTGGGTGCAGGGGCTTCAATTACGGCAATTAAGAATGGTAAATCATACGATACTTCAATGGGATTTACACCTTTGGCTGGGGTTACAATGGCAACACGTTCTGGGGATGTTGATCCATCACTTATTTATTATATTCAAGAGCGTGAAGGATTGACCAATGAAGAGATGTTATCTGTTTTGAATAAAAAATCTGGTCTACTTGGCATTTCAACAATTTCAAGTGATATGCGTGATTTAGAAGATGTGCAAGAAACAAATCCTCATGCTAAGTTAGCGCTTGACATGTTTTATGATCGTGTAATTCGTTATGTTGGGCAATACTTTGCTGAATTAGGTCGTGTTGATGCGATTATCTTTACTGCTGGAATTGGCGAAAATGATGCCGTGACTCGTGCGAAAGTTCTTGAATCACTAGCTTTTGCTGGTGTAAAGTTAGATTCTGAAGCCAATAATGTTCGTGGTAAGGAAACAATCTTAACTGCCGATGATTCAACTGTTACCGGATTATTAATCCCAACAAATGAAGAATTAATGATTGCGCGTGATGTCGAAGCGTTGCGTTAATTATTCCGATAAAAAACGCTAGTAATTCGCTAGCGTTTTTTATTAAAAAATATTTTGGTGTGGGTAGAATTAAAAAATGAAACAATTTAGAGTAGAAAATTTAAAAAGTACGTATGGAGAAAAAATCTTATTTGATAATATTTCTTTTTTAATTTCAGAAGGTGATCGCGTTGGTCTAATTGGTGTGAATGGTTCTGGTAAGACATCATTGTTAAATGCTATTTCGGGAGTAAATTCAGCTGATTCTGGCGAAATTACGACACAAAATGACTATACTATTGGCTATTTAACTCAGGATCCTAAACTTGATGATAACGCTTTAGTCATGGATGCGATTTTATCGGGTGATCAACCGATTTTTAAGACAATTCGATCATATGAATATGCTTTGCAAAAGTTCAGTGAAAATCCAACTGATGAGAAACTGGCACAAAAATTTGAAGCGGCTCAAAACATTATGGATCAAGAAGATGCCTGGACAACAGAAGCTCAAATAAAAGCAATTTTAACGCAACTACATATGCCTGAATTAAATCATAAAGTCAGTGAATTGTCTGGTGGTCAACGTAAGCGTGTTGGCTTAGCTCAAGTATTGATTGAGGCACCGGATTTACTTATTTTAGACGAACCAACGAACCATCTTGACTTTGATTCCATTAATTGGTTGGAAAAATATCTTAGTAATTATTCAGGAGCTGTACTTGCTGTAACTCACGATCGCTATTTTTTGGATGCCATTGCAAACCGAATTTTTGAATTATCTTTTGGTAATTTATATGAATATAAGGGCAATTATCAAGATTATATGACGGGAAAGGCTGAACGCGTTCAGCAAAGTAAATTAGCAGAACATAAGCAACAACAGCTTTATAAGCGAGAACTCGCATGGATGAGAAAATCTGCTCGTGCCCGAACTACCAAGCAAACAGCTCGAGAAAATGCGTTTGCTGAACTAGAATCACAGATGGGAAAGCTTCAACTTGATGAAGATGTGGCAGTTAATTTAGGGCAGCAACGCTTAGGCAAGAAAGTCATAATTATTAATCATGCAAACATTAAATTTGATGATAAAGTAATTATTGATGATTTTAATTTACGTATAGCTTCTGGAGATCGAATAGGCATTACTGGGACCAACGGTGCAGGTAAATCAACTTTTTTAAATGCAATAGCAGGGAAGTTACCACTAACTAGTGGCACAATTGAGCTCGGTGAAACAGTAAAGATGGCTTACTATACTCAGGTCACTGAAGAAATTCCTGAAGACAAGCGTGTTATTGCCTACTTATCAGATGTTGCTAGTTCAGTTTCTGATAAAGATGGGAATCAAATTAGTGTTTCTGAACTATTAGAGCAGTTTTTATTTCCACCATTTATGCATGGTACTTTGATACGTAAGTTGTCTGGTGGCGAAAAGCGACGTTTATATTTACTTAAATTATTATTACAGCAACCCAACGTCTTACTTTTAGATGAACCAACTAATGATTTAGACATTGGTACATTAACCGTATTGGAAGATTTTTTAGAGCGATTTTCAGGAGCTGTCATTACTGTATCGCATGATCGTTATTTTTTGGATAAAGTTGCTAATCAACTTTATATGTTTCAGGGTGGCGGAACAATTGAGCGTTATGACGGCTTATTTAGTGAATATTTAACTTTACAGAGTAATCAGGAAGTTCAACAGGCAAAAACAACCCATTTCTCTAAAAATATAGATGATAAAAATGTTATTCAGCATAAGAAGAAGCTGACTTATACAGAAAAAAAAGAATGGGAAACAATCGAGCAAGATATTGAAAAGTTAGAGGAAGAGATATCTGTCATAGCTGACAATATGACAAAATTTGGTAATGATTATATCAAGCTTGGTGAATTACAAAATGAGCAGGAAAGATTAGAAAGTGTTTTAGAAGACAAAATGATACGCTGGGAATATCTTAGTGAGATAGTTGAAGGGTAAACTTTATGAGTAATTATCTTGAAATCGTAAAATGATTTTGAGGTAATTATAATGAATTTACGGACACAATTATTAGCTATACATTTAACCAAAGGTATAGGGATACAGACTAAGACAAGTCTAATCAAAAAAATTGAAAACAATTTAGTACCCAAACAGTATCCATGGACATTAAATACTGTGTTGGGTTTTTCTGATTCGCGTTTTTATGGTGTAATTCAAAACAGTTATGGAGAAGCATTGCAGCTAGCAAAATCATCAACTGCTGACTTTATTACCTATTTTGATCATCAATTTCCAATGAGATTGCGCGAAATATATCAACCGCCGCTGATACTTTTTTATAAAGGGAACCTTAAGGCTTTGAAATTGCCTAGTTTATCGGTTGTTGGGACACGAATGCCTAGTTCGTATGGATTTCAATCGTTGAAGTACTTAATACCTCCCATTGTACATCAAGGTGTAGCCATTGTTTCTGGGCTGGCAAAAGGGATTGATGAGATGTCTCATCAAGTGACACTTAATGAAAATGGTGTGCCAATTGCAATAATTGGTACAGGAATTGATACTGTTTATCCACGAAATCATGTCACTATTCAACACAATATTGGTGAGACTGGATTAATTTTAAGTGAATATCCAAACGGTACAGGGCCTCGGAGATCGCATTTTCCGGAGCGTAACAGAATTATTGCTGGTTTATCATCAGCTACATTGGTAATTGAGTCAAAGAAAAAATCTGGTAGTCTAATTACAGCAAATGTAGCCCTTCAAAATAATCGCGAAGTATTAGCTATACCTGGTAATATTTTTTCAAAAACATCTGAAGGCACAAATGATTTGATTAGTGTTGGTGCAAAGGTTGTGACAAAACCTACTGAAATCATGGAAAGTGTGCAATTACTTGATACAATCTGATATGCTATATATTAACAAGTTAAATTAAGGCATATATATTATGGTAAACACCGAAAAATCAAAGACAAAAAATAAAACAAAACGTATAGCGAAAAAAACAAAAAAGAACTTAGTTATCGTTGAAAGCCCCTCTAAAGCAAAGACGATTGAAAAGTATTTAGGAAGTACTTATAAAGTCATTGCCAGTTTAGGACATATTCGTGATTTACCTAAATCAACGTTAGGAGTTGATTTAGAAAATGATTACGCACCAAAGTATATTAATATACGAGGTAAGGGTGAGACAATCAAAGGGTTACGCCAAGCAGCCAAAAATGCTAAAAAAGTTTTTCTTGCAAGCGATCCGGATCGTGAAGGCGAAGCTATAGCGTGGCATTTGCAACATGTTTTGAAATTGGATGAAAGTGAAGTTCATCGCGTTGTATTTAATGAAATTACCAAGGATAAAGTGAAAGACGCTTTTAAGTCGCCACGGCTGATTAATCATGACTTAGTTGATGCACAACAAGCACGTCGTATTCTAGATCGTTTGGTTGGTTATTCAATTTCACCACTGTTATGGAAAACAGTTAAAAGAGGGTTATCAGCTGGCCGCGTACAGTCGGTGGCTTTAGGACTGATTATTGAACGTGAAAAAGAAATTCAGTCGTTTGAACCTGAAGAATATTGGACTATTGATGGCCTATTTAAAAAAGGACGATCAAAAATAAAAGCGGCTTTTTGGGGATTAGATGAGAAAAAGCATTCATTACAGGATAACGCTGACGTGCAGGAAGTCTTGCAACGTGTAGACAAACAAAAACCTTTTATTGTTGAAAAAATTAACGCAAAAGAACGTAAACGTAGTCCACAAAAACCTTTTACCACATCAACCATGCAGCAAACAGCCAATACACAGTTAAATTTCCGAACTAGGAAAACTATGATGGCTGCACAACAACTTTATGAAGGTATTAATTTAGGACGTGGTGTTGGACACGTTGGTTTGATTACCTACATGAGAACGGATTCGACTAGAATTTCTTCCGTTGCAAAGCATGATGCAGCGCAATTCATCCATAATACTTGGGGAGAAGAATATTCTCAACATAAAATTGTTAAAGAAACAGTAGCAGAAGGTGTACAAGACGCCCACGAAGCTGTTCGCCCAACGGATGTTACGAGAACGCCAGATAGTATTAAAGATAAACTATCACCTGATCAGTTTAAATTGTATTCGTTAATTTGGTCACGCTTTGTTGCGAGTCAAATGACACCAGAAGTTTTAGACACAATGGCAGTATCCATTGAACAAAATGGTGTCATATTTCGTGCTAATGGCTCAAAAACTAAATTTCCTGGATTCACTAAAGCTTATCCGGCAGCCAAAGAAAAAGACAATGTTTTACCAAATTTAAACGTTGGAGATGAAATTAATTTAGAAAATACCTCAGCAGATCAACATTTTACTCAACCACCAGCTCGTTACTCAGAAGCTGCATTAATTAAAGCGCTCGAAGAAAATGGTGTAGGACGTCCCTCAACTTATGCTCCGACACTTGATACAATTCAACGTCGGAATTATGTTCGAATTGATGCTAAAAAATTTGTTCCTACTGAGTTGGGAGAAGTTGTGCAAACAATTGTTGGTGAGTATTTTCCTGATGTTGTTAATATGAAATTTACAGCACAAATTGAGCATGAGTTAGATGAGGTTGAAACTGGAAACAAAAATTGGGTACCCGTTATTGATGCGTTTTTCAAACCATTTTCAAAAGAGATTGAAAATGCTGAGAAAACGCTTGAAAAAGTTGTGATGCATGATGAACTCGCCGGTACAAATTGTGAAGTTTGTGGTGCACCAATGTTAATTAAGATGGGGAGATACGGTAAATTCCTAGCTTGTGCTAGATTTCCAGATTGTCGTCATACTGAAACCATTGTAAAAGAAATCGGTTTAGAGTGTCCTAAGTGTCATAAAGGTCAGATTATTGAACGTAAGACAAAAAAACAGCGTACATTTTATGGCTGTTCTCGTTATCCAGATTGTGATTTTGTTTCTTGGGAAAAACCAACTAGCAAAACATTGGCTGATGGCACAACACCAAAAGTGGACAATGTTGTTGATTAGTTTTCAAAAAGTTAGTAAGAAACGTTATGTGGTTAACCACATAACGTTTTTATTTTTACATTAAATTAAAATTAGTCATAATAGTATTGTTTTTTCTTGAGACTAGGGGTAGAACATGAACTAGGTTATAGAAGCGCTTACATTATAACCATGAAAATATTACTAAACATAAGAAACTACTGAACCACAATTGGGGTCAATCATTGTCGGTATTACGGCAAGTCTGGAAGAAGCACGTGCTAATGAAGGTAATGTGGATGACACTACGATTAATGGATTGATAGAAGGGTTGATGGGACCAATTGCAGGAATCGGTGATTCACTTGTTGTTGGTACTTTGATTCCAGTTATACTTGGAGTTGCTCTAGGTATGTCAGATGGTGGGTCACCACTAGGTGCTATATTCTATATCATTGTTTGGAATCTTCTGGGTTACTTTGATATGCGATTTGCCTATTTTAAAGGCTATGAATTAGGTGATAAAGCAGTTGGTATTCTAGTTGGCGTACAAGGAAAAGCAATTAGAAAAGCAATTGCTACTGTTGGAGGAATGGTTGTTGTTGGTGTTGCAGCAACATGGGTAACAGTTAAAACATCTTTCACATTGAAAAACGATTCTGGTAAAGCCTATCTTGTGCTTCAAGATAAGTTGGACTCGGTATACCCATGATTACTAACGGCTGCTTTCATTGTATTTTGTTGGTGGCTAATGGCTAAAAAGAACATATCTCCGATTAAAGTAATGCTGATTTTAGTTGTTGTTGAATTGATTGGTGTTGTTACCGGATTCTTCAATCCAGGTTTGAAGTATTAAAAAGGGAATCATTCCATGAATAAAAATGTAAAACTTGGTTTTGAAAATGAAATAAAATTTCAAAAAAGAATGATTAAAAATTTGCAAAAATGGCAATCTGTTTTATCCTCGTTTACTGGTATAGGCATTATTATTGCTTATCTTTTTAGAAAACAGCATTTCGCGTTATTTATATCGGGAATGTCTATTACAATGATCGGAGTACTTTTGATTTTAGTGATAGGATATGCTATTATCATGGGAAAAAGAATTTAGTCAAAATCCTAAATCAATATGAAACAATGTTGCCTAATTTGTAAAAAAAGACTGACTATTGTCAGTCTTTTTTTTATTTGAATTTTGAAGCAAAGTCGGCAAACTGTTTTCCAGCATTTGCTAAAAATACTTTTGTATCCTCATTATTAACTTCGCCAGTTTCATCATCAGTTAATGATTGAATATTACCAATATAAAGCTCAGGTTGTTGTAATGTAGGCATGTCTAGAAAAACAAGAGACTGACGTAAAATGTGATTAGCTAGTACACCAGCAATACCTGATAATGATTGCGATGCAACTAATGCTGGTTTGTCCGCCCAAGAATTTTGTCCCCAAGGTCGAGAAGCCACATCTAACGCATTTTTTAATGCTGCTGGAATACTACGGTTATGTTCTGGTGTTACAAAGATAAAAGCATCTTGTTCACGTACTTGAGCGCGAAAGTCATCATATATCGCAATAGATTCTGAATCATAGTCTTGATTATACAGAGGTAAATCACTAATGCTTAAGTAAGTTACCTCTGAATTATCGGGGAGTCCTTTAACAATTGCCTCAGCAACGCCTTTAGAGTAAGAGTTCTTTCGAATTGATCCTACGATAACGCCGAATTTTGACATAATATTTTCCTCTTTTCAGTTACTAAAAGTAAGTATACATTGTAATCACACATTTTGCAACTCTAATTTTTTATTCATTTTTTATTTGAAAACTCCGGTACGAAGACAATCTAATCAAATAGAATATAATGATAGTCCAAAATGAAGAGTGTTTATGAACAATATTTCAATAGTAGGTCATTTGTCTATGTTGTATTAAGTACTGGAGTATATATTACTAATCTTGAAAGACCAATCGCAAATCATTAGATGCTAAAAATCAAATCACCATGATGATCTGAAATCAAATGATAAAGAAAATGGTTATAATCATAATTATGGAGGATATTATAATTAATAATTTTGGTGTAGTATGATTAATATACAGGGTGAGTATATATGCAGTGCTAATGAGTAAAGCAAATGCTAGCATAGCATGATCACTAGGATAAGAAAAACCTTTTGAACCATCAGGACGTATTCTACCAAATAAAGGTTTGACAATCATGTTGACAATGAACGCTAATAAAGTAGTTCCTGAAATAGCAATGACACTGTATATGCCTAAATGAAGTTGATTTTGATTTTAGAAAAAACTAACAGACAATCACTAATGGCGAAACCATAGAATAAGTCAGTTTCTGGTGAAAAGAATTTATCAAATTTTTTAAATAGATGTTGTGTATGATGAGGCGTTTGTTGGAAAAGTAGCTGACCAAAATGGTCGATCAATAGGTGAAATTTGTTTTAACCATTATAGAAAGTATGATAAATGATATTAAACAGAGAGCTAGGGCAATAAGATAAGTCTTTTTTCTGTTCATGTGTAAATTATCCTTATTATTAATTTTTAAAATTATACATCTTATATTCGAGTAATATAGAAGCATATGTTGTATATTTAATCCTATTAGTGCTACAAATTTACTGATTATAGTTGGACTATAAAAGTAGGATTTTCTCGGGGGATTTATGAATAAAAATAGGGAAATAGTTATTGGGATTTTTAGCATAGTTTTAATTGGTATTCTATATTATGGTTTTAGTAAAGTCCATTTATTGACTTCAAGGAAAGAGCAACCAACGATCAGCAAAAATAGTGATAGAGTGTCAACAAAAACAGCTACTCAAAAAGATAATATGAGGACAATGACTGGGAATTATTATCTATACTCATCTCAACTAACACCATATCCAAATATAAAAAATTATCAAGAAACGCAATTACAATTATCAGTAAATATTAATAAACAGCGTACTTATTTAATAGATAAAAACAATGGTAAAATACTATATACTTTTTATTGTTCAACGGGAAAAGATAATACTACACCCAAAGGGCAATATAAAATTGAGGCTGAACGAGGAGATCATTTTTACAATACTACATCAGATGAAGGCGCTAATTATTGGACATCTTGGAAAGATCACGGTATTTATTTATTTCATTCTGTTCCTGTTGACCATGCAGGTAATTATATTCAGACTGAAGGTAATGAATTAGGTAAGAAACCTATGTCGCATGGGTGTGTTAGGCTATCTGTGTCGGATGCGAAATGGTTAAATGCAAATATACCATTTGCAACTTCAGTAGTCATTAAATAAAAAAGCATGATTAATTAATCATGCTTTTTTATTTAATTGTTTCTCTTTTTGATAAAGAAGTGTGCTGACACTGATACAGATAACAAGATTTATTGCTGCTGTAATCAAGTTACTTCTCATTGCAGTCGCTATACTGATTTGAGAAAGCATGCCAGTAATAATTGGTATGGTAAATGATGCAATGCTACCAAATGAAAAGAATATGGCTGTAATGCGACCTTTAGTGGTAGGAAATAGTCTTAAAAAGATGTTTAATCCAATTTGCATGACACCACTTGCAGCAGTCGCTCCGAATATAAATGCTGCTACATTAGTAACTTGATGTTGATGAATGAAGCAGATTACAATCAGTGATAAGAACGCTAGGATGTTCAAAACGACGATCAGATGCCGATCTTTAATGAATTCTTTTTGCATAATAGCGAACATGACCAATACGCCAATAATAGAACCGATACTATACAAAGAAAGTACAAAGTGCCCTTGGAATTGACTCATGCCTAATGTTTTGACGGCAAATAGTGAAATCCATTGCGTAAAATGAATCATTAGAGCCATTGCAGTAAAACCATATACAGCCAACAGTGTCCCAACGACTAGAGGTGTTCTTTCGAATGTTTTTTCCACTGGTTTCATCATTTTCTTTGGTTTAGTATATATTTTAGGAAACTTGAGTGGTAACAGCATTAGAAAATTGATAATCAAAAGACTAGTAGCAAACAAAAAACTCCAGCCAAACCATAGCCTAGAAATTTCTAAGAAACCCACCAATAATGGCAAAATAAATTCACCCAGCGACATCATTGATTTAATGAGAACAGTTGCTGCACCTTTGCCACTATTTAATTCCAAAAATGTTGGGTATGTGGCAGAATCTAAAGCTGAATTGGCCACCCCAGCTAGAATGGTTAAAAGATAGGCAATTTTAAAATTAGTGACAAATGGCATCGTAGAAAAGAAAATGGCATATGTTATCATGCCAAAAGCAAGAATAGGTTTACGTCCAAATTTGTCAGATAATGTACCTAGGATATAGTACGCTAGTATGCGACCGATGCCTATCCCAGAAATCACATAAGAAACTGTTGCTAAAGGTTGTTGCCAGGTTTGACTTAAATGTAACATATTTTGAGTCAAGATGAGTAACCCAATACCGTGGACTAGGTAATTAATATAAAGTACTATACTAATACGAGTTTTTGCAGTAATTAAAATATTATTCATAATTATATTTTCCTTATACCAAATAAAAAGACTAAATGTCTACAACACCTAGTCTCATCTGTTATTCTTGTATTGGGAGTCCGATTACGGTCAATTAATTATCAGAATATTAGGTTTAACTAGATTACTATAATGCATCTAGTTGGGACCTTAAAAAGTGGCTTCAACATTTAGATGCGAACTATCGTGTCCGCATCTAAGCATTGAAGCGGACACTATCTAAAGAAAAAACCATAATAATAACTTGTGTTAGCTGATAAAATTAGACTCATTAAGTTAACTCCCTTTCTGTGAATATGTTAATTTATTTCTCAATTAAAACATGTATCTATCTTTGTGTCAATAGACGTGTTCAAATGTTTTTAAAAATAATTTTTTTAAAAAATAATTTTTTGTGATAAATGCTGAATTGATTCAACTTATAACACGTACTATATTGACTCTGGAATCAGAGATGATTGTAGCTGATCCTACATTTGGTGAATATGCCCTTCATGCTGATATTGAGCAAGCCAAAACAGTTAAGGTACCAGTCAATGCGATTGATGGGCATGTCGCATTTGAAGCCATATTAGCTGCAGTTACGGATAAAACAACAATGGTTTGGTTAGCTAATCCAAATAATCCGACAGGTGTCTTTGAAAAATCTGCTGATATTGAGCTGTTTTTGACTAAGTTGCCCAGTACCGTTACGCTAGTTGTTGATGAAGCTTACTATGATTTTGTGGATGAACCAAATGCAACAGTGGCACCACTCGTAGCACAATATCAAAATTTGGTAGTGTTGCGTACTTTATCTAAGGCATATGGTCTAGCTAACTTAAGGATTGGTTATGGCATCATGCAAGATCCGTTATATACCGCAATGCAAGCTGTGCGTTTGCCATATAATTTATCAACTTATCAAATTGTTGGAGGCACCGCTGCGATTTTAGATCAAGAATATTTGAAACGAAATGTGGCAATTTTCCAATCTGAACGTACTAAATTTCAAAAATTTTTATGTGACCAAGGATTAATGTTTTATGAGTCACAAGCCAACTTTTTTTGGGTTAAGGTTGGGGAAGTTAAAAAAGTTGGGCAAGCGTTATTACAAGCTGGATATCAAGTTAATGATCGTTTGAATTCTGAATGAATTCGTATTGCGCTGGGCACGCCAGATGATAATGAAGGGTTAAAAATTGCACTTCTAGACATATTACACAAATAATTTGCGTTAACTATTTTTATAATTTATGATTACGGAGCTATTTCTGATGACTCTCGATAGTGTCTTCTTGAATGTTTTCAAAAAATGATGATTTGAGAATTATTCATAATTTTAAAATTGCTTCGTTGACAATTTTAATGAATTAGAGCATAGTTTAATAAAGTATAAATTTGAGGTATTTGAAACATGGGATTGTTAGATAATAAAAAAATTATCATTATGGGTGTGGCCAACAAAAGTAGTTTAGCCTTTGGTTGTATGCAGTCAATTATTAATCAAGGTGGGCAAGTCATTTTGACTTATCAAAATGATCGGATGAAGCGCAGCCTAGATCGATTTGTTGATGATTCAGTTTTAAAAGTTGAATGTGATGTTTCTAAGCCAGAAAATATAGAAGTGGCTTTTTCAGATATTGTTCAAAAAGTTGGTAAAGTGGATGGTATTGTACATGCCATTGCTTATGCTGAAAAGAGTGACTTAGATAATAAAGTTACCGATGGTACATTAGATAGTTTTACATTAGCACAAAACATTAGTGTATACTCTTTAATCGCTGCGGCCAAGTATGGTCATGAAATTATGAACGAAAATGGTGCCATTGTAACACTCACTTATATGGGTTCAGAAAGAGCAATACCTAATTACAACGTTATGGGCATTGCTAAAGCAGGTCTTGAATCAGCTGTGCGATACCTCGCACGTGATTTAGCTGATAAAGCTATTCGTGTCAATGCTATTTCGGCTGGTGCAGTCAAAACATTAGCAGTTACCGGTGTTAAAAATCATGGTGATTTAATTAAGATATCAGATGAACGTACTGTTGATGGTGTTGGTGTGACTATAGAAGAAGTTGGCAATACGGCGGCTTTCTTATTGAGTCCATTTGCTAGCGGAATAGTGGGAGACACTATTTACGTGGATAAAGGAACACACCTTATTTAATTTATTTATAATCCTTGGTGGTTCAAAATGAAAGTCATATCTGAAAAGATATGACCTTTTTACTATCATGAAGAGCAGTATTATAGCACACAATTATAAAGGGGATAAAGTTTGTGATTGAAAATAAAGTAGTGCTCATTACAGGAGCCAGTAGTGGTATTGGCTATCAAACAGCAGAATTGTTAGCTAACTTAAATTATCATGTATACGGTGCAGCACGACACGTAAGCAAAATGGAGGATCTTAAAAAAATTGGTGTTAAACCTCTAAAAATGGATTTAACCGATGAATTATCTATTATTGAAGCAATAGCAGAAATTATTGAAATAGAAGGACATATAGATTACCTAGTTAATAACGCTGGCTATGGATCGTATGGCGCGATTGAAAATGTTTCAATAAATGAGGCAAAGAAGCAATTTGATACCAATTTATTTGGACTAGCTCGTTTAGTACAATTAGTTTTACCTTACATGCGTGATAAACATTTTGGACGTATTATTAATATTTCTTCGATGGCTGGTCGTATGACCACGTATATGGGCGCTTGGTATCATGCAACAAAGTATGCTTTGGAAGGGTTTAGCGATGCACTTAGAATGGAAGTCAAACCATTTGGTATAGATGTAATTTTAATAGAACCCGGGGGAATCAAAACAGATTGGGGTATTATTGCAGCAGAAAACTTACGAAAAACATCTGTCAATACACCTTACGAAAAACATGCTCTAGAAGCTTCTAAAAGAATGCACAATCTTTATTCTTCTGATAAATTATCAGATCCCAAGTTAATTGCGTTGACAATAGTTAAAGCAATAACGGTTACAACCCCAAAAGCAAGATATCTATTGGGGTATGGGGCAAAAATGCTAGTTTTTTTGCACACGATGTTACCAACTCGATTGTTTGATAAATTAATTCAAAAACTTGTTTAGTGATTAGGCAGTATTTTACTCAGTAAACTTAAAAAATATTAAAAATGTATTGTTAATTTTTTTATTATATAATTTGAAACTATTATCTTTTCAGAAAGATAACTTTAATGTAATCCATGCTCGTTTTAGTTAACATAATACGATAGACAAAAAACAAAAAACCTTATAATTACAGTGTTTGTAGCGTCTCATACTACTTGACAAAATATGTTGTTATAGAGTAAAATTTTAAGTGACTTAATTATTGTGTCGCAAACTGTAGTTTGCGACATTTGTTGTTGAAAGGTAGGATATGGCCAATAGAATACCGGAATCTTTTATCAGTGAAGTGCGTCAAAAAGTAAATATTGTTGATGTTATTGGTAAGTACACTACTTTAGTTAAGCGAGGACGTCAATGGAGCGGTTCATGTCCATTTCATGATGACCGGCATCCTTCATTATTTGTTGAAGAAAATAAACAAGTATTTAATTGTTTTTCATGTGGTCGGTCAGGTTCTGTTTTTTCGTTTGTGATGGAAAAAGAAGGGTTAACATATCCTGAGTCCATTATTTCTCTCGCTAAAGAAGCTGGTATACCAATAGATAACCAGTTGGTCAATGATGCAACTAAACAAATTAATCCAAGAACTCAAGCAATATATGATTTACACGATGCGGCACAACGATTGTATCAGCATATTTTAACCAATACAACATCTGGAGAACCTGCGTTAAAATATTTGCGAGAAAAGCGTAAATTATCTGATAATATCATTAAGCGTTTTGGTATTGGATATGTACCAGCAGAAAACGTGCTATTGCATTATGCTCAAGAACATAATATTTCTCGGGAAGTGATGATAGCTTCTGAGTTGTTTATTGAAAGTGAATCTGGTGATTTAAGAGATCGTTTTACTAATAGAGTCGTTTGGCCAATACGCACTGTTAATGGCCAAGTAGTTGGATTTTCAGGGCGAACATTGGATGTTAACAATTCAATAAAGTATATGAATAGCCCTGAAAGTACATTTTTTAATAAAGGGAATTTATTATATAATTTTGATCAAGCAAAAAATAGTATACGGCGGACACGTACAGTATTAATATTTGAAGGATTTATGGACGTCATTGCTTCTGATATGTCTGGGTATGCCAATGCTGTAGCAACTATGGGAACAGCATTAACGTTGTATCATGTTAAACAATTAACTCGATTAGTTGATCGTGTTTTATTAGTGTATGATGGCGATGAAGCTGGTCAAGAGGCTGCAAAGCGTTCGATTGACCTTATTAAAAAAGACAATCCTGCAATTGATATTGGTATTATTCATTTGCCAGATCAATTAGACCCCGATGAAGTGCGCGTTCAACGCGGTGAACAATTTTTAAAGCAAGTGCTAGAACAAAACGTTCTGACACCTGTGACTTTTTTGATTGATGCGGCAAAAGGTAACAAGAATTTAAGCAATCAAACACAGTATTTAAACTTTTTGCAAGAAGTCATGCCGATATTGAAGAATGCAACACCTGTAGAACAAGACATTCAACTTACTAATATAGCTAACGAATTTGGTACTTCCAAACAAGCCTTAATTGAGCAGTTGCAACAAACACCAAAAGCTAATATTCAGCCAGTTAAAAATCAGACAAGAAATTTTTCTAACAATGACAATAACTTAGTATCCAATAGTGAACTTGACTATCGTCGTTTTAATAGTGTACCAACGGTTACACAAGTAGAACGTGCTGAACGTGCCTTGATTATGGCGATGATTAAAAAGCCACAAGTGATTCAACAAGTTGAGGAAAAAGTTGGTTTTGCATTTGTGCATTCTGACTATCAACTTCTGATGATGTTGATTAATATTTATCACCAACAGCATCGAGAACCTTTTGATCTAGCTGCTTTTATGGATTTTATCCAAAAACCTGAGTTAAATCAAAAAATAATGGCCATTGAACGAGCATATGGTGAGTTGTCTGTAGAAAATAGTGCTATTGATGACTACATAAAAATTATTGCTCATGATGGACCCATTGATAATAAAATAACACAATTGAAGCAGTCAATTAACATTGCTAAGCAACAACATGATAATGAAAAACTGTTACAATTAACAACGGAACTAATTAATTTAAAAAAACAAAACTCGATATAAGGCCTGCTTAAAACTCTAATTTTAATGGCTCAACAAGGAGAATACTTAATGACAAATATTTCATCTTCGAGCAAGATTTCAGATATCAAGATATATCTTGACGAACAACATATAGTTTATAACAGTCGTGCAAAAAAAGCTGAATTATTGGCCTTAGCTCAAGGAAAGACACCTGAAGAAGCAGCAGCTGCAGGTAAGGCTTCAAAGCCAAAGTCAACTAAGAAATCAGGGATCATCAAAAGCCCTGAGTATGATAAAGCAGTTAAAAGTTTGATTGCTGAATTCAAACCAGCTAAACAGGTAACTTATGCCATTTTGTCTAACCGTCTAGCTGAACCATTTAATCTTGATGGTGAGAATATTGAACGTTTGATGGAAAAAGTTGAAGATGCTGGTGTGGCAATTGTTGACGAAAAAGGCGAACCTGCACCAGAAGTGTTACAAGCTAAGCAAAATAAGCCATCTAAAGAGGAGTTAGATCAAGCAGAGGAAACACCTGCTGGTATTAAAATAAACGATCCGGTTAGAATGTACTTAAAAGAAATTGGCCGAGTTAATTTGCTTAAAGGTGATGAAGAAATAAATATTGCCAAACGTATTGAAGACGGAGATGTTGAAGCTAAACAAGAACTTGCGGAAGCTAACCTCAGACTGGTTGTTTCTATTGCTAAGCGTTATGTTGGCCGAGGTATGCAGTTCTTGGATTTAATACAAGAGGGTAACATGGGCTTGATGAAAGCCGTGGATAAGTTTGATTATACTAAGGGATTCAAATTTTCGACTTATGCAACATGGTGGATTCGTCAAGCAATTACACGTGCCATCGCTGATCAGGCACGTACAATTCGTATTCCAGTCCATATGGTTGAGACTATCAATAAGTTAATTCGTATTCAACGCCAATTACTTCAGGACTTAGGTCGTGAACCATTACCTGAGGAAATTGGTGCCGAGATAGACTTAACACCAGATAAGGTGCGTGAAATTTTAAAGATAGCTCAAGAACCTGTATCGTTAGAAACACCCATTGGTGAGGAAGATGATTCTCATCTTGGAGACTTCATTGAAGATAACGAAGCGATTTCTCCAGCTGATTCTGCAGCCTATGAAATGTTGCGTGATCAACTTGAATCAGTCTTAGAGACACTTACTGATCGTGAAGAAAATGTTTTGCGCCTTCGATTTGGACTTGAAGATGGGCGCACACGAACATTGGAAGAAGTGGGGCGCGTCTTTGGAGTTACTAGAGAGCGTATTCGTCAAATTGAAGCAAAAGCTTTACGTAAGCTTCGTCATCCTAGCCGTTCAAAACAGCTTAAAGATTTTATGGATGATGGAAATAACTAAACAAGTTTAATCTAAAGTCACATTGCGTGGCTTTTTTTACTGTCCTGTGATAAGCTTTTTATTAGCGGTTCATCAACCATCCCGCTTAAAAAAACTAGGAGATTTTTAATGATTAATGAACAAAATAAATCAGCAATTTCAAGTAAGGCACATAATATTACTTTAGTGGCAGTTGTTGCAGCCATCTATGCAGCAATTACTTTTGTCATTCAGCCTATAGCATTTGGGCCTATACAATTCAGAACCTCAGAAGGATTAAACCACTTAGCAGCATGGAATAAACGTTATGTACTTTCTTTAGCTATAGGTGTTTTTATTGCAAATTTAGTGTCACCATTAGGTTGGATTGATTGGGTATTTGGCACATTAGGTACAGTTATCATGACTGGAATAACGTATCTGCTAACACGAAAAGTTACTAATGCTATTTTAAAAATAGTCATTAGTACACTGGTTGTATCAACATTGGGTATGGCAATATTAGCTGCTGAATTTACTTTTGCATTTAATATTGGTGCCAATGGGTCATTTCCATCAAATGCAAAAGGCGGTATTTTAGCACAATGGTTTGCTTATTATATTAGTGTTTTACCAGGTGAATTTGTATCACTTGTTATTGGTGGTATTGTTATATACACATTGAGCAAAATGGTGAAATTAGAAAAGTAATGTCGAATCAAAACTACTACAATAAAAATATTTTAATCACCGGTGCTGCTTCAGGCATCGGTTTTTCTCAAGTGATTGCGTATTTATCTGAAGGTGCAACTGTTTACGCTATTGATAAAAATAAGATTAACTACAAGCATGAAAATTTATTATGCTTTCAGCAAGATCTAAGTGATCATGAAAAATTACAAGAGTTTGCTGAAAGTTTAGTAGCTGATGTATCATTTCATATCTTAATTAATACGGCAGGAATTTTAGATAATTATAAGGCATCGTTAGACACAAGTTTGGTTACATGGCAAAATATTTTGAATACCAATTTGACACCAATGTTTATTCTGACAAATGCTGTGCTACCAAAAATGTTAAAAAATGGTTATGGACATATTATTAATATGGCATCTATCGCTGGATTCACTGCTGGAGGTGGTGGAGCGGCCTATACGAGCAGTAAGCATGCTATAATTGGCTATACGAAACAATTAGCATTTGATTATGCTGCTCAAGGTATTCATACCAATGCTATTGCTCCAGGAGCCATTGCAACACCTATGAATGCTGCTGACTTCGCTGGTGATGGTGTTATGGCTAAGGAAGTTGCTGAACAAACACCGGCAAAACGCTGGGCACAACCTAAAGAAGTTGCTGATTTAACACTATTTTTGACGAGTAAACAAGCTGATTATATTAACGGTGCGGTAATACCGATTGATGGCGGCTGGACGCTAGGCCATTAGTAATTGTGATTTTTTAAACTAATGGTAGTGAATAGTGTAACAAAAACATCTTGTTTTACTTGTTGTTATAGCCTAAAATAAAATTAATATGTAGCGTTGCTTCCGAACACGGCTACTCAAAAACAATAGGAGAATTAAAATTATGCGATCGTACAGTATTACAGCAAAAAAATATTGGCAGCAATTTCGTGAAAACCTTATAAAGCTACCAAAACAAGTCATGAAAACGTTTAGTATAAGAGAAAACCTAGATGATTTAATGACTTTAAACAAAGCATCAAAAATAATTATGTCTTTGATGTTATTAGCAACAATAATTGCATTTATATTTGGTAAAAATTTTGCTTTAATCGGTTGGATTAGTTTAATCACTGGCATTTCCACAGTAATGAACTTAGTTTTAATCGATCAAGGTCGAATGACTAACTATAGTTGGGGTATTTTAAGTGCCGCAGTCTGGTTAATTGTCGCTATCAATAATAATTTAATTGGGGACATTGCCTCACAACTTTTTTATTTTGTTATGCAGTTTATTGGTATATCAGTTTGGCATAAAAATCAGTTATCTGATAATACTGTTAAATCAAGACGTATTTCTGTTCAATCAGGTATTTTATATGTCGCTATGACAATAGTAATTTATGCCATTGTGCTTTTTGTCAGTCATTCCTTAAATGGTTCGCAAATATATTTAGATGCAACACTATTACCATTGGGTATTGTTGGTCAAATATTAATGACATATGGGTATCGATCACAGTGGATTGCATGGATTGCATTGAATCTCATTAATGTAATTATATGGTCTAGAGCACTTCAGGCTGATGCTTCAGCAGGAGCTACTTCAATGCTTGCTTTACAGGTTATTATGCTAATCAATTCGTTCTATGGACAATATATGTGGTTTAAACAATCAGCGAAAACCAATAATTAAAAAAGAACATCTGACGTTTATCGTATCAGATGTTCTTTTTATTACAAAATGATGATTATACCAATAATTATAAAGATAGCTAAGTACACTATATTTAACCCTGTAAATTTCACAAAGAAATTAAAACTTGATTTTCTCGTATCATAAATATTGTACTGACGCAAAGCTAATAGATTTGCTAAAGAAGCGATTATTGTCCCTAGCCCACCTATTGTTACACCAAGGTATAATCCGTAATACTCACTGGTGAATTTAGATAATAATATAGCTGCAGGTACATTACTAATAAACTGACTAGATAGGATTCCTGAAAATAGGGTATTAATCGTTGTGTGAGTTGTTGATACTAAAAGTTTATGTACCATGTCTACTCTACTAATTGCGCCAACTATTAAGAAAAAGTTAATAAAAGTTAAAATAATACCGTAGTCAACGTCTTTAAAGACTTTCTTATCTAACAAAAAGGCACTTAAAATACTAGCGATCAATGAGCACCATATAGGAATGAAAGACAAAATACCTAGTATAACAATAATTGTTGCCCCAACTAGTATGATAGTTTTTTGTTTATTAATTGCAATCGATTCTAAACTTAAATCAGAAATATCCTTTTTAGGGAAGACAAAACTGACAATTAGTAAACTGATGAGGGCGATAATGCCGATTGGTAAAGACATCCCCATAAACTGATATAAGCTTAAGTGGTAAAAGGAGGCGAGGTAGAGGTTTTGGGGGTTACCAAACGGCATTATAGCACTGCCTAAATTAGCATAAATA
Organism: Leuconostoc palmae; assembly: GCF_019656075.1. Classification (GTDB taxonomy): domain Bacteria; phylum Bacillota; class Bacilli; order Lactobacillales; family Lactobacillaceae; genus Leuconostoc; species Leuconostoc palmae. The sequence goes on along the minus strand of NZ_BPKZ01000002.1, from coordinate 120,708 downwards.
GTTAAAAGACTAATTGGAATGATTCTTTTAAGATCAACTTTTTGACTTATTTTAAAGAAGATTGGGACTAATGTCAGAATGGCAACGTCATTAGTAAACAACATTGAACCAAAGAACGAAAAAAGTAGCATAACGGTTAAAATACTTCGCGTGGAACGGCATCGATCAACAATAGTATTAGCAATAAATTTTAAAATATTTAATTTTTCATACACAGTAACAATGACAATCAATGATAACAAAGCAATGATTGTTTTTTGGTCTATGTCAGAGGGTAATACTTTACCAAAATATACGGCGAATATAGCTAAGATAAGTGTCATTAAAAAAGTCTTATCTGAGAAAATTTTTTTGGAGACATTAACCATAATTATTGTTTGTCACTTTCTGTTGAAAAGTTTGTCAATTGAATCTTATTTATTATATCCGATAATAGAATATTGGTGATTATTATCTTTTTGAGATAGTACCGATACCAGCATTTCTTCTTCGACTGTTAAAACATGGTTTTTTCTGAAAGCAATATTAATATTGAATATAGGTTGTACACTATCTAATAGTGGAATTGTGACAATCCCTTTTTTGTTGGCCAAAGGGTGTTTAGAGGATAGAAATACGTAAAATGGTGTTGAAGCTAGTTGAAAAGTTTTTAATCTATCATCATCATCATCTTGGTTTAAGGATCCTAAGAGTGCAATATCAATATTACCATTGATAAGTGATTTTTTTAAAGTGTTTGATCCGGCTTCATATAATGTCATGTGTTGAATATTGAACTGACGATCGAACTCTTTAGTTGCAGTTGCTATTTTACCAAAAAAGCATTTTTAATAATGGGTGGAAGACCAATTATGGTTGTGTGTTGCTTTAAACGAGTTAATTCCATTTTTGTGCTGTTTATTTCATTCAAAATAGATTGTGTATGTTGATATAGTTGTTTCCCTGCATCAGTGAAGCTAATTATCGAGTGTGTTGTACCACGTATGACCAATGTCGTATTAAAAAATGATTCTAATCGTTTAATCGCAGTAGATACTGAAGGCTGCGTTATATTGAAAAAATTAGCCACTTTTGTAAATTTTTTTCTTCATATAATTTTTTATAGTAATTTAAATCATTAAAATTCACGCTCTTTAACCTCCATATCAACGTTTAGGACACATAGTATAAATTTCATTTATGATGTTTTGCTGTTTTGACTATAAACTAAATACAGCGTTATAGTCAACTTGTGGTTTAATAACGATAAAATTTGGAGGAAAAAAATGATGACTACAACGGGATACCAATTACTAAATAATCCTTTTTTAAACAAAGGAACAGCGTTTACGGAGAAAGAACGTGAACAGTATAATTTAATAGGGTTACTTCCTAGTCAGGTGCAAACACTAGAACAACAAACAAAGCAAGCTTATAAGCAATTCAAGAGTAAACAAACACCATTGGAAAAACGACTATTGCAGCAATTAATGAAATTATTCCTGGCGGAGCTGATGTAACATTTGAAGTTGCTGGTGTGCAAAAGACTTTTGAACAAAGTATCGATGCAACTAAGCCACGTGGAACAGTTGTTATTGTGTCAATTTTTGCAAGACCAATTAGTTTCAATCCAATGCAATTGATGAATGCTGGTATTAAGATTACAACAACGATTGCATATTCTAAAGAAACATTCAAACAAACGGTTGATTTGGTTAGTGGTGGACAAATTGACGTTAAGCCTGTCATTACAGATATTATTGAATTAGATAATATTGTAACCGATGGATTTGAGTCTCTAACTCACGACAAGTCTCAAGCTAAAATTTTAGTTGATTTTAGCAAATAATACTATATACGTTTAGACAGCGGCTATTTTAATTTTAAAATGGCCGTTTTTCTATATAAGGAGATATTATGGTAGCTAATATATATGATTTTGGTGTGGTAGCCGAAAATGGGGAACTTTATTCTCTTAGTAAATATCATGGGAATATTATTATTGTTGTTAATACAGCAACGAAATGCGGTTTTGCACAGCAGTTCAAATCATTGGAAAAGTTATATCAAAAATATAAAGATGTGGGACTCGTTGTTCTTGGATTTCCATCAAATCAATTTAAACAAGAATTGAATTCGAGTCACGAAGCGGCAGAAGCTTGTCAATTAAGATATGGTGTTTCATTTCCTATGCATGAAATAATTTCAGTCAATGGTAAGGAAACAAGTCCATAAAGGGACGCCCAGTGCAATGGGAAGTACAATCAAATGGAACTTTACTAAATTTTTGATTGATCGAGAAGGGCGACCTGTTAGCCGTTATTCCCCAAAGACAGATCCTATAAAAATAATACCTGATATTGAACAATTAATTTAAGATAAAAGCAACGTCAGTACGTTACTTTTTTATTTAAGCGATATTTTAAGTCAAATTTGTTTAACTTTGTTGTTATTTGTGAGATAATAAGCGCCATACTCATGTTACTTTTTATTTAGGATTTAAGGTTGAACCGCGAATACATGTTTATATGAAACAAATTGCAGCAACCCTCATCAAACAAGGAATTTTAAAACCGCGATTTCAAAAATATGCTATGGACAAGCACGGCAACGTTGGTGATTTCAAGTATGTTATTGCGACTCAGTATTATGCTGATTTATTAAATTTACCTGATATTCATGCTTGGGATCGGCTCTTGATAGGTAGTCGTGTTTGGTTACAATCACATACGACTTCAGTAAGTAGCTTTTATGGTTTAGAATTAAGCGATGTTGTAGAAGAAATCGTACCATTATTTATTGAAAACCCTAATCGTAAGAAATTAACTCAGGTAGCAATAAAAAATGCGATGAAACCAGATAATAAAAAACTAATTAGCGAACTAAACAAAAATTACGGGATAATCTCGTAATTTTTGTTTTTGATTGATTTATGTTAAATTAGTAACTATATAAAATAAAATAATCCCCGGGGGATGACTTTAATGTCTACCAAAAATAAACGCTCAGATGCTGAGCAATTGCAATCTAAACAACTATTAAGTCGTACATCTCGAAATAAAACCCATGTTAAGAAGAAGGGAAAATTAAAAGTAGTCTTATTGATAGTTGCTCTAATTGTTTTAGTATTAGGAGGACTTGGGATCTTTTATGCTAATAATATTAAAAGCTCACTGGACAAAGCCTATTATTCAACAGGGTTAAAATCAGAGAAAAATGCTAGCGCTTTAATTAAAAATAAAAAGCCGATTTCATTTTTAGTGCTTGGCACAGATACTGGGACAGATGGTGGTTTTGGATCTGGTAGAGACCGTGTTGGATTAACAGATTCATTAATGCTTGTCACCGTTAATCCGGAAAAAGAATCAACAACACTGATTTCTATTCCAAGAGACATTATGACTTCCATACCTGATTTTGAAAATAGTTTTCCGCAAAAATTAAATGCAGCCTATGCTTTCAGAGAAGCTGCTGATGATAAAGCCTCACTTGGGGATGGTGTTGGGACAACCATTTCTGCTATTCAAAAGATGTTTAATATACCTGTTAACTATTTCGCTATGGTTAATATGAGCGGTTTAGGCGATGTTGTTGATCAACTTGGTGGCGTTAAAGTAAAGTCACCTTTAAGTTTTAAATTTAGCCAAGAAACAGCTCATGAAGAGGGTAAGGATCTTTATGATTTTACAAAGGGGCAAACAACTTTTAAATATGCTAAAGATGGCGTAACATTTAAAAAACACACCAAGATGGATGGGAAAGCAGCCTTAGCATTTTCACGTATGCGATACCAAGATCCCAAAGGAGACTATGGGCGAACACAACGACAACGCATTCTTTTAGAAGCTATCATGAATAAGATTAAGGATAATCCCTCAACAATCTTAGACACAAAGTTTATCAATGCTTCGACAAAAAATATTGCTTCGAATATGAAAGCTTCTGATATGCTTGCCCTTGGCGCTAATTATATGAATGCAACTAAACATGTTGAATCTTACACGGTTCAAGGTGTGGGCGAAATGTATGAAGGTGTTTCTTACCAACGTGTTACCACTGCGCAAAGACAAGCAATCACAAACAAAGTTCGAGATGCATTAGGCTTGAAAGCTGAAGAAACAGGACAAGAATTTGGTAGTGATATTACTGCTGAACAGCAAGCATTAGTTGGCTCAGCAGATACGCTTTTCCCAGACTCAAATACTGAAAATAATGAGAAGTTGGCTGCGAATTAATTTTTATCAGTACTACTAAATATTTCAGAAAGGTATTAGGAATGAATTTTTTATCACCCTTACAAAATCAAAAATATTACCGTTATTTTGTGTTATCAGTTATCATTCTATTGATCATATTTCTGAGACAATTCATGTCATTACTGCTTTTAACTACTATTTTTTCTTATTTAGCAATGAATGCTGGTAAACGCATACAGCGTTTCACTAAAATATCGAGACCGTTATCAATTGCTATTGTTTACATTTTATTTATTGGATTTTTAATCATCGCTATTGAGCATGGTGCCAATACTGTCATACATCAAGTTAACAGCATGATTAAACTAGCAACAGAATCAAGTTGGCATACAACCGGTGTTTTCAAAGAGATCTACAAGAATGTTGAGCAATACAGGCACTCACTTAACACAGAACAGTTAATTTCTAAAGGTTTCTCTCAAATCAACCAAGTCGGGCATGTTTTATATGAGTTAATATTATCTTTATTGTTTAGTTTTATATTCAGCATGACATATCCACAATTAAAAACTTGGTCAATGACATTTATTAAAAGTCCATATAAGAAGTTTTTTGGTGAATTTTATATTATTGTTCATAGGTTTATTATTATATTAGGCAGACTATTTGAGGTTCAATTAATGATAGGATTCATCAATACTATTGTAATGGTATTGGTATTGATGTTTCTCCATTTCCCATATATTATTGGATTTACTATTTTAATTTTCCTTCTAGGCCTTATTCCGGTAGTTGGAGTTATTTTATCGCTGATTCCATTAACAATTACTGCTTTTATCATCGGTAATTGGAACACGGTAATTGTTATTTTAATAGCTGTGGCGTTAATCCATTTCTTAGAATCTTACTTTTTACATCCGCATTTTATGTCTCAAAGAACACATATGCCGATGTTAGTTATCTTGCTTAACTTGATTATCATGGAAAAAATATTTGGTGTATGGGGATTAATTATTGGATTACCAATTTTGACATTTATATTAGATTTTTTCAAAATCCAAAAGTTCAAAGGTTAGTATAAAAAACGTCCCATGTTGGGTCGTTTTTTTATTATAAATTATTTAGAGACGAGGGGGCAGTATGTATGAATAAAATTAATAACAGCCATATTCTTACACAAAATGGACAAGTAATCTCATTAGAAATGGAAGGCCTATTAAATTAAACGAACATTTATTAGTTACAGTAATGACTGGCATTATTGGCAAGTCAGTCATTGAGATCATAAGACGGACTTTTCTTAATTTAATGTATAAATATTGTGACAGCTTTTATAATATGTTATATTTGTCCTACTAAAAAGAATTGTTTTAGCGTGAGGTTAATAGCAATGAATCAAGAAGAAAAAAACAAGCGCCTGCAAAATTTGAATGCCAATGCGTATAATGTCACGCAAAATTCTGCTACTGAAAGACCTTTTAGTGGTAAGTATGATAATTTTTACGAAGACGGTATTTATGTCGATATTGTGAGTGGGGAACCGCTATTCACATCACGTCAAAAGTATGATGCTGGTTGTGGATGGCCATCTTTTTTTTCAACTCTAGATAACAATATCAAAGAAAAAAGGGATCAGACTCATGGTATGGAAAGAATTGAAGTGAGGTCAAAAGAAGCGGACTCACACTTAGGTCACGTTTTTACCGATGGACCTATTCAAGAGGGTGGTTTAAGATATTGCATCAACTCAGCTGCCTTAAAGTTTGTACCGAAAAAAGATATGGAAAAAGAAGGGTATGCGAAATACCTACATTTAATCTAGTAGTTTTATTGTTCAATTAAACTGTAGTTTAAAATTATATTATTTATTTCCGAATTAGTGTAGAATATCTATTATATAAAAAATATTTGAGGGTAACCATGACTAGTAAGATTGTGGCTTTTTTTTTGACTTTAACAATGATAATAATATTAATATGTGGTGGTTATTTTCTGAAACAAAATGATACTTTGAATCATAAAGAATCAAAAATACAGAACAAGCAATCTGCTACAAAATCTATTAAAAAGGAAACTATAGGAGAAAAATCAAATACTAAGAAACTTGATACAATTGTGAACAATCAAGAAATCGATGATTACATTAAAAATAAAGATTTTTCGGGCACTATTATGATTGTTAAAGATAATAAAGTTGTTATAAGCAAGGGTTATGGTTTGGCTAATCTATCTAACAATAACGTTAATACACCTAATAGTGTTTCTCCAATTGGCTCAACTGAAAAACTAATGATAGCAACGAGTATTTTACAGTTGCAAGAAAAAAAATTATTAAATGTTAATGATCCTGTGGCCAAATATATTGGAAATTTTCCAAACGGCAATAATATCAAAATTAGTAATTTATTACATCATACTTCAGGTATTGTTGGTCGTGATCAATCAAATGCTAATGTAACTAGTGATGAGATGCTTAAACAAATTATTGATAATGGTATAAGTGAACAACCGGGAAACTGGCATTATTTAGATGCGAATTATGTTGTTTTAACGAAAATACTTGAAAAAGTATCAAATACAGATTATAGAAGTTATTTAAAGAAAAATATTTTCAAACCTAGTAAACTATTGTCAACTGGATTTATGTCTGATAATTATTTAAAAATACCTAATGCATCAATTGGGTATCAAAATAATGGCACTCAATTGGTAAAAGGCGTATTTCCTAATTTTTCACAGTTATATGGTGTCGGAGATATGTATATGACTGCAAATGATATGTATCATTTTGATAAAGCGCTCTATGATGGTACATTAATTAGTCAACAGAGTAGAGACGAGATGTTTAAACCTGGTAGTGCATCACATTACGGTATGGGATTGTATAATGACCCAGCGCTTATGGTTAATCGTGGTTTTTTGGCTGGATGGAGTATTTCAAATGGTTTCAGCCACGACGGTCGTATCTATATCGTATTGTTTTCAAATATTAAGACATCAAGAACTTCTCTTAGTGAAATGAATGGTTATATTTACACTCATTTGGCAGAATAAAAAAGTGTGTTAATGCACACTTTTTTAATTTAAATTTTAAAACATGAAAAAAATTCATCTTTTAAAGAAAACGTCTCCTCACAGAGCTTATGGATTTAGGTTACTATTATTTTCAAGAGCCAAGGAGGATACATTGAAATGACAATTTCTAAAATTGCTACACGAAATAAAATGACAGCATCATTAAATATGGACAAAATATTTGCAGAAACAGCTGACCCTAAAAATATATCTTTTGGCATGGGATTACCTGATAAAACTATTTTTCCAGATCAAGCTTTAAAAACTTCATTCATGAATACCTTTAATAATCAAGGACCTGATATTTTTCAATATCATTCAACTCAAGGACCTGTAGCACTTAGAAATAAAATTGTGTCGCTCGTAAAAAAATATTATCACATCGATGTTAATGGTAGTAATATTATTTTAACTCAAGGTGGGCAACAAGCTATTGATATTGTTGGTCGTACTTTTTTAAACAAAAATGATCATATTGTTGTTGAAGGGCCAACATATATGGGTGCTTTAGAGGCTTTTGATGGGTATGAACCAATCTATCATGAAGTTAACGTTGAACATGATGGTATGGATATGACGGTTTTGGAACAAATTTTGTCGGAAACACCGAATATTAAATTTGTTTACACGATACCTGATTTTCAAAATCCTACTGGGGCAACCATGAGTTTAGCTAAGCGAAAAACTTTAATTCAATTAGCTGAAAAATATGATTTCTATATCGTGGAAGATAGTCCGTATCGTTATTTGAGATATTCTGGTCAAGAAGAGCCGTCTTTAGCTGACTTAGATACAAATGGTAGAGTAATTTTGATATCGAGTTTTTCAAAAATTCTTTCTCCTGCATTGCGAACGGGATGGCTTATTGCCAATGATGAATTAACTAGTATTTTCCTATCCGTCAAAGCGGCTTTAGATGTTCAACCATCACATATTAATTTGATGGCAATTGATGATTTTTTAGAGCATCATAATATTGATAGGCATATCGCAAAAATTAATACGTTGTATCGTGAAAAATGTCTAGCAATGTGTGATAATCTTGATAAATATTTACCAGAAAAGGCGACTTATATAAGGCCTGAAGGCGGTTTTTTTGTCTGGGTTACTTTACCGGAAAGTTTTGATACAACAAATTTATTGTTGGACAGTATTCTTCAAGACGCGAATGTTGTTTATGTACCATCAGAGTTACAGTACGCATCAAGAAGTATTAAAAACAAATTCAGATTGAATTTTACGAACTCTTCTTATGAACAAATCGAGACAGGAATTAAAAAATTATCTGAAGCATTAGAAGCTGTTTTACAATTATCATAAATAAAAGCAACTACTTTTTAGTAGTTGCTTTTATTTTAAATGAGATTTTATTTCTGATACAAGACTCGATACTGCCGGTGAAACAATGTTATTTTTGCTTTGAACTAGTGAGATAGTGCGATAAAACGGCTCGTCAAAGGGATAAATACTGACATCACCACTTAATTTTCTGAGGGCTAAATCAGGTAAGATACCAAATCCTAAGCCGGCTTCAACCATCGATACAATAGATTGATCATCTATAGAAAAATTAATAGTATTAGGCTGTACATCATAGTAATCTAATGTCTTTTTGGTGTCACGGTCATAATCTGCTTTTTGAAGCATAAATTGAAAGCCTTGTAAATCCTGCTTAGTAATTGATTGACCATTGTGTGGATGAAAATTAGAAGGGGTAACACATTTGATTTCATCTTCCAACAAATTAGTTACATTGACGTTATTCGTCACAGGCAACAATGTAAATCCGAGATCTAACTCTTCATATTCAACAAGTTGACTAATATCCGAAAAATTACTTTGTGTTAACGCAATTTCAATATTAGGGTGTTTTTTTGAAAAATTTCTCAAGATATCAGGTAACCAATTGATACAAACACTACTAAAAGCACCAATCTTAATAATCCCTGATTCTAAACCACGAATAGCTTGCACATTTTTTTCAAGTTCTTTTTCTTCGGCAATTATTTTTCTGAGTACAGGATAAATTTTTTCGCCACTTGATGTTAATTTAATTTCAGATTTATTTCTAATAAAGATAGGAAATCCATATGTCTTTTCTATTTGATTAATAGCGTGGCTTACAGCACTAGCAGTGACATTTAGTTTCTCTGATGCACGTTGAAACGATTTTTCTTCAACAATTGATACAATCGTTTCATATATAAATGTATTCACTCTGAAACTCCTATAATGTATTATATTAATTCATTTCACAAATATAACATAATCGTACCATACTTTTTAGATTTCTTCATGAATACTATGATATTGAAACAGTGATCAAACATACATAACTTAATTGATGAAATTGCCTATTGAAGAGACTTCAATGGCATGAATCAATGATATGCAGTGTTACAATGATTATTGTAAGTTACTTGCAATTAAATTAGTGTTAGCAAGTTAGAATGCTCAGAAGTCAATAAATTGGACTATTTTTATTCAGTCAATTAGGTTATGACCCATCAGTGATTAGTCGTGAATTAGACCGTGGCAATGTGCTAGACTTCTCTAATCTAGACCGTCACTCTTTATTAAGAATGAACATTCATGCTCGTATTAAGTATTCGGCGCAACGCGGTCAATATATTGCTACTAAAAAGCGTTTTCGTATGGGACAAGGACTTTTATTAACACCAGAAATAAAAGAACTAATTGAACACTGGATTAATGTGGAACACTGGACGCCTGAACAAATTGCCGGCAACGTGCAAGACGTAGAAGTATCGTCCTCAACCATTCGAGACTGGTCAAAAAGAGGGTTGATTAATATTCGTACCCACAAATATCATCGTCAAGATGGTTCTCCTAAACAACGTGAGTTAGCTAAAAACCAACGTGCACGCCAACGAGAGATTGCTCGCAATTGGAGACTTTTTATGAAATTATTACACAGTATTCTTTTGAAAATTGCTCTTAGTATGGGAGTTATCATGTATTTGGCTTATGCGATTCCAACGAGTCAGTACACCAATCGTTATTTAATCGGCATTAGCATATTTACAGCACTATTTTTACCTATATTTACATTTGTTAGTACCTATTTGGAAAAACAAACGTTCAGACTTACTGCCTCGATGTTTGCTAGCAAGTTTGCTAAATTTGTATGGCAAAGCCTTTATAATCTTTTTGCTCTTGGACTACTTATCAAAGGGCATGTCATCGATGAGACTAATTTACGAATGGTTGGTGGTTTAGTAGGCGCAGTGTGTTTAACTTCTTTGGCTTCACAAGGGTTACAATATCTTGCCATCATGATGAGCAACCATGCTAAAGGTAATCGATTTGCTAATATTTTTTTTGCTTTGAGTTTTAATGTGATTATTAGTGCGTTAGCTGCAATAGGTTATAAAAAAATTCAGATAATTTTTATCGTATTGGGACTATTACTTGGTATTATTGGTATATTTATAAGTTTAATAACAGATATTTGGGGCCTCATACCTTCTAAAGGTGGTGTCGGTTTATTTCTTGGTACATTTAATCCTGTGCACAAATCACATATTGCCATATTAAAACAATTTATAAATGAACGTCAGTTAGATAAGGTATACATTCATCCGACCGTTATTCCAAAAATGCATCAATATCTTTTAGATAAAGGTATGATTGAAATTGTTAAAGAGGAAGCGGGTAAGCGCTATTATGAAAAGTCTGCATCAGCTGACCCATTAGTTAATTTTTTTCCCACTGGCAAAGTTTTTTACGAAGCTGAAAATCGCGTATATATGCTAAAAACAGCGATTGAAGAGGCTGGTCTAGCGAAAAAAGTAGAAATCTTGTTTGAACCACAACTTTATCAAGATGATGGCTTTTATGCTATTATCAAAACTATTCGGCAGAAACATCCACATATGAGACTGCACGGTCTTCTCGGTACAGACGAGGGATGAATGTTGCTTCATGACATTTACGATGAAACAGGTGTCAAACCATACATCGTTTTAAGGCGAGACAATATCTCGGGTACCGCCATAAGAAAAGGAGCGCAAGGTATGACGATGCCAAAAGTAACCGAAGTATTAAACTTTTTGACTACTTTCAAAGACGGACACAGTGGCATATTACTGGGCAAGAAAGTAAATATTATAAATAACCGTTTGGAGGTTGTCGATGATTGATCCAAATAGTCTCAATTTAAGTAAAGGTCATAAACTTGTTGTGACAAAAGGTATGTTTCAGAAATAAATATCTAATTTTGTATCAGAGGTATATTTTAACCAAGCTAATTTTCAATTTAATCAATCGTTAAATGAGCTAATAATTGATATTATGAATGAAGACAAAATACTTGTCTGCCATTCAACGGTTTTTACAATTTATAACGCTGAACAGCAATGTCAGCTAACTGCTCGACTAATAAAAAGCAAGAAAACTTACAATTTATTTTAGAAGGAAAATTTCAACAAATAATTGAAAAAATGTCAAAATAGGAATAATTAACCTAATAAGTAACAAAAAAGAACAGCTTAATAGCTGTTTTTTTGATAAACATCATAAGGAGAATATAATAATGGTTAACAAATTTAATAAATTATCACTACAAGGCAAAAGCCTAGGCAAATTAACCTATGTAGGTCGTAACAAAGTTGGGATAAATGGTGACATTTCGGTTGCTGTGTTGAATATCAATGACACTTTAAATACTGAAAACATTACACCACAAGCTGGATTTAATTTTGCTAAACCTTTTTCATGCAACAAAGCATGTCAGGAGAGACTAACGATGATGATACGTTCCGTTTTATTACAGGGCTGGTTTGATACTAAGACCCAGAAATTAGTTTCTATCAAAATAAATACCACCAACTAATGTGTCATATATACTTGACACATTAGTTAAAATCTTTTAGACTAGTATTAGTCATATATAAATGACATTGGAGTTCAGTATGAATCATATCAAAGAGTATCGCAAAGCAAAAAAGATGTCACAATACGAATTATCACAAGCAATTGGGGTAGCGAGACAGACCATTAATTTGATTGAAAATGATAAGTATAATCCATCATTATCGCTTTGTTTGAAATTAGCTCATGTGCTTGGAACTGATTTAAACGCACTTTTCTGGGAGGAAGACAATGAAGACTAAAGAAACTTTAGCAATAAAACTACTCAAACGCTTTTATGGCGTTCAGGGGGTATTAGACGAGTATAGACGTAATGAAATTTATAAAATAGGAAATATCGGCTTCATCGTCATGTTTTATTATGCCTTAATTAGTAACTTTATTGTTTTATTAGTTTTTAGTCTCGATAACCATCGGCATACTGAAGATATCTTAATGTGGTACATTATAGCGAACATGATTTTCCTAATATGGGGTATTTGTGGGTATGTACTGATTACAACACGCCGTCGTCATTTATTAGAGAATGAAGTTCAAGATATTGAAACTCAAAAGAAACATCTTAAATACTTAGCCATACGTCAAGGAATTTTCTTCGGAGTGTTCACTCATATTTTAAATACATTCATGTCTCGTGGATTTAGTGATTTCTTTTCTGTGCGTGCAATGTTTGGAGTATGTTTTGCAGGTGCCATGTTTGGCTCAATGATGTACTTATTTCAAAGAATGAATTTAAAGAAAGTACAGTAAATTAATAGTCAAGTGAATAACCAATTTGAGTAAAGTGAGTATCATAATTAAAAAAAGGAGCGCATCATGAAGCAGCGTATTAAGTGAATTGATAAAAATAAACCATCAAAATCGCTAACAAAAATAATAATCATCAAAGTATTACCAGTCATTGCATTACTAGTGGCTGGTTTTTTATTGGTTCCGTACGGATCAATGTACTTTCAAAAGTTCACATTGTCAAAAGATCTATCCCAAAATATTTTGGCATAATATCTTGAACTTTAAAAATGAATCGAAACAAATTCAGACAATCAATGTACAAAATACCAATAACAAGCACTACGTAGCTGACTTTGCTATCAAGCCACACCGACATTTATGAAAACAACCAATAATGAACGAAAATGCGTATGTAGACAGCACGAGCTTTAAAGATTTAGAACATGTACGAATTAAAGCAGATTAAAAATATCACGGAATCTCAAAAAATACAGATCATCAAAACCTTTTACTTTCGATAATATATATTATGTAAACTTAATAAATTACGGTATTTGTCAACCCAAAAAGTAAAAAATAAACTAAAAAAATTGATTTTATTTTGGCTAATCCGTTGTCGCTGTTGTGATAGCGAATTTGTTTACAATCTGATTACAAAGACTGTTTTTGTGCTATTTATGGTTTTGCATTTCTAAATTTTAGCTACCATAATTTATTTTTGATTTTGGTCGCATATTTAGTTTTTGCATTGCCATTTTGACTTTTTTTAAGCCAATCAAGCACTTAATTCGTGTTTATCTGGTTATTATTATCGCAAAAATGCAGCTCAAAGCTATTGACTTTGAACTGTCTTAAAGTTGCAAGTCATTTACCAGATGTTTAATCAATTGGTAAAATTCCGGTTATGCAAATTCGATTTGCTTAGTATCTGTATTTTTTATATGCTATAATTATAATCTTTCACTGATTGCCATTGTGAGCGCATTTCTATCATTTATTGTTAGTGCAGCTTGAACATACAAACTCCAAGCAATAAAACGACAGTTTCCAATTTTACCAGTATAAACAGTACATTTTCTACTATCTAACCATATAATTTCTGTGGTTTGCACGTTAATGTCACTATAATAGGACTTTACATGTTCAAAAGCACCATTACCATTGATAAACAGGTATTTTAATTTTCCTTGCTGAATAATGTAGTCTGAAATGTGTTGACTAGCTTTGAGTACTTCTTGCTTTGTTACTAAATTTGCCCATTTTGGATAAGTAGCCCAAGGTGTAATGTCGAGATGAATTAACGAATTTTCAAAATAAGAAAATCCTAACGGAGATAATATTCGATTTAGCTGATTAAACCACTGTTTATAAGGAAATTTGTTAAAATAATTGATACAAGAATTATAAACTTTTTCAGCTTCTTCTAAACTCAAATAATCAGTATCCTTTTTGTGCAATATATCACGATCGACTAATCTCTTTTTATTAGCAGTTAAAAGTTGTTGTTTATTATCACGAAATTCTAAATCAGATGGATTCAAGCTGATGGTTGCCGAACGCGCTGTTTCAATATTGCCAAAAAATAATACAGGCACAGATTGTCTGATTACACCAATGTTATCAGGAATTGGTTGCCTAATAAAATTTATAATTTTGGTTTGTAATGACGTTGTTGATATTGGTGCCCCTTTCACTTCTAAATCAAGTAAATCTGTAAGTGATTTTGTAGTAGCAGGATTGGCTGTTTTATAATTAAATTTTTTCCTTTTAACGGTGTTTTCCCTTCATAAGGCTCCAAATCAAACCAGACCCTGCCTTTATCTAAACCAGTTAAATGATAACCAATCCGAGCTCCTAAACAATAGTCTGCTATGACCACTTGATGATACATGACAACAATATGATTAATCTTATTATTGATAATTGTATCGATTTTTATTTTCCATGCACCTGAAACACGCTGTCTCAATTCTTTTTCAGTACTAAAATTTTTATTTAACTTGATAATCATTACTTTTGACTTAGACATTTTCAGCTCCTAAAGTGTTGTGTAATTCTAATTCATATTAGAATAGAGGACAAACAAATTTTAGCATACAAAATTGATAATTTATTCAATATATTTTTATTTTAATCGTTGTTTTAATTTATACGATATCTCTGCATTGGGTTATATTCCTTATCAAACAACTCAATCGGACTCTTACCTTGCATTGCTATTCTCATAGGCATTGCGTTCATTTTATCTGCCACTTCATCTAGTTGTCGTTGCTTCACTGGCTTAAAACTTGTGCCTTTGGGAAACCAATCACGCAGTTTACCGTTGCGGTTTTCGTTAGAACCTCGTTGATGTGGTGATGATGGTGTGCAGTAATAGAGCTTGATTTTAAGCTCTTTTTGAACGTACTCCAAAAAATCCCAAGAGATGAATTCAGAACCGTTGTCAGCGGTAATCGTTCTTACTGCTTTACCATAACGTTCATAAAATAATTTAAACGCTTCAATCATATCTTTAGATTGTTTACTTTTAACTTTGATTAAGGCATAAAAGCGTGTTTTTCGTTCAACAACCGTCATAATGGCTGAATGGTCTTGGTATTGATTGTTATTTTGTTTCATTGGTAACACTAAATCAATTTCCCAGTGACCAAATTGTTTACGCTTGGCCACGACTGGCGAACGATCATAGATGGAATGACGGACTAATTCACCACTTTTTTGTAAGTTTTCTCGTAATCTGGCAATTTCTCGTTGTCTTGCTCTTTGATTCTTGGCTAATTCTCGTTGCTTAGGTGAACCATCTTGACGATGATATTTGTGGGTACGAATATTAATCAACCCTCTTTTTGACCAGTCTCGAATGGTTGAGGACGATACTTCTACGTCTTGCACGTTGCCGGCAATTTGTTCAGGCGTCCAGTGTTCCACATTAATCCAGTGTTCAATTAGATCTTTTAGTTCTGGTGTTAATAAAAGTCCTTGTCCCATACGAAAACGCTTTTTAGTCGCAATATATTGACCACGTTGCGCTGAGTACTTAATGCGTGCATGAATGTTCATTCTCAATAAGGTGTGACGGTCTAGATTTGAGAAATCTAGTACATTGCCACGGTCTAATTCACGACTAATCACTGATGGGTCATAACCTAATTGACGCCCAATATCAGTTTGTGAGAGTTGTTCATTATTTAGTCTCAGGTTTACCTGTGTTTACTTTCTCCGTAGATTTTGGTTCTTTTGGTGTTAATGGTACTAGTGTATCAGCATACACTGTCCAATCAGTCGCGTTATTACCAACAAAAGCAAACTTTAATCCTTGTGGCACTAATTTTGTACCAGGTTTCAAATCAACTTGTAATCTTTCACTTTCGGTTGGATCAATTAAGATACGAATGAATGTATCATCATCGTTAATTTCTCCTGACTTGCTTTGTTGCATGAAATTAAATTGGTAATTTGAAATGATTGGTTCACCATTATCATCACGAACTGGATTATTTTGATTATCAAAAGGTTTAGCAAAATCAAATCCGGCTTGCGGTGTAATATTCTCGGTATTTAGAGTGTCATTGATATTTAACACAGCGACTGAAATATCGCCATGTGTCCCAACTTTATTACGACCTACATAGGTCAATTTTCCTAGGCTCTTGCCTTGTAGTGATAATTTATTAAATTTGTTAACCATAATTTTTCTCCTTTGATATTTTTATACAAAATAAAAGAACGCCTAAAAAAGACATTCTTTGCAATAATATTTAATTCCACAAATCTTCGGGTGGATTTTCTGAATCTACATAAGTAAAATTCATTGTTCAAAAAGATACTATCAACATTTTCATACTTACGATTATTACCAATATATTCTTTGGCTTTTTCTAAATCCGATGTTAAGTAGAATCCGGCTCCAAAATCTAAGGCATTATTTAAATTATAATTGACATCAATGCCTTTTTGTAAGGATGTAAGCTGACTTTGTGTCGTTGCATGATACCACTCAGTAGCTTGTAATGCTTTTTTTATTCGATTTTGGTATTTTTTAGACAGATTATTAAACTCGTCAATTGTGGTCAAAATAAATTCCTAATTTCATTAGTTTCAGTACTAATTATAACATTATTCAATGTGATTTATATTTAATATAGTATATGTTTTATATACTGTAGCACGTGTCATATCATTCTTTTTATTGACTAAATCACTTTCTTTAGTTTTTCACTCACTAATGATATTTCACGACATAAGCCTTAGGCGCAACTTATATGCCACTATAAGTGCTCATCTCATTGGTCTTATGATTTTCTTCAACACAGTACCAGACTTTTCTCTCTGTACCTGCGCTTGATTGTTGGCTGATAATCATATAAAATTAGGTTATTGAAAATAACTTTAAATTTTGATTCTCATTAATAACGTTGTCGAAGGCATTATTTTATCAATCAAGAGTATATTTAGTTTTCAATGTACTGAAACACAGCTAGTAAATCTAGTTGTGTTTTTTTGTGCTGATTTTAATGTTAATACTTTCTTAATAAATATTCGTATTTAACAAAAAGAATAAGCACAAGGAATGTTACAGAAGTATTTAAACTACTGTTTCACACCTTATGCTTATAAGTTTATACTTTAAGTGAAGTCATTTACCAGATGTTTAATCAATTGGTAAAATTCCGGAAATGTTTCTGTAATTTCCCTGATTCTTTTTTTATTTGTAAGACACTCCTTATTCTATTATACCAATGTCATACACCAATGTTAAATCACTGTCCACGCTTTCTAAAGCTTATTTTAAGGCTGTTTAACATCTTGATTCCTCAACTAAGTTGCTAAAAAAATACAGATACTCATTATGCAAATTCGATTTGCTAAGTATCTGTATTAAAGTACCAAGATTAAACAGTGGCCTTAGGGCATTGTTTTTTTGTCCTTGTTGTTACTTATGGAACCACTTCTTGATTGGCTTGCGGAACCCAAATGCGGCGCCTACTAATGAAATATCACCATATAACCAACCCTTTGGCGCTTCACCATAAAGTATTCAGTGGTTAAGCGCGTTGTAAATACCATTGCTGTAATTTACGTGAAGATTATGTCATGGACAAATTTATTTAGACAGCAGTGATCCGAGTTTTTGACCTAATAATGTATGCCTATGCCCTTTAAAATTATTTTTTTAGGGCGCTAAATGAGCTAAACAAAGAAATAAACAACAACACACAAATATTAAAAAAATAGCAAAAGAAGCGCAAGAACAGCAGGAAGTCCTTGCATAATAATAATTTTTCTGGCTGCAGTGAGACTACCATAGACTGCCGCTAGCAGAACAAAAAGCATTTCTAACCTTAGCATTACTAATTGTTGTGATCCTGTCAAAAGCAAAACTGTTCCAATAATCAAGGCGCCAAAAAGTCCATTATATATACCTTGATTTGCTAATAAAGTTTTGACTCCTGGTAATTTCACAAAAGCTTCTTCCAATTCAAATGCTTTAGCCTGCTGGCCCGATGAGCCAAACATTTCTAAAATCATGATACCAATGGCCTCGATAGCCACGAAAATAACTAAAATAGTTCCAATCATACATTTCTCCTTAGTGATTTAAAAATTTAAGCTTTATCTTTTATTTTAACAACTACTTTCCCACGGGCATGATGTGTTTCAATACGCTTTTGGGCAGATTGAATTCCGTCGGTAGTAAACGGATAAGTACTGTCTAGTACGACTTTCAAATGATTACTCTCAATTTCATTAGCTAATAACGCTAAATCCTCACCATTAGGCTGTAACCAACCTGCCATGACGTGCTTATCCGATATTGCTTTTTGATCATCAGTTAATGAACTTGAGATTGTCACAAAATGTCCGCCGCTCCTCAGTATGCTAACCCCACGTTCAATATCGCCTACGGTATCAAGCACAGCATCATAATTAGACAGTACTTCATCAATGTTATTTCTGTGATAGTCAATCACTAAATCAGCGCCTAATGATTCAACAAATTCACTGTTATTAGCACTCGCAGTAGTAGCAACGAAAGCACCCATTTGTTTGGCTAATTGAATCGCAAAAATTCCGACTCCTCCTGCACCACCTTGAATCAATATTTTTTGTCCTGCTTGCAAATTAAGTTGCCTCAACATTTGCAAAGCTGTTAAGCCTGCCAAAGGGACCGCAGCGGCCTGTTCAAAATTAATATTGCTAGGTTTTAAAGCTAACTTGTCAGCTTTAACAGCAGTATATTCTGCGTAGGACCCGTTTAAACCAATAGGATCAATATCTGGACGAGCAAAAACTTCATCTCCTATATTAAAATCTGTTACTTGATCTCCAATGGCAACAATTTTACCAGCTACATCCCATCCCAAAATTACTGGAAATTGCCAGTTAAACATTGATTGAAGTAGACCTTGACGTGCTTTGTAATCAATGGGATTGATACTCGTAGCCACGTTTTCAACTAAAACTTCATCATTATTGACAACAGGTTTATTGGTATTCGTAATTTCAAGTTGTGTAACATCACCATATTCTTTTATAATCGCTGCTTTCATTAATTCTCTCCTAGGCTAAATAATTGGCAATCAGGGGCAATATAATTCCAGAATGAGTTGGAAAGGCAAAAATTTGGCTATGTATGTCACGGGAAGTATACTCATTATTAATAACTGGAACCAGTGCATTAACAACCTCTGGCGCGAAATCACCAATTAGAGACGCGCCCACTAATTTTTTGTCTTGGTCAATTACAAGCTTAATTTTTGCTTTAACGTCATTCAATGTTTGAAAGCGCATGAGTTGACCATAAGGAATTTCCTGAATCCGTAATCTTTTATCATTTTTCGCATCATCAACTGAAATCCCCACTTGAGCCAGTCGTGGAAGTGTAAACGCAATAGACGGTACTACGGGGTATTTAATGGGATCTGAATCACCCGATAATTTTTTTGCAATATACTGTGATTCAAAGGTAGCAGTGGGTGTGAGACGTGGTATAGCTTTCGCAATGACATCGCCACTTGCATAAATATTAGGATTAGAAGTTCTAAGATAGTCATCAACAACAACACCACCCTTATTATATTCAACACCCGCTGCCTTCAAACCTAAATTATCAATGTTAGGAACGCGTCCTGTTGTGTCCATCACATAGTCAGCATTATATCTTTTACCTTGAGCTGTCTCGACCAAATATTTTTGCTTTTCATCAAGTGCAACATGAGATACACGTTGTCCAAAATCAAAATGTATGCCCCTATCAATCATATCTTCTACCACTTCTTGAGAATATTCTCTATCAAAACCAGATAATGCATGATCACCATATTCAATAACGGTTACTTGACTGCCAGCAGCACGAGCAATTGAAGCAAATTCCATTGCGATATAGCCTCCACCAATAAACACAATTGAATTTGGCATTTCAGGCAATTCTAAAAATTCGGTGCTATTATGTAGCAATTCAGCTCCTGGAATTGCTAATTTTGCGGGCTTTTGACCTGTAGCAATCACGAACTTATCTGCTTGATATACTACATGATTAACTATTAATGTTTGTTGACCAGTAAACTCAGCGTGACCTGCAATAATGTCAATACCATCTACCGAAAGCATGCGCGCCAAGCCGTCAGACAATGGGTCAATCACTTGGTGCTTATATGCCATCAATTCTGGCCAAATAATATTTGGTGTATCGTTAATACCTATACCATGATAGTGATGCAAATGATGAATTAGTTCTGCTGGTCCATCCAATAAAATTTTAGCGTTACACCCAAAGTTTGTGCAAGTCCCAGCCAGTTTATTTTCTTCTATCAAGGCAACTTTTTTTCCTTCACGTGCTAAGGTTTGTGCACCGTGCCATGCTGCATGTCCGCTACCAATAAAAATCACATCATAATTCGTCATTAATTTTCTCCTCTATTTTATTATTGTGCGATAAAATCATTGCCCGTAATGTCTTGTTTAAAGACTCATTTTCGGTAATCATTGAAATTACAGATTTTTCGCTAGCCACCACTAGTTCATCTCGGACAACTGCAACATCTGACAGTATGTGCTCAAAAACTGGGCGTTTCGATTCAGATATTTTTAGATATTTTACACGTTTGTCCAATTCACTAGGTACTTTTATGAGCCACTCTTTATTAACTAATCTATCAATAACGGGTGTTAATGTATTACTGGACAACTCTAACGCCTCGCCAATATCCATCAACTTCGCTTTTTCTTTCTTGTAGATAATGAGCAATGACATATATTGTAAATAAGATAACTCATAACCCCCTAACAGTTCTGCATACAAGCGATGAAAATAACGATTTGTATTATATATCGATAAACACAGTTCGTCATATAATTGTCCTTTTTTAATCATGACTAACTCCTCTGGAAATAATTATATCGTACGCGACATATTTACTCAATATAAATTTTATTTACAGAAATTTTTTACAAGAGGGAAAACAATTATGAATCGAATTACTAAATCTATTACGGATCTTGCCACAGATGTTTTCAGATTATTGTTTTATTAATGGTTATCCAACCACAGTTGATTGTCATGTCTGCACTTTCCACAAGCAATCGCATTTTGGTATTAAGAATCTATTGAATTATCCCTCAGTGATGAAGAATCCTTTTTCACTTTGTCTCACACAACTGTATGATTAGGAGGATACAATCATGTTAATCTTTTGTGCATGTTTATTGGCGATGTTCTTGTTCTGATTGCCTGGAAACATCCTTGACACCTTCCTGTATTTAGGAATCTTATTTGTTGATCACTGGATTTCATATTGGTACTTTTATTTACCACTTATTATTTTGATAAGTCTAGCTATTGCTTTTGGCATCAAAAGTGTTTTAGCGATGCTGGTGCTAATTATTCTCATTCTTTCACTTGTATTAACACTAATGATATATTGGCCGCGTCATCACAATTCATAACAAAAAAAGCCCTGATAATCAGAGCTTTTACCAAACTATAATAGTCGGTATCCAATGGTTAAGCGCGTTGTAAATGCCACTAACCAACGTAAATTGACCATACTAATTGAACAAGATTGCGTTCTATCAAATCAATAGTCTAATTCAGCTTTTAAACAGCACTTGATATCACGTCAGACACAAAAAAGGCTGGTTTGAGTGTCCCATCAAATTAATTAGCATTATATAAAATATCCAGAATTTTAACTTTTTCATCAGGACTAGCTTTCTTATATCTGTTTTTCAGTTCATTAACACTCTGTGTTCTCGCCCTGTAAGCTGCCATATCTTTTTTCAAATTAATGACTTTTTTCTCGCCAACACTAAGGATTGTTTGCAGGTCACTGTTTTTGTAAATCAAGTAAACATCACCATTTTTATCAATCCAATTATTCTTAATTGACAACAAGAAACGATCACGCAGAATTGCATAAGCCATTTTTGTTTCAAGTTTCATGTCGGCATAGAATTCATTTTCAAACAGTGCTTTTGGAATTTTATAGAATCGTTCATTAGTTTCTACTTGATTTCTACTAACACGCTCCATTTTCATGGGTGTATCTTGATCACTTATCATTAGCAGTCCCCTCTAATGTCGCAACAATCTCTTCAAATGGCACATCCATAATTTTGTAAAATTTGATGAACGTCGTCAGTTTCGGATTATAACTTGGATCGGTTTCAGCTTTTGAAATCGTCTCCGTTGATAACTCCCCTTTTGATTTCACAGCTAATTCCAATTGTGTGAGTCTTTTTCGTTCCCGATAAGCTTTTACAATTGACCCAAAAGAATGTTTCATGTTGTCTCGTTCTCCCTTGTTTTAGTTGTCAATTTCCATTGATTTTATTACAAATAATTAACCGTCATGAAGACGGTTTCTTAACAACTTCTTAATATTTAGGCTGTTTTTAAGCAAAAAAAATAAGCCCACACAGGACTTATGAGCTTTTAAAACAACGAATGTTACAAATACGTTACTTTATTTCAATCTATTGACTTCGGATTTTTTTGAAAACGTGTAATCCTTTGTGCGCCAACGTATCAACAAGCCTCTGTTACGTTAGATTATGCACGGTACACTAAAACGTTTGTGGCGGATTGCAAGTCATTTACCAGATGCTTAATCAATTGGTAAAATTCCGGAAATCTTTTTGTAATTTTACTGGTTGTTTTTTTATTTATAAGACACTTGTCATACATTAGTTCCCTTAGAGAGCAAAAAAAACACTCATGAAAACCATGAGTGATTAGTTATATTGAGTTATAAAAATTACATAATGGCAAATACTGGTCTACCAGCGTTCCAATCGTTCCTGTCGTGACTCAAATTATTAGATAGAGTGCTCACACCATACCAACCATTATAATAATACTTACTGTATGGGTCGTATACTTGTGTTGCTCCATTATTATAACCATAAGTAGCTATGGCATGTCCGATATTTCCCGCAACATTGACATAGAATATTACTGGCACACCTTGTTGCAATAGTTGTACTGTTCGTCCCAAAGTATTGATCTGTTCAACTTGGTGTCCATAATATTTAACTGTATTGATTAAGTCAACACCAGTTGCACCGAATGAAGATACGCTAATATTGTTCATGACGTTTCTAACATCATCAGGGCTAACGCGTACCCCATAAGAACCATTTAACACCATAGCAATACTTGTAGGGACACAACCTGCTTGCCCCATTGTATAATCATTAAATCGATGACTAGACCAACGACCGTCTAATTGTGAAAAATAAGTTGGCTGATTTGCAATAATTAAATCGCCATTACTACCAAAACGATAATTACGTCCATTAATCGCTATAGACATATTTCTTAATTGTTTGAAATTTGTGCCGTAGTATTCTACTTGATTTGGTTGATTCCCATAATATCGAAAACCTGTTAAAGCATCACCATATTGTCCTATGAAATAATACGTATTACCCGTACGAACATAATTGTTACGTACTTGTTTAAAGTCTTGATCGTAGTATTCCATTTGGTGATTGCCGTAATAGCGTTCGCCTGTTAACGCATCACCATATTGTCCAATAAAATAATAGGTGTTGCCAGTACGAACATAATTGTTACGTACCTGCTTAAAGTCCTGACCGTAGTATTCCATCTGATGATTGCCGTAATAGCGTTCGCCAGTCACAGCATGACCATCTCTAGTATCAAAATACATGTAAGTGTTATCAGTCTTTAGGTAACCATAATACATATGACCTTTGTTATCATAAAAAACTGTTTTGTAGGTTAAATTTGTTAGACCTGTAGAATACAGACCTGACTTGTCAAAATTATACCAATAATTATCAATCTTTTTTTCGCCTGTCACGAGATTGCCGTTTTCATAATAATAATTGTTACCATTGTTTAGAACCCAACCATTTTTTACTGGTTCTGTATCAGGTGTTTTTTCATTTGAAGCACCACCATTAGTATTATTAGTTACAGGTTGATTTGTATCAGTTGTTGCAATATTGTTTGAAGCTCTATCAGTAGTAACGTCAGTTGCAGGCTGATTTGTACTAGTTGTGGCACTATTGTTTGAAATCTTATCATTAGTCACATTAGTTGTAGGCTGGTTTGAGCCAATCGTTGCTTTATCACTAGTATTATCAGTTGCTGGTTGAGTTGTCCCAGATGTCATATCACTGTTTGAATTCTGATTATCAATGACATTAGTTACAAGTTGATTTGTATCAGTTATTGCACTGTTGTTTAAAGTTTTATTATCAGAAACAGTAGATATTTGTGTATTATTATTTTTAATGGTATCGGCATTTACCTCAGTTAAACATGAAGTTAATATGATACCAGCAGCCAATACAAGGCCAGTAACTAAAACCTTGCCAGCTTTATATAGTTTATAATTCGTCAATTTATTTCCCTCTTCTTACTCAAACAATAGCGTTACTTAATTATATAACTATTTACTTTTTCAGCCAACAAACGCTTAAAAAATCACATCTCCGTATTTTGAGAAGTTTGGCGTACCATCTTTGAATTGGAAGTCTTGTCTATCGCTTTCTAACTATTTAATATACAGTTCTAACTGTTCTGGCTGTAACCATTTTCCCTTTCAAGTTTCAGTACAGAAAAAAGCTAGTACTTCTGTAAGCACTAGCCTAATAATTAATATTATTGTTATTAGTATAAAGAATTTCACTCAAAATACTATGATTGATTTATTTCGGGTATATATTTGGATAGTATGTTGATTGCTGCTTCTTGATTATATTTTCCCTGATTTAAGCTGACAATATTACCTTTTTCATCAAAAAATCTGCCTGTCACATCACTCAAATTTTCATCCAGAGCAAGATACTCACCCACTGGCACTGATGTATTACCTAAAGAATGTGTATACGGCATTAGATCACTTCTTACATCTCCTGGAAAAAAACTATTAACAGTTGATTGCTGTGTTGCTAGTTTATCTATTAAGAGCTGAACTAGCAGTGTTTTGTGAGTAACAGTCCATGCAGCACGCATCATATCATTTAATTGCTGTTCGCAAATAGGTGCTATTTGAATGGCTTGTGGATTACCGGTTACAATTAAGACACGACTGCGATGTAAGACATTCAAAAGCGCCATTGTTAAATAATAATGAGATAACAAATTGTTATCAATATTATCTTGAGCATTTGTTGGATATATTCCAGCACTATGAATTAAAATATCTACTTGAACTGTTTTTTTTAAAATAAACTCAGCAACGACTTTACGGCCTAAAGTCGTTGAAAGGTCACCAACTATATAGTCAACATTTCTTCCAAGTTCTTTTTTCGCCAACTGTAATTTATGTTGATTACGACCAATTAAAATTACTCGGTTATCTTTAGACAAGTCTCTTGCTATGGCTAGACCTACACCCGAACTACCACCACTAATCACAACATTCTTCATTATAAACAATTACCTTCCAAAAGCTGTTTTAACAATAAAGTGTATCTTCAACTTAAAGATACACTTTATTAACTATTTATTTAATATTATCTAGCAGACCCCACTTATTATTTATTACACTATCTAATCTAGTTAAACGCCCCAGATATAGTCTTGATTCATTACAAAATCATGTTAATCCATATTTTATGCTGACTTCACATCGTATTTACTTCGCAATGTGCTTTCAGACGAACGCTAGTTGATAATGCTTTTTACGCGTACAACCTATAAGTATTGGCTATGCAATCCTCAGATAGACGGCTCATCAATTGAATAAAGCGACACCAAATACCACAACCAACACAATCGATACTACTATCGTCAGGGCCATACCGATTGGATTTCGTGGGTTAACTGCCCAACCAAAACCAATAACTTTGGGAACAAATAATGGCGCTTTCATCCCTGTTAGTTCAGGATAAGTAAGCCAGCAGCGATAAGTCGATAACGCAATCAAAATTAATACTAGTAGGCCGATAATAACCAGAGCAAGTTTTTGAGCCGTAGGATGAAAGATTACTAAGCTCATTACAACAAGCAACATGAGAGCCATTAAGCTAACTAAAATAATATCTAAAATTTTTAATTTTTTCTCTGAATTCATCCTATCAATACCTCTTATTTTAATACCCACTCATTATCAGATGATTAGGTTTAGAAAAATCAGACACGCTATTACCAAAATTTAAACCGTCTTATAGCAAAGCTATTTGATTACTCTAATCAAATTTGCCGAGCAAAATTAAAAGTGATGTACACACTTTGATTGGAAAGTATATATTTTTTCTACTCTTCTTGTCTTCTACACTCAAAAAACTGTTACCAAAAGTTTTTAAGTATTAATGTTTATTAGTCGATCAGGTCAGAAATCAAATACCTGAAATTACTAATATGATGTTAGTTCGCTCACTTGATACTTTGTTGTCTGAAAATTTTATTTCCAAATCAATGTCTGACAATAAAGAGCCATTCCATTCAAAATACTATTTGACCGATACAGCTAAGGAGTTATTACCGCTACTTTTGAAACTCAATACGTTGGAAAATGATGTAAATATTAGACCAAGATAAAATCTAAAGTTAAATACTTACTTACCTAATTAATATCAGTCATTAATTGATGTCTAACGACTTGTGCGTTTTTCTTATTCATCCTAATATAAACAATGTCTCCAGCTCGCAAAACTAAATCCCCCTTTGGTATCAATAGATAATCAGATCTTTTAACTAACGTAATCAAACTATTGGAGATTAACTTTAAGTCTCTAATATATTGATCTTCAAGGTTACTACCCGCTAGTATTGGCACTTCTATTGTTGTCATGCCAGATACCACTGTATTTTTGGTGTTTCTTTTTAGCAATCGTTCTAATAAAGATTCATATATTGGTGCCCCATTCATTAAGTCCACAACTAAATACGCCACTAAACTAACTAGTGCTAGCGGTAAGATGTGTGTTACACTACCAACCATTTCAAAAATGAGAACAATTGCTGTAAACGGTGCTTTCCCAATACAAGCAAAATAACCTGCCATGCCAATGACAACGAAATTCAAAATATAATTTCCAGACATCAGATTTAAAGATACAAAGATCTTAGCAATTATGGCACCACTCAAGGCACCCAAAGTTAAGATGGGCAAAAATATGCCTCCTGGCAAACCAGAACCATAGCTAATCAAGGAAAAAACAAATCGAACTATTAACACTATTACGAGCAACTTAATGCTTATAGAGGTATCTTTTAGAGACAAAATCAAACTGTTACCACCACCTAAAAAGTTTGGCCAGATAATCCCAATTGGTATGACTAAAATAAATGGCACAATGCCATAGAGATACTTTGGTATTGTCAATTTACTATACATAGTCAAACTAAAAAGTAATATTTTCTGATATGCGAAGCCAAATAAGCCTAATACTACCCCGAATATTAATAGTAAACCATATGATTTTACAGGAAACACATCTAAATGGCCAACAGACAAGACCGGCGTTTGCCCGAACATAACCGTTGACACAAAGTCAGCAACCGTTGCACCAGTCAGCGCTCCTACCCAAACAAAAGGCGAGATACTATGATAGACTTCTTCTAAAACAAACATAACACCAGCTAATGGTGCATTAAAAGCAGCAGATAGTCCCGCAGCAGCACCGCTAGCTATTAAACCTTTTGATTGATTGTGACTTAAATTACGATAAGTAGCTACACCTTGTCCAATTGATGCACCTAATTGTATAGATGGACCTTCACGTCCTAACATTAAACCGCTACCAATAGAAAGGATACCTGCAACAAACTTCCGCCATAGTGTTGACCACCAGTTAACGTCTATTTCACCCATTAACAAGCCTTCAACCTGTGGAATACCAGAACCAGATATATTTTCTTCCTTCTGTAGCATCCATGCAGCAATTAAGAAACATACTAAATTGAGCAATATGACGATGATTAACTTTTTTATACTGCCATGACCAATTGCAATATACATAGTTTGAAAGTAGACTAACAATTTTTCAATTGACCATCGGAAGAGACTAACAACTATACCTGTAAAAAAACCAATAACAGCACCATATATTACTACGGATAATTTAGAAGTGTTCAATTGCAATCTTTTTTTTAACATAGCAACAGTGTACAACAAAATTTGGCGGCAATACAAATATTTACGGAACTTTCAAATAAAGAGATTAAAAACATGATCTTAGCGTCCTATCAGTTAATCTTTAATAAATTACCTTTGCCCATAAAGAAAGAGCTAAAAATTTAAATCAAATTATGTTCGATAAAAAAGCACACGTCCAAAAGTAGCGTTTGAACGTGTGCTTTAAAATATTTAGTTATCAATTTATTATAATATCGATTTTTTACCAATCTTAAACAAGAGTAAACCAAAAATAATATAGCTACTCAAAATAATAATTGGATAGGTAATGGCATAACCATCAAAAAAGGCAATGTTTCTGAGTAATGTTCCAGTTGCTCCAGGTGGCAAAAGTTGCCCAACTGTTCCCCAACCAGAAGGCAGCATTTCAGGAGCAGATGTTAATCCTGACAAGGGATTTCCTAATAAAATAAGTAGTACAGCAGCCATAGCTAGTCCGGCATTTCCCAATATTTCTAAAATACCGAGCACTAAGAATCCTGTAGCAGCAATACCAAGCATTGCTCCTAATGATGTTAACAGATAGTTACCATCAAATGTACCTATACCAAATTGGATTACTGCGACAAGACCTAATCCACCGACAACAGCAAATGCTATAAGGGCATATAATTTTTGACGCTTACCTTTTACAAAATTTGCAATGGCTACTGTGCCAATCCATCCCCCTAATGCAATTGGTAATGCACCTGCTGCTAATCCTGTTCCATTTGGATCAGCTTTTGGAAATGATTTTAACTCAATAATTTTAACTGTTTGATGATTGAGCATAGTTAATTTTTGGTTTAGGACTTTAATTGTAGTAAGGTCAGTAGTTTGATTTAATAATTTTTGAATCTGCTGTGTGCCAAGAAGTTTTTGTTGATCAACAATCGTATTTCCTACTTGCGTTATAGCTTGTGCAACAGCTGTTGAAGCTGCGGTTGCTTTATAAACAATGACTTCTCCAGAACTATCTAGTTTTATAGCTCCATAAATTTTTCTGTGATTAATGTCGTCTTTCATTGTCTGTGTATCATGGTATTCCGTTACCTTAAAACCTTTGTCTTTTAAGGTATTTGTTACTTTCTGATTCATTTGTTCACTATTTGATACTATCCCTATTGGTACGTTGTGAATGCCTGAATTGACAGCTGGCAATGAAAAAGCCGCCATCATAATACCTAGTACAGCTGTTAATACAATTACTAACAGCAAAATAAATTTCGATGATGATTTCATGTATAATGTGCTCGCTTTCCGTTGATAGTTAAATCGTAACAAAGCCATTAAATCAAAAAAACCATCAATATACGATAATTGTTGGATAAAATCAATTTATTAAATCAAGATACAATTTTGGTATGATTTTACTGACAATTTCAGCAAATTCATCAGGACTTTCTTTAAAATCATTTAATACCCAATTTTTAACTAAATTCATAAAGACGCTTTCTATAATTGAATAAGCGTAAATAGTTGGAATTTTAAGATTTTTGTATAATATCGGTCTCCAGTAAGAAGTTTTTCGAAAATTTCATGAGACGATTCATGAATAACGCATCAGATTGATCACTGAAAAACAAATAAATAATTTGCTTATTAGCATAAATCCTCTCAATTAACATTCTAATACGTAAATTAATAACCTCAACATTGTTCAGTGCGTGCATATTTAGTTCAGGCAAATTATCTATCAATTGTAATATTAAATGGACTTCTATTTTCTCAATCAAATCCTCCTTATCAATATAATGATCATAAAATGTTGAACGGTTAATATGCGCTACTTTAATAATTTTACTAATCGTTATTTTCTGATAACCTTCAGACTTTAAAAGAGCTAGAAAAGTTTCTCTAATTTTTGTATCTGTTTTCTTATAACGTAAATCTTTTTTATTGATTGTCATTTTGTTTTTCTTGGATAAATTGACTAATTCTAGGAATTAATGAGGTTAGTATATCTGTATCGTTCATAGTATATATATGAATACCATCAACACCATGATTAATTAAATCACAAACTTGATTATAAGCAAACTCTATGCCTACCTGCTTCAATAGTTCAGGATGGTCAATGTTGACTAAAAATTTTTCAGGGATGGAAAAGTTCATTTTATGAATTAAGTTATAAATTTGCTTTTCATTAATTAATGGCATAATTCCTGCAGAAATAGGAACTTTGATGTTGTATTGATTTAATATTTGTAGCATATGATAATATTTTGTGTTATCAAAAAAAAGCTGTGAAATTAAAAAATCAGTACCCGCGGTAATCTTATCTCTTATACTGAGCACATTACATGAATGCATTGATTCCTGTAAGAAATTTTCCGGATCAATTGCTGCGCCAATTGTAAAATCATGATCAGTCTGAATAGCAGAAATAAGATCTTTTGCATAAGGGTAAGCACTATTGTTAAGATTTTTTACAGATGTATCACCACGTAACACGAGCAAATTTTGAATATGATTTAATTCAAGATTATCTAATATTTTTGCCAACTCTTGAGGTGTTTGATTGATAGCAGTAATAT
This sequence comes from Leuconostoc palmae, assembly GCF_019656075.1. Lineage (GTDB taxonomy): Bacteria > Bacillota > Bacilli > Lactobacillales > Lactobacillaceae > Leuconostoc > Leuconostoc palmae. Next base: position 89,700 of record NZ_BPKZ01000002.1, on the reverse strand, counting down.
GATGCAAACTAGGTACGTTATAAGTGTTTTGGATATAATGGGCAATGTTCGTTGTTTGCTCATTATTAACTCCTCCACCAGCATTATAGGTAATACTGATGTAATCCAAATCAACAGTAATCTGTTTTAGCGTAGCTATATTATTGTACAACTCATTCATTTTAACTTGATTTTTTGGTGGAAATATTTCAAATGATATGACGGGGGTTAACTTATTACTATAAATTTTATTAATTTTTTTCATAATTTTTTATCTATCTACTGGAAGTTGATACTTGATCATTAAGCTAATTTTTCAGACATTTTTGCGTTAAAAAGTTTATATTCATTAATTTACCAGTTGACAATACAACTAAATAAACCAAATATCACTTGAATATCTTAATTTTAATCAAAATTCGTTTTCTGATGTTAAATGAACACGCATAGTCATGATAAAACGAAGAACTACCTCTAACTCCTCGTCTTTAAACTGATTAAATACCATTTGATAACCTGAAATGGCTTTTTGATGTAACTCATTATGCCTGGATACTAAATTCTGTCCTGCCTTAGTCAGTTTAAAATTTTTAGTACGTTTATTTTGTGATTCTCTGATAACTATATAATCGCTATCTATAAGTTTACTGACTATTCTAGACACTGCTGGTTTGCTAATACCAAAATTTTGAGACATTGCACCAACGGTATTGACATGATGTTTAGCTATAAAAGAAAGACATTCTAATTGTCTTAAAGTTGTTTGCTTGGCATTCAAATTCTTACTGAAATGATCTTTCCTATTTCTTAGGGACGCCTGTAAATCAAACATATCAATCAGTGATGATATAAGTTCATTTTGCAATTTTGGTGTCATTTAATACGTCCTATATCATGTAATTCGTCATCATCCAACGACTGGGTTAGTTCTTCACATTTCACAATTTTGCTATTGTTAAAAGTAAAAACAGCGAATACTTCTACGTGGCTAACTTTTCCATCTAACTTAGTAATATCTACAATATAATGTAAAAATACCTTGCTATTCGTTTCATCAAACATTTTTTCTTTAAATTCTTTGATGAAAACATGTTTCACAACTTTTTTTAGCATCTTTAAATGGCAAATAAATTCGTTATAATTTGACCTTGTATTATCAGTTATTTGATTGTATTGACTATCAAAATATTTTGGTACACTCTCAATATTAAATTTATTCAACACTTCATCGTAAACTGCATTAATAACATTAGCCATATCTTTTTTTAACATACTTTCTCCTCTACCCTAATACAGTTAACATGTTAACTGTATTAGGGTGCTTTTGTCAAAATAAAAAGAATTAGTAGTTCATTAATATTTGTGTATACTGATTTTATATAGCATCAACTGATTGATCAAGGTAATATATGGGTAGACACGAATGCTATGCTGGAAATTGGTAGAGGATGGTCAGTTGGACGTATTCCCTATCTAGCTTACATTTATAATGTCTGCAGTAAGTTCCTTTCTGACGATATTATTACTGATCAGTGCTTATTTTTTTGCTAATCATGCTTTCAAAAGTCTAATCGATGTCTATTTTAAAATGAATATTACAGCATATGGCGGTAAATCATCTATTTTCGAAAGACTAATAGCATTTAAACATGTATCGTTTGACACAATTATTAGTAATAGTTGGATATTTAGTTTAGCCTTAACTAGTATCTTAATCTTATGGGTATGGCAAAAAAAATTAGCTGTCTTACTCATCTTGGTATCTGTAACAACATTTGTTATTACGTATGGTGTTGGTCAGGCAAGATTATACTCTTTTTTACATTTGTATGCAGTTCTCGTGTTGATAGTTATTATTGGATCAATAACATTAACTATACAATATAAGTATTCCTACGTTTTACTCGTATATTTGTTTTTATTTTTTTCGATTATACAAAATCCGTTTTTTGCTAAGATGCCCTACTTTTGGAAAAAAGAAACAATCGCTCCACAATCATTTGGCACAGTAATCACAAAAGATACAGGCACAAGAGATAAAAGTTTAATTTACTACAACATAATTGATGCAGGAGTTGAAAGATATACAAATGTGCAAGTCGCAAAACGTTTTAAGTATTTCGAACGTACCAATGTACCCGACAAATTATATCCGCAACAGCAAAAATATTTAGAACATGTCATTAAAAATTCCGAATCGACATATGTTGTTGGTTTGAACTGGGGTGCTCAACAAGCTATTAATTTAAAAGATGATAAAATTGTGGAATCACATATCCCACAAGAAGTCTTACGCAATTATAAGTTAATAGCACGTGACTATTCTTACTATCCAGTTGAAACCGACAAAAATCAATTTCAACTGGCTTTGTTAAAAAGACGTTAACCATATTTTTTTGTTATTAACGTCTTTTTTGATTTTATCCAAATATTAGAAAATTTTGTCACTCAAATGCCTTATGGTTCAACCTAAGAATATGATCAATTTTTATAATACGTTCATTGTTTCTAAATTTTTGCGTAGCAGACTCAAAAACCATTAAACAACTTGTACCATCAAATGATATTTGTTCAAGGTATGGTGGTACGGTTATTTCTTTTTTTAAATCAGCATTCAAGAATAATTTATCTTTATCGTAATCATTGTAGACTAGAATTTTCGAATTTTTACTACCGTAAGATTGAGAAAAAATAATTTGATTGTTATAAAAAGTAACCCCTTGTATCTCAGGTTCAATCTGGTCATCAAAAACATCAGCATCATCTCGAACCATTACATGATGATTTGATTTTTGGCTGATTGAAGATTTATGATTGATAGCGTAACCATATAACTGGCCTTCACTCTTTTTGAAAAAATCGCCAACTACAAGGGTATTTTTGTTTATAGCAATAAACGATGCTTTACGAGTTTCTAGTAAATTAACTGATTCTGTGTACTTTATTGGTTTAAAATTTTGTCTGAAATTATAATTATTTATTGCTGATAAGCTAATAGAAGATACTCGACCATTTTTTGCGTTCTCTTGATTATCACAAAACCATATTTTTTTATTTTTGTCGTCGTAAGCAATTCCCCCTATATGTGGTATGCCATCCAACACAATTGTTTTAATATAATTCCCTGTTTGTTTATTAAATACATAGATGACAGAATTATATTTTTTGTCGTGACTGTATGCAGAAATTAAAATATAATTATCCGTTGATGTCACACCCTGAGGATCCATTGATGCAGACACGCCCGGTTCATACTTATTAGATGATATTTTACGCGATGTCTCAGTTTTTTTCAAACCAGGAACAACATAAAAGCCATTATCTTTAAGGATATTATTATAAAAACTAGGCATTTTTTCAAGAATTTTTTGCTGTTCTTTTAAAGAGTACAGTGTTGCATTAATATTTGTTTTATCAGGATTGACTGACTAAAAACTAATAGGATAACCAAACATAGTCCCGCTGTTACAGCAGTCATTCGAAACAATTTTTTAGGCATAAGACATTTTTCCTCTCGTAATTTCAGATCAATACAACAAAATTTAGTTTGAAATGGATAAGTTAAGATTATTATACTTGTTTTTTTATTTACAAATAAACTTGATTGATAAGTTGTAATCCTATAAACTAACAATATCTCAAATTATGATTATGCTCTTTTAAGATAAAGGAAATAACAATGACACCCCGTCAATTTTTAAAAAAACAAACCAACCAAGTTATTAATCAATCTAGTCGCTCAATTACACAATTCAGGCAATTTTTATTTGCTCCAAATCTACTAACATTTGTGATATCAGTTGTTGTTGGTAATAGTTTTGGCTCAACTATCAAAGAACTCGTTAATACAATTTCAGGGACACTTGATTTTATACATGTTTGGATTTTTAGTAAAAATCATCTTCTTAATTATGCATTGATTTCCAAACCATTTGGACAATTTTTTAATAGTTTAATTACTATGATTTTTATCGCATTCATTGTGTTTTATACCATTAAATTTATAAACGATAAATTAATTGTTAAATCCGAAGAAAAATGGGGCTATAATCAAGCACATGATGATGCACTTAAACTGCATAAACAACAGGAAGAAACAATTGATTTACAACGAAAAATACTTAAACAACTCGAAATCATGAACAGTGATAAACAAAAAGAGAACAAATAATTTGTTCTCTTTTTGTTTATCTTTAACCAGTAACAATCTGCTGTAGTTCTCTTTGTACAGTAACTATATCATCCCCATGACTAATCAATTGATTAGCGGCAAATGTTTCAAATAGCATTGACTTACTATTGGTTACAATCAACATAACTGTATCGTCTAAATTAGCTTGTTGAATAATTTTAGTATCAAAATTTCCTAGTAAATCACCAGCAATTACTTCTTGTCCAACTTTAACATTTTCTGTAAAACCCTTCCCATTTAGAGAAACAGTATCAATGCCGATATGAACCAGCATTTCTAAATTGTTAGCTGTTTCTAAACCAAATGCATGTCCAGTATCAGCAACTACTGTCAGTTTCCCACTCTGAGGTGCATAAATATTAACCACACCATTTTCAGGTTTAATTGCGACTCCTTCGCCCATTATCCCTGAAGAAAATACAGGATCTTGAACATCACTTAACGCGACAGTAGTTCCAGAAACTGGAGAATATATCTTGTCATCTTCAATTACACTAATTGTTGATTCATGTGGTTTATCTTCAACCAATATTTCTTTTGGAATGGCAAACATATTTGTTGCCACAAAAGCAACTAGAACGGATGCTATTGAAACTAATGCATAAATAATCAGGAAACGACCGTTATAAATGTACATCAAATATGATAGTATAACAGCTAAACCATATGTGTTAGCCGCAACATTTAGCATACCTAACACCGCTGCTCCACGTCCGCTTGTCAAAACAGTTACAATCAAAGGTTTAAAATTATACCTGATTAATATACCAAATAGTGTTTGTTCTGAGACACCAAATAGTTGAGATGAGAATGCACTGATAAATGTCGCCTTAGATTTTTTTGATTTTGTTCTGAAAAACATTGCTAAAGCGACACCCAAATTAGCGAATCCGTACAATCATATTAGGTGTCAAAAAGGATTGCGCTAATCTCCCTTCGGCATCTTTATTTAAAATAATAGTTTTTGCTCCCCACTCTATTACTGCAGATTTGTTGAGGTTAGCTAATCCGCTGGATAAGCCACTCAAAATGATTAATAAATAACTGACCAAAAAAATTAGTACCATAACTAAACGATATCTTAATTTTTCATGTTTTATTTCTTTAATTGCTAAAAGCATGCTTCACCCCTTATGATTTTTAGATAAAAAAAAAGCTAACAAGCCTATCTTTTAATTAGTATTAGTTAGCCATGAATTTTATCTTGCAGTTTGTCGCCTAAATTATCAATCCCTTTGGCTGTAAAAATTGTACCGCCAATAATGACACCGCTAATAATTAAAGTTGATGCGATCATAAATTTAAAAATACCTTTTAACATATGTGACCTCCTTTATACAATTATCTATTGTGTTGGATTTCTGACTAAAGTATAACTTTAAAAACTTCAAATAACAAGTTTTTATGTGAACTAACTTATCATTAAGGCGACAACTACTAAATAAATTGACCAAGACCATACTGCATGCCCTAAAATTTCAGATATATGCTCTGACAAAGGTTGGTTCATAGGACTTGGGATAGTTTTAATCACTGGTAATAACACAATGTGAAAAACAAACCAGATAATTATGCCATATAATGTTCCCTGCCACAATGAAATAAGCGGCCATATTTTGTAAAAAAGAGCAAAACATTCAGCAAAAAATATTGAAAAGCCAAAGTGGAGAAATAATGCCACATAATACACTTTTTGATCTTGTGAAAAATAAAAATAAGCATGCGTAAATTGTCTTGAAAATCCTAATTGTTGCAATAATTTTTGTGGTGGATTGACTTCATTTCTTGACTGGGTTCTTGGAGGCAAGATAACTTCCCATCCAATTTTAACCATACCTGAAATCATACCAGCACCAAACCCAACTGCTAATAACTTAAATAACATAATTTTTCTCTTTCTTTAGAAATTTTATTCTTTGGATAGTATCATTATAATTCAGGATTATACTTGCCTATTACCCTTATAAAGCGAAACATCTAACATATAAATAGGCTCAGTCTTTTCACCTTTAATTCTAGTTTCTAAAACTTGTACGGCCATACTTGCCATCTGTTCAATTGGTTGCACAATTGATGCCATTCCTGGCAGTATAGCTCGCATTAATCTGGTACCATCAAAACCAATAACTGCTATGTTATCAGTCTGTTCAGAATTTAAAGTGGCCATTAGTTGAGCAGCATCTGTATCATTACCAGCAAAAACAGCCTCAATCTGAGAATTTTTTGATAACATCTTTTTTATTGATGATCGTTTTTCATCAAAAGTTTTTTCAAAAGAAATTTGCCATTGCAATGGTTTTAGACCATGATTTGCCATTGCATCTAAATAGCCTTGATGTCTATAACTACTTGGCATACTTTCAGATATATCACCTACTATGTGTAAAATATGACGATATCCTTGATTGATTAAAAATTCTGTGGCTAAAACACCCCCTTTATAGTTATTAACCGATATAGTTGGTATTTCATCAGTTAGAGTTCTTTCAATTGAAACAATAGGTAAGCCACTATATTTTTTATATGTTGATATATTAAAATTATGCGTGCCGATAATTAAACCATCTACCTGATGAGACAATAATTGGCTTAAATAATCTTCCTCTTTCTCAGGATTTTGCATTGAATTACCTAAAATCACTTTATATCCTTTTTGATACAGAATGGTTTCTAGGTGTTCAATTAGCTCACCAAAAAAAGGGTTTGATGCTGTTGGAAAAATTAATCCAATTATTTTTGTATGTTGGCGTTGCAACTGTTGTGCTGCTGCATTTGGCTGATAATTTAAATCGGCCATTGCTTTGTAAACTTTTTCAACAGTTTTATTGCTCAAGTATCCTCGTTTATTAATAACTCGTGAAACTGTTGTTTTGGAAACTTCGGCTAGTTTGGCAACATCTTCTAATTTATATTTAGTCATCGATTTCTCCCCAAAAATAAAAAACCGATTAGGTTTAACTAATAAGTTTGATATGATATGCTTTATTATACTATAAATTATTATTTCCTTTTATCCTTCTAATAAAAAGTCATACGCTTCAAAACAAATTGGTTTTTTATTACCACTCATATAAATATTTAGTGGACTATCCACATAATATCTCTCAGTAAATACACCCTCTCCGTCTTGAACAAAGATTTCCATGATACTTTTATCAATAAAAATATCTAGCTTTAGTTGGTCACTAGACTGAATATGACAATAACGTCTGTCCTTAGGATGATCAATATGCTCTAACGCCAGCCGATTAGTATTAATATCAAAGTCAAGTTTTATAATTGTATCTTTTTGATTATCTAGGAAATTTATTGTAAATGATTCTGTTTTCATTTGAATTTTGAATTCACCGGACAGAATTTGTGAACTATTCAGTCAACTTTTCTAAACGTTGTTTGAATAACCATCCTTGTTCTTGGAACGAATAAGCATTTCCATCTGTAATATAAGTTGGTGGAAATTGATTGGTCAAATGATTAACTAAGGAAGCCGCTTTTAATTGGTGCGATTGCTGCCAATTTTTTTGTCCTAATTCGCTCCATGCAACTGTATTAACAAACCACTTCATTATGAATGAATCTGATTTTTTATGAGTAACTTGTTCTAAATCAACAGGTCCACAATAAGATATTGCACCAATGATCTGATTTTCATTAAGCAATTGTTTAAACTGAAGCTGATGAGCATATTGTTTATTTGTTTGAACCAAGGCATACTGTAAAGCAATTTGTGCTCCTGCGGAGTCACCACCAAATATAATTTTTTCAGTATTGAAATGTACCTCTTGACTTGCTTTTAAATATTCAACAACTTCATTAACTTGCTTGAGTTGGATGGGATAAATTGCTGATGGTGCTGTTTCATAATTCATACTGACAAAAACAACATTTGTATCGCTCACTAATCGCGTGGCAAATTCTTTCATCCCTGATTTATCACCACCAACATATCCACCACCATGAACCCATATTAAAATTGGTGTTTGTTGCGTTAACTTTTTTGGAGTATATACATCCAAAAAATTATTTTTAGCAGTCGAGTTATAAGTTAAGTTAGTATGAACATTAACATTTTTTTAGCTTTATCAAAATACTTTTGGTCCTTGATATGCACAGTGCCACTAAATTGTTTTTTAATAATTAATGCACTTGGCCAAGGTGATACTATAAATGCAATTGATATGAGAACTGAACTAAAAAATAACAGTAAAGCAACCCTTAAGAATACTCGTTTGATAAGTTTATTCATTTTCAAGTTCTCTTTTTCAAAGATAGGTTATTTTTGACGCTTCTCTTTTATTTTTCTGTCAATTACTTGATAAACGCTAAATAGGAATTGCCCAATAGCAAAAATCAGAGATAGTTTTCCCCCAAAACCCATGTTTTCTTTTTTCTTCATAATCATTCTCCATATGTCCTTGCAGCTTATTTTGACAACTACTATTGTAATTTACAGATTCAAATGTCGAACAAACTATTATCACATCTTTTTTATCCTCATTTAAATCCACAATCATTATATCTTTTTTTGGATTCATTGTTGCAAAATAAAAACCTGTCTGTTACTTAACAAACAAGTTTTATTTATCTGATATACATATCAACAGTTTTTTTAATTATTTTTTGAAAGGAAACATACCTTCTGATAATGCTCTGATGTTACATTATCATGATTAAATTGATTTTTCAGGTTCACTCAAATGTCTTGGACTTGGATTTTGGATTAACGCTTTCCCCTAATACCCAAAACATATGAGATAATCAAAACAAGAATGACAGCACCAATTATTGACGGAATCAAAGCCATACCAGCCAGACTTGGGCCCCAGCTTCCAAATACCCACTGACCAAATGAAGACCCAACTAATCCGGCAATAATATTGCTAATCCATCCCATTGATTCACCACGATTTGTAATGGCTCCAGCGATTGCCCCAATAATAGCTCCTACAATTAATGACCAAATCATAATTAAAACCTCCATATTCTTTAATCCATATAAGTAGCGCTACTTATTATCACAAATATATCACAAAATATTATCTTTCTCAAATTTTAATAACATTTTGAAAATTTTTACTCTTTTAATTTTTAATAATGCTATAATCAAAATTATGAGAGCGATTACATTAACAACTGAATGGTCTTGGAAAGATGTAAAGCGGATAGACATTGTGCCATCTTCAGAAGAAATGGTATCTGTAAACTTCTGTCCCAATAAAATTGCCGTTAGCCCACAATATTTTTTGCAAGGATTACCCGGCGCTCTCCCAGAATTATACTTAAGACGAAGTGTATTTAAAAAAATTTTATTAGCAGCTAATAATTTACCAACTGGCTATAAATTCTTGATCTATGACGGATGGCGTTCTATAGAAACACAGCAAGCTATTTTTGATATTTTTTTTAATCAAAATGCACTGTCAAACCCTAAAAAAACAACTGATGAACTCACAGACCAAACTTTAAAAATTGTGGCACTGCCTTCTTCAGATCCCAAAAAACCTTCACCACACAGTACCGGTGGAAGTGTTGACGTAACAATACTAGATGAATCTGGTATTCCCTTAGATATGGGTACTAAATTTGATGACTCTAGTATTGCTTCATCAACAGCCTATTTTGAAAAAGTTGACGATATTATTACAGAGAATCGCCGACTTTTATATCATGTCATGACCGAACAAGGATTTACCAATTATAGTGAAGAATGGTGGCACTTTGACTATGGCAACCAGAATTGGGCCTGGGTTTTAGATAAGCAACATGCCATTTATAGTTTTACAATGCCTAGTTTTGCTTGGCAATCACCATTTAAAAAAAGCGATGACTAAGATAAAACATCGCTTTTTTTAATACTTTTACTTTTTTTATAGGCTTCAATCGCTCGGATTCTCGCAGATGCATGGTTAACTATAGGCTTTGGATACGTATCACCAATAATAATGTCAAGTTTTTCTTGATCAGATTGTTTTAATTTATTTGGTTCATGAATATTTTGAGCATCTACTTTTTTTAATTCTGGGACATATTTTTTAATGAAGTTTCCATTTTTATCAAATTTTTTGGATTGAATTGTCGGATTAAAAACCCTAAAATAAGGTACACTATCTGTCCCTGTAGAAGCTGCCCATTGCCAACCTCCGATATTACTAGCTGGATCATAGTCAATTAATTTTTCTTGAAAATATTTTTCTCCCCATCGCCAATCAATTAATAAATCTTTAGTTAAAAAAGACGCAACAATCATTCTTAACCTATTATGCATCCATCCTGTAAGGTTAAGCTGTCTCATGGCTGCATCTATAATTGGAAAGCCTGTTTCACCTAATTGCCATTTTTTAAAATCATCCTGATTGTTAAGCCATGCTACATGAGTAAACTCACTTCGAATTGGTTCATTTCTTTGCTTTGGATTCATTGTATAAATCATATTGTAATAATCTCGCCAACATAATTCTTGAATGAATGTATGTTGTCCATTAGAATCAGGTGCTTGTCTAACAGCTTCGAAAACTGTTCTGATAGAAATTTCACCAGTTCTTAAATATCGTGATAAATGGCTAGTATTATTTTTATGAGGGAAATCACGGTCAGTATCATAATGCTCCAAATCATCTTGAATGAATTGTCGAAGCCTAATTTGCGCATGTTGTGAACCAACTCTGTTCTTAAAAGCAAATTCATGTTCATTATCAATCAGATCATCCATTCGCTCATTTCCTAATTCACTATCAAAGATGGCTTTTTCCATTAAATCATCATAGGTTACTTTATGGATTGGATTTTGTTTAGGCATTTGTATCCATCTTTTGTAATATGGTGTAAAAACTTGATAACCTGAACCGTCTTGTTTTTTTATTTCTTTTGAACCATGCAAATTAAAGTCCATAAAAGGATGGGCATCAACACCTAATTGTTCGCAATAAGAAACTACGTCTTGATCCCTTTTCCTACCATAACCTCTTTCATCAAAATTAAAATATAAATCATGCCATTCAGGTAAATGGGTTTTAATTTTTTGAAATACTGAGTTTAACTCCTCTCGAAAAATGTGAATCTTAATCTGCTTATTTTGTAATTCATTTTTAAAATGATTTACACTTGCAAAAAAAGCACTTTGACTAACCGTTGGTTTGTCTCTTATCTGTTGGCTATCAACATTGAAAACCATCATAACCTGATCACTGTTTTCCAAAGCATGTGTCAGTGCTAAATTGTCTTCTAATCGTAAATCTCTACGGAACCAAACTACACTTGTTTTTTTCAACACAGTCCTCTTCATCTTTTGTACTTAATAATAACGTTCTTATATTCTATATTAAAAAAGCACTATAAAAGCATGATTCCTTAGATGAATCATGCTTTTTAATACTTATTTAACACTATGTGCTTTATCAGCTTCATAAATGTATGAACGTGTCATTGGAAGGTTTTCCCCTGATGGTCCCTTAGTCATCAAATACTGAATAACATCAATATTGCCTGATTCAAATGAAGCAGCGCAAGCTTGCAGATATAAGTCCCACATACGATAGAAGCGTTCTCCATATTTTGAAATAACTTCTTCATCAACCTTATGGAAATTATCACTCCAAATTTCTAAAGTTTTTTGATAGTGGCGTCGTAATGGCTCAATATCAGCAAGTTGCATATTTGCATTCATGATGTGTTCAATATTTTCTGCTAGGTTAGGAATATATCCTCCTGGGAAAATATATTTATTAATCCAAGCATCAACACCATTACCAAAGTGCTGTCCTGTTATACCATGAATCAATGCGGTGCCATTTTTGGTTAACCTATTATTTATTTGAGCAAAGTAAGTCGCAAGATTTTCTTTCCCTACATGTTCAAACATACCAACTGAAGTCACGTGATCATAAACTTGTTTAAGTTCACGATAATCTTTTAAATAAACTTTCACTTGGTTTTGTAAGCCTTCGTCAATAATACGTTGTGATACAAAATCAAATTGTTCTTGGCTTAACGTCACACCAGTTGCATTAAGACCATACTCTTTTGCTGCTGTAATAATCAGTGTTCCCCATCCACAACCGATATCTAAAAGCGTTTCACCTTTCTTAGCATTTAGCTTATTAAGAATATGACGCACTTTATTCCATTGTGCATCTTCTAGTGAGTCTTTTTCACTAACAAAATATGCACATGAGTATGTTAAAGTTTGATCAAGCCACATCTCATAAAAATCATTTCCAATGTCATAGTGACTTTGAACATCTACTTTGCTATCTTTTTCACTGTGAGAATGCTTTGGAATGAACTTGGCAAACTTTGAATTATTCAAAAAGCTATCTTTTGATTCATAAATAATCTTAATCACTTTTTGAACATCACCAATGATATCTATCTTGCCATCCATATATGCTTCGCCAAAAGTCAAAGATGCATTAGACATAATATCTTTAATTGGTATAATTTCATGTAAAATTACTTTAGCAATAGGACTACCTTCGCCGTAACTTACCTGTTCTCCATCCCAAAATTCAACGTCGATTGGGGCGTTAAAACTTGCTTTAAATATTTGCTTATAAATCGTTTTATCTAACATGATTTCCCCTTTACTTATATACAGCATTTTAGAAAAAAAATAGACAATTGTCAACATTAATTTGTTAAACGTTAAACAAATTAATGTTAATTCTGAAAATTTGTTTACACTTACGTAGACTATATTCACTTATAGATAACCATGAATTAGAAATAGAGAGTTAAATTATTCAAAAAATTGCTCGAGGAATATTTTAATCACACACCCAATATTGTTAATATCGTTTAAAAATTACCGATAATTAAAATACATAAGGCAAAATTTTGATCAACAATTTTGTGATTCTTCTAGTATCCAATATACTAGTTTTTGAAAGCTCTTGAAAATCTCTTAATCGCATTACCAAGAGTTCTAGCTGAAAATTTAAAATGGTTTGAGCTGCTCTACGAATGCAGATTTATTTAACTAAATTTAATCAAAGTTATGCTGCCTAACATAACTAAAATACCAATGATTTGAAAACGACTAACTACTTGTTTTGGTGATTGCCAAAGACCAAATTGCGAAACAACAATAGACCCAATAATTGATCCACTTAATCCTAACGTCACTGTCATACCAGCACCTAATATAGGGACTAAAAATGTTGTTGAAAACACAAAAAATGCGCCCAAAATGCCACCTGTAAATAGCCACTTTGGTTTACTTAAAATATGTATATTTGGAGGCAATATGCTATGTTCCTTAATTAAAACAATGAAAAAAATGAAGATCGTACCAATAAGAAAAGACATACCCGCACTCGCTATAGGTGAATTAATTAAATGTCCCACCCTACCATTAATTGCTTGTTGCAAGGCAGAAATTGCACCGACTATAACACCCCAAACACGCCAAGAATTGATATGACTGTTAATTTGATTATGTACTAACTTATTATCGAGGCTGCTCCTATTTGTTAACACGACAGCAATCAGCCTACTCATTGTTAGTGGTATTGGTTTAATACTGAACCAACCAAAAGTATCAATCAAAAGACTCATCATAACCTGACCAATAATCGGTAAAATGATAGTCTGTATCGCACCGAGTTTAGGGAACATCAAAATATTAGAAGTCAAAAAAATGACACCCAAAAATCCTCCTGACCATATCCACCACGGATTAGAAACAGCAACATTGGTAATAGGATTCATTTTTTGATCCGAAAAAACATAGCAAATAATTAAAAAAATTGTGCCAACAGTAAAAGACAGCAAACTGGACCGAAATGGTGAGCGCAATAATGAACCCAATTTTGCATTGATAGGGCTTTGATTTGCCAAAGTAAATCCCGCTATTAATCCTAAAACATACAACATCAAATATTTTCCTATTAAACATAGTTAACTTCACTTAAAAGTATAGCGCAAAATAAAGAAGTTATTAGCACACATCGTTCAGATAAAATAAAAAGCACCTTTGGTGCTTTTTATTTATTAAACTCAACTTTTGAAAGTGCCTCTTGTGCCAAAATATTAAGATAGTTTAGTGGGCGATCAAACCACGGTTGAAATAACATATCTACAAATGCCAAATCTGTTAATGTCATATTATTTTGAATAGCTACTGAAGCAGTATTAGCAGATTGAGAAATATCATATCGGCTTTGAAGTTGAACACCAAGTATTCTTTGCGTTTCTTTTTCCCAAGTAATTGACATAAGGACTGGTTCTGTCGAAGACATAAATTCTGGTCTGAAATTATCTGTCATTGTCAGGCTATCAACATTTAATCCAAGTTCTCTAGCATGATTAGCAGTTAAACCTGAAGACGCCATATTTAAATCATATAGTTTCAAACCTGATGTGGATTGTGTACCCATGTACTGAACTATTGGATTTAACAGATTATATCCCACCAAGGTACCTTGTCGAACAGCATTAGTCGCCAATGGAATATACGCATTATCTCCAGTTGGGTTGTAATGTACGGCAACTGAATCACCAGCAGCAAATACATCTGGATGACTTGTTTGCATATATTTATTTACCAATAATGCACCGTTAACCGTTGTGTCTAATTGTCCCTTAAATAACTCCGTATTTGGTTTGAATCCAACAGACATAATTACCAAATCAGCTGGATAATCACCGTCCGTTGTCTTAACAATGACACTTTCAGGTCGTGTTTCAAAACTGTTTACTAACTTTCCAGTTTCAACTGAAACGCCATGACTAACAAATAATTCGGCAACGTTTTTAGTAAAAGCATCATCAAAATATCTATTCAGTACTGTTGGCTGATTATCAATGAGTGTCACTTGGCATCCTTTTACATTAAACGCTTCAACAAGTTCAGTTCCAATATATCCACCCCCAATAATCACAACACGCTTGATTGTTTCGTCATTAGCATAGTTAATTAATGCTTTGGCATGTGCATAATTTTTTGATAAAACAATCCTCTCATCATCAATACCAGGGATCGGTGGCATGATCGGCCATGATCCCGTAGTAGCAACTAATTTATCATAAGTTTCAACAAAGTGTTCCCCCGTTACCAAATTAGTGACGTTTATCGTTTTTTTTGTAACATCTACAGCAGTTACTTCATGGTTCATGTGAACATTCGCACCTGATTTTTCAAGTATTTCTGGAGAGGCGTAGAATAGATCATCGATGTTTTTTACTTCCCCTTGTACTGTTAAAGCGATACCACAAGAAAGGAAAGAAACATTATCATTTTTCTCATATACATCGATTTTTACTTTAGGATGACGCTTTGTTATAGTTTTTATAGCGGCTGTCCCTGCATGTGTAGATCCTATTACAATAACTTTCATTTTGTCCTCCAACATTGAGCTAACTTTATATGTGGCTTTATTGTATAATTAAATTAATCATTAAAAATTGATCTATATCAAGAAAGAGTGAAAAATGTCACATAATTCTTTTGCTTGTGTTAAAGCTGCCCCTATATTTTCTTATTTGCCTGATGATATCATTTCACAACTAGCTAATATTTCTACGCATCAAAAATTTTATCCTGCAGGAAGCTATATTTATCGCCCTAATGATGAATTATCAGCATTATTTGTTGTTGACTCTGGACAGGTTGATATTTTCAGTAGCAATGAAGATGGACAAGAATTACTTCTGTATTCTCTAATTCAAAATCAAATGGATGTTGAAGCTGCACTATTCACAGATGAAAAACATCATCATTTTGCACGTGCCAAATCTAATTCAAAAATTTGTTTTATTCGGCGTCATGATTTTCAAACATTACTTAAAAATCACCCAACCCTAGCTATTCAAATGTTAAATAGTTATGGCAAAAGATTAACAGAGCTGGAACAAAAACAAATTAATTTATCCTTAAAAACAGCTGAAGAACGTTTGATTGATTATTTTAAACAACAATCTGAAAAAACAAAGAGTAAAAAAATCAAATTACATATGACAAAAAAAGAATTAGCAAAATCACTTCACATGACTCCAGAGACACTGAGTCGAATATTTAACAAATTGATCTTAACAAATATTATCTTAGTTCACAATCGTGAAATAACAATACTATAAAAAGAGAGACTAATCGTTAGTCTCTCTTTTTATAGTATTATGGTGCTGCAAGATATCTTGAACTGGTTTGAATGATCGACGATGTATAGGAGTTAATCCTTTCTTTTTTAATCCAGCCAAATGCTTTGATGTGCCATAACCTGAATTTTGCTTAAAATCATATCCTGGATACACGATGTCATAATCTGCCATTATTTTGTCACGGGTTACTTTTGCAATAATACTAGCTGCACCAATTGAATTACTCAATGCATCACCTTTAATCAGAGATTGTTGCGGAATATCTAGGGATAACGTCATAGCGTCAATCAACAAAGTGTCGGGCTGTGGGGCTAAATTATTAATTGCTTTGGTCATGGCAATTTTGGTAGCTTGATAAATATTAACTTCATCAATCATTTCAGCATCCACCTCGCCAATACCAATCGAAATAGCTTGTTCTATAATTGTTTGATATAATTCGTTTCTTTTTTTTACAGATAATTGTTTTGAATCAATGACATCAATAGCATCAAAAGTTTTAGGTAAAATAACGGCAGCTGCCAAAACTGGGCCAGCTAACGGCCCACGGCCAACTTCATCAACGCCAGCTATGAACTGATAATTTTTTGACCAAAGTTCACGTTCGTAACTGAATCTTTTTAAAAAATTATTTTTTTTATTTATCTGGCTGGTCATCTTTTTTTCCCAGCTATTTAACAATTGATGCACACCTTTACGAGGATCAGCATATAACAAAGCTATTTGAGGATCATCCTGATTTGAAATATTGGCTAACATTTGCTTAATTTCTTGAATTGTTTTAGTCATCGTTTTCAGATACCAAATCTAGTGTGAATTTCCCTAACTTACCCTTACGCAGATCATTTAACAATCGTTCACTAGCTTTATCATAATCATCTTTAAATCCTAATTTTTGCGTAATTTCAAGTAAGATATCAACATTTGATTGTTTTAAAAAATCCGATTTGGTTAAGTGGTATCTATCTATAATGGCAGCAGGATTATTTATTTTAAAAAAATCAATCAGATATAATGCCGCATCATCTTTTGAAAAAATCGTATCTTTAACAGCTCCTGTCAAAGCAAGTTTCATACCAATCGTTTGATCTTCAAATTTTGGCCATAATACACCAGGGGAATCCAATAGTTCTAATTTTGTAGGTGTTTTTAACCATGCTATTTTCTTAGTAACACCAGGTCTGTCAGCCGTTGGGGCAACATTTTTCATAACTAAATGGTTCAATAAAGTTGATTTCCCAACATTTGGTATGCCAGTTATCATCGCTCGAATGGGTTGATCTTGAATACCTCTTGCCAAATTAGCTACCGTCTTGGATTCCACAGCTTTTCGAGCTGCTTTTGTAACGAGTTGCGGTGTTTTAGGATCTCTTGTATCTAAAACCAAAACTGTAAAACCTTCTGATTCAAACTTTTTTTTCCAATATCGAGTTTGATCTGGATCAGCTAAATCAGCCTTTGTCATAATTAATAATCTTGGATGGTCTCCGATTAATTTATCTACTTCGGGATTGCGCGAACTTTCTGGAATTCTCGAATCAACCAATTCGAAAACAACGTCCACCAACTTTAGGTTTTCACGCATTAAACGAAAAGCTTTTGCCATGTGACCAGGAAACCATTGAATAATTTGAGCCATTTATTTAAATTACTTTGTTGCTATTCTAAGCAACATATCCCTTCCTCTTTATTTTTGATTTAAATACTGCTCCCAAGCATTATCAAAAGTTGTCATGCTAATCAGATAAGCACTGTTCTCTTCAAGATAAACCGACAACTCCTCAAAATCATGGCTTTGTTTTGGAAAGCCAGAATCTAAAAATGCATTGTTAGCAAATTGTTGTATATCATCAGTAGCAATGGTATTACGATTTGTCATTAACCAGTCATAAAAAGATCTGTCATTTTTGATCATCAGATAGTCCTCCTTCAAAAATAAATTGATCAGTAACTAAATTTATCTTCTTAGCTTTAAAAGACATTCCCTTTGTAACTGGAAGCTTAGACATATTGACAAAAAATTGTTTCTTTTTAGGATTTATTGTAACAAAATCAGGCGCATGATAATGAAATTTTACATATGTCATTACTGTGCTAATGGGTAATGACATATTTCCTACAGACATTTTTTTAGCGGTCAAGATCACATTTCCATTCTCTGTTACCTCAGGAATTAAAATCACACCAAAACGGAAATTTTGCCCCAAGGCTTGCATATTTCCGTACATCATAACATTTTGATCAACACGAAACTGATAGTTATCTGTATGTTGATCACTTAAATAATGGGCTACCAAAGCGTTAACTTGCTTTTTATTTAGAGACACATCAAATGTCGCATCTGTTTGAGCTATTTTCGATTTTTGATCAATTACTTCAACATTTTGACTGGCTAAAAAAGTGACAAATAATGCACTTAGAATTAGCATTACAAATAGCACCCAAAAAGCCCAAAACCAAGGTGATTTTTTTCCTTTAACTAAATCTTTAGTTTTTAATTGGCTATTAACCACTTATACTGCACCGCCTTTACTCTTTTAATTAATTGTGACGTCATATAATCATAACCTTTACTGTTAGGGTGATAATTATCCTCGGTGCTTATGAGGTTATTTTTTATATACTTTTTTTCCTGATTAAAGAAATCTTGATTATTCGGATATTTCATACTTATTCTTTTATCTTCCTCCTGCAATGCAGATTGCTCCTCTTTGGTTTTATATTGACCAAACGTTAAATTAAAAATATCAACATAGTAACTCTCTTTGTTTTGATCCACAACTTGTTTACTAATAGTGTTATATAATCTGACATCGTCATTCAAATCTAAGCGATTAGGAAAGTAAACAAAAATCGGATTATAGTTTCCAAAAAGAAAAATTGGAGCGTCACTATTATAATGGCGAATAGTAGTAAACAGTCCTAAAAGGCTTTTCTTATAATTTTTCTGACTATTTTTAATAGCTTGCGATAGCTCGTCGGGTGATTTAGTAAAGAAATTTTGCAAAACTTGTTGCTGCAAATCGTTTCCGCCAACTGATACAACAACAAAATTCGCATGTTTTAATCTATCTTTTATTTCAGATGAACTCTCTATACGATCACTAACTTGTTGAGCCGTATATCCCGCTTTGCCAAAATTATAATTTAACACATCTCTACCATAATTTATCGCTAATTCACTAGATAAACGTTCTGAATAACCTTTTTTTAAAGCATCATCACCTATTCCTTGAGTTAATGAATCTCCCAAAGCTACAAAACTGATTTTTTGGGTTCGAGTGATTTTTTGAGTTTCTGACGGAAGCGCTGTTCTAATTATTAACCGCCTATAGTTCATAATACATATTGCAGTGATGATAAACAAGATAGCAACGATAACGACTACGATAATTTTTTTCTTCATGCTTAATCCTTAATTGGTTACATTCTATTGTAACAAAAAAGAACTATTGCGACATCTAGCAATAATTCAATCAATTATACTATCTAATTTTTTGCTGCTAACAACACAATTTTTAAAATGGTATCAGTTGCCTGATACATTACTTGAGTTGAAATGTATTCGAAACGACCATGCATATTTTCACCACCAGCAAATAAATTAGGTGTTGGTAATCCCAAAAATGTGATTTTTGAACCATCAGTTCCCCCTCTAACTGGTTCAATTATCGGATTAATACCTAATTCACGCATTGCACGTTCAGCTAAATCAACAGGCATCATATTATCTTTTAAGATTTCACCCATGTTATAGTATTGATCTTTTATCTCGACTAAAATACGATTTGTACCCAAAAGTTTATTCATATCTTCAGCAATACGATCCATAAGTCTTTTTCGTTCTTCAAATTTTTCACGACTATGATCTCTAACAATATATCGCATCACTGCTTTTTCTGGGTTTCCTGTGATCTCCATTAAGTGCCAAAAACCTTCTCGTCCTGAAGTTTTTTCTGGTCGATCATTACTAGGCAATCTGTCGTGAAAATCAAATGCTAATTGTAAAGCATTAATCATTGTCCCTTTTGCTGTTCCTGGATGAACGTTTCTACCTTGAATTGTTACGGTTGCTCCCGCAGCAGAAAAAGTTTCCCATTCCAGCTCGCCTAGTGGGCCACCGTCAATGGTGTAGGCAAAATCAGCATCAAAATCTTTGGTATCAAAATTATCAGCGCCAATTCCAATTTCTTCGTCAGGCCCAAAAGCAAATTTTAATTTACCATGCTTTACTTCAGGATGCTCAATAAGATATTCTGCCGCAGAAATAATTTCGGCAACTCCTGCTTTATCATCGGCACCTAATAATGTGGTTCCATCGGTAGTAATTAATGTATGCTGTTTGTATGCTTTTAAATTAGGAAAATCTATAGGATTTAATTCATAACCACTATTGCCTAACTTAATAGCTGAAATACCATCATAGTCTTTGACAATCTGCGGTTTAACATTTTCCGCAGTAAAATCTGCTGTATCAACATGAGCAATGAAGCCAATTGTTGGGATGTTTTTATTTTCCGAATTACTATCTAATTCAGCAAATATGTAACCATCTGCCATTGTTCGCACTTTTTGTAAACCAATGCGTTTTAATTCAAGCGATAAGTCATTAAGAAACGCAACCTCTTTTGGTGATGACGGAATAGTTTTTGAGTATTCATCTGATTGTGTATCAACTGCAACATATTTCAAAAAACGGTTTATAAGATTTGGATAGTTATCGTTACTCATTTTACACACTATTTTCTAATTATTAATTAAAAACCTTTCTTAGAAATTTTGGTCAGCTTTCAAAAACTAGGACGTACCCTAAAAAACCTATACATAATTATAGGGATCAGTGTTAATTGACGTTTCAACAACTGAAACTGAATCACCAAACCAATCAACTATACGCGCAACCATATATTTATTTGCAATTGCTTCCATATGGTGATCTGGATCAATGACTGAAAAATCAGAGGCTAAGATATCATGTCCTACATGATAGTAAACATCTGCGGTAACGAATAAATCAGCACCAGACTGCTGAGCTATTGGCCAAAACTTGCCACCATCTCCACCCAAGACTGCAATTTTCTTTATTTTTTGATTGAGATTTTTTGAGATGACACGAACTTGAGTAACTTTAAACAATTCATGCATTTTCTCAGCAAATGATCTAATTGTCAATTCGTCATCTAAGGTTCCTATTCTACCAAGCCCTGTTACACCGTCATCATTAGGTATTAAAGGGACAACATTTTTAATACTTAGCGTCTCTGCGAGCCAATCATTCAATCCATTTTTGGCACTGTCTAAATTAGTATGGGACGCATAAACTAAAATATCATGCTTAATTAAGTCAGCGTACATTTTATTTTGTGGGTCACTCAAATCTAAGTTCTTTGCAGGGAAAAACAAAGGTTCATGGTGAGACCAGATAAAATCAATTTTTTTATCAATGGCCTCTTGTACAACTTCTGGACGGACATCTAATGTGGTCATAATCCGTTTAATTGGTTGCTTTGGATTTCCTATCTGCAATCCGGTCGGGTCACCCTTTTCAGCAAGCTTTATTGGTGCAAAGTTTTCAATGGCATCAATTACATCCTGAGCAACAATCATGATATTTCCTCCTGAATCTTAGCATACTTATTTTCCCATTCAGAAAATATGGGTGTCTTATTTTTATCTGCTTGGTTTAATTTATCCAAAATTAGGTGTATCCTTGATAGTTCTTTTTGCCATTTCAAAACAAAGGCCGAAGACTTCTCTAATCTCAGAAAAGGACCGAAAAATACATCGTCATCTGTCAACTGACTTTCCCCAGGAGTAGCTACTATAACTTCGTAAAAATGTTTATCCTCTTGCACAATTGATTCATTTTCTATCTTATAATTATGTTCAATTAACCACTTTCTAACAGCATCTTCATCTGTATTAGGTTGTAAAATTAATGTTTTATACTGATTATGCTTTGCCAAGCTAGCATTTAAAATAGTTGTGATTAACATTCCGCCCATTCCAGCAATAACAACTGTATCTATAGCATCCTGGGGCTTAATTGCTGACAAACCATCAGCTAATCTTAATATAGTTTTTACTAATAATCCCCTTCTTGATAATTCATGTCTGGCATTTGCCAATGGTCCAGATGCCACTTCACCAATGACAGCAAAGTTAATTTTGTTGTTAATTAGTAGGTTTGCTGGTAAGTAACCGTGATCCGAACCAATGTCCGCTAATCTAGCATTTTCAGGTACATAACTTGCTACAGCAGACAAACGGGGCGATAAATGTAAACTATCCATAATTAAATTTCCTTAATTTTTAGTATATCATATTTCATAAAACGTTAATATTTTTAGCCGTGTTAAAAGATTATTTCAGAAATAGTAAAACTTTCATTTAAATTAATACCCAACCCAGGTCTACTCGGAACAGTAATATATCCTGATTCAACATAGAAATTTTCCTGAGTAACATCCTTTTCAAAATATCTTCTAGAATCAGAAATATCACTAGAAAAAGTGATGTTTGAAAGGCTGGCTAATGCAAGATCTACTGAACGACCAATATTACTAGAAAACATACCACCAATCCAAGGCTGAATATTGTATTGATTACATAATTCAATTGCATCCAGTGCAGCCGTAATGCCGCCAATTTTACCTTGCTTAATGGTTAATGCTTTTGCAGATTTTAATGCAATCATTGTTTTAACATCATGAATATTATTGATACTTTCGTCCAAACTTAATAATTGTGAAGATTTTGCTTGAAATAATCCATGATCTACAAAATCGTTTTCAGCAAATGGTTGTTCAATAAAAGCTATATTTTTAGGCAATTCATTAAGTATTTTTGCATTATGATAATTAAAACTGCTATTAGCATCAATAGAAAATTGCTGATTCGGAAATTGACATAATATTTTCAAAAGAAATTTAAAATCCGTTCTCTCCGCATCAACTTTTAATTTAATTCTTTGGTAGCCTTTTTTAATTGCATCAATAATTAATGGGACACCAGCATTAATATTTAAAGCAATACTCACTGGTACATCATCGTGTAATCCGCCTATCATTGTTTTAAGCGATTTCCCTATAAATTTACCATATGCATCCCAAACAGCCATCTCAATAGCTGATTTCGCAAATGATCCAAAAAACATAACTTCGCCTAATTTTTTAGCAAAATCTCTTGGAGATGAAAAATATAGCTTTTTTAAATGTTTGGATATAACATTGCGAATTATATCCAAACTAGTTGCTTGTGCTTCAAGAGTGTAACGATAATCATCAAAAGATTGTAATTCTCCTAAACCGGTTTTAGTTTCATCGGTAGCAACATTTTTAACAATTAAGTTAATTATTGCTAATTTTCTAGTACTCATATGTTGATGTGCTGTATCAAAAGATGTTTTTAATTTTAATGAGACGGGTGTTAAATAAAGATGTTCAATCACATACATTTATCATCTCCTTTATCATCTCATCAGGTTGTTCAAAATGGATATTATGACCAGCATTGTCGATAATAACGAAACTAGCTTTACGCATCATATTAGTCATTTTAAGTGCAATACGTTGAAATTTCTTGTCATATTCCCCAACAATTATTTTGACACGTACATTTAAATCCGAAATTTGATTCCAAAAATTAGGTTGACTCCCTGTTCCCATGTAAACCAATGAATTGGCAACATTATATTTATTTTGGTTTAAACGTTGTGAACGCATCTTTTGCTGTTGATCTGCTGGTAATAATAATTGTGATTTAAATAATGGTAATTTTTCCCATTGCAAAACAAAATTTTCAAAATTTTCAATTATATCATTCGCACGTATATTATCTTGTTTCCGTCTAATTTCTCTATCAATGTTTTCACTAATACCTGCAGTGGCACTTTCTAAAAATAGGTAAGTAATGCGATCTGGTATTTCTAATGCTAATCCTAAAGCTAAACGCCCGCCCATTGAGTATCCTAACAAATTAAATGTTTGCCAATTGACATCGTCTAGAAGCATAGTAATATCATTAATTTGATTCTTCATTTTAAACTTTTCAGGATCATTAACTGTTGGCACATTTCTCCCGAAACCTAATAAATTAATCAACATGACTTGACCAGGTAGTTTGTCTTTAATAGTATCAAAATCATTCATTGATCCCATAAAACCATGAAGCAATAACCACTTTTGTTTAGAATTAGTATTTCTCTGAAACATTACTTCGTAAGGATATTGGTTGATTGAAATGATTTTATGCATTATATCTTAGACTCCCATTAAATTATTATGATTTTTGACATTAACTACACGATCACTTTTATACTCAATAATACGTGGCCCTGTAATAGACTGTTTTAAGATTTTATCTAACTCCTCTGATTTGTTAATTTTATAATAAGGTATATCATACAAATCAGCAACTTTAGCAATATTTAAATTGAGTGGCGTTGCAAACATTTTTTCAAAGTAATCTTTAGCTTCAGACTGTGGTAAAAATGAAAAAATAGACCCACCATTATTATTAATAACAATCATATCAAGGTTGATATGATATTGCTTTGCCATCATTAATCCATTCATATCATGAAATAAAGACAAATCACCAGTCAATAGAATACCACGTTTTTTGAAAGAAGCGGTCATTCCTAATGCACTGGAAATTGTACCATCTATCCCATTCACACCGCGATTAGCATAAATATTTTGAGTGTGTAATCCCGTAAAAATGTCGTCCATATCTCTAATTGCCATACTATTTGCAACAAAAATTGGGGTGTCTTTGGTGGCAAATTTATCAATGGCTTGTGAAATACCCATTTCACCAGTAATGTTTCTAGGCAATTGATTTAGCGATAACCATAAGCCATAAAATGCCATACTATTGGATATCTCGGCAGATGCCAAAAACGTTTTCGGACTTACATTAATAACTTGACTAATATGCCTTGTATGATCTTGACTAGCCTGTGCATCAACATACCATACTGGAATATGCTCCTTACTCAACCATTTTAAAACATTGGCTGAAACTGGTGTAGCGCCCATCCTAATAACCAATTCTGGAACATATTCGCTGCCAATCATTCCTTTTTTAAGTAAAGAATCAATACCATAGACTGTATCTGTCGTCCTTGCGCGACTTAACACATCAGCAACAATAGGAATGTGATACTTTTTTGAAAATGATATTAACATATCACGATAATTTTCATATTCATTTGGTCCTACCAAAAACAATACTTTCTTTTGAGATAAAATTTGCCGAGGGATATTCATTTCAATTGATTTAAAAGTAAGTTGTTTTATTTGAATAATGGATGTATCACCCATGACAGGCATCAACGGTTTTCTCAATGGCAGATTAATTTGTATAGGTCCCGAGGGATATACGTTTGATTCATGAACCAAACGCTGAGTCATAAAATCTATATAGTCTGTCATATCAGGATTTGAATCTTGAAGGGTAAAAGTTATCGCTTTTTTTATTAGCTTGCCGTAGATATTATGTTGCGGTATAGTCTGTGGCGCGCCATTGTCTTGTAATTCAATAGGTCGATCTGTTGACAATACAATCAAAGGAACATGTGAAATTTTAGCTTCAGTAACAGCAGAAAAGTATTCCGTAATTGCAGTCCCAGAAGTCCCAATCAACACAACCGGTTGTTGTAATGTTTTTGCTATTCCAAGAGCAAAAAAACTAGCTGATCGTTCATCAACATCAATATAAACATGTATTTCTTGATTTTGTGCTTCATACTCTGCTAATAATAATGCAATGGGTGTTGTACGAGAACCTGGTGAAATAACAAAGTAATGTACACCGCTTTGAAACAATGCATGGAGTAAATGCTTTGTATTGAATGTTAAAGTATCAATTGTCATAATTATAATCTTCCAATGCTTGAATCATTGCTTTAAACTTTAGTTCAGTCTCATTGTACTCCTCTAAAGCTATTGAGTCTTTCACAATACCTGCTCCTGCAAAAACGGTCGCAATATGCCTTTTTTGGTTAATGAGCATGGATCGAATACCTACTACGAATTCTCCTGATTCTTTTTCTATACTGTAACCCACAGGTGAGGCAAATAATCCACGCGGATACTGCTCATTTTTTTTAATATAATCCAATGCTAATATTTTAGGTAGTCCGCCTAAGGCTGGTGTGGGATGTAATAAATTGACAAGGTCCACCACATGACTAATTGAGTTTAATTGTGCTTTGATCGGTGTATATAAATGTTGAACTTGCTGATTTTTCAGAATAACTGGTTTACTAGGTACTGTAAGTGTTGTAGCTATCTTTTTGAGTTGTTTAGACAATTGGCTTACCACATATTGATGCTCACGTAGGTTTTTACGACTTGATAGCAACTTTTCTTCCAGCAATAAATCTTCAAAACTAGTTTTTCCGCGAGTAATTGTACCAGCAATTGCAGCCGTTTCAACTTGATTAAACTTAGAAAGTTTAACTAGGCGTTCAGGTGTAGCAGAAAAAAATATCTCGTCTCCTTTTTTTAAGACAACACGATAGCTATTATGTTGATTTTTTAAAACTTCCATCAAACGATAAATTTGCACCTTTTCATTAAATTCGATGGTTTTCTGTCGCCCAAAAACTACTTTTTTAAAATTATCATCAGCATTCAATATCTTTATCAATTGCTGAACGCGATGTACCCAATCTGAATCTTTATCTATCTTGTTAATGACTAACGATTTTCTAGTAGTTTGTTTAAATCGATTAAGCCATTCATCAAAATCAAAATCTATTCCTGAAAAAACATATATCATATGATTTTTAATTTCGACAAATATCTCAGGAGAAAACCAATAGCCATTCATAATATCTGATTGTTCAAAAAATTGATCATCAAATGGTCTACCCCCAAAAACAATTGTGTCATTAATTAAACTTGCCTTATTCGCTACTTTTTTTGCACCAAACCCAAATTTTATGCTGTCTGAATTAGGTGCTTGAAACATCGCACTAGAGTTATAATGATCCAGTGCTAAAAGTAGTTTTTGTTGATCGTTGTCTCGTAATTCACGAGAAAAAGTGTACTTCATTTTTTCCTCACATATTAAAAAGTGATAGGATAACCCATCACTTTTTAATTTTTAAAATTAATCTGTGGTATTTTGTTAATAACAGGCACCATTACTAAAGCAAGAATCAAACCCATAATAGATTGTGCTATATTGCCTAAGATGGAAGCCCAACCAGCAGCCCAGTTATATAGTATGACTCCTGCAAAAAAATAACCTATAATCATGATTATTGAGCCTAAAATCAAGCCAATAACAACACTGATATTTTTTTTCTGATAGGCAAAATAACCAACTACCCAGCCTTCAAATCCATGGATAACAAGAGAAAAAAACATCCATTGTGGATATCCTGCAAACAAATCTAATAACAAACCACTTAATCCACCTACAATCATACCGTTCTTAGCGCCACCTAATATAGCAGCAATAAATATACCCGCTTCTACTAAATTGACAAAACCGTTCGTTGCAGGAACTGGGATTTTAACAACATATGATAATGTAACATTAAAAGCAATGATTAAAGACAAAACCGTTAATTGTTTAGTATGTTTATTCACAATCTATTCTCCTAGATGAACCTTGCCAAACATTTCCAACATTATATCCTTTTCCAATAGTAACACCATGCTTAATACCTTGCCAAACAAATTTTTTAGCTTGTTTAGTAGATTCAACAATTTTCCCAGAACTTTTTATGTAACAAGTTGCTAAACTAGCAGAAAATGTACACCCTGCACCGTTATTTAAAGGGATGCTTGTTAATATTTTATCTTCTTTAAAGACTGTAACCGTTTTACCGTTGAACAAAATATCCACTGCTTTTTTACCAGGTAATCGTTTACCACCTTTAATAATTATATTTTTGGCTCCGTATTGATATATTTTTTTCGCAGCATCAATCATATTCTCTCGTGTGTTGATTGTTTTTCCAACAATAACTTCAGTCTCAGCAATATTTGGTGTAACAATTGTTGCAAGTGGTAGTAAATATTCACAAATTGCTTCAACCATATGTTTAGTATTTACTGCATTATTTTCTTTAAAAACCATTACTGGGTCTACAATGATCGGAATATTAGGATATAACCTAATAAAGTTAGCTACTAACTTAACAGTAGATACATTAGGTAATAATCCTATTTTAATTGCAACAAGATCATCAACTGTTGCAATAGAATCTAGTTGCGTAATTAAAATATGTTCATCAACTGGAAAAATGTTAAATTCTGTTGGCGTAACCGTAACGAGAGAAGTAATCACACTTAATCCAAAAAAACCATACTCTGAAAAAGTTGATAAATCAGCCTGTATACCACCACCACTCAGACTATCAGAACCACCTATCGTCAATATTTTATGTGGCATATCACACTCTTATTCCTTTTTTATTTTGATGATGCATCAAAATGTATATTTTGTCCATCATCTTGTACATTAATCACTATTGCATCTTTTTCCGTGCCGGAAGTTATTGACCAAGAATAATACCGTCCATGCGCCTTAGCCCAATTTATAGCCTCTGATAGAGATTTATTTTTCAACTGGTTGGCGTCTGTACGAGTATCACCTGTCTTCTCTTTTCGTGATGAACTATTACTCTGATTTGAACTAGATGACTGTTTTTTGCCATCAACACTCTGTTCATCTTGACGAGTATTAGAATCTACTGTTTCATTTATTGTTTGACTGTGCGATGCTTTTTGAACAATTGGTGTGCTGGTCTTTTGTGAAGAATTGTAACCCACAAAAATAAAAATACTCAGAGTAATAATAATTACCATAGCAAAAATAACCAGTAAATTACGAAAAAAATGATGTTTTGGCTGAAATTTTGGTCGTTGATAGTTTTTATCTGTCATAAAATTACCTTTCAGTCCTATTATTATAACAAATATCTAATAGCTTCTGCTAATGCTTTTTATGATAAGATTGAATTATTAATTAGGAGAAATTTCATGTATGAAAAATATTAATCTGTCAGCCATTGCTGCCAAAGATATTATAATGATAGCCTTGGGTACAGGATGCTATGGCTGGGCTCTGATTAACATCAATATCCCCAATCATTTAGCTGAAGGTGGCGTATCTGGCATCACTCTGATATTGCGTGCTTTGTTTGAATGGAATCCTGCCTATACCAATTTGATATTAAATATTCCATTATTGATTATTGGTTATCGCATTTTAGGCAGACGATCACTAATATATACAATTTGGGGGATTTTAACATTGTCTATTTGGTTATATATTTGGCAAATCATACCGATGCCACCAAAGTTGCATCAAGATATGTTAATTGCTGGTCTACTAGCCGGAATTATAGCCGGTTTTGGACTTGGTATTGTTTTTAGATTTGGTGGGACTTCTGGTGGAACAGATGTTGTCGCACGAATTATGGAACAAAAACTTGGTATTCAAATTGGTCGCACAATGTTTATTTTAGACGCTATTGTGCTGCTCATGTCGTTAATCTATGTAGACATTGTACATATGATGTATACCTTAATTGCCTCATTTGTTTTTGCACAAGTTGTCGGGTTAACTCAACAAGGTGCCTATACAGCACGGTCATTTATGATTTTTACAGACTATCCGGAAGAAATCTCTCACGCAATAATGTCTGAGTTGGAACGTGGAACGAGTTTATTGAAATCAGAAGGTGGTTATTCGCACCGTCAGCAACGAGTTGTATATGCTGTAGTAGATCCTAGTGAAGTCAATGTTGTGCAACATATTATCGAAAAAATTGATCCTAAAGCATTTGTGTCTATATTTACGGCTCAAGAGCAATTGGGAGAAGGATTTTCTTATATGCGTCGGAAAAGGAAATTTTTGTTATTTTAAAAAGGTATGCCGTTTAGGCATACCTTTTTAAATGCTTTTTTGCATATGTGTATAGTTGTGTTTACCAATTTGAATGCGACCAACAGCTTGATATCCCATTAATTCATATAATTTTTTAGCTTTTGGATTGTGATCATCAACATTCAACCCAATAGTTTTCTTATTCTCGTTCAAGGCTCTTTTTTCGGATGCCAGTAAGAGCTGCTTACCAATACCTTTTCCTCTTGCATTCTCAGAAACCACAATTGAGTCTAAATACCACTCATTATCAAATACTTCTGAATCTTCAAATAACCAACGATGATAGCTATATTCATCAGCAAGAACAGCTTGTATTGCATTATCTAAGTCCAATTCTTCATTGTCAGGATATCCAAAAGCAACACCCATAATTTGGCTATTATCGTCTTTTGCGACCAATGCTCGACTATAATGATAACGACTTTTGGCAGATTGTGCGACAGCTTTTTGCCAAGCTTTCTGCACATCCCCTTGAGATAAAACATCGTACACATCAAGATCCATATCATTAAATATGGTTTGCTCTAATGCTAAAATTTCAATTTGATCATCTAACGTTGCTCGTTCAATTTTCATATTTTTTCCTCTAATGGCACCATTGTTAAGGCAATACGTTTTCTTTTATTATCTATTTCTATAACCCACACATTAACGATATCACCAACAGCTACAACATCTAATGGATTAGCTACTCTTTTCTTTGATAAACGAGATATATGGACTAAACCATCTTGTTTAACACCGATATCAACAAACGCACCGAAATCCACTACGTTACGTACTGTTCCCTCTAGTTGCATACCTTGGCGTAAATCTTCAAGTTTAACTATTTCCGATTTTAATAAAGCTCCTGACATATTAGATCGCCCAGTACGACCATATTTTTGTAAACTACTAACAATATCATGTAACGTCTGTGTGCCAATATTTAGTTTTTTAGCAACTAATTCGTTATTCAATTTGCTTAAATCGATTCTACTTGGATTCTGTTTTACTTGAATCATATCAACATTTCCAATTGTTAAAAGTTTATGGGCAATATCATAACTTTCTGGATGTATATCCGTATTATCAAATATATTTTCACCGTCAACAACACGTAAAAATCCGACTGATTGTTCAAATGCTTTTGGCCCCAGACGTGGTACTTTTTTAAGTTGCTCACGTGATTTAAACGCTCCTAACTTATTTCTATACTCTATAATATTTTGTGCTAGTGTACTAGTAAGACCTGCAATATTTTCTAACAGATCAACACTAGCAGTATTTAAATTAATTCCAGCTTTATTCACCGCACGTTCAATAACTTGATCAACTTGTTTATCTAAGTCTTTGCTATTTAAATCATGTTGATATTGACCAACACCAATTGCTTTTGGGTTAATTTTTATCAATTCAGCCAAAGGGTCTTGAACTCTTCTGGCAATTGAAATGGCAGAACGTTCTTCAACATGTAGTTTGGGAAATTCTTTTCGTGCAGCATCAGAAGCTGAATATACTGAAGCACCAGCCTCACTTACAATCACATATTTAACGTTATTTGGCATATATTTGGCAACAAATTCTTCTGATTCTCTTGAAGCAGTACCATTGCCAATCGCGATTAAGTCTACATTATATTTTTTTATAAGTTCCTGAAACAAGATTGATGCTTCCAGTCTCATTTTATCACTGGCAGGTTTATGTGGGTAAATCACCATTTTTTCCAAAAATTTACCGTTTGAATCAACAACAGCTAACTTTGACCCTGTTCTGTAGCCTGGATCAAATCCCATAACAACAGAATTTTCGACCGGCGATTGCATCAATAAATGATACAAATTTTCACCAAATACCTTGATTGCTTGTTGCTGAGCAGATTCCGTTAAACGTTGTCTAATTTCTCTCTCAATAGCGGGTCTTATGAACCTCTTATATGATTCTTTGATTGCTAACTTCAATAGGTCAAACCCTTCACCATATGCTTCTCTACCAGCTAGTTCCTGCGATTGTATAAAATGATAAATTCGTGACTCTGGAAACTCTATTTTGATAGATAAGATATCATCTTTTTCACCACGATTAAGCGCTAAAATTCTATGTTTATTATTCTGTAAGCTTTTAATTGTCTCTTGGTACCCATAATATTGGGCGTAAACGCCATTCGTGTCTTTTTCTTGACCATTCTTCTTAATTGATGAAACTAAAATACCATCTTTAAGCATTCTAGTTCTTAACCATTGCCGATAAATTGCCTTTTCGCCTATGAACTCAGCTAAAATTTCTATTACGCCTTTAATTACATCTTCGCGTGTTGTTAAATTTTTTGATATATATTGTTGAACGGATATATCATTATTCATATGTTTTAAAATATAGTCCGCTAGTGGTTGCAACCCATTTTCTCTAGCAATTGTCGCTTTAGTTTGCCTTTTCTTCTTAAAAGGTAGGTATAAGTCTTCAACATCTTGTAAATTAGACGCTTTTTCAATCGCATAACTAAGGTCTGGGGTTAACTTTAACTGATTTTGAATAGTTGTTAAAACATATTTCTTTCGTTCCAGCAGTTCAACCACTTTCTTGGATTCGATTTCAATGTTATGAATGATAACCTCATCTAAATTTCCAGTAGCTTCCTTCCTATACCGAGCAATGAATGGAATGGTTCCACCTTCTGAAAGTAATTTCAAAGTTGCTTTTACACTATTTAAATTCAACTCTAAAGTTTTTGATACTTGTACAGCAACATTCTTTTCTGACAGTAAGCTATTTGTGCTGTGTTTTTCCATGATTAGTTATTCTCCAAAGCAAATTTTATTTATGATATCAATAAAAAACGCCGCTTATTCAAAAGAATAGGCGGCGGGTAGGTAGATAGATACTACCCAGTTGGTCAATTTTAATTATAACATATATTTATATATTATACAAATATATGTTTGGCATTAATTTTTTAAATCCTATAACCGAGTAGTTCTAATAAACTTTGAGCTGCTCGACCGCGATGTGAATAAATTATACGTTCATTCATAGGCATCTCGGCAAAAGTTTTTTTATTTTCAGCTTCAAATATTTTATCGAATCCATCCGAATATTTGCCTCTTGGACTTTTAGTAATTAATTTACCGCCTCTTCCTTTGGCTACGTAAACCTTGTTAGAAGGCGAGATTAGTACAAACAATGCTTCCAAGTATGCACTGCGATCCATACCTGGTTTATATAAGTTTAATAAGTAGTTATTTTCTTCATCTATTGAATGTAATTTTAATCTTTTAAGTTCTCTAGCTGTAGTCAGACCAAAACGATCTGGAAATGCACTAAAATAGGCGCCTGTATCATCCGCTAAAATATATTCATTGTCTAAACTGTTTTTTATATATGTTGCTTTTTGAATAGCATTTTTCAACTGATCGTTTATACTCTCTTCTGGGAACTGTTTTTCATTTAAAATATCGCGATAATTAATAACATCAACTCCAAATTCTTTAAATACTGCTTTTATTTCTTCTGTTTTAGCTGAGTTATTTGATGCTACAACGATTCTATTAATCATTACTTTCTCCTAACAAATTAAGTGTATAAAAAGAACCGGCTATAACAATATATTGTTCAGTAGAACGATTTTTTTTAGCAAATGCCATAGCTTTCTCAGAGCTGATTTTGACAACAGGAATAGTATCCGACTTTTTTTAATAACCGTTATTAACTCATCACTTGAGAGTGCCCTAAAATTATTTGGTTTTACAGCAATAATCAACTCAAAATGAGGTAATAATATTTCTATCATTTCATTGTAATTTTTATCTGACAAAATACCTAAAATTAAAATAGGTTTAACCTTTAAATGCCACGTTTTTAAGGTATCAATGAGTGCTTGCACCGCAGAAATATTATGTGCACCGTCACGAATAATCATATTATCTTGATCTACATCTAAACGACCAATCATTTTAGCGTTATTCAATCCTTTCTCTATTGCACAATTACGAAAGTTAATGTTAAGTTTTTTCTCCAAAACAGACATAACCTGCCAAACCAACGCAACATTTTCCACCTGATATTTTCCCAATAATTTTAAATTATATACGGTTTGATTAATACTGAGTTTAAGTCTTACTTGATTACTATGCAAGATTTTAATTGCTGGTTGTTCAGAAAACCAAATTGCCTTTCTTTTTTTTGAAACTTCCTTTAAAATCGTAGTAACTACAGGTGAATGCTATCTTTGTGAAAGCAATTACTAATGATTGCGAAATTACATGTGTCGCATCATTTCGTCCACCGAGTCCAGCCTCCATAATTACAAACTGTATTTTCAAAGATCTAAAAATTAACAAAGACACAATAGTCCACACTTCGAAATAAGAAAGATTATTCACGTCTAATTTATGATCAACTAAAACATTTTCCAAAATGTTAAAAGATTCCTGCCAATTTTTTTACTCACAAAATGACCATTAATCCAAATTTGCTCTCTGTACTGCTGGACTAGAAAAATGTCCAACTGAGAAACCATATGCAAGAATAATCTCTCTCAACATAGCCCCAGTAGATCCTTTCCCATTAGTTCCCGCTATTTGTATTATTTTAAAACTTTTTTCTGGATGATTTAACCAAGTTAATATTTCTGATAAAAAGCGTATTCTATTTGGCTCAAACAATCGCCATGCTTTGTCTAAACTTGATTGAATTTCTTCATATGTCCTCATTTATTGTCTCACTTATGAATATCTGACGTTTTCAATATCTAGAACTTTACTATCGTTCTTCTTGATTACGATTGTCGCGCCAAACAGGATAGGCAACAGCGCTGTTAATAATATAGTAAATATATTTCCCTACGTTTGCAAAATTCCCCTGAGTAATAGCTTTTACAAGTTGAACAAGATTATAAAAAATCCAAAACAACCACTGATCTTGAATTTTTAATACATTTAATAAATTTGGAATAAGAGATAATCCGAATACAGCACTTGATAACCAATATAATGGCGTGAATCTTTGAAATGCAAAATAATTTAACATTAAACTTATCACTAGTGCACTTACAATAATAAGTGGTAATATCATCTTGAAATCGCTGATTTTATGAACTTTTTGTCTATCGAAACGTGCCCAAAATTTTATTGAAGCTGCATTAACAATAAAAGAAATTGGATATGTTAATATAGCACCCTTGTTACCTAATAAAAAATCAATTACGCCTGATAAGGCAGTATTAAATGTTCCTAATATATTACCATATTTATTCAATCTTGCTGTTAAACGTGTCGATAATATCGATAAACTCGATGACACAACAGAAATAATACCAAATGGTACATATTTAGCCCATGAATAATTTGAAAATAATGATATTTTTATTAAACTGTCAGAAATATATCCTGAAAAATATGCAGTTAAAATTACTATCAATACACCGATAATGTCAAATAGGCGCGATTGATTTAAAACTTTTAAAAAAACCATTGCAAGATCCCTCCAAACTTTTGTAATTATTAATCAACAACTTAGACCTAATATCTAGATAACTCCTAGTTGTGTCAGTGACTTTTTGCGTAACTATTTTAATTCTGAGTTAAACATAACATATTATTAGTTACTTTATTCACATGATTATTTATTTTATTAAACCTAAAAATTGCTTCCAAAACATTTGCATTTTGGAAGCAATTATTTCTGATAAGTATAGCTGTAAATTAAAAAAACTTTAGACTATATGTGCCATTGAATGTATCGCCAGCAGCCAAAACATTCACACCAAATTTCTCTTTAAAGTTCCCTGTGGAGTCAACCGTATCAGCAATTCCCCACCATGGCTCAAGTGCAATAAATGGTGCTTCTTTACCTGCTGGTGTCCAAATACCTAAGAACTGAGCATTATCAACTGTCATTTGCAAACCGTGCTGATTAGCTAAGCGGGCAAGTAAGAATGATGTTTTTTGACGTTCTAATTTTAAAATGATTGCATCATCGTGATAGTCTTCCTGACGCAATCTCAGTGGGATACTTGCATTGAATGGTGTGGGCGTATTGGGATTAGAGTATGGACCAGTTAGACGAATTCTATCATACATATTTTCTGGTTCAATCGATACATAATAATCTGAAAATTTACCACCATCCAAAGGTAAATTAAATGCTGGATGCCCACCAACACTAAAGAAAAGCGACTCTTCTGTATCAGTATTCGTCACAATATAAGCAATTTTCAATTCATTATCATCAGTTAATTCATAACTAATATCAAATTGAAATTTAAATGGATAAATACGCCTAGTAGAGTCTGTATCGTGAATTCTGAAAAGCGCAGTTTTTTCGGAATGCTCTATAACCTCAAAAGTAGTATTACGTGCGAATCCATGTTGATTCATAAAGTATGTTTCACCATCCACTTTAAACTGATCACCACGTAATCTACCAACGATCGGAAATAAGTTGGATGCATGCCTACCCCAATATTTGGGATCTCCAATCCAAATATATTCCAATTCTGCTTGCTTATGCCAAACGCTTGTTAATTCAGCGCCTTCTTCATTTATTTCAATTTTTAAGTTTTTATTTTCTAGTTTTATCATAATAGTTTTATTTTACCAAATTTTTACTCAAAGTGTGTTATTTGTTAAGCGTTTAAACAATTATTTTTGTGCTCTTGGAAAAAAATCTCGATAATTTTTTTGTAAGTTTTCTCTCGTAACATGTGTATACATTTGTGTCGTTGATAAGTTAACGTGTCCTAATAACTCTTGAACTGTCCGCATGTCTGCTCCGTGATTAAGTAAATGAGTAGCAAATGTATGTCGCAGCATGTGTGGATGTATTTTACCAGTCAATGTTGTTTTCTTGATTACTTCATTTAAGATATAAGTAATTCCCGCAGATGTTATTGGTCTCCCTAAATGATTAACAAATACATATTCATGATCAACATGATTTTTAAGTAAATTTGATCTCAACTCATTGATGTATTGATACAGTGAGTTTTGAGCATACTGACCAAAAGGAACATATCTATCCTTATTACCTTTCCCATGGATCAAAACCAGCCGTTGCTTAAAGTCAATTTGATTTAACTTAAGATTGGATATTTCAGCAACTCTGGCCCCAGTAGCATAGAGAAATTCAACTAAAGCAGCATTACGCTGCCATAACTTATTTGAATGATCATACGCACTATCAAATAGCGCAACCATCTCTGTTTCATAGAAAAATTCAGGCAAATGATTTTGATGTTTTCTAAGCGAGACATTACTGAAAGGATTGTCGGTAGCATATCTATTGGTGATTAAGAACTGATAAAACATTCTAAGACTACTAATTTTTCTTGCAATAGAAGTTCTAGCTAGTTTGCGATCATATAATTCATTTAAATAGACACGTACTTCTAAACCATCAATTTGATTAAAGCCAGTGAATCCACCATTATTGTTTAAAAAATATTCAAATTCGTCTATATCTGACAAATATGCTTTTATTGTTAGTTTCGAATACTGCCGTTCAGAATCAAGATAATCAATATATAGTTGTTTTACATTAACTGCCATATGTCTATTATACGCATTCTAGGTATCTTATAAAGCTTAAGAACCGTTAAATTTAGTTATAATCAGTCAAAATTTAACATAATTTGAGTTGTTTGGTTTATGATAATATTAGGGTGTAGTAAATATTTTATTATAGAGGAGTGATAATATGAAAATTCCTATAGAGTCACCTTTTGAAAATTTAGAAAAAAATATTCAAACGACCAAAAAAGTTATAATAAATGCGATTGAAGAGTTTCGTGAAAATATTATTAACAATCGTGATAAAAGAAACCAACGTCATAAGCAGTCAACCAATCATTCAGATGTGCGTGACTTAGCAATTGTGCCATACGAATCTAAGGCTAAAGCTGTAGATTATGAAAGTTTTGTCTATGCTATGTCATCTGCATTAGCTGAAAGCCAAGAAGTAAAAAAGCAAAAATATACCCTTACACATTATTTGAGATCATTCATTTACTATCCAATTTATGCTTTTGTGGCTACAATTATTATTGTTTTGGTTATATATATTAGTATTCTTTTCATTCAAGTAAGCAATAATAACCAACAACCCATTGAAACCCCAAAACATTCTACAAAAGTTATTAATCACAATTAAAAAAGCCTGTGCCTCAATAGCACAGGCTTTTTTAATTTTTAAATGAATGTATTGGAGCGGGAATATGGCCACCTCGATTAATAAAATCAGCACTTGATTTTTTAACTACAGGCATTACGGGTGCTGTTCCAAGTAAGCCACCATAGTCTACCATATCACCCACCTTAGTATTATTAGTGGGTAAGACACGTACAGCAGTTGTTTTATTATTTTGCACACCGATTGCTGCTTCATCTGCTATCATAGCAGCAATCGTTGTTGCATCAGTGTCACCAGGAACAGCAATCATATCTAATCCAACTGAGCAAACAGATGTCATTGCCTCCAACTTTGCTAAAGAAAGAATGCCAGCATTTACTGCGTCAATCATCCCGGCATCTTCTGACACTGGAATAAATGCTCCAGACAAACCACCAACACGTTGTGATGCCATTACACCACCTTTTTTAACTGCATCATTTAATAACATAAGTGCTGCAGTAGTACCATGGGTTCCAACCATTTCAAGCCCAATTTCTTCTAATACTTCAGCAACAGAGTCTCCACGTGCAGGCGTAGGTGCTAAACTCAGGTCAACAATCCCAAATTCAATGCCTAATCTTTCTGCAGCTAATGCTCCGACCATTTGACCCACTCGTGTAATTTTAAACGCAGTCTTTTTAACTGTTTCAGCAACGATGTGAATTGGTTCATGCTTAACCTTTTCAAGGGCACGCTTGACAACCCCTGGACCGGAAACCCCAACATTGATGACAACATCAGCCTCCGAAACACCATGAAAAGCACCAGCCATAAACGGATTGTCTTCAACCGCATTAGCAAATACGACCAATTTAGCATTTGCCGTATCAGATTTATCTGTAATAGCTTTAATTGTTTCTCCCATTAATTTAACAGCATCTAAATTAATTCCAGCTTTAGAAGAACCAATGTTAATACTTGACATGACTAGGTCAGTTTCTGTTAAAGCTCGTGGAATTGAATTTATCAATGCTAGGTCACCATGTGAGAACCCTTTCTGCACAAGTGCTGAATAGCCACCAATAAAATCAACCCCAACTTTCTTGGCAGCATCGTCCAACGCATGAGCATAGTATAGCATTTCATCGGAAGTTGCATTCCCTGCAATTAGTGCAATAGGGGTTACACTAATCCGCTTATTTGTAATGGGAATACCAAATTCACGTTCTATCTGTTCAGCAACAGATACTAAATTCTCGGCATAGTGTGTAATTTTATTATAAATATTTTTTGCTGTATCTTGTGGGGTGCCACCAATAGTATCAAGCAAAGAAATACCCATAGTTATTGTTCGAATATCAAGATGTTCTTCAGAAACCATATTAATAGTTTCGGTTATTTGAGAGGTTTCCATAGTCAATAAATTCCTTACTTCAATATCATAATTATATAAACTGCGTTACACACGACTCATCGCGTCAAAAATTTCTTCACGTTGCATATGTATTTCAACATGTAACTTCTGACCCAAAGCAGATAAATCATCTTGTAATTTATTATATTCTTCATCCAATTTTTCTAAGTTGATTAACATACTCATTGTAAAAATATTTGACATAATGGTTTGGGATACATCTAAGATATTAATTTGGTGCTCGGCTAATGTGGCTGATACACCAGCAATAATACCTGGTTGATCTTTCCCTATAACTGTTACTACTGCTTTTGACATGTTATTTTTCCTTTAAAATTTATTTTTAAATCTTATTTTATCTGTAGATACGTTGGCCTTTTTCCCAACCAAAAAACTGTACTAGTTGGCTAGTGTTATCAGCATATGATTGTTTATCAATGTTTGAACAATAGAGATGGGATTTAAACATTAATTCATAATCAGTCACTGATAATTGTTGCCTAGAATCAAGTATTTCTCGAACATCATTAATCGGTAAATAATTTTCAAAACCCTCTTGAAGTGTCACTGAAAATAATTCCGCTTCTGCCCCAGATCCATAACTAAAAATAGCAAGTTCATCTTTCGATTTTAAGTCAGATTGATTGTTTATTAAAGATAATAAACTGAGATACACTGATCCAGTATAGATATTACCAACTTGGCGACTATATAGTTGACTGGTGTATAACCTGTTAAGTAGTTTTTTCTGATTGATATCTGTTGCTTCAACAAGTATTTGATCAAGTGCCTTTTTCCCCATTTTTGTATAAGGCAAATGAAATGCAAAACCAGATAAATTATTTAATGTCTTGTTAGTATTTAGTTTATATTGCTGCCATAATGTAACAAACATCTTTTTATAAACATCTGTTGATAAATGTCCGTCAACTAACGCTTCGGATCTATCAAGTGGTCGCCAAAAGTCAGCAATATCTTGAGACATAAAAACTGAATCATCATTAATCGACAATATTTTTGGATTACTAGATATAATCATTGCAATTGCGCCACCGCCTTGTGTCACTTCACCTGGTGTGTTTAAACCATAGCGCGCAATATCAGCTGCAATCACAAGTACCTTTTTATCAGGATGTGATAGAACATAATCTTTAGCTTGCATAATGCCATACGTTCCCGCATAGCAGGCTTGTTTTAATTCAATTGTCCTAGTGTATGGTGATAATCCAAGTAATCTTTGAACATATATTGCAGCTGACTTAGAATTATCAATTCCTGACTCAGTCGCAAAAATAACTGTATCAATTTCTTCAATGTTTTCCTGATCAACAATTTTTTTAGCTGCATTAGTCCCCATCGTAACAATATCTTCATAGTTTGGAATGACCGCCTGCTTATCTTGTCCAATACCAATAGTATATTTTTCTGGTTCATCACCTCTTGCTTTAGCTAAATCAACTAAGTCTAAGTAAAACCGAGGTGTATAGAATGCTATTTTATCAATCCCAACTAACATTAATTTTAACTCCTATAGTTAATAGTTAAAAAAGCGCCCCGAGACGCTTTTTTAATTAGTACAGTGCATTGACTTTTTCCTGAATGCTATCCGTTGTAATAAACTCATCATATGTTGTATCAACACGATCAACTACGCCTTTAGCAGAGACTTCAATCACATGATTAGCAGTTGTTGCTAAGAATTCGTGATCATGAGAAGTCATAATAATACCACCCTTAAAATTGACCACAGCGTCATTTAATGATTGAATCGATTCTAAATCCAAGTGATTAGTAGGATCATCCATTAACAATACATTTGCTTTGAGTAGCATCATCTTTGCTAATGTAATACGCACCTTTTCACCACCAGATAAAACCTTAATTTCTTTAAGTGAATCATCACCACGGAAAAGCATTTGACCAAGCATGCCACGTAAGCTCGTGTTGTCTTTCTGCTCTTCTTCAGCAAACTCGCGTAGCCAATCTAAAATAGTTTTATCTTGATCATCAAAATTATCATTTAAATCTTTTGCAATGTAAGATTGAGAAGTAGTCACTCCCCATGTAACAGTACCAGTATCAGGTAACATGGTGCCTGATATAATTTGCATTAATGTTGTTGTTGCTAAATCAGACCGAGATAAAACAGCTATTTTATCTCCTGGTCTGCCAATAAATGAAATATTATCTAATACTTTTTCACCATCAATTGTCTTAGAAACATTTTCAACTCGGACCATATCATTTCCCATGTCACGATTAATAGGAAAATTAATAAATGGATATTTTCTTGAAGATGGTTTAATATCATCAAGCGTAATTTTGTCTAATTGCTTCTTTCGAGCCGTCGCTTGTTTAGATTTAGATGCATTAGCAGAAAAACGTGCAACGAACTCTTGTAGTTGTTTAATTTGCTCCTCTTTCTTAGCATTCTGCTGTGACGCTAATCTTTGAGCTAATTCTGATGATTCACGCCAAAAATCATAATTTCCGACAAATGGTGTTATCTTACCAAAATCAACATCTAATATATTGGTTGATACAGCATTTAAAAAATGACGATCATGGGAAACAACAATCACTAAGTTTGGAAAGTCTGCTAAAAAGTCTTCTAACCAATTGATTGTCTTCACATCTAATCCGTTAGTGGGCTCATCGAGAACCAAAATATCAGGGTTTCCAAATAGTGCTTGAGCTAACAAAACTTTCACCTTATCATTTTCAGTCAATTCGCTCATTAATGTATTTTGCATATCATCAGGAATACCCAGTTTGCTCAACAATTGTCCTGCTTCAACTTCTGCATTCCAACCATCAAGTTCCTCAAATTCGGCACCCAAATCCGCTACACGAACACCATCCTCATCATTAAAATCAGGTTTGGCATATATAGCATCCATCTCAGTTTTAACTTCGTAAAGACGTTTATGACCTTGAATCACAGTGTCCAAAACAGTAAATTGATCAAACGCAAAGTGATCCTGCTGTAATGATGACATGCGTTCACCGTCACCAATAGAGATGTTCCCTTCAGTTGGTTGTAACTCTCCTTGTAATAACTTCAAAAAAGTTGACTTCCCAGCACCGTTTGCACCAATAATGCCATAGGTATTGCCAGGTGTGAGTTTTAAATTAACGTCTTGATAGAGCTTTGGTCCAGAAAAACTGAAGCTCATTTCTGATACTGTGATCAATTAAAGTTCCTCCAAAATAAATAAAAAATGTATTTTTAGTGATTATTTTGTCTAAATACTAGACAAAATAGTTATTATAACTATACCAGAAAAGTAAAGTTGATTAGTAATTTTAATCTAAACAATAACTCAAATTTTAAGATTTGAGTTATTGTTTAGACGCTAAACTAACATTTTCATGGTCTATACTGTCGAGATCTTGAAAACCACTTTCAATGGGAATCAGATTCTCATCAGGATCATCGCTAGTATCACCAAAAAATGTAAATAGGCTAAGTGTTAAATATAATAATGCCAAGTAATAACCATAAGATGATGAGACTAACTCAAAAAAGAATGTGGTGAATATTGCAAAAATGATTGGTAATCCAAGTAAAATGAATGGTGAATATCCTTTTTTTCGAGTCTCAAATCCTAAATACAATGCATATATACTATTTAACAGCAAATAAATAACAATAATTTTCCATACATCATTTAAACTGACAATGTTCAAAATCCATGGCAGAACAATCGCTATAAACAAAATAATTGCAATTTGGATACAATAGTCCTTTTTTAAAATTAATTTCATAATAATTGCCTTTCAAACGAGCATACTTTAATTTTTATCTTATTTTAACTTAATTCACATAATGTACTAATTGCTGATAGCGCATACAAAGGAGCTGTTTCAGCCCTTAAAATTCTAGGACCCAAGCCTGCAGCTATATAACCATTTGATTCTAGTATTTCTAATTCTTCAGTAGTCAGCCCACCTTCTGGACCAAAAACTAAAACAAGATGTTTTAAATCTTGATCAGTGATTTGAGTAACAAACGCCAATTTTTCACCAGCCTTAGCCGATTCTTCCCAAGCAACTATGCCAGTATCTTTCTTCATGTTACAAACTGTCTGCCAATTCACAAATTCAATACTTGGAATCATTAATCGATGTGACTGCTCAGCTGCTGACTTAGCAATCTTTTCAAACCGAGCTTGCTTTTTAGCCAGTTGCTTATGCCAATCAACTACTGTTCTTTTCATATCGGCCATAATAATATGATTGACCCCTAATTCTGTTGCTTTTTGAATAAGCCAATCTGATCGATCATTTTTTAAAGGTGATACAACGATTGTTACTTCGATAGGTAATTCAGAATTAGTGTTAATTTTTGAGACAACTTTAATACTAATAATATCGTTGGATACACTGTCAACCTCTCCTACAAAAACTGATTGGTTACTATCGACAAATTCAGCCTTTGAACCAATTCTAGCTCTCATTACCTTCCCAAAATGTTTAAAAATATCTTGATCTGAAGTTAATATGATTTTGTCATCAATCAGTCGATTTAAAAAATAACGTTGCATTATTTTATTTCCTTTAATTTTGCTATGTAACTGTGCCACTTTCCCATTTGAG
Source organism: Leuconostoc palmae (assembly GCF_019656075.1). Lineage (GTDB taxonomy): Bacteria > Bacillota > Bacilli > Lactobacillales > Lactobacillaceae > Leuconostoc > Leuconostoc palmae. The sequence goes on along the minus strand of NZ_BPKZ01000002.1, from coordinate 45,424 downwards.
ATTTTTGAACAATATAATAGCCATTTTTTTCTAATTCCTCAGTAATATGCGATTCAATATCATCATATATGCCAGAAACCAGAAAATATCCTGATTTTTTTAAAAGGGGTATAGTTTGAGGGATTAACCTTTCGATAACATCAGCTAGAATGTTAGCCACAATTAAATCAACTGGTTTGATATCTACCTGTTCAAGTAAATCACTGACCATTAATTCTATGTTTCCTGCACTAGAATTTAATTTAATATTTTCTTTAGCAACTTCTACAGACATTTCATCTATATCTGTTGCCAAAATGTTCTGTACACCTAAATGCTTTGCAGCAACAGCTAGTACCCCGGATCCTGTACCAACGTCAATCATAGATTCTCCACCGCGAACAACAGTTTCTAAAGCTTGTATCATCAACTTGGTTGTTTCGTGAGTCCCTGTACCAAAAGCTAATTGTGGATCCATAATAATTGGATATTCATCTTTTTGCTCAGGATTAAATGATTCCCATGAGGGTACTACCGTAAAGTGACGCGTAATACGTTGTGAATGGTAGTATGTTTTCCAATTATTATCCCAATCAGTCTGAGACGTTACATTGGTATATATATTGGCAGGGGATGCATCTATATCAAACGTTTCAAGTTGATTAAGGTTTTTATTTACTTGATTAAAAATATTTTTAAATTGTTCGTCTTGAGGGTAATAAGCTATAACTGTTAGCGTAGTGGTGCTTTCTTCAATTTGAACCCCATCCGCTCCGGCTGTCAAAAGAATTTCCGTCACTGCTTCAACAGCTGCATAATTTGTTTCAATACTAATAGATTGCCATTTCATTATTAATCCTCATAGTCAATCACTACTTTTCCAATATTGTGCCCATCTTCAATCATTTTTGTAGCTTGAATAACATTATCAGCGGATAATCCTTTTAATGTTTTTGTAACTGTCGATTGAATGACTCCCAAGTCAATTAGTTCTGCAATGTTATTTAACGCTTTTCCCTGACTTTGCATATTAATTTCAAAATTACCTTTGGCAAACATAAACACCCAATTAAATTGCGCACCGATGTTTTTTAAGGGGCCTATATCTATTGGCACCTTTGTGTCAACAATCGATGTAATTCTACCGAAGGGTTTAATTATTCGTGCTGCAAAATCAAAATAAGCACTTGTATCATGCAAAATAGCCACATAATCAACGGATTCATGCTGAATGTTTTTTAGTTGCTTTTCTAAATTTTGATGATAGTCTAAAATGTAATCTGCTCCAAGATTTTTTACCCATGAGACAGATCTGGCTTGAGAAGCTGTTGTTACTACCGTCATCCCCATATATTTAGCCAATTGAATCAAAATAGATCCCACACCACCAGCTCCATTAATAATGAGAATTGTTTTTTTCTCTGCAATATTAGATCTCACTTCAAGGTTAAAAGCTTCATTCATGATTTCAAATGCAGTTATTGAAGTGAGCGGCATAGCAGCTATTTCATGATTTTTTAATGACAAAGGTGCATGACCAACGAGGCTTGCTTTCACTGTTTGATATTCACTCAAAGCGCCATTTGTTATTTGTTGTCCTGCGTAAAAAACTTTATCTCCGATACTAAAAGTGTCAACATCTTGTCCAATATCTTCAACGTAACCAACAGCATCAAATCCTAGTATGCGAAATTCTCCAGGATTATGATAATTAAGTCTCATCTTAATATCAACTGGGTTAATGGCGCTAGCTACTACTTTGACTAATATTTCGCCTTTTTTTGGTTTTGGTTTTAGCACATTTTTTTCAAAAAAAACATTAGGCGAACTAATTGGTAAAGCATGATCAAATCCCACGCTTTTCATCCTGATATAATTGTTAAACGGCCATAACTGCTTTATTTTATCTAAAATCGGCATAAGCTAGTCTCCCCATCAGTTTAACGGCAATCAATTGCCTCGTGCATATTGTACATCATCATCTGTTTTTAATACAGCCATAAAGGCTTCTTGCGGAACATCTACCGTCCCTACAGACTTCATTCGAGCTTTTCCACGTTTTTGCTTATCAAGTAATTTAGCTCTTCTATCAGGATCTCCTGTATGAATTTTAGCTGTTACATCCTTACGATATGCTTTAATATTTGTACGAGCAAGTATTTTTGCGCCAATTGCAGCTTGAACTGGAATCTCAAAATTTTGTCTTGGAATAATCTCTTTTAACTTTGATGTAATCACTCGACCTCTTTCAGCGGCAAAATCGCGATGAACAATAAAACTTAGGGCATCAACTTTTTCCGAATTCAACAATATGTCAATTTTCACTAAATCAGATTGCCGGTAACCAGAAATTTCATAATCAAGTGAAGCATAACCTCGCGTACTTGATTTTAGTTTATCAAAGAAATTAAAAATAATTTCGGAAAGTGGTATTTTATATTTAACATTCACACGGTTTTCGTCAAGGTACTCCATTGTATCAAATTCACCACGTTTTCTTTGGGCTAACTCCATTACTGCACCTACATACTCATTTGGCACCATAATTTGTGCATCAACATAAGGTTCTTCAATAAACTTAATTTTTGAAGGTTCAGGCATTTCAGAAGGATTTTCGATTTCAGTCATATCCCCTTCATTAGTTGTAACATGGTAGGTCACTGAAGGTGCTGTCGTTACTAGATCTAAATTAAATTCTCGTTCTAATCTTTCTTGGATTACATCCATATGTAACAGACCTAAAAAGCCTACACGATAACCAAAGCCGAGTGCTTGTGAAGTTTCAGGTTCAAAAGTTAGTGCTGCATCGTTTAATTGTAATTTTTCTAAAGCATCCCTTAGATCCGCATATTTTGCATTATCAGATGGATACAGACCTGAATAAACCATTGGTGTCATCTGCTTATAGCCACCCAATGGCTCACTTGCTGGGTTATTAACTAAGGTAATTGTATCTCCAGAATGTGTTGTATGGATATCTTTAATAGAAGCAGTGAGATAACCTACATCTCCTGCCATCAGATAGTCTCTTTTTTGAGCTGTTGGAGACATCACACCAACTTCGTTAACCTCATATTCGGCACCAGTATTCATCATCCTAACTTTATCACCTGGCTTGACTATTCCTTCTCGAACACGCATATTAACAACCACACCACGATAAGGATCATAAGCTGAATCAAAAATTAATGCCCGTAATGGTGCTGTTAGGCTACCTGTTGGTGCAGGCAATTGCGTAACAATTTTTTCCAGCAATTCTGGTATACCAATACCCTTTTTTGCAGAGGCCAATACTGCTTCAGAGGCATCGATACCAATTACATCTTCAATCTCCGCCCTAACTTTTTCAGCATCAGCTGCAGGTAAATCAATTTTGTTGATAACCGGTAATATATCTAAATCATTATCCAATGCTAAATAGACGTTTGCTAAAGTCTGAGCTTCAACACCTTGTGCTGCATCAACTACTAAAATCGCCCCTTCAGCAGCTGCCAAAGATCTTGAAACTTCATATGAAAAGTCAACATGCCCTGGTGTATCGATCAAATGGAATATATAAGTTTCACCATCTTGTGCGTCATAATGTACTTCAACTGCATTTAACTTTATGGTAATACCACGTTCTCTCTCAAGATCCATTGTATCAAGTAATTGGTTTTGCATATCACGTTCAGCTACCGTATGTGTTTGTTCCAGAATACGATCAGCTATGGTTGATTTCCCATGGTCAATATGTGCCACAATTGAAAAATTCCTAATATGCTTTTGGCGTTCTTCAAGTGCTGCTAAATTAATTTCTGTCATCTTTATCTTTAGCACACAACTGTGCTTTCCTTAACTATTCTATCTCTTTCATTTTATCATGAATATTATTAAAAAAGTGGTACTGAAAATGTGTAAAAACAACATTTTGGGTTCCACTTTTAATAAAAATCCTATTTGATTACAATTAATTCTAAATCACCTAACTGTTCAATTAGATTATTAATTTGATTGAGTTGTGCATAGCGATTCAATCTAACATCCACATTTTCATCATTAACCATTGTTGTATCAAAATATTCTGTGATAGGATCTTGTAACGTTGCCAAAGATTCATATAACACATCTGTTCCTTCAGAAATCGCCATAGAATCTTCCAGTGTTTCAACTGCTTTATACAGCTTTGATTCACTAGCATTTTCAAATAAATCAGGGTTAATACTTTGTGTCACAGGCTCTTTTTTTGCTAGGCGAGCTACTCTAGTCAGTGATTCTATTATTGATCGGAAATCTTTATCATTTTGATGTTCACTCAAAGTAGCTATTCTATCAAAAATATGCAAAATATTGACCTTACCAGCATTTGCAGAACCAGCCGCAATAATATCCTGTCGCATACCAGCATCGACAGCTAATTTACGCACACGATCTAAAATAAATGTCAAAATGTCGCTTACATTAGCTTCATTTGCCACTTTGCCTGATTGTTCAATAAATTGTGATATTAATGGCTTTAAATCCAGATTCCATCCTTTAGCCTTTATTGTTCTGACTACACCCGTAGCTGCTCGCCTTAATCCATATGGGTCATTAGAACCTGAAGGGATTAGACCAGCCGAGAAAAATGTTACGATAGTGTCTATCTTATCAGCAATAGCCAATACTGCACCTATATCACTGGTGGCTGTTTCACTAATCGCCGATTTAGGCATATAGTGTTCTTTGATTGCAAGTGCAACTTGCTGGTTTTCACCAAATTTTTGAGCATAATGTTCGCCCATAATTCCTTGTAATTCATCAAATTCGCCAACCATGCCTGTCATCAGATCAAACTTGTAAATTTCTGATGCTCTTTGAAGATTTTCTTGTGCAACAGAACTAAATTTGAGTGTCTTAGCGATGTTGTTGCTCAAATGACCAACACGTAGCATGTGTTCTTCAACAGTACCTATTTTTTCATGAAAAATTAAAGATTTAATTTTAGTCATGTAATCTTCTATAGATTTTTGTTGATCTTCTCTGTAGAAAAATTCTGCATCTTCAAGTCGAGCAACCAAAACTTTTTCATTACCAGCGACAACATTTGTAATATTATTTTCATCACCATTTCTAACAGATAAAAAGTGTGGTAGTAGTTCTCCTGATTGATTAGTTACAAAGAAAAAACGTTGATGTTCTCGCATCGAAGTTATCAAAACTTCGTCAGGTATCTCTAAGTATTTTTCATCAAAATCACCTGCAAAAGCTGTTGGCCATTCAACAATATTGTTAACTTCTTCAAGTAATTCTTGTGCTGGTTGGTTGTCTAATGTAAGTACCCAATCATTATCTAATGCTATGTTTTTAAGTTGAGAAACTATCTTTTCTTTTCTCTCTAATGCATCAGCAATAACATATGCATTACTTAATGTTGTTTGATACTCATCAGCATTTTCTATTTCAATATGATCCGTTGATAAGAACCGGTGTCCTCTCGTAATACGACCACTCGAAACATCCAAAATATTAAATTCAATTATCTTAGAATCTAATAAAGCAACTATCCATCTAATTGGTCTAACATATAAAAAGGAATGGTTAGCCCATTTCATGTAGGTAGTGAATTTCATTTTTTTAATGACTTCTTCACCAATTTTTTCGAGGATTATGTTAGCATCCACGCCGGGAGTACGTTTTGTTAACCAAACGTAACCATCACGTTCTTCAAAATCAGATGTATCGGCTTGTTGTCCACGAGCAAATCCTTGAGCTGCTTTTGACCACTCACCATTAGCATCTTTAGCACGTTCAATTGATGGTCCACGTTTTTCTTCAGAAAGTGATTTTGATGAATCAGCAACACCTATTAACTGTACGGCTAATCTACGTGGCGTAGAGTATGGTTTAACACTCTCTACTTCTAATCGATGATCATTCAAAAAATGTTGTGTAAGTTCAACAAGCTGAGACTCAGCACTTGTAACAAGATGGGCTGGAATTTCTTCTAAACCTATTTCTAATAAAAATGTTGACATCGTTACTTGTCCTCCTTTGATGCATACTTACCATTCTTACCTATATACTTTTCACGTAATGTCGCATCTTTAAGCAATGGGAATTTAAGCTTAGCTCTTTCTTCAATAAAAACTTTGGATACTCGTCGCGCCATTGTTCGAATACGATGTAAAAATCCTGCTCTTTCAGTCACAGATACACTACCACTTGCATCTAGCAAATTGAAAACATGTGATGACTTTAAGATATAATCATAGGCGGGATGTACCAGTCCTAAATCAAGTAGTCGGGTTGCCTCTGATTCAAATTCATCAAAATGGCGTAACAACATTGATTGGTCTGAATCTTCAAAAGCATATTTTGAATGTTCATATTCTGGTTCTTTAAAAATGTCACCATATAAAACACCATTTCCCCATTCAAGATCGTAAACCGTAGGTACGTCTTGAATGTACGATGCTAATCTTTCTAATCCATATGTTACCTCTGCAGTTACAGAATCTACTTCTATACCACCAACTTGTTGAAAATAAGTAAACTGTGTTACTTCCATGCCGTCAAGCCAGACTTCCCATCCGATTCCAGCAGCACCCATTGACGGATTTTCCCAATTATCTTCTACAAAACGAATATCATGTTCGAGTAGCTTGATTCCTAAAGCCTCTAAAGAACCCAAATATAATTCTTGTATATTATCAGGACTGGGCTTCATAACTACCTGAAATTGATGATGTTGGAATAGTCTATTTGGATTATCACCATAACGCCCATCTGCAGGACGACGAGATGGCTGCACATATGCAGCATTCCATGGTTCTGGTCCGTTAGCACGTAAGAAAGTATACGGAGACTGTGTCCCAGCTCCAACTTCATTATCGTAGGCTTGCATTAAATTTGCCCCTTGCTTTGCCCAATACTGCTGCAAAGTTAGGATAATATCTTGTAAGGATAATTTTTCATTTAGCATATTGATTGCTCCATTTTACTATTTGATAGTTTAAATTTATGACAAATAAAAAGCGCAAGCTCCCAATGTCAAAATAATTTGACATCAGGACGCTTGCGCGCGGTTCCACCTGATTTCCTGAAAGGATTGCTTTCAGACACTCGAAATGTCTACGCCCTCAATCACCGCCACATGACTTCTACGTTTGTAAACACCAATGTTTATATTATGCATGGAATTATGCCAAACGTCAAGACTAAGTGTAGATAATATTACTCAAAATCAGAAAAATCGAAAATAATGTTTAAAATTTCGTTTTTTTAAGCTTTAAATTATAGTTAACTTACATCAAATATTTAATAATTCTTTTTCTTTATCCGCTGCAATCGCATCGATTGCTTTAATGTTATCATCCGTTAACTTCTGAATATCATTCTCAGCTTTACGAACGTCATCTTCTGGCATTTCTTTATCTTTTTTAACAGAATCCATAGCATCACGTCTCACATTTCTAACAGAAACTTTTGCTTTTTCAGCTTCTGCTTTGACCTGCTTCGCTAAATCTTTTCGCCCTTCCTCAGTCATTTGAGGAATAGCCAATCTCACAATATTCCCGTCTGATGATGGATTGAGTCCCAAATCTGACATATTGATTGCTCTAATGATTTCCTCAAGAACTGACTTATCAAAAGGTGTAATTAAAAGGATACGCGCCTCAGGCACTGAAATAGAAGCAACTTGGTTTAATGGTGTCATAGCACCATAATACTCAACCTCAATACGATCTAATATACGAGGATTTGCCCTTCCTGTCCGGATACTTCCCAATTCACGCTGCAATGCCTCTTGAGCACCATGCATACGATTTTTTGTGTCAGTTAATTCAAATGTCATTATTTTTCTCCTGTTACAGTGGTTCCGATATTTTCTCCGAGAACAACGCGCTTTAAGTTACCTTTTGTATTTAAATTAAATACGACAAGTGGCATATTATTATCCATAGATAATGAACTAGCTGTCGAATCCATCACCTTAAGACCTTTTTTCAAGATCTCTAAATGAGTTAGCTCATTATACTTTACCGCTGATACATTTTTATTGGGATCAGAATCATAAATACCATCAACACCGTTTTTACCCATAAGAATAGCATCGGCATTAATCTCATTGGCTCTTAAAGCCGCAGTTGTATCAGTTGAGAAATATGGTGATCCAGTACCAGCAGCAAAAATAACAATTCTACCTTTTTCTAGATGGCGAATTGCGCGTCCTCTGATATAAGGCTCTGCAATTTGTTGCATTGTAATTGCAGTTTGCACACGAGTATCAACGCCAACACGCTCTAAAGCATCTTGCAATACTAACGCATTCATTGTTGTCCCCAACATTCCCGTATAATCAGCTCTCGAACGTTCCATCCCAACTTTTGATGCAGGTTCTCCACGCCACAAGTTACCACCCCCAACAACTATGGCAATTTGTGTACCCAAATCATGCACTTCTTTTAGATCTTTCGCTATTTCAGACACAGTATCTAAATCAATTCCCTGTCCCTTATCACCAGCTAATGCTTCACCAGAAAGTTTCATCAAAACGCGTTTGTACTTAATATCTGTCATGGTTTACCTCTTTTTTTATCTCTTCAATTATAGCAAAATATTGCCACAAAAAAAGTACGTCATTTTAGATAACGCACTCTTATGTAAGATTAACCTAATTGCTTTGCAACTTCTTCTGCCAAATCAGTTACTTTCTTTTCAAGTCCATCTCCTACTTGATAACGGACAAATGACTTGACAGATCCGTTTTGTGAAGTAATAAATTGTTCAACGGTTTGGTCCCCATTTTTAACAAACGGTTGATCCAATAGTGAAATTTCGGCCAAGAACTTTTTAATACGTCCTTCTACCATCTTTTCTTTAATATTATCAGGCTTACCAGCTAAGTCTTCAGATGCTAATTGTACTGCCTTTTCTTTTTCTACAACTTCTGAAGGCACATCAGCATCAGAAACGTATTGTGGTGCAATAGCTGCAATATGCATGGCAATATCTTTTGCAGCTTCTTCTGAAGCACCATCAACAACAACAAGTGCAGAAATAGATCCTGCTAAATGAGAATATGCGCCAAAGTTTTCCGAATCTGCCTTTTCAACCACAGCAAAGCGACGCAAAGTAATTTTTTCACCCGTAATTTGAGTTGTACCAATGATTTTATCGTTCAAAGTTTGACCAGCTTCTACTTCCAAAGCTAAAGCTGCTTCAACATTGGCAGGTGAAAATTCAACAATAGTATTAGCAACAGCCTTTAACAAATCGTTGAACTCAGCATTTCCAGCAACGAAGTCAGTTTCTGAATTTAATTCAATTATTGCTGCCTTATTACCCTTAACAGCCACATATGTCATACCTTCAGCTGCAATACGGTCTCCCTTTTTAGCAGCTTTTGCCATACCTTTTTCACGAAGCAAATCAATTGCTTTTTCTAAGTCACCTTCAGCTTCAACCAAAGCTTTCTTTGCATCCATCATACCAACAGATGTTTTGTCACGTAATTCTTTTACTTGTGCTGCAGTAATTGCCATTATAGCGCTCCTCTAAATATTTATAACATGATTATATCATGATTTTCAAAGTTTCAAACAAATAAAAATGCCATTTTTGCATCCCAAACAGGTCCGCAAGGAACGGCATTTATTGTAAAAATATTAATATTAGTTATTGCCTTCTTCAACAATGTTAGCAATTTCTTCAATTGATTCTGTATTTTCATCACCAGCAACAAAAGCATCTTCTGGTGCTGAATCTTGTCCTTGACGTCCTTCGATTACAGCATCCGCCATCTTAGCAGTAATCAAACGAACGGCACGAATAGCATCGTCATTTGCAGGGATTTTTACATCAACAACTTCAGGATTAGCATTAGTATCAATCATTGCTACAACCGGAATGTTCAACATGTTAGCTTCTTTAACAGCGATTTCTTCTTTCTTAGGATCAACAACAAACAATACATCTGGCAAACCAGGCATATCCTTGATACCACCCAAGAACTTGTTCAACTTTTCGCGTTGCTTGTTTAACAAAACAACTTCTTTTTTAGGTAATTGTTCGAATGTACCGTCTTCGGCCATTGCTTCCAAATCCTTCAAACGTTGGATACGTGTCTTGATTGTGTTCCAGTTAGTCAAAGTACCACCCAACCAACGGTGATTGATGAAGTATTGTCCAGCACGTGCAGCTTCTTCAGCAATGGCATCTGAAGCTTGCTTCTTTGTACCAACAAACAAGAAGTTAGCACCATCAGTTGACGCATTACGCATAAAGTTATATGCTTCATCAACTAACTTAACTGTTTTTTGCAAATCGATGATATGAATACCATTACGTTCTGTAAAGATAAATTCATCCATCTTTGGGTCCCAACGACGTGTTTGATGACCGAAGTGTACTCCTGCTTCGAGGAGTTCTTTCATTGAAATAACTGCCATGACATGGCCTCCTAGGTTTTTCCGCCGACAAATTCGACATTTATAATGACATTGCTGCACCTATATAAACTCGTTTGCCGTGTGTATTTGTTGTTATTCACAACATAAATTATTATACTTGAATCAATTACTAAATGCAATAATTATTGCCATATTAGCTCTGATACACCTTTTTCTTTTAAAAACTTTTCTTTCTGACTTCTTTTTAAATGTTTAAAAGCATATTCAGCTTGCAACGCTAATTTTTTTGATTCAAAGGCTTCTGAATATATTAAACTTAACGGGTGCCTAGCATTTACACGAGTGAATTTAGCACCTTTTTTCGCTTGATGTGTTTTAAAACGTTTAGCAACATTATCTGTAAAACCGCCATAAAAATAAGAATCTGCAGTATATATAACATAAAAATAATAAGTTTTACTATTTACCATGATTCTCCATAAAGAATATTTTTAACTTCACTTGTATAATCGTTTTTTTCATTATATGCAATAATTGGTGGTAAAATACGAACTCCTCCAGGACGTCCTGATTTTATAGCTTCTATTAATACCATATTTGCCTCTTTATGCACTTTTCCATAAACAAATTGAATTCTTTTAATCATTAATTTTCGAGAAGCAAATGCAGCAAATATGTCTGATAATCTATCTGGTCGGTGAACCATATAAAATTTTCCGTTATTCTTTAAAAGTTTATTGGCCACTTGTGCCAATCCAGGTAAATCAATCGTTAATTCATGTCTAGCTAGTTGATAATGCTCATCTTGATTTGTTTTTGTCGTATCATTTAATTCAAAATATGGTGGATTAGAAAGTACAGTCTCAATTGATCCAGGCTTTATTTTATCAAAAATATTTTTCATATCAGAAGTTATAACATGTATTTTGTCTGATAAACCATTTAATTCAATACTTCTTTTTGACATTTCTGCTAGTTCATGCTGAATTTCAACTAAAATAACTTGCCCAACCGTTTTAGGAGAATAGAATAATCCTACCGCACCTGTTCCTGCACCCAAATCAACCGTTTGTCCTTTCCCCTTACCTTTAACATCGGCAAAATGAGCTAATAAAATCGCATCTAAAGAATATGAAAACATATCAGGATTTTGAATAATACGAATATTTTGAGAGGGTAATTTGTCAACGCGTTCACCTGGATTAAGAATTATTTTTGTCATTATGCTTTTCTCGCTTTATCGTGTAAAATATATAAGATAGTTTATGAGGTGAAATAGTAATGAAATTTTATGATTTTCTGCGATATATTGCAGTAGGTATTATTTGGAGTATTAACGGTCGTATAAAATATATGAATCGTGATAGAATTCCCAAAGAGGATAACTATATTTTGGTAGGTCCTCATCGAACTTGGTGGGATCCAGTGTGGTATGCAGTTGCTGCCTATCCAAAACATTTTATATTTATGGCCAAAATAGAACTATTTAAATTTGCTCCGCTTGCTTGGTTAATAAAATCGGCTGGTGCTTTTCCAGTAGATAGAGAAAATGTTGGTCCAAGTGTTATTAAAGTACCCGTCAAAGAACTAAAATCTGGAAAACGTTCTTTAATCATGTTTCCGTCAGGTTCACGCCATAGTGATGATTTAAAGTCTGGTTCGTTAATTATTGCTAAGATGTCAGGTAAAATGATTGTTCCTGCAGTATATCAAGGACCCGTTTCTTTTAAGCAATTGTTCAAGCGAAATAACACAATTATCAATTTTGGCAATCCAATTGTTGTTGATCGAAAAGATAGATTAGATAAAGAAAACATTACCAAATATACACAAAAGATACAAGATGCATTTGATCAATTAGATAGAGAAATTAATCCTGATTGGCACTACATTGACCCAAAGCGTGAAAAAAAATAAGCCTATAGGCTTATTTTTTTTGTGCTTGTTCGCTTTGTTGTTTCATTTGGGCCATCATTTGATTCAATTTTTTTTGTGATGGCTTTTGTCCCATAGACATCATCATCGATTTCATCATTTCCTCAGAAATTGGTGGGTTTTTGGCCAAATAACTTTTCATTGAGTTTCTTGCTAAGAAAAATCCTGCAACCAAACCGATAATAACACCAACAACCAAAACTAAAATTCCAAGTCCTAAATTCATATTTAAAGCCCCTTAATAAAATATCTAGATTTAATTATATCATAAAGAACACATAGGTTCTTACTATTGTTTTTTATAGTAAGATGAAACATATAAGTTCTTATTTTTTAATAAAAAACGAACAAACGTTTGATTAATCATCTTATCTCAGATATAATAATGGTAAATTAGTAATTAATAAGGAACCCCATCATGGCAATTCAAGAAAGTAAACAAATTCAAGTTTTAAGATGTATTTATGAAGCGCAAATTCATAATGGTTATCCTCCAACTGTTCGAGAAGTTGGTGAAGCAGTAGGCCTATCTTCTTCTTCAACAATTCATGGACACATTGAACGACTAGTAAAAAAAGGCTATTTATTAAAAGACACTTCTAAGCCACGCGCTAGAGCGATCGAATTAACAGACTCAGGATTAGAAGTTTTAGGTGTTGCAATTACCCCAGGACGAATACCTGTTCTTGGTCATGTCACTGCTGGCACTCCTATTTTGGCTGTTGAGGAAGAAGCAATAGAATTTTTCCCGATTCCAGATAATTTAATGCAATTTGATGGGGACATGTTTATGCTAAATGTTCATGGAAATTCAATGGTGAACATAGGTATCCTTGATGGCGACAAAGTCATTGTTCGAAAACAAGACAACGCTGATAATGGCGATGTTGTTGTTGCAATGAATGAGGATAATGAAGCGACTGTTAAAAGGTTTTTCAGAGAGGCCAATCATTTTCGTCTACAACCAGAAAATGATTCTATGTCCCCAATTATATTAAAAAGTGTTACAATATTGGGCAAAGTTATTGGTCTCTATAGAGATGCTATATATTAAAAAGAAGCGCAAATGGTGTTTGCGCTTCTTTTTAATTCATCCAACTTGTAGGATTTTTTTGCCATTCTTCTAAAGTAGCAATTTGTGTTTCACTCAAGTAACCTGCTGAAACAGCTATTTTTATTAATTGAGAATATGATGTCAAAGATTGAAATGTTAAGCCCTGATTTTTGAAATTTTGAGCCCCTTCAGGAAGTTCGTAAGAAAAAATTGATACCACGCCAAGTACAGTTGCTCCTTCATTTTGTATTGCTTTAACAGCTCCCAGAACAGAGCCACCAGTTGAAATCAGATCATCAATTAGCACAACTTTTTTGCCAGTAACATCTGCACCTTCACTCTGCCTTCCGGCGCCATGATCTTTAGGTTGAGATCGTACATAAATCATTGGCTTCTTCATATCTTGCGCTACCCAAGCAGCATGTGGTATGCCAGCTGTTGCAACGCCACCAATAATTTCAACGTCCGGATAATTCTCCCCAATTAATTGGCTAAGACCTTTATAAATTCTTTCTCTTACTTCTGGAAATCCAATTGTCATCCTATTGTCAGTATAAATAGGACTTTTAATGCCAGAAGCCCAAGTAAATGGAGATTCTGGCGAGAATTTTACAGCACCTATCTCAAGTAAATTTTTAGCAACTGCTTCAGAATAATCTATCATTGTACGTCTCCTTCTTGCCATTCTCTCAAAACACGTTGATAAGCTTGCAATGGATCTACGGCCTGAGTAATTGATCTACCAACAACCAAGCCAGAAGAATCATTTTCTCTTGCTTTTCGAGGTGTCATAACTCGCCTTTGATCACTAACATCATCGCCTAATAATCGAATACCTGGTGTTATACGTAAGAAACTTTCTTCGGTAGCCATCTTGATCATCGCAGCTTCATTTGCAGAACTAATTGTGCCATTAACACCTACTTGATAAGCAATTTTAGCTAAATGTTTGACACTATCGTTCATTGATACTTGCGTAAGCTGAGTTTTTTGCATTTCTTGTTCAGAAAATGATGTTAGCTGTGTAACCGCTAACAGTTTTAACTGCTTACTTTTATTTTGAACCGCTGCTTCAAGCATTCGTTTACCACCTGAAGCATGGAGCGTCAAATATTGGACATCCAATTTATTAATACTAGACACTGATTTAGCAACCGTATTAGGAATATCATATAATTTTAAATCTAGAAAAATATTGTATCCGGCGTCTCTGAGTTGTTTTACAAAATATGGTCCTTCTGAATAAAATAATTCCATACCGACCTTCAACGCTGGCTTTTTCTCCAACAGATTAAAAGGTTTCAAAAAAGAATTAACTGACTCTGCATCTGGAAAATCAAGTGCAATAAATATGTTGTTATCTTGCATAATTTGAACTTTCTTTAACTATTTGGACTACTTATTATAACTATTTGTAACATCGGTTATTCTATTAAATCCGTACTTATCTAAAGCGGTTGGCAATTGATCAATAAGTTCAGACATCAATTGATGATTTTGTGATAAACCTGTTCCAACTTGTACGGCACTAGCACCAGCCATTAATAATTCTAAAACATCGTCTGTAGTGTTTATGCCACCAACTCCTATAATAGGAATATTAACAGTTTGCGCAGTTTCGTAAACGAACCTAACAGCTATTGGGTGAACAGCTGTCCCTGACATTCCACCAATCCCTCTCGCTAATTTTGGTTGTCGTTTATCTAAGTCAAAACTCATACCAACAACTGTGTTAATTAAGACAATACCGTCCGCACCAGCTGCTTCAACTGCTTTCACGATAGGTTTAATATCTGTTACGTTCGGCGACATTTTAGCGTAGATTGGTAAATCAGTGACATCACGTATAGCCTGAATAACTTGAGCTGCTGATTCTGCTTCGACACCGAAAGCCATACCACCACGATCTACATTCGGACAGGATAAATTAACTTCAATTGCTGTGACATAACCTGTTTTTGTCAATCTTTTTGTTAGTTCAACATACTCATCGACTGACTCGCCAGCTATAGATGAAAGCACTGGCAAGTCTTTATATTTTTGATGAATTGCAGGCAATATTTCCGAAGTTACATAATCAATGCCTGGATTAGCAAGTCCAACTGAATTTAAGATACCACTCGGTGTATCAACAATCCACGGTTGCGGATTTCCTGCACGTTCATCTAAAGTAACTGTTTTGGTTACTAAAGCCCCCGCATTTTCAATTTTATATCCCTTATCTTCAAGACCATAATAAACTGCCCCTGAAGCGTTCATTATAGGATTTTTTAAATCAAGACCTGGTAATTTAACTGCTAACCGATTTTCCATATTGTACACTTTCCTTTTTGACTTTGCCTATTAAAAAGCTTATTGACAATGACTATTTCATTTCATTAACAGCAAAACTTCTACTTTCTAACACATCTAGAAATGCGTTAACAGTATCAAGCGCTGTAAATAGCGGTACAGCATTTTCAATTGCGGCGTTTCTAATTAACTTCCCATCTGACTCTGCACGATCATCTGCTTGAGTTGTATTGATCACAACTTGTAGTTTTTGGTCACGCAAAGCCATAACAGAGTTATTTTTAGATTCAGAAATTTTGTCAAGAATTGTGACTGGTATATCTTGTTCAGCGAAAATTGCGCCCGTTCCAGCCGTTGCAAAAATGCCAAAACCTAAATCATAAAAACGTTTTGCCAAGTCAGTCACTTCTGACTTATCATCATCAGCGACTGTAAACAGTACATTACCATATTTAGGAACCTTAATATTTGAAGCCACAAAGGCTTTATACAAAGCTTTTGGTAAAGTAGTATCAGATCCCATTACCTCACCCGTGGACTTCATTTCTGGTCCTAACAGGGAATCAACATCTGGTAACTTTGTAAATGAAAATATTGGTGCCTTAACGTGAACCATATCATCACTTGGAACTAACCCAGTCGTAAATCCCATCTCTGCTAATTTTTCACCTAACATCACACGAGTTGCCAGTTGAGCTAATGGTAAATGAGTCACCTTTGATATGAATGGCACAGTTCTAGAGGCTCTAGGATTAACTTCAATAACATAAGCTGTATTATCATGAATAACAAATTGTACATTCATTAATCCAATTGTGTTCATAGATTTTGCTAAATTAATGGCAGCATTTGTCATCTCATCTTGAACTTTTTGAGATAAATATTGTGGCGGATAAACTGACATGGAATCTCCAGAATGGACCCCTGCTCTCTCAATATGTTCCATAATTCCTGGAATCACGGCTGTTTCACCATCTGATAATACATCTACTTCAGCTTCTTGTCCTACTAGATAAGAATCAATGAGTACCGGATGATCATTCGAGACTTTAACCGCACGTTGCATATAGTCTTCTAATTCAATATCAGAAGATACAATTTCCATAGCTCTTCCACCAAGTACATAAGATGGTCTAATCAATACTGGGTAGCCAATTGCTCTGGCCGCTTCGACAGCTTCAACTATAGTAGTTGCTGTTTTACCTACTGGTTGTGGCAAAGCTAAGCTTTTAATAACTTGATCGAATGCCTCTCTATCTTCTGCACGGTTAAGATCTTCAACAGTTGTCCCTAAAATATTAACCCCATTTTCGAAAAGAGGCTGTGCTAAATTAATAGCTGTTTGACCACCGAATTGTACAACCACACCCATTGGATGTTCCAAATCAATTACGTTCAGCACGTCTTCGAGAGTTAATGGTTCAAAGTATAATTTATCAGAAATTGAAAAATCAGTTGAAACGGTTTCAGGATTTGAGTTCATGATAATAGCTTCATACCCAGCACGCTGAATTGCCTTTACTGCATGAACTGTTGCGTAGTCAAATTCAACGCCTTGTCCGATTCTAATCGGCCCAGATCCTAATACAATTACTGATTTTTTATCAGACTTAATTGACTCATTTTCTCTTTCGTAACTTGCATAAAAATAAGGTGTTTGTGATTCAAATTCTGCAGCAACAGTATCTACCATTTTATAAACAGGCAATATTTGTGCATCACGTCTAAATTGACGTATTTCTGAAGTCTTTTGTCCCCAAATTTTAGCAACTGTTTCATCAGCAAAACCATTTTTCTTAGCATAAAGCAAGTAGTCCTTGTCACCAATATGCTGTTTCAAGTCATGCTCAATTTCAACAATATGTGATACTTTATCTAAGAAAAACTCATCAATCTTTGTTTTATTATGTATTGTTTCAATACTTATGCCTCTACGTAATAAATCTGCAATCATAAACAGTCTATCATCACGAGCCGGCATTAAAGCATCTAAAAGTTCTTCATTTGTTAAATCATCAAAAGTTAAATCATTTAACCCTGTGGCACCAATTTCAAGAGAACGCACAGCTTTCAACATAGCTTCTTCCATGTTACGACCAATGGCCATAACTTCGCCTGTTGCCTTCATTTGTGTTCCTAATCGTCTATCAGCTGTAGCAAATTTATCAAACGGCCAACGCGGAATTTTAAAAACAACATAGTCTAACGCTGGTTCAAATTCAGCTTTTGTTGTTCCAGTTACTGGATTGATAATTTCATCTAGAGTCAAACCTACAGCAATTTTAGCAGCCATTTTTGCAATAGGATATCCTGTTGCTTTTGATGCCAAAGCAGATGATCGAGAAACTCGTGGATTAACTTCAATAATGTAATACTTGTATGATTTCGGATCTAATGCCATTTGAATATTGACACCACCTTCAATGCCCAAAGCACGAATAATTTTCAAAGCAGCATCTCTCATCATCTGGACCTCACGATCAGACAGTGTCTGAACGGGTGCCGTAACAATTGAGTCACCTGTATGCACACCGACTGGATCAAAGTTCTCCATTGATGCAACAACGAGCGCATTGTCATGAGCATCTCTCATAACCTCAAATTCAATTTCTTTAAATCCTGCAATTGAACGTTCAATCAAAACTTGTGTTACAGGAGATAAATCCAATCCATTCGCAGCAATTGCGGTCAGTTCCTCATGCGTTGTTGCGATGCCACCGCCTGTACCACCTAAAGTATAAGCAGGTCGAACAATCACTGGATAGCCATGTGTATCGGCAAATGAAAGTGCCTCATCTATCGTAGTTGCAATAACAGATTCTGGAATCGGCTCATTTAAACGCTCCATAAGTGCTTTAAACTCTTCTCGGTCTTCAGCCTCTTCAATAGCAGATAATTTAGTACCCAAAAGTTCAATTTGTAACTCATCTAGAATGCCAGCTTCTGACAAATCTTTTGCCATATTTAAACCAGTCTGTCCACCTAAAGTTGGTAAGATAGCATCAGGCCGTTCTTTACGGAGTATTCTTTCAATAAAATCAATTGATAAAGGTTCAATATATACTTTATCAGCAATTTCTGCATCAGTCATAATAGTTGCTGGATTAGAGTTAACTAAAATAACATAATAGCCTTCTTCTTTTAGACTAAGAGCAGCTTGTGTACCCGAATAATCAAATTCTGCTGCCTGCCCTATTACAATTGGTCCTGATCCAATAACCAGTATTTTTTTTATATCGTTACGCTTAGGCATGCTGTGCTGTCTCCTTCTGTGATTGTACAATCATGTTTAAAAAGTCATCAAATATATACTCCGCATCATGCGGACCAGGCGCAGCATCAGGATGAAACTGCACAGAAAATGCATTGTGTCCTTCTAATGCTAATCCTTCGACTGTTAAATCATTAATTTCTTCGTGCGTAACAGATAACCCTGTATTTGCAAGACTTTCGCGTTCAACTGCATAACCATGATTTTGAGAAGTAAAATCTAATCTTTCTCTAGACAAATTTCTAACAGCATGATTAAAACCGCGATGCCCAAATTTCATTTTAAAAGTCTTAGCCCCATTTGCTAAAGCAAATAACTGATGGCCTAAACAAATGCCCATCAACGGTAATGTTTCCTGCAAAGTTTTAATTGTTGGAATTGCATAACTCGCATCTTCAGGATTACCCGGACCATTTGATAACAAAATACCATCAGGATTGGCAGCAAGCACTGTTTCAGCAGATACCGTTGCTGGAAAAACCATTACATTAACGCCACGTTTAGCAAGTGATCGTAAAATAGAATTTTTTAGACCAAAATCTATTAAAGCAATTGAAATGCCATCAGTTGGATTTTGATATTGTGTTTTAGTCGTGGCGCGAGCTACCAAGTCCGTACTAGGTTTGAAATCTGCTAATTCTGCAAATACTTCGTCTGTCACCTGATCAACAAGAGAAGCCTTCATAACACCATTATCGCGTAATTCTTTTGTTAAAGATCGAGTATCAACACCTGTAATTCCTGGCATACCCGTACGTTCTGCCCATTCAGGTAAACTCATCATTTTACGCCAATTACTTGGTCTACGTGCAATTTCATGTACTACAATTGCTGAAGCTGCTGGTCTCAAGCTTTCAAAATCATCACGATTAATACCATAATTTCCGATTAAAGGATAAGTGAAAACAATCATTTCACCTCGATATGATAAGTCAGTAATTGATTCTTGATAACCTGACATACCAGTATTAAAAACCAATTCCGCTATAATACTGGTATCCGCTCCAAATGCTTCTCCTTCATACACTGAACCATTCTCTAGTACTAAATAACGTTTTTTCATATTTTTATCCTTTTATTTAAATTCTCATGATTAGGGTTTTAAGTGATAAACTATCTTACCTTCTACCCAAGTCGCTAATGTGGTACCATATATTTCCCAACCAATAAATGGTGTATTTTTCCCCAGAGATTCAAAATCGTTTACTTTTATTGTCGACTTATGATCAATGTCAAATAGTGCCATATTTGCAATTTGCCCATCTGCAATTTTGGTTGGTGCTTCTAATTGAAACGCATTTATTGGTGCATTAACCATGCGTTGAATTAATGTTTCTAAAGTAATCATACCGCTCTTTACTAAGTGCGTATAAAGCAATTGAAAACTAGTTTCAATACCTGTAATCCCAAATGGTGCTTCCTTGAAGGATACTGACTTTTCTTCGGTGCCATGTGGTGCATGGTCAGTTGCAACCATATCAATCGTGCCATCAATTAGCCCTGCAAGAACAGCCTCTCTATCTTCTTGTGATCTCAAAGGAGGGTTCATCTTAAACAAGGCGTTATCTGAGTGAATATCACTATCCGATAATAAGAGATGATGTGGTGATACTTCAGCAGTTACTTTCACACCTTCCCGTTTTGCAATTCTAACTAACGCTACAGACTCTTTAGTAGATATGTGGGCAACATGGTAATGTACACCTGTTGCTTTAGCAAGAACTAAATCTCTTGCTAATTGTGCACTTTCTGCCAAATCTGTGATCCCAGGCAATCCTAATTTTTCAGCAATTTTACCACTATTCATAACGCCATCATGTAACAAAGAATTATCTTCAAGATGCGCAACTAAAGGCTTATTCACTTGTGCGGCTGCCACCATAGCATGCAACATTGTATCAGCTGTTTGCACACCCTTTCCGTCATTACTAAAAGCAATGGCTCCTTCATTTGACATTGTTCGTATATCAGAAATTTCTTCTGATATTAGATTACTTGAAATTGCACCATATTGTTCTATATTAACGACACCATGTGCTTTATTTAAGACAATTTGTTTTTTTATTCGTTCAGCTGTATCTGGCACCGGATTAAGATTTGGCATTGCTAGAACAGTTGTAAAACCACCTCTGGCAGCAGCCCTTGAGCCAGTAGCAATTGTCTCTTTATATTCAAATCCAGGCTCACGAAAATGAACATGAACATCTACTAAACCTGCTGATAAAAATGCACCATCTGCATCGATAACTTCAACACCTTCAGCAGGAATTATTTTATCGCCTACCTGCTTAATGTATTGCCCATCAATTAAGATATCCTGCTGTTTTAAATGACCATCAGTTAATATTTTGGCATTTGTAATTAATTGCATATTATTCCTCCAACACAAACTTTAAAATTGCCATACGAGCGAACACACCATTTCGCATTTGTTCAAAAATTCTTGATTTTGAAGATTCTACTAATTCATTTGCAATTTCTACATCACGATTGACCGGTGCCGGATGCATCACTATGGCATTATCTTTAAGCTTCTTATATCGACTAAGTGTTAATCCGTATTTTCCATGATATTGTCTACTTGAAAAATACTGATGTTCTGTTTGTGTAATTCGCTCATGTTGTACTCTCAAAAACATTACGACATCCTGTTTATCCAACTCATAATCTATATCAACGAATTGTCCAAACTGCTTAAAATCTTTTGGTTGCCAATTTTCAGGTCCGGAAAAACTAACTTCAACACCTAATTTATTTAAAATTTCTGCATTCGAGCGTGCTACTCTTGAATGTGATAAATCACCAATAATCCTCACTTTTAAGCCATCAAAATGCGAAAATTCTTCGTAGATGGTTACTAAATCTAACAAGCTTTGCGATGGATGCTGCCCACTGCCATCACCTGCATTGACTAGTTGTGGAATTTTCTCTGGATCATTTTCTGAAATAATATTTTCATACCAACTATTCGTCGTATGTCTGACTATGGCTACGTCGATACCAATTGCCTTTAATGTTTTCAACGTATCACTCAAACTCTCGCCTTTTGACATTGAGCTATGTTGCGGATCAATGATAATTTGTTGAAAACCTAACTTATTTTCTGCCATCTGAAAACTGCTATATGTTCTCGTAGAATTTTCAAAAAATAGATTGACAACTGTTTTATCTGATTTTTCATTAGAATTCTTTTGCTTGAGTTTTATTGAGTGTTCAACTAAGCGTATCACATCACTATTTGATAATGAATTTATATTCAGAAAATGACGCATAATTCTCCTTTTTATACAAAAAAACGTGTAAGCCAATTGACTTACACGTTTTAGAAAATTATAGACTGAGTGTGCATTATCTGTAACAACACCTTGTCTAATCGAATCTAAAATCCTTGTAAGCCTCTCTGGACTTAGTTAAAGGGTTTTTCTTTTCTCAATATTATCATTTTTTGCTAATACAAGCAAACTTAATTCTCAAAAAAGTGTTTATTTTGATGATTTATATTTTGCTTGGCAGTATTGTCAGTATTCCAAAAGGGTACAATCACTTTTCCGGTGATGTGGTTTTTATCAATAAACCCGAAGTATCTACCATCGTTAGAAACCGATCGATGATCCCCCATCACAAAATATTCACCTTGAGGGACAGTTTCGTGATTTCTATCTTTTTTCTGCCACATATCTGTTGAAGAAAGTGTTTTCAAAGACCATGAACTGCCAAATGACATTTCTGTTCCTTGTGTACGTTCATCAATACCGATATAATCTTGGTTGACTAATTTACCATTAACATACAAATTAGAATTTTTATAAGAAACTGTGTCACCGGGTATACCTATGATGCGTTTAACATAGTCCTTTTCCCCGCTCTTAATTCTTGGATCTTCATCTCGAGCATCAAAGACAATAACATCCCCTCGCTGATAAGAAGATATTTTACTTAAAATAACGAGTTCCTTATTTTGCAAGTTGGGCATCATTGATGGCCCATTTACGTGTGCAAGTGTAAATAAAAATGTACGGACTAAAACTACCACAATAGCAGCGGTAGCAATAGGTATGATCCATTCTTTTAAAAAGTGAATAAACTTATTTTGCATAATTTTTCTCTTATGATTCTAAAATGAGCATCTTAAAAATTATTGACGAATCTTTGAGTAAGCTTCTGAAACTGGCTTTGTCACAATATCATTAATTTCGGTTAGGACTGTGTTTAATGCTTGTTCTGTAGAAAGTAATGCTGTAATTAAAGTATTCTTTTGAACCTCTGATGCAATAGTATCCCATTCCTTTTCTTGTTCTTCAGATGGTTGTTGCTGAGATTGCATCATCTGTTGAACTGACATTTGTACAGTTTGGAACTGATCAAAAAGTTTTTTTGCTTCATCATCTTTTTGAATGGCATCAAACGCAGATTCCCAATTTAGGTATTGCTCTGTTTGCTTCAAAACTTTTGCCATTTCATTAGCATTATCATAAATATTGACTGTCATTATTATTTCCTCAATTCTTTTTATTTAAGTATAGCAGTTGTTTTAGTTACCACCAAACAATCCTTTTATTGTTTTCCAAGTTTTATCAGCACCATCTACAGCTTTATTAATGCCATTAGAAAAATCTGAAACAATATTGTTAGGCCAATTACTATTATTATCAGTATTTGAAGGATTAGATGGTGTATTTGGATTAGCCACACTGAAGCTAGTTCCTGGTGTGTTAGGTAATATCTGTTCTAATGATGTTTTCACTAAAGGCCCCATTGTTGCTGTCAATCCTAGTGGTAGACTATTATTATTACTTTTATCACTATCAAGTCCCATCCAAGTTGCTTGAACAATATCTTTTGTATAGGCCATTGCCCAAGAATCTTTCGAGGATTGGGCATTCTCTAGGTCATTTGAGTTTTCTGTTGTTCCTGTTTTACCAGCAATTGTAAACCCTGCTGGTGAAGCACCTAGTCCTGTTCCATTCGTATAAGTTCCTAACATCATTCTTGTCATATTGTCAGCAACACGTGAACTCAAAACCCTTGTTTGTTTAGTTTTTGGTTGTGAGCCTATCACTTTACCAGATGCATCAACAATTTTTGTAATAAAGTGTGCATTACTCATAACACCCCCATTAGCAAAAGCAGTATATGCCTGCGCCATTTGCATTGGTGATACTCCTGTAGTTAAACCACCTAAGGCTAAAGCAAGCGATTTATCTTTTTCGGACAATGGCAAACCAAACTTTTTTGTGCTTTCATAGCCAGCATTAACACCAATCTTATTTAGTAAGTATACTGCTGGTACATTATATGAATGTTCAAGAGCTTCATACATTGGTACATCATCAGTCTCGACATTAAGCGCATTATGAACTTCTTTATTACTTGAACCAAACTTTCGTGTAGTATTTGGTAATAATGTTTCAATATTGTACCCTCGCTCTAACGCAGGTGCATAAACAGCAATTGGTTTAATAGCCGAACCTGGCTGCAACTTTGATTGTGTAGCATAGTTAAATCCTCTAAATGTATGATTGGCGCTTCTTGAACCAACAATTGCTCGTACACCACCATTCTTTGCATTTAAAACAATACTTGCTGCTTGAGCATCAGTATTGTAATTAAACATCGCATTGTTTGCAAAATCATCTTGTAAGTTAGTTTGATCTTGTTGATTTAAGGTTGTATAAATTTTATAACCACGATTCATCACATCTGATTCAGTTAGACCATAATCTTTGATTGCTTCACTGATCACTGAATCAAAGTACCATGGATATTTGTAACTATTTCCACCACTATAGGTATCATTCAATGTCATCGGTGCTGCTTGTGCTTCTTTAAATTGAGCTGCCGATAATTTTTTGTTTTCAACCATTGTATTCAGAACAATGTTACGTTTTGAAATGGCAGCCTGTGGGTGATCAATAGGATTATATAATGCTGGACTAGGCAACATAGCCGTTAATGTTGCGGCTTGAGAGGTTGTCAATTCACTCGCATGTACACCAAAATATTTTTGAGCAGCATCTTCTACTCCCCACACACCATTACCAAACCAAGCATTATTCAAATACATAGTTAAGATTTGGTTTTTCGAATAGTCTTGTTCAACTTGCATAGACAAGAAAATTTCTTTTGCTTTTCTCGTGACAGTTTGTTCTTGATTTAAATAGGCATTTTTAACAAGTTGTTGTGTAAGAGTTGATCCACCACCCGCTATAACATTAGATCCCATTAGTTTATTTTTAAAATTAAGTAGCCCCGCACGCACAATACCCTTTACAGAAAAGCCAATTTCATGGTAAAAATTTCTATCTTCACTTGAAATAACAGCATCTCTCATATTTTGAGAAATTTGATTATAAGCTACGTAGGTCCCTTTTTGAGAGTATAATTCACCAGCCTTAGAACCTGAATCATCGTACACAGATGTAGTTTGCGATAAAGTTGCTTGTAAATTTTTTACATGAGCTGTTTTGGCTAAAATAACGCAATAAACACTCAGTATTAGAAAAGCACTGAGAAACAGCACAATTAATAAACGCCAAACTTGCCATCGCTTAGTAAAAGGGCTTATCTTAAGATGTATTTGTTTAACAAAATTTTTTAACCAATTCATATATTAACCTATCAGGGCTGCCCAACGTTTTGTTAATACAGCAGCACTTTCTTCATCAGGGCTTGTAATATAAATTGTATCAAATCCCGCTAAAGTTGCCACAACCTCTGGCAGATTAGCATCATCAATTACACCTGCAACAGCATTCCCACTTGAATCTGTTGTCTTTATAATAGTCATAAATTGGACTTGTTTTACAAAAACAGCATAATCTTTAATTGCCTCATCAACTACATTCGAATTAATCTGTGTCTCTATCGTATCAGACGTATTTTTTAATTGTTGATATCTTAAATTACCATTCACATCTTTCACTCGAACAATGCCCAATGCGCGAATATCACGTGAAATCGTGGTTTGTGTTGTCTCAACATTATAACGCTCCAGTTCCACTAATAAAGCTTCTTGACTTGTAATGGCTCGTTTTTGAATAATATCAAGGATCAATGCTTGCCTTTTTTGTTTAGAAATCATTTAGTTCTCCTCATTTATTAGTAGTTGGGAACAGAAATTTAAACCAATCCTACATTTCTTCAGGTGCTTTAACACCTAGTAAACGCAAACTTTCTGACAAAACAATTGACACTGACTTAACTAATGCAAGTCTCGCATTTAATTGATCATCAACCGTTAAAATTTTTGAATTAGCATAATATTTGTTAAATGCACGAGATAAATTAAGCGCATATTTAGCAATGATACTTGCTTCGCGTTGTTGCCATGACCTTTTTATAATTGAGGGGAATTGATTTAAGGTTGAGATAATATTCCAAGTTGCAATATCATCTAATTGTAGTTCATCAGACGATATTGATACATCTTTCTCAGATTTTCTTAGGATCGATAAAGCGCGAGCATTTGTATATTGGACATATGGTCCCGTATCACCCTCAAAGCGAACAACCTCTTCCAAATTAAAATCGAAATTGTTTGTACGATCATTCATTAAATCATGAAATACAACAGCTCCCGCACCTACTTGTTCTGCAACTAATTCTTTATGTGAAAGAGAAGGATTTTTCTCTTGTATTTGCTTCAATGCTAGGTCATGAGCATCATTTAGTACATCTTTTAATAAGACAACATCGCCTTTTCTAGTAGACATTTTCTTACCATTGAAAGTTATTAACCCAAAAGCAATATGCTCAACATCATCAGCCCAGTCAAATCCCATTAATGACAAAACTGCTTTCATTTGCACAAAATGTTCTCTTTGCTCACCACCAACGACATATAAAGATTTCGCAAAGTTGTAGGTTTCTTTACGATAGACAGCCGCAGCCAAGTCTCTTGTCATGTAAAGGGTAGCACCATCTGTACGTTTAATCATAGCAGGAGTTAAATTAGGATTAACATCTGACAAATCTACAATTTTAGCCCCTTGCGATTCAATCAATATTTCTTTCTTTTCAAGAGTGTCTACAACCTTATCCATTTTATCATTATAAAATGCTTCCCCATTAAATGAATCAAATGTAATATCTAAGCGATCATAAATTTCAGTAAATTCTTTAAGTGACTCTGCTCTAAACCATTCCCATAGCTTCAGTGCTTCTTCATCACCATCTTCTAGTTTTTTAAACCAAGCACGTCCCTCATCATTTAAGGTCTCATTAACCTTTGCTTTTTCGTGGAACTCAACATAATAACGTAAAAGTGTAGCAATGGGGTCAGCTTTTACTTCTTCTTCTGATCCCCATGTTTTATAAGCATAAATTAATTTTCCAAATTGTGTTCCCCAATCACCTAAATGATTAATTTTAACTGGGATATACCCATTTTTTGCAGTAATATTAGCCAAGGCATTCCCTATTACTGTGGAACGCAGATGCCCCATAGACATTGGTTTAGCAATATTAGGTGATGACATATCGATGGTAACCTTTGACTGATTCCCATCTTTATTTGTTCCAAACTCATTTTTTTGTGATAAAATTTCTGTCAATACTGATTGTGATGTTGAGACTTTGTCGAAGAAAAAATTAACATATGGTCCAGTAGCAACGACTTTTTCAAATAGTGTTTGATCTATTTTTGAAACGATATCCTCAGCAATTTGTTGAGGATATTTCCGTAACAATTTAGCTAACGCAAAAGTTGGAAAAGCTATATCACCTAAATCAGATGACTTTGGTGATTCTAATTTTTCTTGAATTTCTTGCGCTGATAAATTTTTAATAACGCCTGATAATGTATTAGTGACTAGTTCATTGTTACTCATGTCTATGATTTCCTTTTTAAATTATCTTCTATTATACAATATTTATTTTGGATAATAAAAAGACTCGTCTCATTTTACAAGAGACGAGTCTTTACCCGCGGTACCACTCTAATAGCTTTCGCCACTCTATATATAAATAAATGACTCCAAGTACGCGCCGTTCTCATTATGGTCCAACTCACATCAACTTGGACTTGCTTAACATAACTCTTTGAACTTCTTTACTCTTCAGTGTCTGCAACAGTATTTTCTGGTACTGGAGCATGCTTAATTACTTCAATCTCATCCATGCGCACAACAGCACGATGATTCATTTCATTTACTGCTGGTTGATCTCCTAAATCATTTTCTGTTATTTCAACCAGTAGTGAATTTTCATATACTTTTTCAACTTGTCCAGTAAAAGGTTTCTCTAAATTACCATAAGGTGGTGCTAATAAAATATCACCAACATGATACTTTGATGCTTTTGTTTCTTCTTCATCTGCCATTGTGGTCAGCGTATTAATTCATATAGTGATTTAAACCAAAAATTAACACTTTCCTCCTGTAATCAATGTATAACATCCAATTTTAACATATTTAATTAGTATTTACAATCTCAGAAATACTATCAATTATTATTCTGGCAATCTTAATCTTGGATTGTTTTGTAACAACTTTTGGTGAGTATTTTTGAGATATGATTGTGACTGAATTATCATCGGAAGAAAAACCAATTTCAGAATTACTAACATCATTGGCAATTATCATGTCCGCATTTTTCTGATTCAACTTATTTTGTCCGTAAGAAACTATATTTTGTGTTTCGGCAGCAAATCCAACAACAATTTGATTTTTATTCTTGATGCTACCAATGGTTTTTAATATATCTGGATTCTGAATTAACGTTAACTGAAGCGGATAATTGTCTTGCTTTTTTATTTTGTGTTCTACGTATGTCATTGGTCTAAAATCTGAAACAGCAGCCGCAGCTATAAAAATATCAGCATGTTTAAATGCAATCATTGACTGATCAAGCATTTCTTGTGTAGACTTTACAAAAATCTTCGTCACACCATATATATCTTCTTTGTCAACTGTTGTAATCAATGTTACATGACATCCAGCTTCCACAGCTGCTCGTGCTAGAGCATATCCCATTTTCCCACTCGAACGATTAGTTAAGTATCTTACTGGATCCAATGCTTCAACTGTACCACCAGCAGTAATCACAATATGTTTACCTTTTAGTTTTCCTAACTTTGCTTGTAATCTAATACTTGCCTCAGCAATGATTTTTTCTGGTTCTTGTAACCTTCCGTTTGCTTCATATCCCTCTGCTAAAAAACCATATTCAGGATCAATAATTAACCAGCCATCATTTTTGATTATATCTAAATTACGCTTTACAGCAGCATTATTTAGCATCGCGTCATTCATTGCTGGAGCAATAATTTTATCAGCTTTTGATGCCATTATCGTTGCCGTTGCAGCATCATCTGCGATACCATTGGCAATCTTTCCTATAATATTTGCTGTTGCAGGAACCACAAATATATAGTCGGCCCAATTTGCCCATTCGATATGTACAACTTCTCGATCATAAGAGCTAAATAAATCAGTTAACACTTCATATCTCGATAAAATTGAAAGCGTTTTACTTGGTATAAATTCTTCAGCTGATTTAGTCATCACCACACGAGTACTTGCACCTTGTTTTATTAACAAACGTACTAGGCTAGCAGACTTATAAGCAGAAACACTTCCAGAGACAACAATCAAAACTTTTTTATTTTTAAACATATTTCTCTTTCTGTACAAGTTTATTCCAAATCAATTGTTTAGCTTTAAAAGTCATAACACTATGCTTGAAAACCTTTTTCTAGCAATTTTCCTTTTATTGGAAGCTGTCCCAAGTTATCAATTTTTTGACTATCTACTACAACTAGATTCGCTGACGATTCTGCTAAGGTTGTAAAGGCATTGATTGATTGATTCTGAAAATATTTATCATCTGCATTAGTAAGCCCAGATTGAACCGTATCTATACGATATCGTTCAGCATCTGCTCGTGTTTTCGTAGCATCAGCTTCTGCTTTAGCTGTTGCCATTAAAGCATCATTTTTTGCCTTTGTTGTTAACTCAATTGAACGTGCCTCTCCCTCAGCTTTTGCAATTGTAGCCACTCTCTCACGATCAGCAGTTAATTGTTTGTCCATTGCTTCTTGAATAGAAATTGATGGACGTAGCTCATCGATATTAATTCTGTCAACATTAATACCGTATGTATTAGTTAAATCACCAATAGCTTCAGCTAATTGAACGTTAATTTTAGTAGTGGAACCAAGTGCCTCATTCAATTCCATACGCCCAATAATATCTCTTAAATGTCCACGAACTAGTTGCGCCATAGATTCAACTGAATCCGTATTTTCATACATATACTTTATCGCATCAGTGACATGATAATTTAATGTAACACTTGCTTTTATATCAGCATTATCTGCCGTTATAACTGAGTAATCTGGTAATCTTAGTGGTCTCATAGCTAGACTCACTTTTCTGATTCTTTGAAAGAAAGGAATATAGAAATGCAATCCAGCCTCTTTTCGGTTACTATACTTGCCAAGCGTTTCTACTAATCCAACATTATTTTGAGGTACAATTTTAAAAAACAACATTATTTCTCCATTTTATTCTTATTTTACGATTTTAATTCTCTTAATGTTAAGACATTTCCATTTGCTTCAATAATGACATATTTTTTTTGAACATTAATCTTCTGAGCATTTTCAATCAAAAAGCGATAATAAATACCCGATATTTTAACCAGCTGACTATCTAAGTCAAAGTTTTCACCGGAAACGACATTCCCAACAAACTGTCGATCTTCAAAAGTTTTGGGATGTATACATTCTTCTAAAAGTTTTGTTAAATAATTATTTAACGAACGTCCTTCTTGAATAGCATGTCTTGCTAGTTCTTCATGTAATTCAGGATTTATTCTTAATGGAATATTCCCTGATTTTTTGTGTAGTTTATCACTATTTTTTGTCATATCTATATGATATCATATAGAGAAATTTTAATCGACAAAAAAACTTACACCAACCCCAGCTTAGGATAAATGTAAGTTTTATAATTACTGAATTAAATATACTGTTGTGCAAAATTTTTAACAACTTGATAATCGCCAATATAAGGTTCATCAATACCATTTACCTTTTGGTAAGGATCTTCACCTTTTCCGGCAACAATCACTATATCTTCATCATTAGCAAGTGATAAGGCTTTATTGATTGCACTTATTCTATTCATATCAAAATAGATTGCTAACTTTTCATTACTAATATGTTCAGCAATTTCATGTGCAATCGCTTGTGGTGATTCAAATTGTGGATCATCTGCTGTTAGAAAAACAACATCAGCAAACTCCGACACAACTTTTCCAAAGTCGGCTCGTCTAGAAACGCCTTTATTTCCTGGTGCTCCAACAACAACAATGACTTTCCCAGAGGGGTACTGATTTTGTGCAAAACTCAAAAGTGCTTTCATTGATGCATAATTATGTGCATAATCAACAAACGCCACTCCATGT
This sequence comes from Leuconostoc palmae, assembly GCF_019656075.1. Taxonomy (GTDB): domain Bacteria; phylum Bacillota; class Bacilli; order Lactobacillales; family Lactobacillaceae; genus Leuconostoc; species Leuconostoc palmae. The sequence continues at coordinate 14,112 of NZ_BPKZ01000002.1, read as the reverse complement.
CCGTGAATCGGTAAGCTCAACATGCGTCCTGGTATAAAAACTTGATCAAGGCCTTTCACCATATCTTCATGCTGTGCACCAGCCATAGCAGACATAATTAGCGCAGCCAAAGCGTTTGACTCATTAAAATCACCTGGTAGATTTAGGCGATACTCACCATTCATTTCAGTAAATCTGCTATCTTTCACTATAAACTTACTTTCATGAATTGCGCTTTTTTTAGAAGTGAAAGTAAATTCACCTCCTTTGTCAAATTGGCTATATGTATAAATTTCATTATGATTTTTACTGGCATAACGACTAATCTTCATGAATTGATCACTTTCAGCATTAATGATAACTTGATCTGAATTATCAAAAAGCATGAGTTTATGTGCTAAGTAATCCTCAAAATTAGGGTGTTCATTTGGACCAATATGATCTGGAGATATATTCAAAAAAGCACCTACTTGATAGCGTAATCCATAAACACGTTGTTTAAGATAAGCTTGGGAACTCACCTCCATAATTAAATGTGTCATCCCATTATCAACTGCTCTTCTCATATCTTTGAACAACTCATATGATTCTGGAGTAGTCAAATCAGATTTTTTCTTATCTTCTAGATTATTGCCTGTAATACGATCTACTGTTGAAAACAACGCTGTTTTTTGATTAGTCATATGCTGCAATATGTTAAATACCATATAAGCAGCAGTAGTTTTTCCTTTTGTTCCAGTAAAAGCGCCTATCCACAAACTATCTTGTGGGTAATCAAAAAAAGCCATAGATAATACTGACAATGCTTTTTGCTCATCAGAAACTATCCATTGTGGCATTTCAATTGGCAACAATTTCTGAGTTACCAGAGCTGTCACATTGCCCAACAGCCCCTCCAGATACTTTGCTTTAAAAGCGCCTTTTACGACAAAAAGAGTATTATTTTCAACTTCTCTTGTGTCATAATGTAGAAAATCAAATGTTATTTCTTGATCTATATTCGGATTAGATACTAACAAATTATGATGTTTTAATAGTTCTGTTACTGATTTACTGGTTAATTTCATGAATTCATTATACAAAAAAAGCTTGGTGTAAAACAAGCTGATTAAACTAAATCACTTGTATAACCAAGATTTTAGAATTTTATTTTGATTTTTTTACCGACATTTCAGCATATACTGCTTCATTATCTCGATAAATATGTTGATCTTCAGCAACATTTTGATAAACTCTAGTAAGTTCTCGATCTAGTATCGTACGCACTTCTTCAGTGGTATGTGTTTCCATCAAAAGCTGTCTCAAACTAGATGCATGTGCAAAACCACGTAAATAAATTTTGAAATATCGCTTTAAGGCTTCAAAATGTTTAGGTGTTCCAGCACTATTAACTTCATCAAAAAGATTCAACTGTAAGCGTAATAACTCTATTGATTCTTCCAATGTATGTTGTGTAGGCTCCTGTTCAAACGCATATGGATTTTCAAAGATACCACGTCCAATCATAATACCGTCAATGCCTGGATGTTGTCTAACTAGTTCAAGTCCTTGCTTACGATTTTTGATATCTCCGTTAATTTGAATGAGGGTACTTGGCGCAATATTATCCCGTAAAGCTAAAATTTCATCAATATACTCTACATGAGCAGGTGCTTTTGACATTTCCTTACGTGATCGCAAATGAACTGTCAATACAGCAACATTTTGTTTTAGGATAACAGGCAACCACTCGCGAAATTCTTCTGCTTTATGGAATCCCAACCGAGTTTTAACAGAAACAGGTAAATTAGATTTTTTGGCAGCTACAATTATCTGCTCAGCCAAATCAGCATGTCTAATTAAGTCAGACCCTGCACTATTTTTAATAACTGTTGCATCTGGACAGCCCATATTGATATCGACAGCCTGATAACCCATTTCTGGCAACAACATTGATGCACCTGCAATATCTTCAGGTTTTGATCCCCATATTTGAGCTACAGGAAATGTTTCTCCTTTAGCAACAGCTAATCTACCTTGTACCGAAAACTTAGCTTTAGGGTGAACCATGGAACTAGCATTCGTAAATTCCGTATAGTAAACATCTGGTGCGGCTGCTTTTTCAACAACTCGTCTAAATATTGTATCTGTTACGGCTTCCATTGGAGCCAAGCTAAAAAATGGCAATTTTATATTTGATTGATTACTAGACTGTGCTTTAGTGACAATGTCATCCCAAAAAGTAGTAGCTTGTGTTTGAGGTGCCATGATTATTCTCCTTGTGAAATGTAAGTGAGTACAATCATAACACATTTTAACCCTGTCTGTCAGTTATCCGGCCTTGAAAACACACTATATTCTACCTTCTTTTTGTATCGCGCTTAATGTATAAAAAGATCCTGTAACGACAATGAGTGCTTGTGAAGATTCACGTACTCTCATCGCCAATGAAATAGCTGCAGATGCATCACTAGCTATTTCAACATCGACATGTGGATAATTCGCAATGATCTCTGCCGCTAATTCTTCAGCTGGAAGTGCACGTGTTTTATTATTTGGTGTTACAGTAATCACACGTTGTACAGTGGGCATGATAATGTCAAGCATTTCATGGTAATCTTTGTCTTTTAAAACCCCTAAAACAAGCGTTGGTTTAATTTTCAGGTGCCACGAATTCAATGCAGAAACAAGCGCATTAATACCATCAACATTATGAGCCGCATCAAACAATATATTTGAGTCACTATGATAATTCATTCGCCCTAACATATTAACATTAGATAATCCTAGTTGTGTTTTTTCGGTTGAAAAATGATAACCCATACCTAAAAGAGCGGCTTTTATCTGTAATACAATGCTGAAGTTGTTTACCTGAAAAGCGCCAGCCATATTTAAGAAGTATCCACTTTTACCGTTAATAATTAAGTCAAGCCCATTTGGCATTGTATTAGCGATGATAATTTGATCAGGGGTATGATCAAACCACTTTGCCCCCACTTGTTCAGTTCTTTCTTTCAATACACGCCGCACAGTAATATCTTGCCCAGCATAATCAATAACTAAAGTATTTTTCTTGATAATTGCTGCTTCATTTTTAGCAATTTCGACTAAATTATGACCAATTGCATTTTCATGATCAATACTTGTTTTTGTAAACACACTAATCATCGGCATTTCAATTGCATTCGTAGCATCTCTAAGTCCACCTAACCCGGCTTCAAATAAAACAAAATCAACTTTTTTATCCGCAAAATAAAGTAACGAAATTAAGGTGAAGTATTCGAAATAGGTTAAATCACTTGCTGCTTTTTGATGCACTTTTAATACACTAACCACGCTATCATACTGAACTAAAAAATCACGAGGAGATATAAATTCATCATTTATGCCAATTTGTTCTCTTGAAGATAAAATAAATGGACTCGAAAAGTGCCCACATACATAATCATTAGCTTTTAAAATAGCTGTCATCATAGCAACTGTCGAGCTTTTACCATTGGTTCCAGTTATATGAATAATTTTCAATTGCTGATCAGGGTTTCCTAACCATCCTAATATTTCTTTTAAAAAAGGTACACGTGTGTCATCTAATTTATGCCACCTTTTATCAAGACCTTTAATCACATTCTTGTATCTCAATAAGACACGTTTGTCTATTGACTTCTCCACAACAAAGCCCCCATTGTTTTATCTGAGTTTTATTTTAACACAGAACATTATTCAAATGATTACTTGAGCGTATTGATGAAAAAAATAGCATTCAAAGTACTATTTAATTATAGTTAATATGACAATACTACGTTTAAAAACAACTCGTTGTAACTTTCAAATAACTAAATGATCTTAATATCCCTTATCTAAATCAACTACATTACATTTAAAACTCTTATTTCCTACAAATCCTGGTACATTTTTTTCGAAAAGTCTAAACAGTCCCCCTATTCTACCTGCATTAACATTTTCTCCCCAACTTGTATGTTGAGTTAATAAAATTTGTAGTCTTTCAAATAAAACATGATTTTTAGGTAATGGTTCAGGTGTTGTCACATCTAATGCTGCATATTTAACACGAGAATCATCAATGGCAGTAAGTAATACCTCCTGATTAAGTGTTGTTCCTCTACCAATATTAATAAATAGAAATAATTGATTAACTTGTTCAAAAAAACGACTGTCAAAAAAATTTTGCGTTTCAGCTGTTCCCGGTAATCCATCCACAACAATTTTAACTTTAGCTAAAGCTTCTTGATAATTATTAATTGAATAAATTTCATCAAATTCTTCAACTGGTCTACCTGAAGTATTAACACCATAAACAACACCACCAAATGACTTGATATGAGACGCAATTTGCCTACCAATTCGACCAGTACCAAAAACCAAAACTGGCAATTCATTAATCAAATATTGATTTGTAAAAGGTTCCCAATGTTGTCTTGTTGCATAAATATTTAACCCTCGAGCAAAATATAAAATATAGCCAATTACCGTTTGAGCAATTGGGATTGCCTTTAAACCACTTGCATTTGTTACTGTAATACCACGTTTTTTTAATAGTTCTAATGGCAAATAGTCTACTCCTGCTGATTGTGCTTGAATCCATTTTAATTTAGAACTAGGATTGTTCAGCATTTTATCACCAATTATATTATCCCATGCATAACTGATAACGATTTCCGGAATTTGATTATTTGTCACAGTATCAGGTGTAACAACATCAATACCATATCGCGATAAAAATTGACGATTTTTAAATGTTAAAGCTTTCACTGCTAAAAGTAACATATTCCTAATCTCCTTTTATGAATTTATGCAACTTTATTTCTATATAAATTAATTATATTATATCAAATTCAATTAATTTAAAATTAGAGTATTGACATTTTTTAATCATAGCGTCATAATAAAAAACATCAAATAAAAGGAACAAGAAAAATGTGTAGTCACAGCACAAACAATTTCACAAGCATTATTAAGATCAACGTCGTCATTATTATGTGACTTCTCGCTGGTCTATTTTTGCTACCAGTCGAGAAGTCATCCTCTCGACTGGCGTGAGAAGAATGTTGTTGTATGACTTCATTTTTTAAAAGGCGCTAGTTAAAACTAGCGCCTTTTTCTTTTGTTTTTTAATACATAGCCTTATCCAATCGTCTTGGAAATAGGCATTTACTTTCGGGAGGAATTTATTATGGATGTATCAGCAACAACAAATGGGCCAAAAAAGGCTGAAAGTGATATGACACTTTTAGACAAAAAAACACAACCTCGCACAGCTCGTGAAATGGTATTTGATATTTCAACAGGCATTTCAAATGCCATATTAGCTGTCTTAGGTATGGGATTATTGATGTCATCAATTGGTAATCTCTTTCATTACACACCACTCATCCAAGCAGGGTTGATGGGACAAAAAATGCTCGCTCCAGCGCTTGGCGTCGGTATTGCTATCATGATGCGCGCCAACATTTTAACAACTGGTGCCGCTTTAATTGCTGCTACAGTTGGATCAAATGCCGTTTATTTCACATCAGCAGTTTCGCCAGCAACACATACAGCAACTGGTTGGGTTGCTAACCAAGCAGCAGGATCACTTATAATGACTTCTGGTCAACCTGTTTCAGCTGTTTTAGCAGCACTAGCTGCTGTATTTGTTGGTAATTGGCTTACAGGAAAAACACCATTAGACATGATGTTAGTTCCTTTATCTGCAACATTAGCAGGAACATTTTTTGGACTTGCAACGGCTTCAGTTACTACACCATTTTTAAACTGGGTTTCTGAATCGTTAGCTTCAACAATGAAAGTAAATCCTTTTCTAGGCGCATTTGTCGTTTCTTTTGTTTGGTTTTTATTCCTAATGACACCTGCTTCATCAGCAGCACTTGCAATTGCTGTTATGCTTGATCCACTGTCAGGAGGCGCTGCGTTAATTGGTACCACCTCTGGATTTGTCGTCTACACTGCAATGGGTTGGAAACAAAATGATCTTGGTGCTAATTTTGCGCAAACAATTGTTACACCAAAAGTTCAATTCCCTAATCTTCTTAAAAGTCCATTACTATTATTTGGTCCAGCTGTAGTTGCTGGATTATCGGCCATGATGGCTGTCGGTGTTTTCAACTTGAAAGTACCTTTCGCAATTGCCGGATTAGGATTAAACGGATTTATCGCACCAATTGCTCTAGCATCAACAAACCCTCGAGGTTTATTAATTGTTGCTGTATTTGGTATAGTAGTTCCTGTAGTTGCTTGCTTGGCAATGTATTTCTTACTTAAAAAAACAGGTAAAACAAAGCCAAATGACTTACATTTAGATGTTGTTTAATTTTAATTTCAGAGTTATAGTATATTTATCATAATTTTATAAGAAAGAGGCAGAGTTATGTCACAAGAGAAAGCACAACCTTCAGATTTTAATTGGGAAGAACTAGGTTTTGAATATTACGATCTACCTTATCGTTTTAGAGCCTACTATAAAGATGGTAAATGGAGTGAAGGCGGTCTCGAAACAGATTCGAACTTACCAGTCAACGAAGCTGCAACAGGTCTTCATTACGGTCAAAATATTTTTGAAGGTCTAAAAGTATACCGTCGTAAGGATGGTGGTGCTAACCTCTTCCGCCCTGATCGCAACGCTAAAAGATTACAAAATTCAGCTGCACGTTTAATGATGGCTCCAGTACCAGAAGAACTTTTCTTACGTGGTCTCAAAGAAGTCACAAAAGCAAACCAAGACTTTATCCCCCCTTATGGTACTGGTGCAACACTTTACCTTCGCCCATTTGAATTTGGAGGTGGCCCAGTAGTGGGAGTACATCCAGCTGACAACTATGTCTTTGAAGTATACGCTACACCAGTCGGTGCATATTACAAAGGTGGTTTGACACCAACTGCTTACGTTACAAATCAATATGATCGTGCTGCCCACGGTGGTACTGGTGCAGCTAAAGCAGGTGGAAACTACGGTGCTTCAATGCTTGCTGGAGATGAAGCACATGCTGCTGGCTATTCTGATGTTGTTTATCTTGATCCAAGATTACATGAGAATATTGAAGAACTTGGTTCAGCTAACTTTTTTGGTATTACTAAGGACGGTCGCTTCTTAACACCCAAATCTCCTTCAATCTTACCATCAGTTACAAAGTATTCTTTGCTTGCTGTTGCTGAAGAACTAGGCCTTCAAGCTGAAGAAACAACAATTTCTATTAATGATCTTGACCAATTTGCAGAAGCTGGTGCAATGGGTACCGCAGCCGTAATTTCTCCAGTTGGTTCAATCACTCATCTTGGTAACAAACATGTCTTCTACTCAGAAACAGAAGTAGGTCCTTGGACTCAAAAGCTATACGATCGATTAACAGCAATTCAATATGGTGATGAAAAGGGTCCTGAAGGTTGGTCTGTTGACGTTCCTCTATCCTAACCCTAACAAAAAAGCATTGATATAAATATCAATGCTTTTTTTATTTTTGTTTAATTACAAATGATCTTTTTTTAGATTGTTTCTGATTAGATGAATTAACTTTCCCTTTACCTTTGAATTGTGATGTAACTGATTTAGATCTTTGATTTTTTTTTCGTCCTCTAGTATCACTTTTTTCTTTTTTCTCCTGAGCCACGGCTCTTGGATTGACATTTTCTAATACAAAGTATGGTGCTCCAAAATTAACGTACTCATATAAATAATCTTGTAAGGCCATTATTTTATTTTCAAAAGCTACCTTCTTACTATTTTGATAAAAACCTTTTAATCGTAACTGGTCAGCAGAAATATCACCTACAATATAATCATATTGCGCTAACAATGGTGTATATCTAACAGCTAGTTTCTCAACATCGAAAGCATCCTTAAAATTATCTACTAGTTCCAGAGTTAGCCCGTCAATTTCTATTTCATCTCCACGTCGAATAATCTGGTAAGCATTTTTTCGTTCCTCTTGTTGTGCCAGTGTTTTTACTTTTAGCAGTTCACGATCCATTAAGTTACTCCTTAATTATTTTACTGGTATTTTTGTTTATAGTAGTTTGCCATTAATTCTCTTAGTAAGATGTTAAGTTCAATTTTGACTGGCGCGTCCTGAATAGTAGGAAAAAACGGCACCCATTTGTAGTGGTCTAAAGTGGCTATTTGATATCTTTTTTGTAATTCTAACTTTTCACCGTGATAAAAAATTTGCCCATGTCTATCCCGATCAATACCATCAAAACGTATATACCCAAATATCTTACCACGAAATCCACTACCCTTTAATGGCAAATTTGACAGTCGCTCTCGTTGTTCATCAATTTCATTAAATAACATAGTAACTTCTTCACCGCTAAGTGTCATAACCATTGGATTAATTGAATGTGGCATACTCTCTAACAAATCATAAGGCGTCAAAATCCCCTGAGGTAAGTCATCAACAAACATACCAGTAGAAATCATCGCTGCTGGTACATCGAAATATTTTTTCAACGCTCTCATACCATCATATAACTGTTCATCTGGCGTTAAAAGTTTAGGTAATCTGGTCACTATTTGCCTAGTTAACATGTGCTTACCAACTTTTTGCCAACGATGCATCAGTTCATAATCACCAAATTGTTCATCTATTTCATACACTGGTTTAGTTTTGGCGCTTTTTTCAAATATTTTATGATTAGTTACTTTCAATGTAATATCGCCAATATTTTCACCATATCGTCCAGCTGCTGCTAATAAGGTCCCATTAACATACTTTCCTTGTTCAAGTAAATGGTGTGTGTGCGCGCCCATTATCACATCAATATCATAATTTTTAGCAATATGTTCGTCAGTTGGTAGTCCTAAATGAGATAATAATACTACAATATCGGATTTTTCTTGAATTTCAGGTAACAGTTTATTCAGTGTCTGATCAACATTTTGGGGTTGCCAACCAAGTGATGGATACGTTAAATCATACGGTGCTGTCATACCTAAAATTGCAATGTTCGTGCCCAACTTAGTTGTCAATATTTTATACGGATCAGCCCACTTAGGTTGAGTTGCTTTAGGCAGTTCGAATAGATTAGCTAAAAGAACATCAAAATTAGCGTCATCATACAGATGATTCATGGATTGATGTGATAAGACTAACCCTTCATTATTCCCAATTGTGACTGCATCATATCCAGCACCATTCATTAATTGGACATTGCTTTTACCCAGTGTTGCCTCAGTTAGAGGATTTAACCTGTCAATTGCATCTCCAACATCGAAAGTGAAGCTTTCTTGATACTTTTTCTGATATTTTTTTAAAAATCTCAAAATTCTTGGCCAATGTTCAAAATGAGAATGTAAATCATTGGTATGTAAAAAATGAATAATCTCTGTAGCCATCTAATTCCTTTCTATAGTCACTGATTTTTCAAATAAATCATATGTTTAGCTCTAATGATTTGAATCACCTCATTTTGGCTTAAAGGGGCGCCAAATAGATTTGTTGTATTTAAAAATTGGTCAATATCTTTTGAATCAATTCCCACATTAATGTTCTCTTTTTGAGGTACACTGTGATCATGAATATGACCATGTAGGTTAATCTGATTTTTTGTTTTGCCAAAAATCATTGGATAATGAGTTAAAAATATTTCATGATGATCAAATTTTAATCGTAGACCAACTTCATGAACTTCAAATTTAACTCTTCCGTTTTCAAGTGTATAATTATTTTTAATCAAAAATTTTAGAAATTCACTCGAATCATGGTTTCCTTTAATGATAATTAAATTACCATTAAGTTTCTTCAATATACGTAATGTATTCTGCATACTAATGATTGGTAGTTTAGTAAACTAATGACTAATATCTCCCAAATGATATACTGTATCACTTTGTTTCACCTTATTATTCCAGTTATTCATAATTGTTTGATTCATGTCGTCAACAAAAATAAATTGATTTCTAGGAGAAAAATCTTGATTAACCAATAATGCATCATGAAAGAAATGCGTATCTGCCGTGTAAAAATTCATTTATTATCCATCCTTTCTACAACAATTGTTGGTACGAAAAAACGCCGCTATTGCGACGCTGAATTGCTATAACTTGACAATAAATCGTTAAAATTTTGCAGATTAGAAGGAAATGCATTTAATCCCCAAATAATTTGTTCACGTTGTCCTGGCAATTTAAATCGCACACCCCATTCATCATTCAAACTTTTATCCGAATATGATGGACCGGGATATTCTGTCATCCATGTATCAATGTATGCTAAAATTTGAGGAGCCAAATCATCCCATCTAGTGCTTAGATCAACCCATTCTTCATTATAATGCCATTGAAAAGGTTCTCCTGATTGATTATAATGTGGATTAAAAAAATCGTAATCCAAATCATTTATATTTTTAGGAGACTTACTGTTCTTATCTAACTGTAAAAAGGCATGTCCTTCATGACGCTTGGCATATATATATTCAAAACCTTTTACCATATTTCCTCGGTAAAAAACCAAGAAATCCAGTCTTTTTTCACTCATTAATTAACCTTCAATTATAATCAAATTTTTAGTAATACCATCCGTCAAATTTTCATAACCATCATTTGTAACAATAATGTCATCTTCAATTCTAACGCCACCTTCACCTGATAGATAAACACCAGGTTCAATTGTTAATAAATGTCCAGCCTGCATTTCATCACTCGATTGTGAACTCAAAACTGGCCCTTCGTGAATATCAAGGCCAACACCATGTCCTGTCGAATGATTAAATTGTTGTCCATAGCCATGATTCGTAATATAATTACGAGCAACTCTATCTATTTCACTTCCAGAAATGCCTGGTTTAACAATAGCTATTGCGTTTTCGTTGGCTTGTTTGACAACATTATATACTTCTTTTAATTTGTCATTAATACTGCCAACAGCAATAGTACGAGTCACATCCGATGTATATCCATCAACATAGTACCCAAAGTCAATTGTTACGAGTTCACCTGATTTTATCACTTTTTCAGTAGCCTCACCGTGTGGCAGTGCTGATCGATATCCAGAGGCAACGATGGTATCAAAAGAAGCTTTTTCCGCACCATAAACTTTTTGTAATCTATCTAATTCATTTGCAACTTGTCGTTCTGTCATACCAACTTTAATGAATGATAACAAGTCATTGAATGCCAAAACTGATGCTTTAGCAGCACGGCGTAAAGCATCTAATTCAACTTCGTCTTTGACTTCTCGTAAAGCCTCAATAGCACCAGGTAAAGCGTCAAAATCAATATCTGCTGGCAAAAGTTGATCAATTAAATCATATACATTGTAAGGTATACTAGCTTCAAATGCTAATCTAGTAATCTTAAATTCTATAATAGCTTCTATTGCAGCCTCATAATATGCTCGTGTCACAAAAAAACTAACATTCTTGGGCAACCTATCTTTGTAATCTTCTTCATAACGGGCATCCGTAATTAATCTAACTTGCTCTTGCCCAACGACAAGAACACCTTCACCTGTTCCACCATCAAACCCTGTCAAATATTTTGTATTCGCACCTTGGTAAACAATCATACCATCCAAATCTAATTTCTTTAGTAATTTTTGCAATTTACTGATACGCGCTTCAAAATATTTATTCATCTTTAAGTATATCCTTCTTTTATAATTAACATTATTATATCACACCGTTTAATTGATCAAACTATTCTTACCTATACAAAAAAACATGATGAATAAATTCATCATGTTTCCCAGTTACTTACTTTGCAGCAAGAATTTCATTGTATTGTTCACGTGTATAAACTGAAACTTGGCGCTTTTCACGACCTTTACGTTCGAACTTAACAACGCCATCTGTTAATGCAAATAATGTATCATCTCCACCTTTTTTAACGTTCACACCTGGATAAATATGTGTACCACGTTGGCGATAAATGATTGAACCAGCTGTCAAAGCTTGACCGTCAGCAACCTTAGTTCCCAAACGACGTCCGGCTGAGTCACGACCGTTGGCTGAAGATCCGCCACCTTTGTGGTGAGCGAACATTTGTAAGTTTTCTTGATTCATCAACATAAGTCTATTCTCCTTTACAAGTGATGATTACGCGATTGAATCAATCTTCACGCGTGTATATGGTTGGCGGTGACCTTGCTTAGAATGCATATTCTTCTTGGCCTTATACTTGAAAGTAACAACTTTCTTTTGCTTGCCTTGCTTTTCAACAGTTCCTGCAACCTTAGCACCTTCAACAAAAGGTGCACCAACTTTTCCGTCTACCAGGACAACTTGGTCAAAAATTACTTTTTCACCTTCAGCTGCGTCCAACTTTTCAACGAAAATTGTGTCACCTTCAGCGACTTTATATTGCTTGCCGCCTGTTACAATAATTGCGTATGCCATTATTGAATTCTCCTTATACTTAGACTCACCATCCCAGGCGGGCCGGCCCTTGTCCGACACGTACTTCAACCTGTTCTGAGTGGTTGTAGCTTTGCTAACAACTATCCAATCATATCAAATTTACATTTTAAAGTCAATGATGATTATATCATTTGACATCATTAGAAAAATCAAACAAACTCAAGGCATTTTTAGAAATCCCGGTGGTATTTAATCTTAATATTTCTTCAAATTGGCTAATGAGCATCCCCTGATCTATATCCATATTATTATCTAGCCAAACAGCAACTAATGACCAAAATCCTCCCATCAGTGCTTCAAATTGAAAAATAATTTTCTGCTGAATGGATTCATCTTCAATTAAATCTACTTTCGTTTTCATAAAAGAACGCATTCTAGCCTTCACATTTACTAAAAACAAAACATCTGTATTAAAATTCAATACAGCATTGTAAAATGCTGCTTGTCCACTAATAATTCTTATAATTTTTGAAATATGAATTTTATCTTGTATTGCAGTTGATATTTCAAACAATAGACTGTTGTTTACTTCAGATATTAAGTGTTCTTTATTTTGGAAATATTTATAGAACGTCCCTTTAGTAACTGCAGCCCTTTCAAGTAGCGTAGTAATAGAAAAATCGGGTTGTATTGTTAACAGAGCAATTGTTGTGTCTTCAATTCTTTTCTTTGTTCTAATAACACGTGCATCTTCTTTTCTAGACATAATTTCCTCAATAAAAAAACACAATACTACGCTTACTCTTCGTTTTTGATGCCTATTTTGTATAAATCAGCTTCAATATTCAGGTCTTTTTTCATTTGTGTCACAATGTCATCACGCTGTGCTGAACTTTTGTTAATTGCGTTCACTGACATTTCTATGATTGTGTCAAAACGATCGTGAAAGCGTGAAGCAACACTACCATCAATATTATAGTGCCCTTTTTTTGCCGATTGTACAATCGTAACTATGCCTTGTGATCCATAAAAAGCCTGACGTAAACTTTGAGAATCGACATTACTCAAATTTTGGCTGTTGTGGTTAATTATCGTATCAGCTGATTTTTCAATAGCAGTCATTGTTTGATTTTTAGTATAATCAAACTTGCTTAATGTCTGTACAAAATTTTGAATATCATGTTTCGATTGTTTAACATGTTGATAATCTTCCCTCGGCATTGCTACCCCTGCGTACTTTGGTTGTTGATTAAATGAAATTAAAGCAACTAACAAAGCAATGAATAGTACACCTAAAGCAATAAACGCTTTTCTCATACGTTTCCTCTTTACAATAATTTTAACTATAGTATACTATGAAATACTTGTTAAAAAAATAGTTGTTACTATATTTGATTTTTATAAAAAATATGGTATGATATATCTTGCATTGCGTTGGTAGCTCAGCTGGATAGAGCAGCCGGTTTCTACCCGGCAGGTCGAGGGTTCGACTCCCCCTCAACGCATATTGACCGTTTTATCAGGATGACTGATAAAACGGTTTTTTGTTGCTTAAACGTTGGTGTGTAAGGTTTTTGAGCTATTTAAAGTTTTCGCTGGTTTTCATCAGTTTTTACTATTTTATCGCCAGAGTGCTACATTAGTGCTATAAATTTAGACAACAAAAAATACCCAACCAGATTATCCTGCTCTTATACTAAAAAAATGGACTATTTTTATTCAGTCCGTAAAATGAAAGCATAGGAGTATTTTTATATCAATTCGTTATTCGCAAGATTTCAAAGATTCATTGGTTAAACTTCACCAAGAAGGCCGTTCACTTAAATCATTAGCAGAAGAATTTGGTCC
>NZ_BPKZ01000001.1 GCF_019656075.1 Leuconostoc palmae | reverse complement strand
AAGCTCTATCACGCCGAAAGTAGTTGCCGGATCGCTGGCTGCGAGGATAGGAAGATGCGGTGCCGTACATAGGAAGTGCTCTGAGAAGAGTGCTTTTGCTTTATAAGAAAGAAGAGAGCACGGAAGATATCGGAGAGGTGTCCGAGTCTGGCCGAAGGAGCATGGTTGGAAACCATGTAAGCAAGCAATTGTTTCGAGGGTTCGAATCCCTTCCTCTCCATTATGGACGCTTAGCTCAGCTGGGAGAGCACCTGCCTTACAAGCAGGGGGTCACAGGTTCGATCCCTGTAGCGTCCATTGGCGAAAGTCAAAACCGGCACGTCGGGATAAAACGAAGCCGACTTAGCTCAGTTGGTAGAGCACCGCTCTTGTAAAGCGGGGGTCGAAGGTTCGAGTCCTTTAGTCGGCATGATTCTGCGGAAGTAGTTCAGTGGTAGAACATCACCTTGCCATGGTGGGGGTCGCGGGTTCGAATCCCGTCTTCCGCTTGTATGCCGGCGTGGCGGAATAGGCAGACGCACAGGACTTAAAATCCTGCGATAGAAATATCGTACCGGTTCGATCCCGGTCGCCGGCATATATGCACCTATAGCGCAATTGGATAGAGCGTCTGACTACGAATCAGGAGGTTGCAGGTTCGACTCCTGCTAGGTGCATAGAGGTTGAAGGAATTCAAACTCTTTTTTTAAGTTTAAAGGAGCAAAAGCTCGTAGAACTTTTCGGGACGTAGCTCAGCTTGGTAGAGCACCTGGTTTGGGACCAGGGGGTCGCAGGTTCGAATCCTGTCGTCCCGATTGGCAGAAAGCTGTCAAAGACGATCGCGGTGTAGCTCAGCTGGCTAGAGCGTCCGGTTCATACCCGGGAGGTCGAGGGTTCGATCCCCCCTGCCGCGATAGGCTCGAGATATAGGACCTTTAGCTCAGTTGGTTAGAGCAGACGGCTCATAACCGTCCGGTCGTTGGTTCGAGTCCAACAAGGTCCATGCAGGACGAGAGTCAAGCACAAAATGATGGAGAATTACCCAAGTCTGGCTGAAGGGAACGGTCTTGAAAACCGTCAGGTCGAGAAATCGGCGCGTGGGTTCGAATCCCACATTCTCCTTAGGTAGAGATACCCAATAATATTATCGCGGGATGGAGCAGTCTGGTAGCTCGTCGGGCCCATAACCCGAAGGTCGTAGGTTCAAATCCTGCTCCCGCAATTGGTCGCATGGTCTAGCTGGTTAGGACGCCTGCCTGTCACGCAGGAGATCGCGGGTTCGAGCCCCGCTGTGACCGTTTAGTATAGAGATATATTAAGATGGCTCTGTAGCTCAGTTGGTAGAGCATACGATTGAAGCTCGTAGTGTCGGCGGTTCGATTCCGTCCAGCGCCATAGATGTCAAAAGGCATCAGTATCACATGCGAATGTAGTTCAATGGTAGAATTCCAGCCTTCCAAGCTGGCTATGCGGGTTCGATTCCCGTCATTCGCTTTATGTTTTAGGTAATGAGACATAAAGAGGGCCTGTAGCTCAGTTGGTTAGAGCACTGTGTTGATAACGCAGGGGTCACAGGTTCGAGTCCTGTCAGGCCCATAAGGGAAGCAAGTTCAGTAGAGCTTGCTTTTTTCTTGCCTTTTTTTATTTTTTTAGTTACAATGTTGTTGTATAAATAACTTGCCATAAGTAAACCAATTAAGAAAGTTGTTGGCTGATGTGAAGCAACGGGTAGAAATTCCAGCAAGTGACAATTAGTGGGTAATTCCGCTCGGTTCTCGCCGTTATCAGAGTTCAGTAAGTGTTATGCATAGTTAGATATGCATAAAATTTGGGTGGTACCACGGAAGCGTATTTTCGTCCCTATTCTTTTTTGAATTAGAGGATGATGAGCGTTTTTTTTATATGTGAAATTAATGGAGGAATGATTATGTTGGATATGAAGTACTTGAGAAAAAATAGTGTTGAGGCAGCTGAGCGATTAAAAGCACGTGGTGTGGATAAAGCACAGCTAGATGAATTATTAGATTTAGATCAAAATAGACGTCAAACAATTCAAGAGGTTGAGACACTGAAGGCTGCCAGAAATGAAGCATCTGATAAAATTGCTTATGCTAAACGAAATAAGCAAGATGCAACTCAAGCGATTACCGAAATGCAATCAGTGAGCGCTAAAATTAAAGTACTAGATAAACAACAAACTGAGTTGGATTTAAAAGTTAAAGAGTTGGCTGCACATTTACCCAATTTGGCTGCAAATGATGTACCCGTTGGAAAAGATGAAGAGTCAAATGTTGAGCAAAGAAAGTGGGAACCTATCACAGAAGGACAACCCCGTATTCAAAAGACTAAGCCAGAATGGTTAAAAGCACACTACGAAATAGGGGAAGCATTAGGTATATTAGATTTTGAACGTGGTGCCAAAGTTTCAGGAGCTAGGTTTTTATACTATGTTGGTGATGGGGCTCGACTAGAACGTGCCGTATATAACTTCATGTTAGATGAACACCGTACAGAAGGTTATACTGAAATGATTACACCGATTGTTGTTAATGATGAAGCAATGTTTGGTACAGGGCAGTATCCAAAGTTTCAGGATGATGCCTATCGTGTTGAGGGTCTTAACCAAACATATATTCCAACAGCCGAAGTGCCACTCACTAATTACTACTCTGGGGAAACTATTCCAGCTGAAGATCTACCAATTAAGTTCACGGCGTTATCGCCTTCGTTCCGTAAGGAAGCTGGTGCTGCAGGCAAAGATACACGAGGTTTAATTCGTTTACATCAGTTTAATAAAGTTGAGATGGTTAAGTTTACTAAACCATCTCAATCCTATCAAGAACTAGAAAGTATGACGAAAAATGCTGAAAACATCTTGCAAAAGTTAGCTTTGCCATATCATGTTATTATGTTGTCTACCGGTGATATGGGATTCTCAGCTGCAAAGACATATGATGTCGAGGTTTGGATGCCACAACAAGAAGTATATCGTGAAATATCTTCTGTTTCTAACACCGAAGACTTCCAAGCACGCCGTATGCACATCACATATCGAGATGATAATGAACAGTTACAACTTGTTCATACTTTAAATGGTTCAGGTCTAGCAGTTGGACGAACAGTAGCGGCTATTTTAGAAAATTACCAAAATGAAGACGGATCTGTTACAATTCCAGAAGTATTACGCCCTTATATGCAAGGACAAGAAAAGCTAGTTGCTACACCACACCATTAATATCGCAAAAGCCTATGTTTATTAGGCTTTTTTTGCTACAATTAATAGTAGATTATTGTGCCTAAAAGCACACAAATTTATATTTCAGAGGAGAAACATGCGACATCTGACTGTTGTATGCTAAAGATAATGGCAAATCCAATACGTAAATTAGTTGATAATTCAAAAAAGCAACTAAAAATTTTAAATCGCATAGCTGATGAAGTTGAAAGTTACGCAGACCAGATGGCATCTTTATCCGATGAGGCATTACAGTCTAAAACACCGGAATTTCAAGAAAGAATTGCTAAAGCAATATCTGATATTAAAGATAAAGATAAGAAAAATAAAGTATTAACTAAAACATTAGAAGATATGATGCCAGAGGCATTTGCAGTGGCTCGTGAAGCGGCCAAACGTGTGCTAGGATTATATCCTTTCCGTGTTCAAATCATGGGAGCAGCTGTCTTGAATGGTGGTAATTTAGCTGAAATGCGTACTGGTGAAGGGAAGACTTTAACGGCAACAATGGCTGTATATCTTAATGCTTTAACAGGGTTGGGTGTACACGTTGTAACTGTTAATGATTATCTTTCTGCTCGAGATGCTGAACAAATGGGTCAATTGTATAATTGGCTTGGTTTATCTGTAGGAGTAAATGTTGGTGATGCACCAGCAGATGAAAAGCGTGATGCTTATAATGCGGATATTACGTATTCAACCAATTTTAATATTGGATTCGATTACTTACGTGATAATATGGTTCATCGTGCTGACGAAAGAGTGATGCAACGTGGTTTGAATTTTGCTTTGATTGATGAAGCAGATTCAATCTTAATTGACACTGCTAGAACACCATTAATTATTTCAGGACCAGGATCAGGGGTTTCACAATTATATGGTCGTGCAGATCGTTTTGTGAAAACGCTACAAATTGATGAAGATTATAAAATTGATGAAGAAGCTAAAACATCAATGTTAACAAAAGATGGCATTCAAAAGGCAGAAATATTTTTCAACTTGGATAACCTTTATGCTGCTGGTGATACAGCGTTGACCCACCATATTGATCAAGCTTTGAGAGCAAACTTTAACTACATTAACGATAAAGACTATGTTGTCCAAGAGGGAGAAGTTAAGTTAATAGATCAGTCTACGGGACGTATTTCTGAAGGAACACGTTTATCTGATGGTTTACATCAAGCGATTGAAGCCAAAGAAGGCGTTGAAATCCAAGAAGAAAACAAGTCTATGGCACAGATTACGTATCAAAATTTGTTCCGTATGTATAAAAAACTTTCTGGTATGACAGGGACAGCAAAAACAGAAGAAGAAGAATTACGCGAAATTTACAATATGGAAGTTATTACAATTCCTACCAACAGACCTGTTCAACGTGTAGACTATCCTGATTTGCTATACCCTTCAATTCGAGCAAAGTATAATGCTGTTGTTAAATTAATACAAGAACTTCATTCAAATGGACAGCCTATATTGATTGGAACAGGATCTGTTGAATCTTCTGAGTTATTATCAAAAATTTTAATGGCACAAAATGTACCCCACAATGTTCTAAACGCTAAAAATAACGCCAAAGAAGCTGAAATTATAGCTAATGCGGGACAAAGAGGTGCTGTTACAGTAGCCACGAATATGGCTGGTAGAGGAACAGATATCAAGTTAGGTCCTGGAGTTGCAGAACTTGGCGGATTGGCTGTTATAGCTACTGAACGCCATGAGTCACGTCGTATTGATAATCAATTACGTGGACGTGCAGGGCGTCAAGGGGATCAAGGATTTTCACAGTTCTTTTTGTCACTAGAAGATGATTTAATGATACGATTTGGAGCGGAGCGTATTCGTGCTGTTTGGGAACGCATGAATTTGGATGAAGAAGAAACCGTAATTAAAAATCGTTTAATTACACGTTCCGTTGAATCAGCTCAAAAACGTGTTGAAGGAAACAACTATGACACACGTAAAAATGTTTTGCAATATGATGATGTTGTTCGTGAACAGCGTGAATTAATTTATCATCAACGAGATATTGTTATTGATGAAAAAGAATCTTTGAATTGGGTCCTAATGCCCATGGTTGAGCGAACCATCAATCGTGTTGTTGAAGCACAAACGAAGTCTAAAAAAACCGAGGACTGGCATTTAGATCAAATTATCATATTTGCACAAAACACGTTAGTACGTGAAGGCGATATTACTATTGACATGCTTAAAGAACTTTCGCGTAAAGCAATTGAAGAAAAACTATTCGCACTCGCAAAGACAATTTATACAACCAAAAAAGATCAATTATATGAACCAAATCAAATGCTTGAATTTGAAAAAGTGGTGATCTTAAGAGCTATTGATCAACATTGGACAGATCATATCGATTCATTAGATCGTTTGAGACAAGGTGTTGGTTTGCGTGGGTATGGTCAGCTTAATCCGCTGATTGAATATCAAAACGAAGCATTTGAGAATTTTAATAAAATGATTGCTGATGTTGAATATGATGCAACGCGAACATTCATGAAAGCAGAAATCCGTCAAAATTTAAATGCATAGCTAGATAAAAAGGTTAACAACGTTTATTGTAGTGATAATAGCGAACTTTGTGTTCGCTTTTGTTTTGAAAGGGTAAAACAGATGGAAATTATTGATGCTAAGCATGCCTTAGCTGACATACAAGAGAATATAGAGAGATTTCGTGGGACGCTCGATTTAGAAGCATTGACGGAAGAAATTGCTGACTATGAAAATCGTATGACAGAACCTAGTTTTTGGGATGACAATAATAAAGCACAAAAGGTTATTGAAGAAAATAATGTTTTGAAAAATAGGCGAGACTCTTTTTTGAATCTAACCAGTCAAGCTGAAGAAATTGAAGTGCTTATTGATATGGTTTCAGAAGATCCTGACGATATGGATACCAATGAAGAGTTAGAATTAACTATTTTAAAAGCACAAAAGGATGTTGAAGCATATAATTTAGAACAACTTTTAACAGAACCTTATGACGCTAATAATGCGATTTTGGAAGTACACCCTGGATCTGGTGGAACCGAATCAACAGATTGGGGAGCTAATCTCTATCGTATGTACACTCGTTGGGCACAGCAACATGGATTTCAAGTTGATGTGTTAGACTACCATGCTGGGGACGAAGCTGGTATAGATAGTGCAACGATTAAAATAACTGGACATAATGCGTTTGGATTTTTACGCAGTGAAAAGGGTGTACATCGATTTGTTCGAATATCACCGTTTGATTCAGCTGGTCGTCGCCATACAAGCTTTGTGAGTGTGGATGTTATGCCAGAGTTAGATGATACGATTGAAGTGGAAGTTAGGGATGACGACATCAAAATGGATGTTTTCCGTTCGGGTGGCGCTGGTGGTCAAAACGTTAACAAAGTTTCTACAGGGGTGCGTTTGACTCACGAACCAACTGGTATTGTTGTATCTTCTACAGTGGAACGTACACAATATGGTAATCGTGACTATGCGATGAAACTCCTTAAGGGTAAACTTTATCAGTTAGAACTTGAAAAGCAGGAGGCTGAGCGAGCTGCGCTAACAGGAGACAAGATGGAAAACGGATGGGGATCACAAATTAGGTCTTATGTCTTACATCCGTATCAGATGGTTAAAGATCATCGCACAAACTATGAAACTAATCAACCACAGCAGGTATTAGATGGTGATTTAGATCCATTTATTAATGCTTATTTACAGTGGCAACTCAGTCTAAAAAATCCTAACTAAGGTCGGAACGTCAAGTTTCGGCCTTTTCAGTTATGCAATACAATTATTTTTAATGTGTATTAAAATGCGCTATAATATAAATCAACATTAGACAACCGTTGCCTAAAAAATGGAGGGCATGATATGGATAATAATTATACAGCGAGTGCACAGAATGTATTGATTCTGGCACAAGAACAAGCTAAATATTTTAAACATCAGGCTGTTGGAACAGAACATTTACTGTTATCTTTAGCTATTGAAAAAGAAGGTGTAGCTAGTAAAATTCTCGGTCAATTTAATGTATCAGACGATGATATCCGCGAAGAAATTGAACACTTTACAGGTTATGGGATGACTGCTCACTATGATAAAAATGTTTATCTCCCCTATTCACCAAAAGCAGGGGATATTTTGCGACAGTCAGTGGAAGAATCTAAAGCCTTAGCGCAGTCTCGAATGGGGACAGAACATATTTTGCTAGCACTTTTACAAGATGAAAGTATTTTATCATCGCGTATACTTTTAGCCTTGGATGTAAATCTACAAGAAATGCGTCGTGCAATTTTACGTAAGTTAGGTGTAACTGATGTTAGAAAACAAATGAAGCAACGTGAGAAGAAACAATCTTCTCAGGGAACCCCCACGTTGGATAGTTTGGCTCGAGACTTAACCCAAGTTGCACGAGAAGGTAAAATGGATCCTATTATTGGACGGGATCAAGAAGTACGACGTGTTGTTCAAATTCTTTCTCGTCGCACTAAAAATAATCCTGTCTTAATTGGAGAACCTGGTGTAGGTAAAACAGCAATAGCTGAGGGATTAGCCCAAAAAATTATCAGTAATGAAGTACCAGATACGCTTAAAAATAAGCGCTTGATGGCATTAGATATGGGATCATTGGTGGCGGGTACTAAGTACCGTGGTGAATTTGAAGATCGATTGAAAAAAATCATTGATGAAATTTACAATGATGAACATACTATTTTATTTATTGATGAGTTGCACACTTTAATTGGTGCCGGTGGCGCAGAAGGTGCTATTGATGCATCAAATATTTTAAAACCAGCTTTGGCACGTGGTGAGTTGCAGACACTTGGTGCAACAACTTTTGATGAATACCAAAAATATGTTGAATCAGATGCTGCATTAGAGAGAAGATTTGCACCAGTGACTGTTAATGAACCTTCCCAAGAGGATGCTATCGCAATTTTGAATGGTATCAGACCAAAATTTGAATCACATCATCAAGTAGCAATTGATGATGAAGCAGTTCAAGCTGCTGTTAAATTATCTGCTAGATATATTACTGATAGATTTTTGCCTGATAAGGCGATTGACTTGATGGATGAAGCAGGTGCTAAAGTAAGAATTGATGCAATTGGTCGTCCAAATGCATTGACAAAAAACAAGGCTAGGTTAGTAGAGACTACTGCAGCCAAAGAATCTGCTATTGTTAACTTGGATTTTGAGACGGCAGCGAGATATCGCACAGAAGAGATGAAACTCAAGTCTCGTATTAATAAAGCCGAATCCAAGCTTGAAGAACAGAATAAAAACGAACAACCTCATTATGATCTTCACGTTACGGAGGAAGACATTGCTGAGGTTATATCGCAACAGACAGGCGTACCGTTAACTCAACTCGAAAAAAATGAACAGCAACGTCTAGTTAATTTAGAGGATGTATTGGGACGCCGTGTTATTGGTCAAAAAACTGCTGTATCATCTGTAGCCAGAGCAATACGTCGTGCACGATCAGGCTTGAAAGATCCTAGTCGCCCTATTGGAACTTTTATGTTTCTTGGACCAACGGGTGTTGGAAAAACTGAATTAGCTAAAGCATTGGCTGAAGCTATGTTTGGTAGCGAAGATAATATTATTCGTATTGATATGTCGGAATATCAGGAACGTTGGTCTGCTTCACGATTAGTAGGTTCAGCACCAGGATATGTTGGCTATGATGAAGGTGGTCAACTAACTGAGCAAGTTAGAAATCATCCCTATTCTGTTGTACTATTAGATGAAGCGGAAAAAGCGCACCAAGATATTTTTAATCTCATGTTACAAGTATTTGATGATGGGTTTTTAACAGACTCTAAGGGGCGTAAAGTCGACTTTCGAAACACAATTATTATCATGACATCTAACCTCGGAGCTACGCGTTTACGTGATGAAAAATCTATGGGGTTTGGCGCTGTTGATTTGAAAGATAATCATGAAGCTGTTGCAGAAAAGATACGAGAAACACTAAAAGAAACATTTAGACCAGAATTTATTAATCGATTAGATGAAGCTGTGGTATTTGAGTCGTTAACTAAGGAGGAATTGCATCAAATTGTCAAGTTGATGAGCCGTGCTCTCTTGCAGCGTGTATCTGAACAAGGCATATCTATTAAAATAACTCCTGCTGCGATTGATGTTGTTGCTAGTGCCGGTTTTGATCCAGAATATGGAGCGAGACCAATCAGACGTGCACTGCAAACCAAGGTTGAGGATACGCTAAGCGAAGAGCTGCTCAGTGGTCATATTACGACAGACAGTGTTGTAACAATAGGTGCAAAAAATGGTGAAATTAAAATTACAGTAAAGCCAAAAGAAAATTCAGTCACTAAAGCTTAAAAAGCAATCACTATAACAAATAAGTGATTGCTTTTTCTATAACTATTGATAATAACCAGCCAATAAGTAGAAAGGGAATAAAAGGTATATGTCTTTGATGTTTGACAAAGATGTAAATACCTGCTGTAACTGTTGCACAAATAAGTGTGAACGCAAAAGACATTGATGAAGACACTAACGTTAAACAAATAATTGGTGGAATATCACCTGCACCAAGCGAGTGTCGTACGTAAACAAGAAATAATACAGTCGTGAGTATGACAATAATGAATGAAGCATGTATATCTCTTTGCCATGGCGTAATACTTAAGTAGAGTATCCATGGAATTAAAATATTTGCATGGATACTTTGATCATGACAGTCTTCTAATGCAAGAAATAACATCAAAAAAAATGTGATCCAGAGGCTGGAATCTGAAAATAATAGCAGTCCAATCAATGTGCCAAAGAATTCCAATAAAGGATAACGGAACCCATAATGATAGTGACAATAACGACATTTAAAATTAGTTATAATCGCTGATATAACGGGTAATAAATCGTACCATGATAACGTGTGATCACAATTAAAGCAAAAAGAACGGTTAATAAATATTGGGATATGGTTATTAACGCGATCAGCTAAGCAAATAATTGATGATGTGATAACTGAATTTAGTAAAATAAGTAATAAATTTTCCATAATTTATTAGACGTTGTGAAAAAGTATTTCTCACATGATTATTTAGTCAATGATTAAAGTTGATGGATACTATTGACAATGGATGAAAATCTGTTATTATATTTGACGTGCTTTTAAGTTATCTGTTCTGTGATATACTCACAACGTGCTGAACGGCACTGTAAAGGCAATTGTTAGCAGATATTCAGTGAGCATTTTTGTTTTAAAACAAAAATGATACACCTGGAACTGTGAATTTAATAAAAATTTAAGGAGACCGTAGCATGCCTACAATTAACCAATTGGTTCGCAAGCCTCGTAAGTCAAATGCGACTAAGTCAAAGTCACCAGCTTTGAACTTCGGCTATAACTCAATGAAGAAGAAAGCAACAAACAACGTTGCACCACAAAAACGTGGTGTTGCGACACGTGTTGGTACAATGACACCAAAGAAGCCTAACTCAGCTTTGCGTAAGTACGCTCGTGTACGTCTTTCAAACTTGTACGAAGTGACTGCTTATATTCCAGGTATTGGTCACAACTTGCAAGAACACTCTGTTGTTTTGATTCGCGGTGGTCGTGTTAAGGATTTGCCTGGTGTGCGTTACCACATTATTCGTGGTGCATTGGATACAGCTGGTGTTGACGGACGTATGACATCACGTTCAAAGTACGGCACAAAGGCGCCAAAGAAGTAAGAAGGAGACTGACAAATGCCACGTAAAGGTTATACTAAGCGTCAGGAAGTTTTGCCTGACCCAATTTACAATTCAAAGCTCGTTTCACGTTTGATCAACAAGTTGATGCTTGATGGTAAGCGTGGAACTGCTTCAACAATCTTGTATGATGCTTTTGATCGTATCAAGGAAGCTACTGGTAACGAACCATTGGAAGTTTTCGAACAAGCAATGGAAAACATCATGCCTGTATTGGAAGTTAAGGCTCGCCGTGTTGGTGGATCTAACTATCAGGTGCCAATCGAAGTACGCCCTGACCGTCGTACAACATTGGGATTGCGTTGGTTAGTAAACTACTCACGTTTGCGTAACGAACACACAATGGATGAACGTTTAGCTAAGGAAATCATGGATGCAGCTAATGATACTGGTGCATCTGTTAAGAAGCGTGAAGATACGCATAAGATGGCTGAAGCTAACCGTGCATTCGCGCACTATCGTTGGTAAAATTTTTGGCACACCTTGTGTGTTGTGCTTAAATTAAACCATCATTTATTGGGATGCTAAATTTAATCGTTCACATCGCAATAAATAGTGTAAAATGACAGTAGATGGTAAAGCACTATTGGCTTTTACCATCAAAAAGCGAACACAATTCTGTGTCGCTTTTTGTTGCATATAGAACAAAACCAGGAGATAACTCACAATGGCAAAACGTGAATACCCACTAGAACGTACACGTAATATTGGTATCATGGCCCACATCGATGCGGGTAAGACAACAACTACGGAACGTATCTTGTATTACACAGGTAAAATTCACAAAATTGGTGAAACACACGATGGTGCTTCACAAATGGATTTCATGGAACAAGAAAAGGAACGTGGAATCACAATCCAATCAGCTGCCACAACAGCTGTATGGCATGGCTTCTTTGACCAATTCGCAAAGACACCATACCGTGTTAACATCATCGATACACCAGGTCACGTTGACTTTACAATTGAAGTTGAACGTGCTTTGCGTGTTCTTGATGGTGCTGTAGCGGTTCTTGATGGTGCAGCTGGTGTTGAACCACAAACTGAAACTGTTTGGCGTCAAGCAACAACATACGATGTACCACGTATCGTCTTTGTTAATAAGATGGATAAGATGGGTGCTGATTTTGGTATGTCAGTTGAATCAATGCACGAACGTTTGCAAGTTAACGCTGAAGCTATCCAATGGCCAATCGGTGCAGAAGATGATTTCGAAGCTATTATTGACTTGGTTACACAAGAGGCTTATTATCCAGTCGATGAGTTGGGTGAAAAGTGGGAACCACGTGAAATTCCTGCAGAATTAAAAGAGTTAGCTGAAGAAAAGCGCAATACTTTAATTGAAGCTGTTGCTGATGTTGATGATGATTTGATGGAAAAGTACCTTGAAGGTGAAGATATTTCTGTTGAAGAATTAAAGGCTGCAATTCGTCGTGCAACTTTGGCATTGCAATTCTACCCAGTTCTTGCAGGTTCTGCCTATAAAGATAAGGGTGTTCAAATGATGTTGGATGCCGTTGTTGATTATTTGCCAGGACCTTTGGATGTTAAGCCATATGTTGCTAATGATCCAAAGACAGGTGAAGAAGTTGATTTAATTGCTGATGATAGCAAGTCATTTGCTGCCTTGGCCTTTAAGATTATGACTGATCCATTCGTTGGCCGTTTGACATTTATGCGTGTTTATACTGGTACTTTGCAATCAGGTTCGTACGTACAAAACACGTCTTCTGACACGCGTGAACGTGTTGGTCGCTTGCTACAAATGCACGCGACATCACGTACAGAAATTGATGAAGTTTTCTCAGGTGATATTGCTGCAGCTATTGGTTTGAAGAACACGACAACTGGTGATTCTTTGACAGCCGTTGATCATCAATTGGTTCTTGAATCAATGGAATTCCCAGAACCAGTTATTGAATTGGCTATCGAACCAAAGACGAAAGCTGATCAAGACAAATTGTCTAATGCTATTCAAAAGTTAGCTGAAGAAGACCCATCATTCCGTGCAACAACAAACCCTGAAACTGGTGATACATTGATTGCTGGAATGG
Organism: Leuconostoc palmae; assembly: GCF_019656075.1. Taxonomy (GTDB): domain Bacteria; phylum Bacillota; class Bacilli; order Lactobacillales; family Lactobacillaceae; genus Leuconostoc; species Leuconostoc palmae. The sequence goes on along the minus strand of NZ_BPKZ01000001.1, from coordinate 253,726 downwards.
GTGAATTGCAATTGGATATCATGGTTGATCGTATGCGCCGTGAATTTAACGTTGAAGCAACAGTTGGGGCACCTCAAGTTGCCTACCGTGAAGCATTTACACAAACAGTGCAGGCACGTGGTTACTTCAAGCGTCAATCTGGTGGTAAGGGACAATATGGTGATGTTTACATCGAATTCTCACCAAACGAAGAAGGCGCTGGATTCGAATTCGAAGATGCTATCGTTGGTGGTGTTGTGCCTCGTGAATATATTCCATCAGTTGAAGCAGGTTTGAAAGATGCTTTGAATTCTGGACCATTGGCTGGATTCCCATTGGTTGATTTGAAAGCTAAGTTGTACGATGGTTCATACCACGATGTCGATTCTTCTGAAGCTGCCTTTAAGATTGCTGCTTCATTAGCCTTGAAAGAAGCATCAAAGACTGCTGGTGCAGTTATTCTTGAACCAATCATGGCGGTTGATATTGTTGCACCTGAAGACAATCTTGGTGATGTTATGGGACACGTCTCAGCACGCCGTGGTATGATTGAAGGTCAAGAATCTCGTGGACCTGTTTTGGCTGTTAAGGCTAAGGTGCCTTTGTCAGAAATGTTTGGCTATGCAACAACTTTGCGTTCTGCAACGCAAGGTCGTGGTACATTCCAAATGGTATTTGATCATTATGAAGCTGTTCCTAAGAACATTCAAGAAGAAATTATCAAAAATAGTGGTAAAGAAGCATAATCTATCATCTTTACTATTAAACTGACAGATGGTTCAGTATAAACGGCGTCGCTCATATCGAGCGGGGTCGTTTTATTTCAAGAAAATTATTAAAAAAGAGGGCGTAATGAATAAAAAGCATAGTAAATATCTTATTCCAGGTATTATTGTTATTGGTATGGTATTACGTTTGCCATTTACCTCTATTCCGCCCATTATCAACAATATTGCTGAAGCTTAGCATGTTCCAGTTGGTGAACTGGGTATTTTAACGACTATCCCTTTAATAGCTTTTGCGCTATTTTCTTCGGCTGTGCCTAAGACTGCTGAAAAGTTAGGATTAGAACGCGCATTTTCGGTAATGATTTTGTTGATGATTCTTGGTTCTGCGATGAGAGTTGTCAATACGCCATTGTTATACGTTGGAACTTTGCTTTTGGGTATAGGCATCGCACATATGAATGTCTTGTTACCAAGTGTTATTCGAACCTATTTTCCGACAAAAATTGGGCCAATGACATCGATGTTTACATTCAGTATGATGTTAGCAACTGCTGCCGGTGCCGGCTTATCTGCGCCAATAGCTGCTAAATTTGGTTGGCAAACTGTTATAATCATTTTAAGTTGCGCATTGCTTATGGCATGGATAATTTGGTTGCCAAATGATTGGTTTTCAGTAAAACAAAAATCTTTTTCTGAAAAAACACATGTTCCTTCTAAAGAAAAATCAAACGGTATTTGGCGTAATAAGTATGCTTGGCTGTTGTTATTTTTTAGTGGGATGCGCAATCAGCAATGTTTTATATTCTAATGGCGTGGGGGCCAACTATGACTGTACAAACAGGCTTATCTCCTGAAATTGCTGGTGCTTTTTCAGGTTTGAATTCACTGATTGGATTACCTGCAGCTTTGATTGTGCCAACCATAATTTCTAATATGACCAAACGCATGCGTCAAATGTTTATTAGTGGTATTTCAGCTCTTGGAGTATTAGGGTATGTGCTACTATTACATCAAGTTGGTAGTTTTTGGTATTGGCTAGTTGTTAATCTACTGATAGGGATTAGCACCTCAGTGTTATTCCCATACTTAATGTCAACCTTTAGTTTGAAGACGGATTCTCCAATGCAAACTGCTGAGTTATCAGGCATGTCGCAAAGTGGTGGCTATTTGTTAGCTGCATTGGGACCTGCATTGTTTGGTTATGCATATGGTTGGTTTCATAGTTGGCAGCCACAGTTAATTGTGGCACTAGTTATGTTTGCTTTAATGATTGTGTCAATTGTTATTGTTGAAAGACAATATAATATTTTTTGAAAAGAAAGTAACTTCACGTGAAGTTACTTTCTTTTCTTGTTACAATATAGCTATTGACTAAAAGTGAGGGTTGTGAATTGGCAAATGTACCAACAGCAATTATTGAATTTAAAAATGTAGGGCTGTCTTACGATGATAACGAAGTATTGAAAAATATTGATCTTGAATTAGAAGCTGGCAAGTTTTACACATTGTTAGGTCCTTCGGGTTCAGGTAAAACAACTATTTTGAACCTAATATCTGGGCAGCTAACGGCTACACATGGTGATATTTTATTTGAAGGAGATATTATTAATAATGTTCCTGTAGAAAAGCGCAATATGAACACAGTTTTTCAAGACTATGGTCTTTTCCCAAATATGAACGTCTTTGATAATGTTGCTTTTGGACCAAGCATTAAAGGAATGAGCAAAAGTCAAATTAAGACCAAGGTCGCTGAGATGCTTGATTTAGTTAAATTAAGTGAATATGCTGATCGAGATATTAATGAGCTTTCTGGTGGGCAACGTCAACGAGTCGCTATTGCTAGGGCATTGGCTAATGATCCCGAAGTGTTATTGCTCGATGAGCCACTTTCCGCCCTTGATTATAAATTAAGAAAAGATATGCAATACGAATTACGAGAAATTCAACAAAGATTAGGTATCACATTTGTCTTTGTAACACATGATCAAGAAGAAGCGTTGGCTATGTCTGATTGGATTTTTGTCATGAATGATGGGGTCATTCAACAAAATGGATCGCCGGAAGATATTTATGATGAACCCATTAATCACTTTGTTGCTGATTTTATTGGTGAATCGAATATTCTAGAGGGCATTATGAAATCTGATTATCTGGTTCATTTCACAGGAAAAGATTTTGAAAATGTCGATGCAGGAATGCGACCAAACGAAAGGGTTGAGGTTGTGATTCGTCCAGAAGATCTAGACTTAACAACTGTGGAAAATGGAAAACTTATTGTGACGATTGACGATCAATCGTTTAGAGGAGATTACTATGAAATAACAGCGATAGACGATGATGGAAATGAATGGCAAGTTCAAGCAACTAATAAATCATTAGTAGGGGAACGTGTAGGACTGACTTTTGATCCAGAAGACATCCATATTATGCGTTTCAATGAATCAGAAGACGACTTTGATGCTCGTTTAGAAAGTTATGAGGATGATTCTAATGATGACGAAAAGTAAACGACAAAGACAACTTTTTTATCTTATTCCTTATAGTATATGGCTTATTTTATTTGTTGTAGCACCACTAATATTGTTGCTCTTCCAGTCTTTAACAACGCCAAATGGTCACTTCACACTGAAAAACTATGCCACCTATTTTGGCAGTGGGACATATCTGAGAATGACTTTTAACTCAGTTTGGTATTCTTTTCTAATTACTGCTATTACGTTAGTTATTAGTTATCCAATGGCTTACTTGCTTAATCAATTAAAACAAAAACAGTTTTGGTTGCTGTTGATTATTTTACCAACATGGATAAATTTGTTATTGAAAACGTACGCATTTATAGGGTTACTATCTAAATCAGGTACGGTTAACAATTTTATTGGTCTATTTGGCATAGTACCTCAACAGCTATTATTTTCTGATTGGAGTTTTTTGTTAGTTGCAGCTTATATTGAAATTCCGTTTATGATTCTGCCTATTTTTAATTCTCTGGCTGAAATTAATCCACGTCTAGAACAAGCGAGTCGGGATTTAGGTGCTAATAAATGGCAAACTTTAAAGCGTATTATTCTGCCGCTTTCGATGCCTGGTGTTAAAGCCGGTATCCAAGCGGTATTTATTCCCAGTCTATCTTTATTTATGATTACAAGATTAATTGGTGGCAACAGAGTAATTACATTAGGTACAGCTATCGAAGAACATTTCTTGGTGACTCAAAATTGGCAACTGGGTTCAACTATTGGTGTTATTTTAATTGTTGCTATGGTGATTACAATGATCTTGACGCGTGATCGTATCCGTCGTACTGGTAGAAAGCGAGGAACACTTCATGAGTAAAAACGTGAAATGGGGGAATATTTACCTGTGGTTTATGTTTGTAATATTATATTTGCCAATCTTTTTCTTGGTTATTTATTCATTTAATTCAGGGGATGTTATGCAAGGTTGGGAGGGGTTTTCTCTCAAACATTATGTGGAGTTGTTTGCAGATACCAGAATTTTAGAAATTGTGGTTAACACATTTCTAGTCGCATTGCTGTCTTCTTTGTTAGCTAGCATGATTGGGACTGCTGGTGCATTATATATATATAATTTAAACCATGAATTGGTTAAAAATGTTTTTTTATCGTTAAACAATATTTTATTGGTATCACCTGATGTCATCATTGGTGCATCATTTTTAATTCTTTTTACGGTCATGGGATTTTCATTGGGGTTCACATCAGTTTTACTTTCCCATATTGCATTTAGCATTCCCATTGTTGTGTTAATGGTTTTACCTCGATTACAAGAAATGAATCGATCGCTTGTTGCGGCAGCAAAAGACTTGGGAGCTAATAACTGGCAAATGTTAACCCGTGTTATCTTACCAGTTATTTCACCAGGCATTTTAGCAGGATTTTTTATGGCTTTTACATACTCTTTGGATGATTTTGCTGTAACTTTCTTCGTTACTGGTAATGGTTTTTCAACATTATCAGTTGAAATTTATTCCCGCGCGCGTCAAGGTGTGAGTCTTGAAATTAATGCACTATCAGCGATGATGTTCTTGGTTTCTTTGATACTTGTGTTAGTTTATTATGCTATATCGTCACGCTCTGGACGAAATAAAAAACAAGGAACACGCTTAGTTTTGCCTGCGTCGGAAGGTTTATAATATGAAAAAACTTATTACAGGTATTATTGCCATTATTACTATCGTCATAATATTGTTTGGTATACAGAGATACCTAGCAATGAAGACGGGTACAGGAGAATCATCTGACAAGGTGTTAAATTTGTACAATTGGGGTGATTATATTGATCCTGATTTATTGACAAAATTTACTAAAGAAACAGGTTATAAAGTCAGCTATGAAACTTTTGATTCCAATGAAGCAATGTATACTAAAATTAAGCAGGGCGGTACATCATATGATTTGACAATACCATCTGATTATATGATCCAAAAAATGAAGAGTGAAAATTTACTATTACCGCTAGATCATTCTAGATTAACGGGACTGTCTAATTATGACTCTCGATTTATGAATCAGTCTTTTGATAAAAATAATAAGTATTCGTTGCCTTATTTCTGGGGTACCTTGGGTATTATATACAATGATAAGTACGTAAAAGCCAATCAAGTGCAGCATTGGGATGATTTGTGGTCACCGCAGTTTAAGAATCAAATTATGCTGATTGATTCAGCGCGTGATGCCTTAGGTATTGCTCTCATAACACAAAATAAATCGGTGAATGATAAGTCAGAGGCTGATTTAGCTGCGGCTCAGGCAAAGTTAACAGCGTTAATGCCTAATGTAAAAGCTGTGATTGCTGATGAAATAAAAATGTATATGGCTCAAAATGAAGCAGCCATAGCAGTCACATATTCAGGGGAGGCATCAGAAGCATTAAGCAATAATAGTCATTTGCATTATGTTGTGCCAACTGAAGGCTCCAATTTATGGTTCGATAATATTGTCATGCCAAAAACTGCTAAGCATAAAGATGCTGCATATGCGTTTATTAACTTCATGAGTAATCCTGAAAATGCGGCGCAAAACGCCAAGTATATTGGATATGCTACACCAAATAAAAAAGCATTGAGTTTTTTGCCTAAGGATATTCGAAATGATAAACAATTCTATCCTGATGAACGAACAGTGAGCCATTTGCAAGTTTATGATAATTTAGGACAAAAGTGGACTGAAAAATATAATGACGCATTTTTAGAATTTAAAATGACACAACGATAAAATCTAGCAGATATCTGCTAGATTTTTTTAAAAAAAGTTTCTTAAAAGCTTGCTATGTCTTGATAAATCTGTTAAAGTAGTTAAGTACGCTTTTGGAACAGTAGTCATATAAACCTACCGAAAGCCTGGTGTATCAATATTTAGCGATGATGATTAAGGTTGCGACACGCGCGGCCGCGTTGCCATGGGCGCGCAAAACACAAGCAGTGTTGTCGGTTTTTAATCGAAGTTAGCTGATTTACAAAATCAACGAGGAGGCACAAAATAATGGCACAAAAGAAGATCCGTATCCGTTTGAAGGCATACGAACACCGTATCTTAGACCAATCAGCAGAAAAGATTGTTGAGACAGCTAAGCGCACAGGTGCAGAAATTGCTGGTCCTATCCCATTGCCAACAGAACGTACATTGTACACAATTCTACGTTCACCACATAAGCATAAGGATAGTCGTGAGCAATTCGAAATGCGTACGCACAAGCGATTGATCGACATTGTGAACCCTACTGACAAGACAGTTGACGCATTGCGTAAGCTTGAATTGCCATCAGGTGTTGCGATTGAAATTAAATTGTAATTCATTGAATTGCATTTTACCATTCTTTTAAAAAGAGAATAATAATATTTAAAAAAATAAGGAGATTAGTCATGACTAAAGGTATCTTAGGCCGTAAAGTCGGTATGACTCAGGTTTTCACAGAATCTGGTGAATTGATCGCCGTAACTGCTGTTGAAGCTACACCAAACGTTGTATTACAAGTAAAAAATGTTGCAACTGATGGTTATAATGCTATCCAACTTGGTTACCAAGACAAGCGCGCAGTTTTGTCAAACAAACCTGAACAAGGTCACGCTTCTAAAGCAAACACGACCCCTAAGCGCTACGTTCGTGAAATCCGCGATGCGGAAGGCGAATTTAACGCAGGGGATGAAATTAAGGTTGACACATTCCAAGCAGGTGATTACGTCGACGTAACCGGTATCACAAAGGGACATGGCTTCCAGGGTGCTATTAAAAAGCTTGGACAATCACGTGGTCCTATGGCCCACGGTTCTCGCTACCACCGTCGTCCTGGTTCAATGGGTGCAATCATCAACCGCGTATTTAAGGGTAAGCTATTGCCTGGTCGCATGGGTAACAATAAGCGTACAATGCAAAATGTTGCTATTGTTCACGTTGATGTTGAAAACAACTTGTTGTTGTTGAAGGGCAATGTTCCTGGTGCCAACAAGTCACTATTGACTATCAAGTCAACAGTTAAAGTTAACGCAAAGCATCCTGAAGTTAAGATGGCTGGTGTGGCTACACCTGCTACAGCTGAAGAAGCTTAATATAAAATATATAGAAAGGAGAACAATCAATCATGACTAAAGTTGCTGTATTAAAGCAAGATGGTAGTCAAGCTGCTGAAATCGAATTGAACGACGCAGTTTTCGCCATCGAACCTAACAACGCCGTTATTACTGATGCAGTTTTGATGCAACGCGCATCAATGCGTCAAGGTACACACGCTGTCAAGAACCGTTCAGCGGTATCTGGTGGTGGACGTAAGCCTTGGAAGCAGAAGGGTACTGGTCGTGCACGTGCCGGTTCAATTCGCGAACCACAATTCCGTGGCGGTGGTATTGTTTTTGGCCCTACACCACGTTCATACGCATACCGTATCAACCGTAAGGCATACCAATTGGCTTTGAAGTCAGTTTTGTCACAAAAAGTTGCTGAAAGTAAGTTAGTAGTTGTTGATGCTTTGTCATTCGAAGCACCAAAGACGCAAGACTTCAAGAAAGTTTTGGCTAACTTGTCAGTTGACACAAAGACATTAGTAGTTGTTGATGAAGACAACGAAAACGCAATCTTGTCAGCACGTAACTTGGCTAACGTTCAAGTTATGACAACAAAGGGTATCAACGTACTCGACGTTGTTAATGCAGATAAGCTGGTGATTGTTCAATCATCAATCGAAGAAATCCAAGGAGGTCTTGCCTAATGGATGCACGCGATATTATCCGTCGCCCGATTATCACTGAAGCTTCAATGGCACAAACAGAACGCAAGCGTTATGTGTTTGAAGTTGATACTCGCGCAACAAAGCCTGAAATTAAGAAGGCAATTGAAGAGATCTTCGACGTTCAAGTGAGTGGTTTGAACACAGCTAACGTTCGCGGTAAGAAAAAGCGTCAAGGTCGTTATGTTGGTTACACACGTAAGTTGAAGAAGGCAACAGTAACGTTGTCTAAAGATTCAAAAGATATTCAAATTTTTAACGAAGGTTAATTCTAAATAGGAGGAAAAGACATTGGCTATCAAGAAGTATAAGCCAACCTCGAACGGACGTCGTAACATGACGGCTTCAGATTTCTCTGAAATCACGAAGTCAACGCCCGAAAAGAGCTTGTTGGCAAAAAAGTCAAAGACTGGTGCACGTAATAACTCTGGTCGTATGACAGTTCGTCACCATGCTGGCGGACACAAGCAAGCCTACCGTTTGGTAGACTTTAAGCGTATTAAAGATAACAAGACAGCTACTGTAAAGGCTATCGAATACGATCCAAATCGTACAGCAAACATTGCTTTGCTTGTTTATGAAGATGGTATCAAGTCATATATCTTGGCGCCAAAGGGATTAAAGGTTGGAGATAAAGTGCAATCTGGTCCTGATGCCGACATCAAGGTCGGCAATGCCTTGCCATTAAGCAATATTCCTGAAGGTACTTTGATTCACAATATCGAATTGAAGCCAGGAAAGGGCGGTCAATTGGCACGTTCAGCTGGAACTTCAGCTCAAATTCTTGGTAAAGACGGTAAGTATATCATTGTACGTCTTACTTCTGGTGAAGTACGTCTAGTTCTAGCAACTAATCGTGCAACAATTGGTGAAGTTGGTAATTCTGAACATTCATTAATTAACTGGGGTAAAGCTGGCCGTAACCGTTGGCGTGGTAAGCGTCCACATGTTCGTGGATCAGTTATGAACCCTAACGATCACCCACACGGTGGTGGTGAAGGTAAAGCTCCAGTTGGTCGTCCAAGTCCTATGTCACCATGGGGTAAGAAGACTGCTGGTAAGAAGACTCGCGATAAGAAGAAGGCTTCAACGAAGTTTATCGTTCGCGGTCGTAAGAGTAAGTAAGGGAAAGGAGACAACTAATGGCTCGTAGTTTAAAAAAGGGACCATTTGCGGACCCACACTTGCTTAAGAAGATTGAAGCGCAAGTAGATTCTGAAAAGAAGTCAGTGATCAAAACTTGGTCACGTCGTTCGACAATCTTCCCAAGCTTTATCGGCTTTACAATTGCCGTTTATGATGGTCGCAAGCACGTTCCAGTATTTGTGCAAGAAGACATGGTTGGTCACAAGTTAGGTGAATTTGTGCCAACTCGTACATTCAAAGGCCACAAGGCTGATGATAAAAAGACTGGTAAAAAATAAAGGAGGAAATTGAAAAATGGCTGAACAAATTACTTCAGCTCGCGCGACAGCCAAGATTGTTCGCGTTGCCCCACGTAAGGCACGCTTAGTTCTTGATACTATTCGTCGTAAGAGCGTTAACGAAGCATACGCAATTTTGAAGTTCCTACCTAACACTTCTACTGAAGATATTTACAAGGTTTTGAACTCAGCAGTTGCTAATGCTGAAAACAACTTCTCAATGGACAGAGAAGATCTTATTGTGAAGGAAGCTTTTGCAAACGAAGGACCTACGCTTAAGCGTTTCCGTCCACGTGCCAAGGGTTCTGCTTCACCTATCAACAAGCGCACAAGCCACATTACTATTGTGGTTGCTGAGAAGGAGGCAAAGTAATGGGTCAAAAGATTAACCCTACTGGATTCCGTGTTGGCGTTATTCGCGACTGGGATGCAAAGTGGTTTGCTGATAAGGCTGACTATGCTAACCAACTTCACGAAGACTTACGTATCCGTAAGTATATCGAAAAGAATTTAGCTGATGCCGCAGTTGATCGCATTGAAATTGAACGTAGCACTAAGTCACGTGTAGATGTATCTATTCACACTGCTAAGCCAGGAATGGTTATCGGTAAGGGTGGATCAGAAGTTGAAAAGCTTCGCACACAATTAGCTAAGCTAACAGATACTGATGAAAAAGGTCGCTCAAAGCGCGTGTTCATCAATATCGTGGAAATTAAGAAGCCTGATTTGTCAGCGCATTTGGTTGGACAACAAATTGCCGGAGATTTGGAACGCCGTGTTGCTTTCCGTCGTGCAATGCGTGGAGCTATTCAACGTGCTACACGTTCAGGTGCAAAAGGTATCAAAGTTATGGTTTCAGGTCGTTTGAATGGTGCTGATATTGCACGTATCGAACAATATACTGAAGGCACTGTGCCGCTTCATACTTTGCGTGCCGACATTGATTACTCATGGGACGAAGCAATGACTGCTTATGGTAACTTGGGTATTAAGACATGGATTTATCGTGGTGATGTTTTGCCACAAAAAAAGAACAGTAAGTAAGGAGGGAAGCAAACATGTTAGTACCAAAGCGTGTTAAATTCCGTCGTGTACACCGTGGTCACATGCGTGGCGAAGCAAAAGGTGGAAAGACGGTTGCGTTCGGTGAATTTGGCTTGCAAGCAACAACGTCAAGCTGGATTACCAATCGTCAAATTGAGGCTGCCCGTATTGCAATGACACGTTATATGAAGCGTGGTGGTAAGGTTTGGATTAAAATCTTCCCTCACAAGTCATATACATCTAAAGGTGTCGGTGTTCGAATGGGTAACGGAAAAGGTGCACCTGAAGGTTGGGTTGAACCAGTTAAGCGTGGCAAAGTGATGTTTGAAGTTGGTGGCGTTCCTGAAGCTACTGCACGTGAAGCATTACGTTTGGCACAACACAAGTTGCCTGTACGTACGAAGATTATTGCTCGGGAGGCTGAATAATGGCTAAAGCAAGTGAATTGAAAGAATTGTCACTTGCGGATTTGCAAAAGCGCGAAGCCGAATTCAAGGAAGAATTATTCAACCTACGTTTCCAATTGGCCACAGGTCAACTTGAAAACACGGCGCGTATTGCACAAGTTCGTAAGGACATTGCACGAGTTAAAACAGTTATCCGTGCACAAGAATTGGCAAACGCCAACAAATAAGACGAAAGGAAGAAGCTGAAAAATGAGTGAAGATCGTAATGCTCGTAAGGTTTACCAAGGCCGTGTTGTTTCAGATAAGATGGACAAGACAATCACTGTCGCTGTTGATACTTATGTGACACACCCAGTATATGGTAAGCGTGTTAAGTACACAAAGAAGTTTAAAGCCCATGATGAAAACAATACTGCTAAGATGAATGATATTGTTCAAATTATGGAAACACGTCCTTTGTCTGCAACTAAGCACTTCCGTTTGGTTAAAATCGTTGAAGAGGCTGTTATTCTTTAATTCGATTTATCAAATCGTCGTAATTAATTGCTAACTAAGGAGGAAGAACCATGATTCAACAAGAGAGTCGTTTAAAAGTGGCTGACAACTCTGGCGCACGTGAAATCTTAACGATTAAAGTGCTCGGTGGTTCAGGCCGTAAGTTTGCAGGCGTAGGTGACATGATTGTCGCTACAGTTAAGCAAGCAATCCCTGGTGGTAACGTAAAGAAGGGTGACGTCGTAAAGGCTGTTATCGTTCGTACAGTTTCTGACGTTCGACGTGCAGATGGCTCATACATCAACTTTGATGAAAATGCTGCTGTTATCGTTAAGGACGACAAGTCACCAGTTGGGACGCGTATTTTTGGCCCTGTTGCACGTGAATTGCGTGACAGTGACTATATGCGTATCGTATCATTGGCACCAGAAGTGCTCTAATACTGACAAGGAGGAGCCAAATCATGTTTGTAAAAACAGGTGATAAGGTTCGCGTCATTGCCGGCAAAGATAAGGGAAAAGAAGGCACAATCACTAAGACTGTTGCTGGAAAAGATCGCGTTGTTGTCGAAGGCGTGAACATCGTTAAGAAGCATCAAAAGCCTTCTAACGAATATCCACAAGGTGGTGTTATCGATATCGAAGCACCTATTCATGTATCAAACGTGCAATTGCTTGACCCTTCAACTAGCGAACCAACTAAAGTTGCGTTCAAGATTGAAGATGGCAAGAAAGTTCGCGTATCTAAAAAGTCTGGTAACGTACTAGGCTAATTATCGAAAGGTGAAATCATTTTCATGGCTAACGCATTAAAAGAAAAATATGTTAATGAAGTTCAACCTGCTTTGATCGAAAAGTTTAACTTTACATCACCAATGCAAGCACCAAAAATTGAGAAAATTGTTCTTAATATGGGTGTTGGTGATGCAGTTTCAAACTCAAAAAACTTGGATGAAGCGGTTGCAGAATTGAAGTTGATTGCTGGACAACAACCAGTTATCACAAAAGCAAAGAAATCAATCGCTGGTTTCCGTTTGCGTGAAGGTATGTCAATTGGAACTAAGGTTACATTGCGTGGAGAACGTATGTATGAATTCTTAGATAAGTTGATCAATATCTCATTACCACGTGTCCGTGATTTCCGTGGTGTATCATCAAAAGCATTTGATGGTCGCGGTAATTATACTTTAGGTATTCGTGAACAATTGATTTTCCCAGAAATTGACTTTGATCAAGTTAATCGCGTTCGTGGGTTAGATATTGTTGTTGTTACAACTGCTCAGAACGATGAAGAGGGTCGTGAATTAATGACACTCTTGGGTATGCCATTTGCTAAGTAATTAGCAGATAAAAACGTCTGTTACTCTTAATAAAAAGAGTGACACGTTTTTAACTGTTATAGACATAAATAGTCTATAATAGTTAAGAGCGTGTCATTTCATTATGTCCGTTCAAAAATAAAAGGAGGATATCGATAGATGTCTATGACTGATCCAATTGCTGATTTGTTAACACGTATTCGTAATGCCAATATGGCTAATCGCGAAGTTGTTGAAATTCCAGCATCAAAAATTAAAAAGAGCATCGCCGAAATCTTGAAATCAGAAGGTTTTATTCGCGACGTAGAATACATTGAAGATAACAAGCAAGGTGTTATCCGTGTATTTCTTAAGTACGGAGAAGACCGTAATCGTGTGATTACAGGAATTAAGCGTATTTCAAAGCCAGGTTTGCGTAAGTATGCCAAAGCTGATTCATTACCAAAGGTGTTGAATGGTTTGGGTGTTGCTATTATTTCTACTTCGGTTGGTGTGATTACTGACAAAGAAGCTAGAGCAAAGCAAATTGGTGGCGAAGTAATCGCTTACGTTTGGTAATATATCTAAGAAAGGAGACTTACCATGAGCCGTATTGGAAATAAAATAATTACACTTCCAGCAGATGTTGAAGTATCTCAGGAAGGTGCAATTGTTACTGTTAAGGGACCTAAAGGTTCTTTGTCTCGTGAAATTGCTTCACAAATTTCAATGACTGTTGAAGGAACAGAAGTATCATTTACACGTAGCAGTGACGATAATAAGACTAAAGCGTTGCACGGTACAACTCGTGCAAACGTTGCTAACATGGTTGAAGGTGTTTCTACAGGATTCACTAAAACACTGAAGCTAGTTGGTGTCGGATACCGTGCTGCAAAAGCAGGATCTAAGTTAACTTTATCAGTTGGTTATTCACACCCTGTTGATTTCGAAGATCGTGAAGAATTGACAGTAGAAGTACCTGATGCATTGACAATCAAAGTTTCAGGGATTTCTAAACAAAAAGTTGGTGATTTCGCCGCTGAAATTCGTGCTGTTCGCTCACCAGAACCTTATAAAGGTAAGGGTATTCGTTATGAAGGCGAAGTTGTACGTCGTAAGGAAGGTAAGACTGGTAAGTAAAGTTAATACTTTATTTAACTTAGTTTAACCCCTATATTTAAACATAAATTAAAATGGCCTATAGCCATCAGAAAAGGAAAGCACAGCTATGATTTCAAAACCAGATAAAAACAAGCTCCGCGTTAAGCGTCACAAGCGCGTTCGTGGAAAGATTTCTGGTACTGCTGCTCGCCCACGTTTGAACGTTTTTCGTTCTAATGCAAACATCTACGCGCAATTAATTGATGACGTAGCGGGTGTAACGCTAGCAAGTGCCTCAAGCCATGATGCAGAAGTATCAGGTACAAAAACAGAACAAGCTACTAAAGTTGGTGAATTGATCGCAACACGTGGTAAGGCTGCAGGATTAGAAGATGTTATCTTCGATCGTGGTGGTTACCTATATCACGGCCGTGTTCAAGCATTGGCAGAATCAGCCCGTGAAAACGGATTGAAGTTCTAGGGAAAGGAGGAATATAAAAAATGGTTGAATTCGTTAACCCTAAGTCACTTGGTGAATTAGAAGAAAACGTTGTTGCTATTAACCGTGTCACAAAGGTTGTCAAAGGTGGCCGTCGTTTGCGTTTTGCTGCGTTGGTTGTTGTTGGTGATAAGCAAGGACATGTTGGTTTTGGTACAGGAAAGGCACAAGAAGTGCCTGAAGCTATCCGCAAGGCTATCGAAGATGCTAAGCGTAAGTTGATCACTGTTCCTACAGTGGCAACGACTATTCCTCACGACGTCCTTGGCGTATGGGGCGGCGGTAAGATTTTGATCAAGCCAGCCGAAGAAGGATCTGGTGTTGCAGCTGGTGGTGCCGCACGTTCTGTTATGGAACTAGCAGGTATTGCTGATGTGACTGCAAAGTCACTTGGCTCAGCTACACCAGTAAACGTTGTCCGTGCAACTTTTGATGCTTTGTCAAGCTTAAAAGATGCGGAACAAGTAGCAGCTTTGCGTGGTGTTTCTTTGGAACACTTGGCTGAATAAGGAGCGATAAAATGGCTGATTTGAAAATCACTTTGATTAAAAGTGCGGCTCATCGCTTACCAAAGCAACGTGCGATTGTTAAGTCTTTAGGGCTTGGTCGCGTGTCTAGCTCAGTGGTGAAGCCTAATAACGAAGCTACTCGTGGCGCAATTTTCCACATTGCACACTTAGTAAGCGTCGAAGAAGTAAAGTAATAAACAATTAAAATAGGAGGTACCGAAAGATGAACTTGAATGAATTACAACCTGCTGCTGGTTCACGCAAATTGCGTAACCGTGTAGGTCGCGGTACGTCATCAGGAAACGGTAAGACATCTGGACGTGGTCAAAAGGGTCAAAAGGCTCGTGGCAAAGTG
Organism: Leuconostoc palmae; assembly: GCF_019656075.1. GTDB lineage: Bacteria > Bacillota > Bacilli > Lactobacillales > Lactobacillaceae > Leuconostoc > Leuconostoc palmae. Next base: position 238,649 of record NZ_BPKZ01000001.1, on the reverse strand, counting down.
CGTTTGGGGTTTGAAGGTGGACAAATGCCTTTGTACCGTCGTATTCCAAAACGTGGATTTACTAACATTTCACGTAAGGAATTCGCTGTGGTTAACTTGGAAAAGTTGAACACATTCTCAGATGGCACAGAAGTAACACCAGCACTTTTGATTGAAAACGGTATTGTTAAAAATCAAAAGTCAGGTATTAAAGTTTTGGCTGTCGGTCAACTTGAAAAGAAGTTGACTGTTAAGGCACATAAGTTTTCTGGCGCTGCTAAAGCTGCCATTGAACAAGCCGGTGGAACAACTGAGGTACTTTAATGCTACGCACGTTATTTAATGCAGTACGTGAAAAAGATATTCGTAAAAAGCTAGGATGGACATTTTTAATTCTTTTTGTTTATAGAATTGGAACACATATCACTGTTCCGGGTGTCAATCCTTCAGCAATGGCGAATATGGCTAACTCAGGATTAATGAATATTTTGAATATTTTTTCTGGTGGTGGCTTGATGAACTATTCATTGTTCGCAATGGGTGTTTCACCATACGTTACGGCACAAATTGTTGTGCAGCTTTTGCAGTTAGATATCGTGCCTCGCTTTGTTGAATGGAGTAAGCAAGGGGAAGTTGGACGGCGAAAGTTGAACAACGCCACACGTTGGTTAACGCTCGTGCTTGCTTTTGTGCAGTCTGTAGGAATAACAGCTGGTTTTAACTCGCTTTCTGCTTATGGACTAGTCAGTCAGACAAATAATGTCATGTCATTTGTTATTATCGGTTCGGTAATGACAATAGGAACATTTTTTGCAATGTGGCTGGGTGAAATGATTACAGAAAAGGGTCTGGGGAACGGAGTTTCCATGATCATTTTTGCTGGAATTATAGCACAAGCACCAGAAGGTTTGTATGAAATATTTAAAGAAAATGTTTTACAAGCAGGACAAAATGATTTGATAAACGGTATTATTTTTATGGTAGTATTGTTATCTGCAATGATTTTAATTGTTGGGATAACAACGTGGTTTTACGAAGCAACTCGTCGTTTACAAATGCAATATACACGTTCTGCAGTATCGTATGGTAGTGAGGCGTATTTACCTTTGAAAGTCAATGTTTCTGGTGTGATTCCAGTAATTTTTGCCTCATCATTTATTAGTACACCACAAACTATCATGCTAGCATTCCAAGATAAATATGCTTCTGCGCATTGGTATCAAGTGATGCAACAGATATTTAGTATGACAACACTTCCTGGTGCAATATTATATACCGTTTTAATCATTATATTTACTTATTTCTATGCTTTCGTACAAGTTAATCCTGAAAAATTAGCCGAAAACCTGCAAAAGCAAGGCGCATATATTGTTGGTGTACGTCCTGGAGACGAAACAAAAGCATTTGTGTCAAAGTTACTAATAAACTTAAGCTTTGTAGGGTCCTTATTTTTAGGATTTGTTGCTCTTGTACCATTAATTGCATCTGATGGTTGGAGTTTAAACGAAAAAATTGGATTGGGTGGGACAAGCTTACTCATTGCGATTGGTGTTGCTTTAGATTTAATACGACAAATTGATGGTTTAATGCAAAAAAGAAACTATGTTGGATTTATTACAAAAAAACAGTTAGCAAATCGGGAGGCAACTAATGGCTAAAAATTTGATTTTGTTGGGTTTGCCAGGTGCTGGAAAAGGCACACAGGCAGAATTTATTGTGAAGGACTATCCTACTGTTCATATCTCTACTGGAGATATATTCCGCGCTAATCTATCTCATGATACAGAATTAGGTAAACAAGCACGAGAATTCATGGATGCAGGTAATTTAGTCCCTGACGAAATCACAAACGCAATGGTTGCTGATCGTTTGAATCAAGATGACGTGCAAATAAATGGTTTTATGCTTGATGGTTATCCAAGAAATGAAGCTCAGGCCGAATTTTTAGATAATTATCTAGCAAAAAAAGATGATAAAGTATCTGCTACACTTTATTTTGAGGTCTCTGATTCTTTGCTACGTCAACGTTTGTTAGGACGTGGACGTGCTGACGATACACCCGAAGTTATTGATAATCGTTTAGAAGTTAATAAAGCCGCTAATCTGCCTCTTGTTGATTATTACAAGCGTGCAGGTGTGCTTCACACGATTGATGGCGGACGTGAACTTGCCGAGGTGTATCATGATGTTAAGGATGTATTGAATAATTTATAATTATTAAGACATCGTTGAAAGATACTGGTAAATCTGGTATAATTTGATAGGTTAAGCACTTATCAGCATTGTTGAACATTATTAATACAGGAGGTTAAGTGCATGGCCAATGATGTCATCGAAATCGAAGGTAAAGTTAAAGAAACTCTACCAAATGCGATGTTCCAAGTAGAACTCGAAAATGGCGCAGTTATCCTGGCGCACGTTTCTGGTAAAATAAGAAAAAATTTTATTAGAATATTACCAGGTGACCGCGTCACTGTTGAAATGTCACCATACGACTTAACAAAAGGTCGTATTACTTATCGTTTCCGTTAAGAAGTGATTTGGAATAATCAGTTAACCGAATAGGAGGAATAGATTATGAAAGTACGCCCATCAGTTAAAAAGATGTGTGATGCTTGTCGTGTTATCAAGCGTAATGGTCGCACAATGATCATCTGCTCAGCTAACCCTAAGCACAAGCAACGTGCTGGAAAGTAATTTCTAACAGCACAATTTTATTAAATGATTGTAAATCGACATAATTGTCATTTTCAAAATATTAAATAGGAGGTAAATTGTTATGGCTCGTATAGCAGGTATTGATTTGCCACGTGACAAGCGTATTGTCATTGGCTTAACATACATTTACGGAATCGGTAATACTACTGCACAACATATTTTGGCTGAAGCAGGCGTTTCAGAAGACGTCCGCGTTCGTGATCTTTCAGCAGATCAAGAAGATGCCATTCGTGCAACTGTTGACAAGTTAAACTTGCAACTTGAAGGAGACTTGCGTCGTAAGGTGTCTCTTGACATCAAATCTTTGCAAGAAATCGCTTCATACCGAGGCATTCGTCATCGTAAGGGATTGCCAGTTCGTGGACAAAACACGAAAAACAACGCCCGTACACGTAAAGGCCCAGCTAAAGCAATTGCTGGTAAGAAAAAGTAAAATAGTTTTTTCTTTTTCTGTTGTATCCTCATCGATACGGCAAATGATTATCGCAACCTTAGTTGTGTAATGTTGGTTAATTAATTTTAACCCGAGAAATTATAAGAAATGTATTGAAAAGGAGGCAAACAATATGGCAGGTCGTACAACGCGTAAGCGTCGTGTGAAAAAGAATATTGAATCAGGTGTAGCACACATCCATTCAACATTCAACAACACTATTGTTATGATTACAGATGTTCAAGGTAATGCAGTTGCTTGGTCATCTGCTGGTGCACTTGGCTTCAAAGGAAGCCGTAAGTCAACACCATTCGCTGCTCAAATGGCAGCAGAAGCAGCAGCAAAAGGTGCCATGGAAATGAACATGCGCACTGTTTCGGTTACTGTTAAGGGACCAGGTTCTGGTCGTGAATCAGCAATCCGTGCTTTGGCAGCAGCCGGCTTGGAAGTAACATCAATCAAAGATGTTACACCAGTTCCCCACAACGGATCACGCCCACCAAAGCGTCGTCGTGTTTAATTGATTTTCATTGCTCTTGCTTTGAAAGAAGGGGTAAGAATTACAGATGATTGAATTTGAAAAGCCAAATATTCATAACATCGAAGAGGATGCACACTATGGCAAGTTTGTTGTAGAACCTCTTGAGCGTGGGTATGGTACAACGTTAGGCAACTCTTTGCGTCGTATATTATTATCTTCGTTACCAGGTGCAGCCGTTAACACGGTTCAAATTGACGGTGTTGTCCACGAGTTTTCAACAGTGGATGGCGTTGTTGAAGATGTCACACAAATTATCTTAAATCTTAAGAAAGTTGTGTTGGCAATTGATTCTGATGATGAACGTAGCCTTGAAATTGATGTTCAAGGTCCTGCAGATGTAACTGCTGCAGATTTGCAAGCAGGGGCAGATGTAGAAGTTTTGAATCCAGATTTGCATATTGCTACTGTAGCAGCAGGTAAATCATTACATATGACTGTTACAGCAGTTAAAGGTCGTGGTTATTCATCTGCTGATGAGAATAAGCAATTGCGCGAAGAAATGCCAATTGGTGTTTTGGCAGTTGATTCAATTTATACGCCTATCGAACGTGTAAATTATCATGTAGAAAATACTCGTGTTGGTTCACGTGATGACTATGATAAGCTTACATTTGATATTTGGACAAATGGTTCAATTAAGCCAAGTGATGCTTTGAGTTTAGGCTCAAAAATATTGGCTGAACATTTAAACTTGTTCATGGATATATCTCCAGTAGCAGCAGAAGCTAGTGTTATGGTTGAAGCAGAACCAGTTACAGCTAACGCATCAGATTCTGCGCCAATTGAAGATTTAGATCTATCAGTTCGCTCTTATAATTGTCTCAAAAGGGCCGGTATCAACACTATTGTAGAGTTGACGGATCGCACTGAAGCTGACATGATGAAAGTGCGTAATCTCGGTCGGAAATCACTTGACGAAATCCAAGAAAAACTCATTGAAATGGGCTTAGGATTCCGCAAGGAAGATTAACATATGTCTTTATACTACAAAAAAGGAGGATTCACCAATGCCATATCGTAAGTTGGGTCGTACATCTTCACAACGTAAAGCTATGTTGCGTGATTTGACTACAGATCTTTTGATTAATGGTCGTATTACAACAACAGAAGCACGTGCTAAAGAAGTCCGTAAAACTACTGACAAAATGATTACATTAGGTAAGCGTGGTGACTTGGCGGCTCGTCGTCAAGCTGCTGCATTCGTTCGCAATGAAGTTGCTGACGTTATTGAAGACGGCGACAACGTGAAAGTACAATCAGCTTTGCAAAAGTTGTTTGATGACGTTGCACCTCGCTTTGCAGAACGTAATGGTGGTTACACAAGAATTCTCAAGACTGTCCAACGTCGTGGCGATGCCGCTCAATTGGTCATCTTGGAACTTGTTGATTAATATTACTTTACGAGTTAAACTAATACAAAATAAAAAGCTTGGAGCAAATTGCTCCAAGCTTTTTATTTTGTATTAGTAGGTTCTGTTAAGTAACAATTGGCTCAATGTTTCTAATTGTGTACGTAATATGTTACTAGGTAGTTTTTGAATCATGTCGTTTAATTGTTGAGAATAGTCACTTAACAAATCAGACATTTTCTGCATTGCGCTACTATTATTGATAAGTTCGTGTAAAATTAGCAACTCCTCATTGGTAATTAAATCTCGCTTCAGTAGTAACGGTCTTATTTTATTTGTAATAAGACTATCTTCTAAGGCAAATAGTATGGGGGCTGTATAGATACCATTACGAACATCTTGACCAATGGGTTTACCCAAAGAAATATTTTCTTCAGTTGATTCAAAATCTAAATAATCATCTAATAACTGAAAAGTAATTCCAATATTTTCACCTAATTTTGCAACTGTTTCTAAGAGCTCATTATCGTAGTCGTCACTGCCACTCACAATACCGAAAGTAACACTTAGTCGGAATAATGCTGCAGTTTTACCTTTAATTTGCTGCAAATAAGACGAGAAGTTAGAATTTAAATCGTATCTATTATGTTTTTGAGTGAGTTCACCGAAAAGTATTTCTTGTAATGCTTTTAGGGCTAATCCGCTAGCATCTTTTTTATTTGCTTTTTGTAGTAAAGAAAACATACCTGTCAGCAGATAGTCACCAGCATATACGGCAGTATCAGCGCCAAACTGACTTTGAATACTCTCATGTCCACGACGTAATTTTGATTGATCAATAATATCATCATGAATTAATGTTGCAAGATGTAGTAACTCAACACTGGCGCCTAAAGCAACAGCTTCCTCACTATAAGGATTTTTTGTAAGATTTGAAAACATCAGAGTTAAGGATGGTCGGATTAGTTTGCCGGCATTTAATTGTGAGCGTATAGCGCTATCAATTTCATCAAAACCAATATGCCAGCTAGAAGATATATCTGCTAGAACAGACTGTAAAGGAGCAGATAGTTCTGGGAAGTCATTCCAAATTTTAGGTAAAGTAGGCGTTGCCATGTTAAATTTTCTCTATTTCTCTCAAGTATACTATTAACCAGTATACAGGTATTATGTACAAAGTGCGAGAAAAGAATCATCGCACTTTTTAAAAAATTATTTTTGTAAGTCGTCATAGACAGATTTAGATTTACCGTACCAAAGACCACCAAAAATCTTTTGTAGTAGTGGCACAACATAAAAGTCCAATCCAAATCCACGACCAGATCCATTCATGATAGCAAGGCTTGAAAGGATTAAGAACAAATGTGTTATATCGTATCCATTAGTTGCCCAAGCAGCAATAGTTAGCACAATTGAAACAAGTGCTAATGGCCAAGTCATTAAGCCAACTAATATACCAGCACCAGTAGCAATTTCAACAAAACTCAATACACTATTTTGCCAGAACAAGTCATTCAAACTACCAAGATTACCTAGAGCAGCTAGTATCCAGAAAAGTCCTAAGAAAATACGTAATGGTGTTGACCACAAAACGTTACCTAATCTAGAAATAGACCCTTTGAATGGGTTACGGCCATTTTCTGTTCGGAAAAATTCGTCAAGCATGTAATGGAAAATAGAGTACATTGATCGTATTTGAGAATAGAAAAATAAATTAATACCATGTTTTGCAAGGCTTGCAAAGAAACCAGAGAAGTTTAAGCCTAATAGACTAGCAACTGTGTACTGAGAACCGATAGAAACCGCAAAACCATGATAACTGACTAATTCTGAAAAAGTCTTTGCTTTTCCAAACCCCAAATCAGCTAAAATGTTGTTAGAAGCAGTTCTAGCAGCACTTTCAGCACCTTCAACTGTTTGAGGAACTGGACCAGTTTTTTCATCGACGTATGACAATGTGTCACCAGCAACATAAATATCAGCAGCTGGTGTTTCATCGTCTAATGTAGCACGCATGTAATCATCAGCTTCGATACGACCACCGCGTCCATATTTAAATCCCCAATCAGAAATAAATGACTTTGCTTTAACACCGGCTGTCCAAATTAATGACTTTGTTGGTAAGGTTGTATCATCAGAAAATACAACACCATCTTCTGTGACACCTGTAACGCGAGAATTAAGACGGATGTCAACACCGTTGTCTGTCATGTATTTAAACGCTTTATTAGCAAGATTACGATCCTTTAACATATTAAGAATTGAAGGAGAGGCTTCCAGCAATACGAGCTTGATTTCCTTTTCATCTAGTTTGTAATCTCTTGCAAGAATTTTACGTTGTTCAATAAATTCACCCATTAACTCAGCACCGGTGAATCCAGAACCAACTACTGCAACTGTTAGGAGTTGTTCACGCTTTATTGGATCTAACTCTCCGGCACCTTGTCCGATAATGTTTTCAATATGTGCACGTATTTTTAATGATTCTTCCATTGACCATAGTTCAAAACCATGCTCTTTAACACCTGGAGTACCAAAATCATTGGATTGACCACCAACGGCTAAAAGTAGTTTTTCATAACTAATATCGCCATGTGTTGTTTTGACAATTTTAGCTGATTTATCAATACCGTTTACTTCAGCAGTCAATAGTTTAACATTTTTATTTTGGTAAAAGAGATGCTCTAAATCTTCTTGAACATGCTTAGGTAAAACACGTTCTGAAGCCACTTCGTGCAATTCTGTCATGTATGTGAAGTAAGAATGTTTATCGATTAAAATAATATTATATTCTTTATGTGATTTTAACTTCTTTGACAATGTTTTTGCTGCGAATACACCACCAAACCCAGCGCCAACAATGACAATGTTTTTTTCTGCCATGACTATTTTCTTCCTTATTGTGAATTGTCTAATATTCTTGTGAAATATCTATTTTATTATAGACCAATATTCTTTATTTTAAAAGGGTTAACTAGAAAATATCCTTGTGAAGAAACATTAAATCTGACAAGGTATGCCATAAACTAAAATAGAGAATATTACGTTAACCTGTGATAAAATAGTGACTAATGACTAAAGCAATTAAAATTAACAATTTAAACTATAACTATAATGAAGATCATACTTTATTTGAAGATTTCAATTTATCTATCGAAGAAGGTCAGTGGGTCGCATTAGTAGGACATAATGGTTCTGGGAAATCAACACTAGCTAAATTAATCCTTGGGTTAATGGTGGCTAATTCAGGTAAAATTTGTGTTTTTGATGAACAACTAACCACAGACACTGTTTATCATGTTAGAGAACAAATTGGCATGGTATTTCAGAATCCGGATAATCAATTTGTTGGAGCAACTGTTGCTGATGATGTTGCTTTTGGTTTAGAAAATAAACAAATTCCTAACAAAGAAATGGCAAAAACAATCGATGAAGCGTTAGCTGTAGTTGGGATGCAAGATTTTAAAAACCGTGAACCGCATACATTGTCTGGTGGTCAAAAACAAAGAGTTGCTTTGGCTAGTGTTCTAGCACTCAAACCAAAAATAATTATTCTTGATGAAGCGACAGCAATGCTTGACCCTGATGGTAGGGACACGGTAATGCGCACATTAAAGTTGCTCAAGGCACAATTTGGCTCAGAACTAACATTAATAACAATTACGCATGATATGGATGAGGCAGCATTGGCTGACCGGGTCGTTGTGATTAATGATGGCCAGTTGATTTTAGACGGTGAACCAGAAGATGTTTTTAAACAAACTAATCTTATACATGAAAATGGGCTTGAACTACCATTTTCTGCTGAACTTGTGGCATCATTGCAACATAAGCCAAAACATTACTTAAATGAAAGAGAATTGATTCAGTGGCTATCAAATTTGAACAAGTAAATTTTAGTTACGGTGCAGGAACAACACTTGCACAAAGTGTTTTACATCATGTTTCTTTGGAAATGAAAACTGGAGCGATTACTGCAATAATTGGGCAAACTGGTTCTGGGAAATCAACATTAGTACAGCACATTAATGGATTGCTAAAGCCAACCAGTGGTAAAGTCACGATAGACGACTTTGAGTTGACTTCTAAAACCAAAGAAAAAGAATTGGTGACGCTTAGGCAAAAAGTTGGAATGGTATTTCAATTTCCAGAAAATCAACTATTTGCTAATACTGTTATAGAAGACGTTATGTATGCCCCACTTAATTTTGGTAGTAACAAAGAAGCCGCTCGTAGTTTAGCAGAAAAAGCTTTAACTCGTGTTGGTGTTGCAGAATCTCTATGGATGAAATCTCCCTTTGATTTGTCAGGCGGGCAAATGAGACGTGTTGCAATGGCTGGAGCACTTGCGAGTGATCCAGAAGTAATTGTAATGGATGAGCCAGCTGCTGGTTTAGATCCTAAAGGCCAAAAAGAACTTCTAAATTTGGTACTGGAACTAAAAAAATTGGGGAAAACGGTTGTGTTTATTTCGCATCAAATGGATCATGTTATTCATGTTGCTGATAAAGTTATTGTGATGCATGATGGCGAAGTTTCAGCTGAAACGACACCACAAGAATTGTTTAATCGTGATATTAATTGGTTTAAAGAGATGCGACTTGATCTACCTAAAGCAGGGCAGTTTAGTGAAAAGTTAGAAAAAGCAGGGATTAAACTATCGCGTCGCCCTTTAACAGTAGATGAATTAGCAGATTTAATTAATAAGGAGATTGACCATGAATAACATTATGATTGGTCGCTTTATTCCGGGTGAGTCATTCATTCACAGACTGGATCCAAGAACAAAAATGATTGCGACTTTTGTCTATATTTTTGTGATGCTGTGGGCTGATAGTTGGCAAACTTATTTATGGGCAGCTATTTTTATTTTTGCTAGTATTAAGCTAACAAGCCAGCCATTGAAATTATATTGGGATGGGTTAAAACCTATTTTTTGTTTGATTTTATTTACGGTTGTTCTGCAATTATTGTTTACACCTGGGACACCAACACTTTTAAAAATTGGGCCACTTCAAATTACAACAACAGGCGTTGTCAATGCTGTGTATGTTATGATTCGTTTCATTTTAATCATTCTGATGTCTACTATTTTAACGTTGACAACACCACCCACAAGCATTGCCAATGCCATTGAATCGTTACTAAAGCCTTTAAAAAAAATACGAGTACCAGTAGCTGAGCTAGCGTTAATGTTATCTATTGCACTGAGATTTGTGCCGTTGTTAATGGATGAAACACAAAAAATTATGAATGCGCAAAAATCACGAGGCATGAGCTTTTCAAGTGGCGGACCTATTAAGCGAGCAAAAGCTATTATACCGCTATTGATACCGCTGTTCATTGGTGCCTTACAGCGTGCACTTGATTTAGCAAATGCTATGGAAGTTCGTGGTTTTAAAGATGCTGTACAAAGAACTAAGTATCGTGTTTTAAAATACAATCGAGTCGATTACTTTGCTTTTGGTTGTTTAGGTGTGTTTACCGTAATTTTTATAGGTATTAAATTAATATCATAGTTATACGTAGTAAGGAGATAGTTAACGCTTATGCCACGATACAAGGCCATTGTTTCATATGACGGCTCTGATTTTTATGGATTTCAAATCCAGACCAAACAAGGAGTCGAGCGTGATAGAACAGTACAGGGAGAACTAATACGTGCGGTCAATCAAATGGCTAAAAACCCTGTTCCTGCTATCAAAGTAGTCGGGGCTTCTCGTACTGACACTGGGGTTCATGCAAATGGACAAGTCGTTCACTTTGATTTGCCATTTGACATACATGAAGATGGTGTTAGAAAAGGATTAAATACATTATTACCGAGAGACATTATGGTTAAAAAAGTATTTAAGGTGTCAGATGCATTTCATGCAAGGTTTAATACGCATGCAAAACGTTATTTTTATCGAGTATCAACCCAAGATTTTACAGATCCATTTAAACGTCACTATACTGGACATTTTCAGTGGCGCTTAAATATTGATCGAATCAAAGAAGCTTTACCCGATTTAATAGGGGAGCATGATTTCGCAAGTTTTGCAGCTTCTGGAAATCAAACTATGACAACAATTCGCACAATTACTCGAGCAGAGTTAATACAAGATGAAAAGGAAGATGAATTAATTTTCATCTTTGAGGGCAATGCCTTTTTGTATAATCAAATTCGTATTATGGTTGGTGTTTTGCTAGAAATAGGCAATGAACGTCGGGATGTTCATGATATCCAACGTTTAATTGCTGTTAAAGATAGAGAACAAGCGCGATTCACAGCACCAGCAAGTGGATTATATTTGGATGAGATTTTTTATGATGAAATCTCTTTGCTAAAACGATAAATTTGATTAAACCCATTGACATTATTGCTTATTTTAGGTAAGATAATACACGGTATTGTTTACCTCACGATAAGCCCCGGAAACTTATTGTAATTGCATAGCAAGGAACGGCTATGTTTGTAAACAACTAATCAAAGGAGCGCAACATGCGTACAACATTTTTAGCAAAACCAGGTGAAATCGAAAAGAAGTGGTATATTATTGATGCCAAAGACGTCGTTTTGGGACGTTTGTCAACAGTAGTTGCTTCAATTTTGCGTGGTAAGAACAAGCCAACGTTTACACCAAACGTTGACATGGGTGACCATGTAATTATCATTAATGCAAGCGAAGTTAAATTGACTGGTAAGAAAGCCACTGATAAAGTTTATTACCATCACTCAAACCACCCAGGTGGTTTGAAGGCTCGCACAGCTGGAAACTATCGTGAATTCAACCCTGAAAAGTTGCTTGAATTATCAATCCACGGTATGTTGCCAAAGAACACTTTGGGACGTAAGCAAGGTTTAAACTTGCACGTATATGCAGGTGCAGAACATGCACATACTGCACAACAACCTGAAGTACTTGACATCAACAAGTTGGTTTAAGAAAGGAGAATCTAAATTATGGCTACAGCAGTACAATATGCCGGCACAGGCCGTCGTAAGAACTCAGTTGCTCGTGTGCGTTTGGTTCCAGGTAATGGTCAAATCACAATGAACGGCAAGTCAATCGAAGAATATATTCCTTTTGCTAACTTGCGTGAAGTTGTTTTGCAACCATTTAACGCAACTGAAACATTGGGTAACTACGATGTATTAGTTAATGTTATTGGTGGTGGTTATTCTGGTCAAGCTGGTGCAACACGTCACGGTATCGCCCGCGCGTTGTTGACAGTAGATCCTGATTTCCGTGCAGCATTGAAGGCAGCAGGTTTGTTGACTCGTGACTCACGTATGAAGGAACGTAAGAAGCCAGGTTTGAAGAAAGCCCGTAAGGCATCACAATTCTCAAAGCGTTAATATTTTTAAAAAATATTATTATGCTAAAAAGGCAATTAATACCTGGGTATTAATTGCCTTTTTGTTGTGATGCTTAATAAAAAACAAGAAACTTAGTATTAAGTTTCTTGTTTTTTTATAGAATATACTTTTTAAAAAGTTCACGTTCTAATTTGGATAATTCAATTGTTAATAATGTACCAGATGTATCATAGTTTTCCTCAATGAAAGTATGATTAGCGGCTAATTTTGCTTGGACATCACCTTTATCAAAAGGAATATGAAGATTAACAATTTCTGTATCATTAAAAATTTGTTTTTTGATTAGTTCGATTAGTGCGTCTTGCGAGGCTTCATCGTATGCCGATAGTGTGATAGTATTTTCGCCAGAAATATCAGGATAGTTCAACTCTGCTTTATCAGCCTTATTATATATTGTAATCATAGGAATATCGGTTACACCAATTTCTGATAATGTTTGCTCAGTAGTAGCCATCATTTCTTTGTAATGTTCATCAGAAATATCAACGACTTGCAATAGTAAATCAGCTTGAGATGCTTCTTGTAAAGTTGATTTAAATGCAGCTACAAGGTTATGAGGCAATTTAGAGACAAAACCGACAGTATCGCTCAATAAGAACTGCTTTTTATCAGGGAGTGTTAACTGTCTAACAGTGGTATTCAATGTGGCAAATAGCATGTCTTTTTCGAAGACTTGTTTAGTAGATGATGTCTCAGAACCAATACCAAATCTATTGAGTAAACGATTCATTAGCGTTGATTTGCCGGCGTTAGTATACCCGACCAAAGCAACACTAGCTAAGTTATTCGTTTGTCTGCGTAAAGCGCGCGTGTTATCTCCTTTTGATAGTTCTGCAAGCTCTTGGCGAATATGAACCATTTGAGAAGTAATACGACGCCGAGATTCTTCTAACTTTGTTTCTCCTGATCCACGAGAGGTGAATCCGCCACCTCCGGCGCCAGTCTGCTGATCTAAACTGATAGACATACTTGTTCTTAAACGTGGTAGCTGATATTGTAAGCGTGCCAGTTGAACTTGTAGTTTAGCAGTTTTAGTTTGCGCGCGTTGTGCAAAAATGTCTAGAATTAACCCTGTTCGATCTAAAACAGTGGTATTGGTTAACTTTTCTAGATTTCTAATTTGAGATGGAGACAATTCATCATTTGCAATAATCATATCAACATCGTATGTTTTGCTTAATTCAGCAAGTTCTTCGACTTTTCCTTTACCAAAATAAGTTGCAGGATTTGGTCTTTCTAATTTTTGAGAAAAAATTTCTTGTGGTATTAAATTGTTAGCTTTTGCTAAGTTCGCAAGTTCCTCTAACTCGTAATCAATGTTTGTTCTAGAATTAGTTAAACCAATTAAAAATACACTACGTTTTTTATCGTTAATAATACGTTGTTCGGTCATAAAAAAATACCTCTAGTCTTTTCATAGTGAGACTGGTGGCATTTTAACTGACTGAACGAAAGTAAAATGTCAAACCAATCTCAAGAAATCATACAAAAAAATAACTATTTTTGTATGTGAAATCTTAAAATTTTTTTGACAAGTCACTTTACTTCCTTCATTATAATTTGTTAATTTTAACAGGTTATAGTAGTAATGTCCAATATTATGCTTGTCTAAAATACAGTTTGATCGTCGTTGAATAGTGTGATTTGGTCTTTATCATGTGATAATTCTAGAATCATTAACCCACCATTTTTAACGGGTTGACTTGCCAAATCATGGCGTCCTAATTTTTCAGCAATACCTCTGATTGTAGTACCATGCGACACAATTAAAACATTATCACCATCTTTATGTTGGCTACGAATTGACTCTATTCCCTGCGAAACACGTTGCCACCATTTACTATCATTTTCAGAGAAATGATAAGGATCAGCTTCAGCAATGGTGTTCATTGCAGTTGCCATACCAAATTGTGTTATTAAATCAGTGTAATCGTTAAATTGTTCTGCTTTATATGCTTGTAAGGTTGTGGCAACCGTTTCACCGTTGACACCTTCAAATGATCCAAAAAATTGCTCTCTAAAATCAAATACTTGTTTTGGTTCAAGTGGTGAATTAGCATTATTTTGTTGTAAAATGTATTTGGCTGTGTGGATAGCACGTGTTAAATCTGAAGAATAGGCACCATCAAAATGAATATTGGCTAATCGTTTACCAGCTTGGTTGCCATGTTCGATACCTTTAGGTGTTAGTGGTGCATCTGACCATCCTTGAAAGCGATGTAAAAAATTAAAGTAAGTCTCACCATGTCTAACAATATATAAGTTGATTGCCATAAATAAATTGTACGTATTATTGAATTAATGCGTACAAACCTCCTATTTATTATTACCTCGATTTTAACATTTATTTTATGAATATACTAAAAAAAACCGCATATACGGTTTCTTAGTTTGTGATAGTACTTTCAGTTGTTTCCTCTGTTGTTTGTGCGACTTCATCTTCGTCAAAAATACCATTATTATTACGATCTTGACGAGGTGTAGGAGAGGCTTGCACAATAAATTCCGAAATATAAGCGTTGTCGTAATCTAGTGCGGTAAACCTAAAGTTAGCTACTTTCATGGTATCACCAGCTCTAAATTCGGGATCATGATTCAAGACATAACCAGTTAGTGTAACAGCATCATCTTCTTCCAGCTCTTTAATATTTTGATTAAAGTATCGCTCGAAATCGTAAAGCGTCATTTTACCAGAAACTTTATAGCGGTGATCCCCTAATTTTTTAATATAATCATCTGAGACATCATCTATTTCATCTCTAACAGTACCAAATAATTCTTCATAAATATCTTTATCGGTAATAAGCCCACTTGTACCACCGTATTCGTCAACAACAATCGCAATAGGGGAACGTTTAATAATCATTTCGTCCATCACATCATGCAAATCCATGTTTTCTGGTACCGCAGGAATGTCACGCATAATTTTTGAAACAGAGTCTGTATCATTAATGCGGGCTTGGCGAACCAAATCGTAGTTAAACACATATCCCAAAACTTTATCTTTATCGTTATCAGCGATTACTGGGAAACGTGAGTAGCGTTCTTGCAAATATAAGTTGAGCGCATCAGCAATTGTTGTTTTAACATCAATTGCTGTCATTGATGTTCGATCAATCATGATATCTACCGCGACTTTATCATTCATTTCAAAAGCACGCTGCATGAAAGTCAGATCTTCTTCATCTAATTCACCAGCAGCAGCGGCATTCTTTGAAAGAGATAAAATTTCTGTTTGAGAATAAATATCTTCCTCACCATCAGTGCGGAAACCCAACAAATGAGTAATAAAGTTTGATAGATGATCTAACGACCATATCATTGGGAAAAGCGCGATATGGAAAAATCTAACTGGACGAACAATGAACAATAAAACTTTAACAGGTGATTCAATTGCGATGTTTTTAGGTACTAAATCAGTAAAGACGGCATGCACAATTGTAAATATAATCATGGCGGAAACAGATGACACAACGCGAGCATATTCTGCTGGTAACATACCAGTACCTAAAATAATTTCGGCAACTGTTTCCTCACCAATCCAACCTAAGATAAGACTCGTCAAAGTAATACCTACTTGTGCTGTGGACAAATATTCAGTTAAATGCGTTACCATATGGATGGCATTGTCAATATTTCGTGAAGGTTTGTCACGTT
Organism: Leuconostoc palmae; assembly: GCF_019656075.1. Taxonomy (GTDB): domain Bacteria; phylum Bacillota; class Bacilli; order Lactobacillales; family Lactobacillaceae; genus Leuconostoc; species Leuconostoc palmae. Next base: position 222,609 of record NZ_BPKZ01000001.1, on the reverse strand, counting down.
TTTCTTGCAAATCACGAAGTGCACTCAAACGTACTTTAACCAAAGAATATTCTGTCAAAGTAAATAAAATAGCAAGTAATAGAACCAAAACAATGATGAAAAAGTTAAGGAACATAGACGGACCAGAATCCAAAATCGTAAACCTCTTTTCTTAATTATAACTATCGGCTATTATACCAGAAAATAGCACATTAATAGTACATTGTATGAAATAATTATTGAAATCCTAACTTTTTTATTATATATAACGAACTTTATAAAAATAATATTAGTTCTGTTGAATAAAAAGCGAACATATTTTCGTTTAACTGAAATTAATTAATTAAGGGATCTTTGAAAAAAAGTTGATTTTAAAGCTTTTGAAGAACTTTTATAAAATTATGGTACAAATTTCATTTGTTAAAAATCGTTAAAAAGGTTGATTTATCAAGGTTTTTAACGTTCGTTAGAATAGTTTGTGAAATTTTAAAAAAATTCGTATGCTAGATTCTTGTTGTTATTGAATTATCTCGAACAATTGTTTGTGAGGACTTATATAGTCCTTGTTAATCTGAATAAAAAAGGTAAACTAACATATAACAGTTTATTTAGTTATTAATATAAATTTTAAGAGAAGAGGGAACTGATTATGGAAAAAGTAACAGTATATACAAAATACAATTGTGTACAATGCAAAATGACTAAAAAGTTTTTAGAGGCACAAGGGGTTCCCTTTAAGGAAATTAATATCGAAGAAGAAGTTGACTATGTTGATCAATTAAAGGCTGATGGATTCCGTCAAACACCAGTTATATCGGTTGAAGGTATGCCTAAGTTTTCTGGCTTTCGTCCAGACGTGTTAAAAAAGATTTCAGCTTAATCTTACTAGATAACATCGAGAGGAAAACGAACGATGTTTTTTTATTCCAAAAATATAAAAAAATTTGAGGTTAAACAATATGCCATTAAAAGAACTTGATATTGATGCTGTTACTTATTTTGATTTAAATAATCAAGTCAATATCCCAAAGAATAATCAAATTCAATTAGAGAAAGATCAAGAGGCTCTCGATGCCTTTTTGACTGAAAATGTGTGGCCCAATGTATTAAAATTTGATTCTCTTGCTGAAAGATTTGATTGGCTTTTTGAAAATAATTTTTTAGAACGCCAATTTATTGAGCAATATCGTTTTTCTTTTGTAGAGAAAATTTACGATTTTCTTGATGCTCAACATTTTAATTTCAAGTCTTTCATGGCTGCCTTTAAGTTCTATAATCAATATGCCCTAAAAACAAACGATGGGCAACATTATGTAGAAACCTATGTGGACCGAGTTGCGATGAATGCGTTGTATTATGCAAATGGACGCGAAGAACTCGCGTTAAGGTTAGCAGATGAGATGATCCATCAACGATATCAACCGGCCACTCCCAGCTTTTTAAATGCTGGTCGTGCTCGTAGAGGTGAGTTGGTTTCTTGTTTCATTATTCAAACTTCTGATGACATGAATTCAATTGGTCGTACAATTAATTCAGCGTTGCAATTGTCAAAGATGGGCGGGGGAGTTGGCATTGCATTATCCAATGTTCGTGAAGCCGGAGCACCAGTTATGGGTATTGCAAACTCAGCTGGTGGTGTTGTGCCAATTATGAAATTATTGGAAGATTCATTTACTTTTTCTTCACAAGTGGGGGCACGACAAGGCGCGGGTGTTGTTTACTTGTCTATTTTCCATCCGGACATTATGGCATTTTTGTCTACAAAAAAAGAAAATGCAGATGAAAAAGTCCGTGTTAAAACGCTATCTCTTGGCTTAACAGTTCCAGATAAATTTTATGAATTAGTACGTCAAAATAAACCAATGTATCTTTTTAGTCCTGCAGACGTAGAAAAAGTATATGATACACCATTTAATTATGTTGATATTACAGCAGAATACGATAACATGGTTGAAAATGAAAAAATTGCCAAATATCGTGTAGATGCTCGTATGTTAGAAGAAGAAATTTCCAAACTTCAACAAGAATCTGGATATCCTTACATCATTAACATTGACACAGCTAATCGAGCTAATCCAATTAATGGTAAGATTATTTCTTCAAACTTATGTTCAGAAATTCTACAAGTACAGAGTTCTTCGAATATTAATGATGAACAAGAATATACGAAACTAGGCTCAGATGTGAGTTGTAACTTAGGGTCGATTAATATTGTTAACATGATGAACACTGCAGATTTCAGTACTTCCGTTGATACTATGGTAAGAGCACTTACTTTTGTTTCTGATACGTCTAATTTATCGGTTGTGCCATCTATAGCCAAGGGTAACACTGAAAAACACGCGATTGGTTTGGGTGCGATGGGTCTTGCTGCGTATTTAGCACAAAATAAAATGTACTATGGCGATGATGAATCAATCGACTTCACCTCAACTTTTTTCTTGACGTTGAATTATTATTCGATTAAAGCATCAATGAACATCGCAAAGGAACGTAACGAAAGTTTCTTTGAATTTGAAAAATCTGCTTATGCTGATGGAACATATTTTGATAAGTACTTAGAAAACGATTGGACGCCTCGAACTGAAAAAGTGACGCAATTGTTTAAAGATCATCATATACCAACTAAAAATGATTGGGAACAATTAAAAGCAGAAGTTGCGCAATATGGTATGTATAATGCATATCGACATGCTATTGCACCGACTGGCTCAATATCATATGTCAACGATACAACAGCAACACTGCTACCAATAGTTAACAGAATTGAAGAACGCCAAGAAGGGATGATTGGTAAAGTTTATTATCCGGCACCTGGATTAAACAATGAAACTATGCCATACTATGTATCGGCGTATGACACTGATATGCGTAAAGTAATTGACGTCTATGCGGCAGCTCAGGAGCATGTGGATCAAGGGATGTCTTTGACATTATTTATGCGTTCAACCTTGTCAGAACAATTGTATGAATGGAAACAAGGTCGGACTAATAAGATGACAACACGTGACTTAACGATTCTAAGACACTATGCATTCAATAAAGGTATTAAGTCACTGTACTATATCAGAACCTTTACTGATGATAATCAAGAATCAGGGGTTAATGAGTGTGAAAGTTGTTCAATTTAAAAATTTAAATATAAAAAATCATTATCAAGTCTTAATGGTTTTTTGTACATAATATTGAGAGGGGTACTTCATGGTGACGATGAATGTCTTATACACTTCCACAGAAGGCAATACTAAGTCATTTGTAGAAAAATTAAAAACAGTTGCGGAATCAAACGGGAATGTGCTTTTAACGAAAAATATTGGTGATGAGACAGAATATGAAATTGAAACGGCTCCGTATATAGCAGTTGTGCCAACTTACTTAACTGGCGGCACTGGCACAGGTCCAGATGTAACGGAAATATTTACTAATGCTCTTGGTGACTATATAGCATACGAGAATAATCGACAGTTTTTAAAAGGAATTGTTGGTGGAGGTAATCGTAATTTTAATGTTCAGTTTGATTTAACTGGTAGACGTTACGCTGAAAAATTTGATGTGCCACTTTTGTTTGAGTTTGAACTGCGTGGAAGTATCTTTGATGCAGAAAAAGTTTATAATTTGATGAAACCGTTATTTGGAGGAGAATCGTGAAACATACACAAAATAATTCATATACTGCAATAAATTGGAATAATATTGAAGATGAACTTGATAAAGCAACTTGGGAAAAGTTGACACAACAATTTTGGTTAGATACACGTATCCCCATTTCAAATGATTTAAGAACATGGCGTGGAAATATGTCAGACAAGGAACGGCAGACATTGAACCTTGTTTTTGGTGGGTTAACAACATTAGATACATTGCAGTCTCAAGATGGTATGGCAGCATTGAAGTTAGACGTTGTGAATCAAAAAGAAGAGGCAGTGTTGAACAATATTCAATTTATGGAATCAGTTCATGCTAAGTCATATTCTTCAATTTTTGAAACACTAAACGAAAAAGCAGAGATAGAGTCAATTTTTAATTGGGCTGACTCAAACGAATTTTTGCAGTATAAAGCAAATCGTATCAATGATATTTACCAGACAGGAACACCATTACAACGGAAAATTGCTTCAGTATTTTTAGAGACATTCTTGTTTTATTCTGGATTTTACACACCGTTATATTTTTTAGGTCACAACAAGATGTTGAACGTTGCTGAAATTATTAAACTGATTATCCGCGATGAATCAGTTCATGGCACTTATATTGGCTATAAATTTCAAATTGGATTTAATCAATTGCCAGAATCAGAACGTGACACGTTACAAAGTTGGATGTATGATTTACTCTTTGAATTATACGAAAACGAAGACAAATACACACATGAACTCTATGATGATTTAGGCTGGACAGAACAAGTGCTTACTTTTTTGCGTTACAATGCTAACAAGGCATTAATGAACTTAGGACAAGAACCAATGTTTCCTGATGGTGCCGATGATGTGAATCCTGTTGTTATGAACGGTATTTCGACGTCGACAGCAAACCACGACTTCTTTTCAGGAGTGGGTAACGGCTATCTTCTAGGTGCTGTTGAAGCGATGGAAGAAGATGACTACACAATCGGGTCGAACAAAAAAGCTAAGGAATAATTATTCCTTAGCTTTTTATATTTCATCATTTTCGAGTAAAACAAGCCGTTTTTTTAAGTAGTGAGCTAATTTACCGTAACATGTTGCTGAGAAGATAACCCATGAATAGGCAAACATAACTGAAGCAACTGTGTCACTAACAAAATGTGCATTGAAGTAAATACGACTCATAATTGCCATTAAACCTATTAATATGATAACCCAATTCATAACAATTTGTGTCAATAGCGTATTAACATTGGGAATCACGAGGATTTTGATAATAAATATAACCACAAATAATCCAAAAATATATGAGCTGGGAAATGAAGCAGAACTGTCAGAAAGTAGGTGTCCCATCGGTCTTGGACGATTGATTATGATTTGAAAAATCTTTAGAACAATATTTCCTGATAGAATAGTTAAGATTGCCCATATGGCAGGGATACGTAATTTTGCTATAATTAGTACACCGGTGAGAGCAAGAATATATATAAAATCTACAATCGGATTGCCCAGAAAAGCAGCAACGGTCATGACAATATCACCGAATCCGCTTTGTAAATTATTAAATAAGTTGTGGAATATATTATCAATGCCAACTGGAATTATAAAATTTAGTTTTACTAGAATAGTTAACAACAATAATATAACTAGATTAATTAAAGCATATCGTCGTTGTTTATTTGTAACTGATATAATCATTAAATTACTCCACGTGATAAATTTACCTTACTCTAGTATAATGAAACGTTTAGGTATAAACAAGGCTATTCGAGAATGAATGACTATCTTTTTGTATATAAAATAATCTATTTTAAATAAGTTAGTAAAAAAGGTTGATAAGGGTAATAATTTTTGTTATGATAATATAGTTGTTTGAGATATGGGAGTGTAGCGAAGTCTGGCTAAACGCGACGGACTGTAACTCCGTTCCTTCGGGTTCGTAGGTTCGAATCCTACCGCTCCCATAGCCGATCTAATAGTTAACGGCTAAATAAATTAACTATTGCCCCTTCGCCAAGCGGTAAGGCAGCGGTTTTTGGTACCGCCATGCGCTGGTTCGAATCCAGCAGGGGCAATCAAAATAAGTAAAAATAGTCCTGTAAAGGACTATTTTTTTATACAAAAAAACCACCAGACAGAGGTGGTTTTAACTTACTTAGTTAATGTTTTTTTAGAAATAACAGACAAATCATCAGCTAAGTCATATACCAATGGTTGGCCGTTGGCAATTTCAACGTTCAAAATGTCATCATCAGAAATATCTTCTAGATGCTTAACCAAAGCACGCAATGAGTTACCATGGGCGGCAATAACAACATTCTTACCAGCTTGCAATTGTGGCGCAATATCTGATTCCCAGAAAGGCAAAACGCGTTCCAAAGTAATCTTCAAGTTTTCGCCTAATGGCAATTCACCTTCAGGAACATCTGCATAGCGACGGTCAAAGGCGGGGTATGTCTTACCTTGAACAGTCACTTCTTTATCGTAACCGTCCAACAATGGTGGCAACACATCGTATGAACGACGCCAAATATGCACTTGCTCGTCTCCCCATTTTTCTGCAGCTTCAGCTTTATTTTGGCCTTGCAAAGCGCCGTAGTGACGTTCGTTCAAACGCCATGATTTTGCTTCGGGAATAAATAGTTGTCCAGCTTCTTCCAATGCGTAGTGCAATGTTGTGATGGCACGTGTCAAAACAGATGTGTATGCCTGATCAAATTGGATGCCTTCGGCAGCTAATAATTCACCAGCTTCTTTTGCTTGGGCAATGCCTTTGTCTGACAACTTTGTGTCAATCCAACCGTTAAATAAGTTCAATGCGTTCCATTCACTTTGACCGTGACGGATTAATACTAACTTAGCCATGTGTGCTAAACTCCTTAATTTGTGTTTAATCTAACAAAATCATTATACCACGAATTTTCGACACAAAAAAACTCGCCTAAGCGAGTTTTTGAAAAATTGTAGAACTTAATCTTACAACTTTACGATGTTTGCAGCTTGCAAACCGCGGTCTGATGATTCAACTTCGAATTCAACAGCTTGACCTTCTTCAAGAGTCTTGAAGCCGTCACCTTGGATAGCTGAGAAGTGTGCGAACACATCTTCACCGTTTTCGCGAGTTACGAAACCGTAACCCTTTTCGCCGTTAAACCACTTTACTGTGCCTTTTTCCATGATATGTTTCTCCTTTGGTGTGCTCCACCAATGATTTTTATTTTGTAACTTAAATAATTGGTACTTGAGCGCCTTCCGAGAAAAACAAATCAAAATCAATAACTTTTATTACAAGGCTAGTGTAACATATTGATGAGATTAAGCAAGTATAATTTAAAATGTAATCTGGCATCGCTTTAGTAGTTATTAAAAAAGATAGAGTACGCATCTATTGGTCAAGGTTTCTAATTGACAAATAAAATTTTTCACGTTAAAATAATAAGGTTGTCAATACAAACAACATTGCAGCCGTGGCGGAATTGGCAGACGCGCAGGATTAAGGATCCTGTGCCCGTTTAGGGCGTGCGGGTTCGACTCCCGCCGGCTGCACTAGGTAAAAGCATCCTTCAATGATTTTGAAGTGATGCTTTTTATTTTACGTTTTTACGTAGTTTTCTTATGGTAAAATAGAGTTTATGGAGATAAGACATTATGCAATTTTTTAAAAGAAAATCACGTGAAAAACAAAATGATCAATTGATATCACAGGCTGAATTTGACAACATTCAAAAAGAAAACGACCAGCTATTGGATCAAGTAGAAGCGTTGAAACTAGATTTAGCAGAATTGCAAGTGGAAAAAGAACGTGTAGAAACTAAATTATTGCAAAGTGGGTTTCGAAAGAAATTAACTAAAACAGCTATTGGATTAAGTGTTTTGATTGTTAGTTATCTATTTTTGCATTTTCTTAATGAAGACCCACAATATAAGGTGGTACTTCTGTTAATAGAAGCTGCTTTCATGTTCATGATGTTACAAGGAGATGATAAGTAATCATGTCAAAAATTCATAAAGAGCGACGCATTCCATTTGTTGTTGCTAATTGGAAAATTAATAAGTTACAAAGTGATGTTATGGACTTTCTTGAAAAAGTTAACGAGAAAGTACCTGGCGAAAAAGTCGTGGAAACAGGTATTGCAGCACAAGATTTGTTTTTAGCAGATATGGTTCGTGCAACAGCGGATTCACCGATTCATATTGTTGCTGAGAATGTTCATTGGGAAGACAATGGTGCGTATACAGGTGAAACTTCTCCAAAGGCGTTAAAAGATGTCGGTGCTAAATATGTGCTAATTGGGCATTTTGAACGTCGCAAGTTTTTTAATGAAACAGATTCAACTGTTAATTTAAAAGTCACTGCTGCACTGAGAAATGGGTTACGACCAATTATTGATGTTGACGAAGATATGAGTACTTATGCTCAGTTTATGGATGCGCAACCTTCTGTAGCACAAGTTTCAGCAGCTCTGGCGGGCGTATCGGTTGATCAAATTCGAAAAGTAACTATTGCTTATGAACCGACTTGGGCAATTGGCTCTGGGGAGGCAGCAAGTGCTGATCAAGCTCAAAAAGCAGCGTACTTAATTCGTCAAACATTAGCTAAGTTGTATTCGCCAGTTATTGCAGAACAAGTACGTATTTTGTACGGTGGTTCTGTAACACCCAATAATGCACGTGAAATTATGTCTCAAGAAGACATAGATGGTGTACTAGTTGGGACAGCAGCGCTTGATCCTGACAAGTTTCTACAATTGGTCGAGATTGCCAAAGATCCGTCAGTGCCAAACTTTGACATTGATCATGTTTGAGTTTTTAACTTGCAAATTAACAACAAAAAACGTATAATTGTGTATAGTAGTACTGTGAATAAATACGGAAATTTGCGAAATATTGTCCGCAATACCTTTATATTGAAGCAAACGTTGTCTGCGGAAACAGCGGCGATTGCTTTTTTTGTGCCTATGCGGCAACGAAAACGATATTAAAGTTGTTTTTGTAACCAAATTGTAACAACAAAACGCAGCAAAAAACAAACGAGGTGATAAATGTGGCAGGACATTTAGTTAAGTACGGTAAGCACCGTACCCGTCGTTCATACGCTAGCATCAAAGAAGTTCTTGATGTGCCTAACTTAATAGAAATTCAAACGGCATCATATCAATGGTTCTTAGATGAAGGTATAAAAGAGATGTTTGGTGATATCATGCCAATCGATGATTTCCAAGGAACACTATCTTTGGAATACGTTGATTATCAATTGATGGAACCAAAATATAATATTGATGAGGCCCGTGAACACGATGCCAATTATTCAGCGCCATTGCATGTGACGTTACGATTAACAAATCATGAAACAGGTGAAATCAAGTCCCAAGATGTATTTTTTGGTGATTTTCCATTGATGACCGAGCAAGGCACATTTATCATTAATGGTGCTGAACGTGTTATTGTTTCACAATTAGTACGTTCTCCTGGTATTTACTATAACCAAGAAAATGATAAAAATGGTCGCCCACGCTATGGAACAACGGTTATTCCTAATCGTGGTGCTTGGTTAGAATACGAAACTGATGCTAAAGGAATTGCAAACGTTCGTATCGATCGCACGAGAAAGTTATTGATGACAGAATTGGTTCGTGCCCTTGGGTTTGGATCTGATTCAGACATTCTCGATATTTTCTCTGACCAATATGACGCTTTAAACATGACTTTGGAAAAAGATGTTCATAAAGACATGTCTGATTCACGTGTTGAAGAAGCTTTGAAAGACGTTTACGAACGATTGCGTCCAGGGGAACCTAAGACAGCTGATTCATCTCGAGCATTGTTGGTTGCTCGCTTCTTTGATCCAAAGCGTTATGATTTAGCTTCAGTTGGTCGTTATAAGATTAATAAAAAGCTATCATTAAAGACACGTTTACTTAACCAAACTTTAGCTGAAACATTAGCAGATCCTGATTCAGGTGAAGTTATTGCTGAAAAAGGTACTTTGGTAGATAAAACAGTAATGTCTAAGTTAAGTCCATTCCTTGATCGTGAAGACTTTAAGACAACGACATACACACCATCTGGTGATGCTGTTCTTGAAGAACCTGTAACACTTCAAAAGATTAAAATTGAATCACCAGAAAATCCTGAAAAGACATTACTATTAATTGGTAATGGACATATTGATGAAACCGATCGTACAGTACGTCCAGCAGATATCTTAGCTGGTATGAACTACTTCTTGAACTTACAAGAAGGCATCGGAAATGTTGATGATATCGATCATCTTGGTAATCGTCGTATTCGCTCTGTTGGTGAGTTGCTACAAAACCAATTCCGTATCGGTTTAACACGTATGGAGCGTGTTGTTCGTGAACGCATGTCAATTCAGGATGCCAATACAGTTACACCACAACAATTAATCAACATTCGACCTGTTGTGGCAGCTGTTAAAGAATTCTTTGGTTCATCACAACTTTCACAGTTCATGGACCAAACAAATCCATTGGGTGAAATGAACCACAAGCGTCGTCTTTCAGCCCTTGGACCTGGTGGTTTGACACGTGATCGTGCTGGTGTTGAAGTGCGAGATGTTCACTATACACACTATGGTCGAATTGATCCAATCGAAACGCCAGAAGGTCCAAACATTGGTCTGATTAACTCGTTAGCTACATATGGTCGCATTAACAAGTATGGCTTCATTGAGACACCGTATCGTCGTGTTGATTGGACAACCCATATGGTTACTGACAAAATCGACTATTTAACTGCTGATGAAGAAGACAACTATATTGTCGCACAAGCTAACTCACCATTAAATGATGATGGTAGTTTCGTTCATAATACAGTTATGGCACGTTTTGGTGAAGAAAACATCGAAACACCAATAGATCGCATTGATTACATGGACGTTTCGCCTAAGCAAGTTGTTTCTGTTGGTACAGCAGCAATTCCTTTCTTAGAAAATGATGATTCTAACCGTGCCTTGATGGGTGCCAACATGCAACGTCAGGCTGTACCTTTGCTTGACCCACATGCACCACTTGTTGGTACAGGTATCGAATATAAGGCTGCTCACGATTCTGGTGTTGCAATGATCTCTCGTGCGGCTGGTGTTGTTGAATATGTTGATGGGCGTCAAATTCGTGTGCGTCGTGAAGATGGTCAACTTGATACTTATGAACTTATGAAGTTCCGTCGTTCTAACGGTGGTAAAAACTATAACCAAAAACCAATTGTTAGTGAAGGGGAACATGTTGAAGCTGATGCAGTATTGGCGGATGGTCCGTCTATGGAAAATGGTGAGCTAGCTCTGGGACAAAATCCATTAATTGCCTTTATGACTTGGCAAGGGTACAACTTCGAAGATGCCATTGTTTTGAATGAACGTTTGGTTCGTGAAGATGTGTATACGTCAATTCATATTGAGGAGTACGATTCTGAGGCTCGTGATACAAAACTTGGACCGGAAGAAATGACTCGCGAAATCCCTAATACTGGTGAAGATCAGTTAAAGGATTTGGATGCTGATGGTATTATTCGTGTTGGTGCAGAAGTTCATGATGGCGATATTTTGGTTGGTAAAGTAACACCTAAGGGTGTGACAGAATTATCAGCTGAAGAACGTTTATTACATGCCATTTTTGGTGAAAAAGCTCGTGAAGTACGAGACACATCACTACGTGTACCTCATGGTGGTGGCGGCGTTGTGCAAAATGTCCGTATTTATACACCTGAAAATGGGGATGAATTAGCGCCAGGTGTTAACATGATGGTTCGTGTGTACATCGCTCAAAAGCGTAAGATTCAAGTTGGTGATAAGATGGCCGGTCGTCACGGTAACAAGGGAACAGTTTCCGTTGTTGTTCCAGAAGAAGACATGCCATATATGCCAGACGGTACACCGATTGATATTTTGTTGTCACCTATGGGTGTGCCTTCACGTATGAACATTGGGCAGGTTCTTGAATTACATCTAGGATTAGCTGCTAAAGAGCTTGGTATTCATGTTGCTTCACCAGTCTTTGACGGTGCAAGTGATGACGAAATTGAGGCTGCTTTACGTGAAGCTGGTTTGCCAAAAGATGGTAAGTCTGTTGTTTATGATGGTCGTACAGGTGAAGCTTTTGATAAGCGTGTCGGTGTTGGTGTGATGCATTACATGAAACTTGCACACATGGTCGATGATAAAATTCATGCACGTTCAATCGGTCCTTACTCATTAGTTACACAACAGCCTTTGGGTGGTAAAGCCCAATTCGGTGGTCAGCGTTTCGGTGAAATGGAAGTTTGGGCGCTTGAAGCTTATGGTGCGGCGTACACATTGCAAGAAATTTTGACTTATAAGTCAGATGATGTTGCTGGTCGTGTTAAGGTTTATGAATCAATCATTAAGGGTGAACCAATTCCACGTCCAGGTGTACCTGAGTCATTCCGTGTGCTTGTAAAAGAATTGCAAGCACTTGGCTTAGATATGCAAGTCTTGGATAATGCGGGTGACGAAGTGGAATTGCGCCAAATGGATGAAGACGATTCAATTTTGCCTGTTGATGCATTAGAAAAGTTAGTTCGTACTAATCCAGACCTATTAAACAAAGAAGACGATGAAGTTGCGGCTGCTTTCTCTAAGGTTGAATCTAGAGAAACACCAGAGCAAAGTAACTAAACACAAATCAAAACAACGTGTAGCAAAGCTAGCACGTTTGTTATAGGGTGTTTTTAATTTTTCACTCAGAGGAAGTAAGAATAGCCTATAGCAAGCGTGCCAACATTGTTAACATGTTGGATTTAATAAATAACGAAAGGTAACAGCAAATAGATGGCAATCGATGTTAATAAGTTCGAAAGCATGCAAATCGGTTTGGCTTCTCCTGATAAGATCCGTTCGTGGTCTTATGGTGAAGTGAAGAAGCCTGAAACGATTAATTATCGAACACTTAAGCCAGAAAAAGACGGTTTGTTCGATGAACGCATCTTCGGACCTACAAAGGATTATGAATGTGCCTGTGGTAAATACAAACGAATCCGATATAAAGGAATTGTTTGTGACCGTTGTGGTGTTGAAGTAACATCATCAAAAGTTCGCCGTGAACGAATGGGTCACATCGAATTGGCTGCGCCTGTAACGCATATTTGGTACTTCAAGGGTATTCCTTCTCGTATGGGACTTGTCTTAGACATGTCACCACGGTCATTGGAAGAAATTATTTATTTTGCTTCATACACTGTTATTGAACCTGGTGATGCGCCAGTTGAGAAAAAACAGTTGTTAACAGAGCGTGAGTACCGAGAATTAAAACGTGAATATGGTGCTAGTTTTAAGGCTGGCATGGGTGCTGAAGCAATTAAAGATTTGCTCGCAAGTGTTGATTTAGCTGATGAAGCAGATCAATTGAAACGTGAATTACAGGAAGCAACGGGTCAAAAACGTGTCAGGGCGGTTCGCCGTTTAGACATTATTGAAGCTTTCTTGCAATCAGCTAACAAGCCTGAATGGATGGTTATGGATGTTATTCCAATTATTCCACCTGACTTGCGTCCCATGGTTCAATTAGAAGGCGGCCGTTTTGCTACTTCTGATTTGAATGATTTGTATCGTCGTGTTATTAATCGTAATAATCGTTTGAAGCGTTTGTTAGATTTGAATGCACCAGGTATCATCGTTCAAAATGAAAAACGTATGTTACAAGAAGCCGTTGATGCATTGATTGATAATGGTCGTCGTGGACGTCCAGTGGCTGGACCAGGAAATCGCCCATTGAAATCACTTTCACATATGTTGAAGGGTAAGCAAGGACGATTCCGTCAAAACTTGTTGGGTAAGCGTGTCGACTATTCAGGACGTTCTGTTATCGATGTTGGGCCATTCTTAAAGATGAACCAAATGGGCTTGCCACGTCCAATGGCAATTGAATTGTTCCGCCCATTCATCATGAAAGAACTGACAACACGTAAGTTGGCCGGTAATGTCAAGTCTGCTAAGCGCAAAATTGACAAGGCTGATGAAGATGTGATGGACGTATTGGAAGATGTAATCAAGGAACATCCAGTTCTTTTGAACCGCGCTCCTACGTTGCACCGTTTAGGAATTCAAGCCTTTGAACCTGTTTTGGTATCTGGGAAGGCCATGCGTTTGCACCCATTGGTTACTGAAGCCTATAACGCCGATTTCGATGGTGATCAGATGGCCATTCACGTGCCATTGTCTGATGAAGCACAAGCTGAAGCACGTTTGTTGATGCTTGCCGCTGGGCACATTTTGGCACCGAAAGATGGTAAGCCAATCGTTGCACCATCTCAGGATATGGTGATTGGAAACTATTATTTGACAACCGAAGAAGCAAAGCGTGAGGGCGAAGGGATGATTTTCTCTTCAGTAGAAGAAGCGCAAATTGCCTTTGCAAGCAAAGTTGTACATTATCATACACGTATTGGTATTCAAACATCATCTTTCCCATCAGAAAAACCATTTACTGAAAAACAAAGATCAAAAATTTTGATTACGTCTGTCGGTAAGTTAATTTTTAACGAAATATTACCTACGGATTTTCCATATATTAATGAACCTTCTGAAGACAACTTCAAAGGTGTTGATGATAAATTCTTCATTGATTTTGGAGAAAATATCAATGAACATTTGGCTGAGACAGCAGTTGTAGGTTCATTCAAAAAAGGGTTCTTATCAGACATAATTGCAGAAGTTTATAAGCGTTATAAAGTGACTGAAACATCTCTACTTTTGGACAGAATGAAGGATCTTGGTTATGCTAAGTCAACAGAATCTGGACTAACAGTTTCGATGAATGATGTGACTGAATTAACAGAGAAGCCAGCCATCTTGGAGGATGCTCACAAACAAGTTGCGACTGTTACAAAACAATTCCGTCGTGGGTTGATTACAGACGAAGAACGTTATCAACGTGTGACAGAAATTTGGACAAAGGCAAAGGATGTGATCCAAGACAAGTTGATTGAATCTTTTGAACCAACAAACCCAATCTTCATGATGCAAGATTCAGGTGCGCGTGGTAACATTTCGAACTTCGTTCAATTAGCTGGTATGCGTGGCTTGATGGCTGGTCCTGGTGGTAAGATTATCGAATTGCCGGTTACTGCCAACTTCCGTGAAGGCTTAACTGTGATGGAAATGTTTATTTCTACTCACGGAGCGCGTAAGGGGATGTCAGATACAGCGTTGAAGACCGCCAACTCAGGTTATTTGACACGTCGATTGGTTGATGTTGCGCAAGATGTTATTGTTCGCGAATGGAACAATAACTCAGACCGTGGTGTTGCTGTTAAAGCAATCATGGATGGTACATCTGTTGTTGAACCATTGTACGATCGTATCTTGGGTCGTTACGCAATGAAATCAGTCTTTAATCCAGAAACGGGTGATAAGTTAGTTTCGCGTAATGAAATGATTGATGAAGATGTTGCTAAAGCAATTGTTGCTGCTGGTATTGAAGAAGTAACTATTCGTTCGGTATTTACATCAACAACCGAGCATGGTGTTTCAGTTCTTGATTACGGTCGTAACTTAGCGACTGGAGAAGAAGTTGAAGTTGGTGAAGCTGTAGGAACTGTTGCTGCACAATCAATTGGTGAACCTGGTACACAATTGACTATGCGTAACTTCCACACAGGTGGTGTTGCCGGCGGAAACGATATTACGCAAGGTTTGCCTCGTGTTCAAGAAATTGTTGAAGCTCGTATTCCTAAGGGACGTGCAGAAATTTCTGAAGTCACAGGAACAGTGGTTTCTATTGAAGAAAATCCAGCTGAACGTACAAAAGCTGTGACAATTGAAGGTGAGACTGACACACGTACTTATACTCTACCATTAGCAGCACGTATGCGTTTTGCTGAAGGTGATGATATTAAACGAGGTGATGCAATTAATGAAGGACCTATTGATCCTAAAGAATTGCTAGCTGTTACGGATACATTAACGACAGAATCATACATGTTAACAGAAATACAAAAAGTTTATCGTTTGCAAGGTATTGAAGTGTCTGATAAACATATTGAAGTTATGATTCGTCAAATGTTACGTAAAGTACGTGTTATGGATCCTGGTGAAACTAAGCTCTTACCAGGTATGCTTATGGATATTGCTGATTTCCAGCGTGCAAATGAGCCAGCACTCTTTGATGGACTTGTACCTGCTACAGCACGACCTGTTTTGCTAGGTATTACTAAGGCTGCCTTGGAAACTAATTCATTCTTGTCTGCTGCTTCATTCCAAGAAACAACACGTGTATTGACAGATGCTGCGATACGCGGTAAGAATGATCCGTTAGTTGGACTAAAGGAAAATGTAATTATTGGTAAGATTATTCCTGCTGGTACTGGTATGGCTGAGTACCGTAAGATTAAAAGTAAAGTGGTTGGCGATGTAATTGCACAACCTGATACTGAAAATGATGTAACATCTGATATACCAAAATTGGATGATGTTGCCAGAACATTTGAAGAATAATATAAAAGCTATTTACGATGTAAGTAAATAGCTTTTTTTATTTTCCCAATTAAGACAAATAAAAAACCAATTAGGGCAAATTAATAGCGTAATGATGTTCATTCATATAAACTAAAAAAGTTCTGCAGAACATTGATAAACTAATACGCGAACTAATAAACTTGCGTATAATAGAACTATGAATAAATTAGAATATGAACAAATGAATGGGTTATCGTTGGCTTATATCGGTGATGCAATATATGAACTTGAAGTTCGTCAACACTTATTGTCATTAGGGTTAACTAAAGTAAACATGTTACAAAAACGGAGTAAAGCCTATGTTTCGGCTAAAGCACATGCTGCACTTTTTTCTAATATGACACAAGAACAATTGTTAACAGAACAAGAATTGAGTTATTTTAAAAGAGGTCGCAATGCTAAATCTCATACCAAGGCAAAGAATACAGATGTTGTCACATATAGAATATCCACAGGTATAGAATCACTTTTTGGTTATTTATATTTATCGGAGCAACATGATCGTATTCATCAATTAATGTTATGGATTTTTGAACAGGTAGAAACCGGGAGAACAGGTCAATAATGAAACGTGAACAAGTAGAAACGCATCAATCTGAATTTGTATATGGACACTATGCCGGTGTCGAATCGCTTAAAGGCACACAAGAAATCAATAAGGTTTGGTTGCAGACTGGACTACAAGATAAAATAAGAAATGAAGTGACGCAATTAGCAAAAAAACGTGGTCTAGTAATTCAACAAGCACCTAAATCAAAGTTGGATGAATTAACAGACGGTGGTAATCACCAAGGCGTTGTATTAAGTGTGGCAGCTTATAATTATGCGACGATTGATGAGTTGTTCGAAAATGCTGAAAAACATAATGAAGCACCATTTTTTTTGATTTTAGATGGTATCGAGGATCCACATAATTTAGGATCCATTTTAAGAACAGCTGATGCAGCTGGTGTTCACGGCATTATCATTCCAAAAAGAAGGGCAGTTCAGCTGACAGCTACTGTTGCTAAAATTTCAACTGGTGCAATTGAGCATATTCCTGTGGCCCGAGTTACTAACTTAGTTAATCTTGTTGGTGAACTTAAAGACCGTGGAGTATGGGTATTTGGGACTGACATGTCTGGTGAGGACTATCGGCATTGGGATGCTAAAGGTGCTACAGCATTAGTTATTGGCAATGAGGGTAAGGGAATATCACCGTTACTCAAAAAGAAAGTGGATAGCATGTTAACTATCCCAATGATCGGGCATGTTCAAAGTCTTAATGCTAGTGTGGCGGCAAGTTTATTGATTTATCAAGGATATAATTCACGCAACCCATTATAATTAATAGGTAATTGATTTTACCGATTAGTATAATGAGGATATTAATTTGGCAAAAGATAGATTAGTTTCAGTTGTACGTGCAGCACAAAAAGGACACGATGTTGCATATGATGTTTTAATTAAACATTTAAAGGGAGCGGTATTTGATATACATCGACGAAAAGTTAGTAGTAGAATGACTGCAGATGAGTGGTATTCAGACGGACTCAATGTGCTTATCAAATGTGTTAACAAATTTGATACAGACAATCCCAGGGCAAAGTTTTCAACGTACTTTATATCTGCACTGTCAAATCATGCTACTGATTTAGTAAGATCGTATTACACAGCAAAAGCAGATTTTGAAAAAAATTTACTGTCAGATAATTCTGAAGACTATGGTTATCATTTTGAACAAGGAACTGATACTTATAATCCTGAAGAATTGTATATCTTACGAGAACTGTTGCAGCAGACAGAAGTTGCAAGAACTCCTGAATTTTGTCAGGCAATAAGACATTTTTTAGGTGTTGAACACATTAAAAATATCAAATCAAGCCGTCGCTTGGAACAAATGCAGTATCGTTTAAAAAAATCCATTCGATCAGCGATAAATAGTACATACTGAAATAATTATGGTTCTATGTATATATAAGTTCTCAGTCTGTGATATAATATACATGTTATAGAACCAAAAACCAAAGGAGAAATAGACAAATGTCTTTAATCACAGATATTATCGCACGTGAAGTCCTTGACTCACGTGGAAACCCTACACTTGAAGCGGAAGTTATCACAGAATTAGGTGGTTTCGGTCGCGGTATGGTACCTTCAGGTGCCTCAACTGGTGAACACGAAGCCGTTGAATTGCGTGATGGCGACAAGTCACGCTTCGGTGGCAAGGGAACAACAAAGGCCGTTGCCAATGTTAACGATGCTATCGCTAAGGCTTTGGTTGGTAAGTTTGATGTCACTGACCAACGTGCAATCGATCAAGCAATGATCGAACTCGACGGTACAGAAAACAAGGGTAAGTTGGGTGCAAACGCCATCTTGGCTGTGTCAATCGCTGCTGCCCGTGCTGCCGCTGACGAATTAGGTGTGCCTTTGTTCTCATACTTGGGTGGGGCAAACTCATATGTTTTGCCAACACCAATGATGAATGTTATCAACGGTGGTGCACACTCAGCCAACAAGGTTGACTTCCAAGAATTCATGATTATGCCTGTTGGTGCACCAACAGTTAAGGAAGCTATTCGTTACGGTGCCGAAACTTTCCATGCTTTGAAGAAGTTGTTGGAAGCTGACGGTAAGGCCACTTCAGTTGGTGATGAAGGTGGCTTCGCCCCTGATTTTGCTGACAACGAAGAACCATTGAAGTACTTGATCCGTGCGATCGAAGCTGCTGGTTACAAGCCTGGTAAGGACATCGCAATCGCTGTCGATGTTGCTTCTTCAGAATTGTATGACGCTGCAACAAAGACTTACAAGTTGCGTTGGTCAACAGGTGAAGAATTCACGACACCTGAATTTATCAAGTACCTTGAAGACTTGGCAGACCGTTACCCAATTATCTCAATTGAAGATCCTATCGATGAAAACGAATGGGAAGATTGGGCAACAATCACTGCTGAATTGGGTAAGAAGGTCCAATTGGTTGGTGATGACTTCTTCGTTACTAACACACAATACCTACAAAAGGGTATCAACATGGGTGCCGCAAACTCAATCTTGATCAAGGTTAACCAAATTGGTACTTTGACAGAAACTTTCGAAGCTATTGAAATGGCTAAGGAAGCTGGTTACACAGCGATTGTGTCACACCGTTCAGGTGAAACAGAAGACACGACAATCTCTGACTTGGTTGTTGCGACAAACGCTGGCCAAATCAAGACAGGTTCATTGTCACGTACTGATCGTATCGCTAAGTACAACCAATTGATCCGTATCGAAGAATTGTTGGACACAACAGCACAATACAAGGGAATCCACTCATTCTACAACTTGTCAGCTGCTGCTCGCGAAGCTGTCCAAGCCAAATAATTGATATTTTTAAAAAGCACACTAGCGTGTGTTTTTTTGTGCTGAAAATTACACGTCAGTGGTAAAATAAAACACAAATCAGTTGGATTGGATAATTACGAATATGATTTATAAACGACTAATTAGTATATTATTACTGTTCAGTTTAGCGCATGTTATTTATTGGGAGACGCGTGATGATAAAACTAGAGTTAAAGATCCTTTAAGAAGGTTATTCAAATGGTTGAAAAACAATTAAAAAGATGCTTATGGGCTGAAGGGAAAGCCTCACAATTAATGAAAAATTATCATGATTGCGAGTGGGGAAGGCCGATTATATGTGGAAATTCACAAAATATGAAATTATTAACCATACAATAAATTCACCTTCTGATGTGCCAACTCAGACACGATTGTCACAGGAAATTTCAAAACAAATGAAAGCATTGGGCTTTCAGTTTGTTGGACCAGTTATTATATATTCTTATTTACAAGCCATTGGTGTAATTAATGATCATGAAATGACATGTAGTTTTAAGAACATTATCTGATAGCGATTTCTTTACAAAATGAAAAGTGCATGTGATAAACTAAATATATAAAATTTAGAGGGTGAACATGGCAAAATTCGAGGGTGTTATTTTATTAAATTCAAATACTGCATCATTGCAAATCGTCAATTTGACATCGGGTAAACCGATTGAGAATGTTAGTAAAGAGTTTACTGAAAGTGATATTAATGCACCGGTATTTTCTAGCGATATTATGAATCGTGCATTAGAACAAATTCAACGTTTTCAGCAACTGATTCGTGACTATGGTGTAACGGAAGTGAAATTATTTGGTAGTGAAACATTGTCTGAAATGAATAATGCGGTTTATTTTGCAGATCAGTTAGAAAGTGTAACAGGATTACAGATAAACTGGCTTAACGGCAATCAGGAGAGTTATTTTCGTCAATTAGCTTTTAGGCAATCGCAAAGTGGCAATGAATCGTGCATGGCAGATGAAAATGTGCTTGTTTTAGGGATGAGTTCTACTAGAATTGATTTAGGATATTTTGAACATGGTTATTTTAAATTTTCTCAACATTCTTCTGTTGGACCAGTACGTTTAGCAAAAACTATACATGAGATGTCACTTGAAGTAACCGAAGAAACAGCTTTAGCAAGTGAATTTATTAATAGTAAACTAGCAGACTTTTGGCACATGCTACCACCGTTTAATCGAATCGATAAATTAGTCTTACTTGGTGCTGAAACAGCACAAAATGTTTTTTTACAGGATAGCAAACATTGGGTAAACGTTGAAAAACAAGAAGTTCAAACTGTTATCGATAATCTATCATTTTTAAATGATCAAGCCGTTATTGAAAAATATGATGTACATCTTAATGACGTTCCTTTTGCTTTAACTGAAATGCTATTGCTTATGAATGTTATGACAGCCGTTGGAGTAAACAATGTTCAAATTGGCGATTTAACAGTACTGGATGGCTTAATTGTTCAAGGAAACCGAGATGAAAACGATATTATTACAGCTGCTAGGGGAATAGCTGAGCGATACATGGTTGAAGAAAATCATTGCGAAATTGTATTGCTTTATGCCAATCAGTTGTTTGATCGATTAAAGCGTATCCATAATCTTACCAAAAGAGATAGATTATTATTAGGCGTGGCTGCGTTAATACATGATGTCGGTAGTTTTATTAATTCTCAACGACATTACCAATATTCTGAGGAAGTCATCTCTGGAATAGATTTACACGGTTTATCTACAAGTGAACAACATATGATTGCCATGATTGCAAGGTATCATAGTGCTGAAACTCCAGATAGCGACTTACGATCAACACAAGATTTCTCACCTAAACAACGCATACGTATAGCTAAGTTAGTGTCTATTTTACGTCTAGCAGATGCTTTAGATGATAGTCGTCTACAGAAAATTGAAAAGTTGTCAGTATCTATTGGACAAAAAGAAATTGTAGTTACAGCTCAAACAGCGGCTAATCTACAATTAGAAATGTTTGTATTTGCCAAAAAAGCAAACTTTTTTGAAAACGTGTTTGGTTTACCAATTATATTAAAGAGAAAGGGAAAGAGGATCTGATGGTGGATTTCAAGTTACCGAAGTACTATGTTAATAGAGAAGTGAGTTGGTTAGCATTTAATGATCGTGTACTGGAAGAGGCTCGTGATACTCATAATCCTTTGTTAGAACGAGCAAACTTTTTATCCATTACACAAAAAAACATGGATGAATGGTTCATGGTAAGAGTTGCGAGTTTACAACAACAAGTCATGTTAGGGCATGACAAGATTGATGCGGCAGGTTTAACACCAGAAAAGCAACTAAGTGAAGTTTCAAAAATCTCAGGAAAACAAATTAAAGATCAGTATCAAGTATGGACACGTAGTTTGCTACCAGCATTAAAGCGTGAGGGATATGAATTACTTAAAGCAGAGGAATTATCAAATGGACAGTTTGAATTTTTAAAACAATTCTTTGAACAAGAATTATTGCCCGTACTGACACCTATGGCAGTTGATTCAACACGACCATTCCCTTTCTTGAGTAATGATACACTTAATATTGGTGTGCGTTTGAAAAAATCAGGTGAAAAAACAGAAAAATATTTAGCGGTTTTGCAAGTACCAGAAACATCGGGTCGTGTCATTCCATTACCAGAAACAGGTCAATATATCTTAGTAGAAGATGTTGTTCAAATGTTTTTGGATTCTCTTTTTCCAGCCTATACGATTAAAGAATCTACTGTATTTCACGTACTTCGTGATATGGAATTAGATGTTGCTGATGATGAAGATACACCTAATATCTTGCAAGAAGTACAATCTAAATTGCAAGAACGTGAACGTGGTAGAATTATTCGATTAATTTTATCTGGGTCAACTAGTAAAGCTTTGATGATTAAATTAATTAAATTATTGCATGTTGACGAGAAACGGACATATCTTGTTAACGGACCAATAGATTTAACATTTTTAAATTCTTGGTTAAAATTCATAAAAAATGATACGTTAAAATTTCCAGACTTTAAAGGCTATAATAATCCTGATTTGTTTCCTGAAAACATTTTCAATAGTATAAGAACTAACGACTACTTATTACATCATCCATACGATTCATTTCAATCAGTGTTACAGTTTATTCAGACCGCTGCAAAAGATGATCAAGTTTTGGCGATTAAAATGACGCTGTATCGTGTTTCTGGCAAGTCTCCGATAATAAAAGCTCTAGGAGATGCTGCACAACTAGGTAAACAGGTAACGGTTTTAGTTGAGATCAAAGCAAGATTTGATGAAGAAAATAATGTACACTGGGCGCGAGAATTAGAAAGACAAGGGGTGCATGTTGTATACGGTCTTCGAGGTTTAAAGACCCACGCTAAAGTGACCCTAGTAGTTAGACGTGAAGATGATGCTATACGCCGTTACGTACATTTAGGGACAGGTAATTATAATGATGTGACAGCTAACTTCTATACTGACTTAGGATTGTTGACGAGTGATCCTGAACTGGGTGCAGATGTTGCTTCTATTTTTAATATTTTGACAGGTTATTCTGATCCGGGTTACTTTCACCAACTACATATGTCGCCTGACGGTATTCGTGAGTTTATTTATGATCAAATTGATCAAGAAATTAACAATGCCAAGGCTGGGAAACCATCTGGTATAAAAATGAAGTTTAATTCTCTTTCTGACGAGCGGATGGTTAAGCATTTATATGAAGCTAGTCATGCTGGCGTACCAGTTTCACTGATTATAAGAGGCATCACTATTTTAAAAGTAGGGATTCCTGAAGTAAGTGATAGTATTGAGGTGCACTCTATAGTAGGACGATTTTTAGAACACAGTCGTGTTTATAGTTTTGAAAATGACGGGAATCCTAAAGTTTATTTATCATCTGCAGATCTAATGACTCGGAATTTAGATCGCCGGGTAGAATTACTATTTCCATTGAAATCTGATTTATTACGTGATAAAGTATTAGAAATATTCAATACAATGTGGGAAGATAACGTTAAAACACGTGTACTACAACCAAATGGTGAGTTCATTAAAAAAGATCGTCGTGGTATTCTTGCCGTGAATTCACAAGAATTATTTATAGCAGATGCAATTATGAGACAAAATCAAGTAAAAAGTCAAACTAGAATGATGGAAATGACTCAGCGATTTGAACCACTAAATAATCCATTTATTAATGATGAAAATGAGGCATAAATATGACAATAATTTCAGTAATTGATTTAGGCTCTAACTCTGTGCGCATGACAGTTAGTCGATATCATTCTGATGGTTCTTACGATGTGTTAGCACGTTTTCAGGAAATGGTTAGATTGTCTGCTGGTATGGGAAAAGATAAAGTTCTTCAACCTGAATCAATTAAACGTACATTGTCGGCACTAGAAAAATTTAAAGAAGCATTAAAAGCATACGATCAAAAGAAGCTACATGTTCATGCAGTTGCAACAGCTGCAGTACGACAGGCCAGTAATCAGAAGGCTTTTTTGTTAGATTTTAAAAAAACAATGGGTTTTGAATTGCGAATTTTGTCAGGTGAAGAAGAGGCGTACTTTGACTATGTCGGTGTAATCAATACATTTCCTATTCGTGATGCACTTATATTAGACACAGGTGGTGCCTCTTCAGAGATCATATTGGTTCGTAATAAAAAACCAATCCATGCTGTCAGTTTACCTGTGGGTGCTGTCAATATTACAGAGCGATATTTAGAACCTGATCTAATAACTGCGCGTTCGTTATTCAAGGCTATTATGGGGATGCGACAGTTATTTGGAGATATTGCTTGGCTTCGAGAAGCTATTAACTTACCTATTGTTGCACTAGGGGGTAGTAATCGTACCTTAGCTAAGATTAGTCGTAAACAAGAAAAAGTCCAAGATATGCCAATTCATGGCTATCATTTAAAAATTGATGATATATCATCAATTTTTCAAGATATCTTGTCTAAAAATCTTGATCAACGAAAGAAAGTACCAGGGTTAGCCAAAGAACGTGGAGACATCATTATAGGTGGTTTATTACCTTTAATTGAGTTATTATTGTACACTGAGAGTCGTCAAGTTATTTTTTCTCAAAGTGGTTTGCGTGAAGGATTTTTGTTTGAACAAATTACTTCACATACTGGTCATGAGGTTATTTCACCTGAACCTGCATCTATGACAGTTGATACAGAAGATATATCTTAATATAAAAATAAAAAAGTAGTAAGACTATTAGTCTTACTACTTTTTTATGATTCACCCGGGAGTCGAACCCGGATTTCAAGAACCGGAATCTTGCGTGCGATCCATTACACTAGCGAATCATAACTATTATATTATAGCTTATTTTAGTGGAATTTCAAAAAATGTTTCATCACCAATAATAAAAGTAAGTTGGTTTGAAAATCGGTCAGTCAATGTTGCACGCACGTCAGTCACTTTGTCCTTCTCAATAGGAACAATGATATGGACTGCAGTATCATAACTGATTTCTGATAGTGTATATTTATTGACAGTTAACCAATAAATCAATGAGTCAGCATACTTATAGTCAATCGTAATAGTAATTTTTTGTTGCAGTAACCGATTGACTAGCCCTGCTTGTTCAATGCCTTTTGCTGTGGTACTAGCATAGGCACGAATCAAACCACCAGCACCTAATTTAATACCGCCAAAATAACGCGTTATTACAGCTACAACATTGCGTAGTTCATTTTTCTGAATAACTTCTAACATAGGGACACCGGCTGTCCCACTTGGTTCACCGTTATCGGAATAGCGCTGAATTTCACTTTTTTCTCCTAAAACATAAGCGAAAACATTGTGGTTGGCCTTGTGATGTTGCTTAGTAATTTGATTGATAAAATTATGTGCATCACTTTCTGATTCAATGCGAGAGATATTTAAGATGAAACGCGATTTTTTGATAGTTTCTTCCCAACGATAAGTTAGTGGTGCAATTGTGATGTATTTATTCATGTAACGTATTATACATTATGGATAGATATTATGGACGGCAAATTGTAGTACCTAAGATTGATGCTATTACAGCTGGCCTTAAAATTAGGCCATGCTTTATTAATGATGTTTGTCAGCGCTGTGGTCAAATAAATCATTATATTTTACCTAATCAACAGTTTTATTGTAAAGCATGTTTTATTTTAGGACGTGTTAGCTCCTTAGATGTCATGTTATCTTTACCAGAACCAAATCATTTTAGCAATCAAGTGGAACTCACATGGAAAGGCCAATTAACTAAACAACAAAACCGAGTAAGTAATGCATTATTAAAAACGTTTTCCAAAAACGGGGAACATCTTGTGTGGGCAGTTACTGGTGCTGGCAAAACAGAGATGATGTTTCCTTTAATTTATATGGCGCTTAAACAATCCAAGCGAGTTGCCATCGTATCACCAAGAGTGGATGTTATCGTCGAATTAGCTCCTAGAATTCAGGAGGCGTTTATGAACACCGATTTAGCAGTACTATACGGTGATCAAAACGAAGCGTATCAATATACCCCACTAGTTTTAGCAACAACGCATCAAATGCTTAATTTCAGAGCAGCATTTGATTTAATGATTATTGATGAAGTTGATAGCTTTCCATATGCAGGTAATCAGATGCTCGAATATGGTGTAGAGAAAGCCAGAAAACAATTGAGTACACTTATTTATTTAACGGCAACACCTACAAAAAAATTGCGAAAAAAAAGTAACGCAGGGCTTATAGCAACTTCTTACTTACCTTTAAGGTTTCATCAGAATCTCTTACCGGAAATTGTAACAAAAACGATTAATGA
The DNA here is from genome assembly GCF_019656075.1 of Leuconostoc palmae. Classification (GTDB taxonomy): domain Bacteria; phylum Bacillota; class Bacilli; order Lactobacillales; family Lactobacillaceae; genus Leuconostoc; species Leuconostoc palmae. Next base: position 196,354 of record NZ_BPKZ01000001.1, on the reverse strand, counting down.
TTGGCGTAAAAAATTACCAACTAAATGTTTAAAACAGTTACAGACATTTTATAAAAATCAGCAACGTTTTTTGATTTTTGTCCCAAAAGTTGCTGATACTAAAACATTATGCAAAGTTATTAAATCGCATATTCCAGAAATGAAAGGTGACTTTGTGTCGGCATCAGATGATTTAAGGCAAGAAAAAGTAGAAAGTATGCGTCAAGAAAACATTCAATATTTAGTAACAACAACTATTTTAGAGAGAGGTGTCACTTTTCCAGGAATTGATGTCATTATATTTGGTGCTGAAGAGGATACATTTACTGAAAATGCATTAGTTCAAATTGCTGGTAGAGTTGGCCGAAGTAAAGAGCGGCCAACAGGGTTAGTTCAAGCTTATGTACAACATATTAATTTTAAAATTCTCGCTGCACAACGCCAAATAAAATCTATGAATAAAAAGGGGAGAATGTTAAAGAATCAATTATGATTTGTTTACTATGTCAGACAAAAAAATATGAATCAGATACTTTATTACAGGTACTTGGTTTAAAAAAAGTACTAGAACGACCAATATGTGATGATTGCAATAATCAGTTTGCCGCAATATTTACAAGTTGTAAAGGTTGTGGACGACATCAAGGAAATAATCAATTATGTACTGATTGTGTTCGCTGGCAAATAGATGGCAAACGGTTACTTCAACATCGTGCACTCTACCAGTATAATGATGCTATGAAATTATTTATGCAACGTTACAAATTTTATGGCGAATATGCAATACGGCATGTGTTTAATCGGAAGTTAAAAGACCTAGTTAAAAGTCGTGACACTGATATGGTGGTACCGATTCCAGTGAGCTACCATACACTAATGACTAGAGGATTTAATCAAACAATAGGGTTATTTGAGAATGTTAGGTTAACTGATTTATTAGTTACCATTAAGAGTAGTAAACAACGTCAATCAAAGTTTAGCCGATATGATCGATTAAACCGAGAACAATTTTTCATGATTGAAAACAAAACTGCTGTTATAGGGAAAGACATTACTTTAGTTGATGACGTTTATACAACAGGCATGACATTGTATCATGCTGCTGATATATTATATCAAGCTGGCGCTAAAAATGTGAAAAGTTGTTCATTAGCGCGTTAAATATGAAAAAATGAATTTTTTTACAGAAAACGCTTACACTTATGCTATAATAAGTGTAGTAACTCAATGGAGGAATTTATTATGTTAGATTATAATGTACGTGGCGAAAATATCGCAGTAACTGATTCACTTCGTGAATATGTCGAGAAGAGACTGACTAAATTGAACCGTTACATCGAGGAAAAGTCAAATGCTAATGTCAATTTACGCACATACAAGTCCGACAATTCAGGAAAAGCAGAAGTTACAATTGTCTTGCCTTACGTTGTTTTACGTGCTGAGGATACAAATAAAGATATGTATGCAGCGATTGATGCTGTTTCTGAAAAATTAGAACGTCAAATCCGTAAGTATAAGACTAAGATTAACCGTAAGTCTCGAGAAACTGGTTTTAAAGGTATTGATTCACAAAATGAAATTCCTGATGAGGAAAACGATGATGTAGCACTGCAGATTGTACGAACGAAGCAAGTTAACTTAAAGCCAATGTCTCCAGAAGAGGCGGCATTACAGATGGACTTGTTAGGTCATGATTTCTTTATTTTCAAGGATTCCGACACGAACACTGATTCTGTTATTTATAAGCGTCAAGATGGTAAATATGGTTTGCTAGAAACAGTTAATGCATAAGTTATGAAAACATAAAAAGCTACTAAATTTTAGTAGCTTTTTTATGTTTTCATTTTGGTGATGTAACCTATATTTTAAAAGTTTATAAAATCTAACAATTTTCAATGAATTATCGTTATGCTATTAGATAGTATAAAAAAGAGGTTTTCTATGTTAACGTGGCGTAATTTAATACAAAATAAGCATCAATTAATTAAATGGTTATGGGCAGTTGCGATCCCAGCTGTTTTAGTAATCGGTGTTTTAATCACAAACGGGCATCGTACCCAGCAAGCTAAAAACTTTTCGCTTGGTGTGATTAATTTAGATCAAGGTGCTGACTATCAAGGCAAGAAGCAACGTATTGGAAATAAGTTGCAACGTGATTTTCAAGAAAATCATGACTTTAAAGTGAAGAGTTATGCAACTGAAAAAAACTTAAAAAAAGCAGTATTACAAGGTGATATTACTGCAGCTGTTATCATCCCCAAAAATTTAACACAACAGTTAGCTGAATTTCAGCAACATGGAGAAACGGTTCGTTTGCCGTTATTTTTAGCAATGGGAAATAATGCATTTGCCGGAGAATATTTACAACGTGTGCTTAATCAAACATTGACTAGAGAAAGTAGTATGCTAAGTTTAGGCACAGATAATGGTTCTACTTTAAAAAATATAGCTGCAAAAAGTCAAGAATTATCTGAGCAGACAGATAATTTACAAAGTAGCTTACAGTCTGTTGGTAGCAGTTTGGATGCGGAAAATGCTAGCGATTTACGTGACACTGCTAGTGACACAGCGACAAAGTTAGCTAGTTACTCGGCACAACTAAATGACGCAGTTAACGCAGGAGACACCACGAAAATTCAAGCTATGGCAGTAGCTATCAACAATCTGTCTTACACATTTCAAAGTGATATTGTGAATGGCATTAGTAATATAGCTTCTAGTTTAAATCAAACAAAGGCCTTAAGTGACAATAATGGCGCAATTCAATCAAGTGTGAAGAAAATTAAAAGCCAGCAATCAGCACTATCTGATAAGTTAAACGAACTATTTGGCGATACTGATTCTGACACGAAGTCTTCACCACTGACACAAATGTTGGTCTTTGATATCACAGATTTGAAACCGATTAAACAGGATGGACAAATATTGTTGCCTATGGTAATTGTGTCGAGTGTCATTATATTTACGGTGTTAGTCGGAATTTTATTACCAGTTACAACTACAAAGCTCGATGGTTTAGCGTTAAAAGAATGGTGGCAAACTTTTAGCGTTATTGGTAGTTTTACTTTGCTAGCTAGCTTGTTGATAGTTTCAACAACACTAATGCTTCATGTCACAGTAAATAACGTGTTCTTATTGACGATTGCTATAATACTGGCCACTTTGGCTTCAATCACGTTAACTTGGTATTTGAAACAGTGGCTAGGACAAGTTGGATGGTGGTTATCAGTTTCTTTTATGATAGGACAAGCTATACTTGCTAACATTTCTGTAGTGTCAAATCAATGGTTAAGTTATTTGCAAGGTATGTTGCCACTAAGTGTATTAGGACATGTTATTCGCGCAATAGTTTTTGACAATAATGTGCAACAAGATTTCTTAATTTTAATTTTATGGTGTGTACTATTAACAATAGTATTAGTTAGTTACTATCGTATGAAGCAACGTCAATATTTAAAATCAGCATTGGAACAGTAACGAATTCTGAAAAGTTTTGGAAATTTGTTTTATAATGTAACTAAATTAGAGTGCTCAAAGGATGCAATATTAAAAATGGTAGTGAAGTCAAAGACAAGTGAAGCAACAAAGGAAAGGATCATTTTAGCTGCGACCACACAGTTTTTATCTCATGGTTATGATCAAACCACAACGCGAGAAATTTCAAAACTACTAAATATGACACAACCAGCTTTATATCACTATTTTGGTGATAAAGAAGAATTGTTTGTTGAGGTCATAAAAAGAGTTGGGCATCAAGTGTTTGGTGACATGCAGTCTATATTGGATCAATCTTATAAAAGCCCTGTTGACCAACTTGTTGCATTAACTAGAGTGATTGTGAATCGTCATCCCAGTGATGTGTTTACACTGATTCATAGTAGTTTTAAAAGTTTGTCACTAAGGAATCAACAGGAATTAGGCAAAGTGTTTGGACATGATTACATTATGCCTATTGCTAGTTTTTTTGAAAAATCTTCACTAGTGTTACGTGGGAATGTCGATTCGAGAGTAGCAAGCTCCTTTTATATTACAAGTTTGGCACCTTTATTTGGTAATTTTCATGCATTAAATGGGGGGCAAAGTATAGACGAGCATGTGTATCAGCTTGTTGATCTGATTTTAAATGGTGTTGCTGAACATTGAGTTTTAAAAACGTAAGTGTTATTCTATTATAAGGATTAAATGGAGAACAATTATGGCTAGTCAAAAAGTTTCACTCGCGTGTACAGAATGTGGTTCGCGCAATTATACGGTAACATTATCTAAAGATCGTACAGAACGTTTAGCTGTCAAAAAGTTTTGTTCTTTTTGTGGGAAACATACACCTCATCAACAAACAAAGTAAAGGTTTGAATTTATGTTTAAATATTTTAAAAACGTTGCAGCAGAAATGAAAAATGTGACCTGGTTGTCACTAGAACAAGCCTCGAAAGAAACAGTAACTGTTATTACAGTTTCAATTGTTTTTGCTGTATTTCTCGGTGGTGTTGATTGGTTGTTACAAACTGGCTTCAATACAATTATGAAATAATAGCGCAATCAGCTGAAATATAGTATAATTAAACCAACGACAAGAACTTCTGTAAGGAGTTCTTTTTTATATCTCAAAAATTAAGGAGGAATATTATCGAATTATAATTCGATAATTTCATCAATAACATGTCAGAAATTAATAACAATGATTCAGAAAATACACAGGTAACTAATGACGACATTGAGAAATCATGGTTCGTGGTTCACACTTATTCAGGTTATGAACATAAAGTTAAAGCAAATTTGGAGTCTCGTACTCAAACAATGGGTATGAGTCAACAAATCTTTCGTATTTTAGTGCCTGAACAAGAAGTTACCACCATTCAAGATGGTGAAGCAAAAACTTCTGTGGAAAATGATTTTCCCGGATATGTTTTAGTTGAGATGGCAACACCTCATGACTATAATATGACTGATGAAGCTTGGTATGTTGTGCGTAACACACCTGGCGTCACTGGTTTCTTAGGGTCTCACGGTGCTGGGTCAAAGCCTAACTCATTGCTTCCTGAAGAAGTAGATTTATTGATGAAGCGTATGGGTATGGTTACCAGAGAAGTCGTTGAACTAAATGTTGAAGTTGGGCAAATGGTTAAAATAATAGCAGGGCCATTTTCAGGTATGGAAGGCGCAGTTACGGCTGTTGACGTTGAAAAACAGACACTTGAAGCCACAGTTGAGGTATTTGGTCGTGAAACACCGACAGAGCTAGACTTTGCTGATATTGACACAGTTCTAGATGAAGCATAAAAAAACTATTGAATAAATAGATTTTTGTGTGTATAATTGAATGGTATGTCATAGACATGCGTGGGAGCAGCACTAAAGCTGCGTCTACCACAACACGAGGAGGAAAAAATCGTGGCTAAAAAAGTTACAACAGTAGTTAAACTACAAATCGCTGCTGCTAAAGCAACACCAGCTCCACCAGTTGGTCCGGCTTTGGGTCAAGCAGGTATTAACATCGCGCAATTTACAAAGGAATTTAACGCGCGTACAGCAGATCAAGCAGGTTCAATTATTCCAGTTGAAATTTCTGTCTTTGATGATCGTTCATTTGAATTTGTTACAAAGACACCACCTGCTGCTGACCAATTACGTAAGATCGTTGGTAAGGGTTCAGGTGAACCTAACACTAAGAAGGTTGGAAACGTCACTTTGGATCAAATTCGTGCAATTGCTGAAAACAAGATGGCAGACTTGAATGCTAACGATATTACAGCAGCTATGCGTATGATCGAAGGTACAGCACGTTCAATGGGTGTTACTGTTGATGGTGTTGACTTGACTGTTGAAGGAACAGCAATCAAGGAGGACGCAGAATAATGACTCAAAAACATGGTAAGAAGTATGTTGCAGCATTTGAAAAAGTAGACGCTGAAAAGAACTACAGTTTAAATGATGCTGTTGCACTAGTTAAAGAAATTGATTACGCTAATTTTGATTCATCAATTGAAATTGCTTTCAAGTTAAACGTTGACACACGTCAAGCAGATCAACAATTACGTGGAGCTGTTGTGTTGCCAAACGGTACTGGTAAAGACAAGAAAGTTATCGTATTTGCACAAGGTGATAAGGCTAAGGAAGCCGAAGCTGCTGGTGCTGATGTTGTTGGTGCAGCTGACTTAGTTGCCCAAATTCAAGGTGGATGGATGGACTTTGATACAGCCATTGCCACACCTGATATGATGGCACAAGTTGGACGTGTTGCACGTATCTTGGGACCTAAAGGTATGATGCCAAACCCTAAGACTGGAACAGTTACTATGGACGTAACTAAGGCTGTTTCAGACGCTAAAGGTGGACAAGTGACATACCGTACTGATCGTGATGGTAACGTTGCTGTACCAGTGGGACGTGTATCTTTCGAAGATGCTAAACTAGCTGAAAACATTAAGACAATTGCTGGAACAGTTTTGAAGGCACGCCCTGCAGCTGTTAAAGGAACTTATGTACAACACGTATCAATTTCTTCAACATTTGGTCCATCAGTTTCATTAGATGTAACATCGCTATAATTAAAAATTAATTGACGTTAATGACTTAAGCTGTTATACTGTTTAAGTAAATTAAATCATTTTGCCTAAGACTCAGGTGGTATTTTACCTTAATATCCTGCCGAGGAAGTTTAAATACTTTTCCCGTGTGTCTTTTGCGCACGGGATTTCTTTTGCAAAAGAAAAATTTAAGGAAGGAGAAAACACTATGAGTGAAAAAGCTATTGCAATTAAGGCGCAAAAAGTTGAAGAAATTGCTGAACAATTTAAAAACTCAGCATCATCAGTTGTTGTTGATGCGCGTGGTTTAACAGTTGCTCAATCAACTGAATTACGTCATCAATTGCGTCAAGAAGGTGTTGTTCTTGAAGTAATTAAGAACAAGATTTTGACTCGTGCAGCTGAAAAAGCAGGATATGCTGAATTGCAGGATATCTTTGCTGGTCCATCAGCAGTTGCTTTCTCAAGTGAAGATGCAATTGCCCCTTCACGTATTTTGAAGAAGTTTGCTGATGAAAATGAACACTTGGAAATTAAAGGTGGCGTTGTTGATGGTAACATTGCTAACCTTGATGATATTAACAAGTATGCATCTTTGCCATCACGCGAAGGTTTGTTTGGCCAATTATTGGCAGAATTCCAATTCCCAATCCGTTCATTTGCATATGTTGTTAAGGCATTGCAAGAAAAGTTGGAAGAAGAAGGTGGCGAAGCCGCTGCAACTAACGTTGAAGAAGCGACTTCTGCTGAATAATCAGTTTGGTTTCAAGTATTAAACTATTTTATAAACACACATAAAAAATTTGGAGGATTTAATCATGGCTTTTGATAAAGACGCGATTATCGCATCATTGAAAGATGCAACAATCTTGGATTTGGCTGACTTAGTTTCAGCAATCGAAGAAGAATTTAACGTTTCAGCAGCAGCTCCTGTAGCAGCAGCTGGTGCAGCTGACGGCGCAGCCGCAGCAAAGACAGACTTCGATGTAGAATTGACTTCAGCAGGTACTGCTAAGGTTAAGGTTATCAAGGCAGTTCGTGAAGCAACAGGTCTTGGTTTGAAGGAAGCTAAGGACTTAGTTGACAACGCACCTTCAATCGTTAAGGAAGGTCTTGACGAAGCAGCTGCTAACGACTTGAAGGCAGCCTTGGAAGAAACTGGTGCTTCAGTTACTTTGAAGTAATCTGAGTTCTAATAATTTCGAGTAATGCTTAATAGCTATTGTAATTTTTAAGCATTAGTTGTCATATTAAAAGAGGTACTCCGGTACTTCTTTTTTTGTACATAAGCTAAGGAGATATCAAGTAATGAACTCTAAAGAACAGAAGACCTCTGGAGAAATGTATTTTACTGCCAATCCTAATTCAGAACATCGATATCAAAATTTTGATTTTGAACTTTTGAATCAAGTGTTACACTTTAAAACAGATAGTGGTGTTTTTTCAAAATCAACTGTTGATTTTGGAACTAGAACAATGCTCGATGCTTTATCAAAAACAACTATCATTGATGGCAAAATCTTAGATTTAGGTTCTGGATATGGGCCTGTTGGAATAGCAATTGCCAAAGCATTTCAACGATCAGTTGATATGGTTGATGTCAATGAACGAGCGTTAGAATTAGCTAAAATTAATGCAGTACAAAATCATGTTGAACAGTTGACCCATATTTTTAAATCTGATATTTATGAAAATATTACTGATAAATATGCGTTAATTCTTACCAATCCACCGATTAGAGCAGGCAAACATGTTGTAACAGATATGCTTCAACAAGCGAAAAACTACTTACTTCCCGGTGGTAAATTAATTGCCGTATTGCAAAAAAAGCAAGGCGCTCCTTCAGCACAAAAAAATATGCATGCTGTTTTTGGTAATATAAAAGTAATTCATAAAAATAAAGGTTATTACATATTGGAGAGTGTTTATGAACCAAATACCGACATTTAGTGATGCTCAAATTGATTATTTTATGCAAGAGGCTTTGAATGAGGCTAAACAAGCAGGAGAAGAAGGCGAAGTTCCTATAGGGGCTGTTATTGTCCAAGAAAATCAAATTATTGCTCGTGCGCATAATCATCGTGAAGCCGAACAATTAGCAACGTCGCATGCAGAATTAGTGGCTATTGAAAAAGCTAACCAGTTACTTGGGTCTTGGCGATTAGAAAATGTCGCCTTGTTTGTTACTTTAGAACCATGTATTATGTGTTCGGGAGCTATTATTAATTCTCGTATCCCAATTGTCTACTATGCCGCAGATGATGTTAAAGCGGGTGCAGCAAAATCACTTTATAGATTGCTGGACGATAGCCGTTTAAATCATCGTGTCGAAGTTCATTCTCAAATACGACATGATGATAGTCGTGTTTTATTACAAAATTTTTTTGCCAATATTAGGAAAAAGCGCCGAGAAAATAAATCTTTACAAAAAAATTTAGCTAAAAATGAATAAACGTATTATAATGGTAGTAAAGCATTAATAAAGAGGCTAAAACATACATGTATAATCCCGACGCTTGGCAACACGATCAAGAGTATTTAAGTATTGTTAACGATTTATTACAACATCAAGAAGTGCAACAATTAGAGCAGTATACACAACATCACTTTTCAAATAGATTACGTCACTCGATATCTGTGTCATACCAATCTTATAAAATTGCTAAATTTGTAGGTGGGGACTCAGTAGCCACAGCACGTGCCGGATTACTTCATGATATGTTTTATTATGATTGGCGCGTTACTAAATTTAGTGAAGGATCTCATGCATACGTTCATCCTAGAATTGCATTAGCTAATGCACAAAAGATCACCCACATTAGTGATAAAGAAGCTGATATTATTGTTAAGCACATGTTTGGTGCAACAATTGGTCTACCAAAATATCGTGAAAGCTGGATTGTTTCACTAGTTGATGATTTTGCTGCTGTAAACGAATACCTAATCCCAAAAGCTTATTTAACTTATTTCAAGTGGCGCACAAGATGGGTCAAAAAAGTTTCAGAAGTATTTGCGTAAAATATAAAAATTAGATATAATAATAAGGCAGGCAAATGTCGGCTCTCGAACCGGGTCAGGACAGGAATGTAGCAGCCCTAAGGTTGTTCGGTGTTGTGCTTGTGTACATATTTGGCCGCTTAGCGGTCTTTTTTTGTAAGTTCAGTTAAAAATACTGAACTTATTGTGAACTATTTTCTATTGGGAGGCGATAACTTTGGCATATCAAGCACTATATCGTGTGTACAGACCGAAAACCTTTGATGATATGGTTGGTCAAGAAGTCATCACCCAAACTTTGAAAAATGCTATTGAAACAGAACAAACTGGGCATGCCTATCTCTTTTCAGGACCGCGAGGGACAGGGAAAACTTCAGCCGCTAAAATTTTTGCTCGTGAAATTAATGGTATTGATCCAGCGACAGAAGATTCTCAAATACCTGATATTATTGAATTTGATGCGGCCTCTAATAGTCGTGTTGAGGACATACGTGATATTTTATCTAATGTCGACTATGCGCCCATTGAATCTAAATTCAAAGTATATATTATTGATGAAGTGCATATGTTATCAAATAGTGCGTTCAATGCACTATTGAAAACACTTGAAGAACCTCCAACAAACGTAAAATTTATTTTAGCCACTACTGAACCACAAAAAGTTCCAGTAACAATTTTGTCTCGCACACAAAGATTTGAATTTAAACGTATTAATGGGCAGACTATACAAAATAGATTAGAAGCTATTTTAAAAAACCAGCAGATCACATTTGATAGTGATGCTTTACGTATTATTGCAAATGTAGCAGAAGGTGGCATGCGTGATGCTTTATCTATTCTTGATCAAGTGATCGCTTTTGGAAATGATAAAGTAACAGTTGAGAATGCTATACAAGTCACAGGTTCAACGACTACTGAACAGCTGGTTAATTACCTAGAAAAAATCGCTGATAATGATACGGCAAGTGCTTTAAACATTTTACATGATATTTTGTTAGACGGAAAAGATGCGCAACGATTTGTAGTTGATATTTTAGGATTGCTACGAGATGTTATGTTATCTTCTGTAGCACCAGAGTTGATTAAATCAACTACACCACTAAAAAAATTGCAAGATGTCGCTCAGAAACTGACTACGCCAATCTTGGAAGAAATGATGGTTGTGTTAGATGACATTCAAAAGCAATTGCTTCAGACAATGCAAAGTGATATCTATTTAGAATTGTTAACTGTTAAGTTGAGCATGTTGTCTGATAAGCAAATTATCATACCAGAAATCAAACAAGCAGAAAAAAATGATTCTCAAGAAAGTAACTTTAAAGTCAATGATAGACCAGCACAAAAAAACATTGAGAAAATTGATTCTGTTAAGTTGGATTCCGAAAAAACAGACGATATTGTATTAAATGAAATCAAACCAGTAGCTGATAATTATGAATATGAAGACAAAGAAGTAGCTTCGTCAACTCGTCAACTCGTTGCTCGTACTGGACAAAAAGCAGTATTTGCTATTTTACAAGAGGCTAAACGTGACACATTAAGTCGTATGAAAGAAAATTGGGCATCATTAGTTGCAACCTTTAATGTGACTCATCAGGCGTTATTAACGATTGCTGAGCCAGTAGCAGCTAGTGAAGAGGGTGTCGTATTAGCTTTTGATTATCCAGCCTTACTCGAACAAGCATTAGACGATGATGAGTTGCAACAACAGTTAACCAAAAATTTGAATGCCAATCAATTACCATCGGAAATTGTTTTAATCTCACAAGATGATTGGAAAGTGACTCGTGCAACATATGTATCCCAACTCAAATCAGGAAACATCAATAAAATTTCACTTGCAGATTTACCGCAAGTGACTCGAAAGATTAGTAAAAAACACATTGAATCTGAAGAGCAACCTACACAAAGTCAGATGTCTGAACCGCCAATTATTTCAGAAGCTAAACTATTATTTGGAGATGATATCGTAACAATTGTTGATTAATTAAGAAAGGACTGGTATTTTACCAGATTAATTAAAATTTTATGGAATATCCAGAACCTATTGCTAAATTAATTGATAGCTACACAAAATTACCAGGAATCGGAGTTAAAACAGCAACTAGATTAGCTTTTTATACTTTAGGAATGTCTGTAGAAGATGTGACTCATTTTTCAAATGCTTTACTATCTGCCAAAAAAGATTTAACTTTCTGTGATATATGTGGCAATATTACGGAAAAAAGTAATAACCCCTGTGCTATTTGTTGTGATCAGTCACGAGATCAAACAACTGTTTTTGTTGTTGAAAATTCTAGAGATGTGATGGCCATGGAGAATACAAGAGACTATCATGGACTGTACCACGTTTTGAATGGTGTGATTTCACCTATAGCAGGGACGGGTCCTGAAGACATTAATTTGCCAAGTTTAATAAGACGATTGTCTGAACATCAAGATATTAATGAAGTAATTGTTGGGACAAATGCGAATGCTGAAGGAGAGGCTACTGCAATGTATCTAGCAAGATTACTAAAACCTGCTGGGATCAAGGTTACAAGATTAGCTCATGGCTTAGCTGTAGGCTCCGATATTGATTATGCTGATCAATTGACGTTAATTAAAGCAGTACAAGGACGAACAGAATTATGATATTTGGAAAAAAGAAGTTAAATTTACGACGAGAATATGATCAATCATTAGTTTTTCAAATAGATAAAGCTAAAATCGATTGGGATACAGCTAAAAATTCTGAAGAAGCATTATTAGATGGCCAGGTTAATGTTAGATTGATACAGGCTCAAACGGCTTTAGCTAAGGCAAAATTTAATTTTTTGTATCGAGAAGCGAGACGACGACATACGATTGGTCATATGCAGACGCATGTCATTAAAACAGACCGTATTTAATAGTTGAAAAGATAAAGAGATAATAAATTATGAATAAATCACTTTTCGTTACGTTTGAAGGACCCGAAGGTGCTGGTAAAACTAGTGTTTTAACAGCACTGATTTCTGAACTTGCATTGGTTTTGGGAGATGACTTAGTTACAACCCGAGAACCTGGTGGCAATCCAATTTCAGAAGCAATTCGTCATATTCTTCAACCAGAAAATGATAATGGTATAGATGATCGAACGGAAGCATTACTATATGCTGCTGCAAGGCGTCAACATTTGGTTGAAATTATCCAACCTGCGCTAACTGCAGGAAAGGTTTTAATTTCGGATCGATATGTTGATAGCTCTTTGGCATACCAAGGTGGTGGGCGCAATCTGGGTGTGGATAACATTTGGAAAATAAATCAGTTTGCAATTGATAATGTGATGCCTGATTTAACGCTATACTTTGATATACCTGTCGAACAAGGATTGGATCGCGTTATGGCCAATCGTCAGGGTAAAATCGATCGTTTAGATAAAGAAGATATATCCTTTCATCAAAAGGTGCGCGAAACATATCTTGCACTTCAAAGTGAATTTTCTGATAGAATTAAAATAATCGATGCAACACAAGCGCTCCCAGATGTCATCTCAGATGCACGAAAGTTGTTGCAAAATGCTCTTGATAGTCGAAAGGAGTCGTTATGAAATTATTGACAGCTATTGTCCAGGACAAGGATACAAACAAACTAAGTAATGCATTTGTCAAAGCAGATATACGTGCGACCCGTCTAACAACGTCTGGTGGTTTTTTGAGATCAGGGAACACAACATTTTTAATTGCCATTGAAGATGAACGTGTCCAATCTGTATTAGATATTATTCAAAAGGTATCACAGAAACGTAAACAATATATGGTACCGCCAATTAACCTAGATGCCGGTGGTGATCATGTCGGTGCTTATCCAATTGAAGTAGAGGTTGGTGGTGCGACTGTTTATACACAAAGTATTGAATCATTTTATCAGTTCTAAATACGATGCAACCAGATTTTTTAAAAACAACTAAAGTATATTATCCAAAAATGATGATGCATTTTGACATGTTGATTACTCAGAATCGATTAAGTCACCTGTATTTATTTATTGGGCCGAGCCAGCCAATTAAGCTGGCTTTTTCACGTTATTTAGCATGGCAAGTTATTGGTCCAACTGAACGTAATGCCATTCGTATTAATGAGAACGACCACCCAGATGTGAAAATTACACAACCTAGTTTACCGAAAAGTGGTTTGAAAAATAATAGAACATGGAAAGTAGACCAAATTCGCGCTTTAAAACCAGAATTTATCACTGTTGCGCGTGAAAGTAATAAAAAAGTTTTCGTTTTTGATAGTGTAGAAACGTTAAAAAGCGAAGCCGGAAATGCATTATTAAAATTTATTGAAGAACCATTTGGACCACAATTGATAATGATGTTTGCCGAAAATGTTAATGAAGTATTACCTACTATTCGCTCTCGAGCACAGATTGTACATTTACAACCAGAATCAGATGTGACTATAGATATAGATTCAGATGATAAAGCATATAAGGAGTGGTCCGATAATACTCTAACTGTGTTATTTAAGTGGTTTGAATTAACGCTGCAGCGTCAGATACAAGCGTTTGTTTATGTGCAAGAAAAGTTAATTGATAATTTGCAAGATGCTCAACAACAAACTATATTTTTAAACTGGTTGCATCAGTTAACGCGAGATATGATTATGTTTGCTCAAGTACCAGAATCACAGTTATATTTTCCAAAATTAGTTGGTCTATATAAAACGTTAGACAAAATCTACTCAAGGGAAAAATTAGTAGCAGTGAGTGATGCCATCTTTAAGGATGATTTTCTGAAAAATTATAATTTGTCATTACAAACACGCCTAGAAAAAATTGTATTAGACGTTGCTAACGTCTTGGGAGAATAAGATGCACAGTCAGAAAAGTTTTGAAGAGCAATCAACAGGCACTTTATTTTTGGTCCCAACACCAATTGGTAATTTAAAAGATATGACACCAAGAGCTGTTGAGATTTTAACACAGGTAGATTTAATTGCTGCTGAAGATACTAGACATACAAAACAATTATTAAATCATTTTGATATTGAAACAAAGCAAACCAGCTTTCATGAACATAATTGGCAGTCAAAAGTACCTAGTTTAATTGAAGCTTTAGAACAGGGTACAATGATCGCTCAAGTGAGTGACGCGGGGATGCCGTCAATTTCTGATCCTGGCAAGGAACTTGTAGCTGAAGCTATTGAGCATAATATTCCAGTTGTTCCAATTCCAGGAGCAACAGCTGGTATTACAGCATTAATTGCAAGTGGTTTGGTGCCACAACCTTTTTATTTTTATGGTTTTTTACAACGCAAAAATAGTGAACAACTAGCAGAACTAGAGAAGTTATCCACCTTCCCAGATACGACTATTTTTTATGAATCACCACATCGGTTGAAACAAACTTTAACTAATTTAAATCATACTTATGGCAGTGATAGAGCTATTGTATTAGCACGAGAATTAACTAAACGCTATGAAGAATTTATTAGAGGGACGATAGGTGAGTTAATGCAATGGTCCAAAGAAAGCGAAATTCGTGGTGAGTTTGTGATAGTGGTGTCTGGTTATCAAGGTGTGGGAAAGTCTCACAATGAAGATGAATTATTAACACTTTCTGTTCATGATGCAGTCGAATATTTAGTCGAAAAAGGTTTAAAACCTAATGCTGCAATTAAACAAATAGCTAAAGAACGTCAACTTGATCGTCAAGCTGTCTATGCTGATTATCACGAACTTATTTAGTTTATTTTGATAATAGTTATGGAAATAAAAAGGAATAAGACATGAATTTATTTGAATTAGAGCGTCGCGTTGAATATTATGAGGCTGATGTGACTGGTAAGTTATCATTACCAATGATTTTAAATTGGGCAGTACTAGCATCAAAAATGCAAAGTGATGCATTAGGAGTGGGTCAATCTGTTCACTTATCACGAGGTCTAGGATGGATCATACTTCAGTATGAGGTAAAAATAATTCGCCGACCAGAAGTAAATGAAGTGATTAAAATTCAAACTAATGCTGCTAAGTATAATCCTTTTTTTGTTCGTAGACCATTTGTCTTTCTTGATCAAAATGATGAAGAAATCATTATTGTGGATTCGATATGGGCAATGATTGATATTGAAAATAGAAAAATGGCTCGGTTACCAGAAGATATCATTGAAAAATATCATGCAGAGCGTGTTAAACAAATTCCACGTATACCGAATCCTGAAAAAATCACGGCAGATGAAGAAACAGTTTTTAAGGATTATCATGTCCGTTATTTAGATATCGATGCGAATCAGCATGTTAATAATTCAAGATATTTTGAGTGGATGCAAGATGTTATCTCGCCTGACTATTTGTTAAAACATGAAATTACATCTATTAATTTAAAATTTGAAAATGAGATTCATATTGGACATACAATTAAATCAGAGGTGTTTTTGAATGGAAATATTAGCAAGCACCGTATTTTAATGGGAGATATTGTGAGTGCCGAGGCTGTGTTCAAGTGGCGTAACTTGTAATTATGGTGTAAACTTAAGATACTATTTCAAAGTAAAGAGGCTTATTATGTCAGTATTAGTACTAGGTGGTGCCGGTTACATTGGCTCACACATGGTCAAAACACTTGTTGAAGCTGGTCGTGAAGTGGTAGTTGTTGATGCTTTGTTTACAGGACATCGTGACGCTGTACACCCCGCGGCCAAGTTTTATCAAGTTGATATTCGCGATAAAGCAGCATTATCGGCAGTATTTGAACAAGAAAATATTGAACAGGTTGTTCATTTTGCTGCTTTTTCAATCGTACCGGAATCAGTAGCAAACCCGCTTAAATATT
This sequence comes from Leuconostoc palmae, assembly GCF_019656075.1. Classification (GTDB taxonomy): domain Bacteria; phylum Bacillota; class Bacilli; order Lactobacillales; family Lactobacillaceae; genus Leuconostoc; species Leuconostoc palmae. Next base: position 180,052 of record NZ_BPKZ01000001.1, on the reverse strand, counting down.
TTGATAACAATACAAGCGGTATGATAACGTTACTCGAAGTAATGAAAGCACATGATGTTAAGCAGATTGTGTTCTCATCAACAGCAGCAACTTATGGTAATCCTGTCAACATTCCAATTAAGGAAACGGATCCACAAAATCCAATTAACCCTTATGGTGAATCAAAGTTGATGATGGAAAAAATCATGGCTTGGTCTGACCAAGCTGATGGCGTGAAGTGGGTAGCCTTACGTTACTTCAACGTTGCTGGTGCAGCTGAAGATGGCACAATTGGTGAAGACCACAAGCCTGAAACTCATTTAGTGCCTATTATTTTGCAAGCTGGGTTGGGACAACGTGACTATATTGAAATGTTTGGCGATGATTATAAGACACCAGATGGCTTTAATGTTCGTGATTATGTTCATGTCTTAGATTTGGCAGATGCACATATTCGTGCGCTAAAGTATTTGGCAGATGGGCATGATTCTAACCAATTCAATTTAGGGTCAGCAACTGGATTTTCAGTTAAAGAAATGGTTGAAGCTGCACGTGAAGCAACAGGTGTTGACATTCCATCTAAAATAGGACCACGTCGTGCCGGTGACCCAGATATTTTGATTGCTAACTCTGACAAAGCCCGTGATGTGCTTGGTTGGGCGCCAAAATATGATAACGTACAAGACATTATTAAGACGGCTTGGAATTGGCACAAGAGCCATCCAACAGGCTATAATGATAAGTAAATTGCAAACAAAAAGAACAACCTAATGGTTGTTCTTTTATTTGGTTTGACAAGAAAATTAAAAGAGTTTTGACATAAGTTGTTGGCAATAGTGGTTATTTTGTGTGTTGGTTTTTCATGCTCATTGGATCAACTAACAATATCTTTATCCAGTGCGGGTATCGTGTTGTTAATACTTGCGTTCCTTTTGAAATTGTTATATGTGACAAGATTATTTTATGAGCTACGTGATAATTGACAGGCAAACAGTGAATTAAAACTATTGCGCAAAACAAAAATACATGATATACTATATTTTGTTGTGAAAGCGACACATGGACAGTTAGCTCAGTTGGTAGAGCAACGGACTCTTAATCCGTGGGTCCAGGGTTCGAGCCCCTGACTGTCCACTATAAAAACGATACAGTATAATGTATCGTTTTTTTTTTGACAGATTATGATTATTTTACTTCTGAAAAAGGAAAATATATTTGCTATACTAATTAAGAAATAAATTGTTAAGAACAAGGAGATTAGTTATGATTGTATTATCAGGTACTATAGGCGCTGGGAAAACTAGCTTGACAGAAATGTTAGCAAATCACCTAGGGTCAAAAGCTTTTTATGAAAGTGTTGATGATAATCCAATTTTGCCACTCTTCTATGAAAATCCTAAAAAGTATGGCTTTTTACTTCAAATCTATTTTTTAAATAAGCGTTTGTCACAAATTAAAATTGCTCAATCCTCCAATACCAATAATATTTTAGATCGATCAATTTATGAGGATGCCTTGTTATTTCAGTTGACTGCAGATTTGAATCGTGCGACACAGACTGAGGTTGATATTTATAAGTCACTACTTGATAATATGATGGCAGAAATTGAGGGTGTACAAAATCTTAAGAATCCAGATCTCTTGATTCATGTACGTGTTAGTTTTGAAACAATGCTTGAACGTATCAAAAAGAGAGGACGATCATTTGAGCAGATTGACAAAAATCCAGAATTATATGATTATTATAAAGAGTTAAATCGACGTTATGATGAATGGTTTGATAATTACAATCGTTCACCAAAAATTCAAATTGATGGAGACAAGTTTGATTTTGTAACCGATGAACTGGCTCGTGAAAAAGTATTAGATGCTATTGATAGAAAGCTGGCTGACGTCCACAACTAAATTTTTAGAGTTAACTTACAATACCTCATAATTTTTTAATATGAAAGGATGATATGATGACAAAATACGGTTTTCTTGGGACAGGAAATATGGCGAAAGCGATGATAAATGGCTTACTACAGCAGAATATTTTACCCAAAGATATTTTAGTTTCGTCACCAAATTCAGCTGCGCGGTTATCTGATGAATTAGGTGTGATTGCTTTGCCAGCTCAAGAACTTATTAATCAGAGTGATATGGTAATATTAGCATTTCTTCCTAATCAACTTAAAAATATTACGAGCCAGCTTAACTTTAAAAATAGAGTGGTTACCTCAGTTCTTGCTGGTGTGACCCTGCACGAACTATCGCAGGCGATCAATACAACTCAAATTGTCAGGGCATTACCTAATGTCAATGTCAGCTTGAATCAAGGAGTAACAGCTTTAACTAAAACAGAATTAATTTCTAGTAATCAACTCGTAGTCGAGCGATTTTGGTCACTATTGGGGAAACAATATGAGATTGCCGAGGATCAGTTTGCAGTTTTCTCAGCTGTTGCTGGCTCAGCACCTGCTTATGTATTTAAGTTTATTGATGCTCTAGCAAAATCTGGTGCAGATAAGGGATTATCGTTTGAATTGGCAACTGAAATTGTTACGCAAACAGTTATTGGATCGGCTAACACTTTAGCTAATAGTGATAAAACGGCTCAACAATTACAAGATATGGTAGCTTCTCCAGGCGGTTCAACTAGGGCTGGATTAGATGATTTTAACCAACAAAATTTTGATGATGTTGTGGCACATGCCATTCAAGCAACTATTAATCATAAGCATCTTTAAAAAGCGCAAATTATATTTAATTTGCGCTTTTTTTATGCCCAATTGCCCGAACGGAAAACAGGAACAATTTTATCATCTTGAGTGATACCATCAATAGACATATCAGGGGAACCAATCATAAAATCGACATGTACGTCAGATATATTCCAACCACGTTTAGCTAATACTTCTAGTTTATCAGTTTTACCACCACGAATATTTGAAGCATACGCAGCACCAATTGCTAAATGATCTGATGCATTTTCATCAAACAAAGTATTAAAAAATAAAATACCACTTTGAGAAATAGGAGATGCATCAGGAACGAGAGAAACTTCACCTAAGCTATTAGAACCGTCATCAGTATCAATGAGCTGATTTAATGCATCTAATCCTTTGGTTGCATCCGATTTGACAATGCGACCATCTTTGAAATCTAGCTTAATATTTTCAATTAAGTTACCTTGGTAGGATAGCGGTAGAGTAGCCTCAATATGACCGTCAATATGGCGATTATCAGGTGCTGTAAACACTTCTTCTGTTGGCATATTTGGTATAAAAATATTACCTGACTTGTCTTTAGAAATTGCTGCTTCCCAAATATGACCATCTGCAAGACCTATTGTAAAATCTGATCGAGTATTTTTGTAATGCAGTGCTTTGAAGTTTTGAGATGTTAGCCACTCTGCCTTAGTCTGAAGTTTTTTGATATGCTGATTCCAGTTATCTATTGCATCAGAGTGATCATCTATACGAACAGCTTTAAAAATTTCTTCCCAAAGACGTTCAACAGCTTGTTCACCCTTCAAATCTGGGAAAACTTTTTCAGCCCAAGATTGTCCAGCAGCTGCAACTACTAGCCACGATATGTCATCTTTCATTGTGGCTTCTCTTACTCGACTAAGTGCTTTTTGGCTGGCCTTAGTATACATATGTAATTTTTTAGTATCAACAGTAGACAAGCCATCAGGATCTTGAGAAATAAGTGAAATTCTTGAAGCATAATTGTCCATCAGTTGATTAGCTTTTTGTACTTCATAGTCTGGGATGTTTTCCAAACGTTCAGTTGGTGCATATGTTAGAAATGATTTTGTAACAGATTGGTCTGACCATTCTAAGATCACTTCTTTAGCACCTGCTTTATAAGCTTCATCGACAATCTTGCGTGCAAAATGAGCTTCATCTACAGCAGCATACAAAATGATTGTTTGTCCAGGCTGTACGTTAACACCACGCTTAACAATTAAGGATGCATATTGATTTAGTTTAGAATCTAAAGTCATAATTATTTATGTCAGTTAAAAAACTAACAATTATCTCCTTTTTTAATAATACGCTCATTATCTCATGAATAATAGTTAACTTCAAACAATGATATTTTGTGACATAAGTTTAATCTAATATACGAGCTTTGAACGAATTATTTTTGTATAATGAATATTATGACTAATTTTAGTAATGAAAACTTAAAAGTTAAACTAAATAAAACTTTACCGATTATAACATGGCTACTTATAATCATCGGTATTATAGCAACAGCTATTGTTTGGTTCACTGCCAAACCAATTTATACGGAAACAAGCAGTGCACCGGCTGGGTTTAGCATTCAAGGAGTAGCTATTAATGAGACATCAGGATATGTTGATTACAATAACTTAGCAAGTAACAATATTGATTTTGCGTACCTAAGGGCGACTTCTGGCACGTCCTTTTCTGATGATAGTTATCAATCAAGTTATGATAGGGCAAAAGAAGCAAATCTCAAAGTAGGAACTATTCAGGTTTTTGATTCAGGGGATGATGCAGCTGCTCAAGCTCAATACTTCATCAATAAAATTGGAGATAATATTGGACAATTACCTATAGCCGTTTATGTAACAAGTGATGAAGTGGCAACTCATGCTAGCAAATTGAGACTCGCGTCATTGATTCAAACATTATCTGCACACTATAATAGAGATATAATCATATACACTGTACCCAGCGTGCAAAAAAAGTTGAAATCCACAATAACTAAAACAAAATATTGGTTAATTGAAGACAATACAGATAACAAATCAAAAAGTAATCAATTTATTCAATATAGTGAAGATCACACTATTGGGAAAGGCTTGAAAGCAATTAAAATGCCAACCAGTGTATTTAATGGCAGTGTACAAGAATTTAAGGAGATAAAATGATAAAATTTGGCGTAATTGGAACCAATTGGATTACAAAAATGTTCATAGAAGCAGCTATAGCAACCAAAGATTATGAGTTAGTCAAAGTTTATTCACGTACTATGGCAAAAGGAGAACAATTTTTATCATCCTTATCAATGTCAGCGGATGGGATAGATGTTGTTACGACGTTAAGTGACTTGTACACAGATATTGATGCAGTCTATATTGCCTCACCGAACGCTTTACATTTTGAGCAATCAAAAGCAGCAATTGCAGCTGGTGTTCATGTTATTGTGGAAAAACCTTCGACAAGTAATCCAGAAGAATTTTTAGCTATTGAGCAAGCATTATCAGAACATAAAGATGTGTGTTATTTTGAGGCGGCACGTCACATTCATCAACCAAACTTTAAAATTATGCAACAAACCATGGGAGAATTGTCTTTGGTTCAAGGGGCAACACTTGTTTATCAAAAGTATTCTTCTAGATTTGATGCCTATTTAGCAGGAAAAGAACCAAATGTGTTAACACGAGAATTTAGTGGTGGCGCACTTTACGATTTAGGTGTTTATCCTATTTATGCTGCTATTGCTTTATTTGGCGCCCCACAAGCTGTACAGTATTTACCCACACTATTAGATAATGGTGCTGATGGGAGAGGTGTTGCTAATCTATTTTATGATGACTTTAATGTAACAGTCATTTTTGGAAAAAATGCTAATTCTTATCTATCTAGTGAGATTTACGGACTAAAAGAAACAATTACAACATCTAACATTGCTGAATTAGAAACCGTTACTTATCACGATGGTGAAGGTAATGCGGACGATATTGGCGAACGAATAGATGAAAATCCTATGATTTGCGAAGCTAAAGATTTTGCTGATGTTATTAATGATCCCAATTCTAATTACATAAAATATTCACAGTGGTTCCAACTTGCAAAACAAGTAAATCAAACTTTATTTGATTTACGTTCATCCGCGGGCATAGTTTTCCCAGCAGACCAGAAAGAAAATTAATTAATGGCTATTAGACCAGAATTACAAGAAAAATTTGACCAACAATTTAATGGCAGAACACCAATCCAAGAAGCTGTTTGGGAAAGATTATCAAACGGTGAAAATATCTTTGGATTAGCACCTACAGGAACTGGAAAAACCTTAGCTTTTGTGCTGCCCATATTGTCTAGAATAGATGTTAATGCTAAGAGAACACAAGTATTAATCTTAGCACCAAGCCAAGAACTAGCAATGCAAACGACTGCTGTTGCTAGGGATTGGGGAGCAATTATTGGTGTGAAAGTTACAAGTTTGATTGGCGGTGCAAATGGTCGACGTCAAGCAGATAAAATAAAAAAAGATAAGCCACATATTATAGTTGGTACGCTCGGACGCGTGTTAACAATGGTTGAAGGCGGTGCACTTAAACTCATGGGTGTTTCAACTGTGATTTTTGATGAAGCAGATGCTATGTTAACTGAAGAGCGGCATGAAAGCTTACAAAATTTAGCTGACCAGTTACCTACTACTATCCAAATTGGTTTGTTTTCGGCAACTTCTGGTGTTGACTTAAAATATGTTGCAGATACTTTTCGTCAAGAGGTGAGACCAGTATCAGTTGGTACAGATGCACCTAAATCAATTAGACATGAATTTCAGTATGTCGATCAAAAAGCAAAGGCAAATGTATTAATTCAATTAGCACGTAATAATAAGCAAGCGCTCGTATTTTTTAACACAATTACTGCTTTAGTCAATATGCAAGCAACACTTCGCCATGCCCACGTTAGTGTTATGAGTATTGGTAGTAATGATAAGCGACAAGTCCAGCGAGCAGACGCACTGCGCTTATTTAAAAAAGGAGAAGTTAATTTATTGCTTGTTACTGATGTTGCTGCCAGAGGGTTAGACATTGAAAACTTACCTCTTGTTGTCAATGCTCAATTACCGCAACGTAAAAAAACTTATATTCATCGTACGGGACGCACAGGGCGAATGGGTAAAGAAGGGCGTGTACTAAACTTAGGTAATGATCATGATATTCGAAATTTAAAACGTGAGTTAGGTGAAGATTTTGAGTTAATACGTTCAGTATCAGAGCACACTGAGAACCAATCAAAACCAAGTTCAGAAAAAATTGAAAATAAAAATGTTAGTGCAGATAACAATAAAAGACCTTCACGTCCAACGATAACGTTAGAAACACATGATTTAGAACAGAAATCGCATAAGAAGAAGCGTAAACGTGAAACAAAGGACAAAGGAAAGCCAAAATGGGCAAAGAAGTAAACTACTAGAAATAGTAGTTTTTTTTTATTGACTATTATTAATTAAAGTTGTATTATAAAAACGTTAAAATAATAATTTTCTAATTAAAGGCTAGTATATGTTGATAAATAAATATAACAAAAAACAAGTATTGCTTAACCTACTCATGATAAGTGTGTAGGCATTTTAGTGACTGTCTACTGATTACCATGTAGACGGTTAGGGGAGTTTATAAAATCCTAACTGTAAATCAGTTAGGATTTTTTTGGGGAGAAAAATGGATATTGACATTGATAAATTTGTTAAAGCACGAAAACGAATGAAAATTTCTCAAGTTAAATTGTCAGAGGGAATCTGTACACAGACAACTTTATCTAAATTTGAACGTAATCAGCAGATTCCAGCAATTGATATTGTTGGCGCATTATGTGAGCGACTTGGTTTAACTTTGGATGATGTTTTTTCATTGAGACATTTAGAAATCGATCAGGAAAAATCTTTACTGCAACAAGCTTTAAGAGCAGCTGGTATACAAAATTATGATCTTTTTAAGGGAATAATAACACGTTGCCAAAAACAAACCCTATCTTTCTCGGGATATCAGGCTGTTAATTTATTGTTATATTTTGAATCTGTGGTTTGGTCAGTAAACCTGCCCATAGCCAAAGAAAAGATGCAACTTATTGATGTTAAACACTTAGATGATGACAAAAAATATCTATTTTATGCATTGACAGCTTACTATTATTATTTAACTGGATTTCCCAAACGAGCCAACGAAATAATGTCAGAGTTGTCTTTACGAGAGTATCACATTATATCTGGTGACTATACAGTTTATAGCATGATGGCACTCTACGTTATGACTAATTATCAATGTTTAACTAAAAATAACAGCTTAGCATTATCTACAGCATCCAAAGGAATTAAGTTTTGTCATAAAAATGGTGGAACATTCCTTTTAGAAAATTTATTTTGGGTTATGATTAACTTAAGTAATGCCACATCAAAACCGGACTTCATTAAAAATGAGATGTTAATCAATGCTAGAGTATTGGCTAAGTTACATGGAAATAAAATACTATTAAAAAAATTGAGCAATATAATGGAGAATATAAATGACAACTTTGAAAATTGAAAACTTACATGTTACAGTGGCTGATAAAGAAATTTTAAAAGGGGTAAATTTAATAGTTAAAACTGGCGAAATTCATGCAATTATGGGACCCAATGGTACAGGAAAATCAACATTGTCACAAGCTATTATGGGACATCCTGCTTATCAAGTAACGCAGGGAAGCATATACCTAGATGATAAGAATCTGTCAGAAATGTCTGTAGACGAGCGTGCCAGAGCAGGTCTATTCTTAGCTATGCAATATCCTTCCGAAATACAAGGTGTAACCAACGCAGAATTTATGCGTGCTGCAATTAATGCGCGACGTGATGAGCATAACCAAATTGATATTATGACTTTCATCCGAAAATTAGATGAAAAGCGTGCTTTTTTGTCTATGACGGAAGAAATGGCAGAGCGCTATTTAAACGAAGGTTTCTCAGGTGGTGAGAAAAAACGTAATGAGATTTTGCAGATGATGATGATTGAACCCAAAATTGCTATTTTGGATGAAATTGACTCCGGATTAGATATTGATGCTCTAAAAGTTGTATCACGTGGTGTTAATCATATGCGTTCTGATGATTTTGGCACATTAATGATTACACATTATCAGCGTTTATTAGATTATATTGTGCCGGATTTTGTTCATGTCATGATGGGTGGCAGAATTGTAAAAACTGGTGGTGCCGAGATGGCAAAAAAGCTTGAAGATGAAGGATATGCTGGTTTGCGCGATGAACTTGGATTAGATATTACGTTAACTGATGAAGATGCTGATTAGTTAGTCAATAGAGGATGAATATGAGCAAAACAAACGAGTTACCTATGCCAAAATTTACAAAAGTACGTTATAAAGCTTGGGCGTTAGATAGAATGACCCCAAGTAATGAGAAAACAGAAAATAGCTATTTTCTATCAAACGAACAAGGAATTGAAATTAGTGGCATTTCGACAACGTATTATCAACTTGACCAAGAATTAATTGACCAGGGTGTCATTCTGATGAGTGTTATTGACGCGCAAAAAAAACATTCAGAATTATTTGAGCGTTTACGAGGGCAAGTTGTTTTTGATGAAACCGATCAGTTAACTTATCAAAATGCTCATCAATTTAACACAGGGATTTTTTTATATATACCAAGCCATGTCACAGTGCATGATGTTTTACATTTAACTTTAAATCAGTTAGCGACATCAGAGGCAGATTTTGTGGCACGTATCTTAATATATGTTGGGGATAATGCTTCAGTAAACATACTACAAACCTTAAATACAATTGGCAATAAAGTAACAAAAGCATCAATTGTTGTGGAAGTCATTGCATCAGAATCTTCGAGTGTACAATTTAATAGTATTGATGCGTTAAAAGAAAATACGTCAGCTTACATTAATCGGCAGGCTGATGTTAGAAGTCACGCACAATTGGACTGGCACAATGTGGCATTTAATGATGGTCAAGTGGTGACTAATTTGGTTAGCCAATTGAATGGAGAAAACGCTATATCACATGCCAATGTTATTGCAATAACACATAAAAAACAAACTCAAGGTTTTGTAACCAAAGTTATTAATTATGGACGACATTCTGTAGGGCACATTTTTCAACGTGGCGTAATTTTAAATCGATCAAATTTAATTTTTAATGGTGTTGGAAAAATTATTAAAGGCGCTAAAGGATCGGATGCGCAACAAGAATCACGTGTTTTGATGTTATCTCGGCATGCTCGTGGGGATGCTAATCCGCTACTACTTATCGATGAAAATGATGTGACGGCAGGACATGCTGCATCTGTAGGGCGAATTGATGCTGAGCAATTGTACTACTTGATGAGTCGTGGATTAAGTGAAAAAACAGCACGTAAATTAGTTATTCGAGGATTTATGGGTGATGTATTAGCAAAAATGCCAACAAAAGCTTCTAAACAATATGTTATTCAAGCAATAGAAAGTAAATTGATAGATGAAGATAAATAGGCAAGATTTTCCATTATTAAATCAAAAAATAAATGGGCAGCAACTCATTTATTTTGATAACGCTGCTACGTCTCAGAAACCAAGTGCAGTTATTAAGTCATTAAAATACTATTATGAGAATAATAATGCGAATGTTCATCGGGGTATCTATAGTTTGTCTGAGCGTGCAACATCTCAATATGAAGCATCACGTGATAAGGTAAAAGGCTTTATTAACGCCAAGCATCGAGAAGAAATTATTTTTACACGTGGTACAACAGAAAGTATTAATTGGGTGGCTCAATCATATGGGTTAGCAAACGTCAAAAAGGATGATGAAATAGTCATTTCAATTATGGAGCATCACGCTAATATATTACCGTGGCAACAACTTGCAAAGCAGGTTGGTGCAAAACTAAAATATATTTACTTAAATGATGATTTTACTTTGGATATGGTGGATGCTAAAAATAAAATTACCAGCGCTACTAAAATTGTTGCAATAACACAAGCATCTAATGTTTTAGGGGTTATCAATCCGATTAAAACTTTATCAAAATTAGCACATGATAATGGTGCCGTGATTGTTGTAGATGGCGCACAGTCTGTACCGCACATGCTAGTTAATGTTGTTGACTTGGATGCAGATTTTTTTGCTTTTTCTGCTCATAAGATGATGGGGCCAACAGGTATTGGAGTTTTATACGGTAAACGCGATTTGTTAGAGACAATGACACCTTTAGAACTTGGTGGTGAAATGATCGAATATGTGACAGAGCAATCAGCAACATTCCAATCATTACCTTGGCGCTTCGAGGCAGGAACACCCAATATTGCTGGTGCAGTAGGTCTTGGTGCTGCAATAGATTATATTCAATTAGTTGGCATGTCTAATATAAGCACTTATGAGAGTGAGTTGACCAAATATGCACTAACCAAGTTAAAAGTAATTAAAGGTATTCAAATTTATGGACCAAGAAACGAAGACCAGGCTAATATTATTAGTTTTAAGTTATCTGGCGTGCATGCGCATGATGTAGCTACGGCGCTTGATCAAGAAGGGATAGCAGTCAGAGCGGGCCACCATTGTGCGCAACCTTTAATGCAATATTTAAATATTAAATCAACAGTTCGTGTCAGTATTGCATCATACAATACAAAAGCAGAAATTGATCAATTGGTAACCGTGTTAAAAGGAATACAGGACTATTTTCAATATGACTTTACATAATTTAGACAATTTATATCGTCAAGCAGTGATGGAACACGCTAAGTATCCACATCATCATGCGCCAGTTACTGAAAAGGATAAGCATCAGATACAAAAATTTAATCCAACATGCGGTGATATGATTAGTCTTGCTGTGACTGTTGATGATGACAGAATTATCGACTGTCATTTTGATGGTGATGGTTGTGCGATTGCTATTGCATCTTGTTCAATGATGACGGATATCATGATTGGCAAGACAATTTCACAATCTCAAGAACTCATGAGAATGTTTTCAGCTATGACAATGGGTGAAAATATTAATTTTGACGCAATAGGAGAGGCACAACTACTAGCAGGTGTCACTAAGTTTCCAACCCGTATTAAATGTGCTACTTTATCTTGGCATGCTTTGGACGACTTATTAGCCCATTACTAAAAAGGAGTGAAGATGGAAATTGATCGTAGAGAAGCTTTAAATAGAACAAAAGAAGCTATAAAAATAGAAAAAAAAGATGAATTGGGCACCCAGGACGACTATGAAGCCGTTTTTTCAACAGGGCGTGGTATCAATGAAGATATTATTCGCAAAATATCTGCAGAAAAAAAAGAACCAGAGTGGATGTTAAATTATCGGTTACGTGCATATCAAACTTACTTAGACATGCCGATGCAAACTTGGGGTCCAGATCTAAGTGACATTAATTTTGATGAGATATATTATTACAATAAGCCAACACATGAGAAGTATCGTGACTGGAATGATGTACCAGATACTTTGAAACAAACTTTTGAACGATTGGGTGTGCCAGAGGCTGAGAGACGATGGTTGGCTGGTTCATCAGCGCAATACGAATCGGAAGTGGTTTATCATCGGATGAAAGCTGAATTTGAAAAAACAGGTATCGTATTCACGGATACAGATACCGCAGTACAAGAATATCCAGAATTAGTGAAAGCTTATTTTGGTTCGTTAGTAAAGCCCACAAATAATAAATTAGCGGCTTTGAATGCGGCAGTATGGTCAGGTGGCACTTTTATCTATGTGCCAAAAGGTGTCCACGTCACTACGCCCATTCAATCTTATTTCAGAATTAATACGGCTAATGAAGGACAGTTTGAGCGCACACTAATTATTGTTGATGAGGGGGCGCACGTTGATTATGTTGAAGGATGTTCGGCACCAATGTATTCTGGTGATGCATTGCATGCGGCCGTAGTGGAAGTGATTGTTAAAAAAGACGGCTATTGCCGATATACAACCATTCAAAACTGGTCAAATAACGTTTATTCTTTAGAAACTAAGCGTGCTGCCGCACATGAAAATGCCACAATGGAGTGGGTGGATGGCAATTTTGGCTCAAAAACAACCATGAAGTATCCATCAGTTTATTTGGAAGGTGAAGGGGCGCGAGGGACAATGTTGTCAATTGCTGTAGCTGGAGAGGGGGTAACTTTAGATTCCGGGGCACAGATGATTCACAATGCCAAAAAAACGTCATCGTCAATCATTTCAAAATCAATAGCACATGCTGGTGGTTCAACAGACTATCGGGGTACTATCAAATTTGGTCGTGAATCAGATGGTTCATTTGCTCATGTTGAGTGTGACACAATCTTGATGGATGATCAATCATCGGCTGACACGATTCCTTATAATACAATTCTAAATGGCAATGTTTCTATGGAACATGAAGCTAAGGTTTCAAGAGTATCTGAAGAACAATTATATTATTTAACAAGTCGAGGGATTACACCTGAAAAAGCGACAGAAATGATTGTTATGGGTTTTGTGGAACCCTTTACTAAGGAACTACCTATGGAGTATGCAGTCGAATTAAATCGATTAATGAAATTTGAAATGGTTGGATCAGTGGGATAATATGGCAAAAATTGAAGACAACATTATGTCACAATTAGAAATGGTGATCGATCCCGAATTACAAATCGATATTGTTAATTTGGGTTTAATTAACTATGTAAATTACGATGGCGAAGGACATGCAGTGGTTAATATGACATTGACTACCATGGGCTGTCCGCTAACTGGTGTTTTGGAAGAAATGATTAATGATGCTTTGAAAATTTTGCCAGAAATTAATGCAGTAGCGATTGAATTACAGTGGGATCCGGCTTGGACCATAGATCGCATGTCACGTTATGCACGTATGGCTTTAGGGATTTGAATCAGTTTATATAAATTTGGCATATTTCTAGATTTGACATTGACCTATAATGCTAAAAGTAATATGATAAATTTATTAAATATAGAGGAAGTTAATCACATGAAGAGTTATGCAATTTCACAAATTAATATTAATAATGCAGCCCTCCTCCTCAACTTGTTCAGTCAGTCCTAACAAGTTGAGCTTTTACAGCTGGTTGTTAGGTCATTACCTAACGACTAGCGAATAAGGATGTGTGTTAAATCCCGAACCAGTCGTGACGATTGGTTCGGGATTTTTTATTTTTTTAAGGAGATGGTGATGATGGAAAAGATTACATTTTACGACACAACGATGAGAGATGGTGAACAAACTATTGGCGTTAATTTCTCAATTGAAGATAAAGTTCAAATAGCTAAAGCATTAGAAAATTATGGCATTTCCGCAATTGAAGCTGGTTTTCCAGCAGCTTCTGATCAAGATTATGAAGGGGTACAACAAGTTTCACTTGCAGTTAAAAATGCTAGTGTTGTTGGATTAGCAAGAATGGTTCGGAAGGATATTGATGCAGTTATTAAGTCAACCCAATCTGCACAGCACCCGATGATTCATATTTTTATTGCCACATCTCCCATTCATAGAGAATATAAGTTGCATATGACAAAAAAAGAGATTATTAACAAAGTAATTGAAGAGGTAACTTATACTAAACAATTTATGAATGAAATTGTTTTCTCACCAGAAGATGCAACAAGAACGGAATATCATTTTTTGGCAGAAATTATTCAGGTGGCAATTGATTGTGGAGCAACTATGATTAATTTACCTGATACCGTTGGTTATACAACACCCGAAGAATACGGAGAAATGTTTGACTATCTTAAATCACACGTTAAAAATTTTGATCAAGTCAGATGGTCAACACATACACATAATGATTTAGGTATGGCAACGGCAAATGCTCTAGCAGGGATTGCGCATGGTGCAACAGAGATTCAAGGGACTATTAATGGAATTGGTGAACGTGCTGGAAACGTTGATATTATTGAAGCTGCAGCGGCGATTCATGTAAGAAAACAAAAGTTTGATAAGCAAACAATGATTAGTTTAAAGCAGTCAAAAAAGATATCAGATATGGTGTCGAGCAAAACAAATATGCCAATAGCTGATAATAAGCCAGTTACTGGACGTAATGCTTTTGCTCATGAATCAGGGATTCATCAAGATGGTTACTTGAAAAGACCAGAAACATATGAAATTTTGAGTCCAGAGAGTGTGGGTGCCACAGCATCATTACCGCTAGGAAAACTATCTGGATCTCATGCAATTATGGTTAAATTGTCAGAAATGGGCTATTCAATTTCACGAGATGATATGGCGTATATTTTACCTATTTTTAAAAAAATTGCTGAGAAAACAAATATTGTTTCCGATGATGAAATCAAAAAAATGATGCAGAATTTTTGGTCGGAAAAGGTGGTTAAAAACGTATGAGTGAGATAAAAAAAATTGCAGTTTTAAAAGGGGACTACATTGGACCGGAAATTATGGATGCAGGACTATCAGTATTAGCTGCAGTGACCCAAAATACTGATTTTAATTACGAGTTGATTGATTTGCCTTTTGGCGGGGATGGTATTGATCGTTGTAATGATCCGCTACCTAGATCAACTGTTGAGAAGGCCAAAGAATCAGATGCCATTTTATTGAGTGCAATCGGTGGACCCAAATGGGACAATGCGGCAAAAAGACCAGAACAAGGTCTGTTAGAAATTAGATCAGAATTGAATTTATTTGCTAATGTGCGACCGACTAAAGTGAGTCAAATTCAGCTTGAACGTTCACCATTGAAAGCCGACATCATTGACCATACGGATTTTGTGATTGTTAGAGAACTAACTTCTGGTGCCTATTTTGGCAAACCACGTGCATTAACAACAACAAATGCCATTGACACGATGTATTATAGCGTTGAAGAAATTGAAAGGATCATGCATGTAGGATTTAAAATGGCTGCTCGACGGAAAAAACATGTCACAATTGTCGATAAATCAAACGTACTTGCGACCTCAAAATTATGGCGACAGGTGGGACAAAGCATTGCAAAGCGGTATCCAGATGTTACAGTTGATTATTATTATGTGGATGCAATGTCTATGGCAATCATACGTGAACCAAACAGTTTTGACGTTGTGATTACACCAAATCTGTTTGGCGATATTCTCAGTGATGAAGCAGCTCAAATTGCAGGTTCAATTGGTCAAATTCCTTCTATGTCAATTGGTAGCGAAGGACCTAATTTATACGAACCTATTCATGGATCTGCACCAGATATTGCTGGGAAAGGGATAGCCAATCCTATTTCGATGATTAATACGGTGGCAATGATGTTAGCTGAGAGTTTTAATGAACAAGAAATGGCGCAAGAAATTAGAAAAGCTGTTGCACATGTTATGACAAAGCGTATTAGTACACCTGATATGGGGGGGAAAGATACCACCAAAACAGTAACAGACAACATTGTGTCGTATATTAACGAACATACATTACAAAAGGTTACTATGAAATGAGCAAAACATTATTTGATAAAATTTGGGAAAAGCATGTTATCACAGGTGAAGTTGGTGAAGCACAACTTATTTATGTTGACCTACACCTTATTCATGAAGTCACATCACCACAACCTTTTGAAGGATTAAGAAGTAGTCATAGAGGACTCAGACGACCTGATCTTACTTTTGCCACAATGGATCATAACGTCCCCACAAAAGATATTTTCAATGTACAAGATCAGATGTCACGTTTACAGATGGCAACATTAGAAAAAAATACCAAGGAGTTCGGGGTGCCATTAGCATCTATTGGAGATGATAAACAAGGGATTGTGCACGTTGTAGGACCAGAACGTGGGTTAACACAGCCCGCAAAAGTAATTGTTTGTGGTGATTCACACACAGCAACTCACGGTGCATTTGGTGCCATTGCATTTGGTATTGGGACGTCTGAGGTTGAACATGTTATGGCTACCCAAACTATTTGGCAAGTGAAACCAAAAACGATGGGGATTAAAATAATAGGTCAGTTACCGAAAAATATCTATGCGAAAGATATTATTATGGGTATCATTGCTAAGCATGGTGTATCGTTTGGAACCGGTTATGCTATTGAATTTTATGGAGAAGTGATTGAACAATTATCAATGGCATCGCGTATGACAATTTGCAACATGTCTATTGAAGCAGGATCCAAAACAGGAATGGTTCGACCAGATCAAGTAACTTTTGATTACATTAAAGGGAGAGAATTTGCGCCTAAACATTTTGAAGAAGCAAAAGTTTATTGGCAAGAATTTTATACAGATGATGAATCTGCTTTTGACAAACAAATCGTGTTTGATGTAACAAATCTCAAACCAATGGTAACTTGGGGAACAAATCCAGGAATGACAACACCAGTTGACCAAGTGTTACCGGAAATTTCTAATGACAATGATAGAGTAGCGTATGATTACATCGGATTAAAACCAGGTATTAAAGTTAGAGATGTGCCGTTAGATTACATATTTATTGGGTCATGTACAAATAGTCGATATGAAGACTTAGAAATTGCAGCCAATATTATGAAAGGGCATCATTTGGCAGATAATATTACGGCTTGGATTGTGCCAGGGAGTCGTGCTATTAGAAACAAATCAATCAAAACAGGTATTGCAAAAATATTTGAAGATGCTGGCTGTGAATGGCGTGAGCCAGGATGTTCTGCCTGTCTAGCTATGAATCCAGATAAAATTCCATCTGGTAAGCATGTTGCCTCAACATCCAATCGTAATTTTGTGGGCCGTCAAGGTGCTGGATCTCGGACACATTTGGCATCACCAGCAATGGTTGCTGCTGCTGGGATTGCTGGTCATTTCATTGATATCACCGTTGAAACATTAGATTAGAGGTAGAACACTTATGGAAGCTTTTATTAAGCAAACAGGTCGGGCAGTTGTTATTCCCAATGATAGTATTAATACCGATATTATTTTGCCAAAACAATTTTTGAAAAATATTTTAAAGACAGGATTTGGTAAACACTTGTTTTATGATTGGCGTTACCAAGATGATGGGTCTCTTAATACAGAATTTGAATTGAATAAACTTGAGCATGCTGGTGCTAGTATTTTAATTACTGGGAATAATTTTGGGTCTGGTTCCTCCAGAGAACACGCTGTGTGGGCATTAACGGATTATGGGTTCCGAGCAGTTATTGGTGGTAGTTTTTCAGATATTTTTTATATGAATGCAACTAAAAATGGCTTACTGCCTATCGTTTTGTCTGAGGAAGAAAGAACGATTTTAAGACAGATTAGAGCTGATGAATCTGTCACAATTGACCTACCTGAGCAAGTAGTTCATTTTAGGCAATATCACTTTCACTTTGATATTAACCAACAATGGAAAGAAAAATTTATTAGTGGTGAAGATGATATCGACGTAACAATGAAGTATGAAGATCAAATTACGATTTTTGAACATAATAGACCAAATTTTGGATAGAGGAATGCTATGGATCGTGCAATAAATTTACAACAAAGAATGAATGCTATTGGCGAAACAAAGATGTTCTATCGTGTGGTTGCAATGGTTGCAGCGGGAATGCTGTTAGATGGTACAGATGTCTATCTTGCTGGTGCAATTAATGGGGCTATTATAACAACTCATTTTGGTACTCTAGCACAGGGTTCAATTTTTTTATCTTCAGGATTTTTAGGATTGTTTGTCGGGTCTATTATTACCGGATTTGTAGGTGATTTTTTAGGACGTAAGCAAGCTTACCAAACTAATTTATTAATATTTGGGTTGTTTACAGTATTTGCTGCATTTTCACCAAATATATGGATTTTAATTGTCTTGAGATTTATTGCTGCGATAGGTCTTGGAGCAGAAATCGTCACAGGTTTTTCATTAATTAATGAATTTGCACCAATTAAACATCGTGGACGTTGGAGTGGATTAATTTCAGTTATTGCCAATTTATCAGCACCCATGACGTTGTGCTTTTCCGCTATAATTATTCCTAAATTTTCTTGGCGTGCAACATTTATTATTGTTGGGATCGCTGCTCTAATATTATGGGTGATTAGACACAACTTTCCTGAGTCACCACGTTGGTTAATTTCACATGGACACTATGACCAGGCAGAAGTAATTATTACAAAGTTAGAGAGCGGTGCGCAAAAAGTTGCTTTGGATACACAAGATAAATACAAAAGTTCTTCATATATAGGCATTGGCATCAAACATGGTTTGTTTGTGGCAATTATATCTGTTACAGCAATTAATTTAGTACAATATATGTTTACTTCTTGGATGCCAACCTTGTTAATCAAACAAGGTATTGACATTGCTCATTCATTGACTTTTTCAGCTTTAATGATGGCTGGAGCGCCGATAGGTGCATTGTTGGGTACATTGTTGGTTGATCGGATTGGCAGAAAGAAGGTTATTATATTTGGATTTTTTATGACAGCAATTTTTGGTTTAATTTATGCGAATCAAAAACAAGTAACTGGAGTATTAGTCATTGGGTTTGCTTTAGTTACAATGATTTATCTACTGATGTCATCAATTGTTGCAGTGTATATGTCAGAGCTGTTCCCGACATACTTTAGGTTTAGAGGTGTTGGTTATGCTAATGGTATAGCAAAAATATTAACAGTATTAACCCCATATCTGGTTGCATGGGCATTAACAAGAATTAATCCAAATTTAATTTTCTACTTTATAGCTGGCATCGCAATTATGGCTGCGATTGTTGTTGCAGTATTTGGACCAGAAACAAAAAAACAAATTATCAATTAAAAAAAGGAGCATTAAATTATGACACAAGTAGAGACAAAGCAAGTTATTTGGCAAGGAGATACGCAGCGGGAAGCAATTGATATTTTGAAAGGTAATGGTGGAATGATTGTTAGTCCAACAAAAGTGGGCTATATTATTATGACTTCTGATAAGCAGGGATTAGAACGCAAATTTGCTGCCAAAAATCGTAAACGTAACAAACCAGGTGTTGTACTTTGTGGTTCACTAGAACAAGTCAAGACATTAGCACAGATGACACCTGAAATTGAAAAAATGTATCAAAAACATTGGGATGATGATGTGTTATTGGGCTGCATTTTGCCATGGAAAGACTCCGCTAAGGCGATGATTCCAAATGATGGTAGTCAAGAACTTATGATGGATCAACGTGAAACTAGTTGTTTTGTAATCAAATTTGGAAAACCAAGCGAACAAATTGCTCAAGAAATGTGGGAAAAATATCATAAATTTTCATTTGCAAGTTCTGCAAATCCTTCTGGTAAAGGAAATAGAGGCTTAGTATCTGGTATTGGAGAAAAAATTGAAGATGCTGCTGACTTAATTATTCAAGCGGATGAGTACGTAGCTAGCATTCAGCCTGACAAGACACTTGAAACGCGTTATGAGCAAGGCGTAATGGTTTCCATGGTTGATGATGAAGGAAACTTGATACCACAACAAAATGGTCAGGTAGGGATTCAGCCTGCCCCAGTGGTTATTCGTAAAGGACTAGACGTAGATAAAATTATGAAGAATATGAGTGATATTTTTGTATCGTGGGATTATCGTCACGGTTATTATTATTAAATTTAACGCATTAAATTATAGATATAGAGGGAACATATGACAAATTCAAGAAGTAATACCATTTTAAAAACGGATATCATAAAGTATGGAAGCTTTATCGTACTTATTTTGTTAGCTGGCGTATTGCTTCTCATGTCAGGTGTTTCCAGATATCCAGAAATTATCGGGATGGCCTATTTATCATTCACTTTTGGTTTAAGACATGCGTTTGATGTTGACCATATCGCAGCAATTGATAATATAACACGCAAAATGCTTAATGATGGTAAAAATACAAGAGGTGTGGGATTTAGTTTTTCTTTTGGACATTCAATGGTGGTTGTATTGATGGCCTTGTTGACAGTTTTATTTGTTGAATGGGCTAAAAATTCAATGCCTGTATTTGAAACAATTGGCAGTATTTTTGGTACCATGATTGCCGCTACTATGTTATTGATGCTAACGATTGTGAATACAGTCATTATGAGAGGCATCTGGAGAGAGTTTAAATCTGCTAGCTATGGTGAAAGAGAAAATCAGAATAATACAACTTACCAACAATCACGCATTTTTAAGTATTTTTTGAAATTACTTAAACTAATTAATCATAACTGGCAAGTAGCAATAGTTGGGTTTTTATTTGGATTAGGATTTGATACAGCAACACAAATTGCCGTATTAGCGACCTCAGCCACTGCTGCTAACTCAGGAATTGCTTGGTATACTACGCTTGCTTTTCCATTATTATTTACTGCTGGTATGTGTTTGATGGATACACTAGATGGATTCTTTATGAGTACAACCTATACTTGGATCGTTGCATCGTCTTATCGAAAAATATACTATAATTTAATCTTAACGGGTATTTCAATTATGGCAGCAGGATTCATTAGTTTAGTTGATTTTATTCAGTCATTTAGGGTTATGTTCCACTGGAATGGGCCAATCACTAACTGGGCAAATGGCTTAGATTTCAATCATTTAGGGATGATTTTGGTGGTGATTTTTGCCGTAACATGGGCAATTGCGCTTATATTGTGGCATGTCCTTAAATTATCAGACAAAGAAGTAGCTTCGTGATGAAAAAACACCTTATATGTGATAAGGTGTTTTTTTATATGATAAGATTAATTAGATAGAAATTAATCTTAATTTTTTCTTTAATCTGATATTAATCATAAAGACGTAAAATTATCTCAATCATAAAAGGACAGTGGAGAAAATCATGTCAAAAGCAATTAAAATCTTATTGATCGAAGACGATGTAAACTTAGCGGATAATATAGTTGGTTTTTTGCAAGATTTTGCTGATGTTAATGTTGTCACTAACGGGCTAGATGGTGAATATGAAGGGCAAGAGTCACCATATGATCTTATTATTTCTGATTTAATGTTACCAGGCGAGGATGGCTTGTCGGTGATTAAACACTTACGTGATAATGATGTTGAAACACCAGTACTTATTTTAACAGCTAAAACATCATTAGATGATAAATTAGAAGGTTTCAATGTTGGTGCTGATGATTATCTTACCAAGCCATTTTATCGTGAAGAGTTACTTGTGCGAGTCAAAGCATTGTTACGACGAGCAGGGGTTTATTCTGAAGACAACATGATTACTGTTGGAGACGTACTAATTAATCTTGAAAATCGTGGCGTCCAAGTCCATGGGAAACCTGTGAAATTAGTTGGTAAAGAATTTGACATTTTGACATATCTAGCCCAAAACAAGAATATTATCGTGACTCGTGATCAAATATTTGATCGCGTGTGGGGAATTGATTCTGATACGACAATTAATGTGGTTAACATCTACTTAAACAACTTACGTCGTAAATTAGAAGCAGTAGGGCAAAATGATTTGATCAAAACCTTGCGTAACATTGGATTTATCTTAGAGGTCGATGATGCCTAATGTTATTAATAAACAACAACAAATTAGGGGATTTTTACTGTTAATTGTTAGTTTTTTTGTTATATTCTCGGTGCTTGGTGGCGTGATGTTTATATCCTATACACGCACTATATTTCAAAATTCAGATTTGGCAATCAATCAGCAAATTAAGCAGTTTAATTTGGCTGGTGCTTTAAAAGATTCAGAAGATAGTAATCGAAAATCACCGATGTTATTGCAATCCAATACGTTAGCAGATGTCTGGGTCTACGATAAAAATAAAAAGTTGATTGTGGATGATCATGTGCCAGAACCCCTACAAGAAATTTACCGTAAGCAATTTAAATATCGTTCGCCTTCTTTGACAGACCAACCTAAAACTGTCAAACTTGGGGATAACTATTATCGTGTCGCAACGGTTGAGTTTATTGACAATACGCATAACAATAAGGGGCAGCTTGTTAAATACGGTATGATTACCGTTAATGTGACAGATACTATCTTTAACCTTAACCATTTTAAAAAAGTTATTTTATGGTCTTTTGGCATGTTTGGTTTGTTAGCATTAATGGTGTCGTATTGGATTAGCCTCAAAAATATGAAACCAATTATTAAGTCTTGGCAACAACAACAAGATTTTGTTAATAATGCTGCGCATGAACTACGTACACCAATGGCAGTGATTCAAGGAAAACTGGAAAACATGTTAACACATCCAGAATCAACTGTTCGTGAACAGTCAAATGCTATTATTTTATCGCTATCTGAAATCAGACGCTTAACCTCGTTAACTAATAATATGCTGACATTAGCTAAATCAGAATCCAATATGACACGTATTGAAAAAGAAGAAACAGATGTAGCTCAGTTTTTATCTTGCATTATTGCACCTTATCAAGAAATGGCTGAATTTGACGGTAAAGAAGTGCTCTTATCAGTGCATGTGAACCAACCAGTGTATATTGATCAAAAAAGAATTCATCAGTTAATTGTTTTATTAGTTGATAATGCTATGAAATATTCAGATACAGGCGCAACTGTTTCTGTTACTGCTACTATAGAAAAGAAGAAGTTTGTTATTTCAGTTTCCGATACAGGGCAAGGTATTAGTGATGAAGCAAAAAAGCATATTTTTGACCGCTTTTATCGAGAAGATAAAACAGGTAGTCGTGAGACTGGTGGTACAGGATTAGGTTTGTCAATTGCTGAATGGATTGTCAGAGCGCATGGTGGTAAAATAGCGGTTACAGATAATGAACCTAAGGGCACAATATTTAAAATTACTTTACCACTTTAATTTTCAATAAAACTATCTATTTTATACTTATTAAAAACAATGGAGGGTCATATTATGAAACATGCGCTAGTTACTGTAGCAGTGGTAGCAGCTCTTGTTGGTGGTGGTGTCGTTTATTCGGGAACACAAACTAATTCTTGGTTTCAAAGGCAACCAGCCACTGAGAAAGTGGCTAACATTTCTGGACAAACAAATATTGATAAAACTGCATATACAAGTCAGGATCAGGCTACTACAGCCTATAATAAAGTTAAAAATGCAGTTGTGACAGTTCAGAACATGCAAAAAGAATCGTCTCAACCAATAAATGGTTTTTCGGGTTTATTTGGACAAAATTCTTCACAAGGGAATCAAAATGGACAGTTAGAAACTGCTTCTGAAGGCTCCGGTGTTGTTTACAAAATTGATAACGGTTTTGCCTATATTATCACTAATAATCATGTTGTAGCGCATTCCAATGCATTACAAATCATTACGGCTAATGGCGATAAAGCCAAAGCGACAGTTGTGGGAACTGATGCCCAAAAAGATCTTGCTCTAATCAAAACCGAAACAAATTTGATTAAAACTAGTGCATCACTTGAAAAAGCAAGTAATATACAGTCTGGACAACAAGTTTTGGCTATTGGTTCGCCGTTAGGGTCACAATATGCTACTTCGGTTACAAGCGGCATTGTTTCTGCACCAAGACGTGAATTATCGTCACAAGCCACAGGGCATGGGACGCAAACAGTTATTCAAACTGATACGGCGATTAATCCTGGTAATTCTGGCGGACCATTAATTGATCTGTCAGGAAAAGTTGTCGGTATTAATTCTTCTAAGATTGCGGCATCAGATGACGGTACAAGTGTTGAAGGAATGGGATTTTCTATCCCGTCTGACATCGTACAATCTTTTATTGATAAAACTGAAAAATAAAAAGCTAAAAAACTATGGTATCTATTAAAGATAAACATAGTTTTTTTGTTCATAAAACCACTTTTGAAAGGGCTTTCATAAACTTTTAAAATGTGCTAACATTAATAATTGTAAACGCTTACAATTAGTTTTTTATATAGAGGAGAGCAGTATGATTAACACTGTTGGTAGCACAACAAAAAAGCATCATGATTTTGGACAATTAGCTGATGGTTATTTAAAAAAGACACCGATATTTCAGTTTATTGTGGTTTCATTAATGTTTCCGTTATGGGGAACAGCAGCTAGTTTGAATGATATTTTGATTACGCAATTTAAAACGGTATTTGAATTAAACGATGCAGCTACCGCTTTCGTGCAGTCTGCGTTTTATGGGGGCTACTTTTTAGTGGCTATCCCGGCTAGTTTTGTAATACGTAAAGCATCATATAAAGTGACAATAATGACTGGTCTAGTAGCGTACATACTTGGTGCAGGATTATTTTTTCCGGCTTCTCGAGTGGCGACATATTCTATGTTTCTAGTTGCAATTTTTGCGATTGCGATTGGTTTATCATTTTTAGAGACAGCCAGTGATACATATAGCTCAATGATGGGACCTAAAAAGTATGCTAATTTGCGGTTAAACATTTCACAAATTTTAAATCCTATCGGTAGTATTACGGGTATCTTATTGGGAAAGTATCTGATTTTTGGATCAGTGGGCAATTTGTCAGAAAAAATGAGTGGTATGCAAGGCGCTGAGCGTATTGCATACGGTGAAAAAATGTTACAACTAACATTACAACCATACAAGTATATTTTGTTTGTATTAATTGCGATGTTGATTGTTCTAGCTTTTACAAAAATGCCTAGTGCTAAACCAGTTGTTGACGAAAGTAAACAACCAAAAGTGAACTTTAAAGAATCAATTGTGTATTTAATTCATAACTACCGCTTTAAAAAAGGCATTTTAGCACAATTTATTTATGTTGGGATGCAGACAGCAGTTTGGTCATTTACTATTCGTCTTGCATTGGTTATGAATCATAATATTACTGATGCACAAGCTTCAAATTTTATGATCTATTCATACATTGTTTTCTTTTTGGGTAAGGTTGTGGCTACGTGGCTATTTACGCAAATCAAGCCAACAAAAGTTTTAACGAGCTATTCAATTTTAGGAACCGTTTTCCTATTAGTCGCAACGTTTGCTCCTGGTATGCTCGCTGTATATGCTGCAGTCGGTGCTAGTTTTTTCTTTGGACCACAGTGGCCAACCATTTATGCGCATACTTTGGATAATGTGGAAGATAAGAGGCATACAGAGACAGCAGGAGCTATTTTAGTTATGGCAATTGTTGGAGGCGCTGTTGTACCAGCAATTCAAGGTGTGGTGTCAGATGCTGTAGGTTCGATGCAACTATCATTTATCGTACCAACAATTGCATTTGCATTAGTAAGTTACTTCTTTGCAACAGAAATTAAGCATGATATTGAATAGTAGAAAGGGATAAAAATGACTATTAGTAATTATTTTACGGGGTTACAACATATTGGTATGCCAACATAAGATTTAGAAAAAACAATAAAGTTTTATCAATCATTAGGTTTCACAGAAGCTGGATTATTTCATAATGATGATAGTCGTTGTGCGTTTATGAAATTCGGTAATCTTGTCATCGAAACTTGGGAAGGAGATAGTACCGGACATTCAGGGGCAATTAATCATTTTTCATTGAATACAACTGATATTGATAAAGCTTTTGAAATTATAAAAGCTGGGAAATTTGAATTAATTGATTCAAATATTCAGTCTATCAAAACTTTCTGGGATAATGGCATACGTTACTTCAATATACTTGGTCCTAATAAAGAAATCATTGAATTTTGTCAAATATTATAATAAAAAAACCTCGTTTTAACCGAGTTTTTTAATTTAACGTTGTATCGTACCACTCAAGAACTTGTTGTGGCGTTAAACGTTCACCATGTCCAATGCGGGAAATCTCTTTGCCATCTTCGAATAATACAAATGAAGGAATACCACGCATATTATATTTTTTGGCAACGGCGATATTATCATCACGATCTGCATCAAACCATGTAGCAGTTTGTGATACATGATCTTTTATATTTTGGACAAATGGCTTGATTACTCGGCAATCGCCACACCAGTCAGCTGATAAAAACATGACATGACGACCAGATTCATGGATATAGTTTTCCAAAACAGCATCACTATTTTTTGTTGGTTCGTACATGATAAACTCCTATTCTCTAAGTTTTTGAAAAGTATACCATAAAAACATATAAAAGTTTAATTTTAATGTGTCAAAAAAATGATAAAAATAAATTTTTTTTAAAAAAGTATTGACATCTCATAATGTTGGCGATAAAGTATAACCAACATAACGTTGATGAGATAAGTATACAACCAATATCTTGTAGAGAACTCACATTTGGTGCAAGTGGGTATTTGGCAGTTGTAGAAAATGGTCTTGGAGTTTTTTATGGAGATGAGCAAGCGAACACTCATATGTGTTGCGCGGTGAATTAAAATCGGTAGTGTCCGTTATTGCACAACGTATAACTAAGTAATTATCACAGATGTTCTCGACGATTTTTACAAAGCGTACGTTTAAAGGTATAGGTCGAAAGTCCTATATGAATACCGGGTGGTAACACGTCATTTTAACGTCCCGTAGTTCAGTCATATGATTGAACTACGGGATTTTTTTGTGGCAGTTGAATAAAAGGAGAGTAACAAGATGTCAGAACCAAAAAAGTTAAACTATATTTTCGATCAGGTGGGATCTTATTTGAGACCTGAAAGATTAAAACAGGCACGTGCGCAATTTGAGAATGGTGAAATCACCAAAGATGAGTTACTTATTGTGCAACATGAAGAAATAAAGAAACTTGTAGACAAACAAGTTGAAGCTGGTTTGTTGGCTGTGACTGATGGGGAATTTAATCGTTCATGGTGGCATTTAGATTTTCTGGGGTACTTAGGTGGTTTTGAATTCTATGATCAAGAAGACTCATACAAATTTCATGGTGAAAAGACACGTTCAACAAATATTCGCTTAGTTGGAAAAGTACATGCTAACTTAAATCATCCATTTTTTAAAGATTTTGATTACCTAAAGTCAATTGTTCCTAATGGCATAGAACCCAAGCAAACAATTCCATCACCCAGTCTCATTATAAATCGTGACAAAAGATCAGACGGTTGGGAAAAATATTATGAAAAATGGACAGACTTTTTAGATGATTTGGCTCAAGCATATCATGATACTTTACAGCATTTTTATGATAGAGGTGCTAGATATATCCAATTAGATGATACAACCTGGGCATATTTAATCAATCAAATTAACCACAATAGAGATCAGCCCGAAGTAAAAAAGTCATTAGAGAAGCTAGCAGAAGATGACGTCTATGTGATTAATAAAGCATTATCAGGATTACCAGATGATCTTAAGTTATCAACTCATATCTGCCGAGGTAACTTTAAGTCCACTTATTTGTTCGAAGGTAGTTACCAAGCTGTCGCTAAATATTTAGGTCAACTGAATTATGATGCTTTTTTCTTAGAATATGATAATGAACGTTCTGGCGATTTTGCTCCTCTAGAAGAAATATGGCACAATCGTGAAAATGTAGAGATTGTCCTTGGGTTATTTACATCTAAATCTGCAGAATTAGAAAATATTGATGAAATTTTATCTCGTATTAACCAAGCAACAGAATTTGTGCCAAAGTCACAGCTTGCACTGTCAACTCAATGTGGTTTTTCTTCGACAGAAGAAGGAAATATATTAACCATTGAAGATCAGTGGCAAAAATTAGCATTAATTAAACAAGTCGCTGATCAAGAATTGACATTAGTAAAATAACGTATAGGAGAAGTTGTATTTGAAAAGAAAAAGCAAAATAATTTTGTCAATTGTTGGTTTAATGATATTGTTCGGTTTGAGTTTCACACTGTTTCATGCTAAAAAATCAACGCATCAGATAACTGTGGGTTCCGTGACTAGTGATGCTGATATATGGCGTCACCTCGCTAAAAGTCATGAGGCCAAGATATTACATTTAGATATTAATGTTAAAGAATTTACCGATGGTCAATCCTTAAATGTGGCTACTGCCCAAGGGCAAGTAGATGTTAACGCTTTCCAAAGTTACAGTTATTTTGAAGCGTTTAATAAGTCTAGTAAAGTTGGAAAATTAATCAATATTGGAACAACCTATCTAGAACCAATGGGGATATATTCAAGCCATTATCATTCCTTAGATGATATTCCAGATGGTGCAACAATAGCGATTGCAAAAGATTTAGCAGATGAATCAAGAGGTTTGAAATTATTATCTGATAATGGCTTAATTAAATTAGATAATCACTTTAGCGCTTTGGATGGAATTGAAAAGATAAGCAGTAATCCCCATCATTTTAAATTTCAGGAAATTGATGATACAACTGGTGGTAGGGTGGTTAAAGATCCTAAAATAGCTGCCGTTTTAATTTCAAATTCTGTTTCACAAGCAAGTGGCTTAAATGTTCTAAAAGATGCTTTGGCTTATGAACATGTTAGCAGTGACACTCGTGATAATATTAATATCCTAGCAACGTCTAACAAAAATAAAGACAACAAAACTTATCAAAAGTTATTGACGTTATATCACAGCGAATCATCACAAGAATATATATCTAAAAAATATCACGGGACAAAAACCGAAGTACAGAAACCATTGAGTTATTTTAAAGGAGGAGAATAATTATGTCAGAAACTGTTGTTGAAAGTTTTACATTAGATCATACAAAGGTTAAAGCACCTTACGTACGTGTAATTGAAACTCAAGAAGGACCAAATGGCGGTTCGATTACTAATTATGACTTGAGACTCACACAACCAAATGAGACAGCTATTGAAACAGGTGGATTACATACACTAGAGCATTTATTTGCAGGATTGGTTCGTGATGAAATAGATGGCATTATTGATATTTCACCATTTGGTTGTCGCACAGGATTTCATGTTATTTCATGGGTTAACTATGATTCAGAGACATTGGCTAAAGTATTTAAAAAAGTATTAGAACGTATTGTGAGTGACGAGATCGTTGAAGTGCCTGCTGCAGAAATTGAAAGTTGTGGTAATTTTAAAGATCATAGTTTACATTCTGCAAAAGAATGGGCCAAAATCATCTTAGAACAAGGCATATCTAGTGATGCGTTTGAAAGAAGAGTCGTGTAAAACATTTATTTTTACTGAATTTCACGACAAGATACTGGAAGTAAATTTATTATGGCGGCGATATATTTTTGAATTCTTTTACCATAATAAGCAGAGGGTGCGGTCTACATTTTTCTATGTAGTAGGACCATGGATTAATTAATATTTTTTTATTGGTATAGGAGATAATTATGACAACAAATACATTACAAAAAATTGGATTTCAACATGTTGGCTCATTTTTGCGTCCAGAGTCTCTAAAAGAAGCAAGAAAGCAATTCGCAAATGGCGAAATTACAGCTACAGATTTGGAAGAAGTTGAAAATGAAGCGATTGCTGATTTAGTAGAGAAGCAGGTAGCTATTGGCCTTGATGTTGTAACAGATGGGGAATTCAGACGTTCATATTGGCATTTAGATAATTTCTGGGGATTTAACGGTATTGAGCATTTTAACTATGGTCAAGGTTACTTATTTGCTCATGAAGAAACTCGAGATGATTCAGCTCGCCTAAATGGTAAGTTGAGTTTCAGTGCTGATAAGCATCCATTCATAAAACATTTTCAGTATTTAAAGCAACTAGCTGATCAGGCTGGTGTAACAGCAAAAGTGACTATTCCTTCACCATCACAATTTTATGCAGAACTCGTACGAGGTAAAAATGCATTAGTAATTGGTGACTATTACGATAGCCAAGAAGCATTATATGAAGATATTAAAAAAGTATATCACGAAGAAATTCTGTCTTTTTATGATGCAGGAGCAAGAATTATTCAATTAGATGACTGTACATGGGGCATGTTGGTTGATCCTAAATTTTGGGAAACAATGGCTGGGGTAGGATTTGATATTGATGAATTAAAGCGTCTATATTTGGATCTTAATAATGGGGCTATTGAAAATCTTCCAGATGATTTAACTATCAACACACATGTATGTCGTGGTAATTACCATTCTGATTGGGCTTCAAGCGGTGCATATGACAGTGTTGCTGACACATTATTTGCCAAAGAAAATGTTGCGACCTATTTCTTAGAATATGATTCACAACGGGCTGGTGGTTTTGAACCATTAGCAAAAGTATCTGGGGATAAACAAGTTGTTCTAGGTTTGATTACCAGTAAGACACCTGAATTAGAAGATAAGCAAAGCATTATTAATCGAATATATGAGGCAGCAAAGTATTTGCCGTTGGATAGATTATGGCTTTCGACACAATGCGGTTTTGCTTCGACAGAAGAAGGGAACATTTTGACTGAAAAACAACAATGGGACAAGCTTAAATTGGTTAAAGAAATCATAGAAGAAGTTTGGCACTAACAATGGCGAATTGTCGCCGTACATAGATTGAAGTGATTGTATGAAATGTATTTGTGGAGTTGAACAATAACATCTTATCGGGTTATACTTAATCAATACTTTGAAAAAATAAGTTAAATAAACGATGGAGTTGGTATCTAAAACATGAAGAAAAAACCATTGATTACTATCTCTGTGGTGTTGTTAGTTGTTTTGGGGAGTTACACACTACTCAATCAAAAATCTAAAACAAGCAAAGATCAATTAAGCGTGACAGTTCAGAATCCTATTACTACTTTAGATCCTAACTTTGCTGATGATATTGGTTCTAATTGGGCTGAAACACAGACACTTGAAGGTTTATATACACTGAGTGACAAAGGTCAAGTAATACCTGGCATGGCTCAATCGATTGTAAAACCAACAAATGATAATAAAGTCTATACTATTAAATTAAAAGATAATCAAAAGTGGTCTGATGGGTCGGCTGTTACGGCGCAAGATTTTGTTGATTCTGCAAAAAGACAAGTCAATCCTAGTTCTAAATCAACACGTGCCAATCATTTTAAAGATTTAGCTAATTATGATGAGATTAGAAAAAACAGTAGCGACATCGATAATTTGGGTATCAAAGCAATTGACAATAAAACAATTGAAATCACTTTATCGCACCCTGTACCTTACTTTAATTTTATTTTAGCTAACCAGTTATATCCTATCAACTCAGCTAAAGTGAAGCAGTACGGCAAGAAATATGGACAAACTGATCAGACAACTATGTCTAACGGGGCATATATGATTAAAAAGTGGAACCAGTCAGCTACATCTTGGGAATTTGTCAAAAATCCTTATTATGCCGGAGCTAATCAGGTTCATTACCAAACAATTAAGAGCACCGTTGTTAAAGATGCCACGCTTGCAAGTAAGCAATATATTGCTGGACAAGTAGATGAGGCCGAAATCTCTGGTAGTGTCATCGGTGATTTGAAAAAGAAAAATATTTCAGGCATGCAATCCAAACCCAAGGGTCGAATGGTGTTTATTGTTTGGCAATCACAAGACAAAATTACAAGTAATACTAATTTTAAACGCGCCATTAGTTATGCTATTGATCGTCAGGTTCTAGCAAATCAAACCTTAGGGGATGGCTCTGTGGCTGCTAAATCTATTGTGCCAAGTAACGAAGTGACAATCGATGGGCAAGATTTTAATAAAAATTTGGATCTACCATTTGACAAAGACAAAGCAACTTCGTATTTGAAACAAGCACAAAAAGAATTAAACCAAAAAAAGATTAGTATTACGTTGAATATTGCAGATACAGATGGTTATAATTTGTTGGGTACTTACTTAAAACATCGAATTGAGACTGTATTGCCAGATGTCACAATCAACTTAAATAAAATGCCTTTAAATGCCGAAATAGCCGCATTTAATTCAAGAAATTTTCAAGCTGGGACGTTAAGCTGGTCTACTGATTACAACGATCCAATTGACTTTTTAGATATGGCATATTCTAATGGTGCGATTAATTTTACAAAATGGCATAATGAAAAATATGACAACTTAATTGAGCAAATTAATCAACAAGGGGAAGCAAACGATAGCCGTTACCAATTACAACAAGAAGCGGCTAAACTAAACAATGATTTGAATGGTGTTACACCACTTTATCAGATGTCAAATGTTCATTTACTTAAAAGCACGGTGAAAAATTTAAATTATCCACTTATTGGTTATCAAAACTATAAATATGCAAAATAACAGATTGAGGTATCATTCATGAAAAAAATAGGTATTTCTAGTAATCATGTCGTACATGCGAACCCTAGATTTGGGACAAATTATGTTAACTATGTTCAAAAAAATTATATTGCGGGAATTACGGGGGCAGGGGCATTACCGATGGTATTACCTTTAGGGAAACCGGAATTAGCTGAAGCATACATTGATAGTGTTGATGCGTTACTATTACCTGGTGGTCAGGATGTTTCACCAGATTATTATGGTGAAGATCCTATACCACAGATTGGTGAAATTGATCGTCAACGCGATTTATTTGAGTTGGCTTTATTGAAAGAAGCTATTCGTGCTGGTAAACCGGTATTTGGTATTTGTCGTGGGGCACAAGTTATTAACGTGGCTATGGGCGGCACGCTGTATCAAGATTTACCAACTCAATATCCAAAGTTAACAGTTAAACATGATCAGTATCCGACTAAGTGGTCAACACCTACACATCGTGTATCATGGGAAAGATCTAATTGGTTAGATGACGCTGTTTCTCCTGAAGCGCTAATTAACTCATTTCATCATCAAGCAATTAAAGATTTAGCGGATGGTTTAGTGGTTGATGCTAAAAGTTTTGATGGTGTAATTGAAGCTTTTTCAAATGATGATAAAAAAATATATGGTATACAATGGCATCCAGAAATGTTATTGATGACCAATCCGGAAGCTCAGAAAATATTTGATGCATTCGTCAATAAAATTTAATGTTTTTTGTTACAAAGCCGTCATAAATGATGGCTTTTTTTAAGCTGTGAAATGGCGTACAATGTGATGAGTAATATACAAAAAGGTTTGAGCATAGCTGTTTTTATTTTATGCTTGGGAGAAGAATATGTTTCAATATATCAAGAAGATTTTGATTGGTAAACCACTGAAAACACTCGATGAGGGTGGCCAATCGTTGTCTAAAAAGAAAGCTTTAGCGTTACTTTCTTCAGATGCGCTGTCGTCAGTGGCGTATGGTACAGAATCGATCACAACGACATTGTTAGCTGCGGGAGCAGTTGCATTGTGGTTGCAATTGCCAATTGCCATATTAGTGCTTATTCTGTTGGCAGCGATTGTGTTGAGTTATCGCCAAATTATTCATGCTTATCCTTCTGGTGGTGGGGCTTATGCCGTTGCCAGTGAAAATTGGGGTGCCAAAGCTGGTTTGGTTGCAGGTGGCTCTTTATTGGTTGACTATATGTTAACAGTTGCTGTTTCAGCATCAGCAGCAGCAGATGCCATCACTGCCGCTGTACCATTTTTACAGGCATATGTTGTGCCACTTTCCGTGATTGTCGTTGTACTATTAACAGGTATGAATTTACGAGGATTACGTGAAAGTGCTAATTTTCTGATGTTCCCGGTCTATTTTTTTATCGGGGCATTAGGCATTATGATCTTGTGGGGGATTTACCAAGCGATAACAGGCCAATTGCCGTATCATGCCGCTGCTAAAATCGGAACCAGTTTTTCAGGGTTGTCGTTTGTGCTATTCATGAGAGCTTTTTCCAGTGGTTCGTCTTCCTTAACTGGTGTTGAGGCAATTTCAAATGCTGTACCGAATTTTAAGGAACCCAAGGAAAAACATGCTGCGACGACACTAACAATGATGGCTATTGTATTAGCGATGTTTTTTGGTGGCATTACTTTCTTAAGTTATTGGTATGGTATAACACCAAATGCGCATTCAACAGTCTTATCACAAATTGCGGCAACCACGTTCGGTGGTCATGGAGTTGGCTTTTATGTTATTCAATTGGCAACAGCTTTGATATTGGCTGTTGCAGCAAATACAGGTTTTTCTGCTTTTCCAATGCTAGCACTTAATTTAGCCAAAGATAAATATCTTCCTCACCTATATATGGATAAGGGAGATCGTTTGGGCTATTCAAATGGTATTTTGTCACTAGCATTTGGTGCGATTATATTATTAATGATTTTTCATGGCTCAACTGATGCTTTAATTCCTCTATATGCCGTTGGTGTTTTTGTACCATTTACTTTGTCGCAATCGGGCATGATTATTCATTGGTGGCGTAAGAGGCCAGCACGTTGGGTATTTAAGGCAATGATTAATTTTGTTGGTGCCGCCATTTCGGCTATTCTGGTGCTTACTCTATTTGCCACTAGAATTGAACATGTTTGGCCTTATTTATTAATTATGCCGATTGTATTATTCTTATTTCTAAAAGTTAAAAATCATTATATTAGTATTGCGCGTCAATTAAGATTAGAATCAGTGAAAAACGATCGCGCTGTCAGACATCGATATGATGGATCAACAGTTATTGTTTTAGTATCAAATGTGACTAAAGTGACGACAGAAGCTGTTGATTATGCATTATCTATTGGTGATTACGTTATTGCCATGCACGTCAGCTTTGATGTTAATCCAAAAAAAGAGTTAAAAATATCGAACGCGTTTAAAGCGGATTTTCCTGATGTACGTTATGTAGATATTCATTCCTCATATCGATCAATTATTAAACCAGCAATTGGCTTTGTTGATGCAGTTGTTAAGCAAGCTGGGAAAAGGAATCACTCAGTCACGGTCTTATTACCACAATTTGTGCCTAAAAAACCTTGGCAAAATATATTGCATAATCAAAATTCATTACGCTTAAGAACAGCTTTTGCTGCACGAACTGATATTTCAATTTCAACGTACTATTATCATTTGTCTGAGTAAATTCAATTAAGGAGTAAACAATGTCATTTGAAACTAAATTAACTTTATTTTTTGTCTGGGTTGTTATTGCGATGACTATTTCTACGGTTGGCTTAATTATGATTATGCGTTGGTATCATCGCGAAATTAACAAAGTTAAGCAACAGAAGATAGATAATTACAATTCGACTCATAAACAACATAAATAAAAAAGCACATCAACACAATTGTGTTGATGTGCTTTTTAAAATGATTCTGTTTCAATAGCTTCTAGTTGACTATGCCAGTCGATACCTGGATACTTACGTTCCAGACTAGTTACTAGTAAACGCTTTGCTAAATTACCATTACGAGTGAATATAGGACCATGGAAATATGAGCCATAAACATTTTTATAAATGACGCCTTCGGTTTTGTCCATACCATTATTACCATTTCCTGAAATAACAGTACCTAGTGCTCGTTCATCTTTACCTAAAAAAGTACGTCCTTGATGATTTTCGAATCCATGATATTCTTCATGAGTGTCATTATTTTTAATCACAATGTTACCTGTCAAGCGTTGTCCTTTAAGAACAGTAAGATTATCTTGATACATATTGGTTGTATAATGATCCATCACGCTGATACCATCAACTTTTGAGCCATCAGCCATTTCAATGTAGTGACCTAATAATTGAAAACCACCACAAATAGCTAATAACGGCCCATTATTTTCAATATAGTCTTTAATATCATCAACTTTATATTTCAAATCTTCTGCAACAATTGATTCTTCATAATCTTGTCCACCGCCAAAGAGAGCAAAATCAAAGGCTTCAGCGTCAAATTTATCATCTAATGAAACTAAGTGATATTCAGTTTGGACACCAATTTTTTTTGCGTAATAATTGAATGCGATAAAATTACCGTAATCGCCATAGGTATTCATTAAATCACCGTAAAGGTGTGCAAAAGAAAGTGTATATGTTGACATTAAAAACCTCCCTTGATAAAGCCAGCACTTCCTAATTGTTGGCGAAGTTGTAACATAGCAGTATAAGTAGCAGCAACATAAACTTTTTCAGTTGGCATTGCTTTGATTGCTTGGACAACTGTTGCTAAATCCTTATAGGTAGCTTGGTCTTCAAAACCAGCCATTTTCAAACGAACACTGATATCTTTATGACGTTCACCACCAGTGGCTACTGCTTTAATGTTAGTATCATGTAGCTTTTCAAATTCAGCATCCCAAATCCAACTGGTATCAATACCATCGGCATAATTTGCATTGAGTAATATTAATAATGAAAATTCATGGTCTTCAGTTAACATCATATCAATGACAGAATTTGTGCCAACAGGGTTTTTAATCAGAACAATTGTGACATCTTTACCATCAACATGGATAGCTTCTTGTCTGCCAAAAATTTGTGCATTTGATTCAAACGCTGTTTTAATTTGTTCTGGTGACACATCGAATTCTCGCCCAACAGAAAATGCGGTTAGTGCGTTATATATATTATATAAACCACCAATTTCAATTCGTAATGGTGTGCCATCGATTGCAAATGTTGAGTAGTTTGGTGTTAATTTATCAATACTCGTAACTTGGTATCGTAAATTTGGTCTGGCAAAATCATCTGAATTACTGAAATATTTTCCCAGATTAGCGTAAGTAATAAAATCGTAGTTTAATACAGTATGGTCTGTTGGTGACAATATACCGTCAGTGTTAATCGGTGCAGGACCAGGAGTATAATTTTCAGGTGAGATATGATTAAATCCAAAATAGCGTCTTTCGTTTGGGAAATCCCCTCTGGTAAATAGGGGAGAATCGCCATTAGCTAGTACAACTGCTTCAGGTGCATGCTTGATACCAGCAATAATTTTGTCATAAGTTGTGTATATTTCCCCATAACGATCTAATTGATCACGAAAAATATTTGTTAAAACAAACATTTTAGGTTTAATTGCATGGGTTATTTTTTCAACGTTAGCTTCGTCAACTTCTAATACAGCAATTGGCTTTTTTCCATTAGAGGATGGTTTAATTTTACGTGTGACTAATGTGCCGGTAACACCTTGAATCATGTTTGAACCAGAATGATTTGTAATCACTTCATAACCACCAGCTTGCAAAACACGTGTTATCAGAGCAGTTGTTAAGGTTTTGCCATTTGTACCAGTAACAATGACCAAGTCAAAATCTTGCTGAATTGACTTTAAGATATTTGGATCAATGGCTACAGCCAATTTACCAGGTAGGCTTGTACCACCACGGTGCATGACGTCATGCAAGAACCAATGAGCGCTTTTGGCTGTGGCACGTGCAACTATACTTCTAAGTGTCATAAGTTTCCCCACTTTCATAATTATCATTTTACCACGACAAAGGTATGTTTTGGGTAGATTCACGAGGATAGTTATCTTTGAAATGGCAAATAAGATGACTAAAAATAGGCATAAGACGATTTGATAATTAATTATTTGACACTGTTTGCTATAATAGTAAACAGTGACAATTATTAGTAATATGTTAAATATATTGAAAGGTTATGTATTGTACTTTTTAAATACATAAATGATTATGGCACAATTATTCTTTGAATACGGCGCGATGAATTCCGGAAAGTCTATTGAAATACTTAAAGTAGCCCATAACTATGAATCGCAAGGACGTCATATCTTATTGATGACACCAATACTAGATACGCGGGCTGGTGTTGGTATTGTGGCTAGCCGAATTGGTTTATCGCGGCAGGCCATGGTCATAAAAAAAGAAGATGATTTATATCTGTTAGTCAAAAAAAGTCAACAAAATGATGATTTAGCAGTGATATTAGTTGACGAGGCACAATTTCTGAGTGCAAAACAAGTCGATCAGTTAGCCTATGTCGTTGATGAATTGAATATTCCCGTCATGACTTTTGGATTGAAACAAGATGCTTTTAACCAGTTATTTGAAGGCTCAAAGAGACTGATCGAATTGGCTGATAAACTTGAAGAGATGAAAACCATCTGTTCATTCTGTGGTAAAAAAGCGACAACGCAATTACGCATTGTGAATGGAGAACCTCAGCGTCAAGGTGTGCAAGTGTTTATTGGTGGTGACGAGGCCTATATTCCAACATGCAGACATCATTGGTTTAAACCAGATATACAAAAACTGGCGGTGATGTTTCCAAAACAACATTAACGACGAAAATGAATTAGAAACAAGTCTATTTTATAAAAACTATTTAACATTGGAGAAATAACATGGACCCCATATTTGAGTCTTTACAAACAGTTGTTGATCGTTATGATGAACTCAACGAACAACTAGCTGATCCGGAAATTGCCAGCGATGGTCAAAAATATATGACCTTATCAAAAGAGGCTGGTGAGATGCGTGAAACAGTAGAAACGTATACTCGTTATCAACAGGTCATACAAGATATAACAGATGCTGAAGATTTACTGGATGATCCCGAGATGGCACCTTTGGCTAAAGAAGATTTAAATGAATTAAAGCCTGAAAAGGAAACACTCGAATCTGAGTTAAAAATTTTGATGTTACCTAAAGATCCAAATGATGACAAGAATATTATTATGGAAATTCGTGGTGCTGCTGGAGGAGATGAGTCATCGTTATTTGCTGCTGATTTATTAGATATGTATCGTCGTTATGCTGAAAAACAGCGTTGGGTACTTAGCATTATTGATGAATCTTTAACAGAAGTTGGTGGTTATAAAGAAGTTGCTGTTATGATTACTGGTGACAATGTGTATTCAAAGTTAAAGTTTGAATCTGGTGCGCACCGTGTACAACGTGTACCTTCTACTGAAACACAAGGGCGCGTACATACATCTACTGCTACTGTAGGTGTGATGCCTGAATTTGAAGAAATAGATTTTGAGCTAGCTGAATCAGATTTGGAAGAAGAATTTTTCCGTTCTGGTGGTGCTGGTGGTCAAAACGTCAATAAGGTTTCAACAGCAGTACGTCTAATTCACAAACCAACAGGTATCATGGTTAAAATGCAAGAAGAAAGAACACAAATTAAAAACCGAGAAAAAGCGCGTAAATTGTTAGCGAGCCGTGTCTACGATTTTTATGCTCAACAAAACGAAGCAGAATATGCTGAAAAGCGTAAGTCCGCTGTTGGGACAGGTGATCGATCTGAGCGTATCAGAACTTATAATTATCCTCAAAACCGTGTAACTGATCATCGTATTGGTTTAACATTGAATAAACTTGATCGTATTATGAACGGTGAATTAGGAGAAGTTATTGATGCATTAGTCATTGCCGACCAAACTGCCAAACTAGCTGATCTTAATAATGTGTAACTATGGTAGAAAAAAATTTTAAAACGCCTCATCAATTTGAAGTGATATCTCGCCAACCTTCTAATAATAAACAACACATAAAAACTTCTAAGACAAACAAAATTAAAATTTCACTTTTGGAATCCAAAAAATGGGCAATTAATGAGTTAACGGCTGCCGGCATTGATCGAGATGAGGCTACAGATAATATTGATTTCCTTTTGACCGGTGCTTTGAACATTAATTATGGATATTTACGTGCAAATATGTCACGAATGATGCCAGATGACTTAGTGGAAAAGTGGCCGAAATGGATTGCACAATTGACACAACAACAACCGCCACAATATATTTTAGGGCAAGCACCTTTTTATGGTAGAGAGTATCTTGTAGATGAACGGGTTCTCATACCAAGACCAGAAACAGAACAATTAGTTGAATGGATTCTTAAAGATGCTAGCAGTAAAACCGGGAATACAGTTTCTGTACTAGATATTGGGACGGGATCTGGAGCAATTATTGAGACGTTAATGTTAGAAAATCCTCGTGTGAGAGGGTTTGCAGTTGATATTTCTGCTGATGCGTTATCTGTTGCAGAAGCAAATGCGCAAAGATTGGGAGTTAAGCAATTACGGTTTATACAAAGTGATGTGTATTCTGGGTTATCTAATTTGAAGTTTGATTTGATTGTTAGTAATCCGCCCTACATTTCAGAACATGATCAACATGAGATGGATAGTAGTGTGATAAAATATGAGCCGCACCAAGCATTATTTGCAGAAGAGGATGGTTTAGCCATCTATAGAAGAATCGCTTCAGGATTATCAAACCATTTAACTGAACACGGACGTGCCTATTTTGAAATAGGTTATAAACAAGGAAAACAAGTTAAAAAAATTATGGAAACATATTTACCAAAAGCTGATATTACCTTGAAACAAGACTTTGCTGGGCTGGATCGTATGATTCGTGTCATTAATAAATGAGTAAAACTTTTGCAGGAGAGTAAATTAAGATGAAAACAGAGCGTATAGACGGTGATAATATACATTTGGCCAGTCAGTTAATTAAATCAGGAGAAGTGGTAGCTTTTCCGACTGAAACGGTATATGGTTTAGGCGCTGATGCTACAAACGAAGAAGCAGTTAGCAAGGTTTTTATTGCCAAAGGGAGACCTGCTGATAATCCTTTGATTATGACAATTGCAGACATTGATCAACTTGAAGATTTTGTTGTAGTAACTGATGCTGCTTTGAGCTTAATGAAGGTATTTTGGCCAGGATCATTGACTATTATTCTACCAATTAAAACTGGTCAAGTCTCTATGATGGTGACAGGGGGGTTGCAAACAGCTGCTTTCAGGCTGCCAGCAAATGATGTGACGCGTGAAATGATTAGGCAATCTGGCGTGCCGATTGTTGGACCAAGTGCTAACACATCTGGAAAGCCCTCTCCCACAACGGCACAACATGTTTGGCACGATATGCAGGGTAAGATAGCTGCAATTATTGATGATGGGCCAACACAGGTGGGTGTCGAATCAACAGTAATTGATATGACTAATGACACACCAACAATATTGAGACCAGGCGCAGTGACACAACAGCAATTAGAAGAAGTACTTGGTACTAAAGTTATTGATGCAACTAGTACTACTTCAGTTGCTGATAATGTTATACCAAAAGCCCCTGGTATGAAATATAGACACTATGCCCCAGACAAACAAGTTATCATGTTTGATTCATTAGATGCTTTGTCATTAAAAGAAGTGATTACATCTCATGATGCAGTTATGGCACAGGATAGTACCTTAAAAAAATTGGCTTTATCCATCCAGCAAACGTGGTCGTTGGGCTGCACGACAATGAGTGCAACAGAACAACTCTTTGCTGGTTTACGTTTTTACGATGATGAACCTGATATTCAAACAATCTATGTTGAAAAAATGCCGGCTATTGGATTAGGAAAAGCATTTAATAATCGGTTAGGGAAAGCATCAGGAAACCATGAATTTTTAAATTAATGTTAAAACAACTTTAGGGTTGTTTTTTTGTTTACAGAAAATAAACATATTATATATGTAAACGTTTACATATAAAACCCTGATACAACAACGTTTTTAACTGTTTAGCCTGTCATACCAACGATTTAGCTAACATTTTACTTGATATTTTGTAAGCGCTTTGATACACTATTAGCAGAAGCTGATTCACAGCTAAAAAGGAGAAAATAATCATGGCACAATCAAAAGATTTTCATATCATAGCAGAAACAGGAATACACGCACGTCCAGCAACACTACTAGTGCAAGCTGCTTCAAAGTTTACTTCAGATGTTACATTATCTTACCAAGGTAAGGATGTTAACTTGAAGTCAATCATGGGTGTGATGTCACTTGGTGTTGGCCAAGGTGCCGATGTTACAATCAAGACTGATGGTGCTGATGAAGAAGATGCAATGGAAGCTATTTCTACTGCAATGGAAGCAGAAGGACTAGCTGAATAATTATGACTAAAAACTTCAAAGGAATCGCGGCAAGTAACGGTGTAGCAATTGCTAAGGCTTACTTATTAGTTGATCCAGATTTATCTTTTACAAAGACTGAAATTAATGATGTAGCAGCTGAACAAGCTCGTGTCGATGATGCTTTGAAGGCTTCTAGTGCTGATGTTGAACTTATCAAAACCAAAGCAGAACAAAACTTAGGTGCTGAAGAGGCGCAAGTTTTCGAGGCACATTTGATGGTACTCTCAGATCCAGAAATGTCTGCTGCGTTTAAACAAAAAATTGCTGACGATAAGGTTAATGCTGAAGAAGCTGTTAAAGAAGTAACGAACATGTATATCGATATGTTTGAGGCTATGACGGATAATGCTTACATGCAAGAGCGTGCAGCTGATATTCGTGATGTAACCAAACGTATTTTGTCTCATTTGTTAAACGTTTCTCTACCTAATCCAGCGCTAATTAACGAGCAAGTTATCCTAGTGTCTAAAGACTTAACACCTTCAGATACGGCACAACTTGATCGTGAATTTGTTAAAGGTATTTTAACTGATTTGGGTGGGCGTACAGCCCATGCCTCAATTATGGCACGCACTTTAGAAATTCCAGCTGTCGTTGGATGTGATGTAGCTACGGCAGAAGTGTCAGATGGTATCACTGTGATTGTTGACGGCTTTACGGGTGAAGTCATTGTTGATCCTGATGATGCAACGCTGGCGTCTTATCAGAAGAAAGCAGAAGACTACTTAGCACAACGTGCTGAATGGGCATTGTTGAAAGATCAGCAATCAGTTAGTGCCGATGGCAAAGAGTTCGTTGTAGGTGCTAACATTGGGTCACCAAAAGATATGCCCGCAGTGCTGGAAAATGGTTCTGAGGGTGTTGGTTTATACCGTACAGAATTTTTGTATATGGAATCAGATCATTTACCTACAGAAGATGAGCAATTTGAAGCTTATAAAGCTGTCATTGAAAAGATGGATGGTAAGCCCGTTACAGTTCGTACAATGGACATTGGTGGTGATAAGCACTTAAGTTATTGGAAGTTACCTGAAGAAGAGAATCCTTTCTTAGGTTATCGAGCAATTCGCATTTCTCTTGATCAAACTGATATCTTCCGTACACAATTGAGAGCATTGTTACGTGCATCTGCTTATGGTAATCTATGGATTATGTTCCCAATGATTGCGACGTTGGCAGAATTCCGTGATGCTAAGAAAATTTATTTAGAAGAACGTGCTAATCTTGAAAAAGATGGCGTAACTATG
The DNA here is from genome assembly GCF_019656075.1 of Leuconostoc palmae. Classification (GTDB taxonomy): domain Bacteria; phylum Bacillota; class Bacilli; order Lactobacillales; family Lactobacillaceae; genus Leuconostoc; species Leuconostoc palmae. Next base: position 136,711 of record NZ_BPKZ01000001.1, on the reverse strand, counting down.
GGTGATGTGAAGTTGGGAATTATGATTGAGATCCCAGCTGCAGCAATGCTGGCTGACAAGTTTGCTAAGGAACTTGATTTCTTCTCAATTGGCACAAACGATTTGATTGGTTATACAATGGCTGCAGATCGTGGTAATGATAAGGTTGCTTATCTGTACCAACCTTATAACCCTTCAATTTTACGCTTAATCAATAATGTGATTGATGCCGCTCATAAAGAAGGCAAGTTCGTCGCTATGTGTGGCGAAATGGCGGGTGATCCTATTGCTGTACCGCTATTGGTTGGTATGGGATTGGACGAATTCTCAATGAGTGCCCCTTCTGTTTTGCAGACACGTTCATTAATGAAAAAGTTAAATACAGCTGACATGAAATTATTGGCTGAAAAGGCTTTGGATGCTGAAACAAATGATGAAGTAATTGCGTTAGTTGAAGCAGCAACAAAATAAATAGTTAAAATTTTTTTAAATGCAAGTATGACTCATATTGAGAAATACTTGTTTTTTTGTAACCATTTTGTTTTTGATTCGTTATATCTATAGAAAGGCGGGGGAGATGAAAATAGATTACTATGAACAGCTTTTACTTGACATAGCACATGAGCTCACCGGTTTTTTGATTAATCATCGGATTCAAAGACAAGATGCAGAAGACATTATACAAGATGTCTTTGTCAGGTTGATTCAAGCCGACATCATGTTACCGCCTGAGAAATTAAGACCGTGGCTATATCGTGTTGCTTTATCACGTTTTTACGATTTATATCGTCGGCAAAAAAAGTATCGCGATATTTTACTAGCACAGTATGCACAATATTCTGAAATTGCGCCAAGCATGACTAAAAATGAGCTTTTGCAACAGGCACTAGACAAGTTAGATGACTACCAAAAATCGTTGATATTACTTTATTATGACAGTCGCCACAGTATTCGTGATATTGCCACAATATATAATGCGAGTGATTCAAAAATAAAAGTTGATTTATATCGCACAAGACAGCAACTGAGGCAGACAATAGAAAGGGCACAAAATGAACGATAACCAAAATTTTGAGCGAATAATCAAAAAAGAAAAGCGTAAAAAACTACTCATAACAGCAGTTATTTCAAGCATCGTTACAGTAACTATTGGTTTTGTTGCGGTTATGGCAACAACCATTATTTTAGGGAAACAGATGGACGTTCAAGCTGAAAAGCAGATTAATCAATTTAATATTGATGATCTTATATATTCACCAAATATTAGGTCAACATCGCAACATTATAGGCTTACGGCAATGACGCGTGCAACATTATCTAGTGATCGTCAAAAGAATATTGATGGTTATCGCGTTGCTTATCCTGAAAAAAAAGTGATACTCAATCTGCGTGGACCAGAGAGTAGCAGTGAAACATCCTCTAATATCTATAAGAATGATACCATCAAAAACATTAACATTATGGCAGCAAACCCTAAAACAGGGCAAAAAGAACCGATATTTTTCAATCGGGCCTACCCAAATTGGTATGGTAGCCAAAAGAACAAAGACAAGTTGATGTCACCAATTACACCGACACATGAAGCGAAAACCCTACAAGTATTACCCAACACACTAGGCGAAGTGGCTATCACGTTTGATAAGCGATACAGATATGAAGATATTTTAAAGATGATGCCACACAATATTATGATCAACTATTATTGGCTTGGTTTCCATTCTGCTGCACTTGATACGTCAAGTCATGTTGGTTGTTATGTTGGTTTGAATGCAAAGGATGACGGCAGCGGGAAATTGAACGATCAATTTGCTGGGCTACATGATAAAACGAAATATAATGATTATCAAGGTCTGAAGAAGGCTTTAAAAAGTCAAATTAACAGAAAAAATGTTGATCATATTGATATTGCTAAAGATGCGGAAAAGCAACTTGCACCATCGCTTAAAACGGCTGAATTTGCTGGGGTTATCGTCACTGGACGTACAGAAAATCTTGCGAAGTTAGACCAATTACCTTATACTTATGCAAGTAATGTCGGTATAACCACACCTATCATGCCATACCAGTCGCCAATTAAATAAATGGTGATCGTATTTGTTTGAAATCAGCATAACAGTTAAAGACCGTCGTTTGGCGGTTTTTTTGTGGTAGAATATAGATTATGAAGATTTTAGCATTTGATACAAGTAACCAGCCTTTAACAGTAAGTTTGGCGGAAGATAATCAAGTTTTACGTGTGTTTTCGACTAATGAAGCGCGTAATCATTCAATTCAATTGTTGCCAGCCATTAAGTCTGTACTTGATGAGCAAGAATGGCGATTGAAAGATATAGATCGCATTGTTGTGGCGAAAGGACCGGGATCGTTTACCGGATTACGTATAGGTGTCACAGTCGCCAAAGTCTTAGCCGATACATTAAAATGTGAAGTGGTCGGGCTATCCAGTTTAGCTATTCTTGCCAGTCAGGTCCAAAGTGATGACTTAATAGTTCCTTTGTTTAATGCTCGAAATAATAATGTTTTTTCAGGTGTTTATTATCAACAAAAAAATCTATTACCTGATGCTCACCAACCAATAAATAATTTATTTGATTGGCTGAAAGCACAAGAAAAATCAATTGTTTTTTTGGGTGATACGGATGTCTTTGAATCATTGATTGAAGAAACCTTTGAGCATAATGCAAAAATCATCTCACCTGCCGATAGTCTACCTGACGGACACAGCATTGTAACACTGGGATTAGGCGCAACCCCATCACGTTCTGTTGCAGAATTTAATCCAGATTATCTACGCCGTACACAAGCTGAACTTAATTGGCTAGCAGCCCATCCCGGTGAGGACAAGCCTGAAAATTATGTTTTTGAAGTTCAATCGAAAAAATAAAATTATATTAACATTACCGAAATTTAAAACGTGTGCTGTTGATGTCAATGGGTACACTTTTTTGTTACGCCGTGCATCTATTGAGGATATTAACACATTAGTTAATATTGAAGAAGCTGTATATGCTGGGAAAGCACCATGGCAATTGAGAGATTTTTTAAGCGAACTTTCTCGGCCACAGGTACGTTTATATTTAGTTGTAGAAAGGCATAAACAAGTTATCGGATTTGTTGGCGCTGCGTTTGATAGAGATTTGTTAGATATACATATTACTAATATTGCTGTTGTGCCAATATGGCAAAGTATGGGGTTAGGTAAAATGCTAATTGAGTCAATTGAGAAATTTTCAGTTAACCTTGAAATTAAAACGTTGACGCTTGAAGCGCGTGCTTCAAATCATCGCGCTATTTCTTTGTATGATAGATTAGGATTTAAGCAGGCTGGTATAAAAAAAGGTTATTATCTTGGAGACCACGAAGATGCTGTTTCAATGGTAAAAAAAATTGACAATTAGACAAGCGACAATTGAAGATAGTTTGAGTATTTTTGAAGTGGCTGATGCGGCTTTTAGTCCCTCTCCTTGGCCAATTTCTGTTTTCCAGCATGAGCTAGTGAGTCCACGCAGTCAATATTTTATTGCTGGTACGAAAAATGGCTTTATTGGTATCACTAAAATTTTAGATGAAATTGAGATTGCTAGTCTGGCAGTTCATCCCAATTTTCAGTGCAAAGGTATCGCTCAAGAATTAATTTGTCATGTTCTTAAGATTCCAGGAATTAAACGTTTCTTGCTAGAAGTGGATGAGAAAAATAAAACAGCTATTGCCTTATACAAAAAAATGGGCTTTATTTCTTATTACAGGCGAGAAAAATATTATAAAAACGGACATGCTGCTATTATGATGGAAAGGGTAATGTAACTTGGTGTTCAGTTACAAAATGTGGTGTTAACTATGACAAAAATTATTGCTTTTGAATCAAGTGCTGATGAGACAAGTGTTGCTGTTGTTGAAGACGGGCATATAGTACTTAGTAATGCTGTAGCAACACAAATTAATTCTCATCAACGATTTGGAGGGATTGTCCCTGAAGTTGCAAGTCGGCATCATATTGAATGGATAACGCGTGTGTTAGATGAAGCACTGCTAACTGCAAATGTTTCTCCTGATGATCTAGATGCGGTAGCTGTTACCTATGGTCCTGGTTTAGTTGGCTCATTACTTGTCGGATTAATGGGTGCTAAGAGTTTTGCTTTGGCGCACGACTTGCCAATTATCCCGGTTAATCATTTGGCGGGTCATATTGCCGCTGCTAATTTCAATGCCCCAATTATTTATCCTGCGTTGGCATTGATGGTTTCCGGTGGGCATACTGAGCTTGTACTGATGACATCAGAAAACGATTTCGCTGTCTTAGGTGAGACCCGTGATGATGCGGCAGGTGAAAGTTTTGATAAAGTTGGTCGATTACTCAAACTACCTTATCCAGCGGGGAAGACAATTGATGAGATGGCACATAGAGGACAAGCCACTGTCAAGTTTCCAACTGCTATGGCACATGAAGACAATTATGATTTCAGTTTCTCAGGTTTGAAAAGTGCTGTCATTAATTATGTACATCATGCTGAACAAAAGGGTGAATCAATCAACCAAAACAATTTAGCTACTAGTTTTCAAAATGCTGTCGTTGATGCATTGATTGGTCGTACAAAGCGTGCATTGGAAGATTTTCCTGTAAAAAGCTTTGTTCTTGCAGGAGGGGTAGCGGCAAATAAGCAGTTACGTGATACATTAGAAATTTTACTAAAACAATTCAATGATACACAATTTATACCTGTTCCATTAGAATATACTGGTGATAATGCTGCAATGATCGGTGCAGCTGGTTATTGGAATTTTAAACAACGAATTTTTGCCGATCTTGATTTGAATACGAACCCAGGATTAGATTTCGATCTTATTAAACAATGAAAGATTGTGAATAGATCACTATCTTTTTTGTTAAGGTTTATTTTTGTGGTATAATTGCTATGCATAAGTTCACAATCTATTTTATATAGTTGTTTTAAAAAAAATATTTACTGCCAGCAGTGGCAAAATTATGATCTGAAACTGGAGAAAATCATGACTCAACAACCAAAAATTCCTCGTGCTACAGCAAAGAGATTACCTATATATTTTCGCTATCTTACTTTTTTACATGATGCGGGAACAGACCGTATTTCTTCGGCTGAATTAAGTGATGCGATTAAATTTGATGCTGCGACAATTCGTCGCGACTTTTCATATTTTGGTGCTTTGGGTAAACGAGGCTATGGTTATGATGTGAAAGCATTACTAGATTTCTTTGCTAATGTACTTGATCAAGATAGTTTAATTAACGTTGCGTTGATTGGTGCTGGAAATCTAGGACAAGCTTTGATGAATTTTAATTTTCATCAATCGTCAAATATGCGTATTTCAGCAGCATTCGATGTTGATGAATCGCGTGCAGGAACAATTTTAGCCGGTGTTCCCATATATGCAATGGAGGATCTCAAGGAGCAAATTACTGCACAACGTATTAATATTGCTATCTTAACTGTGCCTCAAACAGTTGCGCAAGACATAACAGATCAACTTGTTGAAGCTGGTGTGAAAGGTATTTTGAACTTTACGCCTTTGCGTGTCACAGTACCAAATAATGTACGTGTGCAGAATGTTGATTTGACTAATGAGTTGCAGACACTGGTTTACTTTATTGATAACTACGGTTCAATCACGACAGGGTTATAAAAAATGCCTATTTTAGATTTAAACGATGAAAAAAAAGTATTAGCTTATCAAAAGTTTGTGCGCGAAGATCCAAGAGGACAAGTTACCCAAGATCCTTTGTGGGGCGAACTAAAAAATAACTGGGGTCATGTTTATGTTTATCACGAAACCGCTGGAAAAATTGATGCTGTTTTGACGATACTAACAATAGAAGCTGTTCCTGGCAAACTACTTGGGTATGCAGGGCGTGGACCCATTGCAGATGTTAGCGACATTGATTTAATCAAATCAATGATTGATGAAGCCTTAATGGTACTACCCAAAAATGTGTTTTTGATTCGCATGGATCCAGAAGTTGCGTACAGTGATGACCTAAACAAAGCCTATCTAGAAGCAGGATTTAAAACGCGTAATCGTGACATTCAAAATATGCATGGTAATATTCAACCACGTAAAAACGTTGTTTTGTATTATGATGGCAGGGGTGAAGGCGCAAAAAGTATTAATAACGAAGAAGAGTTAATGTTGCACTTCAAGCGCGATTATCGTAATCAAATTCGGCGTGCCGCCAAAGATGGTGTAGTTGTTACTAATGGTGATAGCGAAGAAGATATTAGATCTTTCTTTGATACCTATGTTATGATGGCTGCGGCACAGGGAATAACACATCGTCCAATAAGTTACTTCTTGAACATGCAAAAAATTTGGCATGGCACAGGTCTGTTTAAAGTATTTTTAGCTCATTTTGAAAATAAAGTCATAGCTAGTGGTATAGGATTTAGTTATGGGGATGAAATTTGGTATATGTACGCTGGATCAGATAGAACCTACGCTAAGCATTATGGACCATATGCTGTACAGTGGGAAATGTTAAAATGGGGTCTATCTCTTGGAAAAGTAGAGTATGATTTTGGTGGTGTTGGTGATTTTACACCTGATGACGGACTCTATAAATTTAAGCATGGATTTGCTTATCATGACCCGCATGCTGAATACATTGGTGAATTAGACTGGGTTATTGATGATGTAGCCTATAAATCGTATATAGAACAATTTAAGTAAAACACATTGTCGCCATTGGGCGACTTTTTTAATTAATTTAGTATGTGATATAATTGAAAGGTTAAATTGGAGAATTTTATGATCACTATAAAAACGCTTTACCAGAAATATCAATCTTTTTGGTTATATATATTATTTGGTGGCTTTACAACGCTAGTTAATATTATCGTTTTTTTTGTGTTCAATACACTATTGCATACAGGGCATAATATAGCCTATGGGACAGCTTGGTTTTTATCTGTACTTTTTGCTTATTTAACGAATCGTGTTTGGGTATTTCATTCAACTCACTCAACATTTGCTGAAATTTTAAAAGAAATATGGCAGTTTTTCCTGGCGCGTGTCATAACTGGGATTATTGGTTATTTTATTTTAATTTTTGGTGTAGATTTTTTGAGACAAGATGCGAATTTGTGGAATATAATACAGAATGTTTTTGTTGTCGCATCTAATTTTGTATTGAGCAAATTAATCATTTTTAAGAAAGTAGGAAATTGATGACAATCAGAATTATTGCATCTGATATGGATGGCACATTTCTAACTGCTAATGATGACTATAGTCAACGAAGATTTGAACGTATTTTAGATAAGCTAAAAACACAAGATGCTCGATTTGTCGCCGCTTCAGGTCGACAAGTCAAAAATTTACAGGAACTTTTTGCGCCTACAATTCAAAAAGGTTATGAAATTGATTTCGTGGGTTCAAACGGAGCAATGGTTGCGACACATGAAGAGCAACTTTATTCAGTACATTTATCTCCAGCCCAATTACATAAAGTCATTGATTGGAATGCAAAAAACCCTGAATCGGCTGAGAATATCATCCTTATGACGGGAGATAAAGCAACTTATGTTTCTAATCATGCAACTGGGCCAGTGGCAGAAATGGTTTTTCAATTTTATCCAAACGTAAAACAAGTCGAAAAATTAATGGAAGTTGACGATCATATTCTGGAGATTACTTTTGTATGGCCAAATGACGAAGTTCATCAACATGTATTAGAATTAAGAGACATTTTTGGTGATGAATTACACGCAACCGGATCAGGATTTGGTTCTGTGGATGTTCTCGGTAAAGGTGTGGATAAGGCGACTGGTTTGCAAGTACTACAAGATTATTATGACGTACTTGATAGTGAAGTCATGGCTTTTGGAGATAATGGTAATGACTTAGAAATGTTGAAAAAATACGCAAATAGTTATGTTATGCCTAATGCTAATAAATTTATGTTACAAGCAATTGATAAAAAAGCTTTGAACACTAATGTGAATGATGGTGTTATGCAGACCATTGAGGATTATTTAGATTTATAAAAAAAATAAGGCTTTAAGCCTTATTTTTTGGTTCAGGAGATGCAAATCTGTTAACAGCAATGGCTACGATTACACCAATGAAAGTATCTGCGATACGATCAATGACATATAGAACGGTTGCACCAGTAGGGATACTGAGTGAAATCATAAGTAAAGCTGCCAAAGCGCCGATAACACCACTATTGAAATTGAAACCATCTAGAAAGACAATTGCAACAACCACTAGAAAAGGTAAAAAAATCATGGATACCCAAACAGCATGGTGCGTATGGGTATGGACCAGAAAGTAAATTAAAGCTAAAACACCACCAACCATATTTGAGATTAAACGAATTTTAGCAAAACTTAACGTTTTGTCCCAACTTTCTCTCAAAGCGAAAACAGATGCTAAGGCAGTGACAAAGGGTGGGCGCTTTAAAAAATAAAAAGTTGTAATGATGAGCATGACGGCTGTAGCTGTTTTTAAAGTACGTAATCCGATACGGAATCTTCCGAATTGCATAATAATCTCCTGTTTAATATTCTTATCATTTTATCATAAAAACATGTTAAAATCTATTTAATAAATAAATGGAGAAATGTTCTTGAGTAAAAATAAGGACATTTAATATCAAAATGACAAATGAAACTTTAAATGTATTAAAAAATCATAAATCAATTCGGGCATTCACTGACAAACCAGTCTCAGATGAGATGATTAATACAATTTTTGAAGCAGCGACAGCTGGCCCTAACATTAATAATTTTCAACCTGTTATCTTTATTGAAATTACAGATCAAGCATTTAAAGCAGAGGTAACTTCAATAGTAGGAATGGATTACATTGAAAAGGCAGCTAGATATTTTGTATTGGCTGTTGATTTTAATAAAGATTTAATTGGATTAGACCCAGACGTTAGAAAAGCAGCGGAAGATAAAATATCAGTGTATCCCATGTTAGAGGGGGGCATTATTTCTGCTGGTATTGCGTTAGGAAGAGCGCAAGTTGCCGCAGAATCGTTAGGTTTGGGAACTGTTACAATGGCTGGTGCTCTAGGAGCATTTGAATTATATGAGCAACGGCTTAATTTACCAAAATTTGTGAAAGCAGTTATGGGATTTTCAATAGGGTATCCTAATCAAGAACCGGGCATTAAACCCAAATTACCTTTGCCAGGTTTTGTGATGAAAGATCACTATGATCAAGAGAAACTTGAAAAAGTTGTCGCTAATTATGATAAAACCATGCAAAAATATTATGCTGATAGAGGTGTGGAAAGTTCTTGGATTAAAAATAACACCAAAATGTTTAAGCGTAATAGAGATACGACAGCACTGGAAAATTACCCTAAAGATAAGGGATTTACTATTTAAATAATTTAAAATACTTGTGAAAATTTTAGCAGGTATTTTTTTTATGTTAAAATGAAAGCGCATACAAATCTTGTTTTATTAAGGAGAAATAATCATGACAGTATTGATGTTACATCCTGAACTACACCATAAAATATGGGGTGGAACTCGTTTAGAACAATTTAATTATCATTTAGATTCCAAACATACTGGTGAAGCCTGGGTAATTGCTGCACATAAGAATGGCGTATCTACTGTGAGTAGCGGCAAATATAAAGGAAGATCATTGACCTCATTGTGGGAAGATAATCCTGAACTTTTTGGAGGGCATCATAAAAATGAAGAATTTCCACTATTGGTTAAGATATTAGATGCGAATACCAATTTATCAATTCAAGTACATCCTAATGATAAACAGTCTTCTGAAAACTTTGGAAAAACTGAAAGTTGGTATATTTTGGACGCTAATCCAGGTGCAAAATTATTTTATGGGCATCATGCTAAAACTCGTGAAATTTTGCAGCATGAAGTTGATGAAAAAGATTGGCAACACCTTTTAAGAACTATTCCTGTACAAAAAGGAGATTTTTTCTATGTTCCTTCAGGGACTTTTCATGCATTAGGAGCAGGTATTTTAGCTTTAGAAATTCAACAGAGTTCGGATACTACATATCGATTTTATGATTTTGATCGTATTGACGAAACGACACAAAAGAAACGACCGTTGCAGATTGACGAAGCGATAGCAGTAACAAAGGTACCTCATGTTGACCCAATACTGAATCAAAGAACACGCATTCAAGATAGTACAATATTGACGCGATTACTGACATCTCCCAAGTTCACAATTGATAAATTATCAGTGAGAGGATTGAGCCATTTTAATCAACATCATCAGTATGAATTGTTTAATGTCATCGATGGCGATATGGCGTTAACTGATTCTAAAGCAACTTATCAGTTAAAAAAAGGGGATAACTTTATCATGTTAAAAGATACAGGTAATTACACAATTGAAGGGGTCGGAGATATTATTGTCAGTTTCGTCACACCGGAAAGTTATAACAAGCAAGAAGTCGCTTATCTTGACAACTAATAGTGTAAGTTTTCAGGAAACAATATGTAAATTTTGTAAAAGTAGCTTGTAAGAGGGTATGAAAGCGTTTACTTAGATTCATAATAAGCGTATACTAAATGTTAGAAACAAGAAACTCACAGTTTGTTGTGAAAGCGTTTACATGATGGTTTAACTAGTATATAATCGTATAGTAAACAATTTATTGAGAAGGAGATTATCAATGGTTAATCTTATTGTTGCCAGTCATGGTGACTTTGCAGAAGGCATAATCATGTCAGGTTCAATGATTTTCGGCGAACAAGAAAATGTTGAAGTTGTCACATTTAAACCTACTGAAGGGCCAGATGACTTAGATAAGCATTATCAAGAAGCACTAGCAAAATTTGATAATGATGATGATACATTGTTCTTGGTTGACTTGTGGGGAGGCTCACCTTTCAACCGTGCAAGTTTGATTCAGCAACAGAATCCCGAGCATACAGCAATTGTTGCAGGGCTTAATTTACCTATGTTAATTGAAGCATATGGTGGACGTTTAGGTATGAATACTGCAGCAGATTTAGCAAAATATTTGGTTCCTGTAGCTAAGGATGGTGTGAAGTCGGTTCCAGAAGCAGAAGAAGTTAAAGCTGAAAAGCCAAAGACAGCCTTTAATAGCGGTCTAAAGGCGGGTCATATGAATATTAAGCTTGTTCGTTTGGATACGCGTCTATTGCATGGTCAAGTTGCAACAGCTTGGATACCAGATTCCAAAGCCAATCGTATCATTGTTGTTTCGGATGCCGTTGCTGGTGATGAATTGCGGAAGAATTTAATTCAACAAGCTGCGCCAAATGGTGTTAAGGCAAACATTGTGCCTATCAGTAAAATGATAGAAGTTTCCAAAGATGATCGATTTGGTGGGGTTGATGCCTTCTTGCTATTTGAAACAGTTCAAGATGTTTTGAGAGCTGTTGAGGGTGGGGTTCCCATTAAAACACTAAATGTGGGATCAATGGCTCACTCAGAAGGTAAGACAATGGTCAATAAAGTGCTTTCAATGAATAAAGAAGATGTTGAAGCATTTGAAAAGTTGCGTGAATTAGGTGTCGAATTTGATGTTCGTAAAGTGCCTAATGATAACAAAGCTAATTTGTTTGAATTAATCAAAAAAGCTCACATTAAATAAATTGAATGTTTATTAGGAAAGGTGTTTAAACTATGTCTATAATCTCAATGGTTTTAGTCGTAATCATTGCCTTCTTCGCAGGTATGGAAGGTATATTGGATGAATTCCAAATTCACCAACCATTGGTTTCGGCAACATTAATCGGATTAGCTACTGGCCATTTAACAGCGGGTATCATGCTGGGCGGTTCATTACAGATGATTGCTCTTGGTTGGGCAAATATCGGTGCAGCTGTGGCACCTGATATCGCTTTGGCGTCAGTTGCATCGTCAATTATTATGGTTAAGGGAGACAACTTCACGGCAACAGGTATTTCTGTTGCTGTTGCTTCAGCCATTCCATTGGCTGTTGCGGGATTGTTCTTAACGATGATTGTCAGAACAATTGCCGTTGGATTGACTCACGGTGCAGATGCTGCTGCTAAAGAAGGTAAATACAAGACAATTGAAAGATTGCACTTGTTCGGTATTATGCTTCAAGGTTTGCGTATAGCTATTCCAGCAGGATTATTAATTGCTATTCCTGCTTCAGCTGTTCAATCAGCATTGTCATCAATGCCTGAATGGTTAACTGGTGGTATGGCCATTGGTGGTGGAATGGTTGTCGCTGTAGGTTATGCGTTGGTTATTAATATGATGGCAACACGTGAAGTATGGCCATTCTTCGCCATTGGCTTTGCACTAGCTGCTATTAGCCAATTAACATTAATCGCATTAGGTGCTATCGGTGTTGCATTAGCTTTCATTTACCTTAACTTGTCAAAGATGGGTGGTAATGGTGGCAATGGTTCAAACGGTGGTGGATCAAATGATCCTGTCGGCGATATTTTGGATCAGTACTAGGAAGGAGCAACATGATGGCTGAAAAAATCGAACTAACACGTAGCAATCGTATGTCTGTCGCATGGCGTTCACAATTCCTTCAAGGATCATGGAACTATGAACGTATGCAAAACGTCGGTTGGGCTTACTCATTAATCCCAGCAATTAAAAAATTATATAAAACTAAAGAGGATCGTACAGCTGCATTGAAGCGTCATTTGGAATTCTTCAATACACATCCATACGTTGCTTCACCAATTATTGGTGTGACACTAGCTTTGGAAGAAGAACGTGCTAATGGTGCAAAAATTGATGACACGGCTATTCAAGGTGTGAAGATTGGTATGATGGGACCTTTGGCTGGTATTGGTGATCCAGTGTTCTGGTTTACAGTTCGTCCTATTCTTGGTGCCTTAGGTGCATCATTAGCACTGTCAGGGAATATCTTAGGACCTATTTTATTCTTCGTTTTGTGGAATGCTATCCGTATGTCGTTTATCTGGTACACCCAAGAATTCGGATACAAGGCTGGATCAGCGATCACTCAAGATTTGTCAGGTGGCTTGCTTAAAGACATCACAAAGGGCGCCTCTATTTTAGGAATGTTTATCTTGGCTGTCCTAGTTGAACGTTGGGTATCAATTAAATTTGCTGTTGAATTGCCAGCTAAAAAGTTAGCTGAAGGCGCATATATTAAGTTCCCAAATGGTTCAGTAACTGGTGGGAAGTTGCAAGAAATCTTGTCACAACAAGCATCTGGCATGTCATTAACAAAGATGGCACCAAATACTTTACAGGCTAACTTAGATAGTTTGATTCCAGGATTAATGGGATTGCTATTAACTTTCTTGGCTATGTGGCTACTTAAGAAAAAGGTATCACCTATTGTTATGATCATTGGTATCTTCATCTTTGGAATTCTAATGCATGCTCTTCATATCATGTAAAATTCACAAAGCAAATAAAGTGCGCTCGTCAATTGTGGCGGGCGCCTTTGTACATAAAAGATAAAAACTATGGTATTAAATAATTTAATGATACGATGGATGTAATACTATCAGTTAATGATAGAGGTTTTAAAAGGAGATAATATGGTTCAGTCATTAAATATAAAAGCACAGCTTGCAACTAAGGGGATTTCCTACTTGGGGATAGGTGCACAGTACGGTAAATTTTTGGTAGGTGATCGTGCTTTTGAATTTTTTAACGATAATAATGTTTCTGACTATATTCAGATTCCTTGGGAAAATGTGACCTATGTCTACGCTAGTGTATCTAGAAATAAAATAAGTCGTCGTTTTAGAATTGAAACTGATAAGGCGAATTTTAATTTTTCCTCTCCTGAATCAGGTAAGATATTAAAATTAATACGTGAACATATCGGGAATGACAAAGTGCTTAAGAATCCAACACTGGTTTCGCGTATTAAAGCATTATTTAAAAAGAAACAAATAAAGAAGGACACTAAATGAAATTATTGCATAAATATCAAATCTTACGCTATGCAACAATTGTTTTGGCATTAGAAATTGTAGCGATTAGTATTAATTTCTTTTATGCGCCAGCAAAAGTAGCTGCCGGAGGTGCAACAGGTTTTGCCATTTTAATTAATGAGCTTTTAGGTGTTGATCGAGCGATAACAGTGTTGGTTGTTAATATTATTATGATATGTCTCGCAGCCTTCTTTTTAGACCGTGGCACGACAGCTAGAATTACACTAGGTAGCTTAATTTTACCGGTTCTTCTAAAAATTACGCCAAGCTATACAATTTTAACAGATCGCACATTCTCAGTATTGGTGGGCGGATTTGTTTTTGCTACGGGTGTGGCGATATTATATCGTGTTGATGCTTCGAGTGGTGGGACAGCCGTACCACCAATGATTTTAAAAAAATATTTTCGAGTTGCACCAGCCGCATCGTTACTCCTCATTGATATGGTTGTGTCTCTCGGAAACTTATTTACAGAGGGTATTGAGGCATTATTATTGGCTTTCTTTTCATTAGTTGTCACAGCAGTTGTGATGAACTACATTGAAACCGGTCTTGATAGACGTAAAATGGTTTACATTACAAGCAATGAACGTATTGCTGACATCAAACAATATCTATCTGACAATGAAACAAGTTATACAGCAATGGATGTTAGAGGTGGATATACTGGTGATAATCGTGAAATGTTAATGGTGATTATAGAAAATCAAGATTACAATACATTGATTAAGGCAATTCATACGGTTGATCCAAACGTATTTATGATTGCTTATGATATTAGTGAGGCACATGGTGGAACATTTATATAACACTTAACACTATCTGCATAACACCTTAAGTGGTGTTTTTTTTATTGACAAAACTAGTGAACGTGATATACTTATAACTGTAATTAGCACTCGTGTAAAAAGAGTGCTAAAACTAAAAAATCGGAGGTATTGTCTCATGTTGAAGCCATTAGGTGATCGCGTGATTATTGAAGTAACAGAAGCTGCAGAACAAACAGTTGGTGGCATTGTTTTAGCAAATAATGCCAAGGATAAGCCAGTAACCGGTAAAGTTATCGCTGCCGGTTCTGGGTATGTCTTAAACGATGGGTCAAAGCAAAGTTTGACAGTCAAGGAAGGCGACACTGTTTTGTTTGACAAGTATGCTGGTCAAGAAGTTACTTTTGAAGGAACAGATTATCTTGCACTACATGAAAAAGACATTGTTGCAATTGTTGAGTAACAATTTAAAGTTAATAAAAACAAGTGCTTAATCCAAATATTAACAATTCAAAAATTCTAAAGAGGTATTTAAAAAAATGGCTAAAGAATTAAAGTTTTCAGAAGATGCACGCTCAAAAATGAAGGCTGGTGTTGACAAGTTAGCTGACACTGTTAAGACGACTATCGGTCCTAAGGGACGTAATGTTGTTCTCGAGCAATCATATGGTGCACCAACAATTACAAATGATGGTGTAACAATTGCTAAAGCAATTGAATTAGAAGATCATTTTGAAAATATGGGGGCTAAGCTAGTAGCTGAAGTTGCTTCAAAAACAAATGATATTGCTGGTGATGGCACAACAACAGCAACAGTTTTGACACAAGCAATCGTTGCAGAAGGTTTGAAAAATGTTACAGCCGGTGCAAACCCAGTTGGCATCCGTACGGGTATCGAAAAGGCAACTGCGGCTGCTGTCGCAAAATTGCATGAGATGTCACATACAGTTAATACAAAAGATGAAATTGCTCAGATTGCTTCAATTTCAGCGGCTAATGAAGAAGTAGGTGCTTTAATTGCCGAGGCAATGGATAAGGTTGGTAATGACGGTGTCATTACCATTGAAGAATCAAAGGGTATTGAAACAACACTCGATGTTGTTGAAGGTATGCAATTCGATCGTGGTTACATGTCACAGTACATGGTGACTGATAATGACAAGATGGAAGCAAACTTGGATAATCCATACATCTTAATTACAGATAAGAAGATTGGTAATATTCAAGATATTTTGCCTGTGTTACAGGCTGTTGTTGAGCAAGGTCGCGCGATGCTAATTATTGCTGATGATATCACTGGTGAAGCATTGCCAACACTTGTTTTGAACAAGATGCGTGGTACATTTAATGTTGTTGCGGTTAAGGCACCAGGATTCGGTGATCGTCGTAAAGCACAACTTGAAGACATTGCTATCTTAACTGGTGGAACAGTCATTACCGAAGACCTTGGTTTGAACTTAAAAGATGTTACAATTGATCAACTTGGACAAGCAAGCAAGGTTAATATCACTAAGGACGATACAACAATTGTTGAAGGATCTGGTGATAAAGATGCTGTTGCTTCACGTGTTGAAACAATTAAGCAACAAATTTCTGAAACAACGTCTGACTTTGACCGTGAAAAGTTACAAGAGCGTTTGGCAAAGTTGGCTGGCGGTGTTGCTGTGATTAACGTTGGTGCAGCAACTGAAACAGAACTCAAAGAACGTAAGTATCGTATCGAAGATGCTTTGAACGCAACACGCGCTGCTGTGGAAGAAGGTTTCGTTGCTGGTGGTGGTACGGCTCTTGTAAATACAATTTCTGCTGTAGAGGCACTAAGTGAAGAGGGAGACGTACAGACAGGTATTAATACTGTGATCAAGGCGCTTGAATCACCAGTACGTCAAATTGCTGAAAATGCTGGTCTTGAAGGCTCAGTAATTGTTAACAAGTTGAAAGATCAAGACGAAGGATTTGGTTACAATGCGGCAACTGATGAATGGGTTGATATGATTGCTGCTGGTATTGTTGATCCAACTAAGGTAACTCGTTCAGCTTTGCAAAATGCAGCCTCTGTATCAGCATTGCTATTAACTACTGAAGCTGTCGTTGCGGAACTACCAAAGGATGATGCAATGCCTGCAATGCCACAAGGTGGTATGCCAGGCATGATGTAATGAAGTGATACAGTCAAACGATAACCTTTTTGATAGGGTTTATCGTTTTTTTGTGAATTGATAAAGCTTCAGGGTTGCGGTATACTATCATAGAAACTAATTAAGAGTTGCCAGCGAGCAATCATTGGAGGCGTATATGATCATTTACTTTTCACAGGGTGGGCATACGAAAAAGGTTGCAGAGGAGATAGCCAACAAAACAGGCGATCGCTTATATGCTATCGAACCAGTTGTACCCTATCCAAGTAGTACAATATTAGCAACGCCACGTATTACTAAGGAAATTGCCACACAGAGCATACCAGAAGTCAAAAAAGCGCCGACAGATGTGTTATCAGATGATACGATATATCTCGGTTATCCAATGTATGGCATGGACATGGCACACGCTATGCGCGGATTTTTGGCAGTAAATGATTTATCCGGAAAGACGATTAAGCCTTTCATAACGAGCGGAACAAGCACCGTTAGTATGAGTCTCAAAACGCTCCAACAATTAGCCCCAAATAGTGTTATCGATAACAGTTTTGATACTAAACAGTTATAGAAGTGTTTTTTAATTAAGATGAGTAAAGCGCAGCTGTTTGTAATAAACATAAACTGCGCTTTTTATTGTTGTTTGAATTGTTTTAAAAAGCGGTCGTGGGAGAGATAGATTGTGAATTTTTATAGTGTTAATTTTTTAAGTCAGAATGCTAACTTGAACGATACTATTGTCATTTATACTATGGTAGTTGTTTTTGGATTAATGGCGGTTGGTGCAGTTGCCTCATTACGAAATCGGTATAATACTAAATATCGAGACTTAAGTATTATTGCATTATTGTTGTTTTTATTTTTAGCAGGTGCTAGATATACAGACTATGAACAAGCAAAGTCAAATGATACACAAGTAACGCAGATGCCTTCTTTTGCACAAAAAGTTGCTGAGACACAACATGTAAGTAAAAATGACCTCTATTTTAATCAAAAAACAATCAATGATGGCATGATTGTTAAAATAAAGGACAAGTTTTTTCGGATGACAATTAGTCCTGACCAACAGTCTTATACATTAACGCGAACTTATATTACAGTAAAGGAGATTAACTATATCAAATGACAACCTATTTTCCGATTTTAATTAAATTAGCGATTGGTTTGTTAGCGTTAATTATCCAAATTAATATTATGGGTAAAGGTAATTTAGCGCCTACATCAGCACTAGATCAGGTTCAAAATTATGTATTAGGTGGCATTATTGGGGCAGTGATTTATTCCGATACCATTACTATTTTCCAATTTACGATTGTGCTTATTATTTGGACGATGCTCGTGATGTCGTTGAAATTTGCTAAGCAACATAACAACCTTGTTAAAAAGCTAATTGATGGGCAACCACGCGTCGTGATTGAACGTGGTCAAGTTCATGTCGATAATGTGTTACGTGCCGGTATGACGGCTGATGAATTAATGTTTAAGCTACGGACACAAGGGATTTATAAAATTGCAGACGTCAAGCGGGCTATTTTGGAGCAGAATGGGCAATTAACTGTGATAGAATTTGGTGATGATAGCATTAAGTATCCCATTATTTACGATGGCCAAATTAATGTGGATGTATTAGAGATGATTGATAAAACGGAAGACTGGCTCAATGATCAGGTTAAGGCACAAGGTTATCAGCACATTGGCGATATTTTTATTGGTGAATTTATTGATGGTGAGGTGCGGTTAGTTGCTTATCATAAAACTCAAAGTTAGCTGACGATATTTTTCTGGTAAAATAAAAGACTAGAGGTTGAAAAAATGACACCAAAACAGTTTTTAGACTTAGTTGAGATTCGTGTTGTGATTCCTAGTGTGGCCCCTTTAATGGTCGGATTAGCCTATAGTCAGTGGCAATATGGCCGTTTAAATTGGATCAACGCACTATTACTCATAATCGCGACAGTATGCGTTCATTTAGCAGTTAATACATTTAATCGCTATGAAGACTCAAAACGACAAAAAGAAAATGAGTTTTTGCGTGAAGCAGCACAAGGTGAAGTGATTTCTAACAAGCAGGTACTGTACGTTGCTGCAGGGTTGGCATTGATTGCCGCTTTAGCAGGTGTTATTGTCGCCTTGCGTACTGATTATGTGACGTGGGTTATTGGTATCGTCAGCTTTTTAATTGGGTATTTGTACTCGGCAGGACCAAAACCCATTACTAATACGCCTTTTGGGGAAATCGTTTCAGGTATCACCATGGGTTATTTCATTTTTGTGGCCCAGGTATATGTCAATACACGTATGGTACCGATGCCAAGTGTATTATGGCAATGGTTTGTGGTTAGTTTACCTTTAACGGTGTTCATCGCAGAAATTATGTTGGCCAATAATATCGCAGACCATGCTGAAGATGAACGTAACAATAGACATACGATTGTTCATTATACTGGTATCGCTGCCGCAAAAAAGCTTTATCTATTTTGGGCAATACTAGCCGTGGCGGAATTGTTGATTGTTACTTACGTTGGTTGGTTACCGGTGACAAGTTATGCAATTATTATTTTGTTACCTTTGATTATCAGCAATGCGCGTCATTTTACTGCCCGCCCAATCAAAGAAGAGACATTTATATTATCGATTAAAAACCTAATTATTTTGATGTTAGGAATGACAGTAGTGATTGTTGTTGGTATAATTTTATAATTAAAAAGGTTAGGTTTCTTTTACAGGAAGTTAACCTTTTATTTTATAGTAAATAAAAAATCGCCTTGATTATATATCAAAACGATGCGTTATATTTAGACTAATTAAAACGTTGTAGATCTTCAATACTAGTGACTTTAAAATGCTTTTTTTCGAGATGAGAAACGATTTTATCCAGTTGAGGATTTTCAATATCTATTGGCAATGTAAACATTAGCGAAACGGTACCATCTTTAGATTGTAAGCTTAAAACTGATTCGATATAAGCATATCGAGAAATAATACCTGAAATAACTTTTAAATCACCTTGACTATTGTGTGAGGTAACAGATACAGCTACACCACCAGTATGTACAGACCAACTTTGTGATAAGAGATCCATTAAGACATCATGTGTAAATATACCAGTAAAATAATGATTTTCATCTAAAACCGCAATAAATGGCAAATCTCTAATAGCAAAGAATACTTCGTAAAACTGGCTAGTAGTGTAAATAAATTTAGTCGAATTACGCATAATTGCTGTGACAGGCAGATTGATATCGCCTTTTTTTGCAATGTGTTCGTAAACATGTTGTTTATAAACATTGCCACGAAAGAGTTTACCAGATTCATCTAAAATTGGCATAGTTCTAGTATGGGCTTCATTGGGAGAATTAAACAATTCATTTACTTCAGCAATAGTTGTATTTTCAGTCACAGTTGTGAGTTCTGATTTTGGTTTAATTAATGACTTATGAATCATATGCGCACCCTAAAATTAATTTTTTTATCATGAAATAGCCATATATCATGATAACACACAATTCTGTTATACTGGTAAATAAGATTTATAATTTTATTGAGGATATACGTATAATAAAAATGAAATATATTATTGGATTAGGGAACATTGGTTCCGAATATGATAAGACACGTCATAATATTGGTTTTATGGCCATAGACGCTTTTGCTGAAGTTAACCATGTGACTTTTTCACCTAGCAAACACTTTGCAACTGTTGCAAAACTAGTAGTCAATGGGGAACAAGTGTTACTCGTTAAGCCGACAACTTATATGAATGATTCTGGTAAGGCTGTTCGGGCAGTATTAGATTACTACGGTGGTGATATTGAGCAAGATGTATTGGTATTAGTCGATGATATGGACTTACCTTTTGGAAAACTAAGATTCCGTGCAAAAGGTTCTGCAGGTGGTCATAATGGCATTAAGTCAATCATCTCACATACTAATTCTCAGAACTTTTTACGTTTAAAATTTGGTTTAGGGCATCCCCAACATGAGAAACAAGCAGTCATTAATTATGTGTTGGGTAAGTTTACGACTTCTGAACAACCACAAGTCAACGACATGTTGGATAAAAGTAATGAGGCACTGACCTATTGGATAAAGGGTAGTGAAGCAAGTGAGTTAAGTAATAAGTTCAATGGTTAATAGCTATTGAACTTATCTTAATAATGAGGGAGTAAGATAATAAAATGCTGATTGATTTTTTAGCAAAAACAGCAACAATTGAAAAACTTAATGAGGGTGCAATTGAAAATTCAAGTCAACTATTATTAGGTGTTAATGGTAGTGCTAGAGCGGCAAGTATTGCAGCCTTATATCGTGCTAAAAAGAAACAGATACTGGTTGTCACTGATACTCAAGTTCATGCTGATCAACTATTTTCAGATTTATCAAGCTTAGTACCGGATGTTCTTAATTTTCCAGCTGAAGAATCTTTGGCAACGGAAATGGCTATTAGTTCACCAGAATTAAGGCTACAACGAGTTAATACATTATTAAAATTACAATCAGCGCAACCGACAATTGTTGTTGTAGCACTCTCGGGTATGGAACGACTACTACCTAATCCTCAAACAGTGAACAAAGCGCAATTAACTTTGAAAGTTGGGATTGAATACCGTATATCGACTATTAAAGATCATTTAATGATGATGGGATATGAACCGGCTAAATTAGTTCAAGGTCCAGGTGAATTTGCACATCGTGGCTCAATTATTGATGTCTATCCGTTGACTAAAGATAATCCCGTGCGATTAGATTTTTTTGGTGATGAATTAGATCAGCTGAAATCTTTTGATGTGGCGACACAAAAAAGTATTGATACGCATCAAGTAATCACGATTGATCCAGCAACAGATTTCATTGTGTCAGAGGATCAGTATGATGTTGCTAAATCTTCACTAGAAAAAAGCTTTAACAATTATCGAGCAACTTTATCGGGAGTGAGTAAAAAACATGCCACAGATGGATTTGCATTAACCCAATCTATTTTGAATAACCATGAGCGAAGTAATCATTTGCTACCTTATGCAAAGTTTTTCTTCAATGGACAATATACACTGTTAGATTATTTTGATGACAATTCAGTGATAATCATAGATGAATATACAAGACTAAAAGAAACAAAGCATCAACAAGTATCTATTGATCAAGATTGGTTATTCAGTCAGTTAGAGTCTTACAAATTATTACCTAATCAAGACCTACGTGCAGATATTGATGACGTATTATCACAAACGCATAGTGCCAAAATTTATTTAGCGAATTTTAATCGTGGTCTTAACAAACTAAAGTTTACAAACATGATCGAAGTTACTACTAGACCAGCGAATCAATATTACGGACAATTATCAGCTTTACAGAGTGATTTAACATATAGCTATGATTCAGGCAATACAGTTATTTTGCTTATAGAAGATGATAAACGACGAGCTAATTTCTATCAATCTTTACAAGAGTCGAAGATACCTATTAAGCAAACAAGGGACATTGACCCACATACTATTCAGCTCATGACCGGTAGTTTGTCAGCTGGTTTTGAATGGCCTAAACTTCATTTAATTGTTCTAACGGAACATGAGTTATTTGCGAAATCGAGAAAATCAGCACCACGTCAACGTAAAATTGCCAACGCTGAGAGACTAAAAACATATAACGAACTTAATGTTGGAGATTATGTTGTTCATGTGAACCATGGTATTGGCCGATATGAAGGACTCACGACGATGACGGTTGATGGGGGTAAGCAGGATTATCTTTCAATTGCTTACCAAAAAAATGCCAAAATTTTTATTCCAGTTACTCAGTTAAATTTAATTCAAAAATATATTGGGGCTTCAGATGCGGCACGAGCACCTAAACTAAACAAATTAGGCGGAACAGAATGGGCTAAAACAAAACGTCAAGTTGCGGCTAAAATAGAAGATATTGCAGATGATCTGTTGGATTTGTACGCACAACGAGAAGCGCTCTTGGGTTATGCCTATCCACCTGATGATACTGGACAGTTGAAGTTTGACACAGCTTTTGGGTATCCAGAAACACCTGATCAAATTCGTTCAATTGAGGAAATAAAATCAGATATGCAAAAGTCTCGTCCGATGGATCGTTTATTGGTTGGAGATGTTGGCTTTGGTAAAACGGAAGTGGCTTTAAGAGCAGTATTTAAAGCAGCCCATGCTGGAAAACAGGTCGCTTTCTTAGCACCCACTACAATACTAGTGCAACAACATTATGAAACGATGTTAGCTCGGTTTAGTGATTTTCCAGAAATTAGAATTGGGGTATTGAGTCGATTCCAGTCAGTTGCACAAAATAAAGTAGTCATACAAAAGTTAAAATCAAATGAAATTGATGTTGTTGTGGGCACACATCGTTTATTAAGCAAAGATGTTGATTTTGCTGATCTGGGGCTACTTATTATCGATGAAGAGCAGCGATTTGGTGTTAAGCATAAAGAAAAACTCAAACAACTTCGAAATAGTGTAGATGTGTTAACATTGACAGCAACACCGATACCAAGAACGTTAAATATGGCAATGGTTGGCGTACGAGATTTATCAGTTATTGAGACACCACCAGCGAACCGATATCCGATTCAAACATACGTTTTAGAAGCAGATTGGGCAATAGTTCGTAATGCTATTGAGAAAGAAATAGCTCGAGATGGTCAGGTATTTTATTTACATAATCGAGTCGCTGATTTAGATCGAGTTGTTAGTCAAATTGAAGATCTAGTACCATCTGCTAGAGTGGCTAGTATTCACGGTCAAATGTCTGAAACGCAATTAGAAAGTGTTCTCTATGATTTTTTAAATGGGAACTATGATGTTTTGGTGACAACAACGATTATAGAAACAGGTGTTGACATACCTAATGCAAATACACTAATCGTTGAAAATGCTGATCACATGGGATTGTCCCAACTATATCAATTGAGAGGGCGTGTTGGACGATCAACACGTTTAGCTTATGCTTATTTTACATATCCTTTTTCACGTACACCAAGTGAAGAAGCAGAAAAACGTCTTGAAGCAATCCGAGATTTTACAGAACTAGGTTCAGGATTTAGAATAGCTATGCGCGATTTAAGTATTCGTGGTGCGGGTGATTTGCTGGGTAAGCAACAACATGGATTTATTGACTCCGTTGGTTATGATATGTATACTGAAATGCTTAAAGAAGCAGTTGCTAAAAAACAAGGGCATGTCATGCCTCAGACAGATCATGAAACAGATGCTGAAATTATTTTAGGTGTGTTAGCATACTTACCTGACGAATATGTACCAGATAATGCACAAAAAATTGAACTCTATACTCGTATTCGGCAAGCAAGAACAGATGCTGAATTTGAAGAAATCGAAGCAGATATGTTGGATCGTTTTGGCGAGATGCCGGATGAAGTCGCACGTTTGCTATTAGTTGGGCAAATTAAACAATTAGCGGATCAAGCCCAGATAACTAATATTAGAAGACAAAAGAAGCAACTAACTATCCAATTTAATCAAGAGGCTACTCAGCAACTTTCTGGAGAAGCAGTGTTTGAAACGTTAGCTAACGTACCACTCAAAGCTGCAGTAAGAACGGAATCTGGTAATCTACAAGTTATATTAACTGTAAATGATGTTGCTGAAAGTAGTATATGGCTTAATATTTTGAGAGAGTATTTCATCACGGTAATAGCAAAGAAACAATTAGTTGAATTAAACTAGAAAGAGAAAAATATGCGTTTAGATAAATTTTTAAAAGTATCACGTTTAATCAAACGTCGAACAGTTGCAAAGGAAATCGCTGATCAAGGCAGAATTTCAATTAATGATAAAGTAGCGAAGTCTTCTTCAGACGTTATGACAAACGACACACTTGAAATACGTTTTGGAAATAAGACATTAACCGTTAACGTGCTAAAAATTGTAGAAACAACTAAAAAAGAAGAATCCGCTGATATGTATGAAGTCATTAGCGAAAGTTATGCTAACGATTACAGACAAGGTGGGGATGAAGACGGTATCAAAGATTAAGCATTCTTAAAGATTGTTGAAAAAATGATAAGAACGTGCCACACTAGCATTAGGTTAAATTCATATGTCAAGCCAAAACAGACGACAATCGAATAGACAACGTGTTAATCCGCAAATTCAGCAAATTATTCGCAATTCTGAGCCGGAAAATATGAAAGCTAGACGCCATTATATGAAAGCTCATGCAGCGCGAGAAAAAAGAATTTTGTTTTTTGGGGCTATTTTAGCGGCTATATTTGCTGCGCAATTATTAGTTAGCGAATTCAAATTACATTCTGCTAATGTATCGTTAACTAATACGCAAAGTCGTCTGATAGATATTGAAAAAATAAATGCTAATTTAAAAGCAGATAGCAAGCGGCTGAATGATCCTTCTTATCTTCAGCAAATTTTAAGAGATAAATACGGGTACACAAAACAGGATGAGATTATTTACAATCTACCTACGGAAAAATAAAACTAAGGCACCTTAGGGTGCTTTTTCTATCATGACAGACAAAATAGACAAGCAAATTAAAAAAAATCACTGGGAAAATACCGTAATTGTTGCCGTGTCAGGTGGTGTTGATTCTGTTGTTTTATTATATGCACTGCGTGAAGCATTGCCAAAATTGCATATTATAATTGCACACGTTAATTATCATTTGCGCTCAGAAAGCGATGATGATGCGCGTTTTGTTGCGCAATTAGCAGACAAATTCAATGCAACATTTGAACAAATTGAATGGTTAGATATACCTCAAAAATCAGTTGAAAAAAAAGCGCGTGAGTTTCGTTATCAATTCTTTTCAGATTTAGCAAAAAAATATTCGACACATACAATTATTGTTGCCCACCATGCAGATGACCAAGCTGAGACAGTTCTATTAAAACTAGTACGTGGAGGACAATTATCACAACTATCTGGTATGGATGGTAGTAATCAAAATATCTTTCGACCGTTTTTGGGGATAACTAAGCAAGAAATCATAAATTATGCACAAAAAAAGGGGCTATCTTGGCGAGAAGATAGGACAAATCATGATCCGAGCTATACACCGCGTAACTTGCTTCGTAATGAAATCATTCCTAATTTGAAAACAATTAATCGGCAAGTAGTTTACCATATCAACGATTTTGCTAAACAAATTGCTGAACAAGAGCGTCTTATTAAAAGTCAAGCTAGTCAGTATGCTGAGGCATTTGAAAAGAATTGGACCAGCGTACCTGAACTATGGTTAGTTGTAACAATTAAGGTTTATTTGCAGCAAAAAGGTTTGTATCAGTTTAAAGAAAGTCAAATTAAACAGATTCATTTATTATTACTAAACAATAAAAAAACAAACGGTTTTGTGCAATTGTCAAAAAATTTGATGTTTGTTAAAAGTTATCAACAAGTTTATCTGACAAACACATCAGAAATCACAAATACCATGCAAGTTTTACCAACAGTTATGTTAAAATTAAATCAATGGCAAAAATTTGCAGATGAGGCGTTCAAATGGACGGATAATGACTCTGATCTTAATGTGGAAAAGTTGCCATTTTCAATGATAACTAATGAACCATTTGTTTACTTGCGTCCAGCAAAAGCAAGTGATAAACTTGCAATCATAAACGGACATAAAAAATTAAGACGTTTAGCAATTGACGAAAAATTATCACAAGCTGAGCGACAAAAAATGGTGGTTTTATCCACACCAAATGATGAGATTATCGCAGTTAAAGTTCGCCAGCATTGGCGCATCAGTACAAATTTTGTCACCAAACAAGATGCTAAGCTATACTGGCTAGCATGGCGAATTGAGGAAAGATAGTGGATAACGATATACAAGAAGTATTGTTTGACCAAACGAGCATACACGATGCAGCAGTTCGTTTAGGAAAACAAATTACACAAGACTACGCAGGAGAAAGACCCGTTGTTTTGTCGGTACTCAAAGGTGCCTACTTATGGACGGCCGATTTATTGCGTGAAGTGGACTTATACGTAGACTTAGAATTTATTAATGTGTCAAGTTATCATGGTGGTGTTAAAAGCACTGATGAAATTACACTTGTCACAGATATAGGTTCCGATATTAAAGGACGTCATGTTCTGATTTTAGAAGACATTGTTGACACAGGTCAATCATTACTCTTCATGAAAGAATTACTTGCCAAACGTGGGGCTAAATCGATCAGCGTTGCGACATTATTGGATAAAAAAGAAGGTCGTAAAGTTGATATTACAGCTGATTATGTAGGCTTTGATGTCCGAAACGAATTTGTTGTCGGCTATGGTCTTGATTACAAAGAAATGTATCGAAACCTACCTTATGTAGGCATCTTAAAAAAAGAAGTCTATTCAGACTAACTTCTAGAAACTGAGGAAACTTAATGAATAATAATAACAAAGGTGGTTTCTTAAAGAGTTCAGTATTCTATATTTTCATTTTCCTTGCTGTTGTCGGCATGATTTATGGTCTTTTTGGGAACGATAAGTCATCTTCAAAGACATTGACATCAAGTGAATTTATGAAAGCACTGAATGACAAGGAACTTAAGTCAGTCACTGTTCAACCAGGTAACGGTATTTATAATGTTACTGGAGAATACCGTTCAGCACAAAGTACAAAAGGTGATAAAGGGTTAAACATCTTACAACCAGCACAGAAGGTGACACGTTTTACATCAACTTTGTTGCCTAATGATGCTTCATTAAAATCAGTTACCCAAGCAGCTTCTGACACAGATACTGATGTGGTCACCAAGCAACAAGAGTCTTCTGGTTTCTGGTTAAACCTCCTAGTCTCACTTATTCCTGTTTTGCTTATTGTTGGTGTGTTCTACCTTATGATGAGTCAAGCCGGTGGTAAGGGCGGACAAGGTGGTATGATGAGCTTTGGTAAATCCAAAGCTAAGCCATCTGATCCCAAAGATAACAAAGTTCGTTTCTCAAATGTAGCTGGTGCTGAAGAAGAAAAGCAAGAACTTGTTGAAGTTGTTGAATTTTTAAAGTCACCAAAGAAGTTTGTTAGCTTAGGTGCACGTATACCAAAGGGTGTTTTGCTTGAAGGACCTCCCGGAACTGGTAAAACTTTGCTTGCTAAAGCAGTTGCTGGTGAAGCCAACGTACCTTTCTTCTCGATGTCTGGATCAGACTTCGTTGAAATGTTTGTCGGTGTTGGTGCTTCACGTGTACGTGATTTATTCGAGAATGCTAAAAAGTCTGCTCCTGCAATTATTTTCATCGATGAAATTGATGCCGTTGGTCGTCGACGCGGTACCGGAATGGGTGGCGGAAACGATGAACGAGAACAAACATTAAATCAAATTTTGATTGAAATGGATGGTTTCGAAGGTTCCGAAGGTGTGATTATCTTAGCATCAACGAACCGTTCAGATGTTTTGGATCCTGCGTTGTTACGTTCAGGTCGTTTCGATCGTAAGATATTAGTTGGTGCACCGGATGTTAAAGGTCGTGAAGCGATCTTAAATGTCCATGCAAAGAATAAGCCATTGGCAGATAATGTTGATTTGAAGGCGATTGCACAACAAACACCAGGATATGTGGGCGCTGATCTGGAAAACTTGTTAAACGAAGCAGCATTACTTGCAGCTCGTCGTAACAAGAAAAAAGTTGATGCCGCTGATATTGATGAAGCGGAAGATCGTATTTTCCAAGGACCAGCTAAAACTAATCGCGGAATGTCAGAGCAAGAGCGTAAGACAACGGCTTATCACGAAGCGGGTCATGCATTGGTTGGTTTGGTACGCTCTGAAGCCTCAGTTGTCCGTAAGGTAACAATTGTGCCACGTGGTCGTATTGGCGGCTATGCTTTGATGACACCTAAAGCGGATCGTTATAATTTGCGTTATTCTGAAGCTAAAGAGCAACTTGCAGGTTTGATGGGTGGTCGTGCATCTGAAATATTCATGTTTAATGAAGCAAGTTCAGGCGCCTCAAACGATTTCCAACAAGCTACAGGTTTGGCACGTCAAATGGTCACAGCTTTTGGTATGTCTGACAAGCTAGGAATGGTTCAATTAGAAGGTAACGCTAGTGTTGGCTATGCTGAACAAGCTGGTAACCGTAGTTACTCTGAAGAAACAGCTCGTCTAATTGATGAAGAAGTACGTCGTATTACCAAAGAAGCCTTTGATGATGCCTCTGCTATCTTAGCTGAAAACAAGGATAAACTAGTCGCAATTGCTGAAGCATTGCTTGAAGTTGAGTCTCTGGATGAGCGACAAATTCGTGATATATATGAGACTGGCCATTTCACACGTAAAGAACTTCAAGATGATGATGAATTAGCAACTGCAAAGTCTTTTGAAGAATCTAAAGCTGCTGTTGATGCTAAAGATTCAGAAGCAGAAGAACGTTATGAACATCATGAAGCAGCAAAAAATGGTGATGATTCTGAAGTATCAGAAGTTGAAACACCTGATGATGCACCAATTGATGACAAAGACGATAAAAATAAGTAAAATAAGAGTTGACGTGAAACGTCAACTTTTTTATTTTAAAGCTAAGAAAAAAAGAAAGTACATTATGTCAGATCAATTTATAAAAACAATCACAAAAAATAAATACTTTCGTGCATTTGCACTTGATGGGACACAATTCGTTCAAGAAGCAGCTGCTGCACATGAAACATCTCGACTTGCATCTATCGTTCTAGGACGCGGTATGTTAGCGACTACTTTGACAGCACAATCGGTTTTAAAAGGTGAAGAACGCATGGCCATTCAAATTAATGGGCGTGGACCGATTGGTAATGTTGTTGTCGAAGCAGATGCTAAAGGTAGTGTGCGTGGTTATGTTACCAATCCTCAACTAGAAGCTATTGTTGATGAAAATGGTAACTTAGATGTGGCTCAAGCTGTCGGAAAAAATGGTGCGTTACAAATTACAAAATTTGCGCCATATTCCAATCCATATATTGGACAAAGCCAATTAATATCTGGAGAAATTGGGGATGATTTCACGTACTATTTGGCGCAATCTGAGCAAATTCCTTCTGTTGTTGGGGTATCTGTATATATGGATCATGAAGATCAAGTGCAAGCTGCAGGTGGTTTTTTAGTCCAAGCTTTACCTGATGCTACTGAACAAGCGATTGACGACTTAGAATTAGCATTGAAAAATATGAAACCATTATCTGAAATGTTAACAGATGGTTATACACCATTAGAAGTTTTAGAAGAAATTTTTGGAAAAGGCGAAGTTGAGATATTACAAGTAGCAGGCGTTGGTCTTGCAGCCGAGCCAACTAAAGAGGCTTATCAAGAAATGTTGACTACATTGCCTGAATCAGAAATCCAAGCAATGATTGACGAAGATGGTGGTGCTGAGGTTGTGGGAAAGTTCTCGGGAAAGCGATACTTTTTCACAGTCGAGGAATTAAATGACATTATCGCAATCATTAGGCAAAAAAGTGATGATGCGTAACCTTTGAGCTTCATAATATTTTTTGTTATAGTTATTAATGGTAAAAACTTTAAAAATGAGTTTAACATCTTATTAAAATGGAGGAAAGTGTTCTTTTAGAACACGCTACACACATGGCAGAAGAAAAAGCCCTCAATGATCAAATGTTGGCAAGACGTCAAAAATTAGCCACAATTGTTGATGATTTACATTTGGACCCTTTTGGTAAGCGTTTTGAACGTTCAGCCAAAGCACAAGAATTACATGATTTGTATGATGATAGTTCATTAGAAGAATTAGAAGCCGGTCAGCATGAAGTCATCATTGCTGGTCGTATGATTGCTAAGCGTGGTGCAGGTAAAGTTATCTTCGCTGATTTCCGCGATGTTTCAGGAAAGATACAAGTCTATGCAAAACGTGATGATCTGGGTGAAAACTATCCTATTATTAAGCGTGCCGATTTAGGTGATTTTCTTGGTATTAAAGGTATCATGATGAAAACTGAAGCTGGCGAATTAACAGTTTTGGCAACAGAATTGACGCATTTAACTAAGGCTTTACGTCCCATGCCAGATAAGTTTCATGGTATTGCTGATGTGGAGACACGTTACCGCAAGCGCTATTTAGACTTGATTGCAAACGAAGAATCATTTAAAAAGTTTCAATTACGTTCAAAAATTATTTCAGCAATTCGTGCTTATATGGATTCGCAAGACTTCATGGAAGTTGAGACGCCTATTTTGCAAACTGAAGCTGGTGGTGCTGCAGCCCGACCATTTATTACCCATCATAATGCATTGAATATCGATATGTATATGCGTATTGCAACTGAGCTTTACCTTAAGCGTCTTGTTGTTGGTGGTTTTGAACGAGTATATGAAATTGGTCGTATTTTCCGTAACGAAGGTATGGATCCAAAGCATAATCCCGAATTTACTACCATGGAGACGTATGCTGCATATATGGACTTTACAGACGTTATGGATGAGACTGAAGGAATCTTCAAAGCTGCTGCTGCAGTCGTATCTGATGATCTTAAGGTAACATATCAAGGCACAGAAATTGATCTAGGGTCAACGTTTGCTCGTAAACATATGGTAGATTTGATTAAAGAGCAAACAGGCATTGATTTCTGGCAAGAAATGTCTGTTGAAGACGCACAAAAGTTAGCTGATGACAAGCACGTTAAATATGAAAAGTATTGGGGTGTTGGACACATTATCAATGCGTTCTTTGAAGAGTTTGTTGAAGATACATTGATTCAACCAACTTTTGTATATGGACATCCAGTTGAAGTGTCACCATTAGCTAAGCGTAATGCTGATGATAAGCGCTTTACTGATCGATTTGAACTATTCATCATGGGTAGTGAATATGGTAATGCCTTCACAGAGCTAAACGATCCTATTGATCAACGTGGACGATTTGAAGCACAAGTTGCCGAGCGTGAAAATGGTAACGATGAAGCTGAAAATATTGATGAAGACTTTATTGAAGCATTAGAATATGGTATGCCACCAACGGGTGGCTTGGGCATTGGAATTGACCGTTTGGTTATGTTACTAACAGACTCAGATACAATTCGTGATGTTTTGTTGTTCCCAACAATGCGATAATAAAAAAGTTTTGAAAAAAGCTTGACACAAACAGCACTTATTAGATATAATGATTAAGTTGTGTTAAGCAATTATTCCGACTTAGCTCAGTTGGTAGAGCACCTGACTGTTAATCAGGTTGTCGCCGGTTCGAGCCCGGCAGTCGGAGTTATATGAGAAGCAAATCTTTCAAGATTTGCTTTTTTTGTGCCATTTTTATAGGTATCTTTATCGTAAAAAGTGTTGACATTTTTAGTCAAAACTGGCATAATTAAATAGTTGTGTTAAGCAATTATTCCGACTTAGCTCAGTTGGTAGAGCACCTGACTGTTAATCAGGTTGTCGCCGGTTCGAGCCCGGCAGTCGGAGTTATAATGATCAGGTAACCTCAGCGTTATCTACTTGCCGACGTAGCTCAGTTGGTAGAGCACGGGTATCGTAAACCTGGGGTCGGAGGTTCGAATCCTCTCGTCGGCATCAAATAAAAAGCAACTATGTAAAATCACATAGTTGCTTTTTTATTTTGTTATAATAACAATAGATACATGAGTTATTACTTAGTCATTATGAACTTGGAACAATCATTCGAGGCAACCAAAAATGAATATGACTCAAGAGAAAGTAATGAATCTTCATCTAGGAATTTCCGATCAAAAAAATAGGTGGTTAATGTCACTCGATTCAACTTAACTGGTCAATTATTATGTGATTTATACATTTAATATATATTACTCTTTTCGAATTCTGCCATTTGTGTTTGCTATTAAGATAAATCAGTCAAATCTGCAATTGTTGAAAGAGAGTCTGCGCATGAATAGCGATTATTTGTACAAAGTCATTAAACGATCATTGCTAAAATTACAGGCTAAAGCCAATCAAAATGAGATAAACAGAGAAAAACTTATACCATATATTAAAACCTATCAAAAAGATTTAACGATATTAAAACGTAAAAAAGAACTACTAATCCAAGTGAACTTACTAGTGAACATCTGGCGATGCTATATCAAAATCAGGCTACCGTTGTTGACAATGAAGTCCTTACAATGATGAAAAAAACTGAAATGATTATACATGATTTAGCGAAGCGCCCAAGGCGTGACAGGTACGTTAAATACTAGTAAAAACACCGTACAAGCAATTGTACGGTGTTTTATCGTTTACGATGTTTTAAACTTGACAGTAAAGGTTAATAGGCTAGCGATAACTAGGATAACAGCAACAAAACTATAAGGTAATAAATTATTGATATCGAGTAGTACGCCACCTAAAACTGGACCAACAATATTACCAACACTTGTCAGTGACATGTTTAATCCATTAATAAATCCTTGCTGTTCACGATCGACCTTTGAAAGCATTGTAGTGATAGCAGGACGTAAAATATCAAACCCAACAAATATAATCAAGGTGGCAATAAAAACCTCCCATTTACTTTCTGAGAAAAGAATCCATAAAATTGAGAAAAAACCAGCTATAAAACTAATCCGAATAACCATGAGTTCGCCAACTAAAGCAACTAATTTTTCAAACAAAATTACTTGGAAAATTAATGATACAGCACCATTAATGACTAAGAACCAAGCAATTTCAGTTAAGTTAAAGCCACGTACATCGTGGAAGTATAGACTAAACATATTTTCAAATGCAGATAAGCCAAATGACGCAACAAAGATCATCAGTAATAACATAACGAGTGCTAGTGTCCAACAACTGCGAATCGCATTTGTATTTGAATGGGATATTTCATTAGAATGTGTGATGCGCAATGCCTTATCTTTTGGCATGAAAATAATAAAGATAAAGAATGCAACAGCGCCCAGTAATGCTGAACCGATAAATGGTAAAGTATGATTAATATTAGCTAAAACACCACCAATTCCAGGACCTAAAATGATACCACCACTAAATGAGGCTGATAGCCAACCAATCACTCGTGCACGATTCTCATCTGTGGTCATGTCAGCTGCAAGCGCTGTAATTGAAGGGATAGAGAAAGCGGCAGATAACCCACCTAAGGCACGTGCTAAATTTAAGAGCCACAGACCGTTTCCGATACCAAAAGCAAATATGGCTTCAGAAATAGCAAAAAATAACAAACCAGCCGCGATTAAAGGGACACGTTCAAATTTATCAGAGATTTTACCAATAATAGGAGAAGCAATAAACTGTACAGCAGCAAATAAAGCAGCCATAATACCCATATCGGTTGCCGTAAGACCCATATCGTCTTTAATGTAAGGTTCAACGGGGATGATTAACCCAATACCCAGCATAATTAAGAGTTGAGAACCAACTAGTAGAGCCAGCGCTCGTTTTTGGATTGTTGTCATGAATTGTTTCACGCTCTTTTTCAGTTTTGTAAAAAAGTGTATAAAAAAGAGGACGTCGCATTGACAACGCCCAGTCTACATCCACTACTGCAGGATAACGCAGATACGAAAAGTTCGTATCATTATTTATTTATATCTATTCAGCGTATCATCAAACAAAATTCGTGTCAATACACTTACAAAAAAATAGTATAAAAAGCGAACTTTCGTTAAAAAAATCTATTAATGTTTTGATAATAATCTGAAAAGAGGTATGTTTGTGATGTGAAAAACTGTTATTATAGAAGATATGTTTAATCATTAAATGGAGAAATAGAGGAAAAACATGGCTGCTGATCAAAATCTTAATCGCACCATGACATTGGTACCCGCAATCTCAACAGTTGTAGGTACTGTCATTGGCGCTGGTGTTTTTTATAAAGCTTCGACTGTCGCAACAGCTACAGGTTCGACAAGTATGTCGTTGTTCGTTTGGCTATTTGGTGGACTGATTAGTCTCGCTGCTGGATTGACGGGAGCTGAATTAGCCGCTGCCTTACCACAAACTGGTGGTATGTTGGTTTATATTGAACGTGCCTATGGGAAGCTTGCCAGCTTTTTACTAGGATGGGCGCAAATTATTATTTACTTTCCTGCCAGTATTGCGGCTAAAGGTGTCATTTTTGGGACACAAGTAGCTAACCTTATGCATTGGGGGGCAGGGGCAATTATTCCATCAGGAATTGCTGCTTTAGTCTCAGTTGCATTGATTAATATGTTAGGATCTAAGATTGCTGGGCAATTCCAGTCAATTACGTTAGTGTTTAAGCTCATTCCACTAGCTTTAATTATTGTGTTTGGCTTATTACAACCGGGTGGCGTTGAAGTGTCACTATTCCCAGTATCACCAGGTCACGATGCAACATGGGCTACTGCAATGGGAGCTGGTTTGTTAGGTACAATGTATGCGTATGATGGTTGGATTCACGTAGGAAACATTGCTGGTGAAATGAAGAACCCAAGTCGTGATTTGCCACGTGCCATTGCTGGTGGATTGATCGGCATCATGGTAATTTATTTGTTGGTTAACTTTGTATTCTTGCATTCATTACCATTCCATGCCATTCAAGGTAATGAAAACACAGCTATGGATGCAGCACAACATATTTTTGGGGGTATCGGTGGTAAGTTAATTACTATTGGCATCTTGATTTCAATTTATGGTACGTTGAATGGGTATACTATGACGGGTATGCGTTTACCTTATGCCATGGCATTAGAAAAGGCTTTGCCATTTTCAAACAAACTCGTTAAATTAAATCGTTTCAAAATTCCTTACGTTGCTGGTATCTTTGAATTAGTAATTGCTATTGCACTCATGTTTGCTGGTGGGTTTGATACATTAACTGATATGCTGGTCTTTGTCATTTGGCTATTTTATACATTGGTCTTTGTTGCTGTGATTAAGTTACGTAAAACAGAACCAGATTTGAAACGTCCTTATCGTGTACCAGGTTATCCATTTGTACCACTTGTGGCTGGCTATCTTAGGTGGTGTCTTCATCATTGGTATGACTTTGGCAACAGAGTTTAAGTTAGCTATGATTGGTGTGATCGCCACTTTAGCTGGATTACCTTTATATTACTTCATGAAAAAACGTCAATAAGTTGAACTGAGTCTACGTCTGTAGGCTTTTTTGTTGTTATAATAAACTTAGTATGCGCTTATTCAAGCGTTAATTTAGAGTGTGGGGGTTATTTTATTCATGGCAAAAGTTAAATTTCATATTGCATCACAAACAGAATTGGTACTTGACCAAGATGCACATGTTGGAGATATCATTGATTTGACTGATGAACAAAACATTGATACTAGTATTATAAATGGCAAAATTGCAGACATTTTGGACGATAAATTGTTGCAAGCTCGTGAAGAGTGGCAAGTACAGCAAGAAAAACAATCAAAAATTGAATTAGAAAATCAACTCAATTCACAAAAACAAACGTTGCAAGAAAAAATTACAGAGAAAGCAGCACAAATCATTGCTTTAGAAACCAAAATTGTATCACTCACAGAACAAAATAAAGCTGAATTGGAATCAAAGTTAGCACAAAAAGAGTTAGACTTAAAAGATACCATTGCTAAAAAAGAAACAGAGATTGCACAATTACAAGTCAAAATTGAGTCCGTTAAAGAGCAGAGTAAAAATGAACTTGAGACAGCGTTAGTTAAAAAAGAGGCAGCAATTCAAAGTGACTTGGCAAATCGCAATCAAGAATTAGCGGATCTGAAGTCTCAGTTGCAATTAAAGGACCAAGAGAAGCAGTTACAGCTCGCCAATGTGCAAA
The DNA here is from genome assembly GCF_019656075.1 of Leuconostoc palmae. Lineage (GTDB taxonomy): Bacteria > Bacillota > Bacilli > Lactobacillales > Lactobacillaceae > Leuconostoc > Leuconostoc palmae. The sequence continues at coordinate 100,263 of NZ_BPKZ01000001.1, read as the reverse complement.
ACCAATATGAGGCACAATTGAAGACAGCTAATGAACAGGTTGAGTTTTACAAGGATTTTAAAGCACGGCAATCGACAAAAGAAATTGGAGAAAGTCTTGAGCAATATGCCATGACTGAATTCAATAAAATTCGTCCGTATGCTTTCCCAAAAGCTTATTTTGAAAAAGATAATACGCTGTCAGAAACAAATTCAAAAGGTGATTTTATTTTCCGAGATTATCAAGATGACTTAGAGTTTATCAGCATTATGTTTGATATGAAAAATGAAGCGGATACGACAGTAAGTAAGCATAAAAATGCTGATTTCTTTAAGGAATTAGATAAAGATCGACGTGAGAAAAACACAGAATATGCCGTACTTGTTTCAATGTTAGAATCTGATAGTGATTTGTATAACACGGGCATTGTTCAAGTGCCAGATTATGAAAAGATGTACGTTATTCGTCCGCAATTTTTCATTCAATTCATTGGGGTATTACGCAACGCAGCATTGAATTCAGTGGGTTATAGAAAAGAATTAGAGCAAGTTAAGGAACAAAATATCGACATTACACATTTTGAAAGTGATTTAACGCAGTTCAAACATGCCTTTGGTAAAAATTATGAAAGTGCATCAACTAATTTTAAAAAAGCTATTGATGAAATTGATAAGTCAATTGCACGTATGGAAGCTGTCAAGAAAGCATTAACTACTTCAGAAAATCAACTACGCCTAGCTAATAATAAACTGGAAGATGTCAGTGTTAAGAAATTAACACGTGGCAATCCTACAATGAAAGCGAAATTTGATGAGGTTCGGGGAGAGTAAAAGCAATGGGGTATTAAATTACACTTATTTCACTTAATCGTGACATATATTTTATTTGAAGAGCAACGTTTTGTTGCTTTTTGTTTTGGGGTGGTTTGAGATAATAATTCTATGAAACTGTATGAACTAATTAGGCAAAAAAGAGAAGAAAAAGGCTATACGCAAGATGATGTTGCACAGATTTTGAATGTGACAAGACAGGCTGTTCAGAACTGGGAAAAGAATAAACGTGCGATTCCAAATGAATTATTGGCAGACTATTTTGAACTCCTTGGTTTTAATGCGCAAGAAATTTTATCGGTGTTTGGATTTATTGATAACGGTAATTTACAATTATCCGAGATTGACTATTCGCAACGAGCACTTGATGATTTTGCTCAAACAGCAGAGGATACAATTCTTACAAATTATCCAACGGTTTATTTAGGCATTGGTAAAAAGACAAACCAACATTCCGGTGTCGCAAAACAATTAGTTTATGTTGGGGAAGCTAGTTCTATTGTTCGGAGAACAAATCAACACTTAAAATCTCAAGGCGATAAGCTTAACGCTATAAAAGATGATTCAGATGATCAAAGCGAAACTTTATATATTATCGGACATTCGAGATTTAATAAGTCAGCGACATTAGAAATTGAACAAATGTTTATGGATCATTTGCTCGGTGACGAAAAATTTGAAAAAATCTACAATGGTCGTAATAATGGCCTGTCTAATGACTTCTATGAGCGTGAGGCTTATCGTTCAGGTGTTTTTTCTGAGATTTGGAATAGATTGTACCAAAAGAACATTGTTTCCAGTCTGGAATCTGTTCAAAATTCTGCTCTTTTTGCAAATAGCCCATTTAAATCTCTTAGTTCCGAGCAAGAACATGCAAAAAACGTTATTGGTCTTATGATTGCAGAAACGTTAATTAATGGTTTAAATAACAGCGTAATTAAAGTGCAAGGACTAGCAGGATCTGGAAAAACGGTACTATTATCACAGCTGTTTTATGAAATTTGGAAAAACCCATATCCAGTATTAAACTATGATAGAAAAACAAAGCACCAGGCTTCAATTGTTTTGTTAGTCCGACATGAACAACAACGACGAACTTACGAACAGATTGCACGGAAGTTGAACATGGGCATTGACGTTGTAATGGATGTACCACGGTTTATCAGTATTGGAAAACAAGTTGATGTACTTTTGGTAGATGAAGCTCATCTTTTATGGAGTGGTAATTATGGTCGTGTAAATAAAAATAAATGGCAGCCGGACTTGATAGCATTGCATAAGTTGGCGAGAACAATGGTATTAGTTTATGATCCAAAGCAAGTTACATCTGTTCGAAATAATATTGACGGTAATGAAACGTTATTCAACATCGTGAATGGACCGGATACCAAAACGCTCTATTTAAAAAATCAATGGCGTATACAGGCTAATAAAGAAACACAGCAATGGATTGGAAATTTAGCCCATTTTAAAGAAAATTCTCTTACGATACCGCCAGTTGATGATAATTATCAAATTAAGTTTTTTGATAATGCAAAAGAGTTCAAACTAGCAATTGAAGAGCAAAACCGTGACGTAGGATTAAGTCGAATGGTAGCCACTTACGATTGGAAATATTCACAAGGTTCGCGACCAAAAAATTCTGAATATTGGACAGTTACTTTTGGAGATCAAGTTGTGCCGTGGAATCTTGAATTGTCAAAGGTACAGGAAGCTCAGAAAAAACAAGTTCCATGGCAAGAAATTCCAGAAAGCATTGCTGAAATTGGAAGTGATTTCACAGTTCAAGGTATTGATTTGAATTACGTAGGTATCATTTTGGGGCCATCAGTTATATGGAATGACGAAACGAATGCTTTAGATATCAATGCCGATTTATCTTGTGATCATGCAAAACTTAGAAAACAAAACGGTACATATAACACAATGGAAAATAAGGCTTATTTAAAAAATATTATTAATGTCTTATTGACGCGAGGTGTCCATGGTGTATATGTCTATGCTGTAAATGATCAGCTTAGAAAAAAGTTAATCGAAATACAACAGGATGATTCGTAAAATACATGAAAAAAGCTGGTTAATGATAAATTAACCAGCTTTTTTAGCGTCAAATTTAATATAAAAAGCCGCAACCGAAGTTGCGACTTGATATAGCTCGTGAGAGAATCGAACTCTCGATTCCGCCGTGAAAGGGCAGCGTCTTAGCCACTTGACCAACGAGCCATGGTCAGTGATGTCTGATCTGTATCAGACAACTATAATATAATACCAAGTTTTGAGACGGTCGTCAATACCTTTTTTAAAATTCATTGATTTAAATTTAAAATGGTTTCGATTGCTCGACGTTGTTGGTCAGAGACATAGGTCATTAGACGTTGTTGAATATTGGCATCGCTTGTTGCTTGTGCGATGTTGGTTGATGAAGGTTATGCCATGAGAATAAAAGGGAAAGGCACCTTTGTGATTAAGCATAATCGTTATTCATTTCCAATATCGCATGTAGAAAGTTATCGAGAACTGTCAAATCGTTTAGATTTAAAAGAGCATACCCAGTTAATTAGTATTCAGGATGCGGATGTACCAGCTACATTTGAAAATAAAGAGACTGTTGGGCAACCGGCAACAGAGATTACCCGTGTACGCTATCTCGATGACGAACCAGTTATTATTGACCGTGATTATGTTTTAAAAGATGTGATTGCAAGTATTCAGAAGTTGCCAGAGTCGTTGTCCTTGTTTGAGTTAAAGGTTATGTTGCTAGCATTGCCAGTGCATCAAAAAATGCCCCTAACATTTTAAAACAGTTAGAATTGACAGATTATTTTAAAGGTGTGGTAGACCCAAGTACATTATACTTTGGTAAACCAGATCCTGAGATATTTAATCGTGCAGGAGACATTCTGGGATTAGCGCCTCATGAAATTATCGGTTTGGAAGATGCCATTGCTGGTGTGCAGGCTATTAAAGGGGCAGGGCAGACACCACTTGGAGTTGGCGCAGCTGTTGCTGATGAGGCATTGCCATTATGGTTTGCAGATACGTCACAAATTTCTTTGGCTAATATTGAATCAAAGTTGTCTATTAAACGACTAATAGTAGTATCTTATAGCAATTTAAAAACCGCTTATCACAAAAGCGGTTTTTTTGTGTTTTAAAATCATATAGTTAAAGCATTAAAAGTGATGGGGAGAAAAAAGATATGCTTAAACTTAATCGTGTCAAAGTTAATTATGGAAATGTCACAGCACTGGCATTAAATTCTGAATTAGTCATCGATACTAACGATACTGTCGGCGTCATTGGGAGCAACGGTTCTGGAAAATCAACATTAATTAAGGCATTGACTAATCAAGTCAGTTTTCAAGGGACCATTGAGAAACCAGCAAAAATAGCAGTACATTTACAAGAAAATAGTTATCCTAATACCGTGAACTGCCTCACAATCATGGAGGGGTTACTCCAAACTAGTTATAAGAAAGATGAAAAATTGAAAGAATTAGTTCATTTTTTGATTTTGAAAAAAATCTTAGTAAGAAATTTGCGCAACTCTCGGGCGGTCAAAAACAACGTTTGGCCATTATTATGGTGTTATATCAAGATGCCGAACTAACCTGTTTTGATGAATTGAGTACAGGCTTAGATTTTGAAACACGTTATCATTTGATGCAAAAAATTAAAGCTTGGTACGCTAATAAACCAGCTATGGTTTTGATTATTACACATTACTTTGATGAGCTAGAACAATTAGCTAATAAATTATTGATTATTGAAAAAGGACAGTTAGTCGCTTATGATACCACCGTTGCATTATTTGAAAAGCACGTTGGCTATTCAGCTATTCTTATAGAAACTGAAGACATTAACATGTCTCTACCTGATAGTGCACGATTTATTATTGGTGAAAAAAAGCAAACAGCGATTGCTTGTGATGACGTTGAGACTCAGCAAGCAATTATTAGTGAACTCAATCAACACGGGTTACCGTTTTCCGTAACACGAAATAGTGTGACACTAATATATCTGAATGCTTTAGCTGCTGTATCAGCGGAAAGAATAGGTGAGTGATTATGTGGCATTATATGAAGTTTGAATTAAAAAATACGATTGGTTATAGTATTGCAATGATTGTGGGTGGATTATTGCCAATCATATTGGTTATTGGTAACTACCATGACACCAGTAATGTTATGGCGAATCAAGCCCTTGCTAAGAGTCTTTTCTCGACGTTATTACCAATGATTTCTTTAGGATTAGTCATTTTACCTTTTACCATTGCTTTTGGGCGTGATGTCTCGGATGGTGTGACGATGAGATTAGTCTTATTTGGTTATACGATGACAAAACAATTAATTGCTAAATTTGTGTCGGTTTTGATTTTGGTTATTTTGACAACAACTATCTACTGTGTTGTGCTAACTTATGTGTTGCCGTTACCGAGTTTATCTGCCATAAGTCTTATTAATATCTATCTTAGCGTTATGATGCTTTCAGCAGCCTTATTTCTATTATCATTTTCAATTGCGCAGGTTTTCCAAGGATTCAATATGATTCAAGGGATTGCCATGTTATTTTACTTTGGTATTGCATTTTTAACAGGAAGCATGGGATCATTTGATTTACCTAGTACGGTTACAAAAGTCACAGATTGGATACCGTTTAAAGTAATTCGCGAGACACTCACAACACATTGGCAGACTAGTACATTGTTAGATTTCAAAGATGAATTGTTCAAATTAGTTGTATTTTTAATCGTAACAGCTATACTATTTGTTGTAACAAAATCTTATCGTCAATTTAAAACATGCGCAGTCTAATAACTGTGTAGGGTCGCCGGAGATGGACTATGGAAATAAAAATCAATGTTGATGATACATTAGAAGACATCACTGTGGTTATTTCAGGCCATGATATTGAAAAAATGAGTGCTATTGCCAAGCAGTTGCAAAATAAGAAAAAAGAGGCTACAAAAATAGTCATTAAAGCGGCTGACAATATTCATTTTGTTAAACAATCTGATATTTTAGTGGTTGAAAGTTTTGGTAATAATCTTGTATTCACGTTAAAAAATGATCAGCAATTAACCACACGTAAAACATTAAAACAATTTTTACAAGATGATCATAACAACTTATTTGTTCAAATTTCAAAATCAATGGCACTAAATATTAATGCCTTATCTAAAATGGAAGCCGCTTTTTCTGGTAATTATTATGCATTCTTAGTGAATGACGCACGGGTAACTGTGTCTCGAAGATATATCAAATCAATTTTGAACTTATTAGAAGGGGGATTGGAAAATGAATTTAATTAAGCTGATAATAAAATATGTACTTACCGGAATTGCGATTGGATCATTTTTTTCGCTATTATCTGTTACAGTCAGTCAAGTCTATTTGTCTATGCAACAATTTGCATTGCTAATGACAATGAGTGCTTTGATGGGATTAATCTCAATCATTTTCAAATATGATAAGTTATCTTATCTTGTTGTTTTTATTAGTCATTTCATTTTAGAAATGCTAACCTATGCTCTATTTATCTGGTTGAGTTTTGATTCGTTAAAGATAGTCATGAATGCCTTCCCGTCATTTTTAATTATTTATGTGGTTATATTTCTTTATTCAAAATGGCAAAGCCAAGATAATGCTAGACGAATTAACCAACAACTGATGAATAAGAAAAAGACTGATAACTTTTAGTTATCAGTCTTTTTGTGTTTGATTTCTTGATAACGTCACAATCTGTTAAAATAGTTGAGATAACTCTCTAAGAAAGACAAAATCGTCATGCCAAATTATTTGATATTAACTGAAAAACCCTCTGCTGCCGCAAACTTTGCAAAAGCGCTTGGCGGTAAAAAAGGTGTTTTTAATGACTTTTCATACACCATCACTAATTTACGTGGACATGTTATGACATTAAAAGATCCCGAAGAAATGGTGTCGGAAGCGTTGAAAAAACAATACAAATCTTGGTTAGTGAAGCATTTACCTTGGAATTTGGATGATTTTTCTTGGCAACGTACTTACATTCGGCAACGTAATATGCGAACTGGAAAAACAGAGTCCACGAAAAAAATTATTGATGATTTAAAAAAAGAAGCTCAGTCCGGTTACGATGCCATTATCATTGCTACAGATACTGATCCTTCTGGGGAAGGAGAATTATTAGCTTGGGAAGCGCTAGATGCGATCAAGTGGCAAGGACAGGTGCTACGTGCTAATTTTATGGATGAATCTGTCAAAGGCATTCAAACTGCTATGCATAACTTACGAGACGTTTCTGACAAGTTTCAAGATGGTGATTACATCAAAGGGGAAAGTCGGAATCGCTGGGATTTCGCTTCCATGCAGTTAACAAGAATTGCCACAACTGCCGCAAAAAAACAAGGATTTAAAGTTGTGGCACGTCAAGGACGCCTAAAATCTGTTATTATTTGGCAAATTTATCAACAATTGGCAGCCATTAAGCAATATGTTAAAAAGCCTTATTTTGAAGTTAAATTTAAAGATGCTGCTGGGCACGTTTTTGGGCGTATAACACCTGATGGCGAAGTAGTACCGTTTCGTTTTGATAACAAATCAGAAGCTGAAAAAGATATATTGCACTATCATGATAGTGCGGTAGTCAATGAAAAACACCAGACACGAACGCAAGCGCCAGCTAAATTATTAGATTTAGCCGGGTTAGCAGCTATTTTAGCGCCAAAAGGATTTTCTTCAAAAGAAGTATTAAGCACTTATCAAAAAATGTATGAAGCGCAAATTGTCTCTTACCCAAGAACTGAAGACAAAACTGTGACACCGGAACAATTCAATGAGTTATTGCCTAAAATTGATCAAATTGCGCGTGTTGTCGGTGTTGATACAGCTCTTTTAAGGCATCGACAACCGAGGAAAACGCATGTTAAACCGCAAGGTGCTCACGGTGCGAACCGTCCTGGCGAAAATGTGCCAAATGAGTTAGCTAGTTTATCTAAATTTGGGGATAGTGCCCAAGAAATATATCGTGTCTTGGCAAAAAATTATTTAGCTATGCTGGCTGAAGACTATATTTACGATCATGTTACTGCTGATTTACAAGACTATCCTGTATTTAAGACGGCTTACAATGTCCCTATTGCATTAAATTTTAAGGCAGTATATGATGCGCAACGAGCAATTAAAGAAGAGGAAGAAGACGATAGTGTCACAACTGGTTCATTAGGTCCGATAGCGAAGCCTTATCTCCACGAAGGGGCTAATAAGAAGCCGCAAGCGCCCACAACAAAATGGATTATGGCATTTTTAGAAAAACATAATGTTGGAACAGGTGCTACACGTGTATCAACATTGTCCGAAATGTCACGCGGTACAAAAGCGATGATTAAAGAAGCACGAGGTAAATTAACATTAACAGAAACCGGTAATGTTTCTGCGGTTATGGTAAAAGATACTTGGATTGCTTCACCTAAAATTACCAAACGATTGTTTGAAATGATGGATCAAGTTGGTCAATTTGATTTAACAATGCCTAATTTATTATCATCTGTTACAAAAGTTGTTGAACATGATATGCCAATTATGTTGGCTAATGCTGAACAACTAGAATTATTGTTAGGGAAACCAAAAGCCGTAGCTAAAAAGCCGATAACTGAGAAAGTTACAGCAGAATTTAAAGGAGAAACGATTAGTTTTGCCAAAGTATGGGGGAATCATACTTTTACTGATGATGAACTCAAACAATTAATTGAAGGGAAAGAGATTAGTTTTTCAGCAAAATCAAAACGTGGGGCAAGCTACATAGCAACTGGAAAATTAGCAAAACAAACGTTTAAAGGTACCACATTTTATGGGTTTAAATTAAATCCGAAACCAAGACGAGCATAGTTGTGATGACTGTGTTTTTTTATTGATTGGCAAAAAATTCGCAAATAGTTTAGAATGATTATAAATAAAGGAGGTTATTTTATGTTTAAAAATGTGAGACAGTTGACACCGTTTTCACTAGTATTACTAGCGATATCATTTACAATGTCAATTAGTCAATCAACAATGACAACAGCGTATCCAATATTAATGTCTAGCTTTCATGTTGATGCGAGTACAGTGCAGTGGTTAACAACCGGTTTCATGGTTGCCATGACTTTAGTTATGCCTTTGAGTCCATGGTTGTTAAATAATGTTAAATTGAAAATACTTCTCAATGCCATCGTTGGATTATTTTTATTAGGGACTTTGATTGCCATGCTGACACCTAATTTTCTAGGTATCATTATTGGTCGTTTATTGGAGGGGATGGCTGTCGGTGCCTTATTTCCCACTTTTCAAAGTGTGATCATAGAAAATACCAGCAAAGAAAAGCGTGGGGTTACAATGGGTGTTGTTGGGTTAGTTATGGGGTCAGCACTTGCTGTAGGACCAATTATTTCTGGTGTCGTTTTACAATGGGTATCTTGGCGTGCGCTTTTTGCATTATTCTTAGTTATTTTAGTCACTATAATCTTGAGTTGCCAACATTTAATTGAAAATACACATGAGATGAAACCATCTCAGTTTGACTGGACATCAGCTATTACTTTAATTGGTTTTGGCGGTATTTTATATGATATTTCAAGTCTAAAAAGCATGGGTATTAATGCAATTTGGTGGACTATTATGGTCATTAGTGTATTTTTGTTATTTATCTTTGTGGTACGTCAGTTTAAGTTAAACACCCCCTTTTTAGATTTAAAAGTGTTAACGTATAAAGGGTATTTGCCAGGATTACTGTTAACTGGTGTTTCATATTCAGGCTTAATCATCGCAACAGTGTTAATGCCACTATTTTATCAACAAGTGTTTCATTTGACACCATTATGGTCTGGTTTGTTAATGGTGCCTGCTGCAGTTTTTCTAAGTCAATTAAATCCACGGACAGGTAAATTATTAAATCAAATTGGGTTAAAAAAGTTAGTTTATATCGGTATGATTATGATGATTGTAGGATATGGTTTATTAGCCTTAGTTGGGATAAAGTCTTGGTTAATTGGCCTTGTGGCCGCCATGCTTCTTGAAGGGGGTAATGCCTTTGTTATGATGCCAGCTGTGACAGCTGCTAATAATGTATTACCTAAATCATTAGTCAGTCACGGTACAGCATTAATTACGACAATGCGTCAAGTCATTGGGGCAGGTAGTGTGGTAGTTGCTTCATTATTGATTACCTATTTTGATACGAATAAAACAATTGGTTCATCATTAATGAAGACAAGTGCATGGTTTGTTATCGTACCAGTATTAGGCATTATACTAGGGATGCAGTTAAAAAATAAAAGTGAATAATAAAAAAGGATAGACTGAATAGCTATCCTTTTTTATTATTAGAATTCAAATTGCCAATGATTTTGATACCAAGCTGCGTTCCAAAAGTGCCATTCCATTTCTAAACTAAACAAGAATGTCTGAGTGACCTGTTCTTTTTCGATAGCACTAAGACTTTCTACTGCACGATTGAGAGATTTAAAACGCCAATCATTGTAATCAGGCATTTCTGTATTAAATTGTGGTGCATAAAGTTCAATCCATTCTTTTAATGGATTATTAGCATGATTAGCACCACGTGAGACAAGCTTTTCGCCAATTATAGCATAGCTCCATGCGCAAGGTAAAAGAGCTGCAATTGTATCGGCATAAGTACCATGATATGCAGCTGTGTACATGTGATCTGTATAGCGTTTTGTTTCAGGTTCACATCGCCAATTTTCAACTTGATGTCCTGTGATATCGAGTATAATCTGGTGTGCACGTGACTCATTTTGGACAAATTGAGCTGTTGCTAGAAAATTATCGATATCTTCTGAGCATGTTGCTTTTGTTATGGCTAATGCAGTAACGCGTAAATAATCTTTCAGATAGTGTTCATCTTGTTCAACATAATAATTTAAAACGTTATCGGGCACATGACCATTACCGATTGCTTCAACAAATGGATGTACCATGATAGCATCCATAATGGGTTGTGCTTGTTTAAGTAATTTATCAGAAAAAGACATGACGATACTCCTTAATACCAATGCGGTAGTAATAATATTTGGAAAGCGACAAGAATAATAGTAGCGATAATCCAATCGTGTTTTTTAATATGCACTACTGTGAGGTGTGTTCTGCGAGCGCCTTCCGTAAAACCATGGCTAACCATACCTTCAGCTAAATTTTGTGACCAGCGAATGGCTGATAAAATAGCTTTAAAGTAAAGCTGTGGATGCCATATATGCAAGGTATTCCCACGCATTTGTGCGGCTATTCTAATAGTTTTGATTTGCTGGTTGACAGCTGGAATAAAATTGAGTACCCCAACTAAGGCATAAACAAATGTTGTACTCAAATGTGCGCGTTGTGCTAACGTTTCTAAAAATAATGTACGTTCATCAGTTAACTTTAGGGTAAACAATCCACCTAACCATAGATAGGCAAAGACACGTGTTAACATGACCCAAGCCATATGCACATGATCACCAGTACCAAAATACATTAGCGAAAACCATGAGCCTAATCCAGGCAAAATGGGGAGCAGAACTAGCCAAAGCCATTGACGCCAATTAATTTTTAAAACAAGGTAAAGAAGGGCACTGATGCAGACAAGTATCAAATTAATTGTGACACTTTTAATAAATGTTAACTCTAAAGCGATGATCATGATTGTGCCAAATTTAATTAAAGGATTCATGATTTGGTACCTCGATAAATGAGTTGTTGATGATCAAACGATAGATGGTAATCAAACCAATGTGTTACAACATGTAACTGATGGCTGATGACGATGATAGTTTGATTTTGTTGTCGGGTAACTTCATCAATAACAGCTAACAAGTTTTGTTGAGATAGGCTATCTAATCCCGCTAAAGGTTCATCAAATAGCAACACAGGTGAATTAGTCATTAACATGAGTAAAACTTGAAGTTTTTTTTGTTGCCCACCAGATAATTGATAAACAATATGATTTTCAAGGCCTGCTAAGTCTAAACGTTTCAGTAAACTACTTAGTTGTTCATTTGACCATAACTTTGGTTGTAAACTTGTTTTTTGGGCCTGTTTGAGTTCTTCTTCAACTGTCATTGCAAGGAATTGTTGTTCTGCATTTTGAAATACTAATGCGACATCTCGAACATGATATTTGTTTTTTCGTTTAGCAATATCTTGTGATTGGAAAAATATTTTACCACTATAAGGATATAATTTGACCAATGCATTAAATAATGTTGATTTACCAACACCATTAGGACCAGTTATCAGTGTTTTTTTACCTTTAAAAAAAGATAAAGTAGCAGAATCAAGTAACAAACGCTCACCATTTTTAATTTGAACAGATGATAAGTCAATAATAGATTCAGTTTGCATAGGCAATGAAGTGACAACTTTTGGGGTAATCGTTGATTGAGATAAAATATGAGTCCGTTCAGTTGCATTGGCTTGATGTAATTCTCCTACAGACAGGATGAATATATCATCAATAATATCTGCATAACCACTCCAATCATGATCAGCAATCAGGACTGTTTTACCTTTAAGTTGATATTTTTTAATTAGTTGGATTAAGTCCAATCTTGCTGCAAGATCAACATTGGCAAAAGGCTCGTCTAGTAATAAATAGTCACTGTCAGCAGCTAAAACTGCCGCCAAAGCAATTTTTTGTTTTTCACCGCCAGATAAAGTCATTAAATCATGAAACATGAAATCTTGCATGCCAACCTGAGTGATAGCTTTTTCAATGCGATTAGGAATTTCGTTAGCGTCAATTTGTAAATTCTCAAGTGTGAACTGCAACTCTTCAAAAGGTGTTTCCATTACAAATTGACGTGAAGGGTTTTGAAATAAATAGCCAATGTGTGTGACACGTTGAAAAGGGACAATATCATCAACTGAATAGCCATCTAAAGTTAATGTACCAGACAGCTGCCCACCACTAAAAGTGGGATAAAGACCTGATAAGAGCTTTAACAACGTTGATTTGCCACTACCACTTGGCCCAACTAACAAATTAAACGACCCCGGCTTGAGTTGTAAAGTAACGTTCTTTAAGATTGGATGATCATTGTAGGCAAAAGTCACTTGATCAATTTTAAAATTAGCCACGTTTTAGCACACCAGATTTTTCGATTAGTTTTTGAATAGCAATAACTAGTACACCACCAAAAAATAATAGAGAGACAAAACGAGTTAAAAATAGCCCGATCAGTAATCCAATATGATATGATGCATAACCATCACGGAATAAAGACCAAACAAAGGTTATAACTGCTCCAGTAAAAGCAGAGACAAAGATACCACGCCAATGCCAGTCTTTATAACCTAGTAGCGCAAATCCAGCTTCTGAACCGATACCTTGAACAAGGCCTGACAAAAGGGTAGCAACACCCCATTGACCGCCAATCAACATTTCTACTGCTGCAGCAAACACTTCACCAAGAATACCAGCCCCAGCTTGGCGAATTAAAATACTGGCTAAAGGAGCAGCCATCATCCAACCACCTAGTATCATATCATTGGCAAATGGTGCTAATCCAAATGGTGTGAGTGCTGCTGATAAAATATTATATACTGGGCCAAGTATCCAGAATATAAATCCAATAAAGACAGCGACAAAAGCCAGAAGTAATACATCACGTAACGCCCAGCGTGTTCGCTTTGATTTTGAAACAGTTTGCATATAAATATGCCTCCATAAAATTATTTGTAGTTTGTATTTTATGTCTGGCAAAGTGCAATAGTCATCTGTATTTTAGACAAAATAAAAACGCTCGGTTATTTATGAACCAAGCGTTTGCTAAAATACACATTAAAGCGCAATGCTCCCTGCGCTGGTACTAACCAGATCAGGTTCAATGGGTTTTATCTCAGCCAAATGGCACCCCAGATTGTCAAATATTAAACTACAGGTTAAATTTAACACATGTTGTCGAGAGATGCAATTTTTTTATTAAACTCAATGTTAAATTATTGTTCAGATCGTAATATACCGTACTTAACAGAATCATAGTATTGACCTTGCCAATAACGAACCTGACGAATACTACCTTCATGAACTAAACCAGCTTTTTCACTAACTTTAAGCATACCTTGATTGCCAGACCAGGTCGTTAATCCGATATGTGGTAAGTCTTTGTGAAGGTTAAATAATTCTGATAACCATTGCTTGATTGCTATTGTAGCAATGCCCTGATCCCAGTTGTGTTTCTGGTAAATTAAAATGCCAATCTCCAACCAGTATTCTAAGTGACCATCTACCTAATACGCTGATACTTCACCAACAATTTCTTGATTTGACCAGATTAAACGATGGTGATCGTTGAAAAGATGTGAACGATTACTGTTAAATTGAGACCAACTAGGTACTGGATCATTAAAGTAGGGACCATTAAAAGCCATCCATTCTTTATCAGATGATGTCCCATACTTGACTTCATATACATATTTAATAGTGGCTTCTGAAAATGGTTCGAGTTTAATTGACATCTTATAACCCCCAAGTGGCACTATAATTGATTTTTCGTATAAAAAAAACAGTCTACAGACTGTTTAGAAATTGCCCCTGTTGGATTCGAACCAACGCATAGTGGCACCAGAAGCCACCGCCTTACCGCTTGGCCAAGGGGCAATTACTCTATATATTTTACAGTGTTACATTGCAGATTGCAAGTTGAAAAATTAGCTTTGATAAACAAATGTTTTTTAGTTATACTTAGTGACATAATAAGGGGGATACTATGCAATACGCAACCTATGAAAATACAGTTGAAAAGTTAAAGCGACATCATATCGATATTCGTGCAATCGCGCAAATTGCTTATGACAGCGAAAAAGCCTACCTACCAGAATTATCGATTATACAAGTTGAAGAAGCTGTTATAAGTATTTTGCATAAACGTGTTGTTCAACATCAAATTTGGGTCGCATTAGAGCTTGATAGACTTGCAGAAGCAGGACTACTTGAATCTCCCTTACAAGATTTAGTTGCAAATGATGATTCTTTGTTTGGAGTTGATGAAACACTTGCTACTGCGATTGCAATGTCCTATGATACGATTGGTGTTACCAATTATGGATATATTGATAAACTTAAAATAGGGTTAGTCGGTGAACTAGATAGAAAAGGGAAAGCAACTGCTGCTGTGACAACATTTGCAGATGATATTGTCGGTGCATTAGCTGCTGCTGCTGCTTCTAAGGTAGCCCATAAGTATGCTTCTGGGATAAATGATAGTAAATTAATATAACAATGCTAAAACGCTACGGCGTTTTTTATTTTTAAATTTGCAAAATCGGTCTATACCAATTATAATGGTAAGTAGATGTATAAGGAGGAGAGGTATACAAGTGTCTTTAATAAGTCAGCAACAATGTGCTACTGACAATTAGTTAGACTACCTCGTAACTAATCATGGCAAAACTACTGAAAAATATCGATTTATACACTGGCTATCAACATATGGCTAATGCTTATGTACGTTTTACAGATGTCATTCAAGATGTTGGGTACATGGATACGTTTTCTGAACAGCCAGATGATGAAGTTATTGAAGAAGCCTTAGGCCGTTTAGTAGTACCTGGATTTATTGATGTTCACAAACACGGTGGTTATGGATTAGATACAATGGATGGTGATCCTGACAAACTCAATAAAATGGTTAATCTGATGGTTACAGAGGGTATTACTTCCCTTTTTCCGACAACTATTACGCAATCACCAGAAAACATTGAACGCGCATTAATCACAATTAATCAAGTTGCACAGTATAATCCGGTTATTCAGGGTATTCATTTAGAAGGACCTTTTATTAATAAAGTTTTTATGGGTGCACAGCCTGAAAAATATATTATTAATCCCGATACTAATCTATTAAAAAAATGGTATGCTTTGTCTGGAGAACGTATTAGATTAGTAACCTATGCGCCAGAAAATGGTGGCATACCAGAGTTTGAGTCATTTATGTTAGCACATAATATTGTGCCATCTATTGGTCATTCTAATGCCACGCGAGAGCAACTGTTGCATTCTAGAGCAACACATATTACACATCTATATAATGCACAACGTCCGCTTCATCATCGTGAACCAGGTGTTACTGGGCATGGTATGATAGAGCCATCAATTACTGGGGAATTAATCGCTGATGGTTTTCACATTAAGCCGGATATGCTTGAGTTAGCATTCCGTTTGAAGGGATCTCAACGGTTAGAGCTTATTACCGATTCTATGAGAGCAGAAGGGTTAGGTGATGGTATTTCTGAATTAGGTGGTCAAAAAGTAACAGTTAAAGAAAAGCAAGCGCGCTTGGATAATGGACACTTAGCTGGTTCAGTGTTGTCCTATGATGATGCTTTTCGTAATATTCAGACGATGACCTCGGCGAATATTGAAGATGCTGTTCAAATGAGCTCAGTCAATCAAGCGCTAGAGTTTGGTCTGACACAAAAAGGTCACATTGCCATAGGTAAAGATGCTGATCTTAATATTTTCAATAAAAAAGATATGCAATTGCAGTCAACTTATTCAATGGGAAGACGCTTTGTAAGGGAGTAACAATGACAAAGTCCGCTGTACCAAGATATATTCAAATTCATAACCAAATAAAATCAAGGATTGAAGCGGGTGAATGGCAAACTGATAAAAGGTTACCAGCCGAGCGTGATCTAGCCGAAACGTTTAATGTATCACGAATGACCTTGAGACAGGCAATTCAAACACTCGTTGACGAAGGTATTCTTGAACGTAAAGTCGGCTCTGGTACTTATGTTGCTGAACAAAAAGTGTCGGAAAGCGCTTTAGGGATGACGAGTTTCACAGAATTAATGGCCGAAACGGGTCGTGTTGCAACGACTCAATTGATCAGCTATAAGTTTACTTTGCCGTCCAACTCTGAAATGGCACAACTTAATTTGTCAGAAAATGATGAAGTATTGGTTATGGAACGCTTGCGATTAGGGGATAATGAACCAATATTAATCGAGCGAGCTACTTTACCAGCTAAACTTGTCAGCAGTTTTTCACGAACTGACTTAACTGAATCACTCTATTTGACTTTAGAAAAAGTAGGCATTATTCCTGGTCGTGCACAACAAACAATATCTGCTAGTCTAGCAAATGAACGTCTAGCTGAATTATTGCAGATCAAACGTGGTGAGGCTATTTTAAATGTCCGTCAAGTCTCTTTTGATCAAAATGATGTCCCTTTTGAATATGTGCGGTCATCTTATGTAGGGGATAGATTTGAATTTAAATTAATGCGTTAAAAAAGCTTTGGCATATTACCAAAGCTTTTTATTTATGGCTTAACTTTTTAGCTAGAAAATCACCGACTAGCTGAACAATTAATACGAATATTAATACGAGAATTGTTGCGACCCAAGTTGTGTCAGAAGCAAAACGATTATAGCCATACGAAATCGCCATGTTTCCTAACCCACCAGCACCAATGGCACCTGCCATTGCAGTCAAACCAATCAAACTAATGAGCGTGACAGTTGAGACACGGATAATTTCAGAACGACCTTCACGTAAGTAAACACCAAAAACGATATCCCAAAAAGAGGAACCAACAGCTTGGGCAGCTTCAACGATACCACTATCAACTTCAGCTAGTGCGACTTGAACTTGTCGTGCGTAAAAAGGAAAAACACCAAGAGATAGCGGAACTAATGCAGCGGTTGTACCGATTTGTGTCCCGACAAGTATTTTTGTAAATGGCGCAATGGCAGCTAGTAAAATAATGAATGGCACAGCACGGAAAATGGAAACTATTTTATCAAAAAGCCAAAATGCTGTGCGATTTGGGGCAATACCATTTGGCGCTGTAATAACTAAACCAATACCAAAAATCAGGCCTAATAAGCCGCCAAAAATAGCTGACCAAAACGTCATAAATAATGTTTGTGTGATTGCAGTTAGCCAGCCTGTATCGCCTGTCCAACCTTGGTAAACAACGTTAGGAAATGTTTGAGAGAACCATTCATTCATAAGATTTGACCTCCTTTGAGTACATCGATTTTAACATGATGAGATGTAAGTGAAGCACTAGCAGATTTAATTTGCTCAGCATTACCTGAAAGTATTACTAGTAACGAACCAACTGAAGTACCTTGTAATACTTCAATATTGCCATATAAAATGTTAGCCGTAACATTAAATTCTTTAAATAAGCTGGCAATTAATGGCTCATCGGTAGTATCACCAACATAAGATAAACGCACAAAAACTTCGTTTGCACTTAGTTGTTGTACCAAAGATTGTGCAGAAATAGTTTCAATTGCTTTGTCAATATTTGTAGCAGTTTCAATAAACTCTTTGGTTAATTGTTCTTTTGGTTGTGCAAAAATGTCCAATAGAGAACCGCGTTCGATGATTTCGCCATCTTGCATCACAGCAACTTTGTTAGCGACTTCTTTAACAGCTTGCATTTCATGTGTGATTAAAACAATAGTTAATCCTAATTCAGAGTTTAATTTTTTAAGTAACGCTAGAATCTGATTTGTTGTTTTAGGATCCAGTGCTGATGTTGCTTCATCAGATATTAATATTTCAGGATCATTGGCAAGTGCACGGGCAATAGCAACACGTTGTTTTTGTCCACCAGAAAGTTGTGAAGGATACTGCTCAGCACGGTCTGATAAATCAACCAATTCTAATAATTCCTTCACTTTAGCATCTTTTTGAGCCTGAGATAGTGAACTGTGTTGTAGTGCAAATGCAACATTTTCGGTAACAGTACGTTCGTTAAGTAAATTGAAATGTTGAAAAATCATACCAATTTTACGACGGCGATTACGTAAATCTTTAGTTGCTATACGATTTTTAGGACTATTTTCTGAATCAGCTTTAAAAAAAGTTTCGTTATTGACTACAACTGACCCACTTGTAGGTTCTTGTAGAAGGTTAATAACACGAACTAATGTTGATTTTCCAGCACCAGAATAGCCTACGATACCATAGACATCTCCTTTTTCAATATGTACGGAAACATTTTTTACAGCGCGAATTTTGCGTTTCTTTTGATGAAACGTCACATTAATATTATCTAGCGCGATAATTGGATTGGTCATATAGTATACTCCTCTTTGTTACTTCTCAATTTTAGTTTTGTAGCTGTCAATTAATGCTTTGATAACATCAATATGTTGGTAATAGTCAATCAGACGAATATTTTCATTGGGTGCGTGATCATTAGTTTGTGAGTAACCAACGCCAAAACTAGCAACAGGGGCTTGAAAAATATTTTGCACGATTGCCATTGGGCCGGTACCAGGTGAAGTTGGTAAGACACTAGGCTCTTTGTGATAGTAATCTGTTACAGTGCCTATGACTCTCACAATTTCAGGATCAGACATGTCACTTCGGTACCCCGATAATCCTAAAGTCTTCTTAACAACAATATCAGAAAATCCTTGTTTTGTTAAATGTTCTGTTATAAGTTGTAATGTTTTGTCTGGTGACATGTTAGGTACTAGACGTGCTTCTAATTTAGCGGAAGCTTGAGCAGGGAGCACTGTTTTAACGCCTGAGCCATTATACCCTGAAATAATACCTTCCACATTAATGGTGGGTTTGAAATAAAGACTTTCCTTAAAATCAGTGTTATTTCTGTCAGAGTAGAGAGACACTTTTAAGTCGTGTTGTTTAATCAGAGCATCTTGTGTTATTGGGAGACTAGCAACAAGGCTTTTTTCTCGTTCATTTGGTAATAAGACATCTTCATCAAACAACGGTACAGCGATATTTCCTTTTTGATCAAAAAGTGACGCGATAGCTCGTGATAGTCTAATGGGGGCAGAGTCAACTACTGCTGCTAATGAAGAGTGTAGGTCGTTAGCAGCAGTAGTTACACTGAGTTCAAAAGTGACAATACCTTTATTTCCGCCAAAAATTTCTAATGATTCTTGTGCATTTTTACCACCTGATTCCCAAATAATTAAGCTACTCTCTTGGTCGATTACATGTTGTGTCAAGTAGTTTTCTAAATATTGTGACGCGCTTTCTTCTGCACCTTCAATCACAAAAATAATGTTAACTGGTAATTGCTGGTTGTTTTCGTCTAAATATTCTGCGATAGCTGTTAGTCGTGCTGTTAAGTTACCTTTATCATCATTGACACCACGTCCATAGAGTTTACCGTCTTTGTTTAATAACTGCCAAGGATCAGAATGCCAAAGTGACAGAGGTTCTGCTGGTTGAACATCATAATGATTATAAATAACGAGTGTTTTTGCATTTGGCAATGAACTGTCAAATTTAGCTAATATAAATGGGGCAAAAAATTGGTCGTCATAGGTTATGTCAGCGCCTAATTCTGAAAAAGAATTAACAATGAGTTGAGCAGCTTCTGGTAAGTTTGCTGCTTGAGCAGAGATACTAGGAATAGCAATTAGTTTTTCTAATAATTCTAAATAATATTGCCGTAAGGTCATTCTTTTCTCCTGTAAAATTATGTACCTGCAATCAAAATTGCAGATTTTAACCGTGAGTTACTTTTTATAGTCCCATACTGTAATTTCAGCTGTGCCATAATACTTCTTAACTAAATCTTTTGTCTTTTGTGTTTGTAAAGACTTGACAACATCTTTGTACACTTGCTTATCTTTATCCTTTTTGTTGGCAGCAATGAAGTTAAAGTATTGTTCAGAACTCTTATTTAAGCTTTCAATATAAATTGCAGAATCAATATCTAACTTGGCAGACTTTGCAAAGTTTGTATTAACAACAGCAGCGCCAACCGTGGGATCTTTCAATGATGAAGCGGTTTGAGAACCATCAACAGGTGTAATCTTCAAATTTTTAGGATTATCAGTAACATCTTTTGGTGTTGCTTTGTTAGTATCTTTAAGTTTGATCAGACCAGCAGAGGCTAGTAAGTGGAGACCACGATCTTCGTTTGTTGGATCATTAGCAATTGTGACCTGATCACCATCTTTTAGCTCAGAAACATTTTTATACTTATCAGAGTAGATACGCAATGGTGTTGTCCATGTATCACCGATTGAAACAATATCTGTTTTGTACTGTTTGTTCCAATTATCTAAGAAAGGATAGTTTTGGAAAGCATTTAAATCGACATCCCCAGCAGATAGGGCTTTGTTTGGTTGTAGGTAATCTGTAAACTTTTTAGTTTTCAAAGTAATGCCATATTTGTCTTTTGCAGTTTCAGCGACAGATTTCCAAATTTCATCTTCATTTTTGTCACCAGCAATAACACCGATTGTGACCGTTTTGTCAGCGGATTTTGTTTGTCCACCGCCAAAGCTAAAGTAGGCACTTGCTGCAATGACAACTACCGCAACACCACCAATAATCCAATTCGTTTTTTTACTCATAATGTTAATCTCCCGTTTTCTTTTATAGCGATTAATTCGCTGATATCAAATTTGACTTTATGTTCAAATCTGATATCAATGAACTACTATTCATTGATCATCTTAAATTATTTATCAAATTTTGCATCCCATGCTGGTAACTCAGCACCGTTATAAACTTTATTAATAACATCTTTTGTAGTTTGCGTTTGATATGCTTTCACAACATCTTTTAGTGTTTGTTTATCTTTATCTTTGTTATTAGCAGCAATAATATTGACCCATTGATGTGAGTCTTTGTTAATGGGTTCAACAAAGATTGCTTTCTTATAATCTAATCCAGCGGTATCGGCATACGTACCGTTGACTACAGCACCTTGAACATCTGACAATGATCGAGCAGTTTGATCTGCAGCTAACTCTTTAATTTTCAACGACTTAGGGTTTTTTGTAATGTCCTTGATGGTCGCGGTTTTTAGTCCTGACTTTAAATCAATCAGTCCAGCTGCCTTAAGAACATACAGTGCACGGCTTTCGTTTGAAGCATCATTTGGAACAGAGATTGTGTCACCATTTTTGAAATCATCGACATGCTTATAGCTATTTGAGTAAAGTCGAATAGGTGAAATAACGGTATCACCTAAGCTAATAATTTTGTTTCCAGTTGATTTATTTGAGGCATCGAGAAAGGCGTAGTGTTGAAAAGCATTAATATCAATGTCACCCTCAGATAAGGCTTTGTTAGGTTGGTTATAATCTGAAAATTGCTTAAATTTCAATGTAATACCGTATTTCGATTTAGCTGTTTTAGCAACAGAATCCCAGATTTCAGTATCCTGTTTCGATCCTGACATAATACCAACTTTAACAAGTTTATCGTCTTTATTTTCTGAAGTATGATTACCAAAACTGGCATAGCCGATTCCGCCAATAACCACAACTGCAATGCCACCAATAATCCACTTTTTTGCCTGACTCATTCATCTTCTCCTGAAATACATTTTCTACTGCACGACTTTAGAAATAGTGGTAGAAACAAAAAAACCGCCTCTGTATACTTAAATACAGAAGCGGCTGAAATAGCGCGTTACCATTCTGAGTTTTAGACTATTATTACTAATAGTCTGCTCACTAACCATCGGGCATCGGGAGATGATCCTAGCCGAATGGTGTGCCTAGTAACGAAGGCCAATCCGTTGTTAACTAAATGGTAAACCAATTCGCTAACACCAATCACAGGTCATTTTCGTAGTTTTACGCATGCTAATTTACATCAACCATTAGCTTTCTTTGCTTTGTTCAACTATTACTTTTCTGTTCAACTTGTTTATTTCTAAAATCGTTAAACCTAATAATACATACTGCTTTTATATTTGTCAACTATTTTGTTTAGAAAAATCAAAAATTAATAAGAAAATTACAATGAGAATCACACTAGAACCCAATAATGTTGAATTATGCAAAAAATATGATAGTAGTGTTGACACTAGTGCACCAAATAAAAAGGATAAGACAATCAGTGAAAAGAGAATAATATTTTGTCGTGTTTGTTGATCTTTTTTATAAAAATAGGTGGCCAGATTGGCACCAATACTTCTTAAATTACCTGTAGACATGACGCTAGTGAAGGGCAAACCGCGAACTTTTGGGAAAGCATCTAATTGAATAGCAAAGAAAAAAGATAGTAGGGTAATGACTGCTGTACTTGAAATTTGATTACTAATCAAATTAACAGTGGTAATACCTAGTATTTGTACTAAAATGCTATGTTGCTGTGTTGACAGCTTACCTGCTTTAAAGTTGTGTTTTAAAAAGCCATTAAAACATGCACCCAATATGAAGAAGAGTATGGGTAACACAAAGCTAAGCGTTTCTGATATATTACCTTTGGCTATGGCGATACCAGCTTGAATAATATTTCCTGTCTGCAAACTAGCAAAACGATCATCTTGATGTTGAAAAGTATAAGCATCGGCAAATCCAGAGTTCATTGCGAGTAGTAGTGCAATTGGGAGACGCTCATGGACGGGGTGTTTATTAATTTCTAGCATAATCATGTTGACACATCGATTAACATTGAATCGAATTTTATGTGTTGCTCCTACAATAAAGTTATCTTTTAATTTTACGCTATTTTTTGTGATATGTCCGATGTTTGTTAAAATAATAATTATAAAAGGGAGAGCAAGATGCATAAATATGTGATAGTATCGTTGACAATCATCGCCAGTTTCATGTTTAGCATTGAGCTGGTTCAAGCAGATTACAAAATTTCTAATTACCAACAAAATATTCAAATACAATCTGATGGTAATGCATTAGTCACAAAAGAAATTACCTATTCTTTTGATGACAATATGAATGGTATTTACCTTAAAGAAGGACTAAATGCACCAGCAAATAGTCAACAGAATTATACTTGGGGTGGCTTGCAAAGTATTACAGTATCACGTAATGGTGAAAAACCTCAACTAATCAGTCCTAGAAGTGGTAATGAAAGTATTGGTTATGTTGAATCTCTTAGTCCTAATCAGGTCAAAGAAAAAGTATATTATCCGATTAAAAAGCATAATAATATTCAGGTTACTTATCGTTATCAAATTAATAATGTGGTAACAAATTGGGATGATGTATCTGAAATTAACTGGCTAATGATAACTAACTGGGATGTGGCATTAAACCACGTAAACATAACCCTAACATTACCTCAAAAGCCAGACAGAGTTTTAAAAGCATGGGTGCATAATCGAGATATTTACAGTGGGCATGTTCGTGTTGATCAAAAAAATGCTAAGTTAATAGTTACGACAAATAAAATCAGTAAGAATGAACGATTAGAGTTGCGGACTTATTTTAGTAATTCTCAAACGCCTTTAAATCAAAATAAGCAACCAGGGAAACGCGCACAAATAATCTCTAACCAAGAAGGGGCTATCGTTGTTAAAAACAATGCTAAATTAAAACGCATCGCAATCATTGGGTTGATTGTATTACCTCTTGTCATCTTAGTTATTGCTATTTTTTCAATTATAATGACACTGCGTACAAGACAACAACTAAAGTTTGCCCGACAAAGAAGTGGCGTAGATAAATCAATAGTTCATATTTATGATATACCCAATGATTTAGGTCCAGCAATTGTTAATTCACGTATTCGGGGGAAAGCTACACATGCAAATTTAATTGTTGCTACGTTAATGGATTTGATTGCTAGGCACAAAGTAGTTTTGTCTTATACTGATGTTGTAAAAGTTGATCAGGTAACTTATTAGGTAAAAGATGAAACAGGGTTGATGAATTTTGAAAAGCAATTGATACATATGATATTTGGGAAAAATAGACGTATTGTGACGCAAAAAGAATTCAAACAAACGGACTCGGCTTTAGCTAAGGGGATCCGTTTAGGGTTACCATTATTTTTAAAACAAATTAAACAAAATCCTTTGAGTTCTGAATTAATAGATGAACAGAAAACGAATCAATTAACTAATCGTAAGAAAATGTTGATCACAATTTTAAGTTTCATGATTATTGGAACATTAGTTGCGGATATTGTAATGGCTAATTACAGTGATATTTGGCAGTTTTGGCTAGTAGCGATTGGTGAAATAGTCGTTAGTGGACTCAGCTATTATGTTATCTTGAAGCAATCGAGTATTTTTTATACCATACCAACAGGATTTGAAGAAAAATGGACATGGGATGGGTTTAAACTCATGTTGCATGATATCGCTAAGTTAGACAAAAAAACGTACGGGATAGCCAGTTATGGGATAAACTACTAGCATATGCAGTTATCTTTGGGGAAGCTAAACAGGTGGCTAAAACACTTAAGTTATTAGCAGATGAAGCACACTTACCAATGGTTAATCTACCACTATTGCTAATTTATACGCAATTTGGTAATCAATGGGCTAACGAACTAGTACAACATGTGCAAGCAGATATCGGCTTCCAAAGTAATGTATCTGGGAATGGTGGCAATTTTTCTGGTGGTGGTTTTTCTGGTGGCGGCGGAGGCGGTGGCGGTGCCTTTTAGAAAGTCTATTCATGAGATCAACGATCAAGACTTGCTACTCAACCACCACTTTGGTAGAATGAAAGTAATAAAGAGACATTCCTGAGGGAGTAACTGGCGGACATTCCGTGATAATACCGTCAAAGCGAGCAGAGTCAAAGATGATGCTTATATCGAATAATTCAATTTGTTCCGGTACTATCTTAAACAGTGAGACTCATGTAAATGACTGACGTACGTTCACTCAGTTATTTTGCATGAGTCTTTTTGTTTCATAGTGAGACACAAGAATGTTTAACGCAATGATTGCGTGGGAGGAATAAGATGTCAAAACAGTCGTTGTACAATCAAGACGTCACAGAGATTTTATCTAATTTGAAAACGGATTCTAAGGTTGGATTAACGCAGATTGAGGCGCAAAAGAGGCTTGAAGTAAACGGCTACAATCAACTCAATGAGGCAGCTTCGACGACACTTTTTCAAAAATTTATTAACCAATTTAAAGATTTTATGATTGCTATTTTGTTGGTTGCTGCAGTGGTTGCTGCATTTACTGGTGAATTAGTTGATGCAATTTTTATTTTGGCAATTGTGATTATTAATGCCGTATTTGGTGTTTTCCAAGAAGCCAAAGCAGAAGATGCTATTAATGCATTAAAAGAGATGTCAACGCCTAACGCAAATATTATCCGAGATGGTAAGGATATGTCAGTCAAATCAACCAATTTAGTTGTGGGAGACATTGTCCGTTTGGAAGCAGGCGATATTGTCCCAGCTGATGTACGATTTATTGAGTCGGCTTCCTTACAGATTGAAGAGGCTTCTCTTACTGGCGAATCCGTTCCGGTTGATAAAGTATCAATGACCTTGGATGATACTGATTTGCCTTTGGGAGATCGTACCAACTTAGGATTTATGAACACCAATGTTACTTATGGTCGAGGTGTCGCAGTTGTTGTCAATACCGGAATGTCAACTGAAATAGGACACATTGCGGGTATGTTGGAAGCAGCAGATGAAACTAAGACACCATTACAAGACAATCTTATAAAACTTGGTCGTGTGTTAACCTACTTGATTTTGGGCATTGCAGCAGTTACCTTTGTCGTAGGACTGGCTAGAGGAAAAGAAACTATCATTGATATGCTACTAACCTCAATTTCTTTGGCTGTGGCAGCAATACCAGAAGGATTACCGGCCATTGTTACAATTACGTTGGCACTAGGAACAACTCGCATGGCTGCCCGTCAAGCATTGATTAGAAAGTTGCCAGCGGTTGAAACTTTAGGATCGACAGATATTATTGGATCAGACAAAACTGGTACATTAACACAAAATAAGATGACAGTCGAAAAGATTGTGGTAAATGCGCAGATAGAAGAGGTCAATACAACAGCCCAGTTAACCGGTACGTATGCTAGACTCGCTGATATATTAGCATTAAATAATGATACAAAGCGTACTGAAGATGGCTATATTGGCGATCCAACGGAGACCGCATTAATTGCATTTAATGAAAATCATGGTCGAGATATTGATACGTTATTCAGTGAGATGCCTCGTGTTGCTGAACTACCTTTTGATTCGGATCGTAAGTTGATGTCAACAATTCATCCAGCGCCAGAGGGTTATATCATCACAGTCAAAGGTGCACCAGACGAATTGTTAAACCGTGCGACCCAAATTGAAATAAATAATGAAATTACGACACTCACAGATGATATCCGAAATAAACTATTAGGCATTAATTCAGAATTAGCAACGCAAGCATTGCGTGTATTGGGATTCGGATACAAACTATCGCCAGAAATGCCTGCTACAATAACTTCGCAATCATTAGAAAATGATCTGGTCTTTGTAGGTTTTGTGGGTATGATTGATCCAGAACGTCCCGAGGTTGCCCAAGCTGTGTCAGAGGCTAAAGCAGCAGGTATTCGTCCGATGATGATTACTGGTGATCATCGAGATACAGCAGCAGCAATTGCGGTTCGTTTAGGTATTTTAGATGAGGCTGATAAAGAGAGTGCAGTTATTTCTGGGTCTGATTTAGATAATATGACTGATGACGAATTCTTGGCTAATGTAGACAAGTACAATGTTTATGCGCGTGTTGCACCAGAACATAAAGTTAAGATTGTCAACGCTTGGCAACAAAAAGGTAAAGTAGTTGCGATGACAGGGGATGGTGTTAATGATGCCCCTGCCTTAAAAGCTGCTGATATTGGTGTTGCAATGGGTATTACTGGAACTGAAGTATCTAAAGGGGCATCAGATATTGTATTGGCTGATGATAACTTTGCTACTATTGTTCATGCTGTAGAAGAAGGTAGAAAGGTTTTTGCTAATATCCAAAAAGCTTTGCAGTATTTACTGGCGTCAAACCTGGCTGAGGTAATATCAATTTTTGTAATGACTTTGTTAGGATGGAACATTTTAGCACCAATTATGATTCTATGGATTAATCTGGTAACCGATACGTTGCCTGCTATTGCCTTGGGTGTAGAGCCTGCTCAGAAAGGTATTATGTCACAAAAGCCAAGAGGACGCGATGCAAGTTTCCTTTCTGGTGGTGTAGGGACAGCTATAATTTGGCAAGGTATGTTGCAAGCTGCCATTGTGCTAACAGTATATGGTTTTGCGTTAGCTTATCCTGTACATGCTGCAGTTGCAGAAGCACATCGTGATGCGTTAACTATGTCATTTATGACGTTAGGGTTAATGCAAATGTTTAATGCGATCAACGTAAAATCAGTATACGGTTCAATGTTTGGACCACAGGCTTTCCAAAATAAACTATTTAATTGGGCACTGTTAGGTTCGCTAATTGCTATGTCAGCGGTGGTTGTTATTACACCGTTAAACCCAATTTTCCATGTGTCACACTTAGATGGATATCAATGGGCAATTGTTCTTCTGGCTGGAATGAGTATCATTATTATTGTTGAACTGGTAAAATTAGTACAGCGCAAAATTTTCAAAAAAGGATAATAGATCATTGGTAAAATTTAATCCAAAGCAAGGTCAAATTTATGTTAAGACTTTGCAAGATGTCTTAACAAATACAGAAGAAATAGCAAATAGAGTGACACCATTCTTCACAAAGCTTGACGATGCAAAAGAAGCAGATAAAATTTCTGAAATCCCATCAGCTGAGTTTGCTGAAATTAAAGCAGAGTTTGAAGATGCAGTGGCAAGTTATAAGGCGAATGCATCTAAGTTGAATGCTGCATCAGCACCAGTTCGTTTATTAGGTGTACACAAATCGCTAGCGAGTGCTTATACAAAATATGCTGCTGCAACGGAAATCATGGCCGATGCAGTCAATGTAACTAAGCAATCCGTTGATTCGGAAAAGTATGCACACTCTGAAGAAGAACAAGGTATATATCTTGAAAAAATTCATGCTGCTGTTTCAAAAATTATGAACTCAGCCATATAAAAAAAGTTCTTGAACATTTTAAGTTCAAGAACTTTTTTTATATGGCATCGTCAGGATTAACACCATAGACTTCAATATGAAACCCTGTAATATTAAGGCCACTCGCATCTCTTGCGGCATCAACCAAGGGCGTCACATCAAAGTTGTCAGCATCAATAATTTCATTTGTACGACTATTAATAATATGATAGTGCGGTTCCCCATAAAAATCATAGTGCCTTTTGTCATCACGTTGTGTATCAATCACAATAACAATACCTGATGCTACTAATTTTTCTAATGTGTTGTATATTGTAGCAAGACTAATTGCTGACAAATCTGCATGAATCATCTCAGCTGTTGGGTGAGTTTCGTGTGTCATGAGATAGTCAAGTATTGTTAATCTGTGAGAAGTTGCTTTTAACCCATGACTTTGCAATATGTCACGTAATTCATGTTCTGCCATATTAGTCTCCTTATTATCTATAATAATATTATAACATGTAAAGTAGAATGTTTCTAATTAACTTGATTTTATTGCCTTAATTTGATATAACTAATTAGAATAATTCTAAAAGAGGTGCGAGATGGACAAGCAAAGTTTAATGCAACGAAATAATTTAATTCGTGCAGGTGTTATGGGTGCCAATGATGGTATTTTATCTGTTTCAGGTATTATTTTAGGTGTTGCAGGTGCCACTAGTAATACTGGTACCATATTGCTAGCTGGTTTTGCAGGAATGTTAGCTGGTACGGTTTCAATGGCAATGGGTGAATATGTATCTGTTAGTTCACAACATGATGCTCAAGAAAAAGTGAAACATATTCAAACAAAAGCCCTATCTGAAGATTATAAATCAGAATTTGAATATGTTAAAGAAAAATATATTGCAGATGGTATTTCAACACAACTTGCAACACAGGCGACTGAAGAAATGATGAACAAAGATGCACTGACAACCACTGTCCGTGAGCGCTATGGTTTTTCTTTAGATCATGAATTAAGTGCAGGAGGAGCTGCATTAGCTTCCTTAATCAGTTTTCCAATAGGATCAATCTTGCCAATGGTAGCTATCTCTGTGTCACCACAAAATATGCGTGAGGTAGCGACATTTATCGCTGTTGTAATTGCCTTGGCAATTACAGGGTATGTAACAGCTTCACTGAATGGTGCTGATAAGAAAAAGGCATCCATTAGAAATATTGTTGCTGGTATGTTTACGATGATTGTGACATACGCTATTGGATCATTATTCAGATAAAGGGGGAATGATGAACTTACATTTGTGAATTCATCAATAAATCAATGGATATTAAGTTAAAAAAAGAAACGTCAACTAAAAAAGAACAAGCCACGATGGATGAAAGACTCAATGCGATCAGAGCAGGCGTTTTAGGATCAAATGATGGTATTTTAACCGTTGTTGGGGTATTGTTTTCGGTTGCTGCTGCCACAACAAATAACTTTGCTATCTTTATTGCGGGGTTAGCAGATTTAATGGCTTGTGCATTATCAATGGCATCTGGAGAATATGCTTCGGTGAGTTCGCAATCAGATAGTGAAAAAGTTGTTGTTGAACAAGAGCGTGAACTACTCAAAAATGACTTTAAAGGGGAACACCTTGTAGTCGAAAATTTCTATGTTGATCGTGGGGTTACCAGAACAACTGCTAAATCAATAGCGGATGAACTACTTAGTAAAAAACCATTAGAAACTATGTTAAGTATAAAATATGATATCACGTTAGGGCATTACATGAATCCATGGTCGGCAGCATGGGCATCTTTATTTAGTGCCGCAATTGGTGGTGTATTTCCACTGGCAGCACTTATCTTAGCACCTACGCGTTATCAGTTTATTGCAACAATTGGTGCAACAGTAGTCGCAGTTGCGTTAACTGGTTTGCTCAGTGCTCAATTATCAAACGGTTTGAAAAAACGAGCCATGATTCGTAATATTATTATTGGTTTACTTACAATTGCAATCCACTATGTCATTGGAAAACTTTTCTAAAATAAATTAAACAGAAATTGTTATTATTTGGCATAATAGAAATATGTTAAATCGATTAAAACAATTTATCAAAGTAATCAGTGAGCGTTATGATTTAAAAACGCTCGGTATGTTATTTTCACGCGCACAAATTAATTATGTTGGACCAACGTTTGCCTATTATAGTTTATTAACGATATTTCCAACAATTATGTCAATTGTTATGATTATATCGATGACTAGCCTAGATCAAGCAGCGATTATAAACGTTGCTAGAGACAATTTACCTCATGATATTGAAAAAATTTTAATGCCAATATTACAATCAGTGCTTTCAAAAAAGCAATTATCGATTTTGTCTTTTTCTGTACCATTCACATTGTGGACGGTTTCAAGAGTCATTGCAGTATTTAGACAATCTTTTAATCGTATTGCTGATGCTGAAGAGCGAATTAGTAATTTATTAACACGTGTTTGGTCTTTCCTATGGTTACTCATTATTATCGCTATGTTTGGTGTTTTGATGATTGCTAGTAATGTGTTGTCATTAGTGATAAATCAATTACCAGCTGGTCCGTGGACTGGTTTTATTACTAGTCAATCTCGTTGGGTAATTTGGATAGCTATGTTTCTTGCATTAATTATGCTAAATTATTTTTTACCGACAAAAGCTGCTCAGACACCACTAAAGCTTGTTGCTATTGGTAGTTTTGTTGAATTGTTAATGCTAAATGCGTTAAATGTTGGTTTCACTTTTTATGCGAAACTTGGTTTAAAACAATATGATTTTTATCAGTCAATAGGATCTATTATTGTGTTATTAATTTGGTTGAATTTAATAGCTACTGTTTTAGTAAGTGGTTATGTTTTAATTCAGTGGCTTACTATTTTAAATAATGGTAGTAAGAAAATTAAAGGAGAAAATGATGGTTTTTGAACGACAAGATTTTGATGTGTTTAATGCAAAAAGTCTAGATGAGCGCATGGCTAAAATTCGTACAATTATTGATCCAAAATTTGTTGAATTATCTGATAAATTATTAGCAATTTTAAATCATAATGATCAAAGTTGGTTTGCTCATGTTGCCAAGCATCTGCGACGGACAACAAATGCACCAGACAATACTTGGGTTGCACTAGCACCTAACAAACGTGGTTATAAAATGTTGCCACATTATGAAATAGGACTTTGGGAAGATCATGTGTATTTTTATTTAGCCGTAGAGGAAAATATGAAACCTTCTCAAACAGCAGATATTGTTAGCAGATTGAGAAAAGCATCTGATTTGATCGCAATATTACCTAAACAGTTTGTTTTAAGCACAGATCATATGGTTAATCGTAATGAATTACTCACACCAACTAATTATGATCAAGCAGTTACTAGGTTTGAACAAGTTAAGCATAGTGAAGTGCTTATAGGTATTGTTATTGATAAACAAAAATATCAGGATGATGCTTATGATGATGAACAAGTGATTTTAACAGCTTTTGAACAACTACACGATATATATAAAGTATTAGCTCATTAAAAAGCATGTGTCTTAGATTAGACACATGCTTTTTAATATATAATGAACATTGAAAGGGCAAGTAGAAGAATATAGCCCATATTTTGCCAGTTGCCAATTTTTGCTTTGACAAATTGTAAAATGAAACCTAGTAAGCAAAATATAATGATTAATGGTGTACCTAACCCAATTTGATGACTCAATACAGCAACTAAAAACAAACCAAGTGTTAAAATACTTAATTTACGGCCATCGGGGTTTGGCATCAATATTGGTGTAAAATAAAAGCCAAAGCCAAACAGCATCGGAACTAATTGCCATAGGAAACGTTGGGTCACAAAGTTATTAGAAATATAAAATATTGCTACTGGAATGCTAAATGTCGCTAAAACACTTAAAACAACTAATCCCAACCAATTCTGTAAACCTATTATTGGCTGTTGAATAAGAATAAAGAAGATACTTAATAGACCTAACAATATGAAAATTTCATGACGTGATTGGATAAATGATGTCAATGTTAATAACAAACTGATGCCAAAAAATAAATAGCTTATTAGACTACGAAAATTTTGAGTGATAACTAAGGTTAAGCCTATTGATACCATAATACTGTAAACAAACAATGGTAAAGTATGCCAAGTTGATCCCATACCTGTCAGAGATGTTGAATGTAACAGTGGTTGGTACCACCAAGTAAAGTTTAAACTTAACACTATAATAGTTAGTGGTATCCAACGCCGCCAATCAAAGAAATGCGTTTGTGTAAAGTTTTCAAAATTTCTTTTGTCTTGAGGGTTAGTCGAAAAACGGCTTGGCATGTCACGACCATCTGGTAATTTATTGTGTAATTGTCGATATGTATTGTTCATATATAACATTGTACCTTAAACGCTATCTGATAGTTACATTAGAATTTGCATTTTTTTAAAACGTCTGATATTCTGAATATACAATTTAAAACAGCTATCAAGAGCAGGCGAGTGATACAGCACTTTGACCCTGCACCAACCGGCGGATACTCATGTATGATGTCACGGTGGTCCATCTGTACAGATAGTCGTCACGTTAAGCGCGTCCCGACTAATCAGTCATGGGGTGCGCTTTTAATTTGCGACCATTAGCTTTTTATTTTGAATTATGAAGGAGGTCATGTTTAATCATGACAAAGTATTTCACGTCCGAATCAGTTTCTGCAGGACACCCAGATAAAATTGCTGACCAAATTGCTGATGCCATTTTGGATGCTGTATTGGCTCAAGATCCACATGCACGTGCTGCAATTGAGGTTACAACATCTACTGGAGATGTTTCAATATTTGGTGAGTTGTCAACTTCCGCATATGTTAACGTAAGAGAAATTGCGACAGAAACGATTCGTGAAATCGGCTATAATCACGCAGAACTTGGTTTTACAGCAGATTCAGTAAATGTATCAAACAAAATTGTTGAACAATCAGGAGATATCGCTCAAGCAGTGGATAATGCTGATGATGATCCTGAACAGTTAGGGGCAGGGGATCAAGGTATGGTGTTTGGTTACGCTACGAACGAAACCGATAGTTATTTACCACTCACGTTAGCCTTGTCTCACCGCTTAATGCGTAAAATTCGTGATGTTCGAGAAGCTGAATTAGTAACTTACTTAAGACCAGATGCAAAAGCTGAAGTGAGTGTTGAACTTAATGATGAAAATGAGATAACACGTATTGCTGCTGTTGTCTTATCAACGCAACATGATGAGAACGTAACATTAGATCAATTAAGAACGGATATGCGTAGTTTAGTCATTGATCAAGTTTTGCCACAAGAGTTAGTAGATGACCAAACAATTTATTATATTAATCCATCAGGTCGATTTGTATTAGGCGGACCGCAAGCTGATTCTGGATTAACTGGTCGTAAAATTATTGTAGATACTTATGGTGGTGCTGCACATCACGGTGGTGGTGCCTTTTCTGGAAAAGATGCTACTAAAGTTGATCGTTCTGCGGCATATTTTGCTCGTTACGTTGCTAAAAACCTTGTGGCAGCAGGGGTAGCAGACAAATTAGAATTGCAGATTGCCTATGCAATTGGTGTAGCACAACCTGTTTCGTTAAATATTGAAACATTTGGTACAGCAAAAATTGATGAAGCAAAAATACGTGAAATAACATCACAACTATTTGATTTTCGTCCATTAGCCATTATTAATACATTGGACTTACGTCGACCAATCTATAAACAGACTGCCGCATTTGGTCATTTTGGACGTACAGACATTGAATTGCCTTGGGAACAGTTAGATCGTGTAGCAGATATTAAAGCTTTACTATAAAAATCAGATGGTACGTATGATAAAATAGGGTATGTCAAAAAAGCAATCACTTATTCAATTTTTAATACTCGGTATTGCCATTGGAGAAAGTATGACACAGTTATCTAATGGTCAACAAGATCAACTGTTATCAGACTCTTTAAATTTTTCTGATGAACTTAAGTGGGGTACCCAAACCAGTATGTCACTTACTACCGTTGCCAGTTTGTCACATGGTTACCAATTATCTGATGTGATGAATCATTTCCAGAATTGGTATAAACGAAATCAATTTGCACCAGATCAAACATTACAACGAATTGATGCGATTACCAAGAAAGCAATGGATAATTATACTAAAAATAAAGATATATTGGCTTCAGGTGTTTTGGAAGATTCAGCAGACAGTGATGATGTGTTAGTAAGAATGTTACCGGTAGCCTTATATTTGCATCATGAATATGGTGTTAGTTTCATTAATGATGAAGTAGCTATGATGACTCTTCATCGCATAACAGGTTTAACACACAACGATGAGGGTGTATTAGTTACTGTTGGAATGTTGAGTTTAATTTTAAGTCAACTCTTAGAAAAACAATCAATCCGTGATGCCGTTGAAAATGGTCTAGCGTTTGGATTTGAATATTATTCACGTCATAAAGTTTTCAAAGAAGAATTATCAGCATTTGAAGAACTTAACTTACCTGATTTTGCTAATATTCCAATCAACAATATTACGTTAGATGGTCGTAGTGCTAGTACTTTAGAAGCTATTATATGGTCGTTACTTAATAGTGACAGTTATACAGAAGCAATGCATAACGCTTTTTTGCATGGTCATGTTAATAATGTTGTACCAACAGTTGTTAGTGCCATTGCTGCAATTGTATATCAAGAAGATCTTGTGATTCAGGCTGCGTCACACTTGGTATCCAGTAAATTAATCACAACGGTAACCAAACAAGCAGAACGTTTAGGGCATTTTAATTAAAAAGGATGATTACTTAATTGTAATCATCCTTTTTAATTAATCCAGAAAGGGTAGCTTTGACAAGTTGTTGTCAACACAAAACTACCATTACCTAATGTTTCTCCATCTATTTGTCCAGGTTGTATATCATGAATATGAATTTGTGCCCCTTTTGCAAGCATATATCGATGAACTTTCTTGTGATTTAAGTGACTACTATTTCGCTTTAAATCAAATAGTAATTTTAGAAAACCAAAAAAAGAAACTTTTTCGATAACTAAAAGCTCTAATTCGAATTTAGATAAATCTGCTGATGGTAGTATTGGAATACCACCGCCAAAGAAAGGGTGATTTACAATAGTAGCGAGCATTATTTCTGGGATGTGTTTATATTTTTCACCGTTTGTTAACGTCAACTGGAAAGCATTCTGATTGAAAAAAGCAGTTATTGCGGTCAGTAAATAAGCGTAAGAACCAAGATTGAATTTGTTGAGCATTTTTTTGAGATTCGATTGCTCTGTCATGATAACAACGTTAGCATCAAAACCAACACCGACGCTATTGACAAAATAGCGTGTGGTTTGATGAGGAGACTCAACAATGATCTTACCAATAGAAAGGTTCTTTACTTGATTCGTATGTTTTAAACGAAATAAGGCGTCTGAAGCAGATCCAAGTGAAGCACCTCGCGCAAAGTCGTTTCCAGTGCCAGTAGGAATATACGCAATTGGGAGAGCTGTTTGACGTTCTACTGCTAATAAGCCATTTAGTACATCATTTAAAGTGCCGTCACCCCCAATGACCAACACTACGGCATCTGAGTCAACTAAAGTTTTTGCCAGGTTCTTTGCTAGATAAGTAGCATGTCCGACGTATTCTGTGTCAAACCAGTTAATGATATGATGTAGTTTGCGAATGTCATTAACAATATTGGTATTATTACGGTCCTTGCCGGCATAGGAATTGTGGATTACATAAAAGTTAGGCATAAGTGTGTCTTTCAATAAAAACTAGTCTTATTGTAACAAAAAAAGCCCGTAAGGGCTATTCGTATCTTTAACCTAAGAAATGTCTCAATTGAGCCATTCTATTAATTAAAGCTGTGACAGCAATTGATGCACCATCTTTAATTTGAACAACTTGAAGTGCAATTTCTGCGTGTTGCTGTTCTTCTCTAGTTTTAGGACCAATTTCAAGGTCGAAAACATCTTTAAGAATTAAGATGTCACGTTCAACATCTGCCCATGCGGGGCTTTGTGTTTTAAGAATTTCGAGAGCATCCATATTAACGTAATGAGCTAATTCTTTGAAATCTTGTTTCATGCTAGGATAGTTACGGACAAACACCGAAAGATGGTCTGCATTTAAGTTTTCTAATGCCCGTCCAAATCCAATAAATTCAGGTGGTACACCGATTGAATAAAATGCACCTGTAAAGTTAATAGCTCTTGGCAGTTCAATACCATCAACTGAACGAGAATAACCAAGTACACCAACGTGTTGACGACGATCACGACGCTTTGGAAAAGCTTTAAAGATGGGGTGTACATCAGGAATTAATTGATCAAGCGTTTGGGTATAGAATTGTGCAGATTCTTCTGCAACTTCTGCTAGAATTTTTTGATCCTCAGCAGAAATACGTAAAGGTTCAGCAAACGGCAGTTTATTTTTTAACTCTTCAATGGCATCTGTGACTTCGTGGATAGGAAAGTCGTAGCGGAATGCTGATTGTACCGTAGCTGTTCTAACACCAGCAAACTCAGTGACATAACGACCAATACGCTTTGGGGATAAACCACCTCGGAAAATGGCAGAGCCAGTACCAGAAATAGGATAAATTTCGATATTTTCTTCACGGGCAAATTCATGCAATCGTGCAATTGCTAATTTGTTACCTGTGATAGAGCTCATAAATCCAGCAGTTAAAGCAGAATCAGAGCCAGCTAAGAAAACACGTAAATACTTTGGTCGGAATCCGAAATGTTCTTCATGAAGTTTTAAGTATTCTTTTAAAATTTCAGGAGCATGTAATTGTGTATTGAAATCTTCAAATAGTGGAATCATTTCAATATAAGGGGTATTTTTGTCTGATTTGGTAAATTCTATTGACTTAAAATGAGCAAGTTTTTCAAATAACTCTTGCATTTCAATGAGTTGATCAGCACGTTTTGCCATTGGTAAAATCGTTTCAAACAATGGGCGTTGGTCAAATCCAAGATCATGAGCAAAATCTTCAGAACTGAGAATAGCGGTCATAGCTTGCATGAGGTTATAGCCTTTTTCTTCCCAAATATTGGGAAAACGAAAGGTTAAAAATTTATCGCGACCAATCTGATGCTCTTTAAAGTAATCATATTCTGTGCTAAATAGACGATCGATAACCGCAGCATCTGCATGCTTACCTTCCCAGTCCCACATATATTCGTCGACTTCTAGTTCACTAAAATTTTCAAATGCTTCATTCATTTCGCGATAGGCGCTTATAAACGGTTGCTGAGAAGAATCCCAGAAGGGTGCGTTAGCGTTATCTGGATGTTGCGTGCCCATAATTGTTGGGATTTTTCTTTCTGTCATGATAGCTCCTTTGTTATGTACTGAGACTATTTTAGCATATTGAAACGTTTTTAAAAATCTTAATGTCCAGTTTTATACGTTTGTAAGATAGTGATTTCAAAAAATGTTCGTGAAAAAGCCAAAGACAATACGTCTTTGGCTTTTTAAAGCATAATTAACATTGGTAAAATCATTGGTTTACGAGCGGTTTCTTTGTACAAGAAACGGGATAAATCATCAATGACAGCTTGTCTGATATCAGATTCACTTGCATTTGCATTATTCATAATGCGACGCATAGTACCAAATATAATGCGACGACCTTCATTAATGAGTTCACCTGACTCACGCATATAAACAAATCCGCGAGATAAAATATCTGGACCAGATAAAATTTCCTTCTTTTTCAGATCAATTGTTGCTGTGACAACCACCAAACCATCTTGGGACAGTTTTTGACGATCATGTAAGACAACAGCACCAATATCACCAATACCTGAACCATCAATATAAGTGTCCTCACCAGGAAAATGGCCTGCCATACGTGCGTTTTCACCGTCAAGAGCCAAAACATCACCATTTTCTAAAATAAAGGTATGGTCTTCAGGAATATCTAATTCATGAGCTAAAGAAGCATGAACTTTAAGCATGCGATATTCACCGTGAACAGGCATAAAGTATTTTGGCTTCATTAGGGCTAGCATTAGTTTCTGTTCTTCTTGACCACCGTGCCCAGAAGTATGAATGTTGTTTACTTTTCCATAAATAACATTAGCACCACCTTCTTCAAGCTTATTAATTACTTGATTCACAGAGGCAGTATTGCCAGGAATAGGTGAAGAAGAAAAGATGACATTGTCTTTAGGTTTTAGACGAATTTGTTTATGGGTACCTTCAGCAATACGTGCTAAAGCAGCCATAGGTTCTCCTTGAGAACCAGTTGACAAAATTAATAATTCGTCGTCAGGAATATTTTTGATTTCAGATTGTTCAACAAGCATGTCATCGGGAATATTTAAATACCCAAGAGCACGGCCGTTTGTAACAGCTGATTCCATTGATCGACCAAATACAGCTATTTTACGCCCATGAGCAATAGCGGCATCTGTTGCCATCCGTACACGATTCATATTAGATGCAAAAGTAGCAAAAATTATACGACCATGCTCAATTTTATCGAAGATACGATTAACTGACTTTGCAACCCAAGCTTCAGACTTTGTCCATTCAGGACGTTCAGCATTGGTTGAGTCACTCATCATAAGTAAGACACCTTGTTCTCCTAGACGAGCCATTGACCATAAATTAGGTGGCTGCTTAGTTGTTGGTGTCAAATCGAACTTAAAATCACCTGTTTCAACGATTGTACCAACAGGCGTGTGAATCGCAACTCCGAAAACATCAGGTATTGAATGTGTCGTACGGAAAAACTCAACACTTAATTTATCAAATTCTAAAGTTGAGCCGTCAGTTATTTCATGTAGTTCAACACGATTTAACATTTGCTTTTCTTCAAGCTTGTTTTTAATTAACGCCATTGCTAAAGGACCGGCATAAACTGGTACATTAACTGATTGTAGGAAGTAGGCGATAGCACCGATATGGTCCTCATGTCCGTGAGTAATAACCAGTGCCTTAACGCGATCAATATTATCAACAAGATAAGTATAATCGGGAATAACATAATCAATACCAAGTAATTCGTCTTCAGGGAACTTAATACCCGCGTCGACAACGATGATTTCGTTTTGATACTCGATACCGTATGTATTTTTTCCGACTTCGCCTAGACCACCTAGAGCATATACAGCGACTTCGTTAGGTTTAATATCTACAGAATATGTCATGAATTAAAACGTCGTCATTTTGAAATTTGGATTGGCCTTTTCGTAAGTTACGGCCTTGTCAGACAACTCTTCTATAAATTCAATGTTATATGTTGTGTTTTCTTCGATAATTTCTCGAGCTTGTGGTAAGCTTTCAGCGTTGATATACATTGAAAGAGTAGTCTCTCGCTTTGGGTTACGTTCTGGGTGTTCTTGGTAATAAACTTTATAAATCATAAATGCCTCCAATAATAATATTTTAATTTTTTCTTTGTCACGGACGAAAACCTATATTCTAGTGTACCACATAGCGTCTTAAAACGGTTAAATTGTCTAAATATTACTTGATAAAAATCCTTAATATTGATAGATTTGTAGAAAGGATAAATTCAATGGTATTAAAAAAAATCACAGTATTTATGGGGTCTCAAAGCGGAGATAAGGAAATTTATACGAAAACAGCAGAATCTCTAGGACAACTCATTGCAAAAAATAATATTACAATGGTCTATGGTGGTAGCCATGATGGGCTAATGGGGATCACAGCGCGACATGCTATGGCATCTGGTGGTAAAGTTATCGGCATTACACCACATAATTTAGCCGAAGAAGCCATTGATGCCAGTGAAATTAACGAGTTGATTGAAGTAGACGGTATGGATTCGCGTAAGGAATTGCTTATGGCTTATGGCGAAGCTTTTATTGCTTTACCTGGTGGTTTTGGAACATTAGAGGAAATTGCACAAGTCATTAGCTGGTCCAAAATAGGATTGCATCATAAACCAATGCTCTTGTTAAATATTGATGGTTTTTATGATGATTTATGGCGTTGGTTAGTGTCGTGTGTTAAAACTGGTTTTGTGACATATAATGATATTAAAAATATTATCATGGTTGACACACCGGAAGATGCAATGGCTTATTTACTTGATAATGAGTCTCAGGTTACCAATGACGTTTTAGAGGGAAAAGTATGACCAAAATTGATTTGATGAATGATTTTATCAATGTTTATATGGCATCTTTGAAACACTTAGAAAAATTAATTTCACAACCGACAAATGTTTATGGTATTTCATTTGAGCAATGGTTAATTATGTCGGCAGTTGCCAAAAATGAGTCAAAATTAACTATGACTGAGATTGCTACAGATCGTAATGTTACAAAAGGCGCTGTGGCAAGGCAGCTAAAGCCTCTAGTTGCTTTAGCGTACATTGAGCAGATACCGGATAAAAAAGATCGGCGTCGTGTATTGTTATCGTTGACTGATAAAGGAAAAGAAGTTGAAAAGGCAATCACAAATCGTGTTGTTGAACGTTTTGATAAGTGGTTATCGGTTTATGGTTTGGAAGAGGGGGAATTACTACTTAATCAACTCAGACGTCTTGAAACGCTGATTGTCAAACCAGAATTAGATACACATGATGATTGATATCTATATATTTATATGATACAATTACAAATTGTTTTACTACTGCAGAGACAGTTACTTTCTGTTATAATAAACTATATTATTTAATAAAAGAGGATATTATCATGGCAATTGGCATGAATGATTTGAAAAATGGTTTAACAATTGAGTATTCAAACTCAATTTGGCGTGTTCTTGACTTCCAACACGTTAAGCCAGGAAAAGGTGGTGCGTTTGTTCGTTCAAAGTTGAAGAACCTACGCACAGGAGCTGTTAACGAAGTAACTTTCCGTCCAGGAGATAAGTTTGAACAAGCTGATATTACAACACGCCCTATGTCATACTTGTTTGCTGAAAATGACGGTCGTGTCTTCATGGATGTTGAGACTTATGAACAAGTCAACTTGCCTGATGATAAGATTGCTTCAGCATTGAAGTTTTTGCTTGAAGGTATGGAAGTTAAAATTACAATGTTTGGTAACGAAATTTTAGGTGCTGAATTACCATCAACAATTGCAATCAAGGTAACTGAAACACAACCTGGAATCAAAG
Organism: Leuconostoc palmae; assembly: GCF_019656075.1. Lineage (GTDB taxonomy): Bacteria > Bacillota > Bacilli > Lactobacillales > Lactobacillaceae > Leuconostoc > Leuconostoc palmae. The sequence goes on along the minus strand of NZ_BPKZ01000001.1, from coordinate 58,603 downwards.
GCGCAACGGCAACAGGTTCAGGAAAGCCAGCTACTGTTGAAACAGGTGCTACAATTACAGTTCCTGACTTCATTAACGAAGGTGAAACAATTCTTGTGAATACAGAAGATGGTTCATACAAGGGCCGCGCTTAATTATACAGTGTGAACTCATACGAGCATATAGTCATTATTTAATAAAATGATAATGAGCGTAGTTAAAGGGAACACAAAATAAAAGTTCCTTAGGGAACTTTTTATTTTAAAGAATATTTTCGAGGAGTAGAGATGATGGCCAAAGAAATAAAACGTAGTAAAGCAAACCATAAAAACATTATTTTAGATACGGATAGTCATTTGGAAGGTGCAACACAAATTGCACCAGAAGTTATCGAAATTATTGCACAAATTGCTACACAAGAAGTCGATGGTGTGTACTCAATGCGTGGTAAATTATCGGATCGTTTTACAAGCGCATTTGGCACAAATTCTCGCGGTAAAGGTGTTGAGTTAACACAATCTGAGGATGGTTTAGTTATAGATGCCTATGTATTTTTACAATATGGTGTTGCTGTCCCTAGAGTTGCTTTGGCAATTCAAAATGCTATCAAATCTCAAATCTCGTCAATGACAGATTTACATATCGCACAAACTAATGTTCACGTGAGTGGCATTATTCCTGAAAAAGTACTCAATAAAATTGATCCAAATAATCTATTTGATACAGTAACATCATCTGAGGAATCTAATTAATGGCAAATTTAACGCGACACGAATCAAGGCAAGCAGCTTTTCAAATATTGTTTGCGCTTGAAAAAGAGCCACAAAACAATAATATTGATACACTATATAATATCGTACTTGACGGTAAACAATTTGACGATTATTTACCTCGCCTAGTTAACGGCATACTCGGTAATAAAAGTGAGTTAGACGAACAAATTGCCAAGTTTTTAGCAGATGGGTGGTCAATCAAACGTATAAATAAAGCTGATTTGGTCATTTTACGATTGGCAACTTATGAGTTGAATAATCAACTTGTACCATACAAAGTGGCAATAGATGAAGCTTTGATTTTAGCAAAAACTTTTGCTGATGAAGATGATCGCAAATTTGTTAATGGTATTTTAAAAAATTTTGCTCCTAATGAAACACCAAAGATTGATTAACAGGTGTTTAGGGGCTTTTTTTGTTGTGTTATACTGAAACATGATAATTAGAAATAAAACTCATTAAGGAGAATGATACTTTATTAAATGCACTTTTTAGTAAGTATATAAAAATAATAACAAATGGCAATTTATGATTTAACAAAAACACCGGCAGATAGTTTCGACACGCATACTCATCTTAATGATGATAAACTTTTTCATGATGTACCAGCATATATTGGTCGTGCCAATGAATTACGCGTGATGGAAATGAATATCGTTGGTTATGATGCTAAAGGTAACGAGCGCGCTTTGGAAATTGCGAATGCACATGATAATATCTATGCTGTTCTTGGATTCCAACCTGAGGATACAGCAGCATTTGATGAAAACGCTGAAAAATTATTAGCTGAACAGTTGAAACAAAGCAAAGTTGTTGGAGTAGGTGAGACAGGATTAGATTATTATTGGGATACACCCTCACGTGACATACAAAAAAAAGCATTTGAAAAACATCTTCAATTAGCGAAACAATACGATTTACCAGTGATTATTCATAATCGTGATGCTTTTGAAGATGTATATGAGATACTGAAAAAAAGTGGTGTCAAAAAAGGCGTAATGCATAGCTTTTCTGGGACACCAGATCAAGCAAAAGCATTTTTGGATCTAGGAATGTATATTTCTTTTAGTGGTGTTGTCACATTTAAAAAAGCTGATGATGTTCGTGAATCTGCTAAAGCTGTACCACTAGAACGTATTTTAGTAGAAACGGATGCACCTTATTTAGCGCCTACGCCTTTTAGAGGAAAAGATAACGAGCCTGCCTTTGTGAAATATGTTATTGATTCCCTAGCAGATACATTGGATTTATCACCTAAAGAACTTTCTGACATTACCAGAGAAAATGCCCATCGTCTATTTTTAAACCATGATTAAACCAAAAATTAATGAATTTATTCTTGTGGAAGGTAAGTCTGACACTGAAAATATAAAACGTGCTGTGATAGCAGATACAATTGAAACGGGTGGCAGTGCAATAAATAAAAATGCACTTGTACTTGCTAAACAAGGGGCACGGAATCGTGGGCTCATTATTTTAACAGATCCTGATTATAATGGGCAACGCATTAGACAAATAGTTGCAAGAGAAATTCCAGAAGCAAAACACGCTTATATTTCACAACAGGATGGTCGTGCTCATAAAGATAATCCACATAAATCGTTGGGTGTTGAACATGCTAGACCAGAAGTCATTCAAGCCGCACTTCTGGCAGTTATGACACCTAAAAATATGATTACTAGTGATGTTGATCGTTCTTTTTTGTTAGATAACGGCTTACTTAATAGCCAGGAGTCTCGGAAGAAACGTGAACTAATTGGGGAAATATTACATATTGGTTATACAAATGGTAAACAATTGTTTAATCGAATACACCAGTTTGGCATTACCAAATCGGATATTTTAGAGGCTTTAGAAAAGGAAAATAACTTATGGCAGAAATAATCGATATTGCGAATCCTACCCGTACTCAGGCAATACTTAATCAATACAATTTACGAGCAAAGAAGAAATTTGGTCAAAATTTTTTGACAGATCTTAACGTCTTACATGGTATCGTGTCAGCAGCAGAAATTACCTCAGAGGATTATGTTATTGAAATTGGACCAGGTATTGGTGCGTTAACGGAGCAGTTGGCAAAATCAGCTAAGAAAGTTGTTGCTTTTGAAATTGATCCACAAATGGTTAATGTGTTATCCGAAACATTATTGCCATATGACAACGTAAAAATCATTGAGGCTGATATTTTAACTGTTAACTTATCAGACATAATCGATGCCGAATTTGGTCAACAATCTTCTGTTAAAATTGTGGCTAACTTACCATACTATATTACAACACCGATCTTGCTGCAGTTACTACGTGCCAATATTTCATGGGAAAATATTGTAGTTATGATGCAAAAAGAGGTAGCAGATCGGCTAAATGCTGAAGTAGGCACTAAAGCATATGGTGTTTTGACATTAACTGTACAATATTTTGCTGAAGCTCAATTAGCTATTAAAGTGCCTGCTAGTTCCTTTAATCCTGCTCCCAATGTCGACTCTGCAGTTGTCAAACTGACACCGCTAACACCTGAAATAATGGTTGATAAACCTGAAAAACTGTTTCAAGTTGTTAAGGGTAGTTTTTCTCATCGTCGTAAAAGTCTCTGGAATAATATGATACAGACTTTTGGTAAAACAGAAGAAACAAAAACTCACATACGAGAGGCCTTAGAGAAAGCTAATATTGAACCTTCAATACGTGCGGAACGACTTTCTTTGACCGAACTAACAACACTTTATTTAAAACTTGAATCAGAAGGGTTGATTTAATTTTCGCATAATATTTCATAATTTAGCATTAGTATACAGTCTTGCTTGTGGATAACGCATATCTATGGTATAATTAGGTAAGTTTTTCACGAAAGGTGGTATAAAAATGCCAAGTAGTTTACAAGACATTAAGACTAAAATAGAAGCCCACGTGGGTGAAGCAGTAACTGTTGTTGCTCAAGCAGGTCGAAAAAAAATAACAGAACGTAGTGGTGTACTACGTTCGACATTTCCATCACTATTCGTTGTTGAGCTAGATGATGCTAATTTCGAACGTGCGTCATATAGCTATACAGATATTTTAACTAATAATATTGATATTACGTTTACCGATTAACAATCATTTGCCCATATGGGCTTTTTTTATATTTGTGAGATAAATTTAATAATGAATAAGCAAGTTATTTACGCTATATTAACAATTTTATTAATTCCTATTGGTATTTTTTTGATTTTTATCAATATGACGGTTGGGACACCACCTCCAAAACATGTTCCAGTAAAAATAGTGACTGATAATGTTGTCTATCAACAAATTGCGGAAGCTGTTACTAGTGATAGTGGACAGGTGAGATTAGTGAGTAGTGATTTAAAAACACATGAGGATCAAAAAGCTTTCAAGCACGCTGAAATTATTATAGCTGACAATCATCGTGACCAATTATTAGTACAACGAAGTAAGTTAAAGTCGCATGCTAAGCTTTTGGTGGCAAGCGATGTTGTATCTGATCAAAATGGGAGCAATTATTGGCTAAGTCCTGAAATAACAACTAAAACTATTTCTAAATTGTCGGATTTATTGAGCGATTTTGATCCTCAAAATAGAGATTTTTATATTCATAATAGTCAAAATTTGTTATCTCATAATAGATTATTAATAGAAGATATTAATAATCTAAAATCCAAAAGTAATGTTCAGTTTATTGCGACGAATAATGCACAACAAATTTTTATGTCTCAGTTGAATTATAAATGTAAGTGGTTAAATATAGAAACAGCTACAGACAATGACTTCAAAAAGATTGAAGAAGATATTAGAAATAAAAAAATCAACTTCATACTAACTGCGCCACAAGATCAGAGTGACAATGATAAAAGATTGATCAAACTGGCAACAGATTTAAAGTTGCCAGTAGTGACATTTAATCAAGTTCTGCCAAGTAATCAAAATATTTTGGATTGGCAGTTTGGATTAGTTGAACAGCTAAAAAAAGCATTAGAAGTAACAGAAAGTGATAAATAATGGGAATAATTGAGACAAAAAATTTTGGTATCCGTTATGGTGAAAGAGTAGTCTTGTCGGATGTCAATATTGACGTACCAGCAGGACGCTTTTTTGCGTTATTGGGAGAAAATGGCGCAGGCAAGACAACTTTTATAAAATCAATCATAGGACAAAACCAACAGACCACAGGAGAATTATTAGTCAATACGACTCTAATAGGTTTTGTGCCACAATTTCGTGACATCAGTAGGGATTACCCTTTAAGTATTTCTGAGTTTGTTAGTTTGAGCTACAATTCAGGGTGGCGTTTTTGGCTTTCCAATCAAGAAAAAAAGCGTATTTCTGAATCATTAACTAGAATGGATTTAGCTGATATTGCTGATAAAAGATTGGGGTTAGCTTCTGGAGGACAGCAACAACGAGCCTATGTTGCACAAGCTTTAGTCAAATCGCCTGAATTACTTATATTGGATGAATCAACGGCTAGTCTTGATCACGAGCATAAAGTGGCATTGCTTCAAAATGTGACAGCACTACAGAAGGCTCATAATTTAACTATTCTGTTCATTACGCATGAGCTAAAGTTAGTTTCACAGTTTGCAGATGGCTATTTACTGTTTAAAAATGGGACAGTGTCACAAGGTGAAGCAGAGGATTTAAATGTGTTAACCTTAGAGATGACACACAGACACGATGAAGATGAGGTCAGAAATGTTTAATTATGATTTTATGCAAAATGCATTTATGGCGGGAACGGTAGTTAGCCTAATTGCAGGAATAGTTGGCACATTTGTAGTGGCACGAAATTATGCATTTTTAACACATTCTTTAAGCGAGATTGGATTTGCTGGTGCTACATTTGGATTATTTGTTGGCTGGCCAGCACTACTGGGTATGATGTTAGCAACAAGTAGTGCCTCTCTTTTAATTGGCGCACTAGAATCTGGCTATACTAAGCGTGATAATGTGACAAGCGCAGTATCGGCATTAGCTATTGGAATGGGCATACTATTTTTAGCGCTTGGACATACTAGTACCACTGCAGCCACTGGAATATTATTTGGGTCTGTTTTAGGTATCAGTCATCAAGACTTACTGTTGCTAGTGATACTGGCATTTATTGTGATTTTGGTGCTGCTATTTAATTATCGTGCGTTAAGACAACTCTCTTTTGATGAAGCAGGCATGTTCTTACAGAGCAATTCGCAAAAGATGGTGCGCTATATTTTCTTGGTGATTATTGCCATATCAGTTAGTATTTCGTCACAGCTAGTCGGTTCACTATTGATATTTGTTTTAGTGACCTTGCCTGCAGCTAGTGCAAAATATTATGTAACAAGTACACTAAAACTTATGGGCTTGGCAGTTGCCTTTGCTTTATTTGGTACTTGGGTTGGCTTGACAATAGCGTATTTAACAAATTTGCCAACAAGTTTCTTTATAGCTGTTATTGAAGTGTTGATTTATTTACTATCAGTTTGGCAATTTCAAAAAAAAGCTTAATACCGAACGTTAATGTTCTGCTAGTGATATAATGGAACTTAATGATTAATAATTAAAGGAGAACACGTGCTAAAAACTATTTAGTACGTTAATGTAATATGAAAACACGTCGTTCGGATCGCCTTGTGGATATGGCTAGATATATGCTAGAACGTCCGCGCACCCTTATTTCCTTGTCCTATTTTGCTAGACGCTATGATTCTGCAAAATCATCCATTTCTGAGGATTTATCCATTCTAAAAAGAACCTTTAGGGAACGTGGAACCGGTCTTTTAGAGACCGTTCCGGGAGCTGCTGGTGGGGCAAGATTTGTACCTTATATGGCTGAAGATGAAGCTAAAGAGTTCATTGAACAAATTCGCAGTGATGTCAATGATGAAACTCGTGTATTACCAGGTGGTTATGTTTATTTATCAGATTTGCTAGGTAGACCAGATGTATTGAGACAAGCAGGGCGTTTAATTGCGACACAGTATCTAAGAGATAATATCGATGCTGTTATGACTGCCGCAACAAAGGGAATTCCTCTAGCTCAAGCTGTTGCGGAACAACTTAATGTACCTTTTGTGATTGTTCGTGATGATGCTAAAGTAACTGAGGGACCAACAGTTTCTGTTAATTATTTAACAGGGTCCTCTAAGAGAGTTGAAAAAATGGAATTGTCACGTCGCTCATTAAGAACTGGATCACGTGTTCTTATTGTTGATGATTTTATGAAAGCAGGCGGCACAATTCAAGGTATGCAAACTCTTGTCAGCGAGTTTGACGGAACAGTCGTTGGCACTGCTGTATTTGCAGAAGGTCGTTCTACTACTAGATTATTGGATCGTTTTACATCATTATTACATGTTGATACAAATCTTAAAAACGGGGATCCTATACTAGTTACTGCTGGTAATTATTTGACAGAAATTTATAAGCATGAGGATTAGTTTTAATGAATGAAGAAGTAAATGTTTTAGTCTTAGCTGCTGGTCATGGTTCACGTATGAAATCTAGTGTACCTAAAGTATTACATTCAGTTGCTGGTAGGGCAATGATTGATTGGGTGATTGATGCAGTTAAACCACTTACAGACAACAAACCAGTTACAGTTATAGGTGTTGGTGCTGAAAGTGTGGCTAAACATGTCGGCGATCATAGTGAATTTGTTTTGCAAACAAAACAATTAGGAACTGGACATGCGGTGCAACAGGCTCAAGAGAGATTGGCCGATAAGGTAGGAGTCACGTTGATTATGTCTGGGGATACACCCATGTTTCGCTCTGATACATTGGCAGAATTTGTTAAAGAACATCAGAAGTCTAATAATGCAGTGACTGTTTTGACAGCTATGGCAGATAATCCTACGGGCTATGGTAGAATTGTTAGAGCAGATGATGACACTGTTTTGAAGATTGTAGAACAAAAAGATGCTAGTGTTACGGAAAGGCGCATTCAAGAAATTAATACTGGTGTTTATGTTTTCGATAATCAATTGCTTTTTGAAGCACTTGCTCAAGTGAAGAATAATAATGCCCAAGGTGAGTATTATTTGCCTGATACGCTCGATATTTTGAGAAAATCTGGTCATCAGATTGGTGCGCATACATTGCAGGACTTTACAGAGTCATTAGGTGTTAATGATCGAGTAGCATTGTCGGTTGCTAACCGTGTTATGTATTCAAGAATTAATCATGAACTCATGGTAAGTGGTGTAGAATTAATGGATTCCCAAAATACCTATATTGATGCGGATGTCGTGATTGGGCAAGACACTGTAGTTGAAGGTGGGGTTACTATCCTAGGACACACAGTTATTGGTCGAGATAATCTGATTACCAGTGGTTCACGTATTAGTAATAGTGAAATTGGGGATGGCAATGTTATTACAACATCACATATAGAAAATACGATTATTGAAAATAACGTTACCATCGGTCCGTATGCGCACTTAAGACCTGATACAATTTTGAAGGATAATGTGCACATTGGTAACTTTGTGGAAGTCAAACAAGCAATGCTAGCGAAAAACACAAAAGCCGGGCATTTAACCTACATTGGCAATGCTGAAGTTGGATCAGATGTCAATGTTGGTGCAGGAACTATTTTTGTTAATTATGATGGTGTGAATAAATACCACACTAAAGTCGGAGATAATGTATTTATTGGTTCTAATACTAAAATTGTTGCGCCAGTAACTATAGAAAATGAGACCATCACAGCTGCAGGATCAACAATTACAAAAGATATTCCAATGCATGCAATGGGAATAGCACGCTCGCGTCAAGTTAACAAAGCAGATTTTTGGGAACGTATGCCTCATAAAGAAAAGTAAGACAAGGTGGCAATGACATGAAAATCACTAGCCAAGAAGCACTCAATAATATTGTTGATGACAATTATTATCAAAAAGTAATCAATGTCTTACCAGAAAAAGATATTGCGTTAGATGAGCTATTTTCGGCACTTGAGAAACAAGTTGACAATAAGCAATTTATGCATATTGAGCTCAATATTGGCGATGGGATCGATGACTTAGATACAAAGTTAATTCTAGAGACAAATATTATCAATTTACCATTGAGATATGTGAATCAATTAAAAAAAATCATATTACCAGAAAATCAAGAGGATGTTGTTAATCTCTATATGATTGTCGAGAGTCCTTATGTGAGCAAGTCTAGTTTAGTCATTAAAATAGCTAGTACTGTTGCCGCATTTATTGATGATCCAGACAGTGTTAAAAATAAAATTTCTCAGTGGTTTACTGATCAACTAGAGAAGATTGCCGAAGTTGAAAAAGATTCTGAACAAAAAGAGTAGTCCTTTATTAGGCACTACTCTTTTTAAACGTCATAAATAATATTGGCTCTTAGTTGAATAGATTGATCAAATAATTGAGTGGTAAACTCTAAAATATGTTTTGAAGAAGTGTGTTTTATGCTTGTTAGTTCACCAAGTGAGTAAGAATCAATTAAGAATTGAGCAATGTCTCGTTTAGAGTTAACGTGGAATTCGGAAATGAAGACATCTTCAAGTTGATATTTTTTAGGATTGGCACACTTGCCAACAACGTATTGTTCAATAGTAGTTATTTTTATCATACTAATTATTATATAGTCATTTTGTTAAATTGAATAGTGACATGATTTCATTACTAGTTTAGACGATAAATGATTTGACTTTTTACTATTTAGTTGGTATAATATTACTTATGCGATGAGTCGAAGCGCTTGAAAAATTAGCGCCGAAGGCGGCCTGCTACGTTAAATCGTAAGTCTCGTATAGATGCAGGTGTTAATAGAGGTTGTGGAGCCCTATTTTCTCACCATGACTAACAGTGCTTGCACTGAGGTGACGCGACTTTGTTATTGGTGTGACAACCAATAATCGCCCGTAAGAGCGAATCTTACATGCCAAACTAACACCTAACTTCGGTTAGGTGTTTTTTAGTGTTTTTAATGAAATGACGTATTATGCTCAAGAGGTACAATACAATGGCGGAGAAAATCGAATTTATTCAACAACTCATTAAACACTATAAAATTTTGGTGAGCAGTTTTTTCATAGTATTTTTACTTATAGTTTTGGCTTTTATAATCACAGTTAATGGGACTAAAAAAAATGAATCTGGCACAGCAGTGGTAGATAATCAACAAAATATATCATTTAAAGAATCGAGTAGTGGAAGTAATCACAAATCCGAAAAAATGGTAATTTTAGTTGATGTTAAAGGGGCTGTGAATAAACCAGGTGTTTACGATATAACAGATAACCCTCGGACACAAGTAGCTTTGGCAAAAGCAGGTGGGGTTGTAGAAAATGCAGATATTAGTCAAGTTAACTTAGCACAAAAGCAAAATGATGGTGGCATCATTTATATACCGGTAAAGGGAGAAATATCACCCAACTATACACAAAAAAATGGAGAAGATGGTAAGGGAGAGAACAAAGTTAATCTTAATACAGCAAATTCTTCGGAGTTACAAAATCTAGAGGGAATAGGTAGTAAGAAAGCTGAACAGATTATTGCTTATCGAGAAGAACATGGGCAATTCAAACAAATAGATGATTTGAAGATGATCTCAGGTATTGGGGAAAAAAGATTTGAGACGTTAAAAGATCGATTAACTGTTTGATGAAAAATAATAATTTACTTCTTTCAACGTTGTTTATTGCTGCAACTGCTTTATTAATTTATCATTGCAATAGTTTAACATTTACAATTTTTATCTCTATTTTATTGATTATTATTATTAACTTTCAATATAAATTAATTAAACTATTACTTTTACTAGCAATTCCCTTTATAGTTTATTTTTCTTTGGATGCCTATCAATTACATCTACAAAAAAATCAGTTAGATATATCAAACAAAGAAATTTGTGGCTTGATTTTACCTGATACTATTGCTATTGACGGTGATAAATTAAGGTGCCATCTCAAACAAGATAATGATGGACAGACTATTAGAGTATTTAAGACATTAGAAAATAAATCAGAAAAGAGGCATTGGCAAAAGATAGCTCAAACAATCCATGTTGAAGCAGTTGGTGATTTTAAACGAATACCATGTGCGACTAATTTTAGTCAATTTGATTTACAAACACATTATGATAATAAGCATATTACACATCAAATTGATGTTAAATCAATTCGAATAATGGTAGCTCAACCAAAAAATTGTATCGAAGTTTTTTGTTGGCATATTAGACAGTGGCATTGTTTAGGAATAATGAACGCTAGTCGATTGCCTAATCCACTTGGAGAATACACACAGTCAATTATTTTTGGTACTACACCCGTGAGTTTTTACGATCATAATCCAGGTGTTCAAGTTTTAGGATTAATTCATTTATTTAGCGTTTCTGGATTTCATGTTAATTATGTACTTAGATTTATTAAAGGATTTTTAAGACGGTTATATGTGCCAAAAGAGATTGTTGCCGGGATTAGTATGTTTGTGCTGTTTTGTTATTTTATTTTTGCTGGAGAACAAGCAGTTCTAGCAAGAGCAATCATATCAGGATTTTTGAGAATGACAAACTTAATGGGTTTTAAAAGAATAAAAGCCATGAATACTTGGTCGATTAGCTTATTAGGAAGTCTGATTTATGAACCATGTATTTTGTTGACTTTGGGTGGGCAATTATCATTTGCGATGACATTTTGCTTATTATTTAGTAGACACATCAATTTTTGGCAAACCAATTGTTTATTGAGTATTGTTAGTATGCCTTTAATTCTTTCTCAACAATATCATTGGCACATCTTACAGACTTTTGTCAATTTTGCAGCGATACCAATTTTTAGTGTTCTAATCGTGCCGGCAGCCATCATTGGTTTTTTGGGACAATCTTTTTGTTCAATAGTTGAAACGATGAATATGGTGATTAGTTTATTTACTAGTAGTTTAAATGCTTTATCTCAGTTTCCAGGTAATATTGTTTTTGGGAGAATGCATTGGTTGTCAGCAAGTATATTGTTTATAACAGCTGTGATGTTATTTGATCGTGAAAAGAAAATTACTAAGTATGCGCGAAACGTGTGGCTTTTTAATTTAATGATTTCTTTTGCTATTATTCATCTGCCGTTTAATGGTGAATTTACCACGTTTGATATAGGGCAAGGGGATGCAGCTTTAATTCGTGAACCATTTAATAAATCTGTTTCTTTGATTGATACAGGTGGTAAGTTGTCTTTTGTTCAGAAAAAAGATTGGCAAAAAAATCAGGTTGACTATAATAGTGGCGAACAAGTTGTTGTACGTTATTTACATAGTCTTGGCATTCATAAGATAAATAATTTAGTTCTGACGCATCAAGATTTTGATCATATCGGTAACGCTAAATACATTTTAAAACATATTAGAGTGGAAAATGTTGTTATACCAAAGGGTATGGAATCACAGTTAGCATTTAAACGTGAAATATTACCTTACATTCGTAATGCCAAAGTTCATGAAGTAACGGCTGGGGATAAAATACCCAAACTGCCATTAAAAGTTTTACATCCATTCAATAATGGTGTTGGTGAAAATGAAGATTCAATTGCCTTGTATGGGCGTGTTGGGGGCAAATATATACTGACTGCAGGGGACTTAGATCAAAATGGGGAAAAGGCAATCAGTGAATATTATCCTAATTTAGTTGTAAATATTTTAAAGTTAGGTCATCATGGGTCAAAAACATCGACCAATCCGGAAACCATAAAAAAATGGCAACCACAGTATGGTATAATTTCTGCTGGGCGTCAAAATAGGTATAATCATCCTCATCAAGAGACAATATCTACTTGTCAAGAAAACAGGATATTCTGTTTTAATACACAGACGCATGGCATGATTAAATATATATATTATAAAGAAAAAGGTCATTTTGAGGTAAAACTGGTTCATGAACTTAAACCAACTTCAGCAACAAATTAAAAATAATGCTCTAGCAAATTTCTATACTATCACCGGAAATGAAGAGATTCTCGTCCAACGCGCACATCGTAGTTTTAAAGAAATGATATTGCCAGAGGACAGGGATATGAATTATTCTGAATTTGATTTAACGCAACAAGAATTTGATTTAGCGATGAGCGATGCCATGTCTATGCCTTTTTTTGGAGAGCGTCGTGTTGTCATGATTAAAAATCCGGATTTTTTAACCTCAAAAGGCAAACTCAGTGAGCAGAATCAAAATCAGTTATTATCTTTATTAGATAAACCTGTGGCTGAAAATATTGTTGTTTTTTTGATTAATGATTTAAAAATTGACAAACGCAAAAAAATAACAAAAACTATATTAAAAAATGCTGAAAATATAGAGCTGCCAGCACTAGGCGAACAAGCAGCTAGACAAGCAGTTATGGAATATTTGAGTCAATACGGCTACAGTATGAATAATGATGCAATGCAAGAATTTTTATTGCGAACTAATGCTCACTACACCACTATGTTGCATGAGTTGCCAAAATTAATGGCATATGCGACAAAAGATAAAAAAATTGATATTATTGCAATAGATGAATTGGTTCCTAAAACATTAATTGCCAATGTTTTTGATTTAGTAGATGCTGTTATGAGTAATCAAGTGAAACAAGCGTTAATGATCTATAGAGAATTATTGCAAAATGGCGAACAACCACTTAGAGTTAATGCTGTTTTAACTGGCCAATTTAGATTATTATTGCAAGTCGCGGCTTTAAGAGGGACTGATCAGGAAGTTAGTCAGCAACTCGGTGGTGTCCATCCTTATCGTATAAAATTAGCAAGGCAAGCAATAAAAAAATATCCACTTAAAATGTTAAGAGATGGCTTTTTAGGTATGGTTAATATTGAAATTAAATTAAAATCTACTAGTCAAGATCCAGAGTTATTATTTGAAAGATTTATATTAAACATTAAGTAACAAAAAAGACTTGGAATTCATGAATTCCAAGTCTTTTTTGTTACTTAACGTACTTAGCTAAACGTGACTTTTCACGTGAAGCCTTGTTCTTCTTAATCAAGCCTTTTGAGTAGGCGCGATCAACAGCAGAAGAAGCAGTCTTGTACAATTCTGCCAAGTTTTCTTCACCAGCAGCTGCAGCTTTTTCAAAACGCTTTACAGCTGTACGGTAAGCACTTGTCTGAGGTTCGTTACGATCGTGTTGCTTCTTTGTAAGACGAACACGTTGAATTGCTGATTCAATAACAGGCATATGTCTTTTCTCCTTAAATTTGATACGAGGTTTTCAGATAATCTTAAGATTAACGACGCAAACCTAAGCGTTGGATTAGTTCACGATAGCGTTGAATATCAGTATTGCGGAGGTAACGTAATAAGTTACGACGGCTACCAATCTTCTTCATCAAACCACGTTGTGAGTGGAAATCATGCTTGTGAGCTGCCATGTGTACGTTCAACTCGTTAATATCAGCAGTTAAAACTGCGATTTGTACTTCAGCTGAACCAGTATCGCCTTCGTGGCGAGCATATGCTTTGATGATTTCGTTCTTACGTTCTTGTGTAAGGGCCATAATCATATCCACCTTTCTAAAATGTCGCCAATAGCTGTGTAGAGCGACGGTGAGACGCTAAACAAAGTTATTGGTCATGTCGTTTATACAACATGATTCATTATACGCTCATGTTTATAAAATGCAAGAGTAGAGGCAGCCTAAGTTATGGTAAAATAAATTAGTGTACATACAGGAGTCCAACAGCTTTTTAGGACATACAAAGCGTAAAGATAGAGGAGTAGATTAATGTCAGATACAACTATTTCAAAAGAAGAAGTTGCTCACGTGGCTAGTTTAGCAAAACTAGCTTTCAATGATGATGAATTAGTACAGTTCACCACACAATTAGGTGATATTTTAAATATTTTTAATACATTAGCTGAAGTGAATACTGATGATGTTCAACCAACTTATTCAGTAACCAAAAATGTAAATCATCTCCGAAATGATATTGCAAATAACTGGGAACAAAAACAAGAATTACTTTCAAATGCACCACTCTCATCTGCAGGGTTAATTAAAGTTCCGGCTATTTTAGATGGCGAGGGAGAATAATATGACAATTAATTATTTTGAAAAAGACATTATCGCTTTAAATAAAGCTTTAGCCAATAAAGAAATTACTGCTACAGAAGTAACTGAGGCGACATTAAATAACATTGACAAAGTTGATAACAAGTTAAATGCGTTTATAATCACTAATCCAGAAGAAGCACTAAAACAAGCAAAAGTAATAGATGATAAGCAGGATTTTAGTCACTTATTAACTGGTATACCATTAGCTTTAAAAGATAATTTATCAACTAAAGGTATTCAAACAACTGGTGCATCACATATACTAGAAGGATTTAAACCAGTGTATGATGCAACTGTAGTCGAGAAGCTTAGTCAAGCTGGTGCAATTTCAGTTGGAAAAGCCAATATGGATGAATTTGCGATGGGCGGATCAACTGAAACGTCTTATTACAAAACAACTGCCAATGCGTGGGATCAAACAAAAGTACCAGGCGGATCATCTGGCGGATCAGCTGCTGCCGTAGCTGCTGGACTAGTCCCATTTGCATTGGGATCTGATACAGGGGGATCAATTCGTCAACCTGCTGCATTTAATGGGATTGTTGGTATGAAACCTACCTACGGACGTGTATCACGTTGGGGATTGTTTGCTATGGCATCATCACTTGATCAAGTAGGCCCATTCACGCGCAAAGTGTTAGATAATGCTCAGGTATTGAATACCATTGCAGGATTTGATGAGAAGGACTCAACATCTTCAAATGAAGAAGTACCTGATTTTACCTCTAAATTAACTGGTGATGTTAAAGGACTCAAAATAGCTGTACCAAAGGAGTACTTTGGTGAAGGGATTGATTCTAAGGTTGCAGCAACCGTAAAAGCTGCTATTGCACAATTAGAAGCGATGGGGGCAACTGTTGATGAAGTCAGTTTGCCACATACAAAATATGGTGTTGCTGCCTATTACATTATTATGGCTTCAGAAGCATCATCAAACCTACAACGTTATGACGGTGTGCGTTATGGTTATAGAGCGGATGATGTAAAAAATCTAGAAGATTTGTATATTAAAACACGTTCAGAAGGTTTTGGTGATGAAGTGAAACGTCGCATCATGCTAGGTACATTTTCACTTTCTGCGGGTGCCTATGATGCTTTCTTTAAAAAAGCAGCTAAGATACGTACATTATTAATTGAAGATTTTAATAAAGTGTTTGCTGATTATGACGTTATCGTTGGACCAACAGCACCGACTGTTGCCTATGGTATTGGTGAAGAAGTTGACGATCCAACAGCAATGTATTTAGCTGATGTGTTGACTATTCCAGTAAATCTTGCTGGATTACCTGGACTCTCTGTCAATGCTGGTTTTGTTGATGGATTACCAGTTGGTCTACAAATTATTGGTAAGCCATTTGATGAGGCAACAGTTTACCAAACAGGTTATGCTTTTGAACAGGCTAGTCGTTTGTTTGAAACATTACCAGATTTAGCAAAAGATTATTAAAGGGGACACTTAACAATGGGAACAGGAAACTTTGAAACAACTATTGGACTTGAAGTTCACGTTGAAATGCAAACCAACTCAAAACTTTTGTCACCCTCACCAGTACATTATGGAGACCAACCTAACGAGAATACAAACGTTATTGATTTTGGTTATCCAGGTGTGTTACCTGTGGCAAATAAAGGTGCACTAGAATTTGGTATGCGTGCAGCATTAGCATTAAATGCAACAATTTCACCATACATTCGGTGGGATCGTAAAAATTATTTTTACCCGGATAATCCAAAAGCGTATCAGACAACTCAATCTCAAACGCCTATTGGTACGAATGGTTATTTAGATGTTAACCTAGAAGATGGTACAGTTAAAAGAATTCGTATTAAAGAAATGCACGTTGAAGAAGACGCTGGAAAAAATACTCATGGGACAGATGGATATTCCTATGTGGATTTGAATAGACAGGGTACACCATTAATTGAAATTGTGTCTGAACCTGATATTAGTTCACCAGATGAGGCATATGCTTACTTGGAACAGTTACGACAAGCTATCTTGTTTACTGGTATTTCAGAAGCAAAGATGCAAGAAGGACAAATGCGTGCAGACGTTAACATTTCTATTCGTCCTTACGGTTCTAAAGAATACGGCACTAAAGTTGAAATGAAAAATATTAACTCATTCAATTACGTACGTAATGCCTTGATTTTTGAAGAAAAAAGACAAGCAGAAGTATTACGTTCGGGTGGTGTCATTCAACAAGAAACTCGACGATATAATGAACCAACAAAATCAACAATTTTGATGCGTGTCAAAGAAGGCGCTGATGATTACCGTTATTTCCCAGAACCCGATCTATCACCAGTAGTTATTGATCAAGAATGGATTGATCATGTGGCAGCCGAATTACCAAAGTCTGCTTTTGAACGTCAAAATGATTATGTCTCGCGTCTTGGAATTGAACAATATGACGCCGAGGTCTTAACTCAGACGTTAGCTATGGCCGATTTCTATGATGCAACAATCTTAGCGGGTGCTGACGCCAAACGTGCAGCCAATTATTTGATTGGCGATGTTAATGCCTATATGAATAAGCATCAAGTAGAATTACAAGAAACAAAACTAACACCACAACACTTGGCAGGAATGATTAAATTAATCGAAGCAGGTACTATTTCCACTAAGCAAGCTAAGCAAGTTTTTGAAGCGATTATGGCTGGTGAAGAGCCTGAAGCTTTTGCTAAGAAAAATGGCTTGGTACAAATTAGTGACCCTGATATTCTCCTTGGTTGGATTACTGAGGTATTGGATAATAACCCACAATCAATTGAAGACTTCAAGGGTGGAAAAGATCGAGCAACTGGCTACTTGATTGGTCAATTAATGAAAATGTCTAAGGGACAGGCTAATCCAGGGATTATGAACAAAATGTTGCTAGAAGAATTAGCTAAGCGATAAAAGAAACCATTTTTAGAATAGACTAAATTTTTAAATAACATTTTAGCTAGTTAACAGCAGGCTGATGCCTGTGTACATAAGTTTTATGAAAGGATTATGTCAATCGAAGTAACAGTCTAATACTTGATTCCAATTCAGTTACTGATGACATACTAAAAATGAGAGCAAGAATTATTTATAATCCAACTTCTGGAAGAGAAGCCATTAAACGTGAGATGCTTGATATTCTACATGTCTATGAAGAAGCTGGGTATGAAACGTCTGCTTTTGCTACGACAGCGGAACCTTTGTCTGCTGCTAAAGAAGCAAAGCGTGCTGCTGAAGCAGGGTTTGACTTAATTGTTGCTGCAGGAGGAGATGGCACAATCAATGAAGTTGTTAATGGTCTAGCGCCACTTGAAAACAGACCTATGATGGCTGTTATACCAGCAGGAACAACAAACGACTATGCCAGAGCATTAAAATTACCGAGAGATGAGCCTTTAGAATCAGCCAAAATTATCTTACAAAATGAAACAATTAAGATGGATATTGGTAAAATTGACCAATATGGACAAACCAAATATTTTATGAATATTGCAGCATTAGGTACTATAAGTGAGGTAACTTATGCGGTACCTTCATTAATGAAGTCTCTATACGGATATTTAGCATACTTAGTTAAAGGGGCTGAATTAATTACACGGATTAAGCCAGTTAACGCACGTGTAGTATTTGACGATGGGGAGTATGCTGGCCGTATTTCTATGATTTTTTTGGCGTTGACTAATTCAGTTGGCGGTTTTGAATCAATTGTACCTGACGCAAAATTAGATGATGGTAAATTCACTTTGTTAATCATTAAAGAATCCAATTTAGCGCAAATCTTGCAAATGGTTGCACAAATGTTGAACGGTGGTAAGCATGTTGATAATGCTCAATTGATCTATAAAAAGACCAATAAAGTCGAGATTATTCCTCTTGATGACGATCAACTTAAAGTTAATTTAGATGGCGAGTATGGTGGAGATGCGCCAATGTTATTTACAGACTTACAACAACATATTGAATTTGTTGCAAATCGTTCTGGAATGCCAGAAGCAGCTACAATATCTGATCGTACTAAGAAAAGATTTATGGCAGACGTCGAAAAACTCGACGTTAAATAATGTTTTAAAGTGCGTATCAAAAGGCGCAAAAAAGAAAGTGAGCGAAATGCTATGGCAAAAGCCAATCGAGTTTATTACACAAAAGCACCTGTGACGAAAAATCAGGAAATTGAAGGTGAAGTCGTTGATATCACTTATCAAGGAATGGGTGTTGTCAAAATTGAAAATTTCCCAATATTTGTTTCTGATGCAATACCAGGTGAAGTTGTTAAAGTAGGGATTACAAAAGTTCAAAAAAACTTTGCTTTTGGACGTGTTGTAACACGTTTAAAAGAATCACCTAATCGCGTGAAGGAAGTTGATCAAGTTGCAATTACCACAGGGATTGCACCATTAGCTAATTTGAAATATGAAGCGCAACTAGCTTTCAAACAGCAGCAAGTCGAACAACTATTCAAAAAAGTGAATCTTGATGTGACGGTTAATCCAACAATTGGTATGGAAAATCCTACTGAATATCGAAATAAGGCCCAAGTACCGGTTCAAGAAGTAAATGGTCGTTTGGAAACAGGATTTTACCGTCGCGGTTCTCATCATTTAGTGCCAGTTGAACATTTCTACATTCAAGATCCTAAAGTGGATGAGGCAGTCACAATTACGCGTGATATTTTACGTGAATTAAATATATCTGCTTATAACGAAGAAACAAAAAGAGGTGTTGTGCGTCACATTATGGCTCGTCGTGGATTTTATTCACATGAGCTTATGGTAGTTATTGTGACAAATACTAAACGTTTACCTGAAGCTGAAACAATTGCTGAAAAATTAAGGGCAAAACTTCCCGAATTAAAGAGTTTTATCCACAATATTAATAATCATGATACAAATGTGATTATGGGACAATGGAACGAGACCATTTGGGGTGCTGATGAAATTCATGATCAGTTAATGAATAAAGACTTTGTTATCGGACCAAATTCGTTCTATCAAGTTAATCCACAAACAACTGCTAAGTTATACACATTAGCAGCTGAAAAAGCAGAATTGAGTAGTACAGACCTAGTTGTTGATGCCTATTCTGGTATTGGAACAATTACATTATCAGTAGCTGACCAGGTCCAAAAGGTATATGGCGTCGAAGTTGTTGAAGAAGCAGTTGAAGATGCTGAAAAAAATGCCCGTCATAACCAAATCAAGAATGTTGAATTTATTAAAGCTGATGCACCTGAGCAAATGATGAAATGGGCGGCAGAAGGTTTGAAGCCAAATGTTGTCTTTGTGGATCCACCGCGGAAAGGCTTAACATCTGAATTAATACAAGCAGTTAGTGCGATGAATCCAGAAACATTTGTTTACATTAGTTGTAATCCTGCTACTTTAGCACGTGATGCAGTTGAAATTATTGCGGAAGGATTTGAAATAGATGGACCGGTTCAACCACTTGATCAATTCCCGCAAACGACTCATGTTGAAACGGTAACAGTATTTAAAAAACAGGCTTAATGTTTTAAATAATTTGTTTGACAAAAATAGTGATACTCTGTAATATATATTAGGGCTCCCATTTGTTGGGACAGACGTTAACAGCTCCCAAGTTTAACTTGGGAGTTTTTCTATTTTAATTATTCCCCCTAATTTTATCGCATGCGTATAGACGCTTATTCATGAGGAGGCATCATGGCAGAAAAACAAGTGAAGTATATATTTGTAACAGGTGGTGTAGTATCGTCACTTGGAAAAGGTATTGTTGCGGCCTCACTTGGCCGTTTGTTAAAAAATCGTGGTTTAAAGTTAGCAATACAAAAGCTTGATCCATATATCAACATTGATCCGGGAACAATGTCACCTTATCAACACGGTGAAACATTTGTTACTGGAGATGGTTTAGAAACTGATTTGGACATGGGACACTATGAGCGTTTCATGGATATTAATACCAATATGTATTCTAACGTTACCACTGGACGTATTTATTCAGAAGTTTTGGCAAAAGAGCGTCGTGGTGATTATAATGGTGGGACAGTTCAAGTTATTCCACATATTACAGATTCTATCAAAGATAAGATGAAAAAAGCGGCAGAGTCAACCGATGCTGACGTTGTTATTGTTGAAGTTGGTGGAACTGTTGGCGATATAGAAAGTTTGCCTTTCATAGAGGCATTGCGCCAAATGAAGTCTGATTTAGGAAGTGAAAATGTTTTCTATATTCATACAAGCTTAATTATATATTTGACTGCCGCTGGTGAAGCAAAAACAAAGCCAACTCAACATTCTGTTGCGCAATTACGCTCATTGGGTATACAACCAGACATGATTGTTCTAAGAACATCTGAGCCACTTGAAGACGGACTAAAAAAGAAAATATCAACTTTTACTGATGTAAATGAAAATGCAGTTATTGAATCACGTGATGTTGAGACACTTTATGATATTCCGCTAAACATGCAGGCTCAAGGTATGGATGATGTTGTGTTAAATAAGTTACAAGTTAGCGCGCCAAAGGCTAATATGCAAGATTGGTCAGCAATGGTTGACAATATCAAGCATCCAAAAAGAAAAGTTAACATTGCATTAGTAGGTAAATATACCGACTTACCTGATGCTTATATATCAGTCAATGAGGCGTTAAAGCATGCGGGTTATGCTCAAAATGCTGATGTTAACATTAACCATATCAAATCAGAAACAGTTACTGCAGATAATGTAGCAGACTTGCTTTCAGATGTTGACGGTATTATGGTTCCTGGTGGGTTCGGTGAAAGAGGTACTGAAGGTAAAATTCAAGCCATACGCTTTGCGCGTGAATCTAATATTCCGTTCTTAGGTGTTTGTTTAGGTATGCAATTAGCTTCAGTAGAATTTGCTCGCCATGTGTTAGGTTATGAAGATGCTAATTCAACTGAATTGAATCCAGAAACAAACGCACCTATTATTGATTTAATGAAAGATCAAGAAAATGTAGAAAACCTAGGTGGCACATTACGTTTGGGATTATATCCTGCAATGCTTGTTAAAGGTACAAAAACAGCTCATGCGTATGGGGATGTTGAAGAAGTTGAACAACGTCATCGTCATCGCTATGAATTTAATACTAAATTCCGTGAAGAATTTGAAAAAGCTGGGATGGTATTTTCAGCAACATCCCCAGATAACCGTTTGATGGAAGTAATTGAGTATCCTCAAAATGATTTCTTCATTGCTGCGCAGTATCATCCTGAATTCTTATCAAGACCTGAACGACCAGAAGGTTTATATCATGACTTCATTGCTTACGCATTGAAACATCAATCTTAATTATTTTTGAAAACATGCGAACGCATGTTTTTTTGTTACACATAATCAGTTAGTAGCTTGGTATAATAAGAACATGCTAAGAAACCAATCAAAACACATTGAACAAAAACTTGCCTTACTTCCGTCAGAACCCGGGTCATATCAGATGAAAGATAAGAACGGTAAAATCATTTACGTTGGTAAAGCCAAAAACTTGAAAAATCGTGTACGTTCTTATTTTAAACAAGAACATACAGGTAAAACAGCTGAACTGGTTCAAAACATTGCAGATTTTGATTATATTGTGACTAATTCTGATAAAGAAGCTTTTCTTTTAGAAAATGAATTAATCAAAAAATATAAACCATACTATAACATTCGATTAAAATACGGTACAGGATATCCCTATATCAAAATAACTCATGAGCGTGACCCAAAAATGGTGATGGTCAGTGAAGTCAAAAAGGATGGTGGCTTTTATTTTGGACCTTATCCTAACGTTTTTGCAGCTCAGGAAACCTTAAGATTCTTAGAAAAAAACTATCCTTTAAGACGCTGCAATGGTTTTCAGGGCCGTCCATGTTTATATTACAATATGGGACAGTGTCTGGGGGCATGTTGGCATGAAGTACCAGTTTCGGAATATGATGAACAAGTGAAACGTATCAAAAGATTTTTAGATGGCGATACAACCATTGTCAAGAAACAAATTGCTAAAAAGATGCAACATGCTGCAGAGACTTTAGAGTTTGAACTGGCTGCAGATTTAAGAGATCAATTAAAATATATTGACGAGACTGTTGAAAGTCAACGTGTTTTATCAAAGGATACAACACCCAGAGATTTATTCAATTATTATTTGGATAAAGGTTGGATGACTGTTGAAGTATTTTTCCTCAGACAGGCGCGATTAATTCGTCAATTCAAGCAAACATTTTCGGTTGTCGGTGCGGAAGATGAAGAAATAACGAGTTTTATTCAACAGTTTTATGCCCAGCGAAATATACAAAAGCCAAGCGAAGTGTTAGTGCCAAAAGGTATCAATACGGAAGCACTAAGCGATATTTTGGGTGTCTCAGTGCGCATACCAGTTCGAGGTGAAAAACGAGATTTACTAGATCTTGCTGGTAAAAATGCTCAAATTGCTTTGGAAGAAAAGTTTCGTTTAATGCAATTAAATGAAAAGAAAACAACTGGTGCTATGCGAGAAATTACTGATGCACTAAATATTCCAATGGGAAAACGTATTGAAGCATTTGATCATTCTCATACACAGGGTGTCGAAATTGTTAGTGCCATGGTTGTATTTGATGATGGTATGCCGAATAAAGACTTGTATCGCAAATATAAAATCAAGTCAGTTAACCATGCCGATGAGTGGCGTGAAACTCAAGAAGTTATTCGCAGACGCTATTCACGATTATTAAAAGAAGGTGGTGAGCTACCAGACTTAATTTTGATGGATGGTGGTGAAATACAACTACATGCTGCGCAAGAAGTTTTAGTAGATGAATTAGGGTTAACCAAATTACCAATTGCAGCAATGGTTAAAAATAATAAGCATAAAACTGCTGAACTCATTGACGGCAAGACAGACCAAATAATCTCATTGAATAAACAATCTGAAGGCTTTTTCTTGATTCAACGTGTCCAAGAAGAAGTGCATCGGTTTGCAATTAATTTTCATAGACAGTTGAGAAGTAAGAATTCGTTGGCGAGTCGATTAGATATGATTGATGGTGTTGGACCCAAAACACGGCAAAAATTATTAAGAGAGTTCGGGTCATTACCAAAAATTGCTAATGCAACAATTTCAGAATTACAGGCGATAGGGATAAACGAGAAATTAGCACGAGTAATTCATATGAGTTTACAAGTAAAAGGTTAAAAACTGAGTGATAGCATAATAGATTAAATTATGGTAAACTGGATTATTAAAAGCATCGTAAGCTCAATTATTGAGCAGACAAGGAGAAAGGCGCTAGTTGGGCTTTCAATTTAGAAACCTATGTAGTTTTAAAGTTGACCACCACGCGCACAAAATTAATTATGGCATTTGTAGATCAAGCTGAAATAGAAGTAAAAGCCGGTAAAGGTGGCGACGGCATAGTGTCTTTTCGACATGAAAAATTTGTTGCCATGGGTGGCCCTTTTGGTGGGGATGGTGGACATGGTGGTTCAATCATTTTTAGAGTCGATGAAGGTTTAAGAACGTTAATGGACTTTCGTTATAATCGGCATTTCAAGGCACAACCAGGTGGCAATGGTGGTACCAAAGGAATGACAGGCGCATCAGCAGATGATCGCTATATTAAAGTGCCACAAGGCACCACTGTTAAAGATGCTGAAACCGGCGAGGTACTAGGTGACTTGTTAGAACACGGACAAGAACTAGTTATCGCTAAAGGTGGACGTGGTGGTAGAGGGAACATTCGATTTGCTACCCCAGCTAATCCAGCACCAGAGTTATCTGAAAATGGTGAACCAGGTGAGATTAAAAAAATTAAATTAGAATTGAAAGTGTTAGCCGATGTCGGACTAGTTGGTTTTCCCTCAGCTGGTAAGTCAACATTATTGTCTGTAGTATCTAATGCTAAACCAAAAGTAGCAGCGTATCATTTTACAACATTAGCACCAAATATTGGCATGGTAAGATTAGATGATGACCGTGATTTCGTAATGGCTGATTTACCTGGTTTGATTGAAGGTGCATCACAAGGTATCGGTCTTGGTTTCCAATTTTTACGACATGTTGAGAGAACACGTGTTGTATTGCACCTTGTAGATATGTCTGGTATAGAAGGTACAGATCCCTACACACAGTATCGTAAAATTTTGGACGAGTTAAAACAATATGATGAAACAATTTTAAGTCGCCCACAAATCGTTGTGCCAACAAAAATGGATATGCCGGACTCAGCAGAAAACTTGGTAGCTTTTCGTGAACAGGTAGCTGTTGATTCGGGATTACCTGAGCAACCATTGATTATGCCTATTTCTGCTTTGACGCGTGATGGTGTAAAAGAACTAATGCATGTGACTGCAGATATGCTGGCCACAGCGCCAGCACCTGAAAGTTATCGTACTGAAGTGGTAATCGATAATGCAAGTGAAAAAACTTATGAATTTACACCGGAACATCATGAATTTACAGTTGAATGGTCTGAAGAAACTGAAGAGTGGATTGTTGGCGGTGCTGAAGTCGAAAAGTTATTCTTAATGACAAATATCCAACGAGATGCAACTATCATGAGATTTGGTCGTCAATTACGACACATGGGTGTTGATGACGCTTTGCGTGAAGCAGGTGCTAAGGATGGAGATGACGTTAGAATTAATAACTCAGACTTTGTCTTTGAATTTAGTGATTAAATAAGAAAAGCAACCTTTCATTAGGTTGCTTTTTGATATTGTGAAGGCCTAAAAGTTGATATAGAGATATTCTTCACAATCTTTAGCTTAGAAATATTTGATAAAAAGTGCTATGATATGTGTATTAATAAATATGGAGGAAATGAGTGACACCACGTATTATATCTCATATACGCAGCGCACACTCCTTAATATAAAATGGCAGAACAAAAGTACGGTGCAGATCTTGTTGTAGAGAGTTTGAACAATCACGGTGTGGATTTGGTATTTGGTATTCCAGGTGCAAAAATTGATCGTTTGTTTGAATCATTGGAACATACAGCGGAGGGGAGAAAAGCACCCAAGCTTATTGTGACACGCCATGAACAAAATGCAGCTTTCATGGCACAAGCATTTGCTCGAATCACTGGTAAAACAGGTGTTGTTGTAGTGACTTCTGGACCAGGTGTTGGTAACTTAGCAACTGGTTTGATGACCGCAAGTGCTGAAAGTGACCCTGTTGTTGCTATTGGTGGTCAAGTGCCACGACGTGATCTATATCGTTTAACACATCAATCAACCAATTCTGTTGCTCTATTTAATCCAATTACTAATTTTAGTTCAGAAATTCAAGATCCTAACAACATTTCTGAAATTATTGCTAATGCGTTTTCAGCAGCAAATGGTGCTAAAAAAGGTGCTGCATTTGTATCTTTGCCACAGGATGTTGATGATGCACCTGTTACTATTGAAGCGCTACCTCAAGTTGCTGAAGCTAAACAAGGTGCAGCATCAATTGCTGATTTGGAGTGGCTTGCCGCACAAATTAGAGAAGCAAAGCTACCAGTATTGTTAGTTGGTGCTCGTGGTTCTGATGATATGACTGTAGAGGCATTGCATCAGTTATTGGGAGAGACACCTTTGCCAGTAGTTGAAACATTCCAAGGAGCGGGTGTTATTTCAAGAGACCTTGAAGAAGCGACTTTCTTTGGCCGTATTGGATTGTTCCGAAACCAAACGGGGGACAAACTACTTAAGCAATCTGATTTAGTCATTACAGTTGGTTATGATGCGATAGAATATGAACCACGTAACTGGAACAAGGAAAATCAGTTAAATATTGTTGCGCTTGATACAGCACCTGTCCAAATTGATAACAACTTTGTACCGCAACGTCAACTTGTTGGGGATATAGCACAAAGCTTATCAATTTTGTCAGAACAACTAAAGGGTTACAAGTTACCAGATGAAAGTCGTGCGACTTTAAAACAGTTAAAAGATGACTTAAACGCATCAGACGAACCTACCTATACACCAGCTGAAGGGAACTTAAATCATCCTTTGAATGTTATTAAAGCAATTCAACAACGTGTAACTGATGATATGACTGTTTCTACTGATATTGGATCTCACTACATTTGGATGGCTCGTCATTTTAAGTCATATGTGGCTCGTCACTTCTTGATTTCAAATGGTATGCAAACATTAGGTGTTGGCTTACCATGGGCTATTACGGCAGCAATGGTACGTCCAAATGCTAAGTCTATTTCTGTTTCGGGAGATGGGGGATTCTTCTTTTCAGCTATGGAATTAGAGACAGCTGTGCGTTTGAATCTTGACACAGTACACATTGTTTGGAATGATAATGCGCACTATGACATGGTCAAATTTCAAGAAGAAATGAAGTATGATGGTGAATCTGCAGGTGTTGATTTCGGTAATATTGATTTAGTTAAATATGCTGAAAGTTTCGGTGCCAAAGGATTACGTGTCAATACACCGGATGAACTAGAATCTGTATTAGATGAAGCCTTTAATACTAAGGGACCAGTTGTGGTTGACATCCCAGTGGACTATTCACATAACTATGAATTGGGTGACAAGTTGATTCAAAGCGAAGGTTAACAAAAAGCATACGATAACGTATGCTTTTTTATTTTGTAATCATAATGTTATGTGTAAAGATATACAATATTTGATTGTTATAAATCGCTTGTTTATGAGATACTTACAAAAAGTTATGAATAAATAGACGTGTGATAAAATCTCATTAAACTATCTCAATAAAACTAAGATAGATAGATTAGCGTATCAAACTTAATAAAGTTCGTTTTATTTATACATAGAACATGTGTTTGACATGACATAGTGAAAAAGTTCATAATCTTATTGTGATAATTCATCATCAGTTATGAAATTTGATTAACTAAGGGGAACAAAATGTCAACCATTGTAACAAAGCAAACAATTTTTAAGCAATCAGGGGAGGAAGTGCCATTCAAACGGTATAAAATTCAGTTAATATTGAATCTATTAGCGTTAACTGTGGAACAAGAAGATAGAATCTTGCTTGAGATTGATAAGTTACAAAATGATCAAGAGATAACGACAGCGATGATTTATAATCTTATTTTAAAAGCTTTAAAGCGTTTTGATTTGTCAAAAGCAGCTATCTTTGAAAAGAAACATATTGAGGCTAAAGATGAATGGCAATTGGCAACTGATCCTACGTATAAAATTGGTCAGCTGATATCACATGAAGAAGATATTATGCATGAGAATGCAAATAAAGATGCCGAAGTGTTTAATACGTTTAGAGATCTTACGGCTGGCATGGTGGGCAAGTCTTTAGGTCTTAAAATGTTACCAGAACGTGTTGCAAAAGCTCATCTCCGAGGTGATATTCATTGGCATGATTTAGATTATTCACCTTTGAGTCCGATGACAAATTGTTGTTTAGTTGATTTTAAACACATGTTTGAATATGGCTATAAAATGGGAAACGCATACGTTGATACACCAAAATCTATCGGCACAGCTACTGCACAAATGGCACAAATTATTGCTAATATTGCATCATGCCAGTATGGTGGTATTTCAATTAATCGTGCCGATGAGTTATTAGCACCTTATGCTGCTATGAATTATAAAAAATATTTGAAGCAGTCAAAAGAGTATATGCCTGAATCACAACAAAAAAAGTTTGCTACCGAGCAAACTAAAAAAGATATTTATAATGCGATGGAAGCCTTAGAATATGAAATCAATACGCTATCATCTGCTCAAGGACAAACACCTTTTACGACGTTAGCTTTTGGTTTAGGAACAGATTGGTTGTCAAGAACAATTCAAAAAGCCATTCTAAACATTAGAATTAAAGGTATTGGACCAGAACATCGTACAGCTATTTTTCCAAAGTTGGTTTTCTCATTAAAAAAAGGCACTAATTTAGATAGTGGTGATCCTAATTATGATATTAAAAAGCTTGCAATTGAATGTGCAACAAAAAGAATGTACCCAGATGTTTTAAATTATGACAAGATTATTGATATTACGGGATCTTTTAAGGCGCCTATGGGGTGTCGTTCATTTTTACAAGGTTGGCGAGATGCAGCAGGAAATGAAGTCAATGAAGGACGAATGAACCTAGGGGTTGTGACGATTAATATACCCAGAATTGCTTTATCCTCGCATGGCAATATTAATTTATTCTGGAAAATTTTGGCTGATCGGCTATCGTTGACAAAACTGGCTTTACAATTTAGAGTTAAGCGAACCAAAAATGCCAAACCGGAAAATGCACCGATTCTTTATCAAAGTGGCGCATTTGGTAGTCAAACAACACAACATGTTGATGAGCTATTTAAAAATGGACGTGCAACAGTTTCAGTTGGATATATTGGATTATATGAAGTGGGCGCCTATTTCTTCGGACAAGATTGGGAAAGTAATGATGAGGCTAGAGCCTTTACATTAGATATTGTTAAACGATTGAATCAGGCATGTCATGAATGGGAGAAGGAAGATGGCTATCATTATTCAGTCTATTCAACACCTGCAGAATCATTAACTGATAAATTTTGTGAACTAGATAAAGAAAAATTTGGCATAGTCAGTGGTGTTACAGATAAAGATTACTATACTAATTCTTTCCATTATGATGTGAGGAAACATCCCAATCCATTTGAAAAACTCTTGTTTGAAGAACCTTATCCTTATTTTGCTAGTGGTGGTTTTATTCACTATTGTGAATATCCTAACCTTAAGCAAAACCCCGCTGCTTTAGAAGCTGTTTGGGACTTTGCGTATAATCACGTGGGATATTTAGGCACTAATACACCAATTGATCAATGCTTTAAGTGTGGATACGAGGGTGAATTTAAACCAACAGCTCGTGGGTTTTGTTGTCCAGAATGCGGCAATCATGATCCAAAAACTTGTGATGTGGTTAAACGAACATGTGGGTATCTTGGCAATCCGCAAGCTAGACCAATGATTCATGGTAGACACAAAGAGATTATATCTCGAGTTAAAAATATATCTGAAAGAGAGCTGAATTAGTGATATGTCAAAAAAATTAGCTAATGGCATTACTGTTCCGGAAAACAAGGAGTGGCAATCTAAGGATCTTTCTCTTAATTATGTTGCCGATTACAAACCCTTTGTCATGGTTGATGGTCCAGGTATAAGATGTGCTATTTATTTATCTGGTTGCAAGTTTTTATGTCCAGGGTGCTACAATGTGGCAGCTCAAAATTTTCATTATGGTACAGCCTATACACAGGAACTTGAAGACCAAATTATAGACGATTTAAGTAATCCATATATCCAAGGATTGACTCTTTTGGGTGGAGAGCCGTTTTTAAATACTACAGTTGCACTTCAACTCACACGTCGTGTGAGATCGGAATTTGGTAATC
The DNA here is from genome assembly GCF_019656075.1 of Leuconostoc palmae. GTDB lineage: Bacteria > Bacillota > Bacilli > Lactobacillales > Lactobacillaceae > Leuconostoc > Leuconostoc palmae. The sequence continues at coordinate 28,505 of NZ_BPKZ01000001.1, read as the reverse complement.
AAAAAGACATTTGGTCTTGGACGGGTTATACATGGGAAGAACTCATGTTAGAGTCAGAAGATAAATTAGCACTGTTAAACGAAATTGATGTTTTAGTCGATGGTCGATTTATACAGGGATTAATGGATTTAACTTTGCGATTTAAGGGATCTTCCAATCAGCGTATTATTGATGTTCCAGCATCCCTAAGGCAAAAAAGCATTGTAAACTGGTCAGATGAATATTCGAACAATGAAAAAAAGACAGCTCATTGATTAGCTGTCTTTTTTGAACAACAACCAAATTGGCATTATTCGATAATCAGCTACAAATAGGGTATAATGGTTAAGTATTGGAAAAATTTTTCCACATCTATATTTAGTCGGAGGAAAGACATGACTGAAGATATGAAGACAGCGGTTTATGAACCCAACGATCCACGTGGGTTGAATGAACCCTTCTTACCTGTGTCTGTGGCCAAACAGCTAGATTTACCAGGAAATCAAAATACTTTAAATAGTCCATTAAAAGTGAGTGGTCGTTATATCACAAAAGAATATGATATGGGCACTTCTCGTAATGAGAAAATTCAGGCAATTTTAAATCCAATTAAGGCTAATAAAGAGAAGTTTTGGGGTCTAAAGGGCATTTCATTTGATGTGTACGAAGGGGATGTTGTGGGTGTAGTCGGGGTGAATGGTTCCGGTAAATCAACGCTTCTCAACATTTTAAGTGGTGCTTTGGTTGAAACATCTGGTCGACTAAAGATTAAAGGGCAAACGTCATTGCTATCTGTCTGGGACGGTTTGAGAGATAATTTGACTGGACTAGAAAATATCCGTCTAAAGTCACTTATGATGGGGTTATCCAATAAAGAAATCGATAATCAAATTGACGATATTGCAGAATTTTCTGAATTAGGAAAGTTTATTAAACAACCTGTTAAAAATTATTCTTCGGGGATGCGCTCAAAACTTGGTTTTTCAATTGCAGTCCATCAAGATCCAGATATTATGATTATTGACGAAGCCTTGTCAGTTGGCGATCAGACTTTCACCCGCAAAGCGTTGAATAAAATGAAAGAATTCAAAGCAGCAGGTAAAACAATATTTTTCGTTTCACATGCTTTGGGACAAATTGAAGAATTCACGGATAAAACAATGTGGATTCAATACGGCGAATTACGAGCATATGGTGATACTAAGACAATTTTGCAAGAGTATAAAGATTGGACAAAATGGTATAACCAACTAGACGATGACGTCAAAAAGTCATACGTGGATGCAAGAAAACAAGCTCAAAATGATTTTAATCGTGATCAATTAGCCGAACGTATTGCAGCAGATCGTCATCTATCAGATGGTGAAAAGAAAAAAATAGCACGTGACAATGCTGTAGGTGGACGCTTAAGTTGGTGGAACTGGTTAATTGCATTTTCTGGTACAGGAGTCATGATTTATGCAGTGTATCTCTATATGTATCTTGGACGGTAACTAAAACTATGAAACAAATATGGCTTGTGCTACGGGAGCAAATAAAATACTTTCCCGTTATTCTGCGTTTAGCACGCTATGAAACGCGTGCTAAATACATGGATCATTCATTAGGTGTCTTATGGGACATTATTAATCCAGTTATGCAAATTGCAACTTACTGGTTAGTCTTTGGAGTTGGCTTACGACAAGGTGGTGCGACTAACGGTATTCCTTATATTGGATGGTTAGTTATTGGACAGGCTGCATGGTTGTTTTTAAACACATCATTTATGGATGCTACATGGAGTATTCGTAACAATGTACGCCAAGTTTCAAAAATGAACTTTCCTATTAGTATCATGCCGAGTGTCAGAACATGGATTAATGTTATTCCATTTTTTATTACTTTAGGAGTAGGTGTCGCAATTGCTGTTGTTTCAGGTGTACATTTGACAATGCATGCTTGGCAGTTTATTTACTATTTTTTTGCTATGTTAGTATTTTTACATGCATTAGGCATTTTCAATGCAACAATCACAGTTCTTTTCCCAGATTATCAGCAGTTAATTCAAACGATTATGCGATTCGTATTTTGGTTCTCAGGAGCAGTAATAGATATTGCACAAAAATTGGGACCTTCTCATGCGCGTATTGGTCGTCTTATTGAAATGAATCCATTCTATTATCTAATTTCAGGTGTTCGTGACTCATTCTTGAGCACAGGTTGGATTTGGGATCATCCATCACAAAATATTGCCTTCTGGTCATTTGTACTTGTTGTATTACTGCTAGGGTCACATTTACATTTGAAATTCCGCGCATATTTTGCGGATCTTGTTTAAAAAAAGGAAGGTACAGCACTTTGTCTGTATCTTTTTTATTATAAAAGGAGCTTATTGCACAAATGATTAAAAATATTGTTCATATACCTAAAAATAATGATGTACCCGTTACAATAGTTAAAAAAAGTCATCGTGACTCAACCAAATTAAGTGTCATTGTACCAATGTATAATGTTGCGCTTTTTTTGCGCGAAGCATTAGACTCTCTTTTGAGACAAGGCATTGATACAAATTATCAAGTTATTTTAATTGATGACGGTTCTAAAGACACGACTCCTGATATTGCACGAGAATATGTCGATAAGTATCCAAATATTTTTGAACTTTACTTGTTTGAAAATGGCGGTTTAGGTGCTGCACGAAATCGTGGGACTAACTTAGCTGAAGGTGAGTTTATTACCTACGTTGATCCAGATGATATTGTCGTTGATTATTCCTATCGTAAGATGTTGTCTATTATTACAAGAACTGGATCAGATTTAATTGGTGGCGCTGTTAGACGATTTAACAGTAAAGGTGAGACGTGGACTTCTTACGTCCATAACCAGGCTTACCATGATAGCTACGAGGCAACGACTTTAGAAGAACATCCTGAGATGGTTTGGGATTCAACAGCTTGGAATAAAATATATCGGTTAGAGTTTATTCTGAAATATAGTTTGTACTTTCCAGAAAAAATGCTTTACGAAGATATGCCGACAGTTGTACCAATGTATAGTTTGGCAAAAAAAATTGATATTTTAGATGAAATTATTTATCTTTGGCGAGCACGTGATGCGGGAGCGCCATCAATTACACAGTCAACAGGTCAAATCAAAAATTTCACGGATCGCATAAAAGGCATGAAAATTATTTTAAATAGTTTGACAGCCTATGATGCACCGCAAAAAGCGCAAGATGAACAACTACATAAAATGCTTGATTTTGATTTAACTTTGCCATTTACTTATGACAATTATCTTGTGTTAGATCAATCGTATAAAGATGCCATCTACACAAATGTTAAATCTTTCCTAGACATGCTGACAACTGAACAATTTAATCAAGCAAGGTATTGGTATAGGGCATTATATACAATTTGGCTTAGAGAACCCAAAAATGTTGTTGAAAAAGCGATTGAAACTTATGCTAAGCGAGAGTTTCATATTACTTTTGATCAAAAAACACAGTTGTTACATAGTAGTTTTCAAGATGATTTTAATTTTGAGTTACCAACGTTTGTATCAGATTTTGAAAGTCGAACTAGGCTTTATTCTGTCTCGCGTGAAGGGAACAATCTAATTCTTGAAGGACACTTATATTATGGCTATCTGGATATTAATGATAGTCATGATAGAACAGAAGTGAATGTTGAATTTGTTAATAAAGATAGTCAAATTATGACACCGTTTACAGGCACTATAGAATTTACAGATGATGATGATATTACTGCGTATGCTGGTTTTGATAATACGCAGACTAAAGTCGAGGAACCTGCTCATTACTACAAATTTAGTCATTATCGTATATCATTACCATTTGATGATTTGTCTAAATTAACAGAAACCGCATATATTCAAATTAATCAAAAAATTCATGGTCTAACATTGAAAGCGGTCATTGCTGAACCTCTACCAGGAGATGACCCTCGTCCAGAAGGGTATGTATATGAGAATGATTTTCTCCTACCGAATTATTCATCTGATTGGCGTTTTAAAATAGAGCGTTTTATTAATGCACCAGTTGTTGTGAATTACAAATATAAGCATAATAATTATTTCTTTGAAGTTCATCATGCTAAAAAAATTGTGGCGTTGTGGGATAAAAGATCGCATGATACGATTACCTTAGAACAGGTTGGCAACCGATACTCGTTATCTAGCGATGATAAGGTAAGATTAGGAGAACCTACACCTGATGCAAAACGTTGGTGGCAAATAATCACAACTGATGATATTTCAGATGTCAGTCAGTATGACATGGTTCGTATGACTCAACCAATCGAATCAAAACCACATACTTTAGGTTCAAATATGAGTGTGTTCCATGTGTCTAATCATGTAGCCACGCTAGCTTTATCTTGGGAATATCCGATTGTTAAATCAGTAAACATAGTCGATAATCATGCTAAGATTCAATTTTGGATCGGTGGTTGGACTAAAACAGCGAATAAGGTTGATTTAACATTTGAATCTGATAAGTTGCCTAATAGATATGCTGCCAAGAAATTGACCCATATTTTTGGTTTTGGAGATCGATATTTATGGGAAGTTGATATGCCGTTGTCATTTGGTTTGTACGAAGATAAGCTATTACTTCATCCTGAAATTGCCTTTCATTTTGATCACCGAGAAGATTTTACTATGCCACTGCGTTGGGGAAAGTCAGAGCATAGTCTATTAAATCAGCCATTACATTTAAACAAACTAACATGGCGATTTAAGGCTAATGATAAGGAAGAACACCGTCAAGTTATAGTGCAACAAAGTGCCAATAGATTAGGTTTTGAATTTATGGGTGAAAAAGTGGCTTTCTGGCAAGAAGATTACTTAAAGTATCTAAAAGAGCCAATTTTGGAAAAGACGGTTGTCTATGCTTCGCTTTGGGGAGATAAATTTAATGACAATCCTCGTGCGATTTATGATTACTTACAAAGTCATTATCCAGAATTTGAACATATCATTGTCTTGAAAAATGTGATTACGGATGAAACATTACCAAACGCTAAATTTGTCTCATTTGATACAAAGGAGTATTGGTATTACTTAGCTCGAGCTAAATATTTTGTAAATAATGTTAACTTTGAAGAAAATGAGCGCATTAAGCGACCTGAACAAATTGAGTTGCAAACAATGCATGGAACCCCATTAAAGAGTATGGGATTTAATGTGACAACAGATTGGTCATCTGCAGGATATGAACGTTATCTAAAAAAGAATAGAAATTGGGATTACTTAACTGTACCATCAGATTTTGTTGCTGAGATAGCAAAAGAATCCTATCGACATAACGCAGAAGTTTTGAAATTTGGTTACCCAAGAAATGACACTTTGTTTAGAAATACGAGTCAAAAAGCATTAATTGATCTTAAAAATAGAATGCATTTACCAACTGATAAAAAAATAATATTGTATGCACCTACTTGGCGTAAAAAGGGTCCTGTGTCATTTGATTTTGATTATAATCAATTAAATGAGCAATTACCGAAAGATAGTTTGTTAATCATCAAAGGACACCATTTAAACACTATAATAGACGTACCGGTATGTAACAATATTCAGTTAGCCGATGATCAATTTACTATCGAAGATTATTATAAAGTTTCAGATGTGATGATTACTGACTATTCTTCGACAATGTTTGATTTTGCTTTGCTAAAAAAGCCTATGATTTTTTATGTTTATGATTATGAAGAATATATTGCTTCACGTGGATTAAACTTTGACTTTAAAAACGATGCACCAGGTCCCCTAGTATACTCTCAAGAAGAGTTGATAGATGCTTTACAAAATGTTGAGCAGAACCGTGAAATTTATTCAGATAAAATAAAGAGATTTGAGAATAAGTTTATTCAGTATGATAAGGGGAACGCAAGCGCACAAATAGTAGAATCTATTTTCACAAATCATGGTAAGAAAAAATATGATGATTAAACAAAAAATTTACAAATATTATCCTTATTTAATTATAATACTTATTGGTATTTTTTTAGCTTGGCCACAATTAAAATACAGAGGTATGTATATAGGTGCCGATACGTCGTTTCATTTCAATAGGGCGTTTGAAGCTATGAATCGATTGAAATATGTTAATTTTAATAATTTGGATATGTCACTTTACGGTTTTAACCAATCAGGGAGAATTATTAACGAGTTTTATGGTCCAGGATTGGGATATTGTTTTGGATTGATTTTATTGTTAACAAAATCATGGTTTAAATTTCAGCTGATATCAAATTTCATTTTAACTATAGGAACTTTGAGTTTTAGTTATTGGTTATTTAATAAATATTCTAAACAACGACTCTTAAGTCTATCATTTTCTATAATGATTTCTTTAACAACTTATTGGTCGTTAGCTTATTGGTATCGAAGTTCTGGAGGTATGCCATGGGGAATGATGCTGTTGCCATTTGTTATTGATGCAAGTATACAAATGATATCCAATAATACTAACCCAGTACGCCTTTTAAGATTAGGCATAGTTATGTCACTTATTTTGGAATGCCATACATTATCATTTGTTTTTGCTGTACTAATTATCGCAGTTTTCTTCAGTGTAGCGATGATATCTCGTAATGACAGATGGTTAATTTTCAAAAAAACGGTTTTATCAGCTATTATTTGTTGTAGTTTAACGTTTAATTACTGGATTAACTATTTTTACATTACCAAAACTCAATCTATTTTTTCTCCTTTTGTTAATAATAATCCAAGTAATTTATCTACCAAGTTATCAGAAGGATTAACATTTTGGCTTATCATTATGTCACTATTTTTTATTATATCTGAATTTAAAAGATTAGTAATTTATGAATGGAGTCTAGTATTATTAGGTATGGGGTTTGCTTTTATAGCATCATGTCCACCAATAATTGCAATTTTTTGGAATAATATCAGTTTCTTTAAAATAGCTCAATTTCCCATGCGCTTTACAATGCCAAGTATTTATCTACTTTCAATATTTGTAATCAGTAATATGCGTAAATTTTTTGAACATAACAAAATACAATTTAAATCTATATTTGCTATATCAGTGGCTTTGATTATCATATCTGGTCCGTCTATAATCTCTTTTTTCAAGACTAATCAAGAAATAAATAATAATTATTCAAAAAATTCAGATATTCTAGCATCCAAATTAACTGTTGGATTAAAAGATAATTCACATGTTGCTGGGAAAATTTTAGGTTATAGAAATCAAAATTTTGATAAAAGTATATCTGTTGTTGACTTTATTGCACCGGATTATTTACAAGGATCTGGATCTGTTATTTTTTCTGGAAGGCAATATACATCAGTTATTAATAACATAGTGCTGGCTAAAGGTTTTCAAAAAGAAGTATTAAAATCTGGAAACCTGAAAGTCTCATGGCAACAAAAAAGTGAAAGCGATGTCCAGTTACCTGTTGCGGGATACAAGCAGACAAAAGTAAGATTAAATGGTGAAAAAGTAAAAATTAGCGTAGACAAAAACGGCTTGCTTAATTTGAAAGGTCAAAAAGGTCAAAATATAGCTGTGATTAACTTTGAGGAACCAAATTGGCTTAATTTATCAAGAGTAGTACCATATTTAACTATTATGATAATTATTTTGTATTTTTGTTTGAGAAAAAAGAGAATAATGTGCAATGCAAGAAAAATATGATGTATTAGATGTATTTAAAGTAGTAGCGGCTATTTTTGTGGTAGGAATACATTCTTGGCCATTACCAGACTATAATAGTAACATAGTGTTATTTTCATCAATAGGAAGATTTGCCGTTCCTTTGTTCTTGTTATCCACTGGTTTTTTAGTACAAAAAAAATTAACAAGTATTGGAAATTGGGAAAATCAGAAACACTACCTTTTTAAATATATATTAAGGCTTTTAAAATTTTATTTTGCTTGGTGGTTAATTTATTTATGGTTAATTCCTCTAAATTGGCAAGGAAAAATATCGATACAATATTCCTCTGTTTCAAACTTATTTGCAGAAGTACTGAAAAAATATTTTCTTAACTTTTTTTACGGCAGCACTTTTTTAGGCTCTTGGTATATTTCGGCTACTATTATTGGTGTAATTTTTGTTTTTATTATCTTTAGAAAAATTAATTGGGTTATTCAGTTTGCTATTGGGATAGTATGGTTAACTTTGCTCTTAATTGTGTTGCTTTATGGAAAACACTTTTTATTAATTGAAAAATTGTTACATCATTTCAACAATTTTATGCCTGCTGAATCTTTTCTTATTGCAGTGCCATTTATAATTTTTGGAAAAATAATTGAAAAATTTGAAAATTCTTTACAAAAAATACCATTTCGTATTTTAATAGTTGCTGCATTACTTTCTATAATGTTAGTAGTTAGTGAATTTCATTTTTGGCAACTTAAAGGGAATAGTAATTCTTTGGAAAATTTATTATTTTCAGATATGTTAGCCGTTGTAGCATTATTAGTGTCAATTAATAAAGTTAGTAAAAAAATTTTGATACCTAATAGTAAGTATTTACGAAACATATCAAGTTTTATTTATATGGGACAATTTGGAATAATTGTTTTAACTACTATATTGCGAAATAATTCAGTACTAAAAATATCAAACTGGACGAAATATAGCATGGTATTATTATTGCTTATCATAATTTTTAATGTTTTATATTCAATTCAAAATTATAAGTACTGTAAGTTTTTAAAATATTTTTGGTGAAAATAAAACATAATTATCTAGTTACCAATATTGTATATTAAGGTATAATTACCTTATTGAAACGCTATTAAGGAAAGAAAAATATGACTGAAAAAACTGTAGCTGCTGCGATTGTAACTTACAATCGATTGCCACTATTGAAAGAATCTCTCGCTGCTGTGTTGGCGCAAACTAAATATTTATCGCACGTCATTGTGGTTAACAACTTATCAGATGACGGAACGAAAGAATATTTGGATAGTTTGACTGATGAGCGTGTTATTGCGTATCATGCCAGTGAAAATTTAGGTGGTGCTGGTGGATTTAACCAAGCAGTTCGTTTATTTGGTGAACAGTTACAAGATGATTATGTTTGGCTAATGGATGATGATACAATTCCAGAGAAAGATGCCCTAGAACATTTGGTGGATTTTTCTGAGTTACATCCTGATGCTGGATTTGTTAATTCACAAGTAAGATGGGGATCTGTTACAGGAAATCCGTCTTGGATGAATGTCACAGCCCCTAGAGCATTTACGTGGCAGCGCTATCTCGCAAATTCTGAAATTCTCGGGATAGAGGTTGTTAATTCGACATTTGTATCTGTTATGTTTGCTCGTGAAATGGTTGCTATGGTTGGATTGCCCCAAAAAGAATACTTTATTTGGGGAGATGACATGGAATATACAAACCGTATCGCTGACATTAAGCGTGGTTATATGGTCATTGATTCGATTGCTGTTCACAAGTCAAAAGAAAACACTAAGCCTGGGGACATTTTAGCTGAAAAAGATGCAACGCGTCTTTGGCGATATGATTATGAATATCGCAATCGTGTCTTAACGGCACGACGTATTTCAACTAAAGAAATGATTAAAGTTATTATTAATGCATTTATCTATGATTGGCGTCGTACGTTGTTAAAACGAAATATTCCATTTAGAGCTAAGAAGCTTGGTATGATTGTGCGTGGCATTTGGCGTGGTATTTTCTTTAATCCCGACATTGAGTACGCTGCAGGTTTACACCAACCTAAATTAACGAGTTTACGTGATTTGGACATGGATTTGCTAGATTAAAAAAGGTTGGCACATTTATTTGTGCCAACCTTTTTTATTGAATGAATTCACTAGCTAAAATCCCCATCATCATACTATCATGATATTTACCTTCAGCAAAGAAATGTCCACGTAAAATGCCTTCTTCTGTAAATCCGACTTTTTTGTAAATATGAATAGCTGCTGCATTATCAACATCGACATACAAGTATACTTTGTGCATATTCAATACTTTGAAAGCATATTCAATACCCGCCTTGATTGCTGATTGTGCATAACCACGCCCTTGATGGTCTGGATGAATAATAACCTGAATTTCCGTGTGACGATGTAAGACATCAATATACATCAACTCAACAACACCAATAAATTGCTCATCATCTTCAACAACGAAGCGACGTTCAGTTTGATCAAGTACGTGACGTTCATAGAGTAATTGCAGCTCATCAAAAGAAGTGTAAGCCTCTTGAAACCAAAGCGCCATTACTTTACGAGAATTCTCCTGTTGGTAAATATAGGGTAAATCTCTTTTTTCAAGTGGTCTAATTTTCATTTAAATTCCTTTCATCCGTAAATTTCGTTTTAAACTGCAACAGGGGCTTTAATAGCTGGTTCACTATCATAACCGATTACTTTGATATCATCCATTGTATAATCAAACAATGATTTTACCTCAGGATTTAGCCATAATTTAGGCAGGGCATGCATTGGTCGAGAAATTTGTTCAGATATTTGGTCGATATGATTGTTATAAATATGTGTATCACCAATTGTATGAACAAAGTCACCTACTTCATAACCTGTTTGTGCAGCAACCATGTGTAAAAGCAAAGAATAAGAAGCAATATTAAAGGGTACACCTAAGAAGAAATCGCCAGATCTTTGATATAGTTGTAAGCTTAATTTACCATCTGAAACATAAAATTGACTAAGCACATGGCAAGATGGAAGAGGGGCTTGTGGGGTCTTTTTGGCATCCCAAGCTGTTAGAATTAAGCGTCGAGAGTTAGGATTTTCTTTAATTTGCGCAATCAATCGAGCGACTTGGTCAACTTCTTGACCATCATCCGATTGCCAATGACGCCAAAGCTTACCATAAACATCACCCACATAACCAAACTTTTCCATGAATATATCATCATTTAAAATTTTATCAACAAAGATGTTTTTTTGTTCTTGATATATTTTTGAAAATTCAGCATCTTCTAAAGCACGTAGACCAAAATTAGTCATGTCGGGTCCATCATATTCATCAGATTCAACCCAGCTTTTAAAAGCCCATTCATCCCAAATATGGTTATTATGTTGAAGTAAGAATCTAATATTGTTATCACCACGTAAAAACCAAAGTAGCTCAGACTTAATTAAGCCAAAAAATACTTTCTTGGTGGTTAATAAAGGAAATCCTTCCGTTAGATCAAAACGCATTTGCGTACCAAAAATAGAGTGTGTCCCAGTACCAGTACGATCTCCTTTGAGACTACCATTAGTTAAGATATTTTGTGCTAAATCAAGATATTGTTGTTCACTTTTTGACATAACTATACTGTGTGATATTTATTCACACAAATCCCTTCTATATTTTGCAATAAATGGCAATACAAAAACTTATTGCAGAGTAATTTGTTCTATTCAATTGTAACATAATAATAAATTGCTAAAATATTCGTTTTACAAGCAATTTAAATGTGATAAAATAAAAATAATTCGTTATTGAACTATTTTTATTTTGTTTTTCTTTGATATTATTAAGTTGTTATAAATTGTTGCCAGTTAATTTGTTGTGCAGTTTCAGCTAAAAATGGGACTTGTTGAAGTAAAACTTGTTTTTCTTCAAGCAATGCCATGGCAAATGGATCATTGCGATAGTTACGCATGAAATTAATTTTCTTAATGCCAGCTTGTAATAGCAGCTTGGTGCAATGGACACATGGTACGTCCGTAACATAAACCTCTGATCCATCAACACGAATACCCATTTGGGCAGCTTGCATAAGAGCATTTTGTTCAGCATGTACAGCACGTACACAGTGACCATCGACAATTAAGTCACCAACTTCGGTACAATGAGGGGTGCCTGAAACGGACCCATTATATCCGCTAGCAATGATGCGATTATTTTGCACAATAATTGCCCCCACATGTAAACGTGTGCATGTTGAACGGGTTGATAGGATAGCAGCTTGAGCGATAAAATATTGATCCCAACTGATACGGTTTTCTGACATATTTAGACTCCAATAAAATTATTACTAAGAAAAATATAACACAGACACATAACTATGAACACACAAGGAGCTTTTGATGACTGAATTACTTGATGGTGCAGCAGTTGCTAAACTAACTAATGAAAAAACTGCTGAACGCGTGGCGAAATTAGAGAAACCGGTGACATTAGCTGTCATTTATGATCCAGAAAATGATGGTAGTCGTTTATATGTGGGTATGAAGTCCAAAAAGGCTGCTGCATTAGGTATTCAGACAAAAGACATCCCAACGGATAAAAACGCAACAACAGAGAGCGTCCTCAAAATAGTAGAAGAATTAAATAATGATGAGTCGATTACTGGCATTTTAGTTCAAAGCCCCTTGGCAAAAGGTGTTAAAGAACGTCAAATTTTTTCTGCAGTCGCACCACATAAAGACGCAGATGGTTTAGGCGCTACAGTACAAGGGATGCTTTTTGCAGATGCATTAGAAGAGTATACAGTAGCTGCAACACCACAAGGCGTGATGACGTTGTTAAAACATTACAATATTGAAACTTATGGGAAACAAGCTGTAGTTGTTGGGCGCTCTCAACTATTTGGACGTCCAATGTTTGCGCTATTAAACAACGCAGATGCAACAGTAACTTTAGCACACCGATATACACCGGCAGAAAATTTAAAAGCATATCTTAAAAATGCTGACATTGTCGTTGTCGGTGTTGGTATTCCAAACTTTATTCAAGGTTCAGATCTTAAGCAAGGTGCTGTCGTTGTTGATGTTGGTATGAATTATGTTGATGGAAAAGCAGTTGGTGATGTTGATTTTGAATCAGTACAAGAGATTGCGAGCTTCATTACACCGGTTCCTGGTGGTGTTGGGCCAATGACAATTGCAACATTACTAGAAAACACAGTAACTTTAGCTGAAAACTATTAAAAAAACTCAGATGAATTCATCTGAGTTTTTTTTAAAGCATTTCGCCGTTATTAAAGGTGATTGTGCCATCTTTTGTTTCTAATATAAGGGTACCTTCATTAGTGACTGTTGAAAGTGTACCACTAATTTCACCAGTTGGTGTTTGAATAGAAACGAACTGACCTAAGCCAATCAGTTTTTGCCGATAATCCGTTAAAAAGTAGCCTGTCTTATAATCATTATACATATCGAAAAAATCTTGGATGATAGTAGCAGCAATCTGATTACGAGATATTGTGAGTTTATCCGTAATGGCGTTAATTTTTGTTGACGATATTTCATGAGTTGGGACTAAATTTAAACCTATGCCGACCACAATACCAGAATAAGTATTTGTTTCAAAACTAATCATACCTTCAGTTAAAATACCACCAATTTTTTTGTTTTCTAAACATAAGTTATTCATCCATTTAAATTGAATTGTTTTACCAAATAAATTATGGATGCTTTTAGCAACCGAAATAGCTGTACCAAGTGTCAGTAAATTCGGCATTACTTGGGTTTGAACACTAACTGGCAGTGCGATGCTCATGTATAAACCAGTTTGGCTTGGAGAAAAGAATGTACGACCTAAGTGACCCACCCCATGTGTCTGAATATTTGAAATAATGACTGTTGGCTCAGTAATATCACCAGATACTAATCCTATTTTACCTTGTTTATTAGTTGATTCTAGTGTGTCAAAAACACGAATAGATAAAGGGGATGTTAATAAATGCTGGATACCTTTAACACTCATTTTTTCATTTGCGGTGTAACGATAACCAAGACCACGTTGACTTTCTATTTTAAAACCAAGATCGCTTAATTTATTAATGGCTTTCCAAACAGCTGCTCGTGTGACAGACAATTCGTGAGCTAAAGATTCACCTGACACCCACTGATTTTCATTGGAAATAAAAATATTTAGAAGTTTTTCTGCTGTTGTTGTCATGCTTTTATTTTAGCAGAAATAGATATCTTGATGTAAATGACACCGCGGATTAAATGCATGTTGACAATTAGGGCATTGTGATAGTGTTTGGTAAGTGCTACCGGACATCTCTAAGTGACATACACCACACATGACACTAATATTTGAGTGAGGTGCAGGTACAAATTCATGATCACATGTACTGTTATGACATAGATAGCAAGCAAAATAATGTTGGCACTGATTACATTTATTAGCAATAACATCAAACTCTTGATGCCAGTGAGAGCATCGACCAAAATCATCTACATTAATACCATTAATTTTAGGCATTGTGAACAATACTAAAACGCTTGCGTAGTGCCAATGTAATAATAGTTGCTAAGATTGTCTTAACAATATCACCAGGGATAAAAGTTAATTGCATGAGTAATGCTTTTGATAAAGGCATGTGGGTAACAATATGCAAACCAAAGGCGCCAGAAACATCAATCAATATCACACCGAAAAGAATAATTGTTAACAATAGTGTGACGAAATTAAGATAATGATTACGATCAAGATATTGAACTGTTAGACCGATAAATAAGGCTGCGAATGGATATGACCATAGATAACCGGCAGTCGCACCGAAAAAGTGTGCAAAACCACCAGCGCCACCGACCAAAACTGGTAGACCGACTGCCGCCATTAATAACCAGACGACAATAGCTACAAAGCCATTACGACCACCTAATAGCGCACCGGCTAACATTATTCCCATATTTTGAACGACAATAGGGACAATACCCACTGGAATAGATGGTATATATGCCATAACGATGATGATAGCAATTACCGCAACAGAGACAGTTAATTTTTGAGTTTTCATAATTCTTCCTTTTGTAAACTTTTTTACTTGAATAAGTTTACGATCCTTTGAGAAACTTGTCAATAAAAAAAACTGACTACTTTTGTAATCAGCTTTAAGTTTCGTAAAAAAAATTTTCGATCATTTGAACAACTGTTTCGTTACCAACAAAGTATAAGGTATCGCCTTGCTCAATCACCGCGTAGGGGCCTGGTGAAACAACGAGTTCTTCATTATGTAAGATGGCAACAATCGTGCCACCAGTTGACTGCCACAAGTTTAAGTTACCTATAGATTGTCCAAATTTGTCGCTTTCTTTTGTCAATTGAAGTTCATATGGACTTAGTGGGCTGTGCGTTTGAATTCTTTGGGTCTGATCAAATAATAAAGATAATGCATTTTCTAATGTTTTCATATCTTCTTTTTGATGCTGTAGCGTGTCGTTTATTTGGGCATGGATAGTTTTAATGTTAGAACTTTTTTCTGATTGGCTTAAAAAGTTTTTGGCTTTTTCTCGTGACAATACCTCGACACCACTACCATGCACTAGTTTTACGATTTCTAAGTCAGCCAGTAAACTTACAGCCTTTCTTGCAGTTTCTGATGAAACTCCAAAAGCAACTGATAACGTTGATCTTGCATGGAGTTTGGTACCCACAGCATAATCATTATCAGCAATTTTTTGAGCGATATCGTAAGCAATTTTTCGATATCGCGGTTCTCTAATTGTCTTCATAAATTTTCTCCATCAATATGACGATTTGACAAAAGTGACAACTTGTGAAAAAATATAAGACACCACTTAAGAGGCAATTTGTTTTTTATAACAAGTGGTCACTTTGAAGTATAAAATAAATCGTAAACAGAGTCAATGGGAAGTAGGGAATAATTCAAGTTTAGTCTATTTTATAACCTATTTTAAACGAAGTGGAGGATTTCATGGCTAAGGTAGAGATTAAGCATCTCACAAAAATATTTGGAAAGCGCCCTAAAACAGCGCTAAAAATGGTGAAACAAAACAAAAGTAAAAATGAAATTGTTGAAAAAACTGGAAGTACTGTAGGTGTCTATGACATTAATATGACTATTGATGAAGGCGAAATCTTCGTTATTATGGGTCTATCAGGTTCCGGAAAATCAACACTTATTAGATTATTAAATCGTTTAATTGAACCGACTGATGGTCAATTGTTTATCGACGGTGAAGAAATTACACATTTGACAAAAAAACAAATGCTGGATATTCGACGTAAAAAAATGAGCATGGTATTTCAAAATTTTGGACTTTTTCCACATAGAACATTGTTAGAAAATACGGAGTATGGTCTAGAAATACAAGGTGTTGATAAGGCTGAACGTCGTAAACGTGCTGAAAAAGCATTAGATAATGCAAAGCTTCTAAGTTTCAAAGATCAATATCCAAGTCAATTATCTGGTGGTATGCAACAACGTGTAGGATTAGCTCGTGCATTAACTAATGATCCTGATATTTTATTGATGGATGAAGCGTTTTCTGCACTAGATCCGTTAGTTCGTGGTGAAATGCAAGAAGAATTACTAGAACTGCAGGCTAATGTTAAAAAAACAATTATATTTATTACTCATGATTTAAATGAAGCGTTACATATAGGTGATCATATTGCAATCATGAAAGATGGTCAACTTCAACAGGTTGGGACTGGTGAAGAAATTTTAACCAATCCAGCAAATGACTATGTTGAAACATTTATCGGTGGTGTTGATCGTACGAAAGTGTTGACTGCCGAAAGTATTATGATTCCCGCATTAACAACTAATGTATCTGCAGACGGTCCAACAGTTGCTTTGCGCAAGATGTCTGATGAAGAGGTTTCTGGTTTAGTGGCAGTTGACCGTAGTCGTCAACTTTTAGGCTATTTATCATCTGATGCTGCTGTTACTGCACGACGTGAACATAAGCCTTTGTCTGATGTTGTAGCAGAAATGCCAACTGTGTCACTAGATACACTAATTGCTGATATTATGCCAATTATTTATGATTCTCAAACACCAGTTGCTGTGACTGATAATAACAATCGTGTTCGAGGTGTTATTATTCGTGGTGCAGTAATTGAGGCATTGGCAGATACGGAAGGAGAGGTTGAAAATGCTTAATATACCCAAATTACCATTAGAAGATATTGTAACAAAGGTAGTTAATTGGCTCACAAACAACTTGTCTGGACTATTTAGTTTAATTCAACATATTGGGCAGTCAGTAATGGACGGGATAACAAATGGGTTAGTTGCTATTCCAATGCCTTTAATGATTTTGGGTATCACGTTGATTGCTGTGTTAACAACCCCTAAAAAGTATGGTTTCCCAATATTTACGTTCATTGGACTGGTTTTAATTGCTAACCAAAATTTATGGGATGATTTGATGAATACACTGACATTAGTTATCATGGCGTCAGTTATCTCATTAATTATCGGTATACCTTTAGGGATTATCACTGCTAAGTCACCCAAAACAGCTGCGGTAGTTAAACCCATTTTGGACTTTATGCAAACCATGCCTGGATTCGTTTATTTAATTCCGGCAGTTGCATTCTTTGGTATCGGTGTGGTACCAGGGGTATTTGCCTCAATTATATTTGCTTTACCGCCTATGGTACGCATGACAGATTTGGGTATTCGTCAAGTACCTGTAGCGCTAGTTGAGGCTGCAGACTCATTTGGGTCAACAACCTGGCAAAAATTAATCAAACTGGAACTGCCTAATGCTAGAAATACTATTTTGGCTGGTGCTAACCAAACCATAATGTTGGCATTATCAATGGTCGTAACTGCATCGATGATTGGCGCACCGGGACTTGGACGTGGTGTACTTTCAGCCGTGCAACACGCTAATATTGGTTCAGGTTTTGTTAACGGATTAGGATTAGTCATTTTAGCGATTATTATTGATCGTTTTACGCAAAAGTTAAATACTAAGCCAGGACAGAAAACAAAAACGAAACCTTGGAAACGTTGGACCATTATGGCGACAGTGATTGTTATGATTGGTGGTGGTATCGTCAATGCTGTTACGACTAAAAAAGACTCAGGGCAACGTATAAATTTAGGGTATGTTGAATGGGATTCTGAAGTTGCCTCAACAAACGTTCTAGCACAATCTTTAAAACAGCATGGATACAATGTTACTATGACCCCACTTGATGTTGCTGTTTTGTGGCAATCTATTGCTAAGGGACAAGTAGATGCTTCGGTTAGTGCTTGGTTACCCTATACTCACAAAGTGTTATATGACAAGTTTAAAAATGATGTAGATATTTTAGGTACAAATTTAACTGGTGCAAAGACAGGACTGGTTGTCCCAGATTATATGAAAGTCAATTCAATTGCTGATTTAACAAATGAAGCAGATAAAACAGTGACAGGTATCGAGCCTGGTGCTGGAGAGATGGCTTCAGCAAAGAAGACGCTAGCTAGTTATGCTAATTTAGATGGGTGGCAGTTGCAAGACTCATCATCAGGAGCAATGGCTATTGCTTTAGACAAGGCTTATAAAGCTAAAAAGGATATTATTGTCACAGGTTGGTCACCACATTGGATGTTTAGTAAGTATCATTTAAAGTATCTTGAAGATCCAAAACAGACAATGGGTAAAGGTGAAAATATAAAAACTTTTGCTCGAAAAGGTTTGAAATCAGATGATCCAAAGCTTTCAAAGATTTTGGCAAACTTCCATTGGAGCAAAGATGACATGGAAAGTGTTATGTTTGCTATTCAAAATGGTAAGTCACCTGAAGATGCTGCTAACGACTGGTTAAAGTCACATCAGAAGTTAGCAAATAGTTGGTATGAATAAAAAAACGATGATAAATTCATCGTTTTTTTTATGATATTTTGTTATCTTGTTCAACAATCCATTGATTAAGTGCTTCATCGTTTATACGTGTTTTATGTTCTTTTAAAAATTTACGATATAAGGTAGCAATGCGTTTTTTGAAAATTAATGTGTTAGGTGCTGACAAATTATCATCTAACAGTTGATAAGAACGAATGGCATAACTGATAAATACCAGTTCTTTTGATAAATCATTATTGCTTAATCCATGTTGTTCACTGAAAAAATGTTGTCGTGCAGCAAACCCTAATGCTTGTTGAAAGCGGTTTAAGTTATTTGGGTCTATTTTGCAATCGGGGCCAATCATAATCATCGTTGTTTTAAAACTATCAATTGCAGCTTTCGGCGCTTTATTAGTCAGTTCAAATCTCTGAAAATAAACACCATCTTTGTTTTGTCTTTCTTCGTAGTGATACCATTTTGAGTTAGTTAAGAAAAGCGGTGTATCTGTCATAATTATAGGGACCTTTATGAATTAGTTCTTGTTTTTAATATTTTTAACAAACTGAGATAGAATTTTATCATCACTGTATGACAAAACATTTTTGGCATATATCCTTTTACCAAACCAAGCTAGTAAAATTAAGGTAAATACTGAAATTAATAGTGAAATGATGGCTGATGGCCATGTTTCAACTTTTGTAACAAGTCGTACCGGCATCATACTCTGTGAAATGAATGGCACATAGCTTAACATCTTAATTGCTAAGTTATTAGGCATGCTAGTCATAATAAAACTAAATAAGTAGCCTACCATAGCAAGAAATGTAATTGGTTGTACAGCTTGTTGTACTTGAGAATTATCATTAATTAATGATGCAATGAGTGCTGTCAAAACGAGATACAAAGCTACTGCAATTAATATAAAACTAACTGCATAAATACTGAAACTTAAAGTTAAACCTGAGAAATTTTTAGATAAACTAATCACAATAGCATTGGTTTTAAAACTAAAATAAGTGATGCTTGCAACAACAACGTATAAACCAATGTGTGTCAGAGTTAGTGCAAAAATACCAATTATTTTTCCAAAATATTGAATATTTGATGAGGTAGCAGCCAATAATGTTTCCATGATACGGGAAGATTTTTCGTTAGCGATTTCAGTTGCAATCATTGAAGCATACCACATCACAATCATCGTTGTAATCACACCAATGGCTACAGCAATACCATAATTGGACATACTTGAATTATCACCATCTGTCGATTTATTTGCTGATTGTTTAACCACTGTTTTTAAATTATAAGGCTTGATGAGTGTCTGAGTTTGTTCAGCAGTTAAACCATAGCCACTAGCCTTTTGACTTCGATATAAATCACCTAAAATAGCCGAAAGTGCTGTTTTATTTATCGTGTTGCTTTTAGGTTGAGTTGTCAACGTTGATGAATTGTTTTGAATTAATAAAACACCATCTAAGTCATGATTTGACAGTTTTTGATTTGCTTCTTTTGCTTCTGTTATTTTAGAAACATGTAGATCTAATGCTTTTTCTTGCTGTTTTAAAATAGTACGAACAGATGGGTCACCAACGATGGCTATTGTTGGTGTTGTATTGCCTTGCATTTTTGAGATACCATAAGTCACAGAACCAATGACCATAGAGATAATGAGTGGGGATAAAACGAGTAACCAATAGCCTCGTGATTTAAAATGTGAGCGATAAGTTTGTTTGATGACAATTATGAGTTGTTTAGACATTATGGGCGACCTCCTGTCGGAAAATATCATCGAGTGTGGGTGGTTGCTGTGAAAAAGCAGGAATGTAGCCATTTCGTGTCACGTATTTGAATATTGCATGACCAGTTTTGTCATCTGCTATTGTTAAATTAAATCCAGCACCTTGGACATTCACATTGAGTACGCCCTCTAAATGTGCTAACTCATTCAACGAGAAGGGACCTTCAACGTAGACTTTTGTGCGACCAAATTGCTCTCTGATTTCTTGAACCCCACCTTGTAGTACAACCTGACCTTGTTTTAGCATTGTCAAATTATCAGAAATCTTAGTGACATTATTCATATCGTGACTTGAGAAAATAATCATTGCACCTTGATCACGCATACGCGTAATTTCTGACATTATCACACTGGTATTCACTGGATCCAAACCAGAAAAAGGTTCGTCTAGAATAATAAATTCGGGATTAAAAATCAGTGATGCAATCATTTGAACTTTTTGAGCATTACCCTTGGATAAAGATTGCACTTTATCTGTAGCTTTACCCACAACATCTAGTCTCTTTAACCAATCAGTCAAAGCACTTTTAGCGTTGCTACGAGACATACCATGCAATTCAGCAAAATATAAAATTTGTTCTTCAATGGTTAATTTTTGATAGAGACCACGTTCTTCTGGTAAAAAACCAATCTTTTGTTTGTCGTTTTGTGTAATGGGATGACCATTCCATGTAATAGATCCAGATGTTGGTGCAATAAAGTTTAAAATCATCCGAAAAGTTGTGGTTTTACCAGCGCCATTTTGGCCAATTAACCCCATGACTTTACCTGGTTCTAATGTCATATTTAAATTGTTAACGGCAATTTTATCACCAAATGTTTTGTTAAGGTTAGTGAGTTGAATCATTTTAGTCTCCTTATAGTAATTTTTTGAGTAACAAGCGCAGAGTGGCTCTTAATGTATTGGATAGAAAGATTAAATTAGAACCAACAAAGTAATGCGTCATGATATTTTTACTAATAATCATTAAAATATCGCATACGATAAATAATATCTCAAGAATTATTTCTTGATAAGGCTAATCAGGCATTTTCGGTGTAATCTTGGTGAGGATTTTTTGTCTCATGTATTACTCCTTTATCAAAAATAAAAACTTCTTCAATTGACAAACCAAAAAAATGTGCAATGTCATAAGCTAAAAATAATGAAGCATTATATTTTTCTTTTTCTAAAGAAATAATTGTTTGCCTGGTGACTTTTAATGCTTTAGCTAAATCAGCCTGAGTCATGTGACGCGCTTTTCGAAGTTCTTGAATCCGCGTTTTCATAAATATACCTCGATTTTATCATCATAAAGTATAGTTTACTTTACAAAATTAAGTATAGCAGGCTGTACAATAAAAGTAAAATTACCACTTTAATCTCATTGATGATTGTAATTTTTAACGAAAAGAACTATAACAGAGGTGTAAGAAAAAAGGGGGCCACAAAAATGGCAGATGAAAAATATCAAATGTTAGATCTTCCGATGAATGAAGTGTTTGATTGGAGTGAGGACAAAACCCCATTACGTGATGTCTTATGGAATCATTATATGAATGAAAGCCATAAGGATACCTTATCAACTTTGAAGCACATGAATGCCTTTAAAACAATGAGTGGGGATGAAATTAAGGTAGAAGTAGAACAGATTTTACATTAAACCACTACAGTTTTTTAATAAAACGACCAACATTATATGATTGATGTTGGTCGTTTTACTAATATTAAATAGATTACTTATTATTTTATTTGTTGACGAAAAGTATTTTTTTCTGTATACTTATATCTTGTTATGGCGCTATGGTCAAGTGGTTAAGACGTCGGCTTCTCAGGCCGAAATCGAGGGTTCGACTCCCTCTAGCGCTATTAAGTATTTCAAGGTGTTGCATAAGGTCTTAAAAGCCTTGATGTAGCGCCTTTTCTTATGAAAAACGTTGCACTGTATTTCATAGCATTTCACACAAAATGGGAAACTTTTAGGGAAACATTTTAAATAGGCAAGTAGGCAGTGTAACGGCATTTAAGCCGTTTTTTATTTGGAGAAAAGGTACAAAAACAGTACATAAAGTCATATCTCTGTATTAATTGCATATTAACAGTTAATATACGCATAAATAGTTGTTATAATTGCATATATACATAAAAGATAAATAGGAGCGTATATGGCGACCACATGGACTAATCGTGAAATATTAAAAAGCTATTTTAGGGGGATGACAGATTTAGAATGTGAGTTAATAGAACAGGACTCAGAGCGTGCCAATAAATATAGACATGAGAACATGGTATTTGTTCAAGAGATTAAGCGAGTACTGGATGAGTTCTGTAAATAACTAACGCCAGAGTTAAAGAATATGTATGTAGCTAAGTATAGAGATAATAAGCCGTTTATAGAGTTTTACAATGTTGTAGCACCGACTGGTTATGGCTTTAAACAAAGAATTAAACGCATTAGTCAGCAAGATAGAACGCCCAAAACAACGTTTATACGCATAGCATAGTTCGTGATCGTCGTGAACGACAAGGAAATCGCTATCACGCAATGTTATAGCTACACAGTAAGCATTACAAGCGTAGTGCTTTTTTGTTTACAATAAAAACCCCCCCGCCCCTATGCTGTGGGAGGGAGCGTCACAAGGTGGCGTCCTGAAGTCTTACGAATGCAGAAATCAAAACTTTTTATAGGGTCATTTTTTGAATATAGAATGTTGATATAACTGTATTTCTAATCAAAAATAGGCGTTTAAGGGTAGCACAAACATACCACTAAATTATTGATTTTGATATAACTTTTTGTTTAGAGGATGACGCACATAGTTGTAAAAGTAGGGTAGGAATAAGGGGTACTTTTTACGGTAGTTTGCGTGTAAAGTGTCTTAAACCCTTGTGGCTGTAGTGTCAAACTGTGCCCGTTTTAGAAATAAGTAAGCTGTAAACGTTGATATAAAGGCATTTCTGTATTTCATAGTAGATTTTATAAACGCTATTATATCAACGTTTGTGGCATAGCCCCCCTATAAAAAAGTTTTCAAAATTCAACATTTTTATGAGACGACGATATGTGAGCGCTCTTTAATTTGACGAACAAGGGCGGGGGTATTTTGTATTTAGCTAACCTGATTAGCAAACTACTCGCTATCGTTTGAAACGATAACGAAATCCGTTATCAATATAATTGATAGCGAGGTCAATCAGATTGACAGCGAGCAGTGTAGGTAAAACTACGGTTGTTCATATTGAATCGTAATACATTTAATAAGTTTCATCCCCGAACACGTCTGTATGGTATATTTGCTGATATTCAACGCACGCTAGGTTAAATATAGAGTTTAATATATAGACGGGTACATTTATACTAAAACAATTAATAACGCTTAAAACGGCTGTCACAGCGCTAAAATAAGCAAAATAAGTAAGACATATACAATAATTAAATAAGACATAATTTTTTTATAAAAATAACCGTTATATCTAAAAATATGTGATTATAGAAGAAGTTATGTAAAAATATGGATGGTAAATATTATGGTTGCTAGTATAGAAACAAGTGTTAAGCAATGGGCAGATGATAAAATTCGTCAATTAGGTTGGCAAATCATTGCTTCCGAGAATGAAACTGCTGATAAAGTTATTGATGAATCACTTAAAAACAATCCTTCAAAATCGGGTGGTACTGGTGGTGGTAGACCAGATTATACTGTTATTGTTTCTGATGGAGATAAAACAATTCCGGTATTTATTGAATATAAGGGCTCTAAGGGTAAACTTGAAAAACTTGATAAGCAAGGTTTGGTTGTATTGCGCACAGATTATGGCGAGTTTGATTTTAAACTAGCTATTCCAAAATATGCTGTTAACGGTGCGTCTTATTATGCGATGAACGTTGTGAAAGATACCAACTATCAAGAAGCTATAGCGGTAGGGGTTAACGGTAGTGAGGATAGTAGTGGAGAAATCCAATATGAAATACATGCTTATGTGTTAAACAAAAGTGATTCGGAATTACCGATTGATTTAGGAACTTATCCCGACTTTGATTTTTTAAAAAACAGTGAGCAACAGAAAACACGATTGTTTAACAAAATAGCCGATGTTCAAACAGACCCTAAAGAATTAGAACAAAGAGCAATACGTGATGATGCAAAGATTGAGGCTGTATTACAAGAATTAAACCAAAAAATTCACGATGAACACCAAATCATACCTAGTCAAAGAATTAACATTGTAGCGGGATCATTAATGGCAGCGGTCGGTGTTAAAAACATTGAAGGTGATTGGATAGTTTCCAGATTAAAGCCATCAGACCTTTTAGGTTCAGCAGAGGATGGCAACACTGATGGCGAAAAAATCATTAACAAAATTAAGAATTTTTTGAAAAACAGACAGTTACCTGAGCCAAAGCAAAGACAAATTTTGAATGTGTTACGTAGTAATTTTGTCGACAACAACTTAAATCATAAAACAGCTAAAGAAACGCAAACACCTATTAAAACGATTTATCAAGAAATATATGAAAAACTAATACCAATCTATGATGTGACAGGTATTAACGACTTTACGGGTAAATTATTTAACGTCATGAATGCTTGGGTAGATGTACCTGATGGGGGCGCTAATGATGTTGTATTAACACCAAGATATATCACTAATTTTATGGCAGAATTGACACAAACTAATCAGGATAGTTATGTGTGGGATTGGGCGCTTGGATCAGGAGGCTTTTTAATTAGTGCTATGAACTTGATGATACAGGACGCACAGACTCATTATGCCAATAATTTAACCAAGCAATATGAAAAAATTGAAAGTATTAAAACAAAACAACTACTTGGTGTAGAATTATTATCAAATGTTTATATGTTAGCCGTATTGAACATGATACTCATGGGGGATGGTTCATCAAATATTGTTAATGACAACTCTTTGACTCATTATGAAGGTAAATATGCTTACAATGAGGACCCTTTCCCTGCTGATGTATTCTTATTAAACCCGCCATACTCAGCTGAGGGTAATGGCATGATATTCGTTGAGAAGGCTTTTGAAAAGCAATGTAAGGGTTATGGTGCTGTCATTATACAAGATAGTGCAGGTAGTGGTAAAGCCACAGAAATTAACAAACGGATTTTAAAAAACAATCGATTAAAAGCTAGTATAAAAATGCCGATTGATTTATTTAAAGCCAGTGTACAAACATCTATTTACTTATTTGAAGTAGGAAAACCACATAAGGCTGATGACAATGTTTATTTTGTTGACCTACGTGAAGACGGCTATACACGTACTAATCGCAAAAAAGCAAAAAATAACCTGTTCAATTCAAATGATGCCAAGGGACATTATCAAGAAGTCATTGACATTATTTTAGATAAAGCTAAGAAAACCAATTACTTTATAGAAAACGATAACTATTACAAAGGCACTATCGACCCAAACAGCGGGAAAGATTGGAATTACAGCAAGAAGATTGATACTACACCAATAGAAGCAGATTTTAAGAAAACGGTTAGTGACTATTTGAGTTGGGAAGTGTCACAAATTCTTAAAGGAGAAAATCAGGATTTTTAAGTAGCCCTAATTCGGATGTTGAGAAAAGAGTTAGGGCTAAGTATCCTGATATTGAGATTAAGAAGATTCTATTGAAACAGATATTTAATAAAATTGGTCGTGGAAACATATCTCGGCAGAAAGATTTAGTCCCATCCAAAAATGGAGTAAATCTAATTGTTCAAAAAAATGTAGATAACGGTTATTCAGGAAACTTTGAACTAGGCGAGAACCGAATCTTTAAAGCGCAATCAATTATTATTGGTAGGCAAACTGGCTGGGTTTACTATCAACCTGAGACGTTTATGACTACTGATGGTGTATTAGTTTTGGAAAGTGATTTTCAAATTACTGATAGTCAAGGATTATATTTAGCAAGCGCAATTAATAAAAAAATGGGACCCTTTGGTTATAATAATCCTGTTTCAGTTGCCAAATTAAAAAAGTTGGATATCGATCTACCATTTAGTTCAAACGGGATGATTGCTTTTGACTACATGGAAGCCTACATCAAGGAGCTTGAAGCTGAACGCATCAAGGAGCTTGAAGCTTACTTAGTCGCTACAGGATTAGATGATTATGTATTGAATGCTGAGGAAGAAAAAGTACTTGCTGATTTTCGAAATAACAATATTGAGTTTCGCGATTTTGCCTACAAAGACTTATTCGACCATATCGTGCAGGGTCGTCGCCTGAAAAAAGATGACCAAATTGCTGGCAATCTCCCATTCGTCATGTCAGGTACAACTAATAGTGGAATTGTCGGCAATATTGGTAATGATACACGGATTTTTCCGAAAAACAGTTTAACCATTGATATTTTTGGTTCGGTATTCTATAGAAACTACATATATGGTATGGGAGATGATACTGGCGCTTATTGGAATGAAAAGAATGAATTATCAAAATTCACTATGCTCTATTTTGGAACCGCGATTGGTAAAGCATTAGCTGGTAAGTATGATTATGGTCATAAACTACGGAGTTCAAAAACATTAAACTTTACTATCAAACTTCCTGTTAAATCTGACAAGCAACCGGACTATGAATTTATTAATCACTATATTTGCTCGATAGAAAAACTTGTTATCAAAGGTGTTGTTGAATGGAAAGATAAACAGATTAAAGCAACAAAAGATATTGTACAAAAAGATAAGTAAACAAAAACCCACACCGTATATAAAGTGTGGGTTTTTATATATTCTTCAAAACAGCACTCTCACCCGAACACGTCTGTATAGTATATTTGCTGATATTCAACGCACGCTGGGTTAAGTATAGAGTTTAATATATAAACGGGTATATTTATACTAAAACAATTAACAACGCTTAAAATGGCTCTCACAGCATTCAGTAGAGGTAAATTTTAATGTATACTGTATTAAGAATAAAATTGTGAGTAAGAAAGTATTATGATGTTGAATATTATCTATTGGCTAGTTGTTGTAATATTGATTTTAGTTGGTGCTTTGTTGATTTATAAAAATCATAAGTATAGCAATGTAAAACTAGCTTGGTGGGATTACTTGTTATATGTTTCTGTATTTATATTATGGCTCTTAGTTAAGAGGAATGTTGATATTACATATTTTGTTTCTTTAGTTACCACATTGGCTGTTATGTATCTACTGTTAGCCACGCACAAAAAAAGTTAATAATAAAAAACCACGACATAGATTAAACCTAGAACGTGGTTTTTTATTATATATGGGGATGAATTGACAATATCCAATGGTACAAATATGCAAGCAAAAGCAAGCATTAAAGGTTACAAAAATGTTAGCAAATGTCAGCATGCAACTCCAACATTTTCCAACATTCATACTAGCATTTACTAGCATGTAAATACCAAAAAATACTTACATACATAAGCGTGTAACCATTGCTATAAATAACTACGCAAGGCGTTACAAACCTTGTTACAAAAAAGGTTACGTTTAGTGTTACGACCTTCGCGTACTTTTTGGAGTTTTTTCCTCAATGAGTAAAAAGTCCCACCAAATACTACATTTTTTCGCATTAAAAAACAGCCAACTTGTAGTTAGCTGTTTTGATATTACTTGTTTTTACCGATAACTTTTTTGTTCGCAAGTTGACTAGTTGGTAATACAGTGATGATAAGTTCAATTATAGATACGATTCCCATAATTGAAAATGAAATAGAAAAGAAAGTATTTGAAGAATCATTTGATGGTGTACCCCATCCTGAAAGTAATGATAATGCAAATAGTATCCACACTGATACTTCGTTTAAACCGCTATCACGATAACGTCTTACTGAAAGAGATAACGTCGGGATAACAAACGCTAGTAATATAAGCAAAGATAGCAAACACCATACTATTAAAACAACTGGAATATGGCGGATGAATTCAGTAAATGTATTGAATTCTATATTTGTATGACCTTGGCTAGCGATAGAAAATACAGTGATTATTATTGTTGCGATGAACCAAACAATGCTAATAATAATTGACCAAAGAGCCATCCACCAATATTCTGCACGAGTTGCAGTGCCCGTGAAATTAAAATAGTTCTTCCAAAAATTTTTAAACGACTGTGACATGGTAATCATAGTGTCTCTCCCTAATGCTTTTAACGTGGTTCTGCACGTGGTATTTGCTGTTAGTCATCCCCGCCCATAGTTTAAACAGGGAAGCGTACCACAGAGTCGGCTCCCTTGTTAAAATAAG